>NZ_JAAEDL010000029.1 GCF_018129005.1 Neoroseomonas eburnea
TATCTCAGCCCCGTGCAGTTCGAGGAGCAACACGCCCGGCCGCCGGTCAAATCAGCCGCCTGAACCTGTCCGCCTCCAGGGGCCCACTCCACTTCCGCGCCGAACACCGGCCAAACCTGCGCCTCAGCGCGGCGCCCTGGCCCGGAGAGACAAATTTCGATGAGGCCGACTGGAGCAGCGGTGGGAACCGGGAACGGAAAGTCTCTGGCACGGCGCGCCGATCCAGGTTCTCGACATTTCCCCCTTATCGCAAACCATGAGAATGATTCACGACCGCTGCCGTCACAAATTGACGGAGCAGACACAATTTTGCGCAACGATCAATCTTTGACGTGCTCGAGCCAATCGCCGGAAACGTGGCTCATGAACATTCGTCCGTGGAGATGCCGTCACCTGGCGGCGCCCATCACGAGGACGAAAACGACATGGCAAGATTTCTCCGTCCGCTGGCATTCGCCGGCTTCGCCTTCAGCATGATCGCGGCGGCGTGGTCCCCGCCCGCCTTCGCGGATGGCTCACCCGTCGTCTCGCTCGCGCCGACGCTGCTCGGCCGCACAGGGATCACGGCCTACTCCACCGTCGCGTCGCCCATCACGATTGCACGGGTCGTGGGCTACGGGTCGGGCCCCGACTTCACGCCGATCTACGACACTACCGTGCTGTCGAGCGTGACCTCGCGGCCGGTCAGCAATGTCCTGGTCAACGGCGAGAACGTGGACATCGAGTACGACGACGAGGCCGCTGCGCGACTGCCGCATACGCTCCCCGAAATCGTCGGAGTGGGCCCCTCATGGCAGTCGTCCCTCGATCTCATGGCCGGGTCGGGGTCGTAGCCCACGCAACGCCCGGTCGTCGAAGCCGGAGGGGGAAGCATGCGCCTCCTCCGGCGACGGCTCAAACCCGGGCCGGCAATACTTTGTCATGAACGAGCAAACTTCAGGACCAAGAGGCCCTGCAACGTGCCCCCCGCTCGTCTCTGTCGAGGGGGTTTCCTTGCGTCTCCGTTTCGCGCTCGCTGTCATTCTCGCCGCAGCAGCGCTACCTGCCGGTGCCTCCGCCGCCGCGCGCAGCTCAACCTGCGCCGCGCGACCTCCCACTTGAACCAGGCCATCGGAGCCGAACCGTGATCCGTGCCATCCGACGCCGCGGCCTCGCCGTCGCGGCATTGCTCCTGCCGCTGATCGCGATCACGCGGCTAGCCCTTGCCCATGAAGGCGAGGATCACGGCGATGCGCCTGCCCCGCCGGCCTCGGCGGCGCCGCGCGCCGAGGCGCGGTCCGACCTCTTCGAGGTGGTCACGGTGCTCGGCCCAGACGGCCGTCTCTGGATCTATCTCGATCGCTTTGCCAGCACGGCGCCGATCGACAACGCGAGCGTCCAGGTGAACCTCGACGGGCGCGAACTGACGGCGGAACGGGCCAGCGAGGCCGTGTATGTCATTGCCGACCCGGCCTTCGCACAGCCCGGGACGCGCGACCTGGTCCTCACCGTGACCGCCGGCGACGACATGGACCTTCTGCCGGTGTCGTTGGCGGTGCTTGCCTCTGCCGTGGCGACCGCCGGCAGCTCCGGCCTCCGCGACCGCGCCATGGCTGCCCTCCGTGAGCCGATCCTCTGGGGCCTTGCTACGGGGCTGCTGCTGATCGGCTTCCTCATCGGCCGCGCCGCGGCACCGCGGCCGCTTCCGCCGGAGGTCGAGAAGAACACGCCGGCGACGATCGGCATCCGCCTCGCGGCCGAGGCCGCACCCACCAAGGCTGCAACCGCGCCTCCTGCCGCGCGCCGCGTCCGCACGAGCACGATGGCGCTGGCCCTCCTGCTGGGCGCGCCGTTCGCCGCCATGGCGCAGCCGATGGACCAGCCCCGGCGCCAGCCTGACGGCAGCGTGTTCGTCCCGAAGCCGACGCAACGTCTGCTTGGCGTCCGCACCGTGCTGGTGGACCGCACGGAGGCGCCGGTCTCGGTGCAACTGGTCGGTCAGGTGATCCCCGACCCCAATGCGTCCGGCCGTGTCCAGGCGTCCGAAGCCGGCCGCATCGAGCCACCGGAAGGCGGCTTCCCGACCCTTGGCCAGCGCGTCGCACGCGGCGATGTGCTCGGCTTTGTCGTGCCCATCATGGCCGCACAAGACCGGGTCGGCGTGCGTGCCAACATCGCGGAACTTGACGCACTGATCGTCATCGGCGAGGCGCGGGTCCGCCGGCTGACCGCGCTGACCGGCACCGTCGCGGCGCGGGAGATCAGCGATGCCCGCGCCGATCTCGAAGGCCTGCGTCAGCGCCGCGCCGCGAACCTGCCGGCGGTGACGGGGCGGGAGCCGATCGTAGCGCCCTCCGCCGGTCTGATCAGCGTCGTTCGCGTCGCCGCCGGCCAGGTGATCCAGGCGCAGGAACCGCTGTTCGACATCGTCGATCCCGGCAGGCTCTGGGTCGAAGCCGTCGCTTTCGACGCAGCGGCCGTGGCGGAGATCACCGGCGCCGACGCGGTCACCTCCGGCGGCCAGCGCCTCCCGCTGGCCTTTGTCGGCCGGGGTCTTTCCCTCCGGCAGCAAGCCGTGCCGCTCCAGTTCCGCATCACCGAGGCGCCGGCCGGGCTGTCCGTCGGCACGCCGGTGACCGTGACGGTCCAGACCCCGCGCCGCGCCGGCGGCATCGTACTGCCGGCGGCGGCCGTGGTCCGCAGCGCCGACGGTCCGCAGGTGGTCTTCGAGATGCCGGGGGCCGAGCGCTTCGTCCCTCGCCCGGTCCGCGTGCAGCCGCTCGATGGCCGCCAGGTGCTGGTGACGGCCGGGCTCGAGCGCGGCGCGCGGGTGGTGACCGAGGCCGCCAGCCTGATCGCCCAGGTCCGCTGAGCATGTTCAACGCCCTGGTCTCTGCCAGCCTGCGCAACCGCCTGCTCATCCTGGCGGCCGCGGCCATCCTCGTCGTCTATGGCTCGCTGACGCTGACGCGCCTGCCGGTCGATGTGTTTCCCGACCTCAACAAGCCCGTCGTCACGCTGATGACCGAGGCCGAGGGGCTGGCGCCGGAGGAGGTCGAGCTCCTCGTCTCCTTCCCGATCGAGACGGCGATGAACGGCATGCCTGGCGTCACGCGCGTGCGTTCCGTTTCCGGCGTCGGGCTTTCGATCGTCTTCGTGGAGTTCGACTGGGGCACCGACATCTGGGTCAACCGCCAGCAGGTCTCGGAACGCCTGTCGCTGGTGCGCGCGCAACTGCCGCCCGCCGTCATTCCGCAGATGGCGCCGGTCTCCTCGATCATGGGCGAGATCATGCTGGTGTCCATGTCCACGGACGGCCGCGCCAGCCCGATGGAACTCCGCGAGCAGGCCGACTGGGTCGTGCGTCCGCGCCTGCTGACCATTCCCGGGGTCAGCCAGGTGATCCCGATCGGCGGCGAGGTCCGCCAGTATCGCGTGACGCCGGACGTCACGCGCATGAACGCGCTCGACGTGACCCATGAGCAGATCGTCGCCGCCCTCCGGCAATTCGGCACCAATTCCGGCGGCGGTTATGTCGATCAGGCCGGGCGGGAGTACCTGATCCGCAACATCGGCCGCACGACGCGCCTCGAGGACCTGGCGAATGCCCCGCTCACCCTGCGCAATGGCCAGCCGATCCTGCTGCGCCAGGTCGCCTCGGTGGATTTTGCCGCGCGGCTCAAGCGCGGCGAGGCCGGCAGCATGGGGCGCCCTGCCGTCATCCTGTCGATCCAGAAGCAGCCCGCCGCGGATACCGTCGCGCTCACCAGGGCCGTCGAGGCGGCTCTCGCCGAGCTGCAGCGCGTCATGCCGCCGGGCGTCACCGCCGATCGCGTGCAGTTCCGTCAGGCCGACTTCATCCAGTCCTCGATCGGCAACGTCCAGAAGGTATTGCTCGAGGCCATGGCGGTGGTGACCGTCATCCTCTTCCTGTTCCTGCTGAATGTCAGGACGACGGCGATCTCGCTGGCGGCGATCCCGCTCTCGGTGCTGATCACGGTGGTGGTCTTCCACCTGCTCGGCCTGTCCATCAACACCATGACGCTCGGCGGCCTCGCCATCGCCATCGGGGAGCTCGTGGACGATGCCGTCGTGGACGTGGAGAACGTCTTCCGGCGGCTGCGCGAGAACCGGGAGAAGGCGAACCCGCTCCCCGTCTTCACGGTGGTGGCGCAGGCGAGCCAGGAGGTGCGATCGGGCATCGTCTACGCGACGATGATCGTCATCCTGGTCTTCGTGCCGCTCTTCGCACTTTCGGGCATCGAGGGGCGGCTCTTCGCGCCGCTTGGCGTGGCGTACATCGTCTCCATCCTCGCCTCGCTGATCGTGTCGATCACCGTGACGCCGGTGCTCTGCTACTTCCTGCTGCCACGCATGAAGCGGATGGATCATGGCGACGGGTGGATGGTGCGAAAGCTCAAGTGGGCCAACGAACGCGCCCTGCTCTGGGCCTTCCGGCGGCCACGGCTGGTCTTCATGGCGGCCGGCATCGGCGTTGCCCTGGCCATCGCCACGATCCCCTTCCTGCCCCGCGCGTTCCTGCCACCCTTCAACGAAGGGACGCTGACGATCAGCCTGCAGTTCCAGCCTGGAATCAGCCTGACGGAGGCGAACCGGCTGGGCACCGCGGCCGAGCGGCTGATCATGCAGGTGCCGGAGGTCCGATCGATCGGCCGCCGCACCGGGCGCGCGGAACTCGACGAGCACGCCGAGGGCGTCCACTCCTCGGAGATCGACGTCACTCTGCAACCTTCCGCACGCGGCAAGCACGAGATCGCGGCGGATATCCGGGCGCGGCTGGCCATCCTGCCGGGCAGCGCGAATGTGGGGCAGCCGATCAGCCATCGCCTGGACCATATGCTGTCCGGCGTGCGGGCCGAGATCGCGCTGAAGATCTATGGCGACGACCTCGACACGCTGCGCACGCTGGCAGGCCAGATGCAGCAGCGCCTCTCCAGGATCCCGGGGCTCACCGACCTGCAGGTGGAACGCCAGGTGCGCGTGCCCCAGCTCCAGGTCGCGGTGAACCATGAGCGGGCGGCGCTTTATGGCGTCTCGGCGGCCGCCATCGCCCGCGCCGTGCAGGACATGTCCGGCGGCCAGGTTGTCAGCGAGGTGGTGGATGGCAGCCGCCGCTTCGACTTGGTGCTGCGCCTCGCCGACGCCGACCGCACCGGTGCCGGCCTCGCCGCGCTGATGGTCGAAACGCCGGGCGGCAGGGTCCCGCTGTCGCTGCTTGCCGAGCTCCGCGACACCGACGGCCCCAATCAGGTCCTGCGGGAGAACGGGCGGCGCCGCATCGTGGTCCTCGCCAATACCGACGGCAGCGACATGGGCGCGATCGTCGAGCGCATTCGCGCCGAGATGGCGGCATCCGCGCTGCCCCCGGGCTACTTCCTCGCCCTGGAAGGCACCTTCCAGGCGCAGGAGGAAGCGTCGCAACTGATCGCGCTGCTCTCCCTGGTGTCGCTGTCGATGATCTTCATGGTGCTCTACAGCCGCTACCGCTCGGCGGTACTCGCGCTGATCATCATGGGCAACGTGCCGCTGGCGCTGGTCGGGGCGATCGCGGCACTCTGGATCGCGGGTCAGCCGCTCTCAGTCGCCTCCATGATCGGCTTCATCACGCTCGCCGGCATCGCGACGCGCAACGGCATCCTCAAGGTCAGCCACTACCTGAACCTGGCGCTGCTGGAGGGTGAGCCCTGGGGCCTCGGCCTCGTCATCCGCGGCAGCCTCGAACGCCTGACGCCCGTCCTCATGACAGCGCTCTCTGCCGGCTTCGCGCTGATCCCGCTGATGATCGGCGCGGGCGAGCCCGGCAAGGAGATCCTGCATCCCGTGGCCATCACCATCTTCGGTGGACTCGTCACCGCAACCCTTCTCGACACCTTCCTGACGCCGCTGCTGTTTCACCGCTTCGGCAGACCGGCCCTCGACCGGCTGCGCGAACGCCAGCAGGAACTGAAGACGGCGGAGGCCTACTGACCATGAAGGACAACATGATGTTCGCTCGTCGCACCCTTGCCGCCGGTATCCTGGCGGCATCGCTCGCTCCCCTCGCCGCCTGGGCCCATGAGCCGCAGCGCGGTCCGAACGGCGGGCAGAAGGTCGATCTCGGCTCCAGCCATGCGGAACTGGTGGCGGAGGGGAACACCTTGAGGCTCTACCTGTTCGACGCCAGCGACCGTCCCCTGCCGGCGAGCGGCGCCACGGCCCAGGCCGTGGTGCTGGCCGGTGGACGGCAGGCGACCGTTGCCCTGGCGCCCAGCCGTGACAATCTCCTGGAAGGCCAGGGCGATTTCACCGCCGTCCGCGGCATGCGCGCGGTCATCACGCTGACCCTGCAGGGGCAGCGGCCGGCGCAGGCCCGCTTCACGCCGATGGACCAGAACTGACCGGGAGGCCGCAGCCCAACCGATGATGCCCGACACCCTCCCGCCCGAGGCTCATATCCTCGTCGTCGAGGACGATGGCGAGATGCGCACGCTGATCGCCAAGTTCCTGCGCCAGAACGGTTATCGCGTAACCGGCGCGCGCGATGGGCGCGAGATGTGGGAAACACTGGGCAATGCGCCGGTCGACCTCATCCTGCTCGACGTGATGCTGCCGGGGCAATCAGGCCTCGATCTGACCCGCGCGCTGCGGGCGAAAACGCGCGTGCCGATCATCATGGTCACCGCCCGCGGCGACGAAACGGACCGCATCGTCGGGCTCGAACTCGGGGCGGACGACTACATTCCGAAGCCGTTCAGCCGGCCGGAGCTGCTGGCGCGCATCCGGGCGGTGCTTCGCCGCGCGCGACCGGCCGAGGAGGCCCCGGTCGCCGAACTGGTCGGCGACCGCATCCTCTTCGCCGGCTGGGCGCTGGACACGCGCCGGCGTGAACTGGCGGCGCCGGATGGCACCTCCGTGGACCTGTCCGGCGGCGAGTACGACATGCTGCTCGCCTTCTGCGAACACCCGCAGCGGGTGCTGTCGCGGGACCAGTTGCTGGACCTCGCGCGGAACCGCGTCTCGGACAGCATCGACCGCTCGGTGGACGTCATGGTGAGCCGGCTGCGGCGGAAGCTCGAACCGACGGATGAGAGCCCGGCGCTCATCAAAACCATCCGCGGCGCCGGATACATGTTCATCCCGGCCGTGACCCGCGGCTGATGCGCAGGCTGCTGCCCGATACGCTTGGCGGGCGGATCGTCCTGGTCCTGCTGGTCGGGTTGCTGGTCTTCCACCTCGGGAGCCTGTGGCTGCACCAGAGTGGTGCCGAGGCCGTCATCGGCACCGCGCGCGAGCATCAGTTGGCCGAGCGCCTGGCGGGTGCGAAGCGGGCCGTGGCCGAATTGCCTGCGGCTGACCGCGACCGTATGGCGCATGCGCTGTCCTCGGCGGAGCTGGACATGCACTGGACGGCGAGCCCCACGGTCCGCCTGACCGACGAGGTCAGCCCCCGCGTCGAAGCGGTGCGCGCGCGTCTCCTGGAACTCGAGCCGAACCTCGCCGATGCGGGAATGCGGCTCGGCTATCTGGACGAGACCGGCAACGGCGCACCGACGGGCGAGCAGGGCCGCCACCTGCTGGTGGGCGCATTGCAACTGCCGGACGGATCCTGGCTGAACTTCGCGGCCGCGCTGTTCCGCCCGATCGTCGCGGATCACGGCACTCTCCTGCCGACCACGCTGTCCACCACGGTGATGGCCGCAGGCATTCTCGTGCTCGGCTTCCTCGTCGTGCGCCTGATCGGGCGGCCGCTGCGCGCGCTCTCGGTCGCCGCCGACCGCATCGGCCGGCCTGGGGAGACCGCGCCGGTGCCCGAGGACGGCCCCCGGGAAGTCCGCCAGGCCGCGCAGGCCTTCAATCGCATGCAGGCGCGGATCGATCGCCTGATCGCGGACCGTACCCAGGCCCTCGCCGCCGTCAGCCACGACCTGCGCACGCCGATCGCCCGGTTGCGCCTGCGCGCTGGCTTCATCGAGGATGCCGATACGCAGCGCCAGATCGACGCCGACCTCGACGAGATGGAGGCCATGATTGCCTCCACCCTTGCCTATCTGCGCGGCGAGGCCGAGCAGGAACCGCTGCGTGTCGCCGACCTCGCTGCGATCCTCGAGACCCTGTGCGACGATGCGACCGATGCCGGGCACCGGGCGTCCTATGATGGTCCGTCGCAGGCGCGGCTGGCGTGCCGGCCAATCGCGATGAAGCGAGCCCTCGCGAACCTGATCGGCAATGCGGTGAAATACGGAGGCGTGGCGCGCGTGTCCCTGCGCGACAGCGGGACCGCGGTGGAGATCGCGGTCGAGGATGACGGCCCGGGCATCCCGGATGAGGAGCTGGAAGCGGCTTTCGAGCCCTTCCGCAGGCTCGATCCTGCCCGTAACCCTGAGTCCGGGGGCTCCGGCCTGGGTCTGACGATCGCGCGGCAGGTCGCGGAACGGCATGGCGGGACGGTCTCGCTGCGCAACCACCCCAGCGGCGGCCTGGTCGCAACGCTGACGATCCCGCGCGTGGACGGAAGGAAATGACGAGGATGACGATCCGACGGCGCGATCTGATGGCAGGGCTCGGTGTGCTGGCCGCGTTGCCGGCCGCGGCGCAGGGCGGGCCCCTCGTCGAGGTCTGGCGCGACCCGAATTGCGGATGCTGCAGCGGCTGGGTCGCGCACATGCGCGAGGCCGGCTTCACCGTGCGGGAGACGGTGCTTCCCGCGCTCGGACCCGTGCGCCGCATGCTCGGCACCCCGGCCGATCTGCTGTCCTGCCATGCGGCCCGCGTGCAGGGCATCGTGCTGGAAGGCCACGTCCCGGCGGAAGCGGTGCGCCGTGTGCTCGCCGGGCGTCCGGCGGGCCTGCTCGGCCTGGCCGTGCCCGCGATGCCGGTCGGTGCGCCCGGGATGGAAGTCCCCGGCCAGCCCGACGACATCTACGACGTAATGGCCTTCGACGCGGCCGGGCGTCACTCGCACTTCATGCGCTTCAGGGGCGGCCAGCCGATCTGAACCGGCCGCCCCAGGTGATGGTTCAGGACTGCGACCAGGTCACGCCGTTCGGCGTGCGACCGACGCGGAAGCTGCGTCGCACGGCCTGGGTCGCGACATCGATCTCCGTCAGGGTGTCGTCGTAGAGGTTGGTCACGAAGGCGCGGGTTCCTGCCCCGCAGACCACCACGCCATGAGCGCCACGACCGGTTTCGATCGTGGCGACGACGGTCCCCGTCGCGACGTCGATCACCGAGGCCGTTGTGCCCGGCGCGCGCCGTGTCCCCTCATTGGCGACATAGAGCAGCCGGCCATCCGGCGTGGCGTAGACCTGTATCGGCCCACGCCCGACCGGAATGCGGCGCAGCACCCGCCGACTGCGGGTGTCGATCTCGGCGACCGCGTTGGCGTCACGCAGCGAGACATAGGCCCGCGAACCATCCGGCAGGAAGCCGACCTGCACCGGCGCAGGACCCACCTGGATCCGCGCGGCCTCACGGCCGGCTGCGACATCCACCACCGAAACGGTGCCGTCCTTCACATTGGCCAGCCACACCTCACGCCCGTCCGGGCTCGGGCGCAGCCCGTGGGGGTAGTCGCCGACCGGCACGCTCGCGACGACCCGGCGCGCCGCGACGTCGACGACCAGCAGCGCATCCGCCTCCGAGTCCGAGATGAAGGCGCGCTCGCCGGCGGCATCGGCGACGACATGCCCGGGATGCCGCCCGGCGGGGATCTCCGCGACGACGCGCGGCGCGGCGCCGGGAACGGTGTCGAGGACGACCAGGCGGCCCTCGGCCCGCGCGTGATCCGAACCGTGCGCGCCCGCGGCGGTCCCGACCACGAACAGCCGCCGGCCGTCGCCCACCGCCTGCACGTTGTGCGGCGAGACCGACACGGCGACGGTGGAGATGCGGCCCGATGCGAGGTCCACGGCGCTGATGCTGGCGCTCCCCTCATCGGCGGTGAAGATCGTTCCAACGCAGTTTTCGGCGGCGCGCGCCGCCGGCGCGGCGAGGAACAGGCCCGCTCCGGCGAGCAGGAGCGGCAGGTCGCGGCGAGGCAGGACGGACATGGATCGGCTCTCCTTTGATGGCCGATGAACAACCTCCCGCCACCGCATGTCCCTGCGATGATCGCTTCGCGACAAAGCATGTCCGGAAGCCGCGAGGCGCGCCGCAATGCTTTGTCATGAAGCAGGCTTTGACCTTCCCACAATGGGAAGCCCGAGGCTTCCCGTCATCGGAACAAGAACCTCCAGGAGGGTCAGATGCTTCGCTTCAGGATCTCCAACATGGGCTGCGGTGGCTGCGCAAAGGGCGTCACCAAGGTTCTCCGGGCCGTCGATCCGGACGCGCAGGTGACGCTCGACCTCGGCACACGCGAGGTCAGGATCCAGAGCCGCGCAGCAGACGCCGAACGCTTCGACCGCGAGCTTCGCTCCGCTGGCTGGAAGTCGGAGCGGCTGCAGGGGTGAAGCGGCCCGGCAGCAATGTTTTGTCACGAAGCAACAACACGGACGACGTAGCCTGCCGTTACGCAAGGCAGGACAATCCGAGCAAGGGAATGCCTTCGATGCCTCGTTTGAAGTCCACTCTCGCCCTCGCTGCCGCGCTGACCGCCGGCCTTGGGGCTGGTGTCTGGGCGCAGGGCGCCGACCCGCATGGGCATGGCGGCCAGCAGCCGCAGGCGCCGGCGCAGGCGGCGCCGAGCCCCGCACCGCAGGCGCAGCCTGGCGGCGGCATGATGATGACGCCGCAGGCCATGCAGCAGATGCACCAGCGCATGATGCAGGGCGGCGGCATGCCGATGGCGCAGATGGCCCCAAGCCAGATGCCGCAGGGGCAGATGCCGATGGGTCGCATGCCGATGCAGCAGGCAGCCCCCGGCGCCGCCGCGTCACCGTCCACCGCGGCCTTCATGGCGGCCAACGCGAAGATGCACGGCGACATGGCGATCACCTACAGCGGCAATGCGGACCGCGACTTCGCCGCCAGCATGATCCCGCACCATCAAGGTGCGATCGACATGGCGCGCATCACCCTCGAATACGCCCAGGACTCAGAAGTGAGGGCCCTGGCGCAGGCCGTCATCACCGCGCAGGAAGCGGAGATTGCGCAGCTTCGCGCCATCCTCGCGCGCCTGCCGGCGCGCTGAGGCCACTGGTTCCGCGGGCCGGGGACCCGGCCCGCGCCGCGGCACAGCGGAAAGGGGATGATGAGCATGAGCAGCACCGAGCATGGACCTCTGGCCGACACGATGTGGCACCTGACGGAACTCATGCCCTGGTTCGCCGCCGCAGACGCAGAAGATCCTGCCCATCGCCAACCCATGGGTATCGTGGCGCTGCGCCGGCTGCAGGGCGACCAGCAAAGCGCGATCGCGGCGCATCTGGCGATGACGCGCAGCGCGGTGGAGCATGCATCACAGGCAGCTACTCGGTTCGCGACCGCGCGAAATCCGATGGATGCACTCGTCGCACAGACAGGCCTCGGGCTGGCTCTCGCGGAACTGGCCGCGGCGCCGCTGCGGGCTTGGCTCGAGGTCATCCCCAGGCTGCACGCATGCTGCATGACCATGGCGAGCGATTCTCCAGCGGATGCTTCCTCGCCACGCGAAGCCGAGGCCGAAGGCGCGAGTCCAGAGACGAGAGCCCGAAACGTCGCGATGCCTTCATCCAAACCGACGTGATCGACCGCCAACGCCGCTGAAGACCCCAACAGTCGGGAAGATCCAGAGGAGAAGATGTCATGTCCGGCCACGTCCACCATCAGGCCGATCCATCGCCGGAGCCGAGTTTCTGGCGCAGCCGGAGCGGCCTGGTCTTCATCGCCTTCGGCATCGTCGCAGGGATCTACCTGCTGTTCGAGCACACCGCGCACGTCATTCAGTACCTGCCCTACGGCATCATCCTGCTGTGTCCCCTGATGCACATGTTCATGCACGGCGGTCACGGTGGACACGCCGGACATGGCGGCAGCAGCAAGGGAACCGGAGACGCCCGATGACCAGCATGGAAGGCTACGGCTTCTGGGTGTTCGCGGTCGCCAATGCTGCGCTCTTCATCGCCTTCGCCTACAGCTTCGCGCGCCCGCTGAACGCGCGGGACTGGCGGAGCTTCGGCGCCTTCTCGGCCTTCATCGTCGCGCTCTTCGCCGAGATGTACGGCTTCCCGCTGACGATCTACCTGCTCTCCGGCTGGTTGCAGACGCGCTGGCCGGGGGTGAACTGGTTCAGCCATGATGCGGGCCACCTGCCCGAGATGATGCTCGGGTTCGGCATCAATCCCCATTTCGGGCCGTTTCACCTCCTGAGCACCGCCCTGATCATCGGCGGCTTCTGGCTGGTGGCGGCGGCTTGGCCGGTGCTGTTCCGCGCCGTGCGCGCCGGGCGCCTCGCAACGACCGGGCCTTATGCGCGGTTGCGGCACCCCCAGTACGCCGGCTTCATCCTCATCATGACCGGCTTCCTGTTGCAGTGGCCGACGCTGGTGACGCTGCTGATGTATCCGGTGCTGGTCGCGATGTACCTGCACCTCGCCCATCGCGAGGAGCGCGAGGCGGCCGAACGCTTCGGACAGGAATACGCGGCCTGGCAGGCGCGGGTTCCGGCCTGGTTCCCCCGCCTCGGCGGAGGGGCCTCGGGGGCCGCCCGATCGTCATGAGCAGCGACAGCGGCACCACGGCACACAGGCAAGGACATGAAGGCATGACTGCCGAGCACCATCACGACCATCACCACCATCAGGGCCATCCTTCGGGCGCCATGACCATGTCCACGCCGACCGAGGGCGCGCATGCCGGAAACGGCCATGCAGGCCATGGCCATGCCGGCCACGATCACGGGGCCATGGTCGCCGATTTCCGGCGGCGCTTCTGGATCTGCCTGCCGCTGACCCTCGGTGTGGTGCTGCTGTCGCAGCACATCCAGATGCTGGTCGGCCTGCCAGGCATCATCGCCTTCCCCGGCGACCGCTTGGTCGAGGCGGCGCTCGCCACCGTGGTGTTCTTCTACGGCGGTTGGCCCTTCATCACCGGCCTGTCGAGCGAAGTGCGCCAGGGCAAGCCGGGGATGATGACCCTGGTCAGCCTCGCCATCGTCTCTGCCTACATCTATTCCGTCGCGGTGTTGGGCGGCCTCGCCGGCGAGGTCTTCTTCTGGGAAACCGCGACGCTCATCCTGGTGATGCTGCTCGGGCACTGGCTCGAGGCGAAGTCGGTGCTCGGCGCATCCGGCGCCTTGCAGGCCCTGGTGCGGCTCATGCCTTCGACGGCGACGCGCCTGAGCGCCGACGGCGCGCAGGAGGAAGTGCCGATCGCCGCGCTCAAGCCCGGCGACCTGGTGCTGGTGCGGCCCGGCGAGAAGGTGCCGACGGATGGCACCGTGACCGAGGGCAGTTCCTCGGTGGACGAGAGCATGCTGACCGGCGAATCCCGCCCGGTGGACAAGACCGCGGGGGGGCGCGTGGTCGGCGGCTCCGTGAACGGTGACGGTGCGCTGACCGTGCGGATCGACCACACCGGCGGCGAGACCTACCTGTCGCAGGTGATCCGGCTCGTCGAGCAGGCGCAGGCGACGAGGTCCCGCACGCAGGATCTTGCCAACCGCGCCGCGGGCATCCTGACCTGGGTCGCAATCGGCGTGGGTGGCGGCACCTTCGTGGTGTGGCTGCTGCTCGGCGCGCCGCTGGCCTTCGCGCTGGAGCGGATGGTGACCGTGATGGTCATCTCCTGTCCGCATGCGCTGGGGCTTGCGGTGCCGCTGGTGGTCGCCGTCAGCACCGAGCTCACCGCGCGCAACGGGCTGCTGATCCGCGATCGCGCCGCCTTCGAGCGCGCGCGCAGTCTGCAGGCCGTGGTGTTCGACAAGACCGGCACGCTGACCGAGGGGCGGTTCGGTGTCGCCGCGGTGGTGCCGCTCGGCGCTGGGATGGACGAGGCGGAGGTGCTGCGCCTCGCCGCCGGGCTCGAGGCGTCCTCGGAGCATCCGATCGCCAAGGGCATCCTGCGCGGCGCGAGCGAGCGCGGCATCGCCCTGCCGGCGGCCACCGGGTTCCGCAACCTCCCCGGTGAGGGTGCGCGGGCGACGATCGATGGGCGCGAGATCGAGGTGGTCAGCCCCGGCACGCTGCGCCGGCGCGGGATCGACGCCACGGACAGCCGTGTTGCGGCCGAGCAGCAGGCCGGACGCACCGTGGTCTTCGTGGTGGCCGACGGTGTTGTCGCCGGCGCGGTCGCGCTCGCCGATGTCGTGCGGCCGGAGAGCCGCGAGGCCGTGCGCCAGCTTCAGGCCCTGGGCCTGCGCTGCATGATGCTGACGGGCGACGCGAAGCCAGTTGCCGAGCAGGTCGGGCGCGAACTCGGTCTCGACGAGGTGCGCGCGGAGGTGCTGCCGCACCAGAAGTCCGAGGCCGTGCAGGCCATCCAGGCCAATGGCCTCACGGTCGCCATGGTCGGCGACGGCGTGAACGACGCCCCGGCTCTTGCGCAATCCGATCTTGGCATCGCGATCGGTGCCGGGACGGATGTCGCGGCCGAGGCGGCCGACATCGTGCTGGTGAGGAACGACCCGCGCGACGTCGTGGCGATCCTGGCCCTGGCCCGCGCGACCTACGCGAAGATGGCGCAGAACCTGGCCTGGGCGACGGGCTACAACGTGATCGCCATCCCGCTCGCCGCCGGCGTGGGGATCCCCTGGGGCTTGCTGCTGACGCCGGCGATGGGCGCGGCGCTGATGTCGCTCTCGACCGTGGTGGTGGCGCTGAACGCGCGGTTGCTTGGGCGGCAGGGCGAACATCGGCTGGCCGCCCTGCGGCAGGACATCGCGCGGCGAAACGCCGAGGTGTCTGCATGAGACAGGATGCGCCGGACGGCTTGGTCGCGGTCGGCGACCAGCATGCCCGACACGGCGGATCATCTGCTTGGCCGTCCTGCGTGCCCCATGCCGGAGCACGCCGGACCGGCTGGATCGAAGGAGGAGTGCCATGTCCGCATACATGACCAGAGGCGGTGCCGCGGTGGCCGCCCTGCTGCTCGCCTGGCCGGTGATGGCGCAGCAGCCGCCAGGGGCGGATCCGCACCATCCGGCAGATGCCGCTGCTGCCCCGGGAGCACCGGCGCAGCCGGCTCCATCGACCGCGGCGCCTGCCGTACCCCGCCCTGGCCCGGGTGGCGGCATGGGGATGATGGGTATGATGGGTGGTGGCCAGGGTGGCATGCCGATGATGATGGGCGGCGGCGAAGGCCGGCCCGGCATGGGTATGATGAGCCATCATGGCGGCTACGGTTCGCCGATGAACGTCATCATCAATGTCGGCCCTGGCATCCAGGTTGATGTCGAGGATGACGACGGCCGCCGTGGTATGGGCCGGCGCGGCATGATGCGCGATGGCATGCCGGGGATGATGGGCGGCGGCATGCCCATGCGGGACATGCCCGGCGGGCCGGGCGCCGGCATGGGTCCTGGCGGGCCGATGGCCGACCAGATTCACGACCTGCTTGCCGAACGCTTCGAAGGCGGCCTCGCCTTCCTGCGCACGGAATTGCGCGTCCGGCCCGACCAGGAAGCGGCGTGGAATGCCTTCGCTACCAAGATCCGGGAGGCAGCAACGCGGTTCCGCACCGCGCGCGAGCGCATCTCGGTCCCCGCCGCCGGTGCTGGGCTCGACCAGCGGCTTGCAGCCCAGGAGGCACGCCTGTCCGCCGAACTCGAGCGCGCCCGAGCCTGCCGCGAGGCGGCTGCTGCCTTGCTCCCGGCCTTGGATGATGGCCAGCGTCGCACCGTCGAGGCGCTGTCCTGGATCATCGTGCCTGGTGCTGGTCCAGGCCCCATGGCGCGGGGCATGGGCGGTCCAGCCCGCTGAGACGCCCCGCTGCCGGCGGGCGCATGCCCCGCCGGCAGCGGCTTTCCTCCAACTGGGATAGTGGTCGATGCATGGTCCGGCAACGAAGCTGACGCAGCGTCCCTTGGAGCCGCCAGCGGTCCCAGGGCCTGGCGATGCCTGGGCCTACGGCATGGACGCCTGGAAACGCTCGATCCTGTTCTGGGACGCGCTCCGCGAACGCGCGAACGACGTGCTGGAACGCGAAGCCTCGGGCGCGCCGGACGTACTCGCGTTCCGGCATGAAACGCTGCTCGACGCACGCCGCTTCGAGCAGCCGGTCAACTATGCCCTCCTCCGCATCACCGCCTACGGAACGGACGAGGCAGACCATTGCCTCGATCCCGACAAGCCACCGCTGATCGTCATGGACCCGCGCGCGGGCAACGGGCCAGGCATCGGTGGCTTCCGCCGCGCGTCGGAGCTGGGCATCGCCCTGCACGAAGGTTATCCGGTCTACTTCGTCAGCTTCTTCCCTGCGCCCTGTCCCGACCAGACTCTGATCCATGTGCTGCATGCGCTGCGCCGCTTCGCGGATGAGGTGATCGCGCGGCATCCGGGCAAGCTGCCAATCCTCTACGGTAACTGCCAGGCGGGTTGGGCGGCCATCCTGCTCGCGCTGCACTGCAAGGGCGCGCTCGGGCCCGTGGTCCTCAACGGTTCGCCGCTCTCCTACTGGTCCGGCGAACCCGGAGTAAACCCGATGCGCCTGGCTGGCGGGCTGACAGGCGGCATCTGGCCGGTGCGACTACTCGCCGATCTCGGCGACGGCCAGTTCGACGGCGCCTGGCTCGTGCAGAACTTCGAGATGCTCAAGCCAGAGAACACGCTGTGGGAGAAGTACGCAGCGTTATTCCAGGATCCGATCGGCGAGCACGATCGCTTCCTCGCCTTCGAGCGCTGGTGGCACGGCTTCTATGCGCTGAGCCGAGAAGAGATCACTGCCATCGTCCGCCATCTCTTCATCGGCAACGAACTCGAGCGTGGTGTGCTGGATCTCGGCGACGGCGTACCTATCGATCTTCGGAGCCTGAAGAGCCCGCTGGTCGTCTTCACCTCCTACGGCGACGACATCAGCCCGCCGCACCAGTCGCTGGCCTGGATCCGGCGCGTCTACCGCAGCACCGAAGAACTGAAGGCTTCAGGGCAGCGCATCGTCTACCTCATCGACAGGAAGGTCGGACATCTCGGCATCTTCGTGTCGGCGTCGGTCGCCCGCTTCGAGCACCGGGCTATCCTGGAAGCCCTGCCGGACGTCGACGCGCTCGACCCCGGGCTCTACGAAATGATCATCGACAATCCCACAGGCGATCCCAACTGCCATCGCCCGCAGTATCGTATCGCCTTCGAGGCTCGGCGGATCGAGGATCTTCCGTTCGACGCGCCACCAGCGTCCTTCGAGCACGTGCGCCGGCTTTCGGAGGCGATGGATCAGGCCTACGGGGTGTTCGTCTCCCCCTGGGTCCGCGCCATGTCGAATCCGGTCGCGGCCGCGATGCTGAAGTGGCTGCATCCGATGCGCAGCAGCCGCTATCTGCTCTCGGAGAAGTTCGTTCCCTGGATGTACGGCGTCGCGACCCTCGCCGGCCACGTTCGCAGCGAGGGCGCTGGCTTGCCGACCGACAGCCCCTGGCGGACGATGGAGCAGGCGGCCATCGAGCAGACGACCGTGACTGTCAGGACCATGCGTCGACTCCGCGACATCAGCTTCGAGTTTGGCTTCCGCGCCCTCTATGGCGACCTGCCGGGCATCGGGACATCAGGCGGGTCTTCCCGGCAGCAGGCCGCGCCGGGGCAGTCCTCACCCTCCCGCTAGGGTCTTCCGCTCGACGCCCAGACATCTTTTGTCATCAAGCTGAAAGCCTGCGGTCTCGTTCGGCGACCAATGTTTCGTCGTCGCTCTCCTTCGAGGAACCGAGACATGCCGCTCTCACGTCGATCGATCATGCTCACCGCAGCCGCAGCCGGCATGGCTACTATCGGCGGCGGCAGCCGTGCAGGGGGCGCCGGGACAGACATACCGCTGTTGCGTGCCACGACGCGAGTACTCGACATCAATGGACGCGCCGCCACCGTCCTGGGGCTTGTCCGTGAGGATGGCGGACACGGTATCATGCTGCCGCCGGGCGAGCGCTTCCGCGTCCGACTGCTGAACGGCCTTGCCGAGCCGACCATCATCCACTGGCACGGCCAGACGCCACCGGTCGAGCAGGACGGCGTGCCCGATGCGCCATTGCCGATGCTCGCACCCGGGGCGCAGCGCGACTACGACTTCGCCCCGAATGCCGGCACGCACTGGATGCACGCCCACGTTCCGGACCAGGAAATGCGGTTGCTCGCCGCACCCTTGATCGTCCGCACGGCACAGGACATTCGGGCCGATCGGCAGGAAGTCGTGCTCATGCTGCACGACTACTCCTTCGCGCCGCTCGGCGCACATCTTGCCCGCCTTGACGGCGGTGGGGCTGGCCACGGTGCTGGCGGTGGCCATGGAGCAGCGGGCCATTCTGGCCCAGCAGCCGCGGCGATGGACCTCAACGACATCGACTTCGACGCCTACCTGGCAAATGACCGAACGCTGACCGATCCCGAGGTGATCAGGGTCGAGCCCGGCGGGCGCGTGCTCCTGCGCATCATCAACGGCGCAAGCGCGACCGTGTTCTGGATCGACACCGACGCGCTGCAAGGCGCGGTGGTGGCAGTCGACGGACATGCCGTGGAACCTAAGGCGCAAGGCCGCTTCGGACTGTCGATGGGGCAGCGGGTGGATATCCAGCTCGAGATTCCGCGTGGGGGCGGCGCGTTTCCGATCCTCGCGTTACGCGAAGGCGCCCGCGAACGGACGGGGTTGGTGCTCGCGACAGCCAGGGCCGCGATTGCGCGGATTCCGTTGCTGGCGGAAGCTGCATCAGCACCCTTCGACGGCGCGCAGGAGCTGCGCCTTCACGCCGGCAGCCCATTGCTGGCGAAGCACCCCGATCGGGCGCTCCGTGTCACCCTGAACGGCAGCATGGCGCCCTATTCCTGGTCGATCGACAGTCGGCCCTGGGGTCGGCACCGGATCCTTGAGGTCGGGAAGGGCGAGCGGATCGAGCTGACGATGGAGAATGCGTCCATGATGGCGCACCCGATGCACCTGCACGGTCATGTCTTCCAGGTGGTTGGCTTTGGGTCACAACGCTATGCGGGGGCCGTTCGGGATACCATTCACGTCCCGGCGATGGGACGTGTCACGATCGCCCTCGACGCCGAGAATGTGGGGCAATGGATGTTCCACTGTCATCACATGCCGCATCTCGCATCGGGGATGATGACGGAGGTGCGCTACATCGGCTGAGACGCCGATGGGCGAGCGGTCGCCTGAAGCGGTCTTGGGCCGCTTCGGTCAGCGGGGGCGGGATCGCCGTGCAGTCGCGCGGCGAGCGCCCGGGCCAACATGGCCAGTGGAGGAGTGGGGTGTTTCGGCTTCCACGCTTAGGGCGCCATGCTCGCGTCGATGTGTCGGCGGAGCTTTGCTGACGGTGAGGTATGCCTGGGCCAAGGCCGATCCCGGGACAAGGCTCGGCGCGAGGATCTCGAGCGCGCGCAGCAGGTGATCGGCCACATCGAGGCGTTCTTCCGCTATGGCCCGCCGCAGCAGGCTTAGCAGTTCGCGTTCGAGCACAACCGGACGTGGGCACGGCATCGATTCGCCCTCTCTCGGCATCGAGCAAGAATCAGCCTGCACCCTTCTGGCATGGGAAGGTCAAGGCGAACGTCACATATCTCGCTATGGCACGCGCCGCTTTGTTGTAGTGACTGACAGCGTTGCCGCGCCCAGGTCGAAGGTCGCCGTCGGCGAGATGTTCCTGGCCATAACGCGCACGGTGTTGTTGGACCACGCCGCGGCGTCGAGCTCAATGAAGCGCGTCGAGGAGGCCAGCGCCGCGTAGGCGAGGTCGCCCTGACGCGCGCCATTGACGGTGACGTCGAGCAGGCTGGTCGCGCCGGGTGCGAGGCTTGGAAGATCCAACGCCATCTCCGCGGCAAACTCCCGCTGCCCCACCGACAGTGCGGGCGTGCCGCAGAGCAGCGCTGGTGCGGCCTCCGGCAAGCTGTAGAGCCGCAGCGCCTCGACCTCGATCTGCCCATCGAAGCCGACGATGCCGATCTGCGCGAAGGCCACGCCTGCGCCGAGTCGCACCGTCATCCGCTTGTTCAGTGAGGCGTCGGCCATGGCTGCACCGCCGGTCCAGGCCTTGGACGGGACATTCCACAGCAGCGTGGTGATCGAGGCCAGGGCGTCGCCGGCAACATTGTCCCGCACATTCATCGCCGCATCGAAGCAGCGCACGAAGATCCGCCCGCCGTCGGCGCCCCCGACGAGCGAATGGACCAGGGCGAACTCCTTCGCCTGCCCGCACTCCACCACGAAGGCCAGCCCCCGCTGCGCCTCGAGCAGCAACCCGCGGGAGGTCGGCGTGATGTCGTCCAACCCGTTGAAGGACAGCCCGGCCAGCGTCGTGGCCGAGGTCGTCGAGGTCGCGACCACCGCCAGCCCCTCGACGCCGATCTCGGTCGCGCTGTGGCGGAAAGCCTTGGCCCGGACGTTGGGCACGGACCCCAGCAGCCGGAGGTGCCGCGACGCCGGAGCGCGATGCCGGTTGAGCACGGTGTTGCCGCAGCGGGTCGCGGTCGCCGCGTAGTCAATGCCGACCTGGTAGGTGTTGGACCAGGCGACCTCGTACTCGCAATCCTGCGCCGCGGCGGTGTGCCGGGCGACGATCGGCGAGCAGGCTTCCATGCGCAGCGCCCGGCCGATGATGGCCGAGCCGCTGGTCTCGTTCAGGAAAGGGATGGCGAGGTTGGGATCGAGCTGGCGCAGCTCGAAGTTCGGCGCATCGAAGACGTGCCGGTTGTGGTTGGCATAGGCCCCATCGGCCTTGGACAGCCGGATCCCGAAGCGATCGATCGTCGGGTTGATTCCCGTCGCGATCGCGAAGTGGCCGCCATAGTAGCGGATCGAGGTGTTCCAGGCGGTGGCGGTGGCGCAGCGGATGTCGAGGCCGATCCGGTTGTTGAGGATCCGGCCGAGATGGAAGGTGCTGTCCTCGACGCCGCGGCCGTCGCCCAGCGTCCGTAGGCCGATGGTGAAGCCCGAGACCAGGCGCAGCTCGACCACCGAGGCGTCGATGTTGCGCACCAGGATGCCGATGTCGGCCTCGTCGAGCCAGTCGGACTGGGTGGCGCGCACGACCTGCAGCCCGGCAAAGTGCTTCTCGCCGTTCCGCGTGGTGCCGCCATCGCCGAGCGTCAGCACAGTGGCCGGCGCGGTGCCCGTGTAGCGGAGCACCCCGTGCATGATCAGCCCGCGGGCGCCGCCGCCGAGGACCACACCGGCGGAGACGTTCCAGGTGCCGGGCGGGATGACGGCGAATTTCTGGTCCGTCGCGGCGCGATCGAAGGCCGCCTGAATGGCGCTACGGTCGTCGGCAACACCATCGCCGAGGCCGCCGAAGTCGGACGGCAGCACGGTCTCGCGGTCACGCAGGTACTTGGCAAGATCGGTCTTGCTGACCGCGGTGTCGAGCACCAGCAGGTCGTCGATGCGGGCGGGCATGGTAAAATTCCCTACAGCGCGGTCGCTGTCACCGGCCCGGCCAGGGCCGAGACGTTGCCCTCGGCCGAGACCGCGCGCAGCCAGTACCAGCGGGTGTCGCCGGCGCTGAGGCCGGCGCGGTCCCAGAAGAGGCTGGTCGGCTCCTCGGGCAGCTTGGCCGCGGCGGCGAGACTGCTGGTCGTCGCCTCGAACACCTGCAACTTCACCGCGCCAGACGGGAAGCCCCCGGAGAGGCGGACCCCGCCACTGATCCCCGTCGCCGTGGGCGTCGCCACCGCCGCGGGGACCAGCGCCTGCCGCCAGCCCGACACCGCCCCACTGCGCGCCACCGCGCGCACCCGGAAGCCGCTCGGCTCGGCCGTGGGGATCGCGGCTGCCGTGGCGCCGAGGGAGCCGCCGTAGCCCTGCCAGGCGGCCACCGAGGCCGGCAGGAACTCGACCTGATAGCCGACAAGGTGGGAGGAGCCGACCGCGGACCAGGACAGGGAGAGCGCGGCAAAGGCCGTCGTCGTCGGCGTCTCCACCGTGATGCTGACGGGCGCGGCAATGACCCCCGGGTTGGGCAGCACCACGGCGGGGTTCGACCCGGTGGCGCGCTCGTCGACCGCCGGGTTCCAGTCCCACACCGCGGCGTCCTCCTCCTCCAGGGTGAGGTCGACGCCGCCCTCTGCGGCGAGCGACCAGGCGGTGACCCGCGCAGGGAAGGGTGTCAGGCGGTCGAGGGCGACCGTCGCCGCCTCCCAGGGCCTGAGCCGCAGGGCCGAGAGGTTGGCGGGGAAGGCCACGGTGCGCTGGCGGCGGTTGCGCTCCAGCTCGACCTTCATCAGCCGCTGCACCGTGCTGACCGAGGTGGTGAGCGGGAACTCGAGGTCGCGGTAGATCATCTCGCCGCCATCCTGGGCGACGTAGTTGGAGGCCAGCAGCGGCGGGGCGTCGGTCGGCTGCCAGTTGGCAGCGGGCTCGACATAGACGGCCCGCACCCCGTTGAAGAGATCCCGCCGTGGCCGGGCGCCCTGGATAGTGACGTCGCCGCGGAGATCATCCGAGGTCAGGGTGGCGGCGGGCAGCGCCGGCGCCCCGGCATGGATGAAGAACCGCCCGCCGGAGACCACCAGCGCGCCGGCCATGGCGGCGGCGAGCTTGCGGGTGATGGCAATCTTGCCCTCGGCGAGCGACAGCACGCCGTTGGCGGTGTAGCGGCGCTCGTAGATCCCGGCCCTGGTGCCGACCAGCTCGTCGCAGATGTTGGCGGCCGCCATCAGCGCGGGGATGTCGATGTCGGACCAGGACGCGCGCCAGCCGAAGGGCGCGGTGAGGTGCCAGGCGAGCAGCAGGGCCGGGTTGTCGGACCAGCCTGTCGCCCCGGTGCGTGGGTCGAGGATGGTGTCGGCGCCCTCGACGATGGCGGCGATGTTGGGCGGGCCGGCGGGGAAGGCCTCGGCGGTGAGCTTGAGCCGGACAGCGACATGGGCGCGGCCGCGCCCGCGATGCTCGCTGGTCCATTGGCCGCCGGTCTCGGCGATCAGGTTGGCGTCGGCCGGCTGGTCGGGCTCGCCGAGATGGCGGTCGATGCGGACCAGCCCGGCGAGCGACGGATCGCTCTCGACCTTGTCGCCGAGGAAGACCTCGCCGATGGCGCGGACGCGGTGCGCGGCGAGCACCACCACCGAATAGAAGTAGCCGTCGGCGCGCCCCTCATCGTCGGTGGCCGAGTGCAGGAAGACGATCGGCCCCGACACCTTGCAGCGTCCGAGGACGATCTGGTGCTCGGTGACCGGCTGGCGGAAGGCCTGGGTGCGGCCGGCGCCGGGCTGGCCGGCGTCGAAGCCGGCGATCGCCGCCGCCTGCGGGCTGAGGCTGACCTGCTTTTTCTGCTTTTGCGGGAAGACCGACTGGCCGATGGCGGAGACGATGAAGGCGGCGCCAGCGCCGACCACGGCACCGATCAGCCCGCCGCCGACCGCGGCGGAGGCGACGCCGGCCGCGGCGACGGCGATGAGGGGAACAGCGGCAGGCATCGGGCGCGGTCCTCCGAGGCGTCAGTCGATGCGCCACGCGGTGATGCAGGTGGTGAGCGGGACGCGGATCAGACCTCGCGGCCCGACGAAGGCGGCACGGCCACCATCGACCACGACGCCGAGCCGCGGCGGATCGCCCGCCAGGACGACATCGCCCGCCCGCGCGAAAGCGGGCGGGATGCGCGGGAAGCCGGCGCCATCCGCCGTGGCCTCGAGGGAGGACCGCATCCGGATCCCCGTCCGTGCACCCGTGCACGCCTCGACAGAGGCGAGAGCAAACCGCCCGCAGTTCCAGCGATGCGCATCGAACGGACGTGTCTCCGCTGCGGCCAGCAGGGCTGCCAGCCGGACAGGCCAATCCGGCAGCCGGGCCATCAGCTGGCGGGCAGCCGGATCTCCGCCTCCTGCAGGGCGGGGACGAACTCGAAGAAGCGGTCCCCCGGATACTCGGCCTGCTGGTCGGCATCGGTGTAGCGGCGCACCTCGGCGCGCTCGAGGTCGACGAGGCGGCTCTCGCAGGTGAGCGAGATGCGGGGCTCGGCGCCGTCCACCACCTGCATGGTGTCCATCAGCCCGGCCCAGAGCGGGAACGGGTCGGCGACGAAGGCGCCCTCGGCATCGAGCAGCGCACCCCACAGCCGCGCCGGGCGCAGGCGGAAGGACTGCTCGGCCAGCGCGATGTCCACCACCTCCTGCGGCACGGGCGAGAGCGTCAGCGTGATGCGCACCGCCCTGAGTTCGGCGGTCTCCTCGATGTCGGAGACGGCACCGATGGTGCCCATGCCCTCATAGGTCACACCGGCCCATTGCAGCGGCCCGAGCCCGGTCCAGGCACGGATGGGGCCGGAGGCGAAGTCGAGCTCCACCAGCACCACTGGCGTCGCGACCGGTGCCGTGGCGGCCGCCGCGGCCTGGGGCGAGAGGCGCGGCGTGGCGGTGATGCCCTCGCTCACGGCAAGGCCTCCTCGAGGCGGATGGTGATGGCGGTAAAGCGCCCTGGCCGGGTCGGATTGGCGCCCTCGTCGTCGGAGGCGAGGCGCATGGCGACGGTCGGCGTCGTCAGCACCAGCGGCTCGGCGAGCGGGGCCGCAGCGCGCAGCGGCGGGGCGATCGGGATGGTGGCGGTGCCGGTGCCGGAGGCGCTGACCGTCTCGGTCGCCATATAGAGCCGGCCGGCGAGGCCGATATGGTCCCCCGCCCCGACCGCCACGGCGTTCGGCCACCAGCCTTGGGTTTGCAGGGATAGCGCCCCGCGCGCGGCGCCGGCCGCCAGTGAGGGCGTGCCGCTCCCCACCACCATCCCCGTCCCGTCCGTGAAGATGGTGGCGTCCGAGAAGGAGTACGGCCCCGCGGGCACCTCGCCCTGGCTGCGCGGATCCCCCGTGCGGTACTCGCGCCGCCAGTCCCAGATGCGCACCGTGTTGGCGGATCCGGCCAGCGCCGCGAGCAGCCCCTCCAGCACGCCAGCCTGGACGCGGTTGAGGGGATCGAAGCTCGCCTCGGCGATCCACCTCGCCCCGTCGCGCCGCAGCACCTGGGTGGCACGGCTGACCGGCGAGACGAAGCGCAGCGTGTTGTGCTGCAGGTAGAAGCTCAGCCGCGACGGCCGCAGCGAGGGCGGCCAGGCGTATTCGGTCATGGCTCGCCCTCCCCGCTATCCGCGCACCGTGTCGTAGGCCGCGCCGCCGCGGCGGATGGCGTCCAGCGTCATCGCCGAGGCCTGGCGGGCGATCTGCCCAGCGAGCAGCCGCAGCCGCGCCTCGACGCCGGCATCGGCCCCGCGGGCGTCGATGGTGATGCTGGTGTGAATGGTCGGGCCGCCCAGCGCGGTGCCGTTCGGCAGGACGGTGCCTGCCTGGCGCGGGACGAACCATTCGGGGCCCCGCTCGCCGACGACATAGGGCTGGCCGGCGGCGACCGGCCCGCCCTCAGCGCGGAACAGGCCACCGATCGCGGCCCCGATGGAATCGAGCCAGCTCCCCGCGCCCATGCTCGATAGCCCCGCCGAGACGGCATTGCCCAACGGCTCGGTGATGACCTTGCGGGCGAGGATGCGGGTGATGTCCTGCAGCAGGCCCTCCAGCACGGAGGAGAACTTCTCGCCCTTGACGATGGCGTCCTCGAAGGCGCTGGAGAAGGTCAGGCCCAGCTCCCGCACCACGTCCGAGGTGCGCGAGGCGCCCTCCTCGACGCGGCGCTCGGCGCGCTCCAGTTCCTCCATCGCCGCGACCGCCTCGCGCTGGATGGTCTCGTCGGGCACCGCCCGGCCGGCCCGTTCGGCGCGCTCCATCAGGCTGGAGAGATTGGCGAGACGGCGCTGGTAGCGCTCATAGGCGGTCTCGTTCTGCTGGATCAGCCGCTCGCGCTCGCGCAGCAGCTCGTTGAGCTCCCGCTCGGCCTCGCGCGCCTCCCGCGCGCCCTCGGTGCTGGCACGGCGGACGGCGGCGACGCGCGGCTCCAGCCGGCGTAGCGCCTCGTCGCGCTCCTGCAGCGCCAGGGTCTCGAGGCGGGTGCGCTCGGCGGCGGTGACGCCACCGGCAGCCTCGGCCTCACGCAGCCGGCGGACGCGCTCCTCGTATTCCCGGTTGATCCGGAAGCGGTCGTCGAGGTCGCGGGTGAGCTCCTGGACATCCTGCGTCGCGCGGCGCCGGCGGGCCTCGGCCGCGGCAGCAGCGGCGCTCTCCTGCTCGCTGCGCTGGCGCTCGCCGGCGGCCTGCTCACCACGGGTGATCTCGGCCTGGAGCTCCGTGTATTGCCGACGCAGCTCCTCCAGCCGGGCAGCACGATCCACCCCGGCCTGCTGCTCGGCGGCGCCGACCAGGCCGGGGCGGATGCTGCCGCGGCGGGTTGGGGCGGTGAGGCTGGGCCGGCCGTCATTCTCGCTTTCGATCCGGGCGATCTGCGCCGCCAGCGCCTCGGCCTGGCGGCGCATGCCGGCGAAGCGTTCCTCCTCGCTGAGCAGGCCGGCGCCCTGGCGGACACCATCGACCGCGCGGGCGGCGGCCGACAGCGCGCGGGCCAGGGCGTTGGAGAGACCGATGGCGCGATCGAGCTGGCCGAGGAAGTTTTCGGTGGACGCCGTCAGCTGCCCAAAGGCGCGGCCGAGGGAGAGCGGCGCCTTGTCGAGCTCGGCACCGAGCCGCTCGGTGGCGCGTAGCAGCGCGGGAAAGACCCTCTCGGCGGTGAGCTTGCCCTCGCTCCCCAGCTTGCGCAGTTCGCCGATGGAGACGCCGAGCTCGCGGGCCAAGCCCTCGGCCAGCAGCGGCATGGCCTCGAGGATGGAGCGCAGCTCGTCACCCTGCAGCACACCGGAGGCCAGGGCCTGGGCGAGCTGGAGGGTGGCGGAGGAGATCTCGCTGGTGGAAGCGCCGGAGACGATAGCGACGCGCTGGAGCCCGGTGACCAGGCGTACCACCTGGTCGGAGGTAGCGCCGATCTCGCGGGCGGCGATCGAGAAGCGCTGGAAGGCGTCGACGCTCTCGGAGACGGCGACGCCGGTGGAGAGCGCGTTGCGGTACAGCGCCTCGTAGACCGAACTGGCGCGCTCGACCGAGCCTGTGGCGTTCTGCAGGCGCGACAGGCTCTGGGTCAGCGCATCGCCGGCCTGGACCAAGGCGCGCGCGGCCACCGCCACGCCGGCGAGCTGGATGCCGCGCACAGCGACGTCCAGCAGTTCCAGCGAGCGCGAGGCGCGCTCGGCGCCACCCTTGATCTGATCGAGGGAGCGCTGGCCCGTCTCGCCGACCTCGCGCAGCCCGGCCTTGACCCGGGCGGCGTCGTCCAGCGACAGGCGGACCGAGACGCGGCGGGTGGCGTCGGCCATGTCAGGTCGTCTCCCCCTCGCGGCGGGTGGCGGCGCCCTCGGCCATGCCGATGCGCATGGCGAGCAGCAGTTCGGTGGCGGCCCATCCTGCCGCGCCCATCTCGCGCGCTGCAGCCAACGCGCCGGCCGTGTCGAGCGTCAGGCCGACCATCGTCGCCTCGGCGCAGGCAGTGCCGGCGGCCCAGCAGGCGTGGCCCTCGATGCTGGTTGGCGCGTGGGCGGCATAGGGACAAGCGTCGGCGCAGTCGCGCTCCAGGGCGGCGCAGCCGCGGCAGTAGTCGGGCCCGCGGCCGAAATGCCAGGCGGCGCGAGCCCTCAGCCGTTTCCCTCGGCGGCCACCGTGGCGACGGGCGCGGTGGCGCGGTCCCAGAACGCGGCGGCGATGTCGTCGTGGTCCATCAAGCGCTCGACCGCCTCGGGCGAGAGCGGCAGCGGCTTGCCGGCGGCATCACCGACGCCCTCCCACGCGGTGACCGCGTGGCGGGCGAGCCCCTTGACCAGGAAGGCGAAGGACAGGCCGCGCGACATGTCCGGATCGAGGTCCGGGTCCGCGATGCGGATCGCGGCGAGGCGACGTGCGGCCGCCGCCTGCGCGGCGGCCATCACTGCGGTGGTCACCGGGCGGATCTCGACGCGGACGCCGCGTGGCAGGTCGAGCCAGTACGGCTCGGCCGGAAGGTCGAGGGTGAGCATCAGCTTCTCCGATGAAATAGCGGGAGCGCATGATCCGCGTGAGCCTTCCGGCACAGCGGCGCGATCGGGGGGCGATGTATTGGCTGCTTCAGGTAGCCGGCGCACGGAGAGAAGCGCGGAATCTCAGATCGAGAAAACCTCGCAATTTGGGCTTGGGCACGTTGAGAAACGACGGCGGCGGCCATAGCGCGCGGATGGCGAACACCTGTTTCTGTCCGCTACCCTATTCGGCCCGCTGCGACCGACTATCCGCGCCCGCCAAGTCGGCGCTGCCGTGCCCGTATTTCGCCGTCGGGGAGCCAGACAGTCGCATCCTCGCTCCAGGCGACAAGCGCAGCGCGCAATACGACCGAATCTGCGGTGCGATGGCGATGGACCTCATCGAACGCCCAGAGCACGCCGTGAACCTCGATGGCTGTGCCAGCCGCTGCGCGCAATCGGCCGTCGCCGGTGAGCAGGATGCAGTCCTGCGTCGTCTCAGCCAGGGCCCAGGCGGAGCAGTCATAGAGCCGCAGCGCCGGGTTCTCACGTTCAAGGGCGACTGCGCGGTCGATCAGTGCGCCGCTCAGGCCGATCACGCGTAGGCCTTGCCGGACCAGTGCCCGCTTCTCGCCCGCTGGGATGCTGAGGAGTTCGTCCTCATACAGCAGATCAGGCACCTGGATCTCGTAGGGCAGCCGCAGCAGCGCCTCGAGGAGCGCCGCCTTGCGCAAGTCGATCAGGGCGCTCGTGTCACTGATGATGATCCGCATCGACCGCCTGCGGCCCCTTCAGTTCCGCTTCGACATGGGCCACTGGCTCGCGCAATAGATCGGCCGCCTTTGGCAGCGCGATCAGCTTCTCTGCGACCGCCCGCATGCAGAGCCGCCGAAGCCGGCGCGGTTTCTCGCGCATGCCGCGCTCGCCCACTGGTTCGAGTTCCTCCGGCTCCTGCGAACGCCAGCTGCGCGCCACGCTCTGGAAGGCGTAGGTCAGGCTTGCCTGATCGATGACGCCGATATCGCGTAGGCGCACGAGCAGTGCCGCGCCGCTCACGCGGTAGATGCGCTTCAGATCGATGAGCTCGCGGTAGCTCAGCAGGTGCCGTCGCGCGCCGACTTCGCGGATCAGATGGTCGCGCGGCATCAAGAGTGCGCCGGCGAAGCGGGTCATCGCCTGCTCCTCTTCCTTCTCGGTGAGGCCAGCCGGATCGATGATGCGATGCGCGAGCTCATGCGCCAAAGTCAGGCGCCGACGCTCAAGCGACTTCCTGCAGTTCGCCACGATGACGGGCACTGGTGGTAGCCCACCTGGCCGCTGCACCAGGCAGGTGAAGCCAGATACCGAATCCGGCAGATCCTCAAGCAGAACCTTCAGCCCCTTCTCTTCGAGGAGTTCGGTTAGGTTCGGGATCGGGTCGAGTCCGAGCTTCCACTCCTCTCGCACGTCATCGGCGAGTGCCTCTGCGTCATCGAGCGACTTCACGCCCCGGAGCGCGCCGAACGGCGCCGACCACGACGCGCTGTCGAGGCCAAGGATGCGTTCGAGCTGCAGGTAGCGCTCCACCCACTCCAGCACCGCGGCCTCGACACGCGCACGGTCTTTCACCGAAGTGCTCGCACGGGTGCGGAAGTCCACCTCGCCGAGCTTCGCTTCCTCGACGGCCAGCAGGTAGGGCACCGGCACCTTGAGCGCGCGACTCAGCGCCAGCAGCACGTCTGAACTCGGGGTCATTTCGCCGCGCTCGTACTTGCTGAGCGCTTGCGCGGTGACCTTTCCGGAGACGGCATCCTCAAGCGCGCGCAGCGACATACCGGACCGCTTTCGTGCGAGGCGCAAGCGGTCACCGAGCATGACATCCTCCTTTATCATTGACAAAATTGCCTCATTGGTATGTCTTGTAAACCATCGCCTGCGACTCCGTCAACAGCTTCGACGGCGGCAGGTCCCGCGCGTTTGCAGGAGCGATATCAATGTCTTACCTGTCCCCCCGGAACAGCCCCCTTGCATCGGTCTTCGCCGGCTTGCCGCCGCCGCCGGTCCCGTTGGACCAGGTCTGGGGCGACGACGGCGTCGACTATCGCTACCGCTTTGCAGTTTACGACATCCACGCCTACCCATCGGCGGCGAACGCGGTCTACATCTTCGCGGCGCGTCAGGGGCTAACCTACATCCCCATTTACGTCGGCCGCGCCGAGTCGCTTAGCCGGCGTCTTTCCAGCCACGAACGACGCGATGAGGCGATCCGTCGCGGCGCCCGTTACCTGCTCGTGCATGTCCCGGCTGTCACCGATCTGATCGGTTACGCCGAAGCCGAGCGGCGTCTGATCCGGCACTACGCGCCGACGCTCAATGAGCAGCACAACCTTCTGCCCGCGTTACTCGCGCGCTGAGCGGAGGAAAGTCGCACCATGCCGAGCTTGACCATCGCCCACATCCGCGAGCAAGGCGTCGATCTCATCATTGCGCCGCTCGCCTCCGATTTTGGCCTCAAGGCCCCTGAGACGCAGCGGGCTGTGATTGCAGAGATCCAACTGCGATCGCGCGGCGCCGGCCTCGCTGGCACGGTCGTGCCCGTGTGGGATGGCGGTGGAGGACGGATGGCGTTCATCGCGCCGCGACCCTGGCACCCGTACTTCAGGTCCATTGATCTCGGGATTGTCCATGCCAGCGTAAATCGGGAGCTGAGTTGGTAGGGTAGGACCTCTGCCCGCGTCGAAGGCTGGTCAGGAGGCCAAGTCGGCCCTTTGCTGAAGGCATGCTGCTGCGGAAGGTCGGGCTCTTCATCCAAGACTGTCCTTACGCAGGCATGAGCATCACGCGTACCCGGCTGCGGCTTGCTGGTTCTTCAACAGCGCCGTCATCATGCGCGTGGCGGTTGCGTTATAGGCCGCGCGGAACTCGAAGCTCGCCTCGACGCCGCCCGGGCCCTCCACCGGGGTCTTTGCCAGCGCCAGATAGACCTCGTGCAGCGTGAAGGTGAGTGAGCGGTTGGCGTCGATCGCATAGCTGAAGGCGAACTCCGCCGGCGCGTTGTTCTGCGCCTGGGTCAGCAGCGTGGTGTCGGCGAAGCGCGCGGTGATCTGGCCGGTGGCGCGCGCGATGCCTGGATCCACGCCCTCCACCTTCCGGTCGGCGCGGATGGTGCGCACCATCTCCATGCCGTTGGCGTAGGTGAGCCGCGCGCCCGTCACCTGGGCGAGCGCCGCGCCGTTCCGGCTGATCGCCCCCTGCGCCTTGTGGAAGGCGGTATAGGCGGCGCTGGTCGGCGTGCCGCCCGAACTCGAGACGCCGCGCGTCGAGCCCTGCCCCATCAGCCCGAAGGTCGCGGTGGCGGGACCGGTCGGCGAGAAGTCGATCTCCAGCGTGTCGGCGCGCACGCCGGTGCAGAGATCGTAGTTCGGCACATCCGGATAGCCGATCTCGATGCTGTTGGACGGCAGCGCCGCGGCACCCGAGCCGAAGCTGTGGATGAAGTTCGGGCTGGTGCCGGTGGTGGTCGGCGGACCGAGCAGCAGGCGCAGCCAGTGGCCGATGTTGACCAAGTCCACCGGCACCACGGCCTGGCCCTGCACGGTAACGGTGTCGAGGAAGGGTGCGGCGGGATCGCGGCTGCTGCCGACGCCGATCACGTCGGCATCGAGCAAGGGCTGCTCGGCGCCGAGGTCGCAGGACAGGAACGGCATGCGCAGCCAGTCGCCCGCAGGCGCGGTGCCGTAGGTGGCCTCGGGGATCATGAGCAGACGGCAATTGGCGCCGATGGCACGGGGCATCGGAGATCTCCGGGATCAGCGGGAGGAAGGAGCGTCAGGCCAGCGGCGAGCCGGCGACGGTGAAGAACAGCACGACGGGGACCGAGGCAGCGCGTGCTGCGGCGGCGCCCTCGAACTCGACATCCTCGAAATCGGGCGCGCCGGGCTGGACCCATTCCACCGCGCCACCGAGGGTGCGGTCGGCGGTGATGACGGCAGCGATGTCCACCAGCAGGGCGTCGAGCAGCGCGCTACGCGCCGACGGCGTCGCGCCACCAACGGTGACCTCGACCTCGGCGCGATGCTCGATGGCCCAAGCGAGCGGCGAGAGGATCGCCGTCTCCTCCACGGTCTCGCCGTCGCGGATGACCACCAGCCCGCCCGGCGGCAGGCGCTGCGGCGCGGTCTCGCCGCGCAGGACCAGAGGTGCCGGGTTCCTGCCGGCCAAGGCTGTGCCGAGCCGACTTTGCAGTGCCGCGATCGCGGTCTCGCGCACGCTCATGGCGCCGCCCTCCCGCTCTCGTCGGACGCATGCGTCCGACCCCAGGCCGTGACGAAGCGCCCGGGCAGCCGGCGCAGCCCGCGTTCGGCGGCACCCTTCACGTCCAGCCGCTTGGCGAGCTTCACCTGCGGCAGCAGCAGGAACATCGGCACAATGCCGCGGGCAAGCATGCCGCGGGCCCAGGCCTCGCGGCCCTTGCGGTTGCCGGTGCCGATCTCGGCGAGGCCGCCGGCGAGCAGCCGGGTGCGGCGGCGCCGACCGGTCTGCTCGCCCTGACGGAGCGGCAGACACCAGACTAAGCCTCGACCGGACTTGAACGGCCGGAGGAAGCCCTGCCCGGAGGCGACCATCTGCGCCGGCGTGACCCGCAGGCCCTTTTCGCCGCGGCCCCGCCGCCCCCGCGCCGCATTGAAGCCGGTCGGGATCGCCAGGAACTTCCCTCCACCCTTGGCGCGGATCAGCGCACCACGCTCGAAGGCGTCGATGACGTTCGGCACCTTGGTCCAGACCAGCCCGGCGGGGCGCAGTGACTGGCCGCTGCGGGGAAACACCTGCGAGCGCCAGGCATTGGCGATCCCCCGCGCGTTGCCGCCGAAGCTGCTGGTCACCTGCCGCCGCAGCTCCTGCTTCACCTGCTCGGTCTCGGCGCGGATCGCCGTCATCGCCGCGCGCTCGCCGGCGCGCACCTCGGCGGCGAGCACCTGGCGCAGGTCGCCGACGATGCGGGCCGCGAGCCTCACGGCGTGCCGCCGCCGGGCGGCAGGCCGGTGCGATGGCGGATGATGGCGACGGCAAGGTCGTGCAGCGCCGCCTGGCCGAGGTAGCCGAACACGAAGGCGAAGAGAAACCGGCCGTATTCGTTGAACTCGAGGAAGCCGCCGAGGGCATAGCCGGCACTGCCGACCAGGGCGGCGGAGGGCACCTCCCATGCGAGGCACCAGCCAAAGCGCCGGCGTTCCGGGTTGTTCCAGCGTACGAAGCCGCCGGCGAGGCCGGCGGCGGCGCCGAGCAGCAGGTCGCGCAGGATCTCCAGCAGGGTCAGGGCGTTCTGCGGCATGGGATGGGGCTCCTATCTCCGGCAAAGCACGCGCCAGGCGGTGCCGGAGGCATCGCGCTCGGCATGGGTGACGGTGAGCAGGTCAGGACCGAGGGCGAAGCTGTCGCCGGCGGCAAGCTCGGGCAGGACGGCGATGGCGACGGAGAGGATGTCGGTGGCCGCGAGGATCTCGGTGCCGAAGGCGTCGGCCACGCGGTCGGGCGAGGACCGGAGAACGCGGACCGGAACTGCCGGGCCGGTGCCGCCCTGCCGATAGACCGCCTCGGCGCCCAGGTTCGGATCGGCGACCAGCGCGGTCATGGCATCGGCGAAGGCGTTCACTGCTCGCCCCTGTCGGTGGGATTCAGCCGCCGTACCGCGGCGAGCCGCCCGGCGCAGTCGGCATGGGCGGCGTCGTAAGCCAGCAGCAGTTCCGCCACCTGCCCCTGGGTCAGGCCATCCCCGAAAGGGAGGACCGGCGCCGCGGCACAGACCAGCAGCGCGTCAGGGAGGCGCAGCGGCAGCAGCCGGATCTCCGGCGGTGCGGCCGGCGCGCAGGCGCTTGACAGCATCGCGCAGCACAGGGGCAGCGCCGGCAGCATGGCTCGGGTCACGGCGGAGGGCCTCCAGATTGGCACCAAGGCGCGCGGCCTGGGCGCGGGCGCGCTCGGCCTCGCCGGTCAGCGCGGCGATGTGGCGCGCGTGCTCGGCGGTGGCTCGGGCGAGCGCAGCGGCATTGGCCTCGGCGGTGCGCAGGGCCGTCGCGGCATCCAGCCGGGCGGCGTCGCGCTGCGACCGGAAGTGCCAGGCAACAGTCGCCGAGAGCAGCAGCGCGCCGCCCAGCGCGAGCGGCACGGCGTGCCGGCCGAGCAGCGCGAGGATCGCCGCGCCCATCAGGGATAGGCCTTGCGGTCGAGTTCGAAGTGCGGCCCGTCGCGGAAGGAGGCCCAGTCGCCGCCCCAGACGATCGGCACGCCGAGGTCTCTCGCCGCGGCCTTCATCGCCGCGCCGATCTGCTCGTAGAGCATCCAATCCCAGCGGATCTCGCCCTGCTCCACCGCACCGTCGCCGTCGTCGAGCCAGTAGGCCAGATCGACGGCATGGCCGGTGAGGTGCCGGCTGCTCATCGTGCGCGAGGCACCGATCGCGACCAGCCGGGCCTGGCGCTCGCGGGAGCGCAGCCCCTCGGTGACGATGAAGGGCACCGCCTGGCGGGCGCGCTCGACGACGCGCACCAGGTCGCGGTGCACGCCCCCGAGCCGTGCACGGTCGCGCGGCAGGAGCGCGGCCATCACGCCCCCGAGGCCGGCACGCGGGCCAGCATCACCCGCACCGTGGCGTCGGCCGCCAGCGCCGCCGCGGTGCAGAGCCCGACCTGAAAGTTGCCGGTCGCGGTGGTGGTGATGCGGCGGTTGGTGTTGTCCCAGAACACCCGCGCGCCCTGGCTGATGGCAAGCGCGGGCTCCTTGATCAGTTCGAACTCACCGCGGGTTTCGCAGTCGACGCTGGCGTTCTGGGCGGCGTCGGAGGCCGCCACCCCGAAGAAGGCGCCAACCAGCATGCCCTGGCCAGAGAGGATGCCCCCCGCGTAGGGCACCACCATCGGGATGGAGCGCGCGTCGGGACGGATGCAGTTGCGCATGGAAGGGTCTCCTGAAAGTGCCAGGGCGCCGACCGGAGTTCCGGCGGCGCCCTGGCGCGAAGCGGGTGGCAAGGAGGGAAGCGGCGGGATCAGGTGCCCGGGTTGAACCAGGCCCCGCGCCAGTCGATGGCGCCGACCCCGAAGTCGAAGATCACGCTGACCTCGACGCCATCCGCGCCCTGCACGGGGCCGGTCGTGACCTGCGGCCCCTCCGCCCCGTTGAGATAGCCGTAGACATAGACCGGTGCGGCGACCGGGTCGGAGAACAGGTACCAGCGGTTCGCCTGGATCAGCGGCTCAATCACCGGCTGCACGAAGCCGGCAAAGACGTTCGCCTTGCCGATCTCGCTCGCGGCAACGGTGACGGTCGCGCGCCGCGCCGCCAGCTCCTGGTTCGGCCCGACCAGCAGGCGCATGGCCTGGCCCATGGAGATGGGCAGCCCGTCCAGCGTGCGCTGCTTCATGATGGCGGTGCGGCCGGCGCCGATGGTGTCGGTGTCGAGCACGGTGCCGGTGCTGGCCTTGTTGGCCCTCGCCACGCCGGTGGCGAAGACCGGCGCGCTGCCGGTGGTCAGCGTCGGGCCGTCGCCATTGGCCGAGTTCAGCAAGTTGTAAGCGGTGGCGTTCTCGAACTCGGCGACGCGGCGGCCGATGGCGGCGGCGAAGTCGGTGAAGGCGCCGAGGTCGTCGTTGACCAGCATCGGCCGCGTGACGCGGATGCGTCGCGCGAAGGTCTGCAGCAGGACGATCTCCTGGCTCTCGGACATGGTGCCGACCTGGATCTCGCCGTTCTCGGCGAGCGGCAGCAGGGTCGGGAAGTCGCCGATGCGCAGGTGCCGGTGCGGCTTGAAGTCGCGGAAGTCACGGCGGAGGAAGATCTGGCGGTAGGTCGGCTGCGCGGGCTGGTAGGCGGCGAGCAGCATCTTGTTGGCCGCGGCCGCGAGCAGCAGCGGGAAGTCGGAGCTGGTGTGGAAGGCGCGCTCGGCGAGCAGCGTGGGGTTGCGGGGCACGCTGCGCTCGCCGCGGGCCCGGAGCAGCTCGCCGATCATGTCCGAGGGCCGCCAGCCCATGAACTCGGCGTGGCGGCCGGCCCGTCCGTTATCCCCCTGGGGCTGGTAGCCGGGCATGGCGCGGGCGGCGAGTGCCTCGGCCATGGCGTCGAGGATCTGCGCCGGATCGTTGTGGCCCGGACCGGTCTCCGGGCGGGCGGGGATGGAGGGACGCGGCCCCTGCGCCACCAGGGCATCGAACAGGGCGCGACGGGCCTGGTCGCCGGTCCAGCCCTGGGCGATGGCCTCGGCGCGGATCGGGGTGATGTGCTCGGCGGGCAGGAGGGCGCGGGCGGCCTCCACGGCGGTGTCGATGCCGGTGATGCGCTCGCGCTCGGCGCGCTGCGCCTCGGCACGGACCGCGTCGAGGTCCGGTGTTGCGCGGGTTGGCTCGGGTGTGGTGGTCACGGTGGGCTCCTGGGGCGGGGTGGACGGCGCGGCGGAGGGCGGCGCCGACGGGGCAGCAGCCGGCTCGGCCGGCGTCGTCTCGGGCATGGGTGGATCCTCGTCAGGCAGGGCAGGCTCGATCGCGGTGGCGGGCGCGCCCTGCGGCGCCTCACCACGCACCGCCGCGTCGCGGTCCACGGGAACCGGCACGATGGAGATCTCGAAGGGCTCCCAATCCACGGCGCGGTGGACCGTCTCGCCGGTCGCGGCGTCGGGCCGCGGCTCGTAGCGGTGCACGCGATAGCCAACGCTCACCGCGCGCAGCGTGCCGTCGGCGATGCGCTGCCAAACCGGCTCGACGTCGGCCGCGGAGCTGAACTGCAGTGTGGCGTAGCCGCGCCCGCGCTCGAGGCGGGCGGCGGTGACGCGGCCAAGAACGTCGCGCGCGCCGCCACGGCGATGGGTGTCGAGCACCGGGGCGCGGCCGGAGCGGAGCGCCTCCATGCGCACCGCGTTCGGCGACATCTCCAGCTCCTCGGTGATCAGGCCGAGGGCCGGGACGAAGTTCCGCGCGCGGGCGCCCGTGCTCCACACCACCTCGACGGTGCGCGCGGCGCGGTCGACGGTGGCAGGCGCGGTGATCGCGCGCTGCGCCACGAGCGGAACGTCCGCCGCGGTGGGCGCAGCAGCAGGCTCCGGCCCGGCATTGCTGCCGCCCGGTTCGATAGGTTCGGTCATGGTCAGGCCTGTGCTGGGGTCTCGCGCTGCGGCACCGCGGCACCGGTCGCGGCGATCTCGACCGCGGCCATCTGCGCGGCGTCCTGCGCCGCGCCAGACTTCGCGACCCGGCGCGGGTCGGTGTCGAGCGAGATGCCGGCCTCGTCGAGCAGGGCGTTGGCCTCGCGGATCATCTCCACCGCGGCGCGGAAGTCGTAGCCGAAGGCGCCAGCCGCCTCAGGCTGCGGCACGAAGCCCGCGCGGACCTGGGCGATCAGCGCGGTGGTGTCCTTCAGCGGATCGATCATCTCGTGCGCCGGGGGAACGTGGCTGACGCCGTCCGGCATCTCCGCGCCCCACAGTCCGAGCAGCCCGCCCTGGACGTGGAAGCGCTCCGCGATGGGGCGCACCAGCATGGGGATCAGCATGCCGTACTGCACCTGCTCGCAGAGGCGGCGGAACTCGATCTTGCCGGCGCGGAGCGAGGAGTAGTTCGCCTGGGTCAGGTCGCCGGAGACCTGGTCGTAGGTGAGGCCGGCACCCACCGCAGCAGCCTCGAGGGCGCGCCGAGCAAAGGCGGCGTGCGATCCGCCGCCGGACGGGTTCACCACCTCCACCGAGCCCATGCCGCGGCGATACAGGATCATGCCCGGCTCGAAGCTCTCGACCGCCCGGCCCTGCGCATCCCGTAGGAGGCCGGCGGCGGCGCCAGTCAGCGCCTCGTCGCCCTCCTCCGTCACCACGGCGGCGAGGCAGGCCTCGATCTTGGCTTTCATGAGCAGGGCGGCCTCGTAGTCGCCGAGGTCGCGCAGGCGAAGGAGGATGGGCGCGAGCCAGGAGACGTCGCGCAGCTGGCCGGGCCGGCGCTTGCGGTAGACGTGCAGCACCTCCGACGCCGGGATCCGCTGGCTGCTCTGCCAGGTCGCGCCAGGCAGGATCCAGGCAGCGCCCGGATGCACGCGGTGCAGCCAGTAGCCGATCGGCTCGCCCGCCTCGCCGAGGGCGATGCCCTGGATCGTCGGCACGCCCTCCACCACCCCGTTCCTTGCCGTGTCGAGGTGATCCGCCTCCAGCACCTGCAGCCGCAAGCCGATCGGGTTGGCCGGCGATGGCGGCACCATCAGGAAGCGCACGAAGCATTCGCCGCTCTCGACCACCGCCCGCATCACCAATGCTTGCAGGCCATAGAGGTCGAGCCGCCCCTCCGCATCGCAGGCGGTGCTCTCCGCCCAGCGCTGCCAGGTGCGGCCGTGGGCGTCGTCCGGCCAGCGGGTGGTGATGCCGGCGCCGATGGCATTGCCGGTCCAGAGATCGACAATGCGGCTGGCGTAGGGGTCGTTGCGCACGGCATCGCGTGCGCGGCGGGCGACCGTCGCCGCCGCCGTGCCGACCTCGGCCGTCGCGCTGCCGCCGGAGGGCGCCCAGGTCGAAGTGCGATGGTCTTGGGCGGCGGCATAGCCGCGCAGAACATTTAAGGCATCGCGGAGGCGGCGCGTCATGCGATCGATCACGCACCACCCCCGCGCGTGAAGCTCGCCAGCGTCATTGAAGGCCTCCGCGCCGCGGCCATCTCCGCACCGCGGAGCACCGCCAAGGCCCGGCCGAGTTCGTCGAGGCTGCGGTACTCGACGGTGCGCCCGTCGAAGGTGACGCGCGTGGTGCCACCGGTATAGGCCGCGGCCAGCACCGCAGCCCGGCTGCCGGCCGGCTGCGCCAGCGCCCAGGCGAGGACAGCGGGGTCCATCAGGAGGCCCGCAGCGTCGGCAGGGGTGCTGCGGCGTTCACGAGATAGGACAGACCGCTCGGCGGGTTCGGCATGATCGGCGCACCGGCCTGGTGGGTCAGCGCCGCGAAGAACCCGTTCTCGCTGCCGGTGGTGCCGCCGCCGGCCCCGCCATCCGCCGCGGCCGAGCCGAGCAGCAGCGTGTTGCCGCCGCTGAATGCTTGGGTGCTGGTGCCCCGCACCGAGGGCGTGCCGGAAAAGCACAGCAGCAGCCACCAGACCCCGGCCGGGATCCAGCGTGGCTGCGCGAAGGGGCAGAGCGCGTTGCCGGCAGAGGTGGTGTCGGCGTCCACTGCCGGCTCCTCGATGAGGCGCCCGGGATGCCCCGCTCCATCGTCAGCAGCCAAAGCCATGCGCAGGAGGCCCGCGGCGCCGGTCGTCACGCTCACCGCCATGGCCGAGAACAGCCCCGGCCGCGCGAGGACATAGGGCACGCAATAGAGCCGGTTCGCCGTCACCGCGACGGCGCCGCCAACGGCGCGCGCATGCTGCGAGGCGTAGAACCGCCCCGACACATAGGGCAGCATCGTCGGCGCCGGTGGCAGGTAGTGCTGGAACAGTGCGGTCATGCGAGCGGCCGGATACCGAGGGTGATTAGGCGTTCCGCCGCTTGATTCACTGGCGCGGCACCGAGGCCCGAGCGCAGCCGCAGCCAACGCCAGCCGAGCAGCAGCGTCGGCGGCAGTGTGAGCGCCCGGCCGGCGGCGACCGTCAGCACCACCTCGTTGCCGAGGTGGTCGTAGAGATCCGCCCACGCCGCGGGTTCGCCCTCGTCGAGCGAACCCTGCAGGGTGACTGGGGCGTCGGTCCAGGCGGCAGGGAGCAGCAGCAGGCAGACGCCGTAGCCGACGCTGGCGACGGGTCCGCTCAGAGCCTGGCCGGCGGCGATGCTGGTGCGCACCGGGACGATGGCAGTCATCATGATCTCCAGGTTCAGCGCAGCCAGCCACCACGCGGGGCAAGCCAGGCGCGAGGGCGGGTCGGCGGTGCAGCGGCGGACGATGTCTGCGCCGCCGCGGAGGATGATTCGTCGGCCGGCAGCGACAGCGCGTCGGCCATCCGCGCCCAGCGTCCCTCGCCCCAGCCATCCATGCCGAGCGCGGCGGCGGCCGCACGCGCATAGACGCGGCAGTCCAGCGCCTCATTGCGTTCGCGGGTCTTCACCCATTCGAGCCGGCGAAAGCCGTTGCGGCCAGCGCGTGCGACCAGCTGCTCGGCGGTGAGCTGCCGGCAGAACTCCTCCCCGGCGGCATGGATCGGCAGGTGCAGGAACCCGGCGGGGAAGGGATCCCCACTCTCTTCGGTCGGGCGATCGAGCTTCAGCCAGCCATAGGTCTCGGCCTTGAGGAAGGACGAGCCGACCGGCCAGACCTTGAGGCCGCCGAGCTTGCGCCCGTTGCGCCGCACCTCCGTCGCCGCGGGTTGGCCGATCGCGGCGCGCAACCCGTCCTGGCCTTTGACCGCGATGGCGCGGCCGGCACCGGCCCGCCGCACGAAGGCATAGACCTCCGCCGTGGTCATGCCGTCGCCGCTGTCGATCGCCGCCATGGCGATGGGCAGGCGATGGCCCGAGGCATGGCGCCAGGTCTCGCCCAGCAGCCGCCGGAGTTCCTCCCACACCGCGCCCTCGAACGGGTTCCCCGCCAGCACGCGGTGCTCGACCAGCCAGGACTGGCGGTCCTCCCCCCAGGCCCAGATCGAGGCCTCGAGACGGTCGCGCTGCACGTCGACGCCGGCGGTCAGGAGCAGGCCGCCCATCGGCACCATGCCGACCGGCCAGTGTTCGCGGCGGTCGTAGAGGCGCTGCCAGTCCGGCGCCTCGCCCGCCTCCTGCCAAGTCTCGCCGAGGACGGTGTTGCGGAAGGTCTTGATCGCCCGGTCGTCGCCCTGCGCGGCGAGCCACAGTCGGGCGATCTCCGACCACGGCATCCAGCCGGGCGGCGAGTAGAGCGCCGAGATGTGAAAGCCGACCGCGTGGGGATCGGTGGGCTCCGCGGTCGCTCGCCAGGCCCCGCCGGCCAGCATCGCCGCCTTGTGCTGTTCCCCGATCGGCGCGTCGCAGGCCTCGCAGAGGTATCGGGCGGTGTCGGGTTCGCCCTCATCCCAGACCAGTCGCTCGAAGCGCAGCCACTGCATCGCGCCGCAATGCGGGCAAGGCACGAAATAGCGCCGCTGGTCGGTGGCAAGGTATTCGCGCTCGATCCGCGACAGCCCGGCGATCGTCGGCGTGCTGACCAGCAGCATCTTGCGCCGCCAACCGAAGGTGCGCGCGCGGGCCTCGGCCAGTGCGATCGGATCGCCCTCGCCCTCGACATCGCCGGGATAGGCGTCGATCTCGTCGAGGAACAGGAAGCGCGCCGACATCGAGCGCAGGCCGACCGCGCTGTTGGCGCCGGTCATCACCAGCTGACCGCCGGGGAACTCCTTGCTGAGCTGGCGATTGCCACTGTCCCGCGACCGCGCCGGCGCGACCCGCTCACGGATCGCCGGCGTCTCCTCCACCAACGGATCGATGCGCTGGTCCGAGAAGCGCTTGGCCAACTCCGTGGTCGGCTGCACCGCCAGCATCGGCCCCGGCGCGTGGTGGATCACATAGCCGATCCAGTTATTGCCGCACTCTGTGCCGCCGACCTGGGCGCCCTTCATGAACACGACGCGCCGCGCCGCATGGGCCGGGGACAGCGCGTCCATGATCTCACGCAGATACGGCGTGCGCGCCGTGCGCCAGGGTCCCGGCTCGGCCGAGCCCCGCGAGCCGAGCAGGCGATGCCGGTCGGCCCATTCCGAGACCAGCAGCGCTGGCTCGGGCGCCATGCCGTCGCGCCAGGCCTGCAGGATCTCGGCGTCGCCGTCGAAGCGGCCGAGTTCCTCCAACAGATGCTCGCCCGCCATCACGACACCTGCACGCGGACGTCGTGGCGCGCGGCGAGATGCTGGCGCAGGCGGGTGTCCATCATGGTCTGCAGACGATGCACATCGACGCCGAGCTCGGCCGCCATCTCGGCGGCGACGCGGGCGGGCCAGGCGAGGATGGCGTCGCGCTCCTCCTTGGCGAGGCGATGCACCAGCAGCAGGGCGCGCGCCTTATCGACCAGCTTGCCTTTGCGTTCGTCGAGTCGCAGTCGGCGCTCCTGCGCCTTGAGGACCTCGTTCGCGGTGCGCGCGTCGTGGAACGTGTTCTGCGCGGCGCGCGGCAGCGGGTCGGCGGACTGTGGCACGGCAGCGACGGGCGGCGGCGGCGAGGGCCGGCGTGCTGAAGCCACTGGCTGCACCAGAGTCGCCGTCTTCCGGACGGGATCGCTGCTGTCCGCCAGCCGCGCCCGGACCTTCTCGACGTCCCAAGCGCCATCGGCTTCGGGCGCGATGCGGCCGGCGCGCTGCGCCTTCTGCAGCGCTGTGTGGGAAACGCCGAGGCGGCGCGCCACCTCGCGCTGCGAGGCCACGCGGCCCGGCTGCGCGGTGGCGATCATGATGTGATCGAGATCCCTCGAAGATAGCAATTGCCATCGCGGCGATGGCGCTTGGCTCAGCCCCCGCCGCAGCGCGAATGGTCCGTCACGCGCAGGGATCCCCTGCACCACGACGGAGAGCACGATGACCGACCGCGAAGCCCGCACCGCCCGCAACCAGGAAAGGAGCCTCGAAGCCTTCCTGCAGCAGAAGGCCCGCTTCGACGCGATGGTGGCGGAGCTTCAGCAGATGAGCGCGGATCACTTCGGGGCGGATGCAGAGGACGTCCTCTGGGGCAAGGCCGCGACGCTGGAACACTGGAACAGCCGGCTGGCGAGCGTGACGGACTGCTACTTCAAGCGCGGCGAATTCGCCGAGTAGCGCGAGGCAAACCCCGCCGCGGCCCCGACCGGCGAGCCGGCGGGGCTCCCGGCAGTAGGGGCCGACGGTCGGCGCCCGGAACCGGAGATCACCATCATGACCAAGCTTTCCGACAGCCAGCGCGTGATCCTCAGCGCCGCCGCGCAGCACGAGATGGGCTTCGCCCGCGCGCCGAAGACGCTGCCGGCGGCGGCGCGCAACGCGGTGTTCCGCAGCCTGATCAAGAACAACCTGCTCACCGAGATCAACGCGCCGCGGGAGCATGTCGGGCTCGGCTGGCGCCAGGATGACGACGGGACCTGGATCGTGGCGCGCATCACCGACGAGGGGCTGCGCGCCATTGGTATCGACCCGAACGAGGGCGGCGCAGGAGTCGGCGAGCCAGACTGCTCCGGCATCGAGGGCAGCGTGCCCGACACGGCGCCCACAGGCGCGGACGACGCCGCCGAGGAGGATGCCCCCGCGGAGGAAGCCGAACCTGCCCAGGGCGCGCCCACACCCGCCCCGCGCGCCAGCCTGCGCGACTCCGCCGCGGCGGTGCTGGCCGCCTGGGACGCGAGTCCGGCGCAGGACGCCACCGACAACCCGATCTCCCGCGCGATCGAGATGCTGCGCAGCAGCCTCGCCGGCAAGCCGCCCCGCGCGCCGCGCGAGCCCGGCGCCCCGCGGAAGCCGCGCGAGGGCACGAAGCAGGAGACGGTGCTGGCGATGCTCCGCCGCGCGGAGGGCGCGACCATCGCGCAGATCTGCGAGGCCACGGGCTGGCAGCAGCACACGGTGCGCGGGTTCTTCGCGGGCCTGAAGAAGCGCCAGGGCATCGAGGTGCAGGTGCTGGAGCGGGTTCGCCAAGTCGGGCCGAACAAGGAGGGCTCGAAGGGCTCCTTCACCATCTACCACCTGCCGGCCTGACGCGCGCAGCGCACGCGGATCACGCCGCCGCCCGCACCCCGCGGGTGGCGGCGACGTCATCGAAGACCCGCTCCTCCCCAGCGAGCACGGCAGCACGGCCGGTGAAGGCCTGCCAGCGCCGCACGGCGACATCGACATAGCGGGGATCAAGCTCCATCGCGTAGCAGATGCGCCCCGTCGTCTCCGCCGCGATGATGGTGCTGCCGCTGCCGGAGAACGGCTCGTAGACGGCGTCGCCGGGCGCACTGTTGTTCACGATGGGTCGGCGCATGCACTCGACCGGCTTCTGCGTGCCGTGCACCGTCGCGGCATCCTCGTCGCCGCCCGTGCTGATCGGCCAGAGCGTCGCTTGGTCCCGCGCGCCCTGCCAATGGCCGGTCGCGCCCTTGCGGACGGCATAGAGGCAGGGCTCGTGCTGCCAATGATAGTCGCCGCGCCCCAGCACGAAGCGCGACTTCGCCCAGACGATCTGGCTGCGGACCACGAAGCCGGCCGCTTCCAGGCTCTCGATCACGGTGCGCGCATGCACCCCGGCATGCCAGACATAGGCGACGTCGCCGGGGAACAGCGCCCAGGCCTCGCGCCAGTCGGCGCGGTCGTCATTCGCCACCTTGCCGGTACGCATCGTGGCCGACACGCCCGCCTCGTTCCGCCATTCCGGATCGTAGTTCACGCCGTAGGGCGGGTCGGTGATCATCAGATGCGGCTGGGCGCCATCCAGCAGCCGGGCCACATCGCGGGCACTGGTGGCGTCGCCACAGAGGAGGCGGTGCGAGCCCAGCAGCCAGAGGTCGCCGGGCCGAGCGACAGGAGCTTCGGAGGGCTCGGGCGCCGGAGCGTCGGGATCCCCGGTGGGTGCAGCCGGCGCATCTGACGACGCCTCGCCCAGCAGTCGATCGAGCGTCGCGCCGTCGAAGCCGATTAGCCCGAGGTCGAATTCATCGGTGCGCAGCGCGCGCAGTTCGGCGGCCAGCAGGGTCTCGTCCCAGGTCGAGGTCAATGCCAGCTGGTTGTCGGCCAGCCTGAAGGCCCGCGCCTGCGCCTCGGTCAGATGCCCGAGCCGGATCGCCGGCACCTCCTCGAGGCCGAGCGCCTTCGCGGCAAGGACGCGCCCATGCCCGGCGATCAGCACGCCTGCATCGTCCACCAGCACGGGCACGTTGAAGCCGAACTCGCCGATCGAAGCGGCCAGCTGCGCCACCTGCTCGGTCGGGTGCAGGCGGGCGTTCGCGGCATAGGGCGCGAGCGACGCTACCGGCATCATCTCGACGCGGAGGTCAGGCAGCATCGGAGAGACCCTTACCGCCCTGATCGGGCGTTGCCTGAAGGCTCGCGCGTGCCGCAGCGACGGCGTCGTAGTCACGCCCGTCGCCGTCGAGCGTGACGCTCAATTCAGGGAACAGCATGCGGTAGCGCGCGATGGCGAGGTCGACATAGGTCGGCGCCAGTTCGATCGCCCGCACCTTCCGACCCGTCCGTTGCCCGGCGAGGATGGTGGTGCCGGAGCCTGCGAACGGCTCGAAAACGACGTCACCGAGATTGGCATAGGTCTGCATGAGCAGTTCCGGCAGCGCGACGGGGAACACCGCCGGGTGCTCGGTCTCGATCCCTCGGCCCTTGTGACGGGTGATGCGCAGCACGCTGTCGGGGATGCGCATTTCCTGCACGGGGAGGCCGACATGGGTATAGGCCTTCACCTCGCCGTCGGCGGCGCGCAGCCCGCTGCCCTTGTTCGGCGTGCCGGCCCATTTGCAGGGCACGACCTTGTTCGCCTGCCGCGCCTCACGATTGAAGTGGAAGACCAGCTCGAAGGCCGGCGCGAGGCGGCCGTTCCAGTCACCGGGCAAGCCCGGGCCCTGGTCCCAGGCATACAGTCCGAAGCGCCGCCAGCCCTGCGTCCGCATCCAGTCGAGCCAGCTCTGCCAGTAGGGCTGCCATTCACCCTCGCGATGGATCAGACCGAGGTTCACCAGCACCTGCGCATCGCGCCGGAGCACGCCATCGAGATGCTGGAACACGCCCTGCATCAGCGCGTCCCAATTCGAGACGCCACCGGTGGTGTAGTCCCGCTGGTTCCCGTAGGGCGGGCTCGTGAAGAGCAGCGCCGCGCGATCCTCCGCCATGACGCGCGACACGCTGGAGCGGTCGGTGCTGTCGCCGCAGGCGAGGCGGTGCTCGCCCAGCAGCCAGATGTCGCCGACCCGGGCGACGACCTGGCGCGGTGGCTCCGGCTCCGCATCCGCGGGGTCCTCCGCCGGCTCCGCGGGTTGCTGGTTGCCAGGGGCCGGCTCGGCACCGCTGGCAACCGCCGGCGTCGGCAGGTTGCCGGCATCGGTTTCCAGCCCGGCCAGCAGCCGCTCGATCTCCGTCCCGTCGAAGCCGGTCAGGGCGAGATCGACGCCGCCCATCTCTTGCAGCTTCGCGACCTCGGCCGCGAGCAGCGCTTCGTCCCAGCCGGCATTCAGCGCGATGCGATTGTCGGCGAGGCGATACGCGGCCTTCTGCGCGTCGGTCAGGCCGGCGCGGACGATGGTTGGCACGGTGTCGAGGCCGAGGGATTTCGCGGCCAGCAGACGGCCATGGCCGGCGATGAGCTCGCCGCGCTCGTCGACCAGCACCGGCGCAACGAAGCCGAACTCGAGGATGCTGGCCGCGATCTGCGCCACCTGCTCGGCGGAATGCGTGCGCGCATTGCCGGCATAGGGCAGCAGCGCGGCGACCGCGCGCGCCTCGACGGCGCTCGCAGACCATGGGGCCTGGGGCATCTGCACCTGCGTGATCGTGGAATGGTGGCCGGCGCGGCTGGCAACGGCGCGACGCTGGCAACCTGGAAAACTGGCCTAGCGCTAGGAACCTCGCGCGCTTCCGCCCCCCGCATATGCCGGGCCCAGGAAGGACCCTGCGGCTCGCGAGCCACTGTCTCGATTGAGCGACGCTGTGGCTGGCGAGCCGCGGTGCAGAAGGCTGCACCCGCAATTCGTCATCGTGGGCAGAGTCTACGAGATGCGGATTCCGCTCCGCCAGCGGGTGAATTGTAACAGCGCAGCACGCTGCAGCAGCACCGCCGCTACAGCGTGTCGCGCGCCCGCTCCACCGCATCACGCGTTGCGACCAGCGCCGCTAAGGTGACGCCTGCCTGCTTCACCGCGGCTGCTTCGTCTGGATCGACGTAGGACACCTGCTCCTCGGCATCGACGACACCGGACGCCAGCTGCTCGTGCAGTTCGTCGAGCCGGGTCTTCACGTCAGCCGGATCGGCATCCACCTCACCAAGCCATTCGCCGATGATGATCTCGACCTCGCGGGCCATTCGGGTCGGCTGCACCCCGCGCGCCGCCATGGTCTGCAGACGCACGAGCGCCACATCGAGAGGGCGCATCGCCGCCCGCTGCCGTGCTGCCATGACCGTCCTCCTTCGTGAGCACGGTCTCTCTATCATGTTCTTGTATTGTTCTCATAGGGGCGATATGCGTCGGCATGCCCGATGGCGAGCCGCCCCGCCTCCCTCCGCCGTGGCTGAGCGTCTCGACGCTGGCCGCCGCGTGGGCTGCGCGGCGACCTCCTGATCCCTTCACCAGGATCGACACCAGCAAGGCGGTGCACGACGCCATCCTGGCCCATCATCCCGCCCTGCCATTCACGCTGATCGGCGAGGCCGCCGCCTTCGTGCTCGGCATGGAATGACGGACTCATGCCGCTCGCTGGGTCGGCACCAGCCCATAGGCCGCGGCCAGGACACCCAGTGCGGCGACAAGCATGCCCTGCGCCTGGGCGTGGCCAACGCTGCGCCCACCCCAGCCCTGGCGCAGCGCCCATTCCCGCACCGAGCATTCCAGCCCGACCACGTGCCAGGCGCAGGAGCCGGCGGCGCTCTCGAAGCCGCCCAGCGCCATCATGGCATGCGCGACCTGCTCGCGTGCTGCGACCTGGCGATCGGTGAGGGAATCGCCAGAACCGCCGGGAATGCGGATCAGCGGCATGGCACGCAGCTGATCCAGCGCCGCGACGCGGAACTGCCGGCGGAACACTGCGCCGGCGTCGTGCATCTCCTGCGTGATGGTGCCGTTGGCCAGCATCTGGCCGAGGGTGTCGACCGTGCGGCGATGCACCACCGGCAGGCCAGTCTCGGGATCGGCCTCGCGCATCGGCTCCCCCACTGGCCCGTGCTGCAGCCGCCATTTCGAGGGCATTGCCAGGTCCTCGCCCTTCGGCTTTGCGGCTCTGGTCCTGCGCTTACCGGCCATGGTGGATCTCCCCGTTGCGTCGGCCCCAGCGCCGGTTGGCCTCGTTGGTGATCGCCTGGCGCAGCCAGTCGTCGGTGATGTCGGCGACGGGCAAGGCGGCGACGCCGTGCCGATGCCAGGCGGCGGCGCGCATGGCGTTGACCTCCGTGTCGCTGGTCGGGCTGCGCGTGCCACGGTTGAGGCAGGAGCGGGGCGCCAGCGGTGCACCGTGCATGCTCATGTGCGGCCTCCCGCAGGCTCGGTTGCCCAGAGCAGAAGGGCAATGGCATCCGCCTCGTTGTCGTCGGCCGGAGCGAAGCCGCGGGCCTCGATGGCGGCGACCATCTTCGCCTTGTCAGCATTGCCGCGGCCGGTGGCATAGCGCTTGATCGTGCCGACCGGGACGCCCTCATAGGGGACCTCGTGTTCCTCGCACCAGGCGCTCAGCGTGCCGAGGAAGCCGCCGTAGATGTGCGCCGCGTCGGTGCCGGCATGCGCGCGGACTTCCTCGAACACGATCCGCGCCACGCCGCCGCACAGGGCGGCGACCTCGGCCAGCCATCCGCGGAAGCGCAGGAAGCGCATCCCGCCACCCTCGAACCGGGTCGGCTTGAAGGTCATGGTGCCGGAGGTGATTCCGCCGTCACGCGACCGCAGTGCCCAGCCGGTGGTGGTTCCGAGGTCGAGAGCGAGTACGGCGTGGTGCGCCAGGCTGATCGCGGGGGGGAGGGCGATAGGCGGGCCGCTTGCGTGCGCGGCGGGCATGGTGAGAGTCGCAACAGCCATGATGGTCTCCGAGAGGGGATGATCGTGGTGAGGGCGGCGACGGCGCGGTTCTTGGCGGAGCTCGCCGTCGTCGTCCGGATTCGAGGAACTGATCGAGGTGCCGGCGGCGCTCGGGCGATCGGGCCTCGACGCTGTTGGAGGCTGGCCGTCCAACCCCGTCCAACCTGGCTCGCCCAGGTTGGACAGGAATTTCCATTACTAATCAGTCGGTTGGCGTGATCCGTCCAACCTGTCCAACCTGCCGACCATCTCCTTAAACCCGTATAGGAGAATGTATGTCTGGCCAACCTACACCCTTCGCATATGGCTCTAAGGGAAAAGGTTGGACAGGTTGGACAACGACGGCGTGATGCGCGGAAAGTCCCAGAAGACCTGGACTTCCGGCTGTCCAACCTCCGCCGAGCAGGTTGGACAAGGTTGGACGAGGTTGGACAGCGGAGCCGGCGCGTCATGGCACCGGCATCCCGGGCGCCACGTATCGCCATTCACGAGGTGAGGTCCTCGTCCGATACTTCACCCACTTCCTCGCGCGGAAGAACGCCCCGATGCGCATCTGCTCGGCGCGCGTCCATTTGGCGGCCTCGATGCCGAGCGCCTGTTCAAGCACCTCGCCGATCGAGACATCGGCCAGCGCTTTCTGCCGTGGCACGTAGCGATCCTGCCAATCCTCGTGCTGCCCAAAGCCGACGTTGACCGGGCGCCTTTCGCACACCAGCCAGCGCTCGATACGCCCATCCCACGCGTCGCCCTGGTAGCGCTCCTCCTGCGCGGCACTAGCCTCGGCAACCATCGCCCGGTCTTCGATCCACCATGGTGCGCCGGCGCGATAGCGGACGACGGCCTCGGCCCAGAGCTGGTCGCGATCGCGACGCAGCCCGTCGAGGTCGATGTCGCCACAGCGCACCGGCCAGAAGCGCCGATTGCCGGTTTCATCGCGCAGATAGGTGTCCGGATTCACCGTTCCGGCGAGCACGCATTGCCGCGGCACAGTCACGACGTAACGCTCATAGGGAGGGCGGTATCGATCGGTCGTGCGGCTCAGAAAGGCCTTGATGCGGGAGACATCAGCCTGGCCCATCGCGTCGAGCTCGGCCATCTCGATGATCCACACGCCCCGCATCTGCTGCGCGGCGTCTTTCGATCCCAGCTCTGCAAGCTCGTCGGTGAACCAGGGCTCCGAAGCCAGCACCTTCAGCGCTGTTGATTTCCGGATACCCTGCGGCCCCTCCAGGATGAGCATGTGGTCGGCCTTGCAGCCGGGCTGCATGATCCGCGCGACGGCGGAGATCATCCACAGCGACGCCATGGCACGGTTCAGGCGCGTGTCGGCTGCGCCGAGATAGGTCAATGCCCAGCCATCGAGCCGCGGCGTGCCGTCCCAGGCGAGCGCACTGAGATAGTCCTGCACGGGGTGCACGCGGACATTGCGGGCCACCGCCACCACGCTGCGCCCAACGACGATGGGCGGGACGTTGATCTCATGCCGCTGCAGCCATTCGGCACAGCGTACGTCGTCCGCCTCGCCCCACGGGCGCGGCAGCGCGATCTCGGTGCCCTCCCAGGGCAACGGCCGGGCGATCATGATCTCCTGGCTGAACTCGTCGAATGCCAGTGCGCCGGCGAACGCGGGATCCAGGGATAGGGCCGTTATGACGTTGGCCTCGTTGCGCTCAGGGATGCCGCTGAGGTCGAGCCGTAGTAGGGCGGACCAGCGCGGTCGGATCGGCGCGGTGTGGACATCACCGGTGGCATTCAGCCGGCGGCGAAGCTCCGTTAGCTGTTTCTCCAGAATGGAGACGGCGATGCCTGTGGCGGACTTCACCGCGGCAAGGACCTGCCGTTCGGGCAGCGGTTCCAGCCGCGCCGTCACCAACCGGCCGAGCAGCGCCGACAGCGGCGCCATATCCGGTGGGTTCGTCAGCGCCGATGCCGCGGCGAGCATTTCGTCCAGCGTGGCGGTGCCAGCGGGCAGCGCGCCTGCCTCAGATGGAGATGCTGGTGCCGGCTCCGCATAGTTCTCGCTGCGCGCGCCCTGCCGCAGGTCATCGTTGAAGTCATCGCCATGCAGCGGTGCGACGATGCGGGAGGGAATGTTCGCGAGGTTCAGCTGATCGGCGAGCGTCGCCGCGGCCTGCATGCCCGGCAGGCCAGCATCGGCGAAGATGGTGACGTGGGTGGTGCCCTCCGGCCACCGCCACCGACGCAGCCCATCCGCAGAGAGCGCTGCCATGGTCGGCACCCCGAAGATCGCCTGGGCGGAAAGTGCCGTCTCGATCCCTTCGGCGACACCGATGCGGCCATCTGCGGGGAATGCCGTGAGCCGGACCGAGCCGCCGGCGACGGGCCCGAGCATCTTCTTCCCCGGCGGCGCCTTCGCCGAGCCATCGTCCAACAGGTAGGTGCGATGGATGCCGCCGGTGGCCTCGCCGGCGCCGTCGCGGACGATCGCTACCATCCCGGCCCAGCCGCGCTTGGTTTCGAAGTCCGGCAGATCGGGGTGGAACAGCAGGTCGGGGCTGTCCGGTACTGCCAGCCCTCGGCTGCGGAGGTACGTCTCAGCGACCGTGCCGGTCAGCGGTTGGCAGGCGCCCAGCAGGCGCGTGACCTCGCGACTGTGGTTCGGGCGGGGCTCTGGTGCGCGTGACGGTGGAGCAGGGAGATCCATCCGCGCGAGCCGTGCGGCCTCGTCGAACAACCGGGGCTCGGAGGCGCCAATGGCATGACGGATGATGTCGATCGGCCCGGCGCTTTCGCCCGTGGCATGGTCGAAGCCCCATCCCGCGAAGCGGCCCTCGAGATGGATGATGCAGGATCCCTCACCCCGCGGCGGCCGGCCGGACAGATCCGCGCAGCGCAGCGTCTTTCCGTCCGGCGCCCGGCGGGCACTCGGGAACAGCGGCGGCAGCCAGTCCCGCGCGGTGTCCGCCAGCCGCCGCCGCACCTCGGCCAGGTCATGCCGGAGCGGCGGTGCGCCCGCGTCGTTCAGATCGATCAGCACCAGGGTCATGCCAGGATGACCAGCCCCTGCTCGGCACGGGTGATCACCGTGTAGAGCCAGCGCCGGCGGTCGAGCTCGGTGCGGCCGAGACCATCGTCCCAGACCACCACGTTCTCCCACTGCGAGCCCTGGCTCTTGTGGCCGGTGATGGCCCAGCCGAAGGTCGCCTCGGTGAGCATGCGCTTCGATTTCCAGTCGCGATCGTGGCGCTGCTTGTCGAAGGCGAGGTGATCCTCGAAGTGGCCCTTGTAGATGCGCAGCCGGCCGCGGCTGCCGTCCTGCTGCGGCGGGCCGATCCGATTGCCGTCCTCGTCCGTCACCACCGCCGAGAAGTAGAGGCTTCCCTCATCGACCACGTCGTCGAGGGTAATGAACATGCCGTTGATCAGGCCGAGGTCATTCTGGTTCTTCAGGCAGATGATCTTCTCGGCGGGTCCGGTCGGCAGCATGCCCGGCCCGAAGCCCGCGGCGCGGCGCATGGCATTGTTCAGCTGCAGGCGCGTCGCGTTCATGCCGCAGATCACCTGGCCGCCGCGCAGCGCCTGCTCCGGCGAGACATCGCCCTTGCGCATCTTCCAGACGTGGCTGTCGTACTGACCGAACGCGATCGCCTCGCCCTGCCGCGCCATGGTGGCGAGGCGGATGATGGCGCTCTCCTCCGCCTGGCGGTGGATCTCGGTGAGCATGATGTCCGGCGCGTCCTTGGTGAAGGCGCCTTCGCCCTGGATCGGCGGCAGCTGGCCCGGATCACCGAGCACCAGGATCGGCTTGCCGAAGCTCATCAGGTCGCGCGCCATCTCCTCGCCGACCATCGACACCTCATCGAGCACGATGAGCCTGGCATGGGCGGCATCGCTCTTGGAATTGAGGGCGAAGCGTGGGCGCTTCATCTCGGCCACAGCCTGGCGCATGGCCTCGATGCTGGCCTGGGCGGTGGTGCGGTCGAAGCCCGTGAGGTGGCGGGCGGCAGCGACGGCCTCATCGATCTTGAGCTCCGCGGCCTCGACCTCCTCCTCGGTGGCCTCGATGACGGAATAGATGAGGCTGTGGATGGTCCGCGCCGGCGTGCCTTTCCGGCGGAGGACCAGCGCCGCCTTGCCGGTGAAGGTGGCGGTCACCACGCCCGGCGTGCAGGATTCACCATCCTCATCGCTGCGCTGGTGCTCGAGGCCGAGCTCCTCCAGCGCGAAGCGCAGCACGGTCGACTTCCCGGTGCCGGCATAGCCGAACAGGCGAAAGACCTGCTGCTGCTCGGTATCGTTCTCGAACCAGTCGCGGATGGCAGCGATCGCGCGATACTGGGTGTCGGAGGGCGTGATGCCCGTCATGCCGCCGCTCCCAGCTGGACCTGGTAGTCCTTCACCACCCGGCCGCGGGAGGGATCGCCGACCTGGCATTCGCGGACGAACAGACGGCGGCCGTCCTGGAGCATCCGCCAGTGGCCACGCCGGATATGCCAGCGGGGCGATGCATGGGAGCCGCGATGTGCCTCCAAGGCCGGCGCGATCACGGCCGAACGAATATCGGCGACGTGGTACTTCCAGCCGCGCAGGCCGGCCTTCGCGAGGGGTGTCCGGCGCAGCCGCGACAGGCGCTGCTCGGTGAGCAGACCCGGGACCGACAGGACACCGAGCGCGCGCCAGACCATCGAGGACGCAACCTCCAGGTGCATCTGTTGCTGCGCCGGAGCCTCCAACCGGGGATGGGCAAGCGCTCGTGCCGAGCCATCTGGCAGGAACTCGATATAGGAGAGCACATCTCCCCAACGCCGCTGCTCCGGATCGAAGCGGAAGAGAAAGCTCTCGACGCCGGTTCCGATCTCTCGTGCGTAGGTCGCCAAGCAGGCGCCGGGATACTCCTGCTCAGGCACCTCGAAGATGCAGTGCGGGTGCGGCAGCTTGAGGCTGCTTTCCAGGTTCCTGATGGCAAGCTGCTCGATGTCATCGTCATTGAACCGCGCCTGATCTGGGAAAATGTAGATCGGCGCGGCAGCCGCCTCGTGAGCGACGATGGGACGCCAGAGGCGGTGCTCGTGCTGGAGGATGTGGCGCATTAGGCTGAACGCGAACGGCGTTGTGCACGAGGGCGCGGCCTGCATCATTGAGCGTTCTCCCAGCAACGAGTGGCGTAGGGACAGAAGCGGCAGAGGTAGAAGTCGCGTGCCACGGCGATGCGCGGCGGGAGCTCGCCGGCTGCGGCGGCGCGCAGAATGTCGACGGCCCGATCCGAGAGGCGCTGGGCCTCGTCCGGCTCGAAGGGCACCACTTCATGGTGCAGGGCGAGCGTGTCGCGGTTCAGCGCGGTGAGCAGCGCGACGTCCAACTCCAGATAGGCCATGTAGAGCTGCACCTGGGCGAAGTAGATCGGCTTCGACAGGCGCAGCCCGCGCTTGACCAGATCGGTCCAGGACTTCTGACCGAGCGCCTTATGCTCCCAGAGGGACGGCCAGCGGATGCCGACATCGGGCCCCGCCACGATGACGCCGTCGGCATGGCCCCGCAGCCTATCGCCCGCGGCGGCAAAGCCGAACTGCTCGCCATCGGCGCCGCGATCGCGCAAATCGAAGCCCGCCTGCCGCAGCCAGCGGATCGACAGCGCCTCGAACTGGTGCCCGGCGTCGAAGATGCGGAGGATGCCGCCGTCGAACTCACGGTCGGCATCCTTCGGCGTATGGGCAACTTCGTAGACCAGCTTGCGGGCGCAGGGTTCGCCAACCCGACTGCCGCCGAGATAGTCACGGGGGATCTGCCGGCGATGGCGCGCGACCAGCGCGGCATCGAGATGCGCGTTGATGCGCGCGGTGGCATCCGCACCGATGGCGGTGGCACGGCCGTAGACCAGGCCGGATTGATGGTTGAGGTCGAGGATCATGGCGCCCTCAAAATGGCAAAGGGTCATCGAGCGGATCCCGCTCGGCAGCCTGACGCTGCATCGAGGCCTGGAAGCCATCGACGCAGGCCTCGATGATGCGGTCGATCTCCGCGGCGCTGCGGTCGTGGAACGGCGCCATCAGGTCCAGTTCCACCAGCACCTCAGCGAGCGGCCGGCGCGCATCCTTCACGGCGCGCGTCTCCATCGGCGTCTTGTCGATCACGCCGCCGCTCCGCCGTGCCAACGCGCTTCCGGCCTCGCAGCAGCGCATCGAGCAGAAGGACAGCTTCGGATGAATGCCGAGACGAAGCTCGTGCACATAGCCGAAGCCCTTGGCCTCGCGGCTGCAGACCGCGCAGGTGAGGCGGCGGACCTGGTCCGCTGGCGTGCAGCCGAGGAGCGGTGGCAGGGTTGCGGCCGCGGGGCGCGGTGTCGGCCGCGCCCCTGCCCAGCGTCGTCGGGCCATGCCGCCATCAGCCGTTCAGCCAGGCCGGGCCGCCCGAGGCGGGCGCGGGAGGCGGGGCGGGCGGGGCCGCCGCCTGGGCGGGGGCCGCGGACGCCGAACGCTCCCAGCTGCGGGCGGAAGTGGCAGGCGCCTGCTGCGCGGGCGGCGTGGCCCAGGCCGGCGGCGTGCTGGCCGGGCTGGAGGAGGCGGTCGGCCGTGCCGCCCGGTGGCTGGGCGAAGCCGGCACCGCCTCGCCATCCATGATACGCCGGTACTCCGCCTCACCCGGCAGCACCACTCGATCAAGCCGGTTGCTGTCGCTGTACCGGGAGTCGCTGGCGGGCTCGACCCGGACCTTGGCTGCGAAGGTGATACCGTGCAGGTCCGCCAAGCCCCGCAGCACTCGCTTGGCCTTGGCCGCCTCGCTCATGTCCTGCGGATCGAGGCCGAGGGCGCTGTCGATCATCGCCCGGAAGATGCCCTTCGAGATCTTCCAGCCGATCGAGACACCCTGCTCGTCGACTTTGCCGCCGACGACGGTGAAGGTCTGCCAGAACTTGCGACGGATGTGCGGCCCGGCCACCACCGTGAACTCGCAATCCAGCATTCGGACGTCGCTCTCGGGGTTTCGCGCCGGCTTGAGCAGACCGCGATCCACCTCGCCCTGACCGTCGAGGCCGCCCTTGCGGATGGCCATGGTCACCTTGGCGAAGCTGCCATCGGGAATGAGGTCGGAGCCGCGCGGCAGCTCGGCATCGTTCATGTCGTACATGGGCATCACCCCTGGGCGCTGGTGTGGGCGTTGATCTTGCGAAGCAGGGCGGCGAGGTCGGCCGGCTCGGTCTCATCGAGGCGACCGGACCGATCCTTCGCGGGCAGCGCAAACGCATTGCCAGCACGGCAGACCAGCCGGCGTTCCGTTCCGCGCTCCGGGTCGTAGCGCCAGGCGTCACTTTCGCGGCTGAACAGCCCCATGGAGACGACCTGATCGACGATGCCGGGCAGTTCCCGCGCGGCCTTGCCGCCTTCCATCTGCGGCTGCCAGGTCACCTTGCCGAACTCGTCGGTGACCTTCTCCAGGATGCCGACCATGATGGTGGTCTTGCCCGGCGCATGCTGGAGGTGCTTCAGCAGGCCGATGACTTCGCGCGCCAGCAGGCCATAGGCGCCGCGGGTATCCGGCTTGCCGGTCTTTTCCGAGAAAGCCTCGGGTCGCAGCTTGGCCCAGGCCATCGCCTGGCGTGTCAGATCGGTGATGCTGTCCAGGAAGACGATGGACTTCCCGGCGAGCAGCCGCACCAGGTCGGGATGGGCCGCGGCGAGATGTTGGTAGTGCCCCTCCGAGAAGAAGCCGTTCGGATCGGCGGCCGGATTCACGCCGCCGACGAGACAGGCGATGTCGATGGCGTCCTCGAAGCAGCGCACGGGGATGCTGTCGCCGGGCCAGTCCTGGACCGACTTCATCCCCGCCTCGAGGTCGATGCAGATGGTCTCGGCCGGCGGCAGGGTCTTGAGCTGGGTGGTCTTGCCGACGCCGCTGGGACCGAACAGCGCCAGCGTGGTCTTGTTGGCCGCGCGCGAGAGGCGTTCGTCGGCGGTGACGATGCGTAGCGCCATCAGCCGATCCCCCCGGTGAAGGGAATGGCGATGCCGCCGTCGCGCAGCTCGCGTTCGGTGCAGATGGTCAGGCGGTAGGTCGGCTTGCCGGTGCGCACGGTCCGCGCCGGCTCGAAGGCATTGCGGATGCGCTCGGGCCAGGCGGCATAGGCGCGCTCGGCCACCTTGAAGCTGACCTCGACGTACTCTCCGGGATCCTCGCCGCCGGCGCGGATCTGCTCGGCGAGCGCGGCCAGCCGGTGCTGGTCCCATTCGACCTTCTTAGGAAGGTCGGCCGTGACCTCGACGTTGCCGTCCTGGAAGCGGACGGTGCCGGTGTCTTTCCCGGCGGCAGCGCGGGCGCCGATGGCGCGCTGCTCATAGCGCATGGCGATGGCGCCCTGGATCCAGTCGAGCGCGCGCTTCGCGATGTCGAGCCGGGAGCGCGCCTCCTCCTGCAGCAGCGCGAGATGCTCGGCCGGCAGATCGATCACCTTGCCGATCGGCAACAGGCGCATGTCGTCAATCGTCGGGTGGTTGCGGCGGGGGGAGTCCATCACGCCGCCTCCCGACCGAGCAGGTCGGCCAGCACGTAGCCCGCGGCGCTGCGCGCGCTGCGCGGCCGCGGCCGGACGATCAGCAGATAGGCGCAGCGCCCCTCGGCGACGCGGCGCTGCACGAGATGACCGAGGCCAGCCTCCGCCATCGCCCAGACGCGGCGCGCCACTGCCTCGAGATCCTCGCGGCGCTCGGGCGACAGCTCGGTGGCCACCTTGTCGCGATCGCGGGCGAGCAGGCCGATGTGATAGACGATGGCATCGCCGGGCGACGCATCAGCGTAGCGATCGCACAGGCCATTCTCGGTCAGCACGACGTCGAGCAGATCCTCCAAGTTCAGCAGGATTTCGGTCGACAGCATCTCTGGGGGTGTGAAGCGCACCGGTCGGCTCTCCCTCTCACGCAAGGTCGTCATCTGGTTTCATACGGATCAGCGAGAATCCGTTCTCACGACCTCGACGCGGTGAAGGCGGAGGGATGCGCGCCCGCCGCACGGAGCCAGCAGCGGAGATCGGCAAGAGCGCGATAGAAGGTCGCGGACGACACCCCGCTCGCGTCACGCGCATCAACCACGTCGCGATGCGCGACGATCAGGCCGAGCAGGGCCCGCGAAGCACCCGGCAGTTCGATGGCGGCGCTGCGTAGCGCGATCGGCAGGTCGGGATCGAACCAGGCTGCCGGGAGCGTGCTGGCAATGCCGTGGCCGTCGTTGCCGTCGAGCGGAACGGTGTCGATCGAGGCCGGCGCCCGCGCACGATCGATGACCACGTGCTGGGCGAGCAGGCTGACAAAGGTCGACCAGGAGGCCCGTCTCGAATCGTAGCGGTCGGCTGCCGCGACGATGGCGAGCAGGATGTCCTGGGTCAGGTCCTCCCGATCCGCGCGACTCAGACGCCGGTGCCGGGAGAAGCGGCCGGCATGGTGACGGGCTGACGCCAGCGCCACCCGGACACGATCATTGTCCCATTCCTGGGGATTCTCTGCCTGTCGGGACTGTTGCTCGGGCACGGTGCGGATCCTTGGCTGAGGCGATTGCGACGACCTCAGGCCAGCACAGCGCTCCCCGGTGCGACGAGGGCGGAAAGGTGCCGAATGGGGCGGAAATGCCCCCGATCGATTTCCGCACCGATGTTCTTTCAATGGGTTAGATGCAGACCGGCGCCCCCCGGCGCTCGCGAGGTGCCGAATTCCGATTTGCGCACCACCCCGGCAAACGACTGCTGGACGCCGCCTGGCATCAGAACATACAGTGAACACACGCGTTGCCGAAACGTGGCTTCCCGAGGACCGCACTCCTATGACACTCACGATCGACTATGCCTGCCGACCGGAGAGCGGGGCGCCACGCTCGCTCACCGTGGCCGCCATCCGGGCGGTCGCCGGGCAGGTGCGTCAGCAGATCCCGCGCGAGCCAAGCGAATTGGCCCTATCTCTCCCCGCGTTGCTCGAGGTCAGTCGAGACGTGGCCGTGAACGGGCGCCGGCTGCTGGTGTCCTGGGACATCGCGGGCGCGCTGCAGGACGAGATGGGCCGGCCCGTGCTCGGCCTGTGCGACACCGATCCCGACGAGCCGGGTTGGGCTTTTCTCGCGGTCAACGGGCCGATGACCGCCCATCGGCCAGATCTCGCGCTCAGCACCGCCGCGCATGAGCTTGGGCATCTGCTGTTCGACGTGCCGGCCGCGCTGGACGACGGTCCGCGGCGCTATCGTGCCGTCGCCAGTTCGCCGCAGGCACTGGACCGCGTGGGCCGCGGTGCTGAGGGTCGGGCGAATGAGTTCATGGGGGCGCTGTTGGCGCCACCGGTGCCGCTGCACACGCGGTTGCTGGCCCATGCCCGTGGCGAGGGGCTGCGTTTGGCGCGTGGACCACATCAGGGCCGGTCGGGCAGCCCCGTCCTTGCCTCCGGCAACCCACCCGACGCCGTCGCCGGTGTCATGGCGGCCCTCGCCGGAGATTTCGGCGTGTCGGAACGGTTCATCGCCGTGCGCCTGGCGCGCTACGGCCTCATCCAGGGAGAGGTGTGATGGCGTTTGGGGCAGCGGTTCGCGCCCGGCGCACGGAGTTGCGCATCGGGCTCAATGACATGGCGGAGCGGATGGGCATCTCGCCCGGCTACTGGTCGCGCGTCGAACGGGAGATCGAGAAGCCACCCAGCGACGAACTCGTGCAGCGCGCCGCGGCGATCCTCGGCATCCAGCTCGACGACCTGTTCGTGGAGGCGCAGCGCCTGCCGCCTGATATGCGACGGGACATCGGCAAGGTGGTGCTCGCCTATCGGCGGATGCGCCCATTCGCCGCTGGCTGAGGAATCTGACATGGCGACGCGGCCCAAACACAAGCGCTTCTTCAGCATCGACGACGTCGGCGCTCATTTCGGTCTGTCGCTCGTCGACATGGGGGTCATGGCGGCCGAGGGGCAACTGCGGCTCAGTGTCCCGGTTGCTGGCCTGCGCGTCGAAATTGGCGAGTGGGAGGAGGACGGTGATGGCCATGGGTTCAGGATTCCGGCCGGCTTTCGCACACTGAATGGCCTGGTCGATCTCTACCCCGTCGACGGCTGGACCATCTTGCGCAACGGCACCGGTGTCGTGCACGCGCTGCCGACGGAAGGTGCTGGGTATACGAGCATCGAAACGGGCAACCCGGATCAGGAGGGCCTGCTGGTCACGCGCGACGAGCTCGGGGTGCGCCGCGAAGAATGGCGTCGCCTCGAAGCGCAGGACGGCGATCACGAGGCGGACGCGCCTGTCCTTTCTCGCCGCGGGGTACAACCGACCCATGATTGGGATGCCGCAAGGCTGGAAGCGTGCCGGCTGTTCTATTTCGAAGGGGTGCCAGAGTCCCAGGCAGCCCTGATCCGCCACATGCAGGCCTGGTTCGCGTCCAAGGGGCTCAAGGTGCCCGATGACAGCACCTTGAAGCGCCGCCTTCGCGATGTGTGGGCGATGTTCGGACCGGAAGCGAAGAAGCGCGCCGCCTGATCATCACGTGCTGCGCGATGCCGTGAGAACGACGCCGCGCAGATCCGTAGATAAGGGGCAGGACGATTGTGGATCGCCATGCCTCCCACACCGATCAATCATCACCTTGCACCCCACCTCCGCGAGGTCTGCGACCTCCTCGCGCGCGGCATTTTGCGGCTGCGCAGCCGCGCTGCCGAGGATCTCGCCCGTGATTCCACGCAGGTCGAGGCTCGCGGAGACGTTCGCCTACACTCGACCGCCCGGCAGCGCCGTCATGCGAACCCCAGGAGAAAGGGAGTCGCATGACCCGACGATCGACCAGCAAGGTGAAGCAGCAGGATGCCGCGCCGCCGGCGCCCACCGTCCCGAAGATCCCGCTGGCGCAGGTGCTGCCGCGCCTCGCCGCCCTCAAGACGGCGCCGATCGCGCAGTTGAAGCAGCAGTGGCGGGAGTTGTTCGGCAAGGAGCCGCCGCCGTTCAGCCGCAGCTACATCACCAGCCGGCTCGCCTACCGGATCCAGGAACTGGCCTATGGCGGGCTGAAGCCGGAGACTCGGGCGCGCCTCGAGGCGCTGGGCGAGCAGCTGGACGGCGGCAATGTCGTGCTGCGGCGTATCCGCGCCGACAGCCGGCCGCTTCCGGGCACGCGGCTGATCCGCGAGCATGACGGCGTCCAGCATGTCGTCACCGTCCGGGCCGATGACTTCGAGTTTGAGGGGCGGCCGTATCGCTCGCTCTCCGCCATCGCGCGCCACATCACCGGCACGCGCTGGAACGGCTGGACCTTCTTTGGGCTGAAGGGGAGGGCGGGCGCATGAGCCGCCGCAAGCTCCCTGCCGATGGCACCATGCCGGCGACCACGAAGAAACTCCGTTGCGCCGTGTATACCCGGAAGAGCACCGACGAGGGCCTCGACAAGGAGTTCAACACCCTCGATGCGCAGCGCGAGGCCTGCGAGGCCTATGTCGCCAGCCAGCGGGTGGAAGGGTGGACCCTGGTCAGGGATCACTATGACGACGGCGGGTTCAGTGGCGGCACCCTGGAGCGCCCTGCGCTGAGGCGCCTGCTGGCCGACATCGAGCAGGGGCTGGTCGACGTCATCGTCGTTTACAAGATAGACCGGCTGTCTCGATCGCTGATGGACTTCGCCAAGCTGGTGGAGACGATGGAGGCGCATGGCGTCACCTTCGTCTCCGTCACGCAGTCCTTTAACACCACCACCAGCATGGGCCGGCTGACGCTGAACATCCTGCTGAGCTTCGCGCAGTATGAAAGGGAGATCATCGGCGAGCGCATCCGCGACAAAGTGGCCGCGTCGAAGACGCGCGGCATGTGGATGGGCGGGAAGGTGCCGCTTGGCTACGACGTCGTCGACCGGAAGCTGATCGTGAACGAGCCAGAAGCAGCGCGTGTGCGCCGCGTGTTTGAGTTGTTCGTCGAGACCGGCTCGGGCGTCGAGACGGTCCGCCGCCTGCAAGCCGAGGGCATCAGCAGCAAGTCCGGCAAGCTGCTGGACAAGGGAGACGTCTACAAGGCGCTGAACCTGCGGACCTACATCGGCGAGGTGGCACACAAAGGGAATGTCTATCGCGGTGAGCACGAGGCCATCGTACCGAGGGAACTGTGGGACCGGGCGCATACCGTCCTGCAGGTGAGCCCGCGAACTCGGGCCGCGCAGAACCGGCAGCACGCCCCGGCGCTGCTGAAGGGGCTGATCTTTGGCATCGATGGTCGCGCGATGTCGCCGACGCATGCGGTGAAGAATGGCCGGCGCTACTGCTACTATGTCGCCCAGCGGGTGCTGAAGGCCGACATGGTCGTGGATGACCACATCGTGCGGCGCGTATCGGCCGCGCAAATCGAGGGCGCGGTGGTCAGCCAGGTCCGCGCTCTGCTGCGGCAGCCGGAGATCGTGGTCGGCACCTGGCTCGCCGCTCGGCGCGAGGCGCCAGACCTGACGGAGCGTGAGGTCCAGGACGCGCTGCGCCGGCTCGATCCGCTGTGGGAGGAGCTGTTTCCCGCCGAGCAGGCACGAATCGTACGGGCGCTCGTGGAGCGGGTGGTGGTTGGGCCTGGTGGCGCCGACATCCGGCTGCGCGTCGAGGGACTGGCCGGGCTGGTCAGAGATCTCGGCACATTCGCACCCGAGGAGATCTCTGCGAAACGCGCCTGATCGTTTGTTGGAGGTGTGGGAGCGGGCTGGAACGGGCGTTGGCGATGGGTTTTGCGCCGCGGCAGT
>NZ_JAAEDL010000030.1 GCF_018129005.1 Neoroseomonas eburnea
GCGACATCGACTTCCCGCTCCTTTCCTTCACGGTCAATGACACCCGCCGCACCTGAGCAGGTCGCCGGTCCGCCCTCATAGGATCTCGATGCCGATACCTGCCGCGCCATCGCCGCAGCGGCGCTGGGCGATGCGAACAAGGCGCGCTGGGTGGTGCTGTCATCCCAGGCGCGGCTGCCGGCGCTGCAATCCGGCCAGATCGACGTGCTGCCCCGCACCACCACCTGGACGCAGACGCGCGACACGGCGAACGGGCTGAACTTCACCGCCGTCAACTTCTACGACGGGCAGGGCTTCATGGTGCGCCGCGCCGCCGGCGTGCAGCGTGCGCGGGACCTCGCGGGGGCGACCATCTGCGTCACCTCGGGCACCACCAATGAGCTGAACCTCGCCGACTGGTCGCGGGCCAACAACATCCGCGTGCAGCCGCTGGTGTTCGACCAGAACGAGGAGACCCGCAACGCCTACAATTCCGGACGCTGCGACGCCTTCACCACCGACGCCTCCCAGCTCGCCGGCATCCGCACCGCGCTGCGCAACCCGGATGAGCACATGATCCTGCCCGACATCATCTCGAAGGAGCCGCTGTCGCCGGCCGTCCGCCACGGCGACGACCAGTGGTTCGACATCGTGCGCTGGACCGTCTTCGCGCTGATCGAGGCCGAGGAGCTCGGCGTCACCCAGGCGAACGTCGATGAGATGCTGAACAGCCAGAACCCGTCGATCCGCCGCCTGCTCGGCCTGACCGGCGACCACGGGCCGCTGATGGGTCTCGATCGCCGCTGGGCCTACAACGCCATCAAGGCGGTGGGGAACTACGGCGAGATCTTCGAGCGCAACCTCGGCAGCGGCTCGCCGATCGGGCTGCCGCGCGGGGTCAACGACCTGTGGACGCGCGGCGGGCTGATGTACGCGATGCCGATCCGCTGATCCCCCGGCGCCGATCTCCGCATCGGCGCAGGGCGCACGACCGCCGGACCCGGCTCCCGGCCCGGTGCCCCGCATCGGGCCGCTGCCATGGCGTCGGCCCGGCGGGCCGGACATGCGCGCGACGACCGGCGCGCCCGGCCGCCGCCGCAGGCCTGGCCGGCGGTGCGCGTCGTTCCGCGATCCGATCGCGCTGCGCGGGACGAGCCCGGCCGCCGCGGCGGATCGCCCCGGGGTGCGTCCTACCGTCGCTCGTAGATCAGCCGCGCGCGGATGGTGCCGGGCAGGGCGCGGAACTCCTCGAGGATCGCCTCGGCGTCGCGCCGCGCCTCCACGCTGTCCACCACCACGTAGCCGATGCTGCCGGCCGTCTGGTAGTACTGGCCGGAGATGTTCAGCCCGCGCTTGGCGAAGCTCTCGTTGATGCGGGAGAGGATGCCCGGCGCGTCGCGGTGCACGTGCACCCAGCGCGCCCCGGTCGGCCGCGCCGGGAGCTGCACCTGCGGGAAGTTCACCGCGCCGAAAGTCGCCCCGGTGTCGGAGAACTCGATCAGCTTGCGCGAGACCTCCTCGCCGATGCGCCACTGCGCCTCGCCGGTCGAACCGCCGATATGCGGCGTCAGGATCACGTTCGGCAGTCCCTGGAGCGGGCTCGCGAAACGCTCATCCTTGCCGGAGGGCTCGACCGGGAAGACGTCGACCGCCGCGCCCAGCAGATGGCCCTCGCGCAGCGCCGCGGCGAGGGCATCGAGGTCGACCACGGTGCCGCGGGCGTTGTTCACCAGCACCGCGCCCTTCCTCATCGCACGGATCTCGGCCTCGCCGATCATGTTCACCGTGTCGGGCGTCTCGGGCACGTGCAGCGTGACTGCGTCCGCCTCGGCCAGCAGCGCGTGCAGGGAGGTCATCGGCTGCGCGTTGCCGTGCGGCAGCTTGCCGGTGTGGTCCCAGTAGATGACGCGCATGCCGAAGGCCTCGGCGAGCACGCTCAACTGGCTGCCGATATTGCCGTAGCCGACGATGCCGAGGGTCTTGCCGCGCACTTCCCAGGAATTCGCCGCCGACTTGTCCCACTCGCCGCGATGGGCCGCGTTGGACTTCGGGAAGATGCCGCGCATCAGCATGACGATCTCGCCGAGCGTCAGCTCGGCGACCGAGCGCGTGTTGGAAAAGGGCGCGTTGAACACCGGGATGCCGCGTTCGGCCGCGGCGTCGAGCGCCACCTGGTTGGTGCCGATGCAGAAGCAGCCGATGGCGAAGAGGCGATCGGCGGCGGCCAGCACCTCCGCCGTCACCTGGGTGCGCGACCGGATCCCGAGGATGTGCACGCCCTTCAGCGCCTTGGTCAGCGCCGGGCCGTCGAGCGCCTTGGCCTCCCGCTTCACCGTCGCGTAGCCGGCATCGGCCAGGCGTTCGATGGCGCTGTCGGAGACGCCTTCGAGCAGCAGGATGCGGATCTTGTCCTTGGGAAGGGAGAGTCGGGTCGGGGACATCGCCTGGAGACTGCCGGGATCGTTGGGGGGCCGCTTCCTGCGCCTTCGCGCCGCACTGCACAAGAGCCGGGCCTTGCCGCCAGGGATGCTCCCCCGTCATGCTGCGCCGCAGCGGCCGGGCGTGCCGCGCGGGGGTGCCGGATGGACGCTGCCTACCTGTCGGACTGGGCGAACCTCCTGCTGCGCTGGCTGCACCTGATCACCGGCGTCGCCTGGATCGGGACGTCCTTCTATTTCATCGGCCTCGACAACCAGCTCGACCCGCCGAAGGACGGCAACCCCCGCGTTGCGGGAGAGCAATGGTCCGTCCATGGCGGCGGCTTCTATCACAAGCAGAAGTATCTCGTGGCGCCGGAGCGGCTGCCGGAGAAGCTGCACTGGTTCAAGTGGGAGGCCTACTGGACCTGGATCAGCGGCTTCTGCCTGTTCGTGCTGATCTACTGGGGGCAGGCCTCGACCTACTTGGTGGATCCGGCGGTGCTCGACATGGCGCCCTGGGTCGCGGTGCTGGCCAGCGCGGCGCTGCTGGCGGGCGGCTGGGTCGCCTACGACCTGGTCTGCCGGTCGCCGCTGGGGGAGAACGAGGCCACGCTCGGCGCCATCGGCGCGGCTGCGCTGGCGGCGGTGGCCTTCGTCTCCTGTCACCTGTTCGGCGGCCGCGGCGCCTTCCTGCAGGTCGGGGCGATGACGGGCACCATCATGGTCGCCAACGTCGCGATGGTGATCATCCCCGGCCAGCGGAAGATGGTCGAGGCGATGCGCCGGGACGAAGCACCGGACCCGAAATACGGCCGCTGGGGCAAGCAGCGCAGCGTCCACAACACCTATCTGACGCTGCCCGTGCTGTTCATCATGATCTCGCCGCACTACCCGATGACCTGGCAGTCGCGCTGGAACTGGGTGGTGCTGCTGGCGATCGGCCTGTCGGGCGCGCTGGTGCGTCAGTTCTTCGTGCTGCGGCAGAAGGGGCGCAATGCGGTCTGGCTGCCGGCCGGCGCGGCCGCGGTGGTCGCCCTGCTGGTCTGGTCCGGCGCGCCGGAGCGCGGGGCGGGCGCCGCGGACGCCCCGGCCTTCGCCGAGGTGCAGACCATCGTCGCCTCCCGCTGCGTCTCCTGCCATGCGGCGCGCCCGACCATGGAAGGCTTCGCCGCCCCGCCCAAGGGCGTGGTGATGGAAACGCCGCAGCAGATCCGCCGCTGGGCCGCGGCGATGCGCCAGCAGGTGCAGACCGAGGCCATGCCCCCCGGCAACCTGACCGAGATCACGGAGGAGGAGCGGGGGAAGCTGCTCGCCTGGGTCGCGGCGGGGGCGCCGGCGCAGTAGGGCGGCTTCCCCTTGCGCGGAACCGCTCCAGCCCATGTGCGGCGTGCATCTTCACGCAGGCGTCCGACCCCGGCGGCGAGCGATCTGCTCTTGCGCCTCGGTCCGATTGCCGCCCGGCTGGCGCAGCCTGTACACGTGATCCTGTGCATGGCGCCGCGTCCGGCGTCGCGCCCGGATGACAGGGGGAGGGGCGCCACTGCCGCGGAACTGCCTGGCCCTGTTCGCGCTCGTCCTGGTCGCCGGCTGCTCCCTGCCGCCGAACACGGCATTGCGCGACTGGGCGCGCACCGCGAGCATCCTGGCGGACCATCCGGCCGCCGTCGCGCCGGAGCCCGGGGCCGCCCCGCCACGCGCAGCCCCGGCGCCGGACCCCGGGGACGAAGCCGCGCGCGCCCGACGGGATGGCCTGGTCGCCCAGCAGCAGGCCCTGGCTGTCTACCTCTACGCCCTCGGCGTGCTGGCCGAGGAGGAGCAGCCGCTGACGTTCCGCGAGGAACCTTATGCGGCGCTGGCGCCACGCGCCGCGGCGGCCGATCCGGCGGCGGCACGCGCCGTTGCCGAGATCGGTGCCATCCTGCGCGCGGCGCGGGAGGCCAACCTGCCGCCCGGCGCGCGCGCGAACAGCGCCGGGCAGGCCACGGTCGTCGAGGACCACCGCCTGCGCAGCGTGATCCGTGCCGCAGACACCCCGGTGCAGGCGCTGGTCGCGGCGCTCGCCGCCGGCATCGCCGCGGCGCCACCCGCGGGGGCGGAGCGGCGGCCCGGTGCGGATCGCGAGGCCTACCTTCGTGTCCTTGCGGCGATCGGGGAGGGCCATGCGATGCTGAAGGCGCGGGCGCGGCACATCACGCAGGAGGATCTGGCGCGCGAGCTGCGCGCCGAGGAGGACCGGCTGATCCGCGCCGCCTACCGGCTGCCGGCCGATCCGGCCATCGGCGCACGGCGGCCGCTGGGCGGGGTGGTCGCCGAGGTGGTGCAGCCGTGACCCGCCAGCGCGCGCGCAGCCTTGCCGCCGGTGCCCTCGTGCTCCTCACCGGCTGCAACGCGCCGGACTACACGCCGGTGCGCGACTGGGCCCGCGCCGGCAGCCTGGTGGCGGATCATCCGGGCGCCACCCGCGCCGTCGCCGCATTGCCGCCTGACGCCGCCCCGGCCGAGGTGCGCGACGGCATCGTCGCGATGCAGGCGGCGCTGTCCCTCCATCTCGCCGCCCTTGGCCGGATGGCGGATGACGGGGTGCTGCAATATCCCGAGGATCCCTTCACGGATCTCGCCGCCCGCGCGGCGGGGGCCGATGCGGCGGGGGGCGAGGCGGTCGCCGGTCTCGGCCGCTTCCTCCGCTACGCGACGCGCGGCAACCTCCGGGCGCCGCAACTGCGCGACAGCATCCGCGCGACGGATCCGCTCGTGCAGGAGCTCGCCAGGGCGCTGGTCGCGTCGATCCGGCGCGAGGCGACCGCCATGCCGGGCGAGGCCGGGCCCCTGGAAGCCTATGCGGCGGTCGTCGCGCAGATCGGGGAGGGCCATGCCCTGCTCAAGGCACGCGCGAGCGACATCACGGACGAGGAGGTGGTCCAGCTCATCCGCGCCGAGGAGGACCGGCTGCGCCGCGCCGCCCGCGCGCTGCCGTACCCCGCCGCCGCACCCGCCCCCGCAGCGGCCCGATGAGGAGGGCCGTGCGGCAGCCGGGTCTTCCGGCCGCGCTCGCGGTGGTGGTGGCCCTGGCCTGCGCGGGCGGCGCGCGGGCGCAGCCGACCGGGGAACGCGTCGAGGACGTGCTCGACCGCATCGACGCGATCCGCTCCGGTCTCCGTGTCCGGCCCGGCGGCGTGCTCGGCATCATGGGCTACAACGTGACGCCGGACGGATCCTCGAACGCGCTCCAGGTCAACCGCACGACCACGAGCGCGGAGGAGGGTTCCCCCACCATGACGCTCAGCCAGTTCGGCTTCGGCTTCACCTGGAGCGAATCCTTCCCGCTCTTCACCGAGGCCTATATCGGCACCGCGCGCTACGACCCACGGGCGGTCTTCACCAACCTCGGCACCCGGCGCGTTCCGCTGCGCTGGAACAACATCGCCGGCACGATCGGGATCGGTTACGATATCCGCCTCGGCGAATACCTCTGGCTGCGGCCGATCGTGAACATGTCGGCGGGCTATGCGGCCTCCGATGCCTCCCTCTTCGGGGCCTTCGTCAATTACCGGACGGATCGCGACATCCCGGCGCTGACCGACCAGCACGTGAACGTCTGGGGCATCGGCGGGTCGCTGATGCTCGCCTATTACGACTACCGGCCGGCGCGGGACATCGACGTCGAGCTTCGCTACACGCAGATCCATCTGCGGACCTTCGGCGACACCGTGGCGGCCGCGCGCGGCAGCCTGACGGCGCAGACCGTCGGGCTCTGGACCCGCTACCGCTGGCCGACCGGATGGGAGGCCTTCGGTCGGCCGGTCCGCTGGGTGCTCGACGGCTCCTTCACCGCCTATATCGGCGACCAGGCCGACATCATGGGCTTCACCTGGGCGACCAAGATCGGCGGCGGCATCGAGATCGATGTCGGCCGCTACGAGGTCGGCGCGGTCGGCATCAACCTCTCCCGCGTCCGGCTGGTCGCGCGCTACTTCTACGGCGACAACAACATCACAGGCACCTCCGTCGGCCTCGGGTTCAGCTTCTGACGATACCCGGGCCGCGAAGGAGGGAGGGGGACGGGCGAGCCGCGCCGCCGCCCCTTCCATGCGTCGCGGAAATGGAGGATGGAGCGTTTCCGGCCCATCCGGCGAGGCACGACATGGCAGGCAAAGGACCCGGCACGCTCACCACCCATGTGCTGAACACCGCCGAGGGCGTTCCGGGCGAGGGCATCCGCGTCGAACTCTGGCGCCTGGACCCCGAGCCGGCGCAACTGGCCGAGACCGTGACCGACGCCGATGGCCGCACGCCGCAGCCGCTGCTCTCCCCGGGAGCCTTCCGTGCCGGCCGCTACGAGCTGCGCTTCCACATCGGGGCCTATTTCGCGGCGCGCGGCATCGCGCCGTCGCCGCCCTTCCTCGACGTGGTGACGGTCACCGTCGGGCTCGCGGACGGGCGCGGGCACTACCACGTGCCGCTGCTGTGCTCGCCCTGGTCCTATTCGACCTATCGCGGGTCCTGACGGGTTCCGCCGCGGCATCCTTCCGCCGGATGCCGGGCCAAGGGGCGGCTGCGCCCCGGCCACCGGTGGTGCCCCCTCGCTCCGGCCGCGCGGGCGCCGGGCGCGCGGATGGGGCGGGAGGGCGCCTGCGGCCCTTCGAAGAGACGCTGCTCCCCGCAGGCCTGCCCCGGCGTCAGCGATAATCCGTGGCGCGGTCGGCGGTGAGCATGACGTCCCAGGCGTTCAGCACCTCGGCGGGCACGCCGAAGGCGCGCAGATGGGCGAAGAGGGCGACCGCGAGATCCCAGTTGCCGCCCGGCTCGCCATCCGGCAGCGCGGCATAGCCGTCGAAGCCGGTCGCCTTGCCGATCGAGAAGTAGGTCGCGAGCCGCGTGTCCTTCGCCCGCCGTCCGAACTGCGCGTTGCGCCCGACCATCGCCTTCTCGAGCGTCCGCCCGGCGGCCATGTTGGACTCCGGCGGGACGGCGAGCATCCGGACATAGCCGAGCCCGCCCATGGCCGCCGCCCGCTTCGGGAAGACGTGGTCGATGTGGACGTCGGCACCGTCGAGGCCGGGGGCGCCGAGCTCGCGGATCGCGAAGCGCTCGAAGGCGGCGCGATAGCCGGTCTTCCCGGGGTCCAGCCAGAGCTGCGGCAGCCGGTCCGCGGCGGCCGGCCGCCACACGAACCCTTCGGAAGACGAGAGGTCGGGGCTGGTCTCGATCCGGCCGTCGTAGCGGTCCTGCCCGGTCATGTGGGCGCGCAGCAGGGCGGTGGTGGTCTCGGCACCGATCAGCGCGGTGGATCGGGCGAAATCCTGCACGAAATCGTCGATCTGCCGCGTCACCCAGGAAGGCCGCATGAAAGGGCTCCATCACGATCCGCGGCACCCTGGCATGCGGCGGGGCTGCGCGGCGTGACGGTTTTCACACCCTGACCAGGCCGCCCATCGGCGTCGCCGCCTCGCTGCCCGGAAACGCCCGCGCCACCGCCGGCGCGGCGAGGCGCAGGTGGTCGCGCAGCAGCCCCTTGGCGACGCTGCGCAGATCGGTGGTCGGCGCCAGGTCGCGGTCCTGGAACAGGTTGCCGGGCGACAACCCCGGCCAGTCGCCGCCGACCCGCCCGCCCGCCACGGCGCCGCCGGCGAGGAAGGCGACGCCGCCGGTGCCATGGTCCGTCCCGGCCGTGCCGTTCACCCGCACGGTGCGGCCGAATTCGGTGATCACCAGTACCGCGGTGCGCCGCCAGTGCTCGCCCAGCGCTTCCTTCAGCGCCCCAAGTCCCTCGTCGAGCATCGCCAGCGGTCCGTTGAGCCGGTTGACCTGCTGGGCATGGGTGTCCCAGCCGGTCAGCTCGAAGGCGGCGACGCGCGGCCCGTCGGGCCGGGCGAGCAGCCGCCCCGCGGTCAGCGCCAGGGCGCGGAAGGCGCCGCCGGGCGCCGGGCGGCGCTGCATCGCCTCGGCGCCGAGCGCTGTCGCCGCATAGCCGCGCGCGCCGAGCGCCTCGGCCAGCGCCGGCCCGGTCACCGGGTCGGCGGCGTTGAGCTCCGCCACCCGCGCCAGCAGGTCCGGCGGCGGCGTGCCCCCGCCGCGCGGCGCGTAGTTGCCGACCGTGCTCGGCCCGCGCATCAGCAGCGGCACGTCGGTGCCGACCGCGAGCCCGGCATGCTGCGCCCCCGGCCGGTTCGGGAAGGCGACGAGGGCACGGTTCAGCCAGCCGCTCGCCAGCCGCTGGTCGGCGCCCGATTCCAGCATGTCCTGCGCGTCGAAATGGCTGCGCGTGCGCCAGTTGCCGGCGACGGCGTGCAGGATCAGCGCCTCGTTCGCCGCGTACATGGCGTGCAGGTTCGGCATGCGCGGATGCAGGCCGAAGCGGCCGCCGAGGTCGAGCAGCCCGTTCTCCTGCCCGGGCTCGGGCAGGGCGAGGGGGCCGCGCAGCTCTCCGAAGGCAGCTTCCCCGTAGGGCTGCACGGCGAAGAGCCCGTCCAGGCCGCCGCGCAGCAGCACCACGGCGAAGCGCGCCTCCCCGGGGGCCTGGGCGAAGGCGACGCGGGCGCGCGGCAGGGTCAGCGCGGCGGCCAGGCCGAGCAGGGCGGCGCGGCGGCCGAAGGCGGGCAGGTGGGCGCTCATCGGCGGTGGAACTCCGGGCTGGTGAGCACGAGGGTCAGGGCTTCCCGGGCCGAACCGGCGCGCGCGGCGGCGCGCAGGGTCTCCGGCCGGCAGAGCGGGCCGAGCACCGCTTCGGCGAGGTCGGCCGCGTCGCGCCCGGCGCCGCGGGCGGAAATGCCGCTCGCCCATTCCACCCGGCGGAGCAGGGCTTCGGGCGCCGCCCATTCGCTGGCGACATCGGGCCAGCCATTTGGCGCGCGGGCGGCCCACAGCGGCTGGCCGAGGAGCTGAAGGGTTCCGAAGGCGCGCTCGGCGGCCTCGGGCGGGGCCTCCACCGCGCGCAGCACGGCGACGACGTAGTCGAAGGGCGAGCGCAGCTTGGCGAGCGGGGTGGCCCAGGCCTGCGGCAGCCGGACCAGCGCGCGCGACGCGGCGCCGAGGTCCCCGCCGCTGTCGCGCAGCACGCCGAAGATCGCGGCGATCGCCTCGGGCGGCGGGTCGTCGGCGACGAAATGGCGCACCAGCTTGGTCGCCAGGTGGCGATGCGTCGCCTCGTGCCGGCCGAGCCAGGCGAGCAGCTGCAGTCCGCCTTCCTGGCCCTCGGGCCAACTGCGGCCCATCACCGTCTTGGGGCCGGGCTCGTGCGCCGCCTCCCGGAAGATGAAGCCGAAGGGCTCGCGGAGCGGCGCGACGGACCAGCCGGTGAGCACCTTGGCGAAGGCGGTGACGTCGGCCTGGGTGTAGCCGGCGGCCGGGGTGACGGTGTGCAGCTCGAGGATCTCGCGCGCCAGGTTCTCGTTGAGGCCGCGGCTCATGCGCTGGCCGGCGCGGCTGTTCGGCCCGATCGAGCCCTGGTTGTCGAGATAGGCGAGCATGGCCGGGTGGCGGACCACGGCGACCAGCATGTCGTCGAAGCGGCCGGTGACGTGGGGGCGGATCGCTTCGCGGACGAAATGGCCGACGGTGTAGGGCACCTTGCCGCGGGCCACGGTGAAGTGGTTGGCCCAGAAGGCGACCAGCCTTTCCCGGAAGCCGTCGGGGGAGGCGATGGCGAAGCCGATCGCCGCATCCGCCTCGCCGCGCAGGATGCGGCGCTGGTGGGGGCGGCCCATGCCGGCGCGGCTGGTCTGGTTGTCCTCGGCGGCGGCGGCGAAGATCGCGGGCAGGTCGGCCGGCACGCCGTCGGGCAGGGCGGGGCCGGGCAGGCCCGGGGCGAGTTGCGAGTCGAGCCAGGCCGCCGGGTCGGCGGGCGCCGGGTCGCTCGGCCGCCGGCCCATGGTGAAGCGGATGGCGGCGATGGCTTGGGCACGGTCCATGGCGGCAAATCTAGCGCCGGAAGGCTGCGGAGGCATGCAACGAAGCGTGTCGCGCCTCCCGCGCATGGGGCCACGGCCGCGGCCGCGGATCCTCCGACACCATGTTGCGCTTGCAAAGCAGGCCCAGACGTCGCAGATAGCCGCGACCGACTGATCGGCGAGAACCTTTGCGGGCGGCGAGGGGGGGCAGCCCCCGCGCATGCGCCCCTGTCTGCTTATGGAGGCCCATCGTGGCGCGCACCCCGCTCGAGAAGATCCGAAATATCGGAATCACGGCGCATATCGACGCCGGCAAGACCACCACGACCGAGCGCATCCTCTACTACACCGGCAAGAGCCACAAGATCGGTGAAGTCCATGACGGTGCGACGACGACCGACTACATGGAGCAGGAGCGTGAGCGCGGGATCACGATCACTTCCGCCGCCGTGACGGCGGAGTGGAAGGGCCACCGCATCAACGTCATCGACACCCCGGGCCACATCGACTTCAACATCGAGGTGAACCGTTCGCTGCGCGTGCTCGACGGCGCGGTCTTCGTGATCGAGGGCGTGGCCGGGGTGCAGCCGCAGTCCGAGACCAACTGGCGCCTCGCCGACCGCTACAACGTTCCGCGCATCATCTACATCAACAAGCTCGACCGCACCGGCGCGGACTTCTTCCGCGCGGCGGAGACGCTGACCGAGAAGCTCGGCATCAACTGGGTGGCGCTGCAGATCCCCATCGGGATCGAGGACAACCTGCAGGGCGTCGTGGACCTCGTCGAGATGAAGGCGCTGGTCTGGCAGGGCGACGACCTCGGCGCGAAGTACGACATCGTCGAGATCCCGGCCGACCTGAAGGACAAGGCCGCGGAATACCGCGAGAAGCTGCTCGACACCGTGGTGTCGGCCGATGACGAGGCGATGGAGAAGTATCTCGAGGACGGCGACGTGCCGGTCGAGCTGCTGAAGCGCGCCATCAAGAAGGGCACGATCTCGGGCGAGTTCCGCCCGGTCGTCTGCGGGTCCTCCTTCAAGAACAAGGGCGTGCAGCCGCTGCTGGACGCGGTGATCGACTACCTGCCGTCCCCGGTGGACATCGAAGGCATCAAGGTCGCCCCCGAGGAAGGCCAGGACGAGGGCGCCGAGCGCCGCGTCATCCCGGCGACCGAGGACGGGCCCTTCGCCGGCCTCGCCTTCAAGATCATCAACGACAAGTACGGCAACCTGACCTTCGTGCGCGTCTACCGCGGCGTCCTCAAGCAGGGCGACATGGTGATGAACACGACCAAGGGGCAGCGCGAGCGCATCGGCCGCATGTTCCAGATGCACGCCGACAAGCGCGAGGAGATCAAGGAGGTCTTCGCCGGCGACATCGCCGCCTTCGTCGGCCTGAAGGACACCGGCACGGGCGACACCCTGGCCGATCCCGCCGACCCGGTCGTGCTGGAGCGTATGGCCTTCCCGGTGCCGGTCATCGACATCTCCGTCGAGCCGAAGACCAAGGAAGGCATCGAGAAGATGACCCTCGGCCTGCAGAAGCTGGCCGGCGAGGATCCCTCGCTGCGCCTGCGCACCGACCAGGAGACCGGCCAGACCATCCTCTCCGGCATGGGCGAACTGCACCTCGAGATCATCGTCGACCGCCTGAAGCGCGAATACGGCGTGGACGCCAATATCGGCGCCCCGCAGGTCGCCTATCGCGAGACCATCACCAAGCCGCACACCGAGACCTACACCCACAAGAAGCAGTCGGGCGGCTCGGGCCAGTACGCCGAGGTGAAGATCGTCTTCGAGCCGAAGGAGCGGAACACGGGCATCGAGTTCGTGAACGGCATCGTCGGCGGCGCGGTGCCGAAGGAATACATCCCGGCGGTCGAGAAGGGCATCAAGGTGCAGGCCGATACCGGCGTGCTCGCCGGCTTCCCGACGGTGGACTTCAAGTACTCCCTGGTGGACGGCAAGTACCACGACGTCGACTCCTCGGCCCTGGCCTTCGAGATCGCCGCCAAGGCCTGCTTCCGCGAAGGCATGAAGAAGGCCGGCCCGGTCATCCTCGAGCCGATCATGGACGTCGAGGTGACCACCCCGCAGGACCATGTGGGTGACGTCGTCGGCGACCTGAACCGCCGCCGCGGCGTGATCCAGTCGCAGGACATGGCCGGCACCTCGGTCATCGTCCGCGCCCATGTCCCGCTGAAGGAGATGTTCGGCTACATCTCCAACCTGCGTGGCATGACGAAGGGCCGTGCGTCCTTCTCCATGCAGTTCCACCACTACGATCCGGTGCCGCGCAACGTCGCGGACGAGATCATGGCGAAGTCCGCCTGATCCCACCGGTCAGGACCGGGCAGGGGGCGGCGCGGAGGGGCAACCTTCCGCGCCGCTTCCGTTACGGGGGTCACTTGCGGCCGGGGCCGGGCGGGCGCCATCCTGGGAACCGGGTGCCGGACCGGAGGATCGCCGAGATGAGGTTCGTCTTCGCCGCCATGGCCGTGGCCGCGCTGCTGGCGCCTGCCGCCGCGCGCGCCGACTACTACGTCTACTGCGCCAACAACCGGATCGAGGTGGACAGCCGCAACCCCGAGCAGATGCGCATCGCGCGCGGTTCCGGCGTCTGCCAGATGGGGCCGAAATTCGGCTTCCTCTCCTCCGCGCAGGATTTCGCGCGCAACAATTTCGGCGGTGCCGGCCGGCCCTGCTCCTGTCGCTGATGCGAGCGGCACGCGTTCTTGCCTCGTGCCGAGGCCGCGACGGGCACCCGGTCATCTCGCCTTGCAACGTGACCGGGGATCCGGAATGCGGCCCGCCGGTGCTCCGGCGAAGCCAGGCAAACCGGAGGTTTGCGCCCGGCGCCCGAGGGCACGGACAGCCTCATGCCAGCGGTCGCGAATAGCGGCCGCTGGCATGAGAAGCCGTGCGCGAATGCCGGCGCCGGCCCGCACCCCCACCCGGAGACGCAATGACGGTTTCCGGGATGGGTGGCCGGGCGGGGTGCGGGCAGGTGCCGGTCGCGCAGGAGCCGTTCGGCGCATGCGCGTACGGTCTCTCAGCGCTTGAGGAAGTGGGTCCCCACCGCGTCGAGCACGATGACGTTGTCCGCCGTCCGACGCGCCGTGTGGCGCAGCTTCGCGATGCCGAGCGCGCGGCCGGAGCGCGAGGGGCGCACCTCGACCACCTCGGTGCGGATCGCGATCTCCTCCCCGGGGCGCAGCGGGGCGGGCCATTTCGTGTCGATCTGGTTGCCGCCGAGCGAGATGCCGGAGAGCAGCCCGCTGCCCATCAGCCGGCCGAACACGGCGGAGAGCGTGTGCAGGCCGCTCACCACCAGTTCGCCGAAGATGCTCTCCTTCGCCGCCTCGGGGTCGAGGTGGAAGTATTGCGGGTCGTAGCGCGAGGCGAAGGCGACGACTTCCTCGAGGGACAGGGTGAGCGTGCCGAGGTCCCAGGCCATGCCGGCCGAGAGGTCGTCGAGGGAACGGATCGGATGGGTCATCGCGGCGCAATCTAGCAGGCCGCGGCGGATGTGTCGGTGGCGCTTCCGAAAGGGGCGCCGCCCCTCTCGGGCTCTCCCCGCCAATGGCCGAAGGGCCTTTGGGAGCCGATACCTGGCGCTTTGCGCCCCACTGCCGCTGTCACCGCCGTGATCGGCCATGGGCAGCAGTCGCTCCGGAGGGATGCGGTGCCTCCGAGGCGCCCCGCACCCGCTGACCGTTTCCAAAGGCCATTCGGCCTTTGGCGGGGTGAGGTTTGGAGAGGGGCAGAGCCCCTCTCCAATGCCTGCTCACGCGCATGGGACCAGCCCCCCCCTCGCCCCGTGTTCCATGCGGCGCGCGGAAGCATTCTCCGACCGGCCGGCGCCGTGCCGTCAGCCCAGGCGCTGCAGGTCCCCGTCCACCGCCAGCGCCTGGCCGCTGATCGTCGCCCCGAAGGGCGAGCAGAGGTACAGCGCCATGTTGGTGATGTCGTGCTGCGTCACATAGCAGCGCATCGAGACGTCCTTCAGCAGCTCCCCCTCCTTGTCCTTGAACGCCACGCCCTGCGCCTGGGCCTTGGCCTCGATGACGCGGCGGATGCGGTCGCCGGCGACGAGGCCGGGCAGGATGGCGTTGACCCTGATGCGGTCGGGACCGAGCTCGATCGAGAGCGACTTGGTGAACCCCACCACGCCCCATTTCGCCGCGGCATAGGGGCTGCGCAGCGGGAAGCCGAAGCGCCCGGCGGCCGAGGAGAGGTTGACGATCGACCCGCCGCCCGCCGCGCGCAGATGCGGCACGGCGCGCCGCGCGCAGTGGAACATGGCGGCGAGGTCGATGCGCAGCGTCGCCTCCAGCGCCTCCGGCGTCACGTCCTCGACGCGTGCGGTGGGGCCGGCGATGCCGGCATTGTTCACCAGCACGTCGAGGCCGCCGAGATGGGCCGCCGCCTCGTCGACGAAGCGCTCGCACTCCGCCGTCTCGCCCATGTCGGCGCGCATCCTCGGGTGGGGGCAGGTGGCGAGCGCCTCCTCATCCACGTCGCAGACGAAGACGCGGGCGCCGCGGGCGGCGAAGGCATCCGCCATCACGCGGCCGATGCCCCCCGCGCCGGCGCTGATCGCCGCGCGCATCCCGCCGAGATCCACCGGCAGCGGCGTGTTGCAGGCTTCCATCACGCATCCTTCCCCTGAAATGCTTCGCCCATGCTCCTGCGGGGCGGGCGGGGCGGCAAGGGCGACATTCCGTTCCGGCATCGCTCAGGCTAGTGTCCCCGGCCATGAGCCCGTTCGACATCGTCTCCTTCTCGACCATCGTCCTGATCGTCCTGCTGTTCCTCGCGGTGCTGACGGCGCTGCGCGGCATCCGCACCGTGCCCCAGGGAGAGGTCTGGACGGTGGAGCGCTTCGGCGCCTTCACCCGCATGCTCTCGCCGGGCCTGAACTTCATCATCCCCTTCATCGACGGCATCGGCCGGCGGGTGAACGTGCAGGAACAGGTGCTCGACATTCCCGAGCAGTCGGTCATCACCCGCGACAACGCGACCGTGGCGGTGGATGGCATCGTCTATTACCGCGTGATGGATCCGGCGAAGGCGGCCTATGCCGTGCAGGATCTCGGCGTCGCGCTGACCGCGCTGACCATGACCAACATCCGTGCGGTGATCGGCGAGATGGAGCTCGACGCCACGCTGTCGGGGCGGGAACGCATCAACTCCTCGCTGCTCGCCATTCTCGACGGCGCGACCGACCCGTGGGGCGTGAAGATCGCCCGCGTCGAGATCCGCAAGATCGAGCCCCCCGAGAACCTGATCCGCGCCATGAACCTGCAGATGACCGCCGAGCGCGAGCGCCGCGCCACCGTCGCCAAGGCCGAGGGCGAGCGGGAGGCCGAGATCAAGCGCGCCGAGGGCGAGAAGCAGGCCCTGATCCTGTCCGCCGAGGGCCGCCGCGAGGCCGCCTTCCGCGACGCCGAGGCGCGCGAGCGCCTGGCCCAGGCCGAGGCCGCCGCGACCCGCATGGTGGCGGAGGTTGCCGCCGGCGCGGGGACCGACGCGCTGCGCTACTTCATCGCCGACAAGTACGTGAAGGCGTTCGAGACGCTGGCCGGCAACCCTGCGCAGAAGCTGGTGATCGTGCCGATGGAGAGCAGCGCGCTGGCCGGCGGCATCGCGCAGGCGATGGAACTGCTGCGCGGGCCGGACGGGACCTTGCCGCCGCGCACGCCACGCCCGCCCGCCGCGCCGCCAGTACCGGAGATGCCGTCGCCATGGACCCCGCGCTGATCTGGATCCTCGTCGGGCTGCTGCTGCTCGGCGCGGAGACCCTGCTGCCCGGCGTCTTCCTGCTGTGGATCGGCCTCGCCGCGGTCGGCACCGGGCTGATGCTGCTGGTCACCACGCCACCCTTCTGGCTGACCGTCACGGTCTTCATCCTGCTGCTCGCCGCCGGCATCGCCGCGGCGCTGCGGCTGCGGCGCACCGAGCATCCGCGCCCGCGGGTGAATACGCCCGATGCCGGCCTGGTCGGGCGCTTCGGCGTGCTGGTCGAACCCGGCCTGGCCGGCCCGCGCGTGCGCATCGGCGATTCGGACTGGGCCGCGCGGCTGCCGCGCGACGTGGCGGAAAGCCCGGCCGGGACGCGGGTGCGGGTGGAGGGGGTGGACGGCACCACCCTCGTCGTCCGGCCGGAATAGGCATCGCCGCGTCCTTGCTGCGGATCAAGGCGCGCGGCGGAAGGCAAGGCCATGTAGGCTTCATCGACGGAGGGAAAGCCCCATGAGCACGAGCGCAAACACCATCGAAGGCGGCCGCGCGCGCCGCCTCTTCGTCGTGGCCAATGGCAGCCATGGCCGGGCCTATCTGAAGCGGCTCGGGGAGACCGGCTACGACGCGGTGATCGCCTGGGCTTCGCCCGATGCCCGCGCGAAGGATTCCGAACTGGGCGAGGACAAGCCCGGCCGCGCCTTCGCCGGCGCCGGCGCCACCGCCCGCAGCGCCATGGAATACGACAACAAGGACGACAGCCCGAAGGAGCACGCCAAGCGCGACCTCGCCCGCCAGATGGCGGCGGACATCGTCGCCGCGCTCAAGGCCGGCAAGGCCGACAGCTTCTCCCTGGTCGCCCCGGCGACGGTCGCGGCCGCGATCCGCAGCCATGTGCCGCACGAGGTGCAGCGCGCCCTGGTTGGCGAGGAGCACCACGACCTGACCAGCCTGCCGGTCGCCGAGGTCTTCGCCCGCCTGGATGCGCTTCGTCACGGGGTGTAACGGCCCTTGATCCGGGCCCGATCATGGGCCACGTCCTATGGGCCATGGAAACGCACCGCCGCCCGCCCGTGATCGACATGACGCCGGAAGGGGATTTCCGCGATCCCGTCCCGCCGCAGCCCGGCACGCCGTTCGACCGGCTGCTCGCGCGCCTCGGCGGCACCGCCATCCTGGTGGCGGCGGCCGGCGGGGGACTGCTGCTGGCGGGGCTCGCCATCCTGGCCATCGGCATCCTCGTGCCGCTGGTGATCGGTGCCGGGGCGATCGGCGCCGCCTCGCTGTGGTGGCGCGCGCGGCGCGCGCGCAGCCGGGGCGAGGTTCCGCCGGGTCAGGTGCGCTTCGTCGTCATCCGGCGCTGAGGGCGCGGAGGGGATTCGCCCCTCCGGACCTCCCCAACCAAAGGCCCCGGGGCCCTTGGCAGGCTTCCTTTGGCGCCGGGCACCGAAAGCGGTCCGGATTGTCGCAGCCTGCGCAGGCGCAGCTTCCGGCACTGGTCCGGACAGCGGTGCGGGGTGTCATGCCGGCGGCCGCTATTCGCGACCGTTGGCATGAGGCTTTTCGAGCCCTCGGACGCCGGGCGCAAACCTCTGGTTTGCCTGGCTTCGCCGGACCACATTCGCGGCCTCGGCACGAGTCAAGAACCCCTGCCGCTGGTATCGGGTGACGGCTTCCGAAGGCCTTTCGGCCCTTGGCGGGCTGGCTTGCAGGGGCGGCACCCCTCCAACCTTTCCTCGCGCGGTGATCCTCACTCCGCCGCCATCGCCACCCCGCCCTCGCGCAGCCCGAACACTTCCGCCAGCAGCGTGTAGGATCGCCGACGCGCTTGCGCGTCGTGGCAATGGGTGATGACGGCGAATTCCGCCACCCCGCCATGCGCGGCCGAAAGTGCCTCGAGCTTCGCCTTCACCTGTTCCGGCGCGCCGACCATTGCGACCTCCCGCATCCGTTCGAGGCGCGTGAGCTCGAGGTCGGAATACCGGTATTCCTCCGCCTCCTCGACGCTCGGCAGCGGCAGGAAGAGGCCGCGGTCGCGCTTCAGCCGCCACAGCTCGCGGGAGCGGAACAGCCGCCGCGCCTCGGTCTCGGTATCCGCCACCAGGCAATAGACGCCGAGCGCCGGATGCGGCGCCGCCAGCCGCGCGGGCATGTCGGGCTTGGGCTGGAAGGATTCACGGTACACCGCGATCGCCTGCTCCGACCCGCCGCCGTCGCTGAAGAAATGCGCGAAGCAGTAGGGCAGGGCGAAATACCCCGCGACCTGCGCGCCGTAGTCGGAACTGCCGAGGATCCACATCTCCGGCCGGGTCTCGACCGCCGGCTGGGCGATGATGCTGCGGAAGGGGTGGTTCTCCGGCAGCCCTTCGCCGTGCCAGCCGAGCAGCTCCATCACCTGCGCCGGGAAGCGGTCGGCCGCCTGGTTGGCGTTGGGGTTCAGCGCGAAGGCGGTGCGCCCGTCCGACCCCGGTGCGCGGCCGACGCCGAGGTCGATCCGCCCGGGCGCGATCGCCTCCAGCACGCGGAACTGCTCGGCCACCTTGAGGGAGGAGTAGTGCGGCAGCATCACCCCCGCGGAGCCCACGCGGATGCGCGAGGTGGTGGCGGCGATCGCCGCCATCAGCACCTCCGGCGCCGCGCCGGCGTGGGAGGCGGAGTTGTGGTGCTCGGCGCACCAGTAGCGGCGGAAGCCCAGCGCGTCGCAGTGCTTGGCGAGGGCCAGCGTCTCGCGGATCGCCTCCCCCGGCGAGCGGCCGGAGGCGACGGAGGACTGGTCGAGGACGGAAAGGGTGAAGCCGCTCATGCCCACCAAGGTAGTGCAGCCGCCCGGCTGCGGGAGGGGGCGCCGCCGCGGCCTGGCCTCAGGCGACCTCGACGGATCGCGCCTCGCCGTGCAGCAGGATGACCGGCTGAGGCGTGGAGACGCGGCGCGGCGCATGGGCCGGAGGGCCGGCGAGCACTGCATCCAGCTCGGCACCGACCGGGGGTTGATCCGCATACAGGTCGAGCAACCGGCGGAGTTCCTCCAGCCGGCGGAACGTGATGGACTCGCGGAGTTCCGCGAGGATGGCGTGCTCCTCCATGCGGAGCGCCGCGATCAGGGATCCGCTCATCTTGCCCCCTCGAACTGTCCTGTGATGTTAAGCTAGCGGTAGAGAGTCTTTCTTATCAAGAAGTTGCAGGTCGAGGTCGCCATCGCGTGGCATCCGCCATCTTGTATCGGGACCGACGCGCATACCCTATATGTTGTTCACCTGATGGTTGCCATGGCACCGGGATGCTGCACGCGAGGGGCTTCCGATCACGATGGCGGCACTTTCCTGCCGGGGCTGTTGCCGCCGCGCCACGGTGGACAGGCACCGGCGGCGGCACGCAGTCAGGCATCACAGGCGATGGCGGCGGATCCCGTTCGCGCGCCCTTGCCCAGGCTGGTGACGCCTGTCCGGAAAATGAGGATGCCTCGGCGGTTTCCGCGCGCCAGGGAGGACCCGGGCCGCATTAGGCTGGCATGACACCGGAGCAGGGCAGGGCGGATGGACGAGGCGGACTTCATGCGACGGGCGATCGCCCTGTCATGCCAGGGCGTGGAGGAGGGCGGCGGCCCCTTCGGCGCCGTCGTGGTGAAGGATGGCCGCATCCTCGGGGAGGGCCGCAACGCGGTGGTCCCCGCCCGCGACCCCACCGCGCATGCGGAGATCGTCGCCATCCGCGCCGCCTGCACGGCCCTCGGCACCCACGACCTGACCGGCGCGGTGATCTACACCAGCTGCGAACCCTGCCCGATGTGCCTCGGCGCCGTCTGGTGGGCGCGCATCCGGGAGATCGTCTACGCCAATGACCGGGCCGACGCGGCGGCGATCGGCTTCGACGACGCGGCGATCTACGAGGAGGTGGCGGCGCCGGTCGCCGCCCGCCGGCTGCCCCTGCGCCGCCTGCTGGCAGCCGAGGCGATGGCCGCCTTTCGAGCGTGGGAGGCGAAGCCCGACAAGGTCCCGTATTGACGATGAGAGCCTTCATGCCCTGCGCTAGGCTGTCGGCATTGACCACCACGGGGGAGCGCGATGGGCGGCATGATCCGGCGCTGCGCCGCGCCCCGGATGCGCCGATGACCGGCCATCCGCCGCCTGATGCGGTGATCCTCGCCATCACCGGCCTGCACGGGCCGGCGGACGGCGCGGCGATCCGGGCCGCGCTGCTGCGCTGCGACCCCGCGGCAAGGCTCTGGACCGACTGGCCGCGGGCTCTGGTGGCCGTGCAGTCGGCGGCGCCGCCCGAGGCGCTTTGCGCGGCCGTGCAGGGTGCCGGCTACGGTGTCCTGGTCCAGGGCGGGCCCGGCGCGCGGGGCAGCCTGGCCGGCATCTTCGGGCGCGTGGTGCTCTATGGCCTGCTCGGCCTGATGGGCGGGATGGCGATCGGCATCGCCATCGGGCTCGGCAATTCCATGTTCAACCCCAACTGCCGCGGCAGCGGGAACTGCGCCATCGGTGTCGGCGTCTTCGGCGGCCTCGGCGCCTTTGTCGGACTGCCGGCCGGTGCCGTGGTCGGGCTGCTGGCGGGGCTCGCGCGGCGATGGCGGTGAGCGGCGGCGAAGGCGCCGGGATGGCGGGATCGGCGGTGCCGCCGCCCGGCGCGGTGCTGCTCTCGGTCAGCGGCCTGCGCGGGCCCGAGGACCACGCCGCCGTCCTGGCCGCCCTCCGCCAGCGCGATCCCGCCGGCGTCGTCTGGACGGACTGGCCGCGCGGCCTGGTCGCGGTGCAGACGGACCACCCGCCGGAGGCGCTGCGCGTGGCCGTGCAGGATGCCGGCTTCATCACCGCCTGGCTGGCCCATCCCCCGATGGAGGTCAGCGCGGGCGGCGTCGGCGCGGCGATCGTGCGATTGATCGGCTACGGCTTCGTGGGGCTTGTCCTTGGCATGCTCCTGGGGGCGGCGCTCGGCATCGGGAATGTCATGCTCAACCCCGTATGCGGCAGCCCGGGCGATTCCGGCGCCTGCGCCATGGGCATTCCGGCGATTGCGATCGGCGCGGGGCTTCTGGGCGCGGCGGCTGGCGCGGTGCTGGCGTTGGCGCGGATCGCGCGCCGGCGCTGATCGGGCGCGCGCGAGGCAGCGGAATTGAGGGGGCGCCGCCCCCTCAAGCTCCCCCGGCAGGGGACACGGTCCCCTGCACCCGCGGTGACGTGACGCCGCGGGTCCCGAGGGCGCTTCACCGGCCTCGTGGCCGGTTGAATGACGCGGCAGCCGCGTCGGTCCGGCGGTCGTTCATCGCGCCTCCATGGCGCATGTCCAGGCAGGCCGTCAGAGGCGGGCCTGCAGGCCGAAGTAGATTGTCCGCCCCTGGCCGGTGCCGGTCGTGCTCAGGAAGGGCGTATAGGCCACGTCGAAAAGGTTGGTGACGCGCGCGTTGAGGTCGAGGTTCTCGGTGACCCGCACGCTCGCGAAGAGGTCGAACAGGTTGTAGGGCTTGCCGCCCTCGCTCGCGACGCCCCCGGTGACGCTGCTGTTGTAGCCGGCGACCAGGCCACCCGAGACGTAGGTGTAGCGTGCGCCCAGCGTCAGGCGTTCGTCGAACAGCCGCCCGCCGCCGGTGATGGCGACCACGTCGTCCGGCGTGTACTGGCTCGCGCCGAGGCCCGGCATCTGGGACGGCAGCTTCGAATCGGTGTGGGTGTAGTTGATGGAGCCGAAGGCGACGCGCGCATCGTAGTTCGTCTCGAACTCGAAGCCCTGGACCCGCGAGCTGCCCGCCACGTTCTGGAATTGATAGGAACGATAGGCCGGGACATAGGTGGCGACGATGTAGTCGTCGACGTCCATGATGAAGTAGTTGGCGCGCATCCGCAGCGTGTCGTTCCCGGTGAACAGGCGGTTCTGGCGGATGTTCACGCCGAATTCCCAGCCCTGCTGCGTCTCGGGCTTGAGGGCGGGATTGGGGATGTAGGCGCCGCTGGTGGTGCCGGGATGGGTGCCGCCGAGCATTGTCTCCTGCAGCGTCGGGGCGCGCATCGACCGGCTCCAGGTGACATAGGGCTGCAGCCAGTCAAGGGGCCGGATCGCAAGCGTGATCCGCGGATCGAGCGAGCTTTCCGAATTGTCGACGGTGTAGGTCCCGTAGCGGCTGTTCGGGATGCCGGTACCATCCAAAGTATAGTAATTGTAGCGTAGCCCCGGCGTGAAATCGACGATGCTGTAGGAGAAGGTCGTGTCGGTGAACACGCCGAGCAGGGCCGAGGTGCCGTCGGCCGGGTTGACGCCGCCATTGTTCGACGTGACCGAGTCATGGAAGTACTCGACGCCATTGTTGCTTCTCACCTGGACCGGACCGATCGAGAATCGCGACACATTCGAGATATCGAATCCGGTGCCCTCATCCTCGATGGTGCGCCCGACAGAGGAGCCGGTGCCGCCGGTGTACTTCATCGTGAGATCGTTATAGTAGGCATTCGCGCTGATGTCGAACCAGGGATTTCCGGTATTGTACCGGTAATTGACGGTGTAGGTGCGGTTGTTGATCGTCTGGTAATAGGAATTGGCGTAGAAGTCGTTGTCGTAGAGCACCATGCCGAGGCCCAGGCTATGGCCCTCGCCGAGGTTGAAGTTCAGCCGCCCGAGGCCCGAAATCAGGTCCTGCCCGGTGCCGGACACGCTGTTGCCGTAGCCATCCTGGTAGTTGCGCGAACTGCGGCGACTGATCGCCGCGGCGACGCCGACATGTTCGGTCCGCGCGCCGGCCGCCGCCATCTCCGAGAAGTCGACGCCGTTGGAGCCCCAGCCGAGGCGCGCCAGCGCGCCGTAGGTCTGCCCCTCCCGCACGATGTCGTCCACGTTCAGGGTGCGGAAGTTGGCGGTGCCGGCCAGCGCACCGCCGCCCACGCCCACCACCGCGCCGCGGGTCACGTCGATGCCGGCGAGCAGGGCGGGATCGACATAGGTGAAGCCCGCCGCCTCATGGCTGGTGAAGCGGAAGCTCTGGCGTACGCCGTCGATCGACATGTTGACGCGGCCCGCCCCCTCGAAGCCGCGGATGTTGACCGCCACGCCGGGTTGCTGGGCGTTCTGGCGCGTGAAGACGCCGGGCAGGGTGCGCAGGAGGTCGTCGACACGGTTGCCGGCCTCGAGGCGAAGCTGTTCGCCGTCGACCGTGCTGGTGTTCTCGTTGGCGCCCTGGCCGGTCACCTGGATCGGATTCAGCTGCACGGTGCCGCTGCCGCTGGTCTGGGCGACCGACGCCGTGGTCAGGGCGAGCACCACCGCCCCCATGGCGGATCCCGCCATGAGAATATTGCGATACGCAGACATTGCATGCCTCTCTTGTTCGGCCGGACTTGGCCAATACTGCAAAAATTCGAGACGGACTAAGGAAACAACAATATAAAGTCAGCCGGCGTGGAGAATGATAATATTCGGAGTCCTATAGGCGATTGTTTTCATATGATTGTCGCTTTGATGGGCAGATCAAGGCCCGGAATGAACAGCAAGTTCATGACTCGTGACGATTTCGATGAAACGATTCTTGACCAGCTCCATTCTCCTGAACTGGACGGAGTTGTAATGCGAATGCGAGTCACTTGCAAGTTAGCCGGAGGCACCCCGACCCATCATTCCGCATGCGTGGTCCGCCGCCCGGCATCAACGAATGGCGTCCCGTCGCCGAAGCCCCCGGAAAGCGGGGCAGCCCGATGCCGGTCAGCCGTTCCGCCGACCCGGCATCAGCATCACGGTCGCGCGCATGCCCGCCGCACCGACTCCGCGCAGCCTGCTCGCCTTGCCGTTGACCCCGTCGGCGACCGGCCGAAGGCGATGGCCGGGCAGCCCACGCAGCGGGTGTCCGCAAGCTCTCGTCGACGGGGCAGGGCGGCTGACGGCGGCGCCATCGGCGGACCGGACGATCCCCGGACCGCAATTCGCCGTGGAGGCCCGCCGCCTCGGCCCGGCCAGGGGCCGGAAGACCCGGCAGGAGGGCACACCCGGGGGGGCGGGGAACGGCCGCAATCGTGGCGCCGACGGCAGCGCTGCGGATCGGGCACACCCGGGGGGCGGGGAACGGCCGCTTGCGAACCCCGCCGGACTGCGCCGGCGAGGGCAGGTCCCGGTCAGGCGCAACCACCTGATCGGGTGAAGATGCTCCCGCAGATGGGAGGCGGGAACGGCTGCCCCGAGCCGGGGCGAACGGAAGCCGCCCTGGCGGGACGTCAGGCGGCGGCCGTCAGCTCGCCACCCGCCCGAACACCGCCGTCAGCAGCGCGAACAGCACGCCACCGGCCAGGAACCCCACCAGCGTCCCGTTCATCCGCACATATTGCAGGTCCCGCCCGACGCGGAGCTCGATCTTCTCGGCCACCGTCGCCGCGTCCCAACTGCCCACCACCCCGGCGATGAAATCCGAGAGCTGCGCCGTGGCGCTCGGCAGCAGCGTCATCAGCACGCCTTCCGTGGCGCGGTTCAGCCGCTCCCGCGCCGCCGCATCCTCGGCGAGCAGCGTGCCGGCATTGGCGAAGACGCCGGAGAGCAGCGCCACCGTCCGCCCGTCCGGCCGTGCCGCATCGGCCACCAGCGCCGCGCGCAGCCGTGCCCATACATCCAACAGCCAGACCGCGACGGAAGGGTGCGCCAGCGCCTCCCGCAGCACGCGGCCGATGGCGGCGGCGCGCTCCGGGTCGGTCTCCAGCCGCTCGATCTCGTGTCCGAGCCATTCGGCGAAGGCGGCGCGGAGGTTGGAATCCTCCGGCTCGACCTTCTCGAGCTCGGTGTTGATGGCGTGCAGGATGCGCTTGGCGACCGTCGCGCCGGCGAGCCAGCCGAGCACCGCACCGCCCTCGGCGCGGATGCGGGCCTCGATCGCCGTGCGCAGCGCGTCCTCGCGGGCTTCCAGCAGCACCTTCAACTGGCCGATGGCGAGCGAGAACACCTCCTGGTGCCGGCCCGAGGCGACGAAGGCGCGCAGCACGCGCGCCACCAGCCGCGCGCCGGCGGGGCCCGAGACGATGCGCGGCAGCAGCCGCACCAGCAGCCGCTTCGCCCGCCCGTCCTCGAGGCTCGCCACCACCCGCGGCAGGCTGCCTGCCAGTGCCGCCGCGGCGGGCTTCGACGCCGCCGGGTCGGCGAGGAACCGCTGCACGATCCGCGCCAGGTCGAGCCGCCCCAGCACGCGCCGCACCTCGGCCTCGGTGAAGACGTGGGAGGAGACGAAGCGCCCGAGCGCCCGCCCCAGCCTCTCCTTCTGGTTCGGCACGATGGCGGTGTGCGGGATGGGCAGGCCGAGCGGCCGGCGGAACAGCGCCGTCACCGCGAACCAGTCCGCGAGCCCGCCGACCACCCCCGCCTTGGCCGAGGCCTGCAGGAGGTCGGTCCAATAGCCCGGCGGCATGTGGTAGGTGCCGACCAGCAGCCCGCCCATGCCCACCAGCATGCCTGTGGCCAGCGCCCGGTGGCGCGCGAGGCCGCGGCGGAGGTCGGCATCGGGATCGATCGGAGGGCTGCCCTGCATGGAACGCGCAGATAGGCCGCCACGCCGCCCTTGCCCAGCCGGGACCGTATGTTACATCATAACGTTATGGTTCCCCGCATGCCCGATCCCCTGGCGCTCGCCTCCGGCGCGCTCTCCCGCCTGATGCTGGCAGGGGGCGTGTCGACCGTGCTGTGGGCGGCCGCGCTCTGGGCGATGGCGGCATGAGCGCGACCCGCAGCCCGGCCGGCATCCGGCTCGAGAACCTGACGCTCACCCATGGGCGCCATCCGGCGGTGCATCATGTCTCCGGGCGTTTCGCGCCCGGCAGCCTGACCGCGGTGGTGGGCCCGAACGGCGCCGGCAAGACCACGCTGCTGCGCGCGCTGGCGGGCCTGCACAAGCCCGAGAGCGGCCGCATCGCGCACGAAGGCACGGCGCGCATCGCGCTGCTGCCGCAGCTCGCCGCGCTGGATCGCGCCTTCCCGATCGCCTGCCGCGACGTGGTGATGCAGGGGCTGTGGCCGCGGCTCGGCGCCTTCCGCGGCGTGCCGCAGGCCGAGCGCGACCGCGCCGCCCGGGCGCTCGCCGCCGTGGGCCTGTCGGGCTTCGAGGACCGGCCGGTCGGCTCGCTCTCCGCCGGCCAGACGCAGCGGCTGCTGTTCGCCCGCCTGCTGGTGCAGGACGCCGACATCCTGCTGCTGGACGAGCCCTTCAACGCGGTGGACGCCAAGACCTCCGCCGACCTGCTGCGGCTCGTGCGCGAATGGCACGGGGAGGGCCGGACGGTGATCGCCGTGCTGCACGACCTCGACCTGGTGGCGCGCGATTTCCCCGAGACGCTGCTGATCGCCCGCGACGCCATCGCCTGGGGCCCGACCGGGCAGGCGCTCTCCGCCGCCAACCGGCTCAAGGCGCGGATGATGGCCGAGGCCTGGGCGGACGAGGCCGAGCACTGCCATATTGCTGCGTGATCGTGCCTCAGGCGCCGGCGCACGCATCCGCGTGCCTGGCTTGCGCGCGGTGCATTGGCGCATTGGGTGGTCCGGGCGCGGTCGCGCCGTGCGCTCCGGGCCCGATGCGGGGCATGGGGCCGCCTTGGTGGCGGGTCTGACGCGGTAGCGACATGCACGATCTGCTGATCGCCCCCTTCGCCGAGTTCGGCTTCCTGCGCCGCGCGCTGGTGGGCTGCATGGCGTTGTCCGTCTCGGCGCCGGTGCTCGGCGTCTTCCTCGTGCTGCGGCGGATGAGCCTGACGGCCGACGTGCTGGCGCATGGCGCGCTGCCGGGCGTGGCGCTCGGCTTCCTGCTGGCGGGGCTGTCGGCGCCGGCGCTGTGGCTCGGCGGGCTGGTCGCCGGGCTGCTGGTGGCGGTCGGTGCCGGTGCGCTGTCCCGCGCGACGGGCGGGCGGGAGGACGCGACGCTCGCCGCGCTCTACCTGCTCGCGCTCGGCGCGGGGGTGGCGATGATCTCGATGGGCGGCGGCGGGGCGACGGACCTTTCGCACATCCTGTTCGGTTCCGTGCTCGGCGTGGACGACGCGGCGCTGCTGCTGATGGCGGGCGTGGCGACGCTGACGCTGGTGGTGCTCGCCTTCGGCTGGCGGCCGCTGGTGCTGGAATGCTTCGACCCGTCCTTCGCCGCCGCGGCCGGCGCGCGCGGCGGGCTGTGGCACCTGGTGTTCCAGGCGCTGGTGGTGCTGAACGTGCTCTCGGCCTTCCAGGCGCTCGGCACGCTGATGGCGGTGGGGCTGATGATGCTGCCGGCGATCGCCTCGCGGCATTGGGCGAGGGAGGTCTCCGGCATGACCTATGCGGCGGTGGGCATCGCGCTGGCGGCGTCGGTCGTCGGGCTGCTCGTCTCCTATCACGCCGATGTGCCGACCGGGCCGGCGATCGTGCTGGTGGCCGGGGCGGCCTGGGCCGTCTCCGTGCTCGCCGGGCCGGTCGACGGGCTCTTGCCGCGGCTGGTGCGGCGGGGACATCTGGCGGGGTAGGCCGGGCCGTTCCATCCTGCGCGCAACCGATCGCCCAGGAGGATGTCCCAGATGGGATCGCTGCTGTTCTCGCCGCTGACGCTGCGCGGCCTGACCCTTCCCAACCGCGCCGTCGTGCCGCCGCTTTGCCAGTATTCCGCGACGGAAGGCATGGCGAATGACTGGCACATGGTCCAGCTCGGTCGCTTCGCGGTCGGCGGCTTCGGCCTGGTGTTCAGCGAGGTCGTCTCCGTGCTGCGCGAGGGCCGCATCACCCATGGCGATCTCGGCCTGTGGTCCGACGACCACGTCGCGCCGCTGAGGCGCATCGCGGGGTTCATCAAGGCCCAGGGCGCGGTGCCGGCGATCCAGCTCGGCCATGCCGGCCGCAAGGGCGCGATGCAGCGCCCCTGGGAAGGCAACGGTCCGCTCGGCCCCGATCAATTCGCCAAGGGCGAGACGACCTGGGACATCGTCTCCGCCGTTGCCCGGCCGATCGCGGAAGGCCACCTGACGCCCGCCGCGCTCGATCCCGCCGGCATGGCGAGGATCGCCGAGGCCTTCGCCACCGGCGCGAAGCGCGCCCGCGCCGCCGGCTTCGACGCCGTGGAGGTCCACTGCGCCCACGGCTACCTGCTGCACCAGTTCCTCTCGCCCATCTCGAACACGCGCAACGATGCCTTCGGTGGCGACCTTGCCGGCCGCATGCGCTTTCCCTTGCAGGTGATCGAGGCCGTGCGCGCGGCCTGGCCCGAGGACCGCCCGGTCTTCGTGCGCATCTCCGCCGTCGATGGCGTGGACGATGGCTGGACGATGCAGGACAGCCTCGCCTTCGCGCGGGCGATGAAGCCGCTCGGCGTCGATGTCATAGACTGTTCTTCCGGCGGCATCGGCGGCTCGGCCACGGGCAGCAAGCGCGTGCCGCGCGGCTACGGCTTCCAGGTGCCCTACGCGGCGCAGATCCGGCGCGATGTCGGCCTCGCCACCATGGCGGTCGGCCTCATCATCGGCCCGCACCAGGCCGAGGCCGCGCTCGCGGCCGGCGAGGCCGACCTCATCGCCATCGGCCGCGAGGCGATGAACAACCCCAACTGGGCGCTGATGGCCCGCGCCGCGCTGGAACCCGGCACGACGGAGGAGGTCTTCGCCTGCTGGCCGCCCCAGCATGGCTGGTGGATGGAAAAGCGCGCCGCCGTCATGCAGGCCCTCGGCGCGCCGCCTGCTTGATCCGCGTCAAGGCCGTGGCCGCGGCCCGAGGCGATCCTTGCCTCAGGTCACCGGAGGGGCGGGCATGGCGACGGCAGCGGCGGAGAGCGGCGACGGGGCGCGGCGATGGATCGGCCTCGTCATCGCATGTGCGGTGCTGGCGGCCGTGGTGCTCGCGCCTCCGCTGGCCGGGCTGCCGGTCGCCGGGCAGCGCGCCATCGGCATCCTGCTCTTCGCCGTGGTGCTGTGGGTGACCGAGGCGGTGGACCTCACCGTTTCCGCCTTCCTGATCGCGACGCTCATCATCCTGCTGGTCGGCAGCGCGCCGGACATGCAGGACCCCACGAAGATCATCGGCATCGCCCGCGCGCGCGACTGGGCGATCGCGGGCTTCGCCAACAACGCCGTCGCGCTGGTCGCCGCCGCGCTGGTCTTCGCCGCGGCGGTGACGGCGACGGGGCTCGACCGGCGCATCGCGCTCGCCACCCTCTCGCGCGTCGGCACCAGGCCGCGGGGCATCTTCGCCGGCACGCTCGCGGTCGGCATCATGCTCGCCTTCCTGGTGCCCTCGGCGACCGCGCGGGTTTCGGCGGTGGTGCCGATCGTGCTCGGCATCATCGCCGCCTTCGGCGTGCAGCGCGACAGCCGGCTCGCCGCGCTGCTGATGATCGGCTCGGCGCAGATCTGCTCGGTGATGAACATCGGCGTGCTGACGGCGGCGGCGCAGAACGCCACCTTCCTCGGCCTGATCGGCCGCGCCATCCCCGGCGCGACGGTGACCTGGCTCGACTGGCTGATCGCCGCCGCGCCCTTCTGGCTGATCATGGCGCCGGTGGTCTTCGCCGTGCTGTGGCGCTTCCACACGCCGGAGGCGGAGGTCGCCGCCGGCGGCGCCGAGGCGATCGCGCGGGACCTCGAGGCGCTCGGCCCGATGAGCGGGGCAGAGAAGCGCACCCTGCTCGCCGGCATCCTGCTGCTCGGCTTCTGGGCGACGGAGGGAAAGCTCCATCCGCTCGACACCGCCTCCTCCACCATCATCGCCGTCACCGTGCTGATGCTGCCGAAGATCGGCGTGATGACCTGGAAGCAGGCGCAGGCTGCGCTGCCCTGGGGCACGCTGATCCTGTTCGCGATCGGCATCGCCCTCGGCACCGTGCTGGTGCAGACGCGCGGCGCCGGCTGGATGGCGAACCAGATCGTCGATGTCTTCGGCCTGCGCCAGGCCACCCCCTTCATGGTGGTGGCGGTGATGGCGGCCTTCCTGATCGTGGTGCATCTCGGCTTCGCCTCGGCGACGGCGCTGGCCGCCGCCTTCATCCCGATCGTCATCTCCGTGCTGCAGGAGGTGTCGCGCCACGGCGTGCCGGTGAACGTGGTGGGCCTCACCATGATCCTGCAGTTCGTCGTCTCCTTCGGCTTCATGCTGGTGGTGAACGCGCCGCAGAACATGGTCGCCTTCGGCACCGGCTGCTTTCGGGGCCGGGACTTCACGCGGTCGGGCGTGGTCATCACCGTGATCGGCTATGGGCTGATCCTGCTGCTGACGGCGACCTGGTGGGATTGGCTGGGCTACGTCAAAGGGTGAAGGGCGGGGGAGGGGAACCTCCCCCGCACCCCCTCCCTTCCTTGTCTGTCAGCCAGGCGCAGCCGGCGCGCCAGGCCCGCCCCTCCAGGTGATCAAGGAAGGAGGGGGGATCGGGGGGAGTTCCCTCCCCCCGACCTTCCTGCCTCAGTACTCGTACTCGAACGACAGCCCCACCCGGTCGCCGCCCGCGCTGTTGCCGCCCGTCTCCGCCTCCACGCGCACCCGCGGCAGCAGGTCGACCTGCACGCCGACGCGCGGCGCGCCGCCCTCGGCGCCCTGGCGGATGCCGAGATACACCCCGTCCGCCACGTATCGCCCGGTCTCCAGAGTTGCCCCCTGGCTGCGGCTGCCGTCCCGGCTGCGCTCCTCCCCCACCGCGAGCCGGTCGAGCGCCAGCGTCCGCCGGATGCGGTCGAGGATGCCGCCCGCGCCCGGCGTCTCGATCCCGGCCGCGCCGGCCAGCACCTGCGCAAGCTGCGCCAGCTGGAACGGGCTGAGCTCGTTGGCCCGCCGGTCGAACAGCAGCCGCGACAGGATCTCGTCCTGCGGCAGTTCGGGCGTGGAGGAGAATTCCAGCTTCGGGTCGGTCGCCGGCCCGGTGACGGTGACGTTCGCCGTCACCTCCCGCGCCCGCGAGGTCGCCAGGAAGTCGAGCGTCGGCACCAGCGTGCCGGCGTCGAAGGAGACGGTGCCGCGGCGGAAATCCAGCCGACGGTCGAAGACCGAGATGTTGCCCCGCCGCAGCGTCAGCCCGCCGGTCATCGTCGGCGCCGCGATGTTGCCGCCGACCCCGAGGGTGCCGCCGAATTCCGCGTCGATGCCACGGCCGCGCACGAAGACCGCGCGCGGGGCCTCGACCGCGATCTCGAGCGCGATGTCGGGCATGCCGGAGGGCGCGCCCGGCGGCGGCGGCGGCGCCAGCGGCGGCGTTCCGGCCGGGCGGCGGCCGCGTTCGCGCACGCCGTCCAGCCGCTGCACGCTGGCCGGCAGGCGCTCGGGCACGGTGATGTCCATGCGCTGCACGGCGATGCGGCCGGCGAGCCGCGCCTGCTTCAGCACGCGGCCGGCCAGGCGCAGATCGGCATCGAAGACCGAGGAGACCAGGTCGGAGCGCAGCGGCCGCGCGCCGCGCGCCGTCACGGCGATCTCCGCCGGCAGGCCGGGCGCGAGGGGCGAGAGCGTGCCCGTCACGCCGAGCGTCCCGCCACCGGGCGTGCGCGCGTCGATGCGCTCGATCGTCACGCGATCCCCGTCGCCGCGCAGCGCGGCGGTGATGTCGGTGAGAGTCACGCCCTGGGCGAGGTCGCGGAAGGACCCGTTGGCCAGCGTCGCGCGCCCGCCGATGCGCGGCGCGCCGACCGTCCCGCCGACCTCTGCCTGCACGCTCACGCGCCCGGTGACGCGCTGCGCGCCGGCCGCGAGCAGCGGCCCGGCCAGCGCGCCGACATCCGCATTGGCGTCGAGCTGCACGGCGAGCGGCGCATTCCCCGCGAAGCCGCCCGGCAGCCGTGCCGTGCCGCTCGCGCGCAGCGCCGTGCCGGCATTGGCGTCCAGCCGTACGTCGGCGGCGCGCGCGCCGGCGGTGCCCTCGACCAGGATGCGCGCCGCCGGCACGCCGCGCATCGCCGGGTCCGGGCTGCGCAGGCCGGTGGCCTCGATGCGGAAGCGCGCGGCGGGATCGGCGACGGGGCCGGTGAGGCGCGCCTCGCCGCCGATCATGCCCTCCACCGCGACATCGGGCGCGGCGAGCGCGGCGACGGCCGCGACCGGCAGCGCCGCGAGCGTGGCGCGCAGATCGGCGGTCTCCGGCCCCCAGCGACCCTCGGCGCGCAGGGTGCCGCCGCGGCTGGTGGTCAATGCGACGCCGTCCAGGCCGACGCCGCCATCCTGCGCCAGCGTCACCCGCGCGGGCGAGGTCAAGCGCAGGGAATCGGCACCGCGCCGCAGCAGCAATTCGGCGATCTCGACGCGCCGCGCCGCGCCGTCCTGGGTCATGCGGGCGCGGGTGTTCAGCCGCGCCCCGGCGGCCTGCGCCTCGACCACGGCGTCCAGCGCGGCGAGCGTGCCCCGCGCCGTCACCCGCCCACCGAGCGCCGTGCCGCCGGCGCTCGCCTGCGGCACCTCCAGCGTCGCGTCGATCCCCTGCACGCCGTTGGGAACGGTCAGCGCCGCGCGCAGCCCGATCCGCCCGGTCAGCGGCATGCCGGCCAGCGCGGAGAAGGGCGCGAGCTCCGGCACCTCCAGCGCCGCCTCGCCGGCGAAGGTCGCCGCCTGGGGGTCGAGCAGGCCCTGTGCGTCCAGCCGCGCCGGGCCGAAGGCGGCGGCCAGGCGTTCGAGCCGCACCTTCTCGCCCTCCGGCAGCGCGTGCAGGTCCAGCCGCGCCGCCAGCCCGGCATAGGTTGCGCGCAGCCGCCCCTCGGCGCGCGGGGCGGTGAGCGGCGTCGCGACGGTCAGTTCCAGTTCCGGCGCCTCGATCACCTGGCCGGCGCTTTCCACCCGTTCCCCGCGCGCGGTCAGCCGCAGGGAAGGATCGGTGCGCGGCCCGGTGGCGCGCGCCTCGGCCTGCAGGGCGCCGGCGAGGCCCGGCACCAGCGGGGCGAGATCGGCGACGCTCGCGCGGACCGTGGCATCGAGCGTCTCGCCGACATCGCCCTCCGCGGTCATGCGCAGCGTGGCGCCGTCGAGCGACAGCGCCTCGATGCGGTCGGGCAGGGCGGCGCGCAGGGATAGCCGCGGCGCCGCGCCGAAGGCCGCCGCCAGCGCCGGCGTGTCGCTGCCGAAGGCCTCCATCGCCAGGTCGAGCGCGACCCGCGGCGCCGCCATCGCACCGGTCGCGCGCGCCTCGGCGCGCAGGGCATCCCAGCGCGCGGTGGGCGGCAGCAGCGGGCCGAGCGTGCTGCTCGGCCCCAGCGCGACGCGCGCCGCGACATCGAGCGTCGATCCGGCGAGATCCGCGCTGCCTTCCGCCTCCACCCGCCCGGCCGGCGCCTGCACGGCAAGCCGCCGCAGCGCGAGCCGCCGCGCCGCATCGAGCGCGGCATCGAGCGTCACCTCCATCGGCATGGCGGCGCCGCGCAGGTCCTCGGGGAGCAGGGGGGCGGCGGCCAGCCGCAGCGTGAGATTCGCCCCCGCCGCGCCATCCGCCGCGGCGCGCACCTCGCCCTCCGCCGAGAGCGTGACGTCCTCGCCGAACGCGGCCTCCAGCGCCAGCCGTGCGCCGCTCGCCGGCCCGTCGAGCGACAGCCGGGCCCGCGCCGCCCGCCCTGGCAGGCCGAGCGCCGCCGCGAGCAACCCGTCCGGCGGCTCGCTGGCGTCGAGCTGCGCCGTCAGCCGGTCCGCCCCCGGCGCGAGGTCGAGGACGAGCCGCACCTCCGCCGGCGCATCGAGCCGGCGCGCCTCCAGCCGCGCCGACAGCCGCCCGGCGGCGAGCGCTGCCTGGCCCTCGACCGCCAGCACGGCGGCCACGCCGATGACCGGCGCGCCGAGCTCGATGCGCTCCAGCGCCAGCCGGTCGAGCCGCAGCGTCACCGGCAGGTCGGGCAGGGCCGGGATCAGCGGCGCGTCGGGGTCGGGCGGCGGCGGCGGCGCGCCGTCGCCCGGCGGCAGGCGGTGCAGCGCGACGCGGCGGGCGGTGACGGCGGTGATCCGCGCCTCCCGCCGCAGCAGGGCCATCAGGTCGAGCGCGACCTGCGCTTCCTCCAGCTCGATCCAGGCGCCCTCGTCGTCGGCCATGACCAGCCTGGCCACGCCGATGCGCCCGGGGAGCGGGCCCGACAGACCCTCGATGGTCAGGCCCGGGACGAAGTCGCCCGCCAGCCGCGCCAGCATCGCCCGGCCGCCCGCGCCATTCGCCCAGACCAGCACGCCGGCCACCAGCAGGAGCAGCAGGACCGGCAGCGCCAGGACCGTGACGTACAGGAGGCGACGGAATCGCCGGAGGCTCCGCATCTCAGAACGCCTGCCCGATGCCGACATAGAGCGCATAGGACGGATCGCCGCGCTCCGTGCTGAGCGGCACGCCGACATCGACGCGGATCGGCCCGATCGCCGTCAGGTAGCGCAGCCCGAGGCCGACGCCGACACGCAGGTCGCCGCTGCCGGGGTAGGACTCCTCCCCGACGCTGCCGGCATCGACGAAGGCGACCGCCCCCCAGGGGCCGGAGATGCGCTGGCGCCATTCCACCGCGAATTCCATCAGGCTCGCCCCGCCGAGCGGCCGGTTGCCGGCATCGCGCGGCCCGATCGACTGGAAGGTGTAGCCGCGCACCGACCCGCCGCCGCCCGAATAGAAGCGCTTGTCGAGGGTGATCTCGTCCCGCGTCGCACCCACCGTGGCGCCGAGCGCGGCACGCAGCGCCAGCACGCCGCGCGCGTCCCCGGTGACGTCGAGATAGGTGCTGCCCGTCGCCAGCAGCCGCGTGAAGGTCCTGCCGTCCTGGATCGACCAGAAGGGCGTTGCGGTCACGGCGCCGCGCCGCCCGCTGGTGGGGTCGAGCAGACTGGTCGTGTCGTCCCAGCGCAGTCCGGTGACGAAGCCGAGCAGGGAGAAATCCTCCATCACGCCGTAGCGGCCGATGCGCCCGGTCTCGTAGAGCGGCCCGGCCTGCACCGCCAGGCGTTCGGACAGGCGACGCTCGGCCAGGGCCGAGGTGACGATCGCGTCGCGATCATAGGCTTCGAGCATTTCCCGCACGGCGCCGACGCGCGCCGTCAGCCGCGCGTCGCGGCGCCAGATCTCGGGCAGGGTCAGGGTGGCGAAGGCGCGGTAGGTGGCGTTGCCGAGGCTGCTCTCGGTCAGCCGTGCGGCCTCAGCGTCCAGGCGCAGCCGTTCGGCGCCGCCGAACAGGTTGCGGTGCTCCCAGAAGGCGCTGATCCCGGCGCCGTAGTTGGTTTCGTAGGAGACGGTGCCGCCGATCGCCCGCAGCGGCCGCTCGGCGACGACGAAGGTGACCGGCAGCCGGTTGTCCGGCGTCAGCGCGGCGGCGGGCTCGGCGCGGACGCTTTCGAACACGCCGAGGGCGACCAGGGCGCGGCGCGCGCGTTCCAGCGCGGCGGGCGAATAGTCGCGCCCGTCGAGCTGCCGCGCCGCGGTGCGCTGCAGCAGGCCGCTGCTGGTGCGCACCTGGCCGGTGACCTCCGGCGTCGCGAAGGTGGCGCGGGGACCGGGGGCGAAGCGCCAGGCGACGTCCATGCTGCGGCGGTCGTGGTCGACCCAGATCTCGCGCCCGGCGACGGTGGCGAGCGGATGGCCGGCGCGGCGCAGCGCGTCGCGGATCGCCGTTTCGGCGGCGAGCACGGCTTCGGCGCGGGCCGGGTCGCCCTCGGCGAGGCCGGCCTCGGCGGCGGCTGCGCGTACCGGGGCGGCGGCCGCGGCCGGCTCGGCGGCGACGCTGATGCGCCCGATCCGGTAGCGCGGCCCGGGCACCAGCGTCAGGACCACCGGCACCGGCTCCGTCGCACGCTGCAGCCGCCCGGGCAGGCTGGGGTCGTCCGGCGGCAGGCCGGCGATGGTCGCGGTGACATGCCCGCCCCAGAAGCCCTCGGCGCGCAGCGCGTCCTGCAGGCGCGGCAGGTCGGCACGCACCCGGCCGATCAGGCCGAAGGCATCCGTCGGCGCGCGTTCGCGCAGGCGGATCGTCTGGGCGACGGCCTCGGCGGTGGCGCGCAGGCCGGAATCGTCCAGCGGCGCGACCTCCGCCGTGTAGGGCAGGGCGGGCGGGTCCTCCTGCCCGGCGGCGGGCCAGGCAAGAAGCAGCGACAGCACCGCGCCGGCCGCGCCGGCGGCGGTGGTGCGCCGCGGCCCGGCGGGATAGGGTTCGCGAATCATGCACACCGATCTTTCCGCGACCCTTACAGCCTGGCGACGCCATCTGCACGCCAACCCTGGATTGACCCTTCACGAGGGCGAGACCGCCGCCTTCGTCGTGGCCCGCCTGAAGGAGATGGGCGTCGCCGACATCGCCGAGAATGTCGGCGGCCACGGCGTGGTCGCGACGCTCCGGCGGGGCGGGGGCAACCGCTCGGTCGGGCTGCGCGCCGACATGGATGCGCTGCCGATCCAGGAGCAGAACGAGGACATCCCCTGGAAGTCCACCAATCCCGGCGTGATGCATGCCTGCGGGCATGACGGCCACACCGCGGCGCTGCTCGGCGCCGCCAAGGTGCTGCTCGACGACCCGGCCTGGACCGGCACGGTCCGCCTGGTCTTCCAGCCGGCCGAGGAAGGCGGCGGCGGCGCGAAGTCGATGATCGCCGACGGGCTGTTCGAGCGGTTCCCGATGGAGCGCATCTTCGGCTGGCACAACTGGCCGGGCCTGCCGGCCGGCACCATCGCCGTGCATGACCGCGCCGTGATGGCGGCCGGGGCGCGCTTCGAGATCGTCTTCGACGGCCATGCCGGCCATGCCGCGCTGCCGCACCTGACGCGCGACCCGATGATCGCGGCGGGGCACGCCATCGTCGCCGTGCAGTCGATCGTCGCGCGCAACCTCGACCCGCTGAACGGCGGCGTCGTCTCCATCACCGTGGTCGAGGGCGGCGAAGCGCAGAACCAGATCACCGCGCGCGTCACGCTCAAGGGCACGGCACGCTGGCTGCGCGACGAGGACGGCGCGACGATCGAGGAAAGCCTCGACCGCATCGCCCGGGGCGTCGCCGCCACCTTCGGCGTGCATGCCAGCTTCTCCTTCCGCGCCGGCGTGATGGTGACGGCGAACAGCCCGGCGGAGCGCGATCTGGCCGCCGCCGCCGCCGCCGCGGTGACGCAGCTCCGGCGCGACGTGCCGCCGGCCATGACCGGCGAGGATTTCGCCTGGTATCTCAAGATGGTGCCCGGCGCCTTCGTCTGGATCGGCAACGGGCCGGCGGAGAACGGGCGGGAACTGCACCACCCGCGCTACGACTTCAACGACGAGATCCTGCCGACGGCCTCGCGCTTCCTCGCCGAGGCGGCGAAGCGGGCGCTGGCGGGGAGCTGATCCCGGCCGGCCCTCAGCGTGCCGGGGCGGCCGGGTTGTGGAACGGCCGCCCCGCCCAGCCCTCGTGCAGCGGCGCGAGGAAATAGAAGGTGATGCGCCGCGCCGCGAAGCGCCACACGCCGTCCTGCTTGATCAGTTCATCGTCGTAATGTCCGGCGGAGACATAGGACACGCCGTTCATCACCGAGAGGTATTCCATCGAAATCCGCCCCGTCGCGCGGTCCCCGTCCAGCTCGACCGTGCCGTTCGAGCAGAAATGCCAGAATTCCTCGGTCATCGCCGGCACGCGCCGCGAGAAGAACTCGGTCAGCGCGGCGCGCCCGCGCACGGCGGTCAGCCCCTCGAAGACGCCGTCCTCGGTGAAGAGGTCGATGAAGGCGGGCCAGTGCCGGCCGTCGAGCAGATGGCAGTAGCGCGCGCGCAGGTCGGCGATGGCGAGCCGGTCCTCCACCGCGCGAAGGCGGTCCTCAAGGCAGATCATCGGGCGTTTCCTCCGGGTTTCCGGACAGGATAGGCGGGCCTGGCGCAGGCCGCCCAGGGGCGGGCCCGGGCAGGGGCGGCCCTCGCACGGCCGGGCGATGCGAAGGGCGGTCGGGTTGCCCGCCCGGGCGGCGCGGGGGACGGATCAGCACCGTACCGGACGGGACGCCGCCGCTTCCAGAGCAGATCCCGATCAGGTGGAATCGCCCGATCGGGTGATGACGCCCGCAGGAACGAGAGGCTGGGGCGGCTGCGGCGAGCCAAGGCGCACGAGAACCGCTCTGGCGCGCAAGGGCGTATCCTGACCGAGCGGAGCTGGATCACCGACCGGCCTCGCCGCCGCGGCGGCCTCCTTCTTCGAGGCTCGCGCCGCCATGGCTGCCAGCCGGGAAGACCCTTGGCCGGGGCGGTGAATGCACCCGTCGCTCGGAAGATCAATGATTTAAATTCAATATTTTATGCCATGATTCTTCGGAGCCAGCTTCCGGCTTCGGCGACCGCGCGATCCGATGCCCGGACATGCCCGAGCGCGCGCAGGAAGCCATGCAGGACGCCCGGGAAGGTGGTCGCCTCCACCTCCACCCCGGCCTCGCGCAGCCTCTTCTCCATGGCGAAGTTCTCGCTCGCCAGCACGTCGAGCTCGGCGACATGCATCAGGCAGGGGGGCAGCCCGCGCAGATCCGCGCGCAGCGGCGCGGCGAGGGGATGCAGCCGGTCCGCCTCGCGCGGCGCGTAGCAGCGCCAGTAGAAATCCATCTTCTCGCGCGTCAGCGTGTGGCCGGTGGCGAATTCGTCGTAGGAGGCCGTGTCCATCCGGGAATCGAAGACGCCGTAGTTCAGCAGCAGTCCGCGCAGGGGCAGGCCCGGGTCGGTTTCCCGCAGCAGCAGCGCGGCGGCGACGGCGAGGTTGCCGCCGGCGGAATCCCCGCCCACCACGATGCGCGTCGGATCGAGCCCCCATTCCGCCCCGTGCTTCGCCACCCAGCGGATGACGGCGGCGCATTCCTCCAGCGCCTGGGGGAAGGCCGCCTCGGGGCTCAGCGCATAGTCCGGTCCCACCACGGCGCAGCCGGCGGCCTCGGCATAGCCGCGCATGATGTGGTCATGCGTGTCGATGCTGCCCCAGACCCAGCCGCCGCCGTGGATATAGACCATGACCGGCAGCGGTGCGTCGGTGCGCGGCCGGTGGACCCGGCAGGCCAGCCGCCGCCCGCGGATCGGCAGCCAACGGTCGCTGCTCTCCGCCATGCGCGGCCCGCCGGCCGCCGCGAGTGCCAGGCCGGGCCCGTCATTCGACGCCCGCGCCGCATCCAGCGGCGGCACCATCACCACGGGCGGGAAGGCGCGGCCGCGCTCCTCCATCATCGCGGTGAAGGCGCGCATCTCGGGATCCCAACGGTCCTGGCTCATGCCGTGCTCCTTGCTGGACGGCGCCAGTGGACCGGCAGGCGTGCCGCCCGGCAAGGGGGTGGCATCGTTGCCCCATGGCTGCCACGTTTCCGCCGTTGCGGCGACCGGAGGCCGAGGGCATGTTGCACCGCACAATGCCCGATATGTTCACCCTGCCGCCGCGCGCCGGCGGCTTCCGCGACCAGGCGCTGCTGCGGCCGCAAAGCGTCGTGCTGCTGGCCGCGGAGGGCAGCGCGGAGGCGCCGATCCTGGCGCGCAACCTCGCCGCCGGCGGGTTCCGCGGCCGGCTCTTCGCGGTCGGAACGGCACCGGACGGATTCGAGGCCGCGCCCACGGTCGCCGCGCTGCCGGTCGCTCCCGACCTCGCCGTGCTGTGCCTGCCGCCGTCGGAGCTCGAAGGCGCCATGGCGGCGCTCGCCGCGCGGGGCTGCTTCGCCGCCGTGGTGCCGGGCCCGGCGCCGGACCTGGCGGAAGCCTCGGCGCGGACAGGCGTGCGCGCGCTCGGCCAGGGATCCTTCGGCGTGGCGGTGCCGGGGATCGGGCTGAACGCCACGCTCAGCCACATCCCGCCGGCCAAGGGGCGGCTCGCGCTGGTGACGCAGTCCTCGGCGATCGCGCGCGCGGTGCTCGACTGGGCGGCGGCCGAGGCGGTGGGCTTCAGCCACGTGGTCGGTATCGGCGGCAACCAGGAACTCGGCTTCGCCCGGGTGCTCGACTGGCTGGCGCGGGATCCGGCGACGGGGGCGATCCTGCTCGACCTGCGGCGGATCAAGAACCGGCGGATGTTCGTCTCGGCGGCGCGGGCGGCGGCGCGCACCCGGCCGGTGGTGGCGATCCGCGCCGGCGGCCGGCTCGCCGACGGCTCCGGCCTCGCGGATGAGGTGATGGAGGCCGCGCTGCGCCGTGCCGGCGTGCTGCGCGTCGCCGGGCTGGAGGATTTCCTCGGCGCCGCCGAGACCCTGGCGCGGGTGCGTGTCTCGCCGCGCGCCCAGGGCGGCCCCGGGGACCGCATCGCCGTGGTCACCAACGGCATCGGGCTCGGGGCGCTGGCGGCGGATGCGGTGCTGTCCGGCGGCGGGCGGCTGGCCGAACCGGGCGAGGCCGGCCTCGCCGCGATCGCCCTCGGCCTGCCGGAGGGCTGGAGCGGGCGCAACCCCTTCGCGCTCGGTCCCGTCGCCGCCGGCCGGCTGGGCGAGGCGGCGGCGATGTTCGCCGCCCTGCCGGAGGTCGATGCCGTGGTCGCGCTGCACGCCCCGGCGCCGGAGGAGGACGCGCTGGTGGTGCGGGAAAGCCTTGCCGCCGCGGTGAAGTCCAACCGGGGTGCGCCGATCCTGGTCGGCTGGGTCGGCCAGGCGACGGCGGGGGCGCAGCGTGCCGGCCTCGCCCAGGCCGGCGTCGCCGTCTTCGCGACACCCGAGGGTGCCGTGCGCGGTGCGCTCCACCTCGCGCAGGACCGCCGCAACCGCGCCACCGCGGCCGAGCTGCCGGCGCGTGACGTGCTGGACGTCGCCCCCGACCGCGCGCAGGTCAGGCGTGTCTTCGCCAAGGTGCGCGCCGCCGGCCGGCTCGAACTCACCGAGGAGGAGGCGCTGTCGGTGCTTGCCGCCTATGGCGTGCCGACCGTGCCCGGCCGCGCGGTGGCGGGGGCGGAGGAGGCGGCGGCGGCGGCCGGCATGCTTGGCTTCCCCGTGGTGCTGAAGATCCTGAGCCCCGACCTGCCGCGCAAGACGGAGGTCGGCGGCGTGGTGCTCGGGCTGATGTCGGCCGAGGCGGTGCGCGCCGCGGCGACGGAGATGGCCGCGCGCGTCGCCGCGGCGCGCCCGGAGGCCCGGCTGACCGGCTTCCTGGTGCAGCGCCAGGCGGGCAAGGGCCAGGAGCTGCGACTGCGGCTCGGCGACGATGCGATGTTCGGCCCCTGGATCGGCTTCGGGCGCGGCGGCACCGCCGCCGACATCGACCCCGACGAGGGCTTCGACCTGCCGCCGCTGAACCTCGCCCTCGCGCGGGGGCTGATCGGACGGACGCGCACGGCGCGACTGCTCGAAGGCTGGCGGGACCACGCCCCGGCGAATGTGCCGGCGATCGCCGATGCGCTGGTGCGCCTGTCCCAGGTGGCGGTGGATTTTCCCGAGATCGAGGCCTGCGGCGTCAACCCGCTGCTCGCGGATGGGCAGGGCGTGCTGGCGCTCGACGCCTCGGTGACGCTGCGGCCGGCGGGGCAGGCGGCGCTGCTGGCCATACCGCCCTACCCGGCCGAACTGGCGAGGCCGTGGCGCGCGCGGGACGGCCGGATGCTGCTGGTCCGCCCGATCCGCCCGGAGGACGCGGCCGCCCATGCGGAAGCCTTCGCGCGCCTCTCGCAGGAGGATATCCGCTACCGCTTCTTCTCCGCGCTTGGCGAACTCAGCGCGGCGCAGATCGCCCGCATGACGCAGATCGACTACGACCGGGAGATGGCCTTCGTCGCGGTGGAGAGCGTGCCGGACGGGCCGGACCGGACGGTCGGCGTCTCCCGCCTCATTCGCGAGCCGGGCGGCGCGGAGGCGGAATTCGCCGTCATCGTGGACCCGTCCTGGAAGGGGCAGGGGCTGGCGCGCCACCTCATGGAGCGGCTGTTCGAATGGGGCAGGTCGGTCGAGGTGCGCGAGATCGTCGGCCAGGTGCTGGCGGAGAACCGGCCGATGCTCGCCTTCGTCCGCGCGCTCGGTTTCCAGGTGAGGCCGAGCGCCGAGGATACCGAGGTCATGGAGGCGCGGCTGACGCTGTAGCGCGGCCGCGCGCGAAACCGGGCCTCTGATCGGGTCATGCCAATGGGCCGTTTGCCTGACCTGTGGAACCGAGAGGGGCCTTGCCCCTCTCGGGCTCTCCCCACCAAAGGCCGAAAGGCCTTTGGAAGCCGATACCTGGCGCCGTGCGCCACTGTCAGGATCAATGCCGAAACCCGCCCTTGCGCACGAAACGCGCTCCGAAACGATGGGACTGCCTGAACCGCGCGGCACCAGATGATGGTTTCCAAAGGCCTCGGGCCTTTGGCGGGGTGGCTTGGAGGGGCAGGGCCCCTCCAATCCCGCCCTCACCGGTCATTCCGAAGGGCCGTTGGCATCGGTCGAAAGGCTGGCATGAGGCTTTTCGAGCCCTCGGACGCCGGGCGCAAACCTCCGGTTTGCCAGGCTTCGCCGGGCTGCCGGCGGGCCGCATTCCGGATCCCCGGCCACCTTGCAAGGCAAGGTGGCCGGGTGCCCGTCGCGGCTTCGGCACGGGTCACGAACTCGTGCCGCTCGTATCAGGCCGCCGGAGACCGCGATCGTCGATTGAGGCCGCACATGGCATGGCAGCGGGCAATGGCTTGGGTCGCTGGCATTCTGCTCATTCGGGGAAGGCGTCCCGGATCAGGCCGCGCAGCCGCGCCGCCGCTTCCGCGCCTTTGAGCGCATCACGCCAGGCGGCTTCGGCAACGCGCTGGTGGGTGCCGATGGCCTCGTCCGCGGCGGTGATGAAGGAGACGCCGTGGGTGGCGTTGGGGTGGGCGTCCGGCGGGAAGGCGCTGCCGACGATATGGGCGCGTTCCCGCCCGCGCAGCACCATGAAGGGCCCCGCCGGCTCGGCGCCGGAGATCAGCCCGAGTTGCAGGCCGATCGGCACGCTTTCCATCTGGTCGGCGATCGCCTCCGCCTCGGCGCGGGCGGCAAGGCGGCAGCGCATCCGGGCGCGCTCGGACAGCGCGAGGCCGGGCGCGACGCCCTCGGTCAGCATCCGGCGCAGCGACCCCTCGCCCAGGATGGCGATGATGTTGGGCTTGCGCGCCTGCTGCAGCTTCTTCCGCGCGATCAGCAGGCCGAGCATCTGCTCGACCTGGGTGCGCGCGAGCAGCCGGTCGGGCGAGGCGTCCGCGGCCTCGGTCCAGGCTTCCGCCAGCGCGCCGTCGAAGGCATCGGTCGAGACCGGGTAGCAGAGGGCGCCGCCCACCTGCAGCACCTGGTCGGCCTGTTCCTCGACCTGGCGCAGGCGCTCCTGGAAGGCGGCAGGGCGGCCGAAATACTCGACGCCGATGCCGAGCAGGGAAAGCGGCGAGATCTTCAGCAGCTCGGCCAGGCGGCGGATGGTGTCGAGCTTGATCACCTCCCCCTTCTCGTAGCGGTAGAGGGCGGCACGCGAAACACCGAGGCGGGCCGCGATCTCTTCCGCCCGCAGACCGGATTCCAGCCGGTAGGCCCGCAACTGCTGTCCGATTTCCGCGAAGCGCATGAATCACTCCCGAGCCATGGGGAGTGTCAAGCTACATGAGGCGACTTCCGATTTCGAGACAGTTTCGCACGAGAGGCGCTTCAGGCTCGGAAACGCGCATCGGTTTCATGCGGTGGCACGGGCCTCCCGAACGGGGGAGGCCCGCGACGCGTCAGGCGTCCTCGGCGACCTTGTGGGCGGCGAGCGTCTCGAGCGCCTTCACGAGGCCGGAATGGTCGAGCTCCGCCCCGCCTGCCGCCGCCACCGCGGCGAAGAGCTGCTGGGTCGAGGCGGTGTTGGGCAGCGCCACGCCGAGATCCCGCCCGGCGGCCAGCGCGAGGTTCAGGTCCTTCTGGTGCAGCCGGATGCGGAAGCCGGGGGCGAAGGTGCGCTTGATCATCCGCTCCCCGTGCAGTTCGAGGATGCGGGAGGTGGCGAGCCCGCCCATCAGCGCCTGGCGCACCTTGGCCGGATCGGCGCCGGCCTTGGAGGCGAAGGTCAGCGCCTCGGCCACCGCCTCGATGGTCAGCGCCACGATGATCTGGTTGGCGACCTTGCAGGTCTGCCCGGCGCCGACCGGCCCGACCAGGGTGATGTTCTTGCCCATCGCCTCGAACAGCGGCTTCGCGCGGGCGAAGGCGGCCTCGCTGCCGCCGACCATGATGGTGAGGCTCGCCTGCTTCGCGCCGACCTCGCCGCCGGAGACCGGCGCGTCGAGGTAGTCGCCGCCCTTGGCCGCGATCTTCTCGGCGAAGGCCTTGGTCGCGGTCGGGCTGATCGAGGACATGTCGATCACCAGCGTGCCGGCCTTCAGCCCTTCGGCGACGCCGCCGGCGCCGAACAGCACGGCCTCCACGTCGGGGGTGTCGGGCAGCATCAGGATGACCACCTCGGCGCCCGCCGCGGCGGTGCTCGCATCCGGGGCGACGGCGAAGGCGGCGCGGTCCTCGGCGGTCAGGCTCCTGCGCTCGACGACGGTGATCTCGTGGCCGGCGGCCTTGAGGTGGCCGGCCATGGGGCGGCCCATGATGCCGAGGCCGATGAAGGCGATCTTCATGCGCTTCTCTCCGAAAACCGCGGACGGGTCCGATGCGGGCAAGGGCGCCGAGCCTGCCGTCCGAGCCTGAGACATAGCCGACCCCCGGCGCCGCGAACATGCGGCGGGCCGGGCCTGGCGGGCGATGAGGGATGGGCACCGGCACCGCCCGGCGGAAAGCCCATCACGCCCGGAGCTGTCGCCCGGTGACGGATCCCCGGCGGCGCGCGGCACGACTCGGAAACCTGCGATCGGGTGGTGCATGTCAATAGGTTTCTTGGTAATGATATGCGTGAGGTGGTCGTAAAAATGATGCATCCGCCCGTCCCGTGCCGCCTGGCTGGCCCGCGCCGAACGATCGCGGCGCTGCTTCTGGGCCTTGGCCTCCTGGCCCCGCCACACGGCGCGGTTGCGCAGGACAGCTTCGTTCGCGTGGCGGATGCGGCGACCGGGCAGCCCATCCTCTCGGTGATCGGGACGGGGCTCGGCGATCCCTTCTCGAGCCTCAGGCTCGACCTTGCCTGTCCGGCGCGGTTCGTCTGGCCGCTCGATGTCACCGGCGGGGCGTTTCCGCTCGGCGCGCCCGTCCGCTTCGGTCTCGGCGAGCGCCGGGGGGATTGGTACGAGGTGCACCTGCGCGCCGCGGAACTCGAACCGGGTGGCCGGCTGCGCCTCGATCTCGATCGTGCCTCCTTCCGCGGCGCGCTGGCCCGGGCACGGGGCGGCGAGCCGGTCTCCCCGGGCGCCGAAGCCATCCTGCTGATCGGCGAGACGCAGGGCCTCGTCGTGAACCTCGATGCGCTGGTCGAGGAGATGTCGGACTTCGCCCGTGCCTGCGAACCGGCACTGGCCGATCCGCGGCAGGGGCCTGGCCCGGTCGCCTATGCGCGATAGGGCTTGAACCACCCGAGGCCCGCCGCCGTCTCCCCGGCCGGGCGGTATTCGCAGCCGATCCAGCCGCGGAAGCCGAGCGCGTCGATGCGTTCGAACACGAAGGGCCAGTTGACCTCTCCGGTGCCGGGTTCGTTGCGCCCCGGATTGTCGGCGACCTGCATGTGGGCGATCAGCGCCAGGTGCTTCTCGACCCGCTTGACGATGTCCCCCTCGGTGATCTGGCAATGGTAGAGGTCGAACTGCATGCCGAGCTTCCCGGGGCCGACCGCGGCGATGATCGCCGCCGCCTGGTCGGTGGTGTTGAGGAAGAAGCCCGGGATGTCGCGGTGGTTGATCGGCTCGATCACCGGCTTCACGCCCGCCTTGGCGCATTCCTCCGCCGCCCAGGCGAGGTTGGCGCCATAGGTCGCGGTCAGCGTGTCGTGCGGCACGCCCTCCGGCTTCAGCCCGGCCATGAGGTGCAGCCGCGGGCAGGCGAGGGCGGTGGCGTAATCGAGCGCCTTCAGGACGGCGTCGCGGAATTCCTGCTGCCGGCCGGGCAGGGCGGCCATGCCGCGCTCGCCCTTGGTCCAGTCCCCCGGCGGCGCATTGAACAGCACCTGGGCGAGCCCGTTGTCCTTCAGCCGCGCGGCGATCTCGGATGCCGGGAAATCGTAGGGGAAGAGGAACTCCACAGCCTTGAAGCCGGCCTTCGCGGCCAGCGCGAAGCGGTCGAGGAACGGCACCTCGTTGAACATCATGGAGAGGTTCGCGGCGAAGCGAGGCATGGCGGTTCCCCCTGGTCTGCGGTGCGCGGAGGCTAGAGCGGTTTCCGCGGGAGTGGAAACCGGGCCGGAACCGGAGCGCGGGCGGGGGCCGGGCGAAGGGATGAGTCCCGGCCCGGCGATCCGCTTCCGGCATGGGGGTGTCGCTCCCTCGATCCGCGCCTGCCGGCGGCCGTGCCCCGCGCCTCGCGCCGCGGCCGGGCTTGGGGCAGGATGGCGCCATGGCCATGAACACCCCACGCGCGGCGCGGCTCATCGGGATCGCTGCCCTGGCGGGCCTCGCCATCGCCTGCCTGCTGGTGCTGCGGCCGTTCATCTCCTCGCTGCTCTGGGCGGTGATCCTCGCCTTCTCGACCTGGCCGCTCTTCGCCTTCCTGCGCGAGAGGACGCGGCTGTCGCCGAGCTTCGCCGCGGCGGTGATGGTGGCGGCGATGTTCCTGCTGGTCGGCCTTCCCATCGTGCTCGCCGCGCCGACGCGACGGGAGGAGATCGAGGCGCTGAGCACCTCCATCGAGGGCCTGCTGACCGAGGGCCTGCCCGGTCTGGGCGCCTGGCTCGCCGGGTTGCCGGTGGTCGGCGGCTGGATCCGCACCTGGATCGGCGATGCGGAATTCGACCTGCTCGGCCTCGCCGGCCTGCTGCGGCCGCATACCGGGACGATCACGCAGCAGGCGGTGGCGGTGCTGCTGGCGGTGCTCTCGGGGATCGCCGAACTGTTGCTGGCGATCTTCCTCGCCTTCTTCTTCTATCGCGACGGCCCGGCCATCGCCGGGCGGGTGAAGGCGCTGATGGGGCGCCTCGGCGGGGAGACCGGCATCCGGATGCTGCGCCTGGCCGCGAGCGTGACACGGGGCGTGGTCTGGGGGCTGGTGGGCACGGCGGTCGCGCAGGGCGCGCTGACGGCGATCGGGCTCTGGATCTCGGGCGTGCCGCAGCCTCTGCTGCTCGCGGTGGTGGCCGGCGTGATCTCGATTTTCCCGGTGGGGGCGCCGCTGGTCTGGATCCCGGCCAGCCTTTGGCTGCTCACCCAGGGGCAGACGGGGTGGGGGATCTTCATGGCGCTGTATGGGGGCCTCGTCATCTCCTCGGTGGACAATGTGATCCGGCCCTGGATGATCGCGCGCGGGGCGGACCTGCCGCTGCTGCTGACCCTGCTCGGGGCGCTGGGGGGCGTGCTTGCCTTCGGCTTTCTCGGGCTTTTTCTGGGGCCTGTTGTGCTGGCGGTGGGGTTCACCCTCATGCTGGAATTCGCCGGTGGCGCGGAAGACGGCCCCGAGGCCCCTTCCGCGCTGCCGCCGGCAGCCTTATAGCCGCCGGCTTCTGGGAGAAGGGCTGGCCCATCGGGGGGCCGGCGGAACGGGAGATCAGGGAATGCGGAAGCTGCTGATGGCGGCGGCGCTGGCCATGGGGTTGGGCGTCGTCCTGGGCGGGGCGGAGGCGCACACCGTGCGCTGGGCGGCATCGGGCGATCCGAACACCATGGATCCGCACAGCCAGAATGTCGGCACCGTCACGATGGTGTTGCAGCAGATCTACGATCCGCTGATCGCCCGCGACCAGAATCTCGGCCTGGCGCCGGGCCTGGCGACGCGCTGGGAACAGCAGGAACCGAACCGCTGGCGCTTCTGGCTGCGGCCGGGCGTGAAGTTCCACGAAGGCCAGGCCTTCACCGCGGACGACGTGGTCTTCACCATCACGCGCGCGCAGCAGCCGACCTCCAACTACGCCATCTACGTGGACACGATCGAGCGTTCCGTGCAGGTCGAGCCGCTGGTGGTGGACGTCATCACCCGCGTGCCGGATCCGATCCTGCCGAACAAGATCGCCTCGATCCTGATCATGTCGCGCAGCTGGGCGGAGCAGAACAACTCCACCCGCCCGCAGAACACCCGCGCGCGGGAGGAGATGCACACCACCCGCAACACCAACGGCACCGGCGCCTTCCGGCTGCAGTCGCGCGAGCCCGACGTGCGCACCGTGATGGCGCGCAACAACGACTGGTGGGGCTGGCAGGAGCCGGCGAGCCAGGAAGGCAACGTCACCGAGATCGTCTACCGGCCGATCTCCTCCGACGCGACGCGCATCGCCGCGCTGCTGTCGGGCGAGGTGGACTTCGTGCTCGACCCGCCGCTGCAGGACCTGAACCGGCTGCGCCAGGCCCAGGGCATCCGCGTGCTCGAAGGACCCGAGGTGCGCACCATCTTCATCGCGATGGACGTGCACCGGGATGAGCTGCAGTATTCCGACGTGCGCGGGCGCAACCCGTTCAAGGACCTGCGGGTGCGCCAGGCGCTCTATCACGCGATCGACATCCAGGCGATCCACCGCACGACCATGCGGGGCCAGTCGGTGGTGACGGGCACGCTGTTCCCGCCGCAGGTCAACGGCTACACCCAGTCCGAGGATGTCCGGCTGCCCTACGACCAGGCGCGCGCCCGCGCGCTGCTGGCCGAGGCGGGCTATCCCAACGGCTTCGAGATCACGCTCGACTGCCCGAACAACCGCTACATCAACGACGAGCAGATCTGCCAGGCGATCGTCGCCATGTGGGCGCGCGTCGGCGTGCGGGCGCGGCTGAACGCCATGCCGCTCGGGCCGTTCTTCGCCAAGATCCAGCGCGAGGACAGCTCGATCTACCTGCTCGGCTGGGGCGTGCCGACGCTCGATGCGCTCTATTCCTTCCAGTCGCTGCTGCGCACCCGTGACGGCGGGCATGGCAACGGCATCTGGAACTACGGGCGCTATTCCAACCCGCGCATGGACCAGCTCATCGAGATCATGGTGAACCAGTCCGGCGAGGCGCGGAACGCTGCGATCCGCGAGGCGCTGCGCATCTACCGCGAGGACGTGCCGCATATCCCCCTGCACCACCAGATGATCCCCTGGGCGATGCGCTCGAACCTCGCCATCCCGCACATGGCGAACAACCAGCCCTACTTCCGCTGGGCGCGCATGAACTGAATGAACCGCGGGCGCGGCGGCCATCCCGCCGCGCCCGCGCCGGAGTGATGCAATGTTCGCCTTCATCATCAGCCGTATCCTGCAGGCAGTTCCGGTCATGCTGACCGTGGCGCTGATCTCCTTCGCCATGTTCGCCTATGTCGGCGACCCGGTGGCGATCATGCTGGGGCAGGACTTCACCGAAGCGCAGCGCGACGCCCTTGTCCGCGACCTCGGCCTGGACCAGCCCTTCTGGATGCAGTTCGCGCATTTCGTCGCGAACGCCGTGCAGGGCGAGTTCGGCCTGTCCTACCGCCTGTCCCGCCCGGTCGCCGACCTGATCGCGGAACGCGCGCCGGCGACGCTGGAGCTTGCGTTCTGCGCCGCGGGGATCGCCCTGCTGGTGGGCCTGCCGATGGGGGTCTACACCGGCCTCTACCGCAATTCCTGGCTGTCGCGCTTCTTCCTCACCTTCAGCCTGATCGGCGTGTCGCTGCCGACCTTCCTCATCGGCATCCTGCTGATCCTGGTCTTCGCGGTCTGGCTCGGCTGGCTGCCCTCCTTCGGGCGCGGCGACACCGTGCGCATCGGCTGGTGGACCACCGGCTTCCTCACCTGGTCGGGCATCAAGGCGCTGATCCTGCCGGCGATCACCCTGGGGCTGTTCCAGCTCACGCTGATCATGCGGCTGGTGCGGGCGGAGATGCTGGAGGTGCTGCGCACCGACTACATCAAGTTCGCCCGCGCCCGCGGCCTGCCGAACCGGGCGGTGCATTTCGGCCATGCCCTGAAGAACACCATGGTGCCGGTCATCACCATCGTCGGCCTGCAGCTCGGCGCCATCATCGCCTTCGCCATCGTCACCGAGACGGTGTTCCAGTGGCCGGGGATGGGGCTGCTCTTCATCCAGTCCGTCGGCGCGGCCGACATCCCGGTGATGAGCGCCTACCTGATGCTGATCGCCCTGGTCTTCGTCAGCATCAACCTGATCGTGGACCTGCTCTACTACGCCGTGGACCCCAGGCTGCGCATCGGCCGCGGGCAGGGGGGGCACTGAACCATGACCGCCGCCATGAAGCGCTTTCTCGACTCCGACCTCTGGTGGTCCTTCACGCGGTCCCCGGTGACGGTGCTCTCCGCCGTGGTCGCATTGGTGTGTGTCCTCGGCGCGGCGCTCGCGCCCGTGATCGCGCCGCACAACCCCTTCGACCTCGCCTCGCTGAACCTGATCGACGCCTTCAAGCCGCCCGCCTGGGACGAGGAGGGGGTGCGCGAATACCTCCTCGGCACGGATGACCAGGGGCGGGACGTGCTCTCGGCCATCATGTACGGGGCGCGGGTGTCGCTGCTGGTGGGGCTTTCGGCCACGCTGTTCGCGACGCTGCTCGGGGTCTCGCTCGGCCTGCTCGCGGGCTATGCCGGCGGCGCGCTGGACAGCCTGCTGATGCGCATCTGCGACATCCAGCTCACCTTCCCCTCGATCCTGGTGGCGCTGCTGGTGGACGGCATCACCCGCGCGGCCCTGCCGCGCGAGCTGCACGACCAGATCGCGCTCTTCGTCGTGATCTTCGCCATCGGCATCAGCGAATGGCCGAAATTCGCCCGCACCGTGCGCGGATCGACGCTGGTCGAGCGCAACAAGGAATACGTCCAGGCGGCGCGCGTCATCGGCGTGCCGTCCGCGCGCATCATGGTCAGCCACGTGCTGCCCAACGTGGTCGGCCCCGTGCTGGTGGTGGCGACGCTGAACCTCGGCCTCGCCATCCTGTCGGAGGCGACGCTGTCCTTCCTCGGCGTCGGCGTGCCGCCGACCCAGCCCTCGCTCGGTACCCTCATCCGCATCGGCAACGACTTCCTGTTCAGCGGCGAGTGGTGGATCACGATCTTCCCGGGCCTCGCGCTGATCGCGATGGTGCTGTCGGTCAACCTCCTGGGCGACTGGCTGCGCGACGCCCTCAATCCGAAGCTCCGCTGATGTCGAACGCTCCTCCTCTCCTCCAGGTGAAGAACCTGCGCGTCGAGTTCCCGACGCGGCGCGGCACGCTGGTCGCGCTCGACGATGTCTCCTTCGACATCGCGCCGGGCGAGGTGCTCGGCGTCGTCGGTGAATCCGGTGCCGGCAAGTCGATGACCGGCGCGGCCATCATCGGACTGCTCGAACCGCCCGGCCGCATCGCCAGGGGCGAGATCCTGCTGAACGGAAGGCGCATCGACAACCTCCGCTACGAGGAGATGCGCCGCATCCGCGGCAAGGAGATCGGTGCGATCTTCCAGGACCCGCTGACCACGCTGAACCCGCTCTACACGGTCGGCCGGCAGTTGGTGGAGACGATGACCACCCACCTGCCGATCGGCCCGGCCGAGGCCCGCAAGCGCGCCATCGGCTGGCTCGAGATGGTGGGCATCCCGGCCGCCGCGCAGCGCATCGACAGCTACCCGCACGAATTCTCGGGCGGCATGCGCCAGCGCGTGGTGATCGCGCTGGCGCTGTGCGCCGAACCCCGCCTGATCGTGGCGGACGAGCCGACCACCGCGCTCGACGTCTCCATCCAGGCCCAGGTCATCGCGCTGCTGAAGACGCTGGCGCGGGAGAAGGGCACGGCGATGATGCTGGTGACGCACGACATGGGCGTGATCGCCGAGACCGCCGACCGCGTCGCCGTCATGTATGCGGGCCGCATCGCCGAGATCGGCCCGGTCCGCGAGGTGGTGAAGCACGCCAACCACCCCTATTCCGAGGGGCTGATGGCATCCATCCCGCCGCTCGACCGGCGCGTCGAGAGGCTCGCGCAGATCGACGGCGCCATGCCGCGGCTGTCCGCGATCCCGCGCGGCTGCGCCTACAACCCGCGCTGCCCGCAGGTCTTCGACAAGTGCAGGGCGCTGCGTCCCGATCTGATCAATGCCGGCACGACCCAGGCCGCCTGCTGGCTCTATGACACGGAGACGGCCCGTGACTGACGCGACGCCGATGTTCGAGGCGCGCGACCTGACGCGCCACTTCGACGTGTCCCGCCCCTTGCTCCAGCGCATGGTCGCGCGGGAGGGCAGGCGCATCCTGCGCGCGGTGGACGGCGTTTCCTTCGCCATCCCGCGGGGCACGACGCTGTCGCTGGTCGGCGAATCCGGCTGCGGGAAATCCACCGTCGCTCGGCTTTCGGTCGGTCTCTACGGCCCGACCGCGGGCAGCGTGATCTTCGACGGGCGGGATCTCGCGCAGGCGCGCGCCATGGCCGACCAGCGCCGGCGCATGCAGATGATCTTCCAGGATCCCTACGCCTCGCTGAACCCGCGCTGGCGTGTCGCCGACATCATCGCCGAGCCGATCCGCGCCTTCGGCCTGGTGCAGACGCGCGGGGAACAGGAGCTCCGCGTCGCGGAGCTGCTGACCCAGGTGGGGCTCTCCCCGCTCGACGGGCAGAAATTCCCGCATGAATTCTCGGGCGGCCAGCGCCAGCGCATCTCCATCGCGCGCGCGCTGTCGTCGAACCCGGAATTCCTGGTCTGCGACGAGCCGACCTCGGCGCTCGACGTCTCCGTGCAGGCGCAGATCCTGAACCTGATGAAGGAGCTGCAGCAGCGGCTGGGGCTGACCTACCTGTTCATCAGCCACAACCTGGCGGTGGTGCGGCAGGTCAGCGACCGCATCGGGGTGATGTATCTCGGGCGGCTGGCGGAGCTCTCGCCGGCGGAGAGCCTGTTCAGGCGGCCGCGCCATCCCTACACGCGGGCGCTGATGGAAGCGATCCCGGACCTCGACATGACGGGGCGTGAACGCATCCCCGTCGGCGGCGAGGTGCCGTCGCCGATCTCCCCGCCATCCGGCTGCGCCTTCCATCCGCGATGCCCGCTGGCGAATGACCGCTGCAAGATGGAACGGCCGGACCTCAAACCGGCGGGGGACGCGATGGTGGCGTGCCACGCGGTGGAGGAGGGGCGCGACGACGCCATGCCGCTGCCGGCGATCGCGCGGGACGCGGCGTAGGGGCGTATTCCCCGGGGAAGGGCTTTGCCCTCCCCCGGACCCCCCCACCAAAGGCCGAAAGGCCTTTGGAAACCATGAGATTCATCGGGGAATTCGGCGGGCATGGCGCCCCGGCAACGCCGGTTGCGCCGGTGATGCCCTTCGCCGAATTTCCCGACCGGGTTCCGGTGTCCAGAGGCCTTTCGGCCTCTGGCGGGGTGACACGAGCGGCACGAGTTCTTGACTCGTGCCGAGGCCGCGAATGCGGCCCGCCGGTGGTCCGGCGAAGCCAAGCAAACCGGAGGTTTGCGCCCGGCGTCTGAGGGCACGAAAAGCCTCATGCCAGCGGTCGCGAACAGCGGCCGATGGTATGAGGTCCGGAGAGGGGCGGCGCCCCTCTCCGGGAGCGGCCCTACTCCCCGATCGCCACGCCTTCCCGCCGCGGATCCGCCCCGCCCAGCAACCCGTCCGGCGTGACGCGAATGATCTGCAGCCCGGAATTCATCTCCCGGATCTGCACCTCATGCCCCCGCGCGCGCAGCGCCGGCGCGAGGCCGGCTGCCGGCGTATCCGCCTCGAGTTCCACGGCCCCGCCGAGCGTGCCGACATGCGGCAGCGACGCTGCCTCCTGCGGCGACAGCCCCCAGTCGAGCAGCGCCACCAGCGACTGCGCGACATAGCCGATGATGCGCGCCCCGCCCGGCGAACCCGTCACGGCGTAGAGCTTGCCCTCGCCATCCAGCACGATGGTCGGCGACATGGACGACCTCGGCCGCTTGCCGCCCTCCACCCGGTTCGCGACGGGCCGCCCGTTCTGTTCCGGCGCGAAGGAGAAATCGGTCAGCTCGTTGTTCAGCATGAAGCCGCGCACCATGACGCGCGCGCCGAACAGCGCCTCGATGGTGGTGGTCATCGCCACGGCGTTGCCGTCGCCGTCGACGATCGAGACATGGCTGGTCCCGGCCTCGAAATCCTGGAGCTGGGGCGCGTACCTCGCCTCCCGCCAGGGCGGGTTGCCGGCGCGCGGCGATGCCGCGGCCCGGTCGCGGTCGATGAGTTGCGCCCGCGCCGTCAGGTAGCCCGGATCCACCAGCCCCCGCACCGGCACCGAAACGAAGTCCGGATCGGCGAGGTAAGCCGCCCGGTCGGCGAAGGCGAGCCGCCCCGCCTCCGCCACCAGGTGCGCGGCATCCGCCCCGCGCGGGTCCATGCGCGGCAGGTCGAAATGCCCGAGCAGCCCGAGGATCTGTGCCACCGCCACGCCGCCCGAGGATGCCGGCGGGAAGCCGCAGATCCGGAAGCGCCGGTAGCCGGTGCACACGGCCTCGCGCCGCCTTGGCGCGTAGGTGGACAGATCCGTCGCCGCCATCACGCCGGGATTGGCCGGATGGCCGGTGACGGCGGCAAGGATGGCTTCCGCGACCGGACCCTGCGCCAGGGCGAGGGCGCCCTGGCTCGCGATGGCGCGCAGCGTCTCCGCCAGCGCCGGGTTGCGCAGCCGGTACCCCGCCGGCAGCGGCAGCCCCTGTGCGTCGAGGAAATACGCCGCCGCCCCGGGGTCGAGCCGCAGCCGCGCCATGTCGGAAGCGATGTCCCGCGCCAGCCGCTCGCTGATCGGGAAGCCTTCCTCCGCCAGGCCGATGGCGGGTTCGACCAGCCGTGCCCATGGCAGCCGCCCGTGTTCCCGGTGCGCCGCCTCCAGCATCGCGACCGTGCCCGGCACGCCGACCGCGCGTCCGCCGACCACGGCCTGCATGAAGGGCATCGGACGCCCGTCGCGCAGGAAGAGGTCCGGGCCCGCGGCGGCGGGCGCGGTCTCGCGCCCATCCCAGGCCGTCAGCCGGCCGCTGCCGCCGGCGAAATGCAGCAGGAAGGCGCCGCCGCCGATGCCGGAGGATTGGGGTTCCACCAGCGTCAGCACCATCTGCACGGCAACGGCGGCATCCACCGCGTTGCCGCCGTCCCGCAGCACGGCAAGCCCGGCCGCGGCCGCCAGCGGATGTCCCGCCGCGACCATGTGGCGGCGCGCGGGCTGTGCCTCCGCGATGCCGGTGAGAAGCAGAAGGACCAGGATGGCGCGGCGCAGGATCATCGCGACAGGATAGCGCATGTTCGAGTCCGCAGACCGCACCCGCCGCCTGCTGCGCGGCCGCCGTGCCGAGGCCTCCGGCCGCGATGCCGAGGCCATCGCCGCCGCCGCGCTGGCGCGGGAGGGCTGGTCCGTCCTCGCCCGCCGCGTCCGCACGCCGGCGGGCGAGATCGACCTGGTCGCCGAACGCGAAGCGCTGCTGGCTTTCGTCGAGGTGAAGGCGCGCCCGTCCCTGGCCGAGGCCGCCCATGCGCTCGGTGCGCGGCAGCGGGCGCGCCTGGTCGCCGCGGCGGAATGCTGGCTCGCGGCGAACCCCGGCCATGGCGCGGCCGGCATGCGCTTCGATGTGCTGGTCGTGGCGGCGGATGGCAGCACGCGCCGCATCGCCGATGCCTTCCGGCTCGGCGATTGAAGGGCAGGCGGGGCGCCCGCGACGGGGCGCCCCGCGCGGCGCTTACGGCTGTTCCAGCCGTTCCAGCACCTTCGGCGGCGACATCGGCAGGCTGGTGAAGCGCTTGCCGAGGGCGTCGTACACGGCGTTCGCGATCGCCGCGAGCGGCGGCACGATCGGCGCCTCGCCCACGCCGCGCACGCCCTGCGGGTGCTTCGGGTTCGGGATCTCGAGCATGATCGGCTCGATCATCGGCACGTCGGAGCAGACCGGCATGCGGTAGTCGAGGAAGCCCGCGTTATCGAGCTTGCCGTTCCGGTCGTAGAGGTATTCCTCCGACAGCGCCCAGCCGATGCCCTGCACCACGCCGCCCTGGATCTGTCCCTCCACATAGCTCGGGTGCAGGGCGCGGCCGACATCCTGCGCCGCCGTGTAGCGCAGCACGCGGATGATGCCGAGATCGACATCCACCTCGACATCCACGCAATGCGTGGCGAATCCCGGGTCGGCGCCGGTGGTGTTGAGCTGCACCTGGGTGCCGATCGGCCCGCCCATGTCGTTCGCGCGGGCGGCGAGTTCCTTGAGCGAGAGCGGGGGGAACTTGCCGGCATTGTCGCCGGCCGGCAGCGCCATGCCGTCCTGCCACTTGATCGCCTCGGCATCGATGTTCCAGATCTTCGCCGCGCGCTCCTTGAGCTGGCCGATCACCTTCTCGGTGGACAGCGTCGCCACCATGGCCGAGGCGAAGGTGACGCGGCTGCCGCCGGTGAGGTTGGAGAAGCCGATCGTCGCGGTGTCGCCGATCAGCACCGAGACGCGCTTGTGCTCGATGCCGAAGAGCTCGGCGACGACATTGGCGATGGAGGCGCGGCTGCCGCCGACATCCGGGTGGCCGGTCGTCACCACCACATTGCCGTCCTCGGTGATGTTCACCTGGACGGAGCTTTCGCCGCCGGCATTGTACCAGAAGCCGGAGGCGACGCCGCGGCCGCGCTTCACGCCGGGGCGGGGGTTCCGGTCGAGAGGCGCCGTGTAGTGCGGGTGCCTGCGGATGGCGTCCACCGTCTCGGCGAAGGTGACGTGGCCGAAGACCGGTCCGTAGATCGCCTTGTCCCCTTCCCTGGCGCTGTTCTTCAGGCGCATCTCCAGCGGATCGAGCCCGAGCTTCTCGGCGATCTCGTCGAGCACGCATTCGGTCGCGAAGGCGCCGAGCGGCGCGCCGGGCGCGCGATAGGCCGCGACCTTCGAGCGGTTCGACACCACGTCGTAGCCCACCGACAGCACGTTCGGGATGGCATAGGCCGCGAAGGAACAGCCCACCGGGCCGCGCAGCGGCGACCCCGGCAGGCCGCCGGCCTGGAGGTAGAAGGTGCCCTGCGCGGCGACGAGCGTGCCGTCCTTCTTCGCGCCGATCTTCACGGTGCTGAGCGAGCCCGGCGCCGGGCCGGTCGCGCGCATCACCTCCTCGCGCGTCATCACCATCTTCACCGGGCGGCCGGACTTCTTCGACAGCATCACCGCCACGGGTTCGAGGTAGATGATGGTCTTGGCGCCGAAGCCGCCGCCGATCTCGGCCGGGATGGCGCGGATGTCGCTCTGCGGGATGCCCGTCAGCAGCGAGGTCATGGCGCGCACCATGAACTGGCCCTGGGAGGAGGACCAGATCGTCACCCGCCCGTCCGCCGCATAGGACACGGTGCAGGCCTGCGGCTCGATGTAGCCCTGGTGCACCGGCCGGCTGTCGAAGGTGCGCTCGACGATGATGTCGGCGTCCTTGAAGCCCGCCTCGATGTCACCCGACTTCAGCACCATGGTGCCGGCGATGTTGGACGGCTTGCCCTCGAACTGAACGAAATCGTGCAGGATGGGCGCGTCGGGCCTGATCGCATCGGCGATGTCGATGACGTGGGGCAGGACCTCGTAGTCGACCTCGATCAGCTTGCAGGCCTCGGCGGCGATCTCCTCGCTCGTCGCGGCGACGGCGGCGATCGGGTGGCCGTGGAACAGCGCCTTCTCCCGCGCCATGACGTTGCGGCACATCCAGCGCATGTCCTGGATGCCGAGCATCACCGACTTGTCGAGCGGGAAGTCGACGATGTCCTTGTGGGTGACGACCGCCTTCACGCCGGCCAGCTTCTCGGCCTTCGAGGTGTCGATCGAGCGGATGCGGGCATGCGCGTGCGGGCTGCGCAGCACCTTGCCCCAGATCATGCCGGGCATGACGTTGTCGGCGGCATAGGCGGCGCGGCCCGTCACCTTGTCCGCGCCGTCGGGGCGGATGGTCCGCGCGCCGATCCACTTGTTGCCGATCACGTCCGGCTTGTTGATGACGTTCATCAGGCAGCCCCCCTCATCTCGGCAGCGGTTTCGAGGACGGCACGGACGATCTTGTCGTAGCCCGTGCAGCGGCAGAGGTTGCCGGCGAGCCAGAAGCGCACCTCCTCCTCCGTCGGGTCGGGATTCCTCTCCAGCAGCGAGCGGGAGGCCATCAGCACGCCCGGCGTGCAGATGCCGCATTGCAGCGCGGCCATCTCCAGGAACTTCTGCTGCAGCGGGTGCAGCTCCTCGCCATGGGCCATGCCCTCGATGGTGGCGATCTCATGCCCCTCGGCCTCGACCGCCAGCATCAGGCAGGAACAGACGAGCCGGCCGTCGACGGTGACGGAACATGCCCCGCAATCGCCCGACCCGCAGCCTTCCTTGCTGCCGGTCAGGCCGAGCGGCCCGCGCAGCGCATTGAGCAGCGTGTGGTGCGGCTCGCAGAGGAACTCCACGGGCTCGCCGTTGACGGTGGTGGTGACGTGCAGCTTCGCCATGGTTCAGGCCCCCCGGGCGCGGTCGGCGGCGATCGCGGCGGTGCGCTTCAGCAGCACGCCGGCGACCCTGGTGCGGTACGCGATGGTCCCGCGCTTGTCGTTGATCGGCCTGCAGGCGGCGGAGCAGGCGGCGGCGGCCGCGTCCAGCGCGGCATCCTCGAGCTTCGAGCCGACCAGCGCCTTCGCCGCGTCCTCGACCAGCAGCACGGTCGGCGCGACGGCGCCGAGGCCGACGCGCGCGGCCTTCACCACGCCGTTCTCGATCGTCAGGTTCACGCCGCAGCCGACCACGGCGATGTCCATCTCGGTGCGCGGGATCATGCGGAGATAGGCATCGCCCGACCCCTTCGGCCGCGGCGGCAGGGTGAAGGAGACGACGATCTCCCCCGGTGCCAGGTTGGTCCGCCCGGGACCGGCCGGCACGGCTTCGACCGGCAGGCTCCGCCGCCCGTCCGGACCCTGGATGGTCACGGCCGCGCCGGCGGCGACCATGGCCGGCACGCTGTCCCCGGCGGGGGAGGCGTTGCACAGGTTGCCGCCCGCCGAGGCGCGGCCCTGCACCTGGGTCGACCCGATCAGGTTGATCGCCTCCAGCACGCCCGGCCATGCCTTGCCGAAGCGCGGATGCTCGGCGAGCACCGCACCAGGCACGGCCGCGCCGATGACGAAACCGCCATCCGGGGTCTCCTGGATGGCGGTCATCTCCTCGATCTTCTTGATGTCGATGATGGTGCCCGGTCGCACCATGCCGGCGCGCATCTGCACGATCAGGTCGGTGCCGCCCGCCAGGATGCGCCCGGCGCCCGCCGCGGCGGCGTAGGCGCTCACCGCCTCATCGAGCGTTCGCGGCGCGAGGTATCGGATATCTGCCATTCCTGTCTTCCATCCCCATGCACCCCGTCCTTGCGGGGTGATGCCCCGGGCGTCGCAGAGCTGCGATGCCGGGTCCGGGGAGGAAGGCTAGGATGACCTGCCGTTCACCGATAGCCCCCCATCCCACCCGCCGGCCGGGCGCATGCGCCTCGCCGGCGGCTGGGCGGGAGGGTCAGGAACCGCGCTGCAGCAGCGCCACCACCGCGCGCTGCCAGGTTTCCCACGCCTGGTCGGCGGCGGTGCCGGCCTGGTCGGCTTCCCGGCTGGCGGCGTTGAGGCGCCGCCGGGCCTCCTGCAGTTCCGGCCCGGTGCGGTCCTCGGCCGCCTGGCGGGCGCGGCCGAGGGCCTGGTCGGCGCTGCGATAGGCGCGGGCCTTCATCCGCGCATCGTCGAGCAGCCGCCGCAGGTCCTGCATCGCCTCGACGACCGCGGCGAGATCGGCGCGGCCCGGCGCCTCGGCCGGGGTGCGGGCGAGGATGTCCTGCAGCCGTTCCAGCGTGCCGGGCCCGCCGGGCAGGCGGCGCAGGTTCTGCTCGATGTCGAATTGCTGCCAGCGCAGCAGGATCGGCTCGCCCAGGCCGCTGTCCCACAGCGGCGTGTCCTGCCGCACCGCGCGCTCGAAGGGCAGGCGGATGGTCCGGGTGGTGCCGTCCAGCGCCGCCTCGTGCCGCAGGCCGAAATCGCCCTCGGAGACGATGGGAAAGCGCGGCGTGGCGCCGGAGCGGCGCGGCACGTCGATCACCAGCATGCCGCGCGCGCCGCGCGGGTCGATGGCGATCGCCGTCTCCTCCGTGCGGGCGAGGTCGATGCTGACATAGCCGCGGCGCAGCGCGATGCGCGTCACCCGCTCGGTGGTGGAGGAAGACTGGCTGAACTGCACGTCGCGGTCGCGCGCGAAGGCGAGGATGCGCCCGTCGCCCGCGGGCATGGCGCGGATCTCGGCATCGCCCAGGAAGACGCCGGCTTCCGGCCCCTCGGCGCCATAGACGGTGGCAAGCCCGTCCGGCAGCGTGTGCTGGGAGGCGTTGCGGATGCGCACCGCCTGCAGCGGGTGGCGCGCGGCGAGATCCTGGATCCACCAGACGCGTTCCGCCGGCAGCCGGACATCGAGGAAGGGCACGTTCGCCGTCTGCCCGCTGCGGATGGTGACCGGCTCGGCGAGGACGAAGGCGACTCGGCCGGCGGAGGCCTCGGCGGTGGCCGCCGCGGCCGGCTGGGCCGGGGCAGCCGCCGCGCCGCCGGCCGGGGC
>NZ_JAAEDL010000031.1 GCF_018129005.1 Neoroseomonas eburnea
TCGCTGACCCATCGATGCCTCGCCTCAGCCTTCACGAGGCTCAGCGAATCACCCCATCATCCACTCACCAAGGCGTTTCGCAGAGGTCTCCCGAGGCGCTGAGGACCGCGGCATGAAGGGAGCGACCAACATCACTGTGCGAGTTCCGCTGAAGATCCGCCGGCGGCCAGGGCGGAAGACGGTGGTGACACCGGTGGTGCGGGAGGGTGGCGATGCTGCCATCCTGACGCGCGCGGACCCTGCGCTGGTGAAGGCGCTGGCGCGGGCGTTTCGGTACCAGCGGCTGCTGGATGAGGGGCGATATGCCACGATCAGCGAGATGGCGGCGGCGGAGCGAATCGAGCGAGGGTATCTCGGCAGCCTGCTACGGCTGACGCTGCTTGCGCCGGGTATTGTGGAATCGATTCTCGATGGACGAGTTCCCAAAGGCATTGCACTACCATCCGTTCTCGAGCCATTGCCTCAGGTCTGGCAACACCAGCAGCAATACCTCATTCGCCGGTAGCGGCTCCTCGCCAATACATCAGCTCTGCGCCCGAGTGCACCATTCGAACGAGGATTCGCGATACCTGAAACCGGCCTTCTGCCCAGCTTCGAGGCTACGGGCGGCTCGACGCCTAGTAACGGCGTCCGGATGGGTTTTGACCTCGCTCCAAAGCAGCCGGCTGATCAAATTGATTGGGTAAAGACGAGCTTGCAATGCTCGCAGCAGAGCCTGTGCGACTAAACTGCGGTAGTCGATCATAAACCACACCCATGATCCGCGTTTGGCAGGATGTGTCACCATGGCTATGTTTCCTACCAAAGATTTGGAGGAGCTTGAACCATGGGGCGTGCTAAGCCGGTTGTTCTGGCGGGCAGGACATTTTCCAAGCAGGGTGATGCTTGGACGTACTTCGCCGATATGCTGAAACGCTACGTCCCAGGCGATCGCGTCTCCGCGGACGATGAAGCAGATCTTGCGGAGTTGCTTAAGCGGCATCCTCAGGCTGATGAGAAGATCGGTTGCGGCATCGACCATTTCGAAGTGCAGGAAGCCGACTACGATACACAGTGCTTCCGCGTCGTCCGGACCGACGGGACGTGGGAGCGGTTTTCCTTCCACGTTTGTGTCGCGCCAGACCGCAAATGGGGCTAGGCGTGGCTACGAAGTGCGCGTTCGACCTCCTCACGCATGAGGCGTGACGACAGGAGTGTGTCCATGGCTTGGTCTCGCAGCCATTTGAGCGCGGCCGCCATGTCCATGTTCTTGTCCATCGCCTCGTGAGTGAGCGCGCGTGCAGTCACGCGCGTGATGCCGATGCCCAGGAAGCTGATCATCGTCTGGTCAGCCGCGCCCACCTCCAGAAAGCTCGGCAGGTTGGGCAGCCGCGCCGCGATCGCTTCGTGCCCAGTCGTCCTGAGGACGTAGGCGAGTACCGACAAATAGCAGGAGGTCAGCCGCAGGTACTTGAAACGGATATCCTGCTCGATGTCCTTCAGTGTCTCGCGGATGCTCTTCGCGATATCGGTGCCGCCGGTCCGCCGGTGATTTTCGTTGACGATCTCGGGCACCGGATCGCCACGCATCCACCGGACGGCGATCGCCGCCATCCGGCTATGCAGCTTCTTCACGTCGAGCGACAGTAACTGTCGGTGACAGATCTTGAACACCTCCGATAGGCGGACATAGGCGTCGTCGTCCCGCGGGTGCCTCGGCATCAGCTCCTCGATCCGCTTCGATCCGCCGCCCTTGATCTCCGATGCGAGATAGTCTGCAAGACGCTGCTGCCGGATCGCCGAGACGGTTGGCGATTCTGCAAGCACGGCCAGCGGAAGCCGTACGCGGTCGCGCGCGACTTCGAGCGCAGCGGAGAGGCTGGCGCGGTCGGCCGCTGGAACCCCGTAGCGATTGAACGTGTCCGCAAGCCTCCCGGACATATGGTCGGAAAGCAGCCTGGCGAACGTGGCCTCCAGCGAAAGCCGCTCTTCGGTCTCCAGAGGTGGGTTCGCGTTCTCGGCGCATTCTATCAGGCGCACGACGTCCTTTTTGAGCGTGCGCCCGATCGAGCTCGCGATCTCTATCTCGTGGGGCGCGTCGACATACTTGATGTCCCAGTCCTGGTAGTCGATTAGGAAGATGTTTCCTTGAAGCTCCTTCCCGAGACGACCCGCCCGACCAGCGAGATTCCAGAATTCTGCGGGGTCGAGATTCTCCTTCTTCGCGCCCTTCTTCGGCTTGCAGACGAAGAGGTTGGCCGCTGGGAAGTTGACGCCCTGGATCAGCGTGCTGGTCGTCACCAGATACCGGATATGCCCTTCCGCGAAGGCGGTTTCGATGCCACGGCGCACGAGCGCGGGAATCCTTCCGTAATGGAAGCCCACTCCGCGCCGCAGACATGGAACGAGATCGTACTTGCTGTGAACCGCGTTTTTCACGAGCGCGATCAGGTCGGTGATGGCTTCGACCGGCTCGACGTCTTTGAACACATCCTTCAGGCCCTTCGCGATGTCCTCCGCATCCTTGGGGCCATTGGCATACAGGATCGATGGCTTGTCGCGTCCGAAGCGCTCAGCGACCCTGACAAGCCGCTCCTTGATCGTAGGCAACGGACGCTGAAGATCTGCATCGCCAATCAGGGACTGAGTGCCGTCGGAGAGGCGCTCGATGTTGACCCTTCCGACTTCGAGCGAGCGCGTGTTCACCAGGATCAGATTCTGTACAACGCTCGGCGATCGGCTCTCGACCTCGCGTAGCAGTTTGAGATTGAACATCGCCCCGAACGCCTGGGCGTTGCAGATGTTCGGTCCCGCGAATACGACCTGAGCTGACGGGTTTCGCTCCAGTAGCTGGTCAACGACGTTGTGGAGTAGAACGCCACGCGCGCCATCCTCAATTCCCTGCGCCTCGTCGCAGATGATCAGACTCGCGCGAAAGTTGGGATGCGATGTTAGGATTGCCTGCAGACGCTCCTGTGTCAGCACATAGATGGCCGGCTCCCTAAGCTGCACATCGGCGGAGAGCGGGATGGTCACCAGCGACAGCTGTTCGAGGCCCTCTTCCCGCATCCAAGTCGCAACGGCGTCGCCGACCTGCGCGATCAGTGCGCGGCTCGGCACGAGATAGACCGCTGATGTGAGCTTCCCGGCTCGCGCCCTGGACCGAAGATGAGCCTGCAGGACGAACGATTTGCCCGCCGATGTCGGGGCGGAGATCGCCACGTTGTCACCGCTTTCCAGCACGTTCCAGAGCGAACGCTGGAAATCCGTCAGCTCAAGCGCACCAGTTCCGACGGCCACCCGGTTCAGCTCCCGCCGAATCTCTTCGGCAATGGCGAGGCGCGTCGGAAGGCGAGCGAACTGTCCTACGGCCGGTGCGGTCTTGAGAGCCGGGAAGTTGCCCATCTGGGTGAGCACGATGCGGAGCACGCCATCAAGACCGGGAAGACGTTCCCGCCCCAGGTCCGCCGCGCATGCGACGGCCGAGAAGGCTGCCTTAAGATGTTCGGGCTTGTCGCTGGTCGACAGGATGGCTGCCGCCTGCGCGCTCTGGGCGAGAAGGCCCTCCGCAATGTCGGGATGCTCCTCGACCTTCAGTTCTCGGCGAAGCCACGCCGCTCGCAGAATGGCGAGCTGATCATGGAACGTCTGATTTTCCCAGACGCGGGTGATCAGCTGCTGCATCATGCCGTCCATCCGATCTGCGTCTGGAAGCGCTCGCGCATCGCCGCGACCGAGGGCACCGGTAGGAAGAAGACATGCAAGTCGTGGACGGGCACCGCGTGCTTCTCTAGGGCAGCATCGATCCGAGCCTTAAGATCCGGAAGCGCGTTTTCGAGATGCTCGGCAAAGACTGCCTCCATCTTGTCTGGGGCGACGCCCTCCAGCTTCGCGAACGCGTCGAAGTCAAAGGCAATCAGCATGACCGACGTGTCGAGCCGCTGATTAGACTTTTCGTTGTACGGATCAAGGAAGTCTAGGATGGCGGCGCTCAGCTCCTCGGGAAAGCCGTCCAGATCCGCATGCTGTTCGATAAGGAACAGCTCGTGCGCCATCTTGTCGTTCTCGACATTCTCAGCAACCGATTCCGCCGCCTTCATGATGGCGTCGCCTACTGACTGGTAGCATTTCGACTCTCCCCAGAGGAGCCGCAGCGCGCCGGCACTATCCTCCAGCCTGAAGTGGATTCCGTCGGACCCATGGACGGGCATCTGAGAGTTAGTTTTGAGGCTCATCTTGGCGACCAGCTGGGGTGCGCGAAGAACGGACTCGATCAGCAGATATGTGATCACCTCGCCGAACTCGCCATTGCGATTGGTTTCCCGGTTCGCCTTCTTGAACAGGTCCACCGCGCGACGGTGGAGGCGTACGGCGTCCTCCATAACCTTCGCCGCCGGCATGCCGACCCAGCGCTCCTGGGCTTTGCGCAGTTCGCGGCGGGGAAGACAGAAGCCGACCAGCTTCGTGACCAAGATGTCTACGAAGTCCTCCACGGTGGGCCTGCCGCCACGAAAGGCAACGTAATGGGCGTGCACCGAGACGTCCGAGCGGCCGCTCGAGGAGCGATTGACAATCGTCCTGAGCCTCGGACCCAGGTCGTCATGCCCAGTGGCCAGAGAGGAGACGAAATTATCAAGATCGATTGTTCCAGCTGAATCGCCGCTATCATCCATAGAATCGCGCCGTTCGACATCTGCTTCGAGACTATTCGATGCCGGAACCACAGCAAGATGTCGAGTGTCGGTTGTCAGAGGTTGGATGCGCGACAGCCACCGCCTGAGTTCGGGCAGCCGCGGGGCCATCTTCAGCAAAGGGCATTCAGCGGGCTTCTCGATGACCTCGAAAGTTTTGCTCCGGAAGTTTTGCCGGCCCGGAATCGCCCAACTTTAGACGGTTCGGGCGTGGACCGACGGACCTAGCCGCACTCCGAGCAGGTCATCAGCCCGTGCCTCTCCTGCGCCGGCTCAATTGCATAGCCGCAGCGCATGCAATTCGCGCCGTCGTCATCGACGTCGAACGGGTCCGCTACGTGCCTCGCGGGCGGCGTCGGATTAACCTCCTTGCGAGGCCGCCCTCGGCCGCGGCGTGCGGCGGCATCAGGCGCTTCAGCCACGTGCATCGATCCAGGTGCCGAGGATGCCTCCTTGGTCGCCGCAGGTTCCCAAGCCGGCATTACATGCGTCGTGGGTGCTGTCGCAGCGTCGGCGGCAGGCGCAGGGGGCGCGGGCGTCGCGACCGGTCGCTGTGCTCGAAAGCCCCCGTCCCAGGATGCAGCGCGTACGCGTGGGTCCAATCGCTGTGGGCGATCCTTGCTCCCCGTGCCGGATCGCAGGTGCACGACTTCCACGGTCCTGCCGCTGCCGGCGCCGTTGCGACGCGGGATTCTCAGCGTTTCGCGCCGGTTCGTCGGCTCCGGCTTGTCGTCATTGAAGCGGGCGAAGACGCGGTCGATGTCGTCCATGGACGTCCAGTATGGCGAGGTGAGGCGGCATTTCGACGCCGCAGAGAAGCTTGGTGGTCGATCGACATTTCGCAGAACAGCGCGATTGGAGGAGCGGTCGATTTACCGACTTTCGGCGCCGGGGGCGAAAAAATAAGACCGTAATTCAACGGCTTAAGCTTGAGGGTAAAATCGGCCTACCCTCAAGGTTCGGAGACTCTCCGCTCTCTCCGGCCGAAATTCGGCGGTGGTTGCGCCCTCGAACCATCAAGGTTCGCCCGCAAACCGCGGCCAAACCTGCGCGACAGCGCGGGTCACCGTGCAGGAGAGACAGGTTGTGAGAGAGAAGAATGGAGCAGCGGTGGGAACCCGAATCTAACCTTCTCTGGCCTGAATTCACGGTCGTCTGATGCCGTAGAGGCCCGACGATCCGCACCAGTCGGCAAGTCAGGGTCTCCGCGGCTGCCACCGGACGGCGGGAGAAGTATCCCCGCCCATCCGGCAACCGGGCCGATCACTGCCGCCAGAAGGGCTTGCGGCATTCGGCTCGCGCCTCGGCGCGTGTCAGCCCGAGGTCTCGCAGAATATGGTCACTGACCACATCGAGGTCGGTGTAGCCGACCAGCGCGCGCCGCTCGCGATACCGCTGCATCCACAGTCTCACGAGCGCGACGAGGTGGGCGATCCGGTTCTCCGCCCGGTCGTGATCGACCATCGTTCCGCTCATGCCGATGGTCGGCCCGGCGGGTTCGATGGCGAGGCGCATGCTTGAACGCATTTCCGTTGCTCCTGTCCTGGCGACCTGCGGCCGCTCGCTGTTGAGGAGCCGGATGAATAAGGGCACGGTGCGATGGACGTCGAAGCATCGTTTCTCTAGCCTGCCCTAGTTTTCCTCATGCCCTCCCGGGTGCCATGCCGCGTCGCCTGCCGCCGCTGAATGCGCTGAAGGCCTTCGAGGCCGCCGCGCGGCACGAGAGCTTCACGCGCGCCGCCGAGGAGCTCTGCGTCACCCAGGGCGCCGTCAGCCACCAGGTCAAGGCACTGGAGGCGGGCCTCGGCCTGCGCCTGTTCGACCGCGGCACGCAGGGCCTGGTCATCACCGAGGCCGGGCGCGCCTATCTCGAAGTCGTGCGCGACGCCTTCGACCGCATCGCCTCCGGCACCGAGCGCCTGCTGGAACGCCAGGGGGCGGGCACGCTTACCGTCAGCACCTCCCCGAATTTCGCGTCGAAGTGGCTGGTCCATCGCCTCGGCCGTTTCGCGGAAGCGCATCCCGAAATCGAATTGCGCGTCAGCGCCTCGCTCCAGCACATCGACTTCGCGCGGGAGGATGTGGACCTCGCCATCCGCCACGGCGACGGATCCTGGCCGACGCTACACGCGACCCGGCTGTGCGAGGAAGCGCTGTTCCCCGTCTGCAGCCCGGCCTTGCTTCGTGGGCGCCGTCCGCTGCGCGCGCCAGCGGGACTGCATCACCACACGCTGCTGCACACCAACGACCGCCGCGACTGGTCGCGCTGGGTGGAGGAGGCCAGCGCCAAGGGCGTGGATGCCGGGCGCGGCCCGGTCTTCAACCAGGCGAGCATGACGATCGACGCGGCGGTGGACGGCCAGGGCGTGGCGCTGGCGCGCACAGCGCTTGCCGCCTGGGATTTGCTTTCGGGCCGGCTGGTGCAGCCCTTCGGCCCGCGCCTCGCGGTGCCTTATGGCTACTGGATCGTTGGACCCAGGGCGACATCCGGCCTGCCGAAAGTGATCGCCTTCCGCGACTGGCTGCTGCGCGAAGCGGCGGAGGACACGCGCCGGCTGCGGGAGATCCTGACGTGACTGTGGTGACGACGCGCCTGCTCTGGGCGCGCGCACTGCGCGACTTCGGTGACGGTTTCGTAGCGGTGCTCCTGCCGGTCTATCTGACCGCGCTCGGCCTCGGCCCGGCCGCCATCGGCCTGGTCGCGACGCTCGCGCTGCTGGGGTCGGCGCTGACGACGCTCGGCATCGGTGTGGTCAGTGGCCGGTTCGGGCAAAGACGCCTGCTGATGGCAGCCTCGGTCGTGATGGCGGCGAGCGGATTTGTCTTCGCGGCGACGGATGCACTCGCCATCATCCTCCTCGTCGCCCTGGTGGGCACGATCAATCCCTCGGCCGGCAGCGTCAGCATCTTCGTGCCGCTGGAGCATGCCGTGCTGACCCGCGCCGTGCCGGACGCGGAGCGCACGCGCAGCTTCGCTCGCTACAGCCTGGTCGGCGCCATGGCGGCGGCGTTGGGCGCGCTCGCCGCGGCCTCGCCGGATCTGCTGGCGCGGACCGGGCTGTCGGAGATCGTCGCGTTGCGCGCAATGTTCGTACTCTACGCCGCGCTCGGCATCGCCGGCGGGCTCGTCTATCGCAGCCTGCCGCGGGAGGCGCCGGCTGAGGTGGGCTCAGGCCACAGCGTTCTCGGCCCGTCGCGCGGCATTGTGGTGCGGCTCGCGGCTCTGTTCTGCGTCGATTCCTTCGCGGGCGGCTTCGCGGTACAGTCGCTGCTCGCGCTGTGGCTATTCGAGCGCTTCGACCTCTCGCTCGCCGAGGCCGGGCTGTTCTTTTTCTGGTCCGGCGTGCTCTCGGCCTTCTCCTTCCCAGTGGCGGCCTGGCTCGCCACCCGCATCGGCCTCGTGAACACCATGGTGTTCACCCACATCCCGTCCAGCCTCTGCCTGATCGGGGCCGCCTTCGCGCCGCAGGTGGAGGTCGCGCTCGGACTGCTGCTGCTGCGCGCGGCGCTGTCGCAGATGGATGTGCCGACGCGCTCCTCCTACGTCATGGCCGTGGTGACGCCCCCCGAGCGCACCGCCGCGGCCAGCTTCACGGCTGTGCCGCGCAGCCTGGCGGCGGCGGCAGGACCGGCGATTGCCGGGGCGATCTTTGCGGCAGGGTGGCAGGCGACGCCCTTCATCCTCTGCGGTGTCCTCAAGATCGCCTAGGACTTCGCCTTGCTGTGGGCGTTCCGTCAAATCCGCCCGCCGGAGGAACGCCAAGCCTAGAACGCTGCGTACTGGACAGACGCGGCGCGCGAATGCTACCCGCCGTCGCGTGCCGAAATCCGTTGTCCGCCGCGTCCGGATGCTGCTCGCTGCGCTCATGCTCCTGACCGGAGTGCTGGGCCAAGTGGGACATGCCTGGGCGCATCACGGTGGTCCCGACCCTGCGGCGGCTTGGCTCGCAGCCCTTCAGGCCGAACGCGACTGGCTCGCCGGTGGCGCCGCGGATAGCAACGATGCGTCGGTGCAGGTCTTCGGTACCGAGGGCCGCCACAGCCATGGCGACGGGCCCGCGCATCAGCATGACGGGCCGGACGGTCTCCTGGCCGACCACGCCCATGGGGTCGCCTTCCTGCTGCCCGCCGCATCGGGTCTGGCTCAACGTGACCTCGGCGCATCCATGACCCGGGCCTTGTTCGCCCGACTGTCCGGGGCGCCGTCCGGCAATCTCGACCGTCCGCCACGAGGCGACGCAGCGCTCGCCTGAGCCACCGGCGCCACCGCGCCGGCCCGCGTCGTTTCTCGTGGAGTTCCCATGCCTCATCTGCTGTCGCGCGCCCGTGCCGGGCTGCGCCGCCTTGCCCTGTGTTCACTCCTGCTTGCCACGCCCGCCTTTGCCGGCCCTGGCGGCCCTGACCACCAGCATGGTCCGGAACCCACCGCCACGGCCCTGCCGCAGAGCCCAAGGCTCGTAGCCGTCTCCGAGGCCTGGCAGCTCGTCGGCATCCTCAAGGGCGGCGCGCTGACGCTCTACCTGGACCGCCAGGAGGACAACGCGCCGGCCGCGGGCGTGACGCTCGACCTCGACATCGCGGGCCGGACGGTTCGCGCCGAGGCGCAGCCGGACGGCAGCTTCCGCATCCCGGCCGAGGCGCTCGGCACCGGGGAGATCGAGGTGCTCGCCACCATCGGCGGCGCGGCGCCCGACCTGCTGGTCGGCACCATCCGGGTCCCTGGCGCTGCGGCCGCACCCGCCGCGGCGCACGGTCACTCCCACGCCCTCAGTGATTTCTTGCACCGCCGCATCTCGGTCGAGACGGTGCTCATCGCCCTGGCCGCCACCGGCGCCGGCGCCCTTGCGATCGGCTTCCTGTTCGGCCGTCGCCGCGCCGGCATCGCGGTGCTGGCGCTGACGCTGCTGGCTGTCTCGCCCTCGACGGCGGGGCCGGGCGGCCCGGACCACAGCCATGGCCCCGAGACGGCAACCGCCGAGGACGGCGACGCGCCGCGCCGCCGCGCCGATGGCATGGTCTTCGTGCCAAAGCCGACGCAGCGCCTGCTCGAACTCCGCACGCGCCGCGTCGTGCCGGAGGAGACCGCGCGCCGCGTCACCCTTGCCGGCCGTGTGCTGCCGAGCCCGGACGCGCAGGCCGTCGTCCAGCCCGCGACCGCCGGCCGGATCGTCGCCATCGACGGCGCCCTGCCGCGGCGTGGCCAGGCGGTGCGCGCGGGCGATGCGCTCGCCCTCGTAGTGCCGTTCGCCGCCGCTACCGGCGAGATCGCCGGTGCGGAAACGCTGCGCGCGCCGGCCGATGGCGTGATCGCGACCGTTGCGTTGGCCCAGGGCCAGACGGTTTCGCCCGGCCAGACCCTGGTGGAGATCCTCGACCCCGCTCGCGTGCGGATCGAGGCCGAGGCCTTCGCGCCGCTGGCGCTCGCGCCCACTGCCGCCGCCAGCATCGAGGCGCGCGGCATGGCGCCGGTGCCGGCCGCCCTGCTCGGCCGCGCGCCCGCGCTCCGCGGCCAGACCGCGCTGCTCGACTTCGCGCCCCGCGCCGCGGACCATGGCCTCGAGATCGGCCGCCGCGTGCAGGTCGTGGTGGAACTGCCGGAGCGCCGCACCGCCATCATCCTGCCGCGCGACGCGGTGGTGCAGGCGCCGAACGGCCTGCCCGTGGTGTTCCGCCACGCCGAGCCGGAGCTGTTCGAGCCACGCATCGTGCGCTTCGAGCCGCTGGACGCGACCCGCGTCGCGATCCTGGCCGGCATCGAGCCGGGCGAGCAGATCCTCGTCCAGGGCGCCCTCCTCGTGAACCAGATCCGCTGAGGGGGCGCGCATGTTCAACTTCCTGGTCTCGGCCAGCCTTCGGCACCGCGTCGCGGTGCTGGCGGCGGCGGCGCTGCTCGTCGCCTATGGCCTCTATGTCCTGCCGCGCGTGCCGGTGGATGTCTTCCCCGACCTGACGCGGCCCTCCGTCACCATCATGACCGAGGCCGAGGGCCTCGCGCCGCCCGAGGTCGAGCGGCTGGTCACCGCGCCCGTCGAGGCAGCGCTGCGCGGCGCGCCGGGGCTGGCGCGCATCCGCTCCACCTCCGCGCCCGGCCTGTCCATCGTGCTCGCCGAATTCGAGTGGGCCGCCGACCTGACCGCAGCGCGTGCCGATGCGGCAGAACGCCTGACGCGCCTGCAGGGACGACTCCCGCCAGGCCTCGCTCCGCAGATGGGCGGCATCGGCACGGTGATGGGCGAGATCCTGCTCATCGCCGTGACCGCGTCCGGGCTCGATCCGGCCGGGCTGCGCGACGTGGTGGAGGCTCAGGTGCGCCCGCGCCTGCTCGAAGTTCCCGGCGTGGTGCAGGTGAACCCGATCGGCGGTGCCGTGCGGCAGATCCGCGTCAGCCCCGACATGGCCGCGCTGGCCGAGGCCGGTATCGGCATCGACGCCATCGCGCAGGCGATGGCCCGCGTTGGTGCCTCGGCCGGTGGCGGTTTCATCGAGAGCCGTGGCGTCGAGTTCGTGCTGCGCGCCAGCACACCGACGCCGGACCTCGACGCGCTGCGCGCCCTGCCGGTGGCAACCCCGCGCGGCGCGGTACCGCTCGGGACGGTCGCCGAGGTGGACTTCGCCACCCGCACCCGTCGCGGCGATGCCGGCTTCAACGGCCAGCCCGCCGTCATCCTCAGCGTCCAGAAGGCGCCGACCGCCGACACGCTGCCGACCACACGTGCGGTCGAGGCGCGGCTGGCGGAGGTGCAGGCGTCGCTCCCCGCCGGCGTCACCGCGAACCAGATCCAGTTCCGCCAGGCCGATTTCATCGAGACCTCGATCCGCAACCTGCGCATCGTGCTGATCGAAGCGGCGATCGCGGTGACGCTGGTGCTCGCCCTGTTCCTGCTGAACGGGCGGGCGACGGCGATCTCGCTGACGGCGATCCCGATCTCGATCCTCGTCACGGTACTGGTCTTCGACGCCTTTGGGCTGACGTTGAACACCATGACGCTGGGCGGGCTGGCGATCGCCATCGGCGAGCTGGTGGACGACGCGGTGGTGGATGTGGAGAACATCCTGCGCCGCCTGCGCCAGAATGCCGAGCGACCCAACCCGCTGCCATCGATGGTGGTGATCGCGCAGGCAAGCCAGGAGGTGCGCTCGGGCATCCTCTATGCGACCTTCATCATCGTACTGGTACTGCTGCCGCTCTTTGCGCTCGCCGGCCTGGAGGGGCGGCTGTTTGTCCCGCTCGGGGTCGCCTACATCGTCTCCATCCTGGCCTCGCTGCTGGTCTCCATCACAGTCACGCCGGCGCTGGCGAGCTTCCTGTTGGTAAAGGTGCCCAAGCGCGCGCATGGCGACACGCCTGTGCTGCGTGCGCTGAAGCGTGCGCAGGCGCGCGTGCTTCAGGGCGCCTTCCGCCGGCCGCGCCTGGTGATCTGCGGCGTGGCGGGGGCGGTGGCGCTGGCGGCAGTCGGTGCCGTGCTGCTGCCGCGCGCCTTCCTGCCGCCCTTCAACGAGGGCACGGCCCTGGTCGGCATGCGTTTTGAGTCGGGCATCGGCCTCGAGCAGAGCCAGCGTCTCGGCCTGATCGCCGAGCGCCTGGTGATGCAGGTGCCGGAGGTGGTGAGCGTGGGCCGTCGCACCGGCCGCGCTGAGCTCGACCCGCATGCCGAGGGCGTGCACGCGGCCGAGATCGACGTGACGCTCCGCCGCTCCGACCGCCCGCGCGAGACTGTGTTCGCCGAGATCCGAGAACGGCTCGCGGTGCTGCCAGCCTCGGTGGTGATGGGCCAACCGATCAGCCACCGCATCGACCACATGCTCTCCGGCGTGCGGGCGGCGCTGTCGTTCAAGGTGTTCGGCGAGGATCAGGAGGCGGCACGCATCGTGGCCCAAGGGCTGCGCGCGCGCATGCAGGCCATCCCAGGCCTGGTGGACATCAATGTCGAGGCGCAGACGCTGGTGCCGCAGGTCGAGATCCGCGTTGACCCGGCCGCCGCCGCGCTGCACGGGCTGACGCCGCAGGCCGTCACCGCGGCGGTCGAGGCGCTGGCCGGCGGCCGCGTGCTCGGCGCGCTCGGGGAGGGTACGCGGCGGACCGAGATCGTCCTCCGCCTGCCTGAGGCGGGGCGCAATGCCGACGCGCTGCGCGACCTGCTCGTGCCGACGCCGCATGGCGCGGTGCCGCTGGAGCGCCTCGCCGAGGTGGTCGAGACCACGGTGACGAACCAGATCCTGCGCGAGGACGGCGCGCGGCGCATCGTCGTCTATGCGAACAGCGACGGCTCGCGCGACATGGCGGCGCTCGCCGCCGATCTAGCGCGGCTGGTGGCCGAGCCCGCGCCACCACCCGGCATCCGCATCGTGCTGGACGGCACCTTCCGCGCGCAGGAGGCGGCAAGCCGGGCCATCGCCATCCTCGGCGCGGTCTCGGCGCTGCTGGTCCTGCTGGTGCTGTGGCAGCGCTACCGCTCCGTCGTGCTTGCGCTGATCGTGCTGGCGGTGGTCCCGATGGGCCTTGTCGGCGCCGTCGCGGCGTTGTGGATCGCGGGGCAGCCGCTCTCGGTCGCTTCGATGATCGGCTTCGTGACGCTCGTCGGCATCGCGGCGCGCAACGGCATCCTGAAGGTCTCGCACTGGATCAACCTGGCGTTGCATGAGGGCGAGACCTTCGGGCCCGGCCTCGTCCTCCGCGGGACGCTGGAACGGCTAGGGCCGGTACTGATGACCGCGCTGTCGGCCGGGCTTGCGCTGGTGCCGCTGATGATCGGCGCCGGCGAAGCGGGGCGCGAGATCCTGCACCCCGTGGCGGTGACGATCTTCGGTGGGCTGGTCACCGCGACCCTATTCGACGCGGTGCTGACGCCGGTGCTGTTCCTGCTGTTCGGGCGGCGTCCGCTCGAACGCCTGATCGCCGCGCGCGATGCGGCGGCTGAGGCCGGCGCTGCGCCCGGCCACCACCTTCTGAACCCGAAAGGAGAGACCCCGATGAACCGACGCATGATCCTGGCCGGCTTCGCCGTTACCCTTGCTACCCCGGCGCTCGCCCAGCAGCGCGAGCGACGCGGCCCGAATGGTGGGCTGCTCGCCGGGAGCGACGGACATGAGGTGGAACTGGTCGCCAATGGCACGGCGATCCGCGTCTACCTGGTGAATCACGGCCGTGTGGCGCCGCCGCGCAGCGGGGCGACGGCGCGGATGGTGATCCAGGAAGGCCAGGCGAACCGCACGGCGGCGCTCACGGCCAGCGGCGACGGCTTCTCCGCCACGCTGGAGACGCCGATCACGCCAGGCGCCCGCGTGGTGGTCACCGGCCGCATGCCGGACGGCCACACCGTCCAGGCGCGCTATGTGATGCCCTGATGCACACGCACGGCCGGTGCCGAGCGGCGCCGGCCGGACTACGCTAGGCTAATTCGCTCGGAGGACGCCGTGCTGTCGCCGCTGTCGAACCTGACCTACCGCCACCTGTTCCTGGCCCAGGTGTTGTCGCTGCTCGGCACCGGGCTAGCGACGGTCGCGCTCGGCCTGCTGGCCTACGAACTGGCAGGCGCCGATGCCGGTGCAGTGCTCGGCACGGCGCTCGCGATCAAGATGATCGCCTATGTCGGCATCGCGCCCGTCGCCGGCGCCTTCGTCCACCTGGTGCCGCGGCGCAGCCTGCTGGTGACACTCGATCTCCTGCGCGCCGGTGTCGCGGTCTGCCTGCCCTTCGTCACCGAGATCTGGCAGGTCTACCTGCTGATCTTCCTGCTGCAGGCGGGCTCGGCCGCCTTCACGCCGACCTTCCAGGCGACCATCCCCGACATCCTGCCGGAGGAGGCGGAGTACACGAAGGCGCTGTCGCTTTCGCGCCTCGCCTACGACCTCGAGGCGCTGGCGAGCCCCGCCATCGCCGCGGCCCTGCTTGGCGTGATCGGTTTCCACTGGCTGTTCGGGCTGAACGCGCTGGGCTTCCTCGCGTCTGCAGTGCTGGTGCTGTCGGTGGTGCTGCCCTCGCCGAAGCCACCGACGACTTCCGAGGGTGCCTGGGGGCGCACGACGCGCGGGGCGCGCATCTATCTCGCGACGCCGCGGCTGCGCGGTTTGCTGGCGTTGAACCTCGCCGCGGCCGCGGCGGGCGCGATGGTGATCGTGAACACCGTGGTGCTGGTGCGGGCCGGCTTCGGCCTCGGCGAGCGAGAAGTGGCCTGGACTTTGGCCGCTTACGGCCTGGGCTCCATGGTCGCGGCGCTCGCCCTGCCGCACCTGCTCGGCGATCGGATGACCGACCGGAGCGCGATGCTGGCCGGCGCCGCGCTCCTGGTCACTGGGCTGCTGCTGGCGCCCCTGGTGCCGTCATGGCCGGTGCTGCTGCCGGTCTGGGCGCTGCTCGGCCTCGGCAACGGGCTTGTGCTGACGCCGAGCGGGCGGCTGCTGCGGCGCTCCGCGCATCCCGGCGACCGGCCGGCGCTGTTCGCCGCACAGTTCGCACTGAGCCACGCCTGCTGGCTGCTGACCTATCCGCTGGCCGGCGGCCTCGGCGCAGCGATCGGGCTCGGGCCCACTTTCCTGGTGCTGGCCGTGCTGGCGGTGGCAGGGCTCGGTGCGGCGGCGGCGCTGTGGCCGCGGGATGACCCGGAGGAGATCGAGCACGACCATGCTGGCCTCCCACCGGAGCACCCGCATCGCGCAGCTGAGCACCAGCCGCTCGTGACCGGGCCGGACGGCTTCCGGCACCGGCATGCCTTCGTGATCGACGAGCTGCATCCAGAGTGGCCGGCCAGGACGCGGTAGCGGGATGGCTCTTCGCTGCCGAACCGAGCTGACCGCTCCGCGGTGACCCGAGCGACACAGCCGGCGCCCTGAACAGCAAGATCACCGAAGGCCGCTCATCTTTGCGCGCCTCTCCACGACCAAGGCATTCGGCGATTGCGAACCGACCAATCCAGCGATTCTTAGATGTTTGGTCCCGGCATTTCGTGGTGCGGATTTGCCGTGAACCGGTGAGGTTCTGCGGCCCATGAACGGCAAATGAACTCGTAGGGGGTGAGGCCCTTCAGGGTCTTGAGCCGCCGGGCGTAGTTGTAGGCGTCGAGGAACAGGGCGAGGTGACCGCGGAGCTCGTCGTGGCTGCTGTAGTGGTAGCGCCGGACGGTGGCCTCCTTGAGCGTCCTGTTCATCCTCTCGACCTGGCCGTTTGTCCACGGGTGGTAGGGCTTGGTCAGGCGGTGCTCGACTTGGTTCTGAGCGCAGGCGAGTTCGAAGGAATGGGCGCGGAAGATCTCGCCGCGGTCGATCGCCTCGCGGATGAGCGGTGCGGCCGAGGCAATGTTGCCCGGCGAGGTGAAGTGCTGGCCGTTGTCGGTGAGCACGGCGTGCACGCAGTAAGGCACGGCCTGCAGCAGGGCGCGCAGGAAGTCGGCGGCGATGCGCGTGGTGGCGCGCTCGTGCAGTTGGGCAAAGGCGAACTTCGAGGTGCGGTCGATGGCCACGAAAAGGTGGAGCTTGCCCTGTTCGGTCCTGACCTCGGCTATGTCGATGTGAAAGTAGCCGATCGGATAGGCCTTGAAGCGCTTGCGGACCGGCTTGTCGCCCTCGGTCTCGGGCAGGCGCGAGATGCCGTGGCGCTGGAGGCAGCGATGCAGAGCCGAGCGCGTCAGGTGCGGGATGCTGGGCTGCAGGGCATAGAGGCAGTCGTCCAGCGGCAGCAGGGTGTGGCGGCGGAAGGCGACTATGATCGCCTCCTCGTCGGCCGAGAGGGTGGTTGAGCGCGGCTGGGCCGGGCCCGTGCGCCGATCAGCGACGTCGCCTCGCGCCCGCCACTTGGCGATGGTTTTCGGGTTCACGCCATGCCGGCGGGCCAAAGCCCTCAGGCTCTCTTGACTATGCTGGATCGCGCGACGGACCGCCTCAGTCGTGCGGGCGCAGCCGTGAAGAACCTGGCCCATAGCGCATCTCTCCATGCCGGCGAGAAGACTGCACCATCAAAGCCTGGGACCAAACATCTAGAGCGCGCTGCGTTTACACGGAAGCGTAGCCTGCACCCCGCTTGCCGATGGTGAGTTCCACGACCACCAGCGGCACGCCCAACGCCAGCGCGATCAAAAGGTTCACCAGCAGAAAGGCGCCGCCGTTCTCCCCGGCCAAGTAGGCGAATCGCCAGATGTTTCCGAGGCCTGCGGCCGCGCCGATGGCGGCAAAAATTAGCCCGCTTCTGCTACCCCATTGCTCACCCATTCCCGCTCAGGCGAGGACCCGCAGAGGCGCCGCCCGCGCCAATCGTGGCGGACAGCGCGCGCGGCTCGCGGACAATCATCACGTCGCAATGCAGGCAGATGAGGAGACGTTCGGCGGTGCTGCCCATCAGGATGCCGAAGCGACCGCTTCGGCCATGCGTCCCCATCACGACGAGGTCGATGTCGTTGTCCCAGACATGCGTTCCGATCACGCTCTCGGCTGTTCCGTAGCGGATCAGGTACTCCATCTGCTCCAGCCTGTCTGGCGGTGCGCCCACGCTCGGCAGGAACGCCGCACGCTGACGCTCGGCATCCGCCAGCAACTCCGCCTCATGCGCCGCGCGGCTGATGAAGCCTTCGAACGGCACGCGGTACGCATGCGCCAGTATCATCCGGGCATCCGGGAATACGCTCAGTGCCTGCCGCAAGGCGTGGGCGGAAGTCTCCGAAAAGTCGGAGGCGACGACCACCGTCGGGTAGGCGCGCCAAGGGCGCATCTTCACGATCAGTACAGGCATCGGCGCACGATGGACCAGCCTCTCGACCGTCGTGCCGAGCACCGCTCGGGCAAGGTTTCCGCTGCGGGCTATGCCGGTGACGATCAGCTCGCAGTCGAGTTCGTTCGCCGTGCGCAGGATGATCTCCGCGGGATCCCCCCGCTCGATCACGATCTCCGCTTCGACGTCATGATTGCGCGTGGCGGCGCGGAGGTGACGCTCGGCAAGCGCCCGCACCGAACCGCCGGGAACCGGTTCGGGGCCTTGCTCCGGCTCATTGCCTTCCAGCACATACAGCACATGCAGTTTGGCACCCCAGGCCGATGCCAGCATCACTGCGCGGTCCAGGGCGCGGTCGCAGCGGCAGCTGAGATCCGTCGCGAGGAGCAGGCTTCGCGGCGGACTACCTAGCCCGGCATCCCGCCGTTCTGAGTCTTTCTGCATCGCACAACCTCCGTTTCCATCTCGGGCGCCCATCGCGCCGTCTGTGGCCGCCTGCGCTGGCGGCGGTGCTGCCACCGAATGGATCATAGCAGGTGCAACACGGTTTCGGCGTAAGCGCGGCGCTGCGCGACGGTCAGCTCGGAGCGCAGTGCCTCATCGCCGACGCAGCAACCTGCCGCGTCGAAATCGGCGGCAAGCTTGTGGATCACGTCGGCATCGCCCGGTTCGGCATGATCCACCCACATGACGTCTAGCGCATAGCGGGGCAGTTCCGCCTCGGGAAGGCCGAGCCGACGCCCCGCCCAGAGCCCGATGAGCAGGTTCCGCCTCGCCCTGGGGCTCTCGGCCGTTGCCTGCTCCAGGCTATGCAGTGTGATGTCGGCGGCGAGGGCGGTCTGAATCTGGGTCATCAAGTGATCTCCTCTACGTGGTTGTTGCTCCGGCGCCATGGTCCCGTCATGTCCCGCCCGTCGCGATCAGGAACAGCCCCGAGGATACGGCGCGTCCGAGCGAACCCGGACACGACCGCCCATGAAGGCGAGCCACATCCGGGCCGGGATTGCCGGGCCAGTCGGCGGACAGGATCGAGTCGAGGACGTCCATGCGGGCAGCGGGCTCCAGATCGAGGTACGGCGGCCCAGCGTGGCGTCGCATCGGACGGCAGGGCAGCCGGGCACCGTCCCGCGGAAGACATCGCCGCGCCGGCCGCCCTGGGCAAGGCGGGGTACGGCCGCCCCGTGCGGTTCCGCACGTGCAAGTTGGGCAGTTCCTGCGCAGCTGCGTCGGGCGTGGCGCCCGTATGGGACGTGACGGTGTTCACCAAGAACCGGGACCGGCTGCTGGGGACCGAGGTGGCGAGCAAGTTCTTCGCCGCCGTGCTGGCCGACCCAGAGGTCAAGCCGCTGCTGCCCTCGGCGTACTTCTCGGTGGCTGGCACGTTGATAGAGGCCTGGGCTTCGATGAAGAGCTTCCGGCCGAAGGACGGCTCCGGCGAGGCGCTCGGCCCCGGCCGCAACGGCGAGCGCGACTTCCATGCCGAGAAGCGCAGCGACGAGACGCATGCTTCGACCACGGACCCGGATGCGCGGCTGGCGCGCAAGTCGAACGGCCAAGCATCGAAGCTCTGCTACGCCGGGCACGTGGTGATCGAGAACCGGCACGGCCTGGCGGTCGCTGCGACAACGACGCAAGAGACGGGTATCGCGGAGCGCGACGCCGGCGAGGCGATGATGGCAGGGCTCGATCGTGCCGCGCGCAGCACGCTGGGAGGCTACAAGACCTACGACACGCGGGCCTTCGTCCGGGCAATGGGCGACATGGGCGTGACGCCGCACGTGACGCAGCACGCCAATGGCCGGCGCTCGGCGATCGATGGACGGACTACGCGGCACCTGGGCTACGCGGTGAGCCAGCGCATCCGCAAGCGGGTCGAGGAGGTGTTCGGCCGGCGCAAGGAGATCCGCGCATGCGCCGCACCCTGCTGCGCGGGCTGGAGCGGGTCGGATGGAGCTTCACGCTCCGCGTCGCCGCCTAAACCCCCGTCCGGCTGCCGAAGCTGTTGGCGGCGCCTGCCTGACTGGCGCCGCCAACAGGCCTCAACGCGGTAGTCCGCGGCGGTTGGCCACCGAAAACCACGCCCATCAGCCCGCCAAGCACCTCACAAAAACTACGCCGGCCAGGAAAACCAAGCCCTTGGCCGCGAATTTCCGCAGCCTGCTAGATCAGGCTAGCGGCGACGACCGCCCCCGCGATGGCCAATACCAGGATGGCGGCGGCGGCGCCTTCGCGGAAAACGTCCTCGATCCGGTCCAGATCCTCGCCGATGACGGTTTGCGGCTTCGGGCGCGATCGGCGCAGCGACCGCGACCCGGCACGCTCGGCGGCCCTTGCGGCGGCGCTCAGGGCCGCCACCCGGCGTTGCACCGGGCCAAGCGCATCGCCTTCTGGCAGGCTAGGCGCCTTCAGCCCGACCGCGACCGCGCCCGCAATCATCAGCGCCGCAAGCCCCAGCGGCCAGGCCTCGAAGATCAGCGACCGCAGGTCTGCGGCCAGCGGGGTCTCGCCGGTGATCCTGGCGTACAGAAGCCAGGGCAGCCACAGCGCCGCCCCGGACAGGGCGAGGAACGGCAGGGCCATCAGCAGCGGCGGGCGGCAGCGCGATTTCGCCCTTGGCAGCACTGCCAGACAGCGCGCCATCGCCAGCGCCGTCGTTAGCGCCGAGAGGCCGATCAGCGTGGCCCCAAAGGCCCCGGCCTGGTCCTTGAGCGCCGATTTGACCAGCGCCCCGGCCAGTAGCTGCATCCCGGCCAGCGACGAGCCCAGCACCGCCAGCGCCCCCAGAAGCCCCCAGCGCCAGGCCCGCCCGCAGACCGGTGCCAGCCCGACGCCCAGGAACAGCGCCCCCTTGGCGAGCCCGTGATGCAGCGCGAACAACGCCACCGCCGGCAGCACGGCCGCCGGCGCGCTGCCCCCGGCCAGGGCAAAGCCCAGAACCCCCATGACCAGGCCCATCTGGCTGACCGTCGAATAGGCCAGCACCGCCTTGGCGCCGGCCTGCGCCAGCCCCATCAGCGCCGCGAGGAAGAGGCCGGAAAAGCCCAGGATCATCAGGACATTGCCCGCGACCGCCGCCGGCATGCCCAGCGGCAGGAAGGCCACCAGCCCGAAGATCCCGGCCTTGACGATGGCGCCCGACAGCACGGCCGAGGCGGGCACCGGCGCGGCCGGATGCGCCACCGGCAGCCAGACATGCAGGGGCATGAGTCCGGCCTTGATCCCGAAGCCCGCGATCAGCAGCGGCACCGCCGCGGGATGCGCCGAAGGCAGGGCAAGGCCCGCGCGAACCGCCTCGATGCCTATGGCGCCGCCCGCCCCGAACGAGGCCAGCATCAGCCCTACCAGGATCGCCACCTCGCCGCAGACAGCCAGCACCAGATAGACCGTCCCCGCCCGCATCGAGGCGGGCTGGCGATCGTGGATCACCAGTGGATAGGCCAAAAGCGAGACCAGCGCGAAGAACACGTAGAAGCTGACGATGTCGGCGGCGATAAAGACGCCGAGATTGCCGGCCAGGACCAGGTTCCAGAACAGGGCGAAGCCGGCGGGCCGCTCGTCGCGCCGCATGTAGAAGGCGGCGTACACCCCGGCCCAGAACCACAGCGTCGCCGCACCGCCGAGAAACAGCGCGCCGGTCGCGCCCAGCTCCAGGCCGCTGTCCAGCAGCACCCCCGGCAGCGCGACGGGAACGTCGCGCGACGCGACGAGGGCCGCCGCCAGGGCCGGCAGTGGGCCAAGCGGCAGCAGCAGCACCATGCGCGACCCCCAGCCGGGCAGCAGGGCCAGCCCCGCCAGGAGCATCGGCCAGAGTACGGCCAGCGGCAAAAGCAGCGTCGGATCGGCGATCATCGCAAATAGCCCAGTCCGACCAGCGTGGCCCAGCCAAGCGGGCTGAAGGGCAGCGAGGCGAAGATGCCCGCCCCCAGCGACACCACCGCCGTCACCACCGCGGGCAGGATCAGCATTCGGTCGCGGGTGGTGGCCAACTCGGCGATGGCGGGCCGGCCGGGCGGCGGCGGCAGCAGCCATGCGCGGTACAGCAGCGGCAGGAAATAGGCGGCGTTCAGAAGCGACGAGCCCGCCAGCACCGCGACTGCCCAGGCCGCATCCGACTGCAACGCCCCGACCCCGAGATACCATTTCGAGATGAAGCCGGCCACCGGCGGCATCCCGATCATTCCCAGCGCCCCGACCGAGAACGCCGCCATCGTCACCGGCATCAGCCGGCCCGCGCCGTCCAGCTCGGCGATCGCCTTGATCCCCATCCGGTTGGCAAGCGCGCCAGCGCACATGAACAGCGTGATCTTCATGATGCCCTGATGCACCAGATGCACCAGCCCGCCGATCACCGCGAAGGGCCCGACCAGGCTGGCACCCAGCACGATGTAGCTGACCTGGCTGACGGTGGAATAGGCCAGCCGCTTCTTGAGGTCGCTCTGCATCAGGGCCCGCACCGAGCCGTAGAGGATCGTCGCCGAGGCAAGGGCGGCCAGTGGCACACCCAGGCCCAGTTCGGCCACGGTGCCGATGCCGTAGACATCGTAGATCACGCGCACGATGCCGAAGGCCCCGGCCTTGACCACCGCGACGGCGTGCAGGAGCGCGCTGACGGGGGCAGGGGCGGCCATCGCCTCGGGCAGCCAGCCATGGAAGGGGATGATCGCCGCCTTGACCCCCAGCCCGCCGATACACAGGATGAAGATCAGCGTCAGGGTCAGGGGCGGGATGGCGCCCAGATCGGCCGGGGCGGAAAACTCGATCGCGCCGACCAGCGATTGCAGCCACAGGATCCCGGCCAGGAAGGCGACGCTGCCCGCCAGCGTGTAGGTCAGATAGATCTGCCCCGCCCGCAGCGACTTGTCGTCGCCCCGGTGCGCCACCAGCGGCCAGGTCGCCAGCGTCAGCAGTTCGTAGAACAGGAAGAAGGTGATCGCGGTGCCCGACATCGCCACGCCGGTGGCCGCCAGCACGCACAGGTTGAAGAAGCCGAAGAAGCGCGGCAGGTTCGGACCCCGGTCGAAATAGGCGATGGCGTAGATCGTGGTCAGCAGCCACAGAAACACCGAAAGTGTCACGAACAGCAGCGCCAGCGGGTCCAGCCGCAGCACGAAATCGTAGCCCGGCAGGAATTCGTAGCGCCATTCGAACACCACGCCCGCCTGCGCCTGCACCAGCAGGTAGGCCACCACCAGGAGCTTGACGAAGGCCACGCCGATGTTCGCCCCGTTGCGCCAAGCCGAGAGACGCTCGGGCAGGGCAAAGCTGACCAAAGCGGCGACCACCGGCAGCAGGACCAGCAGAAGCGGCGCGAAGGTCATCATGGCGCGGCCGCGCCCGGGGCGGCCCAGGGCGCGGCAATCGCCGACAGATTGTGCAGCGCGCTGCCGCCGAAACCCATGGCGATGGCCAGCCCCGCCAGCACCAGCGGCGCCGCCGTGCAAACCCCGCGCGTCGCAGGCTCACGCGGCGCCGGCCCGGCTGCAAAGCAGGCCGAGAGCGTCCGGAAAAAATAGACCGCCGCCAGCAGACCGCCCAGAATCATCACGCCGGCATAAAGGAAGGCGCCCTGCGCGATCGCCGCGTTCAGAAGCAGGAACTTGCCGGTGAACCCGCCCGAGGGCGGCAACCCCATCAGCGACACCGCTGCCAGGCCGAAGGCGGTCACCGTCAGCGGCATCGCCTGCGCCAGCCCGCCGAGATCGCCGATCCGGTCGCCGGCGGCGGCCTTCAGCATCAGCCCGGCGGCAAGGAACATCGCCGCCTTGGCCAGCATGTGCGCCACCGCATGAAGCATCATCCCGGCCCAGGCACCGGACGGGTCCGGCGCGCCTGCGACCAGCGGAAAGGCGAGGAACAGGTAGCCGACCTGGGCCACCGTCGAATAGGCCACCAGCGCCTTCAGCCGCTGCTGCCGCATCGCCTGGACCGAGCCGTAGATCACCGCCAGCGCCCCCGGCCCGCCCAGCACATGCAGCGCGGTCGGGCCGGTGACGGCCGGAAAGGCCTCGAACCAGAGCCGCAGCAGGATGACAAATCCCAGCTTGACCGCGATCGCCGACAGCAGCGCGCTGGCTGGGGCGGGGGCGGCGGCGTGGGCGGGCGGCAGCCAGCCATGCAGCGGGAAAAGCGCGGCCTTGATCAGAAGTCCCGCCGTCATCAGCCCCAGCGCCAGCATCGTCGCCAGATCGGGCTGTGCGACCTGCGAAAGCAGGGTGACGTCCACGGTGTTGTAGCGCCCCACCAGAAGCGCCACTCCCAGGAGGTAGGCCAGCGAACCGACCAGCGCGATCATGAAATAGCGCAGCGCCGCCTCCAGCGAGCCCATCGCCGCCAGCGCCACGGCGGCCAGGCTGACCATCTCCAGTGTGACGTAGAGGTTGAACAGGTCGGTGGTCAGAAAGCCCGCATTCGCCCCCGCCCAGAGCAGATAGATCAGCGGCCAGAAGGTCTCGGCCTGGGCTGCGTTGCCGGCCTTTTCCGGCGGATCGACCAGCGCGTGCAGCCCGACCGCGCCGATCACCAGCGCCGTGGCCGCCACCATAAGCCGCGCCACCCCATCGGGGCGCAAAAGGATGCCCAAGGGCAAGTCCCAGTGACCGACCAGATAGGCCGCATCGGGCGGCACCAGTGCCAGCCAGAGCGCCAGCCCCGCCATCGCGGGCACCGCCGGCAGGATCAGCCAGCGCGCGGCCCGCCCTGACAGCAGGGCGGCCAGCATGAATCCGAGCGGCACCGCCACCAGAAGGTCAAGCGGGCTCATGGCACGGGCTTTCCGCCGTCGGGCCGTGTGGCGGCGTTCGTCGCCGCGCGCGCCTCGGCCAGCCGCACGATCATCGCCGCGCCGAAGGCGGTCAGCGCAACGGCCACGACGATCCCGGTGATGACCAGCGCCTGCGGCAATGGATCGGTCGCGTCGGGTCCTCGGCCCAGACCGCCCAGGATCAGGAAGATGCCTGCCCCGACCACGTTGATCGCAAGCAGCTGGCGCAACGGATGGCGCAGGATGATGAAGGCAAAAAGACCCAGACCGGCCAGGATCGCGCCGGTCAGGGCGTAGACATGCCCCGTCACCATGAAGCCGGCCTCAGCAACCGCTGTTCCTGCCGGCGCCACCAGCGGGGCCCGCCGGCCCGATGACATTGGGCCCTGCCACCAGCAGCGCCAGCGTCGCCCCGATCGAAAGGGCCAGCGAGTATTCGATCGCAAGGATCGCCGCCTTGGCCAGCCCTTGAGGATAGACCAGAAAGCCGCCGAACCCCGTTCCGGCCAGGCCGATCAGCAGAAACACCAGCGGTCCCAGGACCAGCGCCACCCGCAGCCCCGGAAGGTCGCTGCGCGGCAGGCCGATCGCGCCGCCTATCGCCGACACCATCAGCCCGCCCGCAAGAACGGTGCCGGCCTGAAAAGCTCCGCCCGGCACGTCCGATCCGGCCCAGACCAGATATGTCGCCATCACCAGCGCCACCGGCAGCAGAAACCGCCCGAAACTGCCGGCCACCCGGCGCATCGGCCCATCGGCCATGCCGAGATCAGCCGGACGGCCCGGCCAGACCCCGGCGGGCGCCAACGACCAGACCGCGACCAGCGCGCCCAGCAGCACGAAGCTTTCCAGGAGCGTGTCATAGGCGCGGAAGGCCAGCAGGACGCCGGTCACCCGGTTCTCGATGCCAAGCCCCGGCATCAGCGGCGCGACTGCGCGGTCAAGCCCGCTTTCCGCCGGGATCGAGAGCACCGCCGCAGCCAGCAGCAGCACGAAGCCCGCGCAGGCCGCAAGGGCGCCCGCCCGCAGCCACGCGGACGTATCGGCGCAGGTCGCGTCATCGCCCAGCGCCAGAAGCCGCGCCCGGGCCAGGATCAGAAGGACCCCGGTGACCCCGGCGCCGAGCGCGATCTCGGCCAGCGCCACGTTGACCGCATCGAGCCCCAGCCAGGCCAGACCCAGGAGGTTGCCGAAGGCGATGAAGAAGGCGATGGCCGCCAGCGCGTCGCGCACGAAAAGCGCGATGCCCGCCGTACCGAGGATCAACAGGCACAGGATGATGTCGAAGGCAGCGGTCAAGGCCGGTCGCCGTCCGGATGGCTGCGGGTCCCGTCCAAGCGGGCCTGCCGGGCCAGCAGTTGAGAGGTGATGCCGGCCGCGATCACCGCGAACAGCCAGACCAGCGCGATCTTGGCGGCCACTGCCAGCGAACCCCAGTGGAGCGCCGCCGCCAGCGCCACCAGCCCGAGCCCGAGGTTGTCGGCCTTGGTCAGCGCATGCAAACGCGAGGCGGTGTCAGGAAAGCGCAGGAGACCCAGCGAGCCTGCCCCATAGAAGGCCAGCCCCGTGCCCAGCAGCGCCAGAACCGCCAGATCGATCCAGCTCATCCCCTGCCCTCCGGCCGGTCGCCGGGCTTGGCGGCGCTGCGCGCGAAGGCGGTCACCGCGACGGCGGCCAGCAGCGTGCCGATCAGCGCCGCGTCCAGCATCGCCGCATCGCGCCGCGCCGCGCCGAGGACCACCGCCACGCCGATCACTCCGGTGCCGGCCAGTTGGGCGGCCATGATCCGCTCCACCGGACCGGGGCCGCGCCAGCAGCGCCCCAGCGCGACCGCGACGCTCAGAAGCAGGAAGACGGCCGCAAGCGTAAACCAGTCAGCCATTCGCGACATCCTGGCTGTCAATGCGCCGGTCGAACAGGCCAAGAATCCGGCGTTCATCGGCCTGCATCCTGTCGGCAGAGTATCCCGTGACGTTCAGAAGGTGGACGTCCATCGCCGCGTCGCCGGATCCCGCCGCGAGGCTTCCGGGCAGGATGCTGACCACCCCGCCCAGCAGCACACCGGCCGCTTCATTCCGGTTGGTGAGTTGAGCGCGCACCCACCCAGGCGCGATCGGCAGGCGGGGGTCGAGGGCACGCCGCGCGACATCGAGTCCACCCATGAAGGCGTCCGCCAGGAAACGCGGCAGGAACCCCGCCACCCGCCAGAGCACGATGCCAGGCTGGTCCGCGGGATACAGTCGCAGACTGAGCAGCGTCGCAGCAGCAACCGCAAGCCCGCCATAGATCAGCGCATCCGCCGATCCACCCGTCAGGGTGACCCAAAGCAGCGCAAAAAAAACCGACCGGTTCAGAGCTGAGGCAAGCCGCATCGTCTCTCGAGTGCCTTTGTGGGTGGCGGGTCGGATAACAGTACTTTCCAGGATTCCGACAACCGGAAAACAGGCAAGCGCCCGTGGGCAGCGCTTGCCTCCCCGCAGAAGGCTCATCGGACCGCATAGCGGCACAGCATACCGCGCCCGGCGGGTTTCTGCCATGCCGCCCTGAGCCGCCGATGCTGGCCGGCGACCACCGGGACCTCGCGCGCCATCGCGACGCAGCGGGTCGGCCGCCGGTCGCGACAATCGGAGGTCGAACGGGCCAGCCAGGGTCGGCTTGCGCTTGCGGCGACGCGGATCGTCGTCGCGCAGCGACCGTCGTCACGGCCGGGGCCTCGCGGCGGCATCAGCGGGAGAGCGGACGGTTCCGCGACGCAGCCGCGTACGGCCTCCGGCGGCTGGCGGGTCATCAGGGCAGCGCCGCCGGAACCGGCAGCAGGAACGCCGCCCAGGCCGCCGCCAGGCCAAGAATGAGCCCAGGCACCACCCGGCCGGCAAAGCCGCCGCGCCCGAGCGTCACGGCCAGGACGACCCGGGCACCGGTGTTGGTGCTGATCGCCGCAAGGATCGGCAGCACCGCCTCCTGCGGCGCGATCTGGCCCGCCCCGACCATCAGCGCGACCGAGATTGCCGCCGATTGCGTGTTGACGATGCCGGCCAGCGCGGCGGCCGCGATCATGGCGTTCAGCCCGAACTCCTGCTGCACGGCGGTGGACGCCAGCATGATCCCGGCCAGGGCCGCCGAAAAGGCCAGCGCCCCGGTCAGGCTGATCGCGCGCGGCTGCACGACCGGAGTGGCGCCCTGGTCTGGCGGCGGGTTCTCGGCGCAGGCCGGCGGCGCTCGCAAGGCCGTAATCGTCCATGGCGCGGCATAAAGGACTGCCGCCAGACCCCCGGCCAGCAGTGGCAGCGCCATCGCGTTCAGCGTGGCCACGCTGGCCGCCGCCAGCACCATCGACATCGTGACGGCCGTCGAGAGCGAGGACAGACAGGCCCCCGCGACCGCCCCCCGCATCTGCGCAGGTGCCGAGCGCGTCCGCCGGGCCATGTCACGGATGGTCGCCGTGCTGGAGACGAAACCCGAGGCGAAACCGGTCAGCGCCAGTCCGTGTTGCGCCCCGCAGAGCCGCACCGCCACATAGCCGGCTGCGGCGATGACCATGACCATGATCACCACCGACCACATCAGATAGGGGTTCAGCACGCCGTAGGGGCCGAAGGTCCGGTTTGGGAGGATCGGCAGCACCACGAGCGTGGCGGCCGCCAGCAAGAGCCCATCGCGCAATTCCTGCTCGGTCATCACCGACCGCACGAAGCCGCGCAGATAGGCCCGCGATGCCAGAAGCACCGCCACCACGACCCCGGTCCCGGCGGCGACCACGGGATGCGTCACCGACAACCCGCCCAGCAGCACAGTCATCACCAGGGCGACCTCGGTGGTCAGGCCGATGTGTTCTGACTTGTCGCGCCAGTAGGCCAGCCCAACCAGCAGCATGACGCTGATGATGACGGTGGCCAGCAGGATGACACCGCCGGCCTGCTGCGCAACCGCGCCCAGAAGCGCCGTGATGGCAAATGTTCGGATTCCCGCCAAAGACTTGACGTCGGGCGACATGCGCTGCTCGCGCTCGGCCCCGATCAGGAGGCCGATCCCCAGTGCTTCGGCGAGATTGAACAGGATCAGCGCCTCCTGGTTCATCGGCGGGCCCGGCAGGCGTTGCCCTCGGGTGCGCGGCCGAAGGCGGGCGCGCGCTCGATCCGGGGGAGGAGGAAATCCTCATGGAAGTCGTCGGCCATGTCCTGGCCGGCGTGGTCGCGGGGAAGCGCGAGCCCGCGAGCGACACCCTCGGCGAAGCCGCCGACGCGGCGGCGCACGTCATGGCGGATCGGTTCGAGAGTCTCGAAGCGGGTGGCGCGTGGCGCGGCGTGGACGCCGACGCGCTCGGCCGGGCGGTGACCGACGGCGATGAACACCGCGACCTGCCGGCCGCTGGTGATCGCGGTGGTCGGGCCGGTGCCCCGGAGGGAGTCGACCGTCGCCGGCATGGTCGGGCGGTCGTGGCTCCGCGGCCCGCGTGGCCCGCCGCGCTGCGACGGGGCGGGCAGATCGTGCGCGCGCACAAGGCGCGGCACCCCCGGCCGCGCCGTCTCTCTCGTCGCCATGTCCGTCCCTCCGGCCGAAACTGTCCGCCCACGCGACGATAGACCGCCCCGCCTGATCCGCCGAGGGACGACGGGCACGGCGCGCCGTCCGCGGCTCCGAGTAGCCGTGCAGCATCGCACATAGGCTTTCTGCGCATGGCCATGAACCGCCTCGTGCCTGGCCGCCTCGCCCGATGGCTCTCACGCTGCCACCGGACTACATCGCCGGCGTACCGCTTCTAGAGGGGCAGGTCACCTGAATGTCCGTTGATATCGCTCACCATCTTCCGGACGATTTCCCACCGGTCGGACATTCATTCACAAACTCTCACGCCAAGCGCTTCGCGGCTTCCATCGCTGCCTCGACGTCGGCCCGAATCGCCGCCTCATCCAGCAGGACAATGGCGCGCGGCCCGACCCGGAGGCGGCCGAGACGGACGAGGTCCGCCAATTCACGCGACACCGCCTCGCGTCGCGCCCCGATCCGCGACGCGAGTTCGGGCCGGGCCGGCGGCGGCGAGATTGCAAGACCTCCTCCTGCCTCCGGCGGGCGAGGCCGCGCAAGACGAAGCAACTCGGCGCAGAGTCGCTGCCGCGTCGGCAGCACGGCGTATTCGAGTAGGCGTCGGTTCTGGCTCCGCACCCGCTCCGCCAGCAGCGCGATCAGCCGCCGCCCGAGCGGTGGCGAAGCCAGGATCAGTTCCACGAAGGCGTCGCCCGGCATCACCGCAATCACCGCGCGATGGAGGGCGTGAATGCCAGCCGAGGGGGAAACGGCGGGGCCCGCGAAGGCTGCCAGCTCGCCCACGAAGGCGCCCGGGCCCACCTCGGCCACGATCTTCTCCCGCCCCCCGCTCGATCGCATGAGGACCCGCAGCGGCCCGCCACGCAGGACCACGCGCACCTCGGTGGAGGGGCAGTCGAAGTCGAGCACTAGCTCGCCGGCAGCGACTTGCACGACCCGCGACGCAGCCTCCGCACGGGCGAGCGTCGCGGCGTCCGCATCCCTGAAGAAGGCAAGTCGCCCGAGGCCCGGCGCGAGGCGTTCCTTGTCCACCGCGTTCCTTAACCGGCTGCGGCGGGTAGTGTTCCGTGCGATGGCCTTTCGCGCAACCGGGAAGTGTTGGTTTCGATGGCGGCGAGGACGGGAGGCGGTCCCTCAGATGCCGCGCTCCAGGGCGGCGATGCGGTCGCGCACGGCCAGGCGCTCGCGCTTAAGAGCGCCGAGTGCGGCGGCGTCGGGCCGCGGTCTCGCCGCCGCCTCCGCGATCCGGCGCTCCAGCGCCGAATGGTGAAGCCAGAGCCGCGACAGGAGCCAAGTGAGAGAGGCCAAGTCTTCAGGCAGCTTATCGCTGGATTGCAGCGCGCTTCGCTCAAACGAGAGCCGCGTGGGGAACAGCCGGTATCCCTCCCGCAAGGCCTGGTGGCGACACGTGACGGCGGTCGGCGTGGAAGCGATCGGGGGGCGGGCGTCGGCGGTCATGGTCGGCGTCTCCGTCTCTGGCGCCCGTTGGTCGGACGCGCAAGGTGAAGGTCCGACATCACGCCGCCCCAGCGTTCGGATCGGCGTCAGAGGCACCCGGACCTAACACGGTGTACATCCGGACTGCTGGTACGTGGTTCAATCCGGCTCCGGCCGAGACCGTGCGGAACCGCACGCGGCGGGCGTGCCCGCGCTTGCCTGGCGGTTCAGGCACGGCGATGTATGCCGCAAGACGGTACCCGGGTTCCTCTGGCGCGATATGCAGCGTCATGTCGGACCGTCGCGCCCGCACATGGAGCCCGGTTTCAACATGGACTGCTGCGACTCGATCCTGGTCGGCAACTGGACCCGGCAAGCCTGCCTGGACGCGGCGCGCCTTCATGGCAAGCGTCATTGGCCTGCCGGTCGTCGACCTCGGGGCGCTGCACGCCCGGAGCGGAATGCGCGAGAGCCTCAGCCTGTCGGCCGGCTGCATCGTTCTCGGACTGACCTTGGGCGACCGCGTGCGCTCCATTTTCGCGGTGCTTCTGCTCAGGACGGGCGCGCCGATGCGGGTCTTCGCGGGCAACGAACACGACGTCGGCAGGTTCCGCGCGTCGGGCGTGCCGACCACACCGGCCAAACCAACAATCTGGAGAAGATGCGATGATTCGGGACTTCTTTCTTTGGCTGCTGATGAGCCTGGTAGTCGAGCCGATGCAGGCGGAATGGAGCACGCGGCTGCAGGCGGCAGGCGCATCGCCATCGGTCGTCGCCGACGTGACGCGCTGCACCTCGGAGGCGGGTCCGGCACTCGCCGCGCGCGCGGCCGATGACCCATGGTGGGGGATCACCACCGCCGCGGGCGTGCTGATCGGCTTCCGCGATGGCGTCGTGATCGTCGCGGAGGCGACTCCGGGGTGCGCCGCGGCGGTGCAGGCGGCTGGACCGTTCCTGGCTGGCCTCCGCTCCTGAGCGGGCGATCAGGGCATCAGCGCGGGTTGAATCACCAGCTGGCACTTCCACCGATGGAGGCGGGAAGCCATCGGCGCCGCGAGCCTGTCCGCGGCGCCGACCTAGTAGTGTGGCCCGCCCCGCAGGGGCGTGTCGCTCCCAAGCGGGACGCGGCGACAGGATTGAGGCGCAGGAGGATCCCGCGGTGTGGCACCCCGTTGCCGCCGGGCTCCGCCTCGGTCATGGTGCCAGCCTGCGGTGCCGCTGGTCGTGCAGGCGGCTTCGTCATCGCCGACCTTCGTGGTATGGCTCCCCGCTCCGGCACGCGGGTCCTGATGCCACGGGAATGTGACCGCCGTGATGGACTTCGCCATCCTCAAGCCGAAGGCCGTCGGCCGGACACCATGCCGCCGGCCGGTCCGTTTCCCGGACGGATGGGATACCCGGAGGCGGTGCGCGCCCGATGCGTGAGCAATGGGGCAGCCAGACGGGCTTCATCCTCGCCGCCATCGGCTCGGCGGTTGGGCTCGGAAACATCTGGCGCTTCGCCTATGTCGCCGGCGAGAACGGCGGTGGCGCGTTCCTGCTGGTCTATCTGGTCATCGTCCTGACGCTCGGCCTGCCTCTGGTCGTCGCGGAGATCGCCATCGGGAAGCGCAGCAGGGTTGACGGCGTCACTGCCTTCGAGCGCCTCGCGCCTGCCTCGCCTTGGCGCCGGGTCGGGTGGCTCGGCGTGGCGGGCTCGGCGCTGATCCTGGCGTATTACTCCGTAATCGCCGGCTGGGCGCTGCGCTACTTCTCCGCCGCCGCGTCCGGGACGCTGTGGGACCGCCCGCCGGGCGGCTTCGCGGCCTCCTTCCGCGCCTTCATCGCCCATCCGCTCGAACCGCTCGGCTGGCATTTGGGCATGATGGCGATCAGCATGGCCATCGTCGTCGCCGGCGTCGCCCGCGGCATCGAACGCAGTTGCCTGTGGCTGATGCCGATGCTGGCCTTCATCGTCCTGCTGCTGGCCGGCTTCGCGCTGACCCTGCCGGGCTCCTCCGGCGGCGTCGCCTTCCTCTTCATGCCCCAGTGGTCGGCGGTGTTCGACCCGCGCGTGGTCCTGGCGGCAATGGGGCAGGCTTTCTTCTCGATCGGCCTCGGCATGGCGGTCTACATCACCTACGGCGGCTACATGAAGCCCGAGCAGCGCATCGTCGGCTCGGCCGCGGTGATCGTCGCCGGCGACACCTGCTTCGCCATTGTCGCCGGCCTGGCGATCTTCCCGGCGGTCTTCGCGATGGGTGGCAACCCGGCTGCCGGGGCGGAGCTCGCCTTCATCACCCTGCCCGACATCTTCCTCGCCATGCCGGGCGGCAAGATGTTGGCCAACGCCTTCTTCCTCCTGCTCAGTGCGGCGGCGCTGACCTCGATGATCTCGCTGCTCGAGGTTCCGGTCGCTGCCCTCATGCAGCGTGCCGGCCTGCGGCGCCGCACGGCCGTCCTCGCTGTCGGCGGCGCGGCCCTGCTGGGCGGCGTGGCGCCGGCCCTCGGATACGGACCGCTCGCCTGGCTCAACGTGACCGGCGCGCCGCTGCTCGAGGAGGTGGACCACGTGGTCTCCAACCTGGTCCTGCCGCTGGCCGGCCTCGGTCTCGCCCTGTTCTTCGGCTGGGTGCTGCCGGCCGGCACCGCCCGCGACCTAGCGGGAATGCGCGGCCTGGCCTGGGCGCTCCTGCTGTGGGCGATCCGCTGGCTCGCACCGGTGTTCATCATCGGCCTGATGCTGTTCCGGCTGCTCGCCGGCTGAACGGAACCCGCTCAGCCCTCGGGCTTCACCGCGACGAGCTCGGCGGCGCGCTCGGCGGCGTCGTGGAAGGGCAGCAGCACCAGGTCCGCGCCGCGCCCCAGCAGCTCGTTGCGTTCGGACCGCCCATGGGCGGTGACCGCGATCCTGCCGCCGAACCGCTCTCCGCGCAGCGCAGCGATCAGCGCCAGGCGATGGTCCTCGTGGGTCAGCCCGCCAGCATGGCTCGGGATGGCGGAGATCGCCCAGCGCGCACGCCCGAGCGGCAGCGTGGCGACGAGTTTGGGATCCGTCGCGTCGCCATAGACCGCCTCGAAGCCGCGGCGGCGCCAGGCGCGCACCGCCTCGGGGTCGAAATCAACCCCCAGAACCGCCAGGCCGCGCGCGCGCAGGCGCTCGGCGATCGCCCGGCCGAAACGGCCGAGCCCGAAGATCACCACATCGGGCGCGGCCGCCGCCTCGGCCGCCATGCCGCCCGTCTCGGCCGCCTCGCGCCAGGGGTGATCGCGCTCGAAGTTCCGCAGCGGCCGGTCGAACCAGGCGGCGAGCCGATGCGAATGCGTGATCATGTAGGTCGACAGCGCGATGGTGATCAGGCCGATCAGCGTCACCAGGCCGAGTGCCGGTTCCGCCACATGCCCCAGCGCGACGCCCATCGCCATCAGGATCAGCGAGAATTCGCTGATCTGCGCCACCGTCAGCCCGGCAAGGAAGCCGGTTCTCCGCCGGTAGCCCATCGCCCCCATGATGGCGACCACGATCAGCGGATTGCCCACCAGCACGAACACCGAGAGCACCGCCGCAGCGCCCAGCTGCTCGCCCATCGCGCCAAGGTCGAGCCGCGCGCCGAGCGCGATGAAGAAGAACAGCAGCAGGAAGTCGCGCAACGCCGACAGCCGCGCGGCGATCGCCTCGCGGAACTGGGTGGAGGCCAGCGCGACGCCGGCGAGCAGGCCGCCGATCTCCTTGCCGATCCCGAGGGCGTCGCCGACCGCCGCCAGCAGCGCCGCCCAGCCGATGGCGAAGCCGGCCAGCAGCTCGGGCGCGTGGGCCAGCCGGGCGGTCAGCGGCTCGGCGGCGAAGCGGATCACCAGGCCGACCAGCAGCAGCATCGCCGCCCCGCCCGCCGCGACGCGCAGCAGCCCGCCCAGCGCCGACACCTCGCCCACGCCCGCCGCCATCGCCGAGACCACCACCATGGCGAGCACCACGACGATGTCCTGCACGATCAGGAAGCCGAGCGCGATGCGCCCGTGCAGGCTGTCTATCTCGCGCTTGTCCGACAGCAGCTTGACGATGATGATGGTGCTCGAGAAGGTCAGCGCCACCGCGACATAGATGCTGGTCACGGTGTCGAGCCCGAGCAGCAGGCACAGGCCGAAGCCGATCACCGCGGTGAAGGTCACCTGGCCGAGCCCGGTGGCGAGCGCCACGGCGCCGAGGCTGCGGATCAGGCCGATATCGAGCTTGAGGCCGACCAGGAACAGCAGCACGGCGATGCCGAGCTCGGCCAGCAACTGGATGTGCTCGTCCGAGCGCGCCACGCCGAGCACCCCGGGTCCGGCGATGATGCCAGCGCCGATCAGCCCGACGATCAGCGGCTGGCGCAGGAACAGCGCGATCAGCCCGGCCGCGGCGCCGAGCGCCAGCAGGGCGGCGACCTCGTAGAACACCGAGGCCGCGATCAGTTCCACCAAGACTCAGGCCCCCATGCCGGATCGGGTTCTCATCGCGGCGCATCGGGCGGCACGGCGAGCGCGTCGCAGCGCACCGCCGCCAGCACCTCGGCAGCCACGCTGCCCAGGACCGCGCGGCGCAGCAAGCCGGCGCCGGCGGTGCCGATGACCAGAAGGTCGGGGCGCGCCTGCTCCACCGCCTGTTTGACGACCGTTGCCGCCCGCCCCGCCACGACGCGCTGCTCGGGCCGGTAGGGCAGGTCGAGCGCCGCGACGAAACCCGCCAGCGCGGCGGCGGCCTCGCGTGCCGAATCGGCCTCGCGCGCCGCCACCGCGGCCGCCGGTGCGTCGGCCAGTGCCAGCGCCCCAAGGCCGGGCGGCTCGAAGGCGTGCAGCAGCGTCAGCCGCGCCTGGTCGAGCAACCCGAGCCGTGCTGCGGCGCGCAGCGCCCGCGCCGCATGCTCGGAAAGGTCGGTGGCGGCGATCGCTTGGCGGTAGGGACCCGCCGGCGCCCGATTGACCATCAGCACCGGGCGGCAGCCATGGCGCATGACCCGCTCGACGGTGGTGCCGGCGAAGATGTCGCGCAGCGGCCGGCGCCTGTGCTCGCCGAGCACGATGAGCTCGGCCTCCCACGTCTCGGCGACGCCCAGGATCGCCTAGAAGGGATCGCCTTCCTCGATCAGCGGGAGAATGGGATGCGCCGACGCCTGTCGGAGCGCCGCCACCTGCTCGAGGAGGATCGGCGATGCCTCGCGACGCTCGGCCTCGACGACGTGGCGCGGCTGGTCATCGTCCACCGCGTGCAGCACGAGCAACTCGGCGCCCGCCGCAGCGGCGACGAGCGCGGCGCGGCGCAGCGCGCGGTCCGCGCGCGATGAGAGATCGGTGCCGGCGACGATCCGCCGGATCGCCGGCCCGCGCCGGACGAGGCCCTCTGCATCCGACATCCGCCTAGCCCTCCCGTTGCCGCGACGCTGTTCTGCCAGGCGCCGGTGCGGCCGCCGCATTGCCGGCTGCTGCGCCCGCGCGGCGGCGGCGGCGTGCCGTCCGCCGGGCATGCCGGCGACACCTTCGCGCAATGCCGCCTGCTCCGCCATCGGCGTCCCCGGTCACCACCAGCCGAGCGCCACGACCGCGAGATGCAGCGCATAGAGCGCTCCCGCACTGATGGCGACCACCCATGCCAGCGCCAGCAGGCCAAGGCAGAGGCCGACGAGCACCGCCGCGCCGTCGCGCGCCAGCAGGCCGAGACCGAGCAGGATCAGCGCGATGCCCGGGGGCGGATTGCCGAACGGCACCGGCAGGATGAGAGAGAAGCCGAGCAGGACGATACTCAGCCCAAGCAGCGGCCGCGCGGCCGCGCCGGTGAGCCAGCGCAGCCGTCCCGGCCGCAGCCATCGTTCGATCTGCTCCACCCGCGGCAGCGCGCGCCGGAACACGGCGGCGAGGACGGCGCGGGGCAGGCCGATGCGCAGCAGCGCGCCCGGCAGCCTGAGCCGCCTCGCACCCAGGCCGAACTCCACGCCGATCATCATCAGGAGCAGGCCCGTCACCGGGCCGGTGGGCAGGAACGGCACCGGCAGCACCGAGGGCAGCGCCAGCAGCACCACCGCCAGCGGCACGCCCGCCGGGCCCAGGCCGTGGAGCACCATGCCGATGGTCGTCGCCTGCCCGGTCCCGATCCGGTCCGCGACACGCCGCAGCGCCGTTGACGCGGGGCGATCGGGTGTCGCGCTCATCGGCACAACGAGCGGCGAGCCGCGCCGGGCCCGCGCGGTGCGTGGCGGCGGGACGTTGGCGAACGCCGTGCGGCTCCCGATCTGGGGAGGGCATGCCGCTGCGACGCGCCCTTCCCGCCCTGCTCGTCGGCGCCTGTGCCGCGCGGCTCACGCCGTCGGCGGGGCCGCCGCTGCAGCCAGGCCCTGCGCTGATCGTCATCGCCGAATCCTGGCACACGGAGATCTGCCTGCCGGCTCACGCGCTGGCCTCCACGGCGCTCGCGCCGGTCCGGGCCGGCGCCCCGTCGGCGGCGGCCTTCAGCTTCGGCTTCGCGCTGGAGAGCTGGATGCGCGCCGACCGGCCCGGCCTGACCGAGGCGTTCGAGGCGCTGACCGGCGGCGTCGCGGTGGTCTCGATCCGGGCGCTTCATGACGCCGTGCCGCCCGGGGCGGAGGAGGCGATCGCGCTCCGGCTCCCGGCGGGCGGCATCGGCGCCATTGCCGCCTTCGTCGCCGGCCAGATGCGCGTGCCGGTGCCGCCTTCCCTGCCGCCCGGCGCCGGGTTGCGGCTGGTGCCCTCGGTCATCGCCTACTCACTGCACTTCACGTGCAATACATGGGTGACGCGCGCCCTGGCGGAAGCCGGGCTGCCGGTCCCGTTCGCAGGGATCGTCCTGCGCGGCCAAGCCATGGCCGCGGTACGGGCGGAGGCCGTGCGCCAGGCCGGCGCGCCGGGACGGGCGGAGCCGGGCGCGCCGGAGCGGCAGCCCTGACAAGGCCCGACGGGCCCCGTGCCGCATTCAGGCGTGATCGCCACCTTCATCACGCCGTCCCGCTGGTGGCTGAACAGGTCATAGGCCTCGACGATCCGATCGAGCGGGAAGCGGTGCGTGACCAGCGGCTTGAGGTCGAGCCGCCCGTTCGCGATCACATCCATCAGCCGCCGCATCCGTTCCTTGCCGCCGGGGCAAAGCGTGGTGACGATGGTGTGGTCGCCGAGCCCGGCGGCGAAGGCATCGCGCGGGATCGTCAGGTCGGTCGAATAGACGCCGAGCGAGGACAGCGTGCCGCCCGGCCGCAGCACGCGCAACGCGCCCTCGAAGGTGGATTGCGCGCCGAGCGCCTCGATCGCCACGTCTACGCCGCGGCCGTCCGTCAGGCGCATGATCTCCTGGACCGGGTCGGTCTTCGAGAAATCCACCACATGGTCGGCGCCGAGGCGGCGCGCGATGGCGAGCCGCTCCGGCACGCGGTCCACGGCGATGATGGTGGTGGCCCCCATCAGCTTCGCGCCGGCGGTGGCGCACAGCCCGATCGGCGCCTGGGCGAAGACCGCGACCGCGTCGCCGATCTGCACCTTGCCGCTCTCGGCCCCCGAGAAGCCGGTGGACATGATGTCGGGGCACATCAGCACCTGCTCGTCGGTCAGCTCGTCGGGCACCGGGGCGAGGTTCGCCATGGCGTCCGGCACCAGCACGTATTCGGCCTGGCAGCCGTCAATGGTGTTGCCGAAGCGCCAGCCGCCCATCGGCCGCCAGCCGTGCTTCGTGCCGGCGCCGTCCTGGCTGCACCTGCCGCACAGGCAGGCATTGGACCAGCCGGAGGGGGTGATGGCGCCGGCGATGGCGCGCTGGCCCTCGCGATAGCCCCTCACGCCGGAACCCAGGCGCTCGATCACGCCGACCGGCTCGTGGCCGATCGTCAGGCCCTCGGCGACCGGATACTCCCCTTTCATGATGTGCACGTCGGTGCCGCAGATCGTGGTGGTGGTGATGCGCAGCAGCGCGTCGAGCGGCCCGATCTCGGGGACGGGCTTCTCACGCAGTTCGATCCGGCCGGGTTCGACGAAGACTGCGGCCTTCATGGTCTTGGGCATCGGCATTGTCCTTCGGGAGGTGGCCGCCGCTGGCGCTCAGCGCGCCCCGAGCAGGAACGGCGGCGGCGCGGTGAAATCGGTTTCCACGCGCTTGACGCCGGGCAATCCCTCGGCCAGCACCCGCAGAGCACGGCGGATATCTTCCGAGCCGCAGAAGCCGTGCAGGCGTACGACGCCGTCCGCGACATCGACGAACATCAGCTGCCGGTCGAACCAGGGCTGCTGGCGCAGCGCGGCGGACAGGGCGCGCCGGATCTCGGCGTCCGACCGGGCGACGGCCGTTCCATCCTCCCCGAAGATGAGGGCGCGCAGCAGGTCGGCGCGCGAGACGACGCCCACCAGGACGCCGTCGCGCAGCACCGGCACGCGGCGGATCCCGCGCGATTCCATCACGTGCGCGATCTGTTCCGCCGTCGCGTCCTCCGTGACGCTGGCGACGTCCATGGTCATGACGTCCTTCACCGTACGGCCACGGACCCGGGCGAAGCGCGCGGCGTCCTCTTCCGAGGCGCGGAACAGGCTGGCGAACCACCCGGATTTCGGCGCCGCCGCATCGGCGAGGCGGCGGATCAGGTCGCCCTCGGTGATCACGCCGACCAGCAATCCGTCCTCCCGCACCACCGGCGCGCCCGAAACGCCGCGCTCGGCCATCGCGCGCGCGGCGGGCTCCAGGCCCATGTCCGGCAGGAACGTCAGCAACCCGGTCGACATCAGATCACGCGCGAGCATTTCGATTCTCCATTCTGCGACCCCCGCCTTCTGGCGGTCGGCATGCGTCAGTGGTTGCGCCGGGCGTCCTGGGGCCCGGACGCGTCGGCCGGCAGTTCCGGCGCCGCCTCGCCCTGGGACCCAGGCATCACGGCCGTTCCGTCGGGGGCATCGACCGGGAATGCGGCCACGCGTCGGGTTTCATGCGTGGCGAGAAAAGCCTCGAGGTCGCGAGGGATGATCCGCCACTCGCGTCCCAGAGCGATAGCCCTCAGTTCCCGCAGCTTGATCCAGTGACGGACGGTGGCCTCCGACACCTGGACCAACTCGGCGACCTCCCTCACGGTCAGGAACCGCCGCGTCAGCATCACGCCCCTCCCGTGTCGACACTTGTCAGGCCCGGCAGAGTTGCCACGAGCGCCGCCGGCCGGCATTGACCTGCATCAACCCTACCTGGGCTGGATCGAGCGCATCCGAGCGCCCGCGTCATCCGGCATCCTGCGCGCGGATCGCCGCCGCGATCCGCGTCCGGAGCGCATTCACGATCCGCCGCGCCTCGGCCTCGCCCACGCCTTCCGCGGCCAACTCGGTGGGCGTGCAAGGGGCGAGGAACTCCACCGAGAGGCGGCGGAACCGCGGCAGCCGGCGTGATCGCGGCCACGCCTCGACGGTCCCGCGCAGCACCACCGGCACCACCGGGATGTGGTTGCGGTGCGCGAGGAGCACGCCGATGCCGGCCTTGAACGGCTGCAATTGCCCGTCGGCGGACCGGATGCCCTCGGGGAACCAAGCGAGCCCATGGCCGCGCTGCAGCGCCGCACTACCGAAGGCGATGCTAGCCGCGGTCGCGCGCCCGTCGTCCACCGGAAGGATGCCGGCGATGCGGGCGAAGGCGCGGCGTAGCGGTCCGGCGACGATGAGCCGACTCCAGCCCGCCCAGTACATCCGCTCGAGCCGCGCCGCGTCCAGCGCGGCGGCGATCGCGAAGGGGTCAAGATAGCTCGCATGGTTGGGCACGAGCACGAAGGGGCCGTTGGCGGGAAGCGCCTCGACGCCGCGCACGCTAAGCCCGAACAGCCGGCGGAACACCAAGCGGTTCGCCGCCGCGAGCACGCGGCCGGCGATCCGCTGGCCGGTGCCGCGCGGTTCCAGCCAGCGGAGCCCGTCCTCGCCCAGCACGCGCTCCGGCTCCTCGAGCGGCAGCCGCGCATCGGCCCCGGCATCGCCGCCCTCGGCCACCCGCACCAGCAGGTCGCGTACGGTGCGGATCTCGCCGATCGTCGCGTCGGACAACGTGACGCCAGCCTGGTCGGCGATGTCGAGGGACAGGTCGAGCCAGCCAATCGAGTCGATCCCGAGATCGAGCTGGAGGTCGCTGTCGGGCCCGATGCGGCGATCGGCGAACCTCTCGCCGAGCATCCGGAGCACCGTCTGCGCCGTGTCGTGTTCGAGCAGCGCCCGGTCGTCGGCCGAAAGAGTCTCGATCGGCACGAGGCCGCTCGCGCGGCCGCGTTCCTCGCGCCCCGCCTCCCCGGCGCGCGCATAGGCCTGCACGATGAGCTGGCGGCGCGGCTTGCCCAGCCGGGTGCGCGGGATGGGCTCGGCGGTCAGGCGGTACTCGGCGATGCGCTGGTAGGATGGCAGGGCGCGCGCGACCTCGCGCACGACCTCGCGGATCGCCGCCTCGCCCCCGTCCTCGGCCCGCGCGGCGCGCGCCGGCACGATCAGCCCGGCGAGGCGGCCGTCGTGCTGGAGGACCGCGATCTCCTCGATCGCCGGATGCGCCTGGTAGGCCTCCTCGATCTCCTCGGGCTGCAGGTTCTTGCCGCCTTCGGTGACGATCACCGTCGAGCGCCGACCGGTGAGGCGGAGCCAGCCCGTCTCGTCGATCCGGCCGAGATCGCCGGTGCGGAACCAGCCATCCGCGGTGAAGGCCTCTGCCGTCTTCTGCGGCAGCGCATGATAGCCTGCAAACACGCCCGGACCGCGGGCCAGGACCTCGCCCTCGGCGTTGCCCTCCGCCGCGCCCTCGATCCGCAGCTCGGTCTCCGGGGCCACGCCGCCGACGGTCTCGAAGCGCATCGCGCCCGGCGGGTGGATGGTGAGCATAGGCGAGGTCTCGGTGAGTCCGTAGCCGCTCGCCACCTTCCAGCCGAGCGCCTCCATGGTCCAGGCGGTCTCGGACCTGAGCGCGGCGCCGCCGGAGACGACGACGCGCAGCGATGGGCCGAGCCGGCGGTGCAGCGACGCGAACAGCGTCCGGCCGATCCGCCAGCCGAAGCGGCGGCGGACAAGGCGCGACAGTCCGAGCGCGCCGCGGAACAGCGCCTGAACGACAGGCCCGCGCTGTCGCATCCGCTCGACCACGGCGTTGGTCAGGGCATCGAACAGCCGCGGCACCCCGATCATCACCGTCGGCCTGCCCGCCTGCAGCGCGGCCACCACCTGCGGGCCGGTGAAGCCCGCCGGGAGCACCACGGCGATGCCGCCGGCGAGCGGCGTGAGCACGCCCAGAACCAGCGGATAGACATGGTGCATCGGCAGCGGCAGCAGGACGCGGTCATCGGGCGACACGATGCCCGTGCCGGCGAGCACGCGGAGCTGGTAGATCAGGTTCCCGTGCGTCAGCGGCACGCCCTTGGGCGGCCCGGTTGTTCCCGACGTGTAGAACAGCACCGCGCGATCCTCGGGACCGACGCGCGCGAAGGTGGCGTCCCGGCTTTCCTCTGCCGTTTCGTCCTGGGCCAGCGGCAGCGCGCGCACGCCCTGCTGGTCGAGCGGCCGGCGCAGCCTCAGTGCCGAGGATGGCGCGATCAGCGCGACGCGCGCTCCGCTGTCGCGCAGCACGTGGCGGAAACTGTCGGCGCCGAGCGTCGCGTCCACCGGGACTACGCATGCACCGCAATGCAGGATGGCGAGGCAGGTCAGGATCCAGTCAGCGCCGCCCGGCCCGCAGAGGATGACGGGATCTCCCGGGCCGACACCCGCATGCGCGAGACGGCGCGCCTGGCGCGCCACCTCGGCGGCGAGATCGCTGTAGCTGATCACCCGCGTCCGATTCACCTCGAAGGAGACGATCGCGTCGCGTGACCCGGCCTGCGCGAGGTCATGCACCGCGGTCTGGAGTGTCGGGGGCAACGCGCGCGGTTTGTCGTCGGTTGTCATGCCGTCCCAATACTCCTCGCGGTGTCGCCGCGCAGCGCCACCGCACATTGCCGCGTGCGAAAACGCACGCGGTCGCCGACAAGGGCATCGGCTCCGCAGCCTCCCTCAAGATCAGGAGACGCCGCGTGAGCACCGCGCTCCTCACGTCTGAACGCTCGTCAGACTGCGACGTGTATCCGCAGGCGCGACTGGCCGGCATTGATGTACATCATTGCTCAATCAGCGCCGTTGAGTGCATCTGAGCGCCGCGGGCCGAGCCGGCGCAGCGGGCCCGGGCCGATGGCGTGACCAGGCGCGGAAGGACAAACGGAGAGCGAACGGAACAGCGCTCCGCGGTTCGGCAGCGCGCCATGCTCTTGAAAACCGACCTCGTGCGCGCCTCATGCTCGCGGGGTCCGAATTGAACGTGAAGGAGGCTGGGATCGTGGCTGTCACTACAATCGCGCTGCATGTGGAGCCGGACACGCTGGGCGCGGTGGATGCGTCCATCGCCCTGCCTCTGGCCCTGGCGGAGGCGCATTCGGCGCATGTTGCGGCACTGGTGTTCGCGGCGAGCGTCTATCGCCCCGAGCCGCCGGGCGGAGACGCCGAGATGCCGGAGACCGAGCTGGCAGCGCACGAGGATGGCGTGCTGCTGCACGTCCGGGCGGCGCTCGAGACGCGGGGCCTGCGCTTCGAGGTGCGCGGCCGCAGCAGCTTCGCCTACGGCGTCGGGGAGGTCCTCGCCGATCAGATGCGGGTCAGCGACCTCGGTGTCATGTCCTTCGGGTCGGGCGCCGACATCGGCAAGCGCTTCGTCGCCAACGGCGGCATCTTCTCGTCCGGACGCCCCATGCTACTCGTGCCGCCCAGCCACGCCGCCGCGTCGCCGCCTTCACGCGTCATCGTGGCCTGGGATGCCTCGACCGCTGCGGTGCGCGCGGTGCATGGCGCGCTGCCGCTCATGAAGCGGGCGGATTCGGTAACTGTCGTGAGCGTCACCGACGACAAGGAATTCCGCCCGGGGCAGTCGGCGGTCGAACTGACCCACCTGCTGGCGCGGCACGGCGCGAAGGCCAACTTCCGGCCCGTGCAGCGCGGCAGCGGCGGCGTGACGCGCGCGATCCTGGACGCCGCGCGGGAGGCCCAGGCGGACCTGCTGGTGATGGGCGCCGTCCGGCATGCACCGCTGCACAATCTGGTGTTCGGCAGCGCGACGATGGACCTGCTCGACCAGGGGCCGACGCTGCCTACGCTGCTGGCCGCATAGGCGGACCGGTCATCCGAGCGGTGGGCAGGTCGGGTCCAGCCGCGCACCACTGGACGACACTTGGGACCATGACCATCGAGGAGAGGCGGCATGTCGCTTCCACCAGGCCCGGCACCGCCGCGCGCACAAAACGGAGGCGGCGCCGGCTGGCATAGCCTGGCGACGGAGCAAGCTTTGGGCCGTCTTGGTGCGGCGCCCGCGGGCCTCACGCGCGGTGAGGCCGCCCGGCGCCTCTCCGAGCACGGCCCGAACACGCTGCCGGCGGCCGCGCCGCGCAGCGCGTTCCGGCGCTTCCTCGCTCAGTTCAACCACCTGCTGATCCAGGTCCTGATCGCCGCGGCGGCCATCACCGGGGTGCTCGGCTACTTCAAGGACGCCATCGTCATCCTGAGCGTGGTGCTGGTGAACGCCACCGTCGCCTTCGTCCAGGAAGGCCGCGCAGAGCAGGCGCTCAATGCCATCCGCGACATGCTCAGCCCGCACGCTTCCGTGCTGCGCGACGGCGCACGGATCACCGTGGACGCGGCCGATCTCGTACCCGGCGACGTGGTGCTGCTCGAGCCGGGCGAGCGCGTTCCCGCCGACCTCAGGCTGCTGCGCGCGCGCGGCCTGCGTGTCGAGGAGGCGGCGCTGACGGGCGAATCGGTGCCGGTGGACAAGACGTCCGATCCCGTGGCGGCGGACGCGCCGCTCGCCGACCGGACCTCCATGGCCTTCTCAGGAACGCTGGTCGCCGCGGGGCAGGGCATGGGCGTCGTCGTCGCCACCGGCCCGGCGACCGAGATCGGCCGCATCAGCGGCATGATCGGTGCCGTGCAGACGCTGACGACGCCGCTGCTACGCCAGATGAACCTGTTCGCCAGGCGGCTGACCGGGATCATTCTCGGACTGGCGGTCCTGATCTTCGCCTTCGCTTGGCTCTTCCGCGGTTTCGGCGCCGAGGAAGCCTTCATGGCCGTGGTCGGCATCGCGGTGGCCTCGATCCCCGAGGGGCTGCCGGCGGTGATGACCATCACGCTCGCGATCGGCGTGCGGCGCATGGCGGCGCGCAACGCCATCGTACGGCAATTGCCGGCGGTCGAGACTCTCGGCGCCGTTTCCGTCATCTGCTCCGACAAGACCGGCACGCTGACCCGCAACGAGATGGCGGTCGCGGTCATCGACTCCGATTTCGGCCGTTTCGAGGTCTCGGGCTCGGGCTATGCGCCCGGCGGCAGCGTCGCCCTGGCCGGCGAGACGCCAGGCCCCGCCGCGCTGGCGCTACTGCAGGAACTCGCGCAGGGCGTCGCGCTGTGCAACGACGCCGCGCTGCGCGAGCAGCCGGACGGCGGCTGGACGGTGGCGGGCGACCCGATGGAGGGGGCGATGCTCGCCTTCGCCGCCCGGGCCGGTCTGGCGCCCGAGACGGCGCGGCTGCGCCATCCGCGGCGCGACGAGATCCCCTTCGACAGCCGCCACCGCTACATGGCGACGCTGCACGCCGGCCACGACGCTGCCTTCGTCTGCGTCAAGGGCGCGCCGGAACGGGTCTTGGCCATGTGCGCCGCGGTCCGGCGGGAAGACGGCACCGCACCGCTGGACGCCTCCGCTTGGCGTGCCCGGGCCGAGGCGCTGGCCGCCGACGGGCTGCGTGTCATCGCCGTCGCCACCAGGGCCGACGTGCCGCACGGCACCGACACCCTGGCGCCCGCCGACATCGAGGGCGGGCTCGTGCTGCTGGGGCTGCTCGGGCTGATCGACCCGCCGCGCGAGGAGGCGATCGCCGCGGTGGCGGAATGCCAGGCCGCCGGCATCCGCGTGAAGATGATCACCGGCGATCACGCCGCGACCGCGAGCGCGATCGCGCGCCAGGTCGGGTTGCGCGGCGCGGGGTCGGTGGTCACCGGCGCCGAGCTTGACACGCTCGACGACGCGACGCTGCGCGTGCGCGTGTTGGAGAGCGATGTCTTCGCCCGCACCAGCCCCGAGCACAAGCTGCGCCTGGTCGAGGCGCTGCAGGCCGGGGGCGCCGTCGTCGCCATGACCGGCGACGGGGTGAACGATGCCCCCGCGCTCAAGCGCGCCGATGTCGGCGTGGCGATGGGCCGCAAGGGCACCGAGGCGGCCAAGGAAGCGGCCGAGATGGTGCTGGCCGACGACAACTTCGCCACCATCGCCGCCGCCGTGCGGGCCGGGCGCACGGTCTACGACAACCTCACCAAGACCGTGACCTTCCTGCTGCCGATCAATGGCGGCGAGGCGATGAGCATCGTGCTGGCGATCCTGCTCGGCACGCAATTGCCGATCACGCCGACGCAGATCCTGTGGGTGAACATGGTGAGCTCGGTCGCACTCGCGCTCACCCTCGCCTTCGAGCCGACCGAGCCCGGTACCATGCGCCTGCCGCCGCGCCCGGCCGACCAGCCGCTCCTCACCGGCTTCGTGGTCTGGCGCATCGTCTTCGTCTCGCTGCTGTTCTTCGGCTGCGTCTTCGGCATGTTCAAATACGCCACCGCGCAGGGGCTGTCGGTCGAGACGGCACGGACCATGGCCGTCAACACGCTGGTGGCGGCCGAAGTCGCCTATTTGTTCAGCGTTCGCTACCGGCACGGCGCTTCCTTGACCTGGCGCGGGATGCTCGGCACCCGGGCAGTGCTGCTCGGCGTCGCGGCCGTCATCGTCCTGCAGTTGCTTTTCACCTACGCTGAGCCCATGCAGGTGCTCTTCGCGTCGCGCCCGCTGGACCCGCTCGGGGAAGGATTGCCCGTGCTGGCGGTCGCAGTGTTGATCTTCGCGCTGCTGGAGATGGAGAAATTGGCGATACGTTGCCTGCGCCCCTTAGTCGTGTCCGCTGCCTGATTGCCACCACCTGCCATCGCCCCAATAAGAAGGATCCGACATGGCGCCGGACCAGGAACCCCTCATCGACCGGCTGCAATACGTCATCCGCATGTGTGTCCGCGCCATGGCGGTCATGATGGTGTTCGTGATCATCATGGGAGTAGTGGATGTCGGCTGGGTGATCTGGCAGCGTCTCGCCTCGCCGCCGCGCTTCATCCTGACCATTGCCGACATGCTGGCGACCTTCGGCGCCTTCATGGCCGTGCTGGTTGCCATCGAGATCTTCGTCAACATCACGATCTACCTGCGCGAGGAAGTCATCCACATCAAGATCGTCATCGCCACCGCCCTGATGGCGGTGGCGCGGAAGGTGATCATCCTGGACCAGGAGACGACCCAGCCGATGGAGATGTTCGGACTCGCTCTTCTGGTCGTCGCAACGAGTGTCGGCTACTGGCTGGTCCAGAACACGCCCCCGGTCAGCGTGCGGTTGGCGCGGAAGGACAACGCCGAAACACCGCCAGCCCGCCGCGACGGGGACGCCGGCACTTGACCGCCCGCCCGCCATCCGGCACCGCAATGCCGCCGGTCCGGCTCGAACTCGCGCTGCAGGGCGGCGGTGCGCATGGCGCCTTCACCTGGGGCGCGCTGGAGCGGCTGCTCAACGAGGACGGCATCGAAATCGTGGCCATCAGCGGCGCGAGCGCCGGGGCGGTCAATGCCGTGCTGCTGGCGCACGGGCTGATGGAGGGCGGCCGCCCGGCGGCGCAGCGCACCCTGTGGCAGTTCTGGAAGAGTGTCAGCCGCGCGGCGCAGGCGGCGCGGCTCGCGGCCGGTCCCTTCGGCGCGGCGCTGCCCGAATGGGCGCCCTTCGCGCTGTGGTCGGCCACCCAGGCCGCCTGGCGCGCCTTCGCCGAGACGGCGATCGGCGGGCTCGGCGGCGGCACGGCACTGGGCCAGAATCTCAACCCGCTGCGCCGCCTGCTGGCCGAGGCGGTGGATTTCGAGCGCCTGCGCGCCGCCGACGCGCCGCGGCTGTTCCTCTCGGCGACCGACGTCGCGACCGGCGCCTTGCGTGTCTTCCGCAACGCCGACCTGACGCCCGAGGCTGTGCTGGCCTCGGCCTGCCTGCCGCATCTGTTCCGCGCCGTCGAGATCGACGGCCGCGCCTACTGGGATGGCGGCTACCTGGCCAATCCGCCGCTGGCGCCGCTGATCGCCGAAGCCGACGCGAGCGACCTGCTGATCGTCCAGCTCACCCCGCAGGAACGGCGCGAGGCGCCGCGCGGCGCCGCCGCGACCGCGGAGCGGCTGAACGAGATCGTCTTCAACGCGAGCCTGGTGAACGAACTGCGGGCGATCGCCGCGCTCCAGCGCGCGCTGGCAGAGGGCGGCGGGGCGGGTGCCGGCGCCGAGCCGCTGTTCAACCGGCTCGGCTCGCTGCGGCTGCACCGGATCAGCGCCGACGAAAGCGTCTTCGCGCCCGGCGACAGGGCGCGCCTGCCCGAGTGGTCCTATCTGCAGTGCCTGCACCAGCAGGGCTTCGATGCCGCCGGCGCCTGGCTCGCGCGCCACCGCGCCGATCTCGGCCGGCGCGCCACGCTGGCCGTCCCGCCCGACGCCGGAATGCTGCCGTGAGCGGCATCCTCGGCATCCTCGCCGCGCTGGCGCTGCTGATCCTGCTCGCCTATCGCGGGGTCAGCGTGCTGGTCGCCGCCCCGCTCGCCGCCCTGGCCGCGGTGCTGGCGGCGGGCGCGCCGGCGCTGGCCTCGCTCACCCATGTCATGATGCCCGCGCTCGGCGGCTTCCTCGCGCAGTTCCTCGCGCTGTTCGTGCTCGGCGCCATCTTCGGCAAGCTGATGGAGGAGACCGGCGCGGCGCGCGCCCTGGCCGCGGCGCTGGCGGCGCGGCTCGGCCCGGCCAACGCCATCCCGGCGGTGGTGCTGGCCTGCGCGGCGCTGACCTATGGCGGGGTGTCGCTGTTCGTCGTCGCCTTCGCGGTGCAGCCGCTGGCCGCGGAGCTGTTCGCCCGCGCCCGCCTGCCGCGCGCGCTGATCCCGGCGACCATCGCGCTCGGCGCCTTCACCTTCACCATGACCGCGCTGCCCGGCACGCCGGCGATCCAGAACGCCATCCCGATGCCGTTCTTCGGCACCACCGCCTTCGCCGCCCCCGGGCTCGGGCTGATCGGCGGCGCGGTGATGCTGGGCTTCGGCCTCGCCTGGCTGCTGTGGCGGGCGCGGCGCGGCCGCTTCGCCGCCGATGCGCCGGAGCCACCGCCGCCCGCGCCGGCGCGACTGCGCGAGATGGCGCAGGGCGAAGGCTTCGACATCGCCGAGGCGCAGCGCGACGGCGCCGCCGCGGCCGCCGCGCCGCCGCCGCTGGCGCTCGCCGCCGCGCCGATCCTGCTGGTGGTGGCGCTGAACGGGCTGTTCGCCGGCCTGGTCCTGCCCGCCCTGCTGGCCGGGCAGCCGGCCGATCCGCGCCTGGGCGGGGCGGATCCGGCGAAGCTGATCGGGTATTGGGCGATCCTGCTCGCGCTCGCCGCCACCATCGTGCTGACCGTGCTGGCCAACCGCCGCCGCCTGCCGCGGCTGGGCGAGACCCTCGGCGCAGGCGCCAATGCCGCGGCGATCCCCGCGCTGAACACGGCGGTGCTGGTGGGATTCGGCGCGGTGGTCGCCTCGCTGCCGGCCTTTGCCCTGGTCCGCGACGCGGTGCTCGGCATCGCGCCGGGCAATCCGCTGGTCTCGCTCTCCATCGCGGTGAACATCCTGGCCGGCATCACCGGCTCCGCCTCGGGCGGGATGAGCATCGCGCTCGGCACCATGGGCGAGACCTATCTCGCGCGCGGGCTCGCCGCCGGCATCGCGCCGGAAGTGCTGCACCGGGTGACCGCCATCGCCACCGGCGGGCTCGATGCGCTGCCGCACAGCGGCGCGGTGGTCACGCTGCTGGCGATCTGCCGGCTGACCCACCGCGAAGCCTATGCCGACATCTTCGCCGTCGCCTGCGCCGGGCCGATCCTGGCGCTGGTGGTCGTGCTCGTCCTCGCCGGGCGGTTCGGCGCGTTCTGAGCGCGGCCCACGTCACGCCGCCGGCCAGATCGACCAGACATACAACGCGTAGAGCGCGAGCAGCCCCGCGCCCTCCCGGCGGCCGATCCGCCAACCGGTCCGCGCCACCAGCAGCAGCAGCAAGGACACGCCGAGCATCACCCAGCCATCGTAGGCGACGATCGCCGCGGGTATGGGCGTGGGCGCGATCAGCGCCGTCGCCCCGCCGATGCCGAGGATGTTGTAGATGTTGGAGCCGAGCACGTTGCCCAGCGCCACATCGGCGTGGCGGCGCAGCGCGGCGATCACCGAGGTCACCAGTTCGGGCAGCGAGGTGCCGATCGCGACGATGGTCAGCCCGATCACCGTCTCCGACACGCCGAGGCCGCGCGCCAGGCCGACCGCGCCGTCCACCAACAGGCCGCCGCCGAGCACCACCACCGCGAGCCCGCCGAAGGCGAAGCCGACCGAGATCGCGACCCCCTTCCAGCCCGCCCCCGGCGCCGAGGCGTTGGTCGCATGCAGCCCGCTCGGGTGGACCTCCTCGAAGGCCTGCGCCTTCTCGAAGGCGGCGGCGTGGTCGGGTTCGCCGCGGCGCTCCTCGCGCCAGGCATAGGCGACATAGGCGACCAGCCCGAGCAGGAACAGCGTGCCCACCGCGCGGTCGAGCGTGCCGAACAGGCTGACGCCAGTGAAGGCCAGCGCCACCGCCGCGACGATTGTCCCGTCGCGCCGCAGCGCGCCGCGGCCGACGGCGATCGGCGTGATCAGCGCGGCGAGCCCGAGGATCACCAGGATGTTGGCGATGTTGGAGCCGACGATGTTGCCCACCGCGATCCCCGGCGAGTCCGCCAGGGAGGCCTTGACGCTGGTCACCAGCTCGGGCGTCGAGGTGCCGAAGCCGACCAGGGTGAGGCCGATCAGCAGCGGCGACACGCCCATTCGCTCGGCGATCTGCACGGCGCCGCGCACGAACAGCTCCCCGCCCGCCACCAGCAGGATCAGGCCACCCGCGATCAGAAGAGCGTCGTTCATTGGTCGTCCTCATGTTGGCAGGTCCCGATCGGCGGGCGGCGCACGAATCCGGCCCGTGGAGTCTGGGCAGATCCGACGGGCCCTGTCATGCCTGCCGTATCGTCTCCCTCGGAAGCGTCCGGAAGGCCAAAGGCCCCGCCGCCAGCGAGATGCCCCGTGTCGGCCCGGAACTGCGCGGGCGCGCGGCTGCGATCGTACTACAGCACGGACGGTCAGGGCGCAGCGCCGCGCGCGTCGCCCGGACCGGCGGGCCGCGCCGGGCCGTCCGGCGCACCCGGCATGGACGCGATGGCCGGCGCCGGGATGGCAGCGGCCTGCTGCACCGGGGCGGGAGAGGCGGTTTCGTCATCAATGGCATGGCGCGGCAGCACGCCGGCCAGCGCGTCCTCGGCGCTGCCCGCCCACAGCGGCGCACCGCCGATATAGGCGGCGCGGCCGAGCGCATGCGAGGAAAGCGGCACCGTCACTAGCAGGAACAGCACGATCAGCCCGACGCGCAGCCAGGCATCACCGCTGCCGAAGGCGAGGCCGGCGCCGATCAGGATCAGTCCCGCGCCGACCACCCCCGCCTTGGTGGCGGCGTGCATCCGGAGGAAGGCGTCGGGCAGCCGCGCCACGCCGATCGCCGCGATCAGCGCGATGGCGGCGCCCAGCACCAGCAGCAGGGCGGCGAGCGCGTCAGTCATCGCGCGCCTCCGGCGGGCGGGAGGCGCGCGCGATGAAGGCGGCGACGCCCACCGCGCCGACGAAGCCCACGAGGCCGAGGCCGAGCGCGACATCGAGCAGCGCGAGGTGCCCGCTGGCCAGCGCCGCGAGCGCGGTGGCGCTGACCGCGAGCAGGCCGAGCAGGTCCATCGCCACCGCGCGGTCGGCGATGCCCGGGCCGCGCAGCATCCGCCAGCCGGTGAGCGCGACCGCGACCGCCAGCAGCATGTAGCAGGCGGCGGCCAGCAGCAGGCCGAACAGCAGGGCGAGCAGCGTTTCCATCTCAGAGCCGCCCCGCCCGTGCGAACCGTGCCGCCTTCATGCCGCGTCCTCGCCCAGGAAGGGCAGCACAAAGGCCAGCGCGAAGCCCAGCACCACGAGATAGACGCCGATGTCGAAGGGGATCGCGGTGCCGATCGGCAGGCCCTCCATCCACTGGTGCGTCAGCAGCGGCTCGGCGTGCAGCAGCAGCGCCGGCAGGCCGGAGCCGGCGGCCAGCAGCAGCCCGATGCCGCCCCAGGCCAGCGGGTCGAGCCGCAGCACGCGCCGCGTCGCCGCCGGGCCGCGCGCCAGCGCGTGGAAGACGAAGCCGAGCGCGCCGATCAGCCCGCCGATGAACCCGCCGCCCGGCTCGTTGTGGCCGCGCAGCAGCACGAAGACCGACAGCGCGACGCAGGCCCACAGCACGTAGCGCGCCGAGGCGCGCAGGATCAGGCTGTCCAGCATCAGCCCGGCTTCCCGGCCCGGCGCAGCAGCACCGCGATCTCGCCCAGCGTGTCGAGCGCCCGGAAATCCACGATGATGACATTGACGACGTTGCGCCCCCTCGCCTCCGGCACCGCGGCCTGACCCATCCATTCAGTGATGAAGGGGTCGAAGGGCACCGAAAGCACGGCGAGCAGGATGGCGGTGCCGGCCGCGCCCACGCCGGCGGCGAGCAGCGCGTCACGCCGGCGCTCCGGCGCGCGCCGCGCGTCCGGCGCGTGGAAGGGCAGCCGCGCCAGAATCGCGACCAGCAGCACGATGGCCAGGATCTCGACGGTGAACTGGGTGAAGGCGAGGTCGGCCGCGCCCAGCGTCAGGAACAGGATGCCGACGCCGAAACCGACGAGTGCTGCCGCCATCACCTGGCCGAACAGCGCACGCAGCCGGCAGGCGGCCAGCGCGCCGGCGAGGATGACAGCCGCGAGCGCGAGTTGTGCCGGCCCGGCCCACGGACCGGGCAGCGGCAGCGCGAGCCCCCCGCGAGCCATCAGAACCAGCGCCGCGCCGGCGAAGACCAATGCGAGGCTCGCCGCCAGGTAGCCGCGCAGGCTGCCGCCTTGCACCCGGCGCGTAAGCGCCACCGCGACGGCCGAGACGGCGCGCATCGCGCGACCATAGCCGGCGTCCGGACCGTAGGTGTCGAGCCAGGTCTGGCCGGCCAGCGTGGGCTGCAGGCGCCGCCAGCCCAGGAACATCAGCAGGCCGAGGCCGAGCGCGGCGAAGGACATGGTCATCACCACCGTGCCGCCCTGCTTCTCGCCGAGCGCGATCCCCGTCGGCCGGCCGAGGATGGCGCCGGCCGCAGGCTCGATGATGGCGGCGGAGATGAGGTGCGGCGCCATGCCGAACACGAGCCCAAGCGTCGCCAGAACGATCGGCGCGACGAGCAGCGCAGGCGGCGGATCCTTCGCCACGTCGCGGGTTTCCATTGGCTTGCCCATGAAGGGCCGCGCCGCGACGACGCCCGCAACCACCACCATCGCCGCGTTCACCACCAGCGCGACCGCAGGCAGCAGTCCCGGCACGCCGAGTTGAACGGTGAACAGCAGATCCTTCGCGAAGGCGCCGATGAAGCCCGGCGCGCCCGCCATGGAGAGCCCCGCCAGCAGCGCCGCGGCTGCGGTGATGGGCATGCGCCGAGCCAGACCGCGCAGTTGCATGGCATCGCGCGTGCCGGCCTTCTTGTCCACGATGCCGGCAATCAGAAAAAGGCTCGCCTTGTAAAGCGCATGGACCAGCAGGAAGACGACCGCGGCGGTCGCGGCGAGCGGGTCCTCGATGCCGATCAACGCGACCAGCGTGCCGAGCGCCACCACCGTGGACCAGGCGAGCTTGCGCTTGAGGTCGCGCTCGCGCAGCGCCAGCACCGCGCCGGCCAGCATGGTTGCGGTGCCGAATCCGGTGAGCAGGCCCTGCCACAGCGCCATCTCCTGGAAGGCGGGATTCAGCCGCGCCAGCAGATAGACCCCGAGCTTCACCATGGTGGCCGAATGAAGATAGGCCGAGACCGGCGTCGGCGCCGCCATGGCGTTGGGCAGCCAGAAATGCAGCGGCCACTGCGCGCTCTTGGCGAAGCAACCGATTGCGATCAGCACCACGATCCAGGGCGCCGCCGGATGCGCGGCGAGGGTGCTGCCCTGCGCCAGGATGGCGGAAATGCGGAAGGTGCCGGCGGCATCCCCCAGCACCAGGATCCCTGCGAGCATGGCGAGGCCGCCGGCCACCGTCACCATCAGCCCCTGCTGCGCGGCACGGCGCGCCTCGGCGCGATGGGCGTCGAAGCCGATCAGCAGGAAGGAGGCGAGGCTGGTGAGTTCCCAGAAGGCGAACAGCAGCAGCAGGTCGTCGGCCAGAACCGCGCCCAGCATCGCCGCCATGAACAGCGTGAGCACCGCGAGTAAGCGGTGCAGCAGCGGGTGCCCTTCAAGATAGGCGGCAGCGTAGAGGAACACGCCGGCACCGATGCCGGCGATCAGCAGCGCGAAAAGGCGCGACAGGCCGTCGAGGCGGAAAGCTCTACGCCGAGCGTCGGGATCCAAGGCAGGCTGAACATGGCCCCGTCGGGGGTCGTGAGGACCAGCAGGAACAGCGCCGCCGGGAGCGCGGCGAGCCAGGGCGCCATGACGGGGGCACGGCGCAGCCCCCAGCCAACCAGCGGGACGCAGGCCAGGGCAAGGAGCGGAATGGCGGGCAGCGCGAGCATGCCGCCTGATTGCAGGCTTCGCACCGGCAGGTAAAGGACGCACCGCAGTACGAAGGCATGCGGACGCCGTTCTTGCTTTCCAGCGGCGCTAGCGCCGGGACGTGGGGATGTGTGCGGGTTCCGACAACTTCGCCCCGTGACGACGGCCCCCGTGCTGGACCCAGTCCTCGCGGTCGTCTTCCGCACGACGGATGACCGGCGCGAACGCGTCCCAAGGTTGAGAACCATCTGGGTCCACCTCAGCCAGATGCCACGCAAGCACAGGTCGGGCGAGGCTGTCTCCGCTTAGCGCTTCTCCCGTTGCTGCGGTTGGACGCTGCGGTTGAGCGTGCTGACCAAGTTGATCAGCGACAGCATCCTGGTCGGCTTCAAGGCCGGCGCGGGCATTACCATCGCCATGACCCAGTTGCCGGCGCTGTCGCAATCCGCCGTGGCGGAGAAGGCGGGATCGCGCACGCCGCTCACGCTGATCCTTGCTTCCGTGGCGCTCGGCCTTTGCCTGCTGTTCCTGACCGGGCTGTTCGCGAACCTGCCGAAGGCGGTGCTGGCGGCGGTCGTGCTGACGGCCGTGGCCGGCCTGATCGACATTCCGGCGCTGATCCGCCTGTGGCGCGTCAGCCGGCCCGATTTCGCGGCCGCTGCGGTCGCGCTGGCGGGCGTACTGCTGTTCGGGATCCTGCAGGGCATCCTGCTCGCGGCACTGGTGTCCGTGCTGATCATGCTGGTGCGGACGAGCCGGCCGCATGTGGCGTTCCTCGGCCGCGTGCCGGGCACGACGCGGTACAGCGACATGGCGCGCCACCCGGAGAACGAGCCGATCCCGGGGGTCATCGCCTTCCGCCCGGAAGGATCGCTGCTCTACGTCAATGCGGAGGCTGTGCTCGATGCCGTCATCGCGCGGTTCGGCGCCGCGGGCCCCGCCACGCAGCGCCTTGTGGTCTGCGACCTCTCCGCCGCGCCCTATCTCGACCTCGCGGCCACGGCGATGCTGCGGAAGCTGCATGCCGAGGTGGAGCGCCGAGGCGCACGCCTGGCCGTGATAGGGGCGCACGGCGCCGTGCGCGACCTTCTGCGACGGGAGGGCTTTGCGGACCTGGTCGGTGACATAGGCCGGGCTTCGACGCTTGAGGCCGTTCTCGACAACACGCCAGCCATGAGGCCGTGAGCCGCGGCACGATCGGATCGCTCCGTGGGCTTCATCCGGTCTGTGGGCTTGTGCGTTGGCTGCGGCGAAGTCGCGTGAACGCCGTTGGGGTACGGCCGCTATCCATAGCGTGAGGCGCCAATATCAGCTCGGCTGATGTTGGGTGCAGGCGAGATAAATTGAACGGCGGCGGATCATCGGCCCGAGCCGCCGCGTTCAGTTGAAGGCACCTGTCCCGGACCAGCCGCGCGTCTCGCAAGCGCCGTTCGGCCGCATCGGCCGGCCGGGCTCGATGAATCCGAAGGCTCTTTTTTAGGCGGGAATAATCCCTGCGTGCCCCCTCCCGCGGATGGCTCCCCCAAGGTGCCAGAGATTCGAGCCCCCCTCCCCATTGCTGGCGTCAGCCGCAGGGACCGCCGATCTGCGCGCGGGCGAACGAGGAGGGTGGAGCCGTGGTCCCGCAGCATCAGGGCTCGCGTTGCCTCAGCAGCGAGCCCTGATCCAATCGCGTGCAGGTCAGCCCGCTACCTTGTAGATCGTGTAGCTCCCGCGTGCGCCATCCTTATTTGGGCCGACCTCGCGGATGCGCTCCAGCACCTGCACCTCGATCCCCTGCCGCTTCTTCAGGCCAGCGAAGAATCCGCGGACCGTGTGCTGCTGCCAGCCCGTCGCCCCGCAGATCTGCGCGATTGTGGCCCCCTCCTCGCGACGGAGCATCGCCAGCACCGCCTCCTGCTTCGTCCCCTCGCGCGGCTTGCGCGACGCGCCGGGCTCCCCCACCTGGCGGGGCGCCTTCCTGGCGAGCAGGGTGCGCAGGGCTTCCATCGGCGCATCCAGGGCGGCGATGATGTCCGTCTCGCGGTTGGCCTCGTTGTCCCAGGCGGCCAGCACCGCCGCGGCGGCGTCGCGCAGGCTGGTGCGCGACGCCGGTGTCGGCGCGGCGTGGACGGGTTCCGCCTCCTCCGCAGGGGCGTCTCCCTCCGCGGCGTCCTCCCCGCCCGTGGGCGCCGTGCCGGCGACCGGCGCGGCGGCCTGCGCGTCGTCCTCGTTCGGGTCGATGCCGATGGCGCGCAGCCCCTCATCGGTGATGCGCGCCACGATCCGGGTGCCCTCGTCATCCTGGCGCCAGCCGAGCCCGACATGCTCCCGCGGGGCGTTGATCTCGGTCAGCAGGTTGTTCTTGATCAGGCTGCGGAACACCGCGTTGCGGGCCGCGGCCGGCAGGGTCTTGGGCGCGCGGGCGAGGCCCATCTCGTGCTGTGCGGCGGCGCTGAGAATCACGCGCTGAGTATCGGAAAGCTTGGTCATCGTGGTGGTCTCCGGTTCCGGGTGCCGGTCATCGGCCCCTACTGCCGGGAGCCCCGTCGGGCAGAACCCGGTCGGGGCGGTGCTGGGACAGCCCGCTTCAGGTTTCGTATTCGCCGCGGCGGAAATGCTGGTCCGCGATGTCCTTCAGCTTCGCAGTGGCGTCGGAAAGCCAGGCCGCCTCGCCCCAGAGCACCGACTCCGGATCCGCGCTGAAATGGTCTGCGCTGGCCTGCTGGAGTTCCGCGAGAAGGGCATCGAATTCGGCCTTCTTCGCCAGGAAGGCGGCCAGGCTGCGTTCCTGATTGCGGGCGGCGCGGGCGGTGCGGTCGGTCATCGTGGTCTCCGTCTGTTGCTACAGGGCATCCCCTGTGTGTGACGGACCATTCGCGCTGTGGCGCGCGCGAGCCAAGCAAGATGCAGCAGCGCGGAATTGTTGGGGTGGATGGCCCCCTACCGGCATCTTGGTGCCAAGCTGGCGGCTGTCAGCAGTCAGCGAACGGGAGCCATCCGCCA
>NZ_JAAEDL010000032.1 GCF_018129005.1 Neoroseomonas eburnea
AGCCGCCCGCCGCCGGCCCGAGCCGCGCCACCTCGGACGCGCCCGCCAGCGCCGCTGCCGTCAGCCCGAGCCCGCCGAGCAGACCGCAAAGCGCGAGGCCGCAGGCCATGGCCGCCTGGCGCCCCGGCACGAAGCCCGCCGCCACCGCCGCCGCGCCGGCGGGCATGAGCCAGGCCCATGCCGCGGCATCGCCGATCGTCACCACGCGCGGCGGCACGATGCGGTTCGGCGCGAACACCGCGAAGCCGAGCACCACCGGCGCCAGCACCGCGACGAGCAGCAGCGCAGCCTCCAGCGGCCCGGCGCGCAGGCGGGCCACAGTCCTCAGCGGACCAGCCCCGCCGCCACGAGATGCGCCCGCGCGACCGCCCGCGCCGGCTGCCCCTCCACCGCGATGCGCGCGTTGAGCCGTTGCAGCACCGTCAGTTCGAGCGTCCGGAAGGCCGGGGCGAGGATCTCGGCGATGCGCGGTTCGGCGCGCAGCACGGCGCCGCGGATGACCGGTGCAGGCGCATAGACCGGCTGCGCGCCCTTGGTGTCTTCGAGCACCACCAGGTCGAGCGCGGCGATGCCGCCATCCGTGCCGTAGGCCATCGCCGCGTTCACGCCGTTCAACTGCTGCGCCGCGGCGCGCATCGTCACCGCCGTGTCGCCGCCCGGCAGCACGAGCAGCCGCTCGGGCGTCAGGGTGAAGCCGTAGGCGCGCTGGAAGGCCGGCAGCGCCGCGGGGCTTTCGACGAACTCCGCCGAGCCGGCCAGCTTGAAGGGCCGCCCGGCGGCGAGGTGCGTCGCCAGGTCCTCCAGCGTGCGCAGCCGATGCGTGCGCGCGAGGTCGGCGCGCACCGCGATCGCCCAGGTGTTGTTGGCCGGTGCGGGTTGCAACCAGACGATGTCGTTGCGCTGCGCGTCGAGGTCGCGGACCTTCTCGAAGCCCGCGCCCGCATCCTTCCAGGCGGGATCCGCCTCCATCTGGAAGAAGAAGGCACCATTGCCGGTGTATTCGGGATAGAGGTCGATCTCGCCGGCGAGGATCGCGGTGCGCACGATGCGGGTCGGCCCGAGCGGCACGCGGTTCTCGACGCGCAGCCCGTTCGCTTCCAGCAGCAGCGCGATCATCTGCCCGAGCAGCCCGCCCTCGGTATCGATCTTGCTCGCCACCACGATGGGCCGGGGCTGCGCCGCCGCGCGCGCGGCGAGCAGGGTGGCGGCACCGGCAATGAGGCTCCGGCGGCCGGCTGTGCCGTTCGACACCGTCATCGCAAGCCTCCTTCATCCCTCATGCCGCGGAGACTGCCATGCCGGCGGCGCATCGCGCGACCATTTGCTCCGGCGAGGTCGCGATTCATCGCCCCGCCGGACGGCGAGCCGGGCTATGTTGCGCGCCTCCCCCTGGTGCGGCGCAGTCCGCTCTTGCCGATCGAAGCCCGACCGCCCGAGTGCCGCGCCGCGCCGACGCACCGGAGCAATGGACCATGAAGGACCGCCCCCTGATCGAGGTCGCACCGCATCGCGAGGTGGTGTGCCTGCCGCCGGACACCCCGGTGCAGGCGGCCTGCGCGCGGATGCGGGAAGCCCAGGCGAGCGCGGCGCTGGTGATCGACGCCGAGGCGCATCTCCTCGGCATCTTCACCGGGCGCGATGCCATCTGCCGGATGCTCGCCAAGGGCCGCGACGCCGCCGCGACCACGCTGGGCGAGGTGATGACGGCGCATGTCGAGGCGCTGGGCCCGCGCGACCACGCCATCGACGCGCTGCACCTGATGCATGACGGCGGCTTCCGCCACGTGCCCGTGGTCGAGCACGGACGCGTGTGCGGCCTGGTGCTGCGCAGCGATTTCCGCGCCCTCGAGCGCGCGCAGGTGGAGGTCGAGGACGAGTATTTCCAGCTCCTGCGATAGAAGCCGCCGCGCCACGCAGGTCGGGGGGGCAGCCTAGGCACCCACGCCGACGCGCCCTAGTGTCCGGGGGTCCGAGGAGGTCCCCATGCCGGAAAGCCCCACCGACCCGCGCCGCGCGACGGCGGCCACGCTGCCGCTGTCGGGCATCGTCGTGCTCGACCTGACGCTCGCCCGCGCCGGGCCGACCTGCGTGCGGCACCTGGCCGACTGGGGCGCCGAGGTCATTCGCGTCGAGCCTCCGGCCTTCAATGACGGGCTCGGCGGATCGCGCGAGGGCTACGACTTCCAGAACCTGCACCGCAACAAGCGGAGCATCGCGCTCGACCTGAAGACCGAGGAGGGCAGGAAGGCCTTCTTCAGGCTGGCCGAGACGGCCGATGTGCTGGTCGAGAACATGCGCGTGCGGGTGAAGCACCGCCTCGGCATCGCGCCGGAGCAGGTGCAGGCGGTCAATCCGCGCCTCGTCTATGCGTCCATCTCCGGCTTCGGCCAGACCGGGCCGTACAGCGAGCGCGCCGGCGTCGACCAGATCGCCCAGGGCATGGGCGGGATGATGACGATCACCGGCGAGCCGGGCCGCGGGCCGATGCGCGCCGGCATCCCCTTCGTGGACCTGACGGCGGGCAACCTGCTGGCGCTCGCGGTGATGATGGCGCTGTTCGAGCGCGAGCGCACCGGCAAGGGCCGCTACGTCCACACCTCGCTGCTGGAGAGCATGGTCTTCATGCTCGACCTGCAGGCGGCGCGCTACCTGATGGACGGCGAGGTGCCCGGCCAGGCCGGCAACGACCATCCGGTGAACATCCCGATGGGCGCCTTCCCGACCGCCGACAAGCCCGTGAACATCGCGGCGAGCAGCCCGAAGATGTGGGCGCAGTTCGCCGAGGCCGTGGGCCATCCCGAATGGCTCGAGGTCGAGCAGTGGAAGACGCTGAAGGGCCGCAGCGACGACCGCGCCAACGTCAACGCGGCGATCGCCGAGGTATTCAGGGCGAAGCCCTCGGAATACTGGATCGACCTGCTCGAGCGCATCGGCATCCCCTGCGGGCCGATCAACAAGGTGGACGAGGTCTTCGCCGACCCGCAGGTGCAGCACCTGCGCATGGCGATGCCGATCGCGCATCCGACGCGCGGCGCGACGCATCTCGTCTCCAGCGCCATCAACATGGAGGGGATCGAGAGCGAGGTGCGCCGCGTGCCGCCGCGCCTCGGCGAGCATTCGGCCGAGATCCTCAGGCAGGCCGGCTACAGCGATGACGACGTCGCGCGCCTGCGCGGCCTCGGCGTCATCAGCGAAGGGTAGGACACGCGACATGGAATTCGCCGACGGCAAGATCCTCGCCGAGATCACGGGCGGGGTCGGGCGTATCACCTTCAACCAGCCCGAGAAGCGCAACGCCATGTCGGTGACGATGTGGGCGGGCATGGGCGAGGCGCTCGACATCTTCGAGAAGGACGCCTCGGTCCGCTGCATCGTGCTGACCGGCGCGGGCGACAAGGCCTTCGTCTCCGGCGCCGACATCAGCCAGTTCGACAAGCTGCGCTCGGACGCCGACGCGCAGCGGGAGTACAGCAAGCAGACGGCCGGCGGGCGGCTGAAGCTCGCCACCTTCCCCAAGCCGGTGATCGCCGAGATCCGCGGCTTCTGCATGGGCGGCGGCCTCGGCATCGCCATGTCCTGCGACATCCGCATCGCCGCCGAGGGCAGCCAGTTCGGCATCCCGGCGGCGAAGCTCGGCATCGCCTACGGCTTCGACATGGTGCGCCACCTGGTGGACCTGGTCGGCCCGGCGCATGCCCACATGATCCTGATGACGGGCGAGCGCTTCGACGCCAGGGAAGCCGAGCGCGTCGGCCTGATCAACAAGGTCGTGCCGGCGGACCAGCTCTCGGCCGAGGTCACGAAGCTGACCGCGACGCTGGCGGCGAATGCGCCGCTCTCGCTCTACGCGAACAAGCGCACGGTGCAGGCGGTGCTGCAGGACCGTGCCGATCGCGACATGGCCGCGATCAACACCGCCATGGCGGCCTGCTTCGACAGCGAGGACTACCGGGAAGGCCGCCGCGCCTTCCTCGAGAAGCGCAAGCCGGCCTTCCAGGGCTGCTGAGGGATGCACTGAGAAGGCCGGCACCGGCCCGCGCGCCCGCGGCGGCGGCCACCCGGCGATACCATCCGGGGCGGCGGTCCGGGCCGTCACCGGCATGGGGAGTGCGCCGTTCGGCGCCTTCCGGGACGGGCACGCAGCGTTACAATGCATCGATTGCCGAAAAGACATGCGGGCAACCCTTCCCGCGACCGGCCGCCCGCGTGCTAATTGTGGCACTTGGCGGAGCGCCCGTCGGACGGGTGCCTGCCAACCCGGTCAACCGGGCTTCACAGGGACTTCGATGCACCACACGGCCAGTCTGTCCACCAGCCCGGCCGCGCGCCAAGCGCGCGCGATCCCGATCCGGTCCGCCGCCGCGGCCCGGCCCGTGCGCGGCCACGCCTGAATGCGCGACGGGCCGCTCGTGGACGACGCCATCCTTCCCGAGACGCATGCCTCGGCACCCATTTCGCGGCTGGTGGCCGAGGTCGCGGCGCAATGCCCCGGGGAACGCATCACCCTCGGCGAGATGGCGGAAGCCTTCGGGGACCGCGCCTTCGGCCTGCTGATCCTGCTGCTCTGCCTGCCCGGGTTGCTGCCCGGCATGGCGAGCGTCTTCGGCACGCCGATGCTGATCCTCGGGGTGCAGATGGGCCTGGGCTTCCATATGCCGAAGCTGCCGCGCTTCATCGCGCGCCAGTCGCTGCGGCGGACGGACCTGCTGCGGCTGTCCTCCGGGTCCTCGAAATGGATGAACCGCATCGAGCGCTGGGTGCGGCCGCGCCCCGGCCCTTTCACCAGCCCCGCCGCCGACAGGGTGGTGGGGTGGCTCACCGCCTATGCGGCGCTGATGCTGATCCTCCCCGGACCCGGCACCAACGGCCCGCCCGCCTTCGGCACCATCGTCATGGCGCTCGGCGTGGTGGAGAACGACAGCAAGGTGGTCGGCCTCGGCATGGCGCTGACCTTGATCGGCAATGTCTTCGCCACCGTGGTGCTCGGTGCGCTTCTTTGGTTCGGGATGGAGGCGCTCGGGTACGTCTTCTGATGTCCTCGAGCGCCGTGCGGCGGCGGTACGGCCGCGGCGGCGCCGCGCAGGCCTGCCGCGCCAGCGGCGGCTGATCGTCACGTGCGGTCGCGCTGCGCGCTCCCGGCCCCCGGCAGGGCCCCGGGACGAGGTGCGGCGTGCCGTCGGGCGGCGGGTCCCGGCCGGCCTCGCCGGCCGCAATGTGCCACGTCCCGTGAGGCCCGCCGGTTGCCCAGGATGGACGAGCGACACCTCCCTGGCCTAGGTTCCGGCCATGCGCCGGTGGCCCGGAAGGGCTGAAACGGGAACGCGCGACGCGGCGATGATCGCCGCCCAACCGCGGCTGCCCCCGCAACTGTAGGCGACGAGCCCGGTCCCCGAGGCCATTGCGCGACCAGCGCGAGAAGGCGGGACCGGCGGTGGGGGCGACAAGCCCTCGCCCCGTCGTGAGCCAGGAGACCGGCCGGCGCAGAGTTGTCTCGCGCGTGCCGGGCGGGGTGCACCGGCGCAACGGACCCAGGTCGCGTCCCGCTCCCCGCGGGGCGCCCCTCCGTCATGCGAGCACGACGCAAGCCCGCCCCGGGGCCGCGAGGCATCAGGGCGACACGCGGAACGTGCAAACGGAGGGACCCCCGGATGAACCGCCGGCTCCTCGCCCTATTCGTCCTCACCCCGCTGGCGCCGGCCGCCGCGCAGCAGCCTGCCAGCCTGCCCGACGTCGTGGTTTCCGCGACGCGCGTGCCGACGCCGCAGGATCGCATCCCGGCGGCGACGACCATCATCGACCGGCAGGAGATGGAGGAGCGCGGCTACGTCACGCTTGCCGATGCGCTCGCCGCCGTGCCGGGGCTGCGCGTCGTCCAGTCGGGCGGCCCCGGCCAGCAGGCCTCGGGCTTCGTGCGCGGCACCAATTCGCGCCACGTGCTGGTGCTGCGCGACGGCGTGCCGCTCAACGATTCCTCCGAGCCGAACGGCGCCTTCAACTTCGGCAACGAGCTGCTCGGCGACGTCGAGCGCATCGAGGTGGTGCGCGGGCCCGTCTCCGCCGTCTACGGCACGGCGGCGATCGGCGGCGTGGTGAACCTGATCACCCGCCGCGCCCCCGCCGACCGAGCCTTCGCGCCCTATGGCGAGATCGCCGGCGGCACGCAGCGGACGCTGCGCGGATACCTCGGCGCCGGCGGCACGGTCGGGGCCTTCGACTACGGCATCACCGGCCAGTCGCTCTCGACCGAGGGATACAACGCGACCGCCCCGCGCATCTGGACCAACCGCGGCGAGCGCGACGGGCTGCGTGCCGCGGCCGTCACCGCCCGCGCCGGCGTGACGCTGGGCGAGACGACGCCGGAAGCGATCCTCGGCGCGACCCGCATCGAAGGGCTGGTCCGCTGGCGGGAGAACACCTTCGGCCTCGACAACGTGCCGCAGGACGACCCGAACTACACGGGCGACGACCGCAACTGGTTCGGCTACCTGCGGACCGAGACCGCGCTGTTCGGCGGCGCCTGGACGACCGGGCTGCGGCTGTCCGGCAGCCAGGACCGGCGCCGCTACGTCAACCTGCCCGACGCCGACAGCGCGGCAACGGCGGACGACCTCTACCGTGGCGACCGCACCGGCCTTGCCTGGGACAACACGCTGCGCCTGCCCAGCGGCGGCATCGTCACCGACGCGAGCCTCACCTTCGGCGGCGGCTGGGAGCGGGAGGCGGCGGAAAGCGCCTCCGGCTCCCCCTTCTTCCGCACCACCGTCGATGCGCGGCAGGAGGGCACCTATGGCTATCTCGGCGCCCAGGCGCGCTTCTTCGAGCGCCTGGACGTGACCGCCGCGCTGCGCTTCGATGACGCGGAGGACTACGGCACCGAGGCGACCTGGCGGCTCGGCGCGGTGCTGGCGCTGCCGGAGATCTCCTCCCGCCTGCGCGCCTCGGGCGGCACGGCGTTCAAGGCGCCTTCGCTGTATCAGCGCTTCGGGGTCATCGGCTCCTTCTTCCGCGGCAACCCGGACCTGGAGGCGGAGCACGCGACCTCCTGGGAGGCGGGGATCGAGACCGATATCGGGCGCTGGGCGACCGTCTCGGCGCTCTATTTCGACAACCGCGTCCGCGACCTGATCAACTACGATCCGACCTTCTCGACGCTGGTCAACGTCGATCGCGCGCGCATCCGCGGGGGCGAGTTCACTCTGGTGGTGCGGCCGACCGACTGGCTGTCCGTGACCGGCGCCTGGACGGTGACCGAGGCGCGCGACACCGAAACCGACACGCCGCTGCCGCGGCGCCCGCGCAACGTCGCCAGCCTGAACGCGCGCATCGCGCCGGAGGTCGGCTGGTTCGACGTGCCGCGCTCGCGCCTGATCATCGCACCGGAGATCCTCTATGTCGGCGCCTCGCCGGAAGGCGCCTTCGCGCGCTACAGCGACGACGGGCAGGCGATCCCGACCGCCGGGAAGAACCCGGACGGGTGGCTGTTCAACCTGACGGCGTCGCTGCCGGTGACGACGCAGCTCACCGCCTTCGTCGAGGTGCGCAACATCGGCAATACGCGCTACGAGCCGGCGAACGCCTTCGTGGTGCCGGGGCGCAGCGCGATCGTGGGGATGCGGGGGGCGTTCTGAAGGAAGGTCGGGGGAGGAGAACCTCCCCCGAACCCCCTCCCTTCTTTGGTGACCTGGTGCCGGCCTCGACTGTCATACCAGCGGCACGAGTCATTGACTCGTGCCGAGTCCGCGAATGCGGCCCGCCGGCAGCCCGGCGTCCGAGGGCAGGAAAAGCCGGATACCAGCGGTCGCGCATAGCGGCCGCTGGTATCGGTCCCCAGGTTCCAAAGAAGGTTGAGGGGGGTTCGGGGGGAGAAGTTCTCTTCTCCCCCCGCCTTTCACCTCGTCGCCCCCGGCACCCACATCACATCGCCCCCGGCCGCCGCGTTGAACCGCCGCGACAGTACGAAAAGGTGATCCGACAGCCGGTTGAGGTAGCGGATCACCGCCGGGTTCACCTCCTCCACCGCTGCCAGCGCCACCACCACGCGTTCCGCGCGACGAACGATGGTGCGCGCGAGATGCGCATGCGCCGCCGCCGCGCTGCCGGCGGGCAGCACGAAGGAGGTCAGCGGCGCCAGCGCCGCGTTCATCTCCTTGATCTCGGCTTCGAGCCGGGCCGACTGCGTATCCGCCACCCGCAGCCTGGCGCCTGCCTCCCCGGGCACGCAGAGGTCGGCGCCGACATCGAACAGCTCGTTCTGGATGCGCGAAAGCATGGCGTCCTCCGCGCCATGCAACCGCACCAGGCCGAGCGCGGCGTTGGCCTCGTCCACGGCGCCGATGGCTTCGATGCGCAGCGCATCCTTGCGCACGCGGCGCCCGTCGCCGAGGGAGGTCTCCCCCCCGTCGCCGCCGCGCGTCGTGATGATGTCGAGCTTCACCACGGCGGGACCTCCTGGAATGGTGGCGGGCCTGCCGCCGCGGAGGCGGTCGGGAAGGCCCGCCGGGTTATCGTGGGTCGCCCCGTGTATGGCGCGGTGCCGGACCCGGAAACGTGCCGCGAGGCGCGCTTCCAAACGGGCTCTCAGCGCCGGCGCTCATCGGTCAGGCGGAAATGGACAGCGGTGGTGAGCGTGGCGGCGACGCTGAGCCCGCCCTGCATCGCCGGACGGAAGCGCCAGCGCCGCGTCGCCTCCTGCGCCGCGCGGTCCAGCGCCGGGTAGCCGGACGATTCCAGGACCTCCACGCCTTCGACGCGGCCGTCGCTGCCGATGCGCAGCGACAGGCGGACGACCCCTTCCTCGCCACGGCGCCGGCTCTCCGCGGGGTATTCGGGCGGCGCGTTGCGTTCGCCCGGGGCGACGGAGGGCGGCACGACGGCGCCCATGGCGCGCGCGCCGCTGGAGGGGTCCGGCAATGCGGCGCTGCCGGCATGCAGCCGGATGCCATCGGTGGCGGGGCGCGCCGGCGATGGGCGCGGTGCGGGCGCCGGGGCCGGGTCGGGCGGCAGCGGAGGAAGCGGCAGCGCCTGCGCCGTCTCGGTCGCCGGCTGCGGTTCGGGTTGCGGTTCGGGTTGCGGCTCGGGCTGCGTCGGCACCGGCGCAGTCTCGGCGATGGGCGGGGCAGGTCCGGGCTCGACGGCGGGCGCGTCGGAGGGCGCCGGCGGGGCGGATGGATCGGCCTGTGCGACAGGCGCGGGGGGGCCAGGTGGCGGCGAAGGATCAGCCTGCGGCGGCAAGGCGGGGGGCGCCGCCGTGACGTCTGGCGTGGCCGGCATCGCCTGCTGCGATACGGCGGGCGGCGCAGCCGCGGCGTTCGGTGCGGCCGGCGGTGGCGGTGGTGCGACCGGTGCCGGCGGCGGCGCGGGCGGCTCGGCCATTTCGGCCGGCAGTGGCGACGGCGTGGGCGGGGCGGCCGCCGGCCCACCGCCGCGCGCCTCCGAATCCTCGAAGACCAGCGCCACGCCTTCCGGCTCGCCCGGCTCCTGCGGAGCTTCCCGCGTCGGCCAGAGCAGCAGGGCGGCCAGAGCGGCCGCGTGCAGCGCGGCAGACCCGCCCAGCGCGACGACCCAGAGGCCGGACCGCGCCGGGGCGCGGCAGGCCGGGTGCCGGGGCGGCGCCCTCACAGCACGGGGACACCCTTGTGCTTGGCCTTGCCCTCGGGCTCCACATGGATCGTGATGACGGCGTTCTGCAATTCGGCCTTGAGCCCCGCTTCGATGCGGTCGCAGATGTCGTGCGATTCGCGCACCGTCATCGCGCCCGGCACCACCAGGTGGAATTCGAGGAAGGTGAAGCGGCCGGCATGGCGGGAACGCAGGTCATGGGCCTCGATCGCACCCTCGGCCTCGCTCGCGACGATGCGGCGGATGCGTTCCAGCGTCGGCGGCGGCACCGCCTCGTCCATCAGCCCGCCGACGCTCTCGCGCAGCAGGCGGCCACCGGAGAACAGGATGTTCGCCGCCGTCAGCGCGGCGAGCAGCGGGTCCAGCCACAGGATGCCGGTCAGCGCCACCAGGCCGACACCGACCAGCACGCCGACCGAGGTGACGACATCCGACCACAGGTGGCGGGCATCCGCGACCAGCGCGGGGGATCGAAGGGCCTTGCCGCGCCGCATCAGCAGCGTCGCCCAGGCGGCGTTCACGGCGCTCGCCACCGCGGAGATGGCGAGGCCGAGCCGCGCCTGCTCCGGGGCGTGCGGATTGGCCAGCGCGCCCCAGGCCTCGTTGAGGATCAGCAGCGCCGCGACGATGATCAGCGCGCCTTCCAGCACGGCGGAAAAGTACTCCGCCTTGGCATGGCCATAGGGGTGGTTGGCGTCCGCCGGCATCGACGAATAGCGGATGGCGACGAGCGCGGCCGTCGCGGCGGCCACGTTCACGATGCTCTCCAGCGCATCCGCCATCAGCGCGACGCTGCCCGTCAGCCGCCAGGCGACCGCCTTCAGCGCCAGCACCGCGAGCGCCACCGCCACGCTGCCGATCGCCAGCGTCGTCGCGCTGCCTGTCCTGCCTTCCGTCATGGCCGGGGTTTAGCCGGCCGGACCTAGACGGAGAAGTACTTCGCCCGCCTGTGGTGCAGCACGATGGCGCTGGTGGATTGTTCCGGATGGAGCTGCCACTCGTCGCTGATCGAGACGCCGATGCGCTCGGCGCCGAGCAGGCGCAGCAGCGGCACCTGGTCCTCCAGCCGCGGGCAGGCCGGGTAGCCGAAGGAATAGCGGCCGCCCCGGTAGCCCTGCTGCAGCATGCGGTCGATGTCGCGATCGTCCTCGGCAGCGAAGCCCCATTCGGCGCGGATGCGCTTGTGGACGTATTCCGCCATCGCCTCCGCCATCTCGACGCTGAGGCCGTGCAGGTAGAGATAGTCCTGGTAGCGGTTCTCCTCGAACCATTCCCGCGCGACGTCGGAGGCCTTCTGCCCGACGGTGACCACCTGCAACCCGATCACGTCGCGCCTCTCCGGCCCGTCGCCGATGTCGCGCACGAAATCGGCGATGCACTCGCCGTCCTCCTTGGGCTGGCGCGGCAGGGTGAAGCGGCAGGCCTCGGTGACGCCGTCCTCCTCGAACAGGATGAGGTCGTTCCCCTGCCCGGCGCATTTCCAGTAGCCGTAGATCGCCTGCGGCTTGAGGATGTCCTGCTCGCCCGTGAGGCGCAGCATGCGCTGGAGCACCGGGCGCAGTTCCTGCTTCGCCCAGCCGAGGAAATCATCGAGCGATCGGCCCTGCTTCCGGAAGCCCCACTGGAACTGATAGAGGCTGCGCTCGTTGATGAAGGGCACGATCGCCTTGGGCGCGGCCTCCATCACGCGCGGGCCCCAGAAGGGCGGAATGGGCGTGGGTTCGTCCGCCGTCACGCGGCGGCGGCGGGCCTCGGCATAGTTCACGTCCACCGGCGCGAAGCCGCGCGGGTCGGCCTGGCCGAGCACGCGCTTCTCGTTGCGCGCCTTGCCGGCGCGCTTCGCCTGCATCGCGGCCAGGTAGTCGTCGAAGCCGTTGCCGACCACCTTGTCCATCAGGTGCAGCCCGTCGAAGGCATCCCGCGCATAGGCCACGCGGCCGCAGGCATAGGCGCGGACGCAGTCATCCTCCACGTAGTTGCGCGTCAGCGCCGCGCCGCCGAGCATCACCGGAATGTCGAGGCTCTGGCGCGCCATCTCCTCGAGGTTCTCGCGCATCACCACGGTGGACTTCACCAGCAGCCCGGACATGCCGATCGCGTGCGCGCGGTGCTCCTTCGCCGCGGCGATCATGTCCGCCAGCGGCACCTTGATGCCGAGGTTGACGACGCGATAGCCGTTGTTGGTCAGGATGATGTCGACCAGGTTCTTGCCGATGTCGTGCACGTCGCCCTTCACGGTGGCGAGCACGATGGTCCCCTTCTCCTGCCCCTCGATCCGCTCCATGTGCGGTTCGAGGTAGGCGACGGCGGCCTTCATCGTCTCCGCGGATTGCAGCACGAAGGGAAGCTGCATCTTGCCCGCGCCGAACAGCTCGCCGACCACCTTCATGCCATCCAGCAGGATGTCGTTGATGATGCTCAGCGGGGCGATGCCCTTCGCCAGCGCGTCGGCCAGTTCCTCGTCCAGCCCCTTGCGGTCGCCGTCCACGATGCGGTCCTTGAGCCGGCCCTCGACCGTGTCCGCCTTCTTCTTGGCGGCGGTGTCGGCGGCCTTACGGCCGGCGAAGATCTCCAGCATCTTCTGCAGCGGGTCGTAGCCTTCCGCGCGGCGGTCGAAGATCAGGTCCTCGGCGACCTTCACTTCCTCGGCCGGGATCAGGTGCAGCGGCTTGATCTTGCTGACATGCACGATCGCGCCCGTCATGCCGGCCTTCACCGCGTGATCGAGGAAGACCGAATTCAGCACGTGCCGAGCGGCCGGGTTCAGGCCGAAGGAGATGTTGGAGAGCCCGAGGATGATCTGGATCTCCGGGAATTCCTCCCGGATCATGCGGATGCCTTCCAGCGTCCAGAGGCCGAGCTTGCGGTCGTCCTCGTTGCCCGTGGCGATGGTGAAGGTGAGCGGGTCGATCATCAGGTCCGACTGCGGCAGCCCGTGGCGGTTGCAGGCGAAGTCCACCAGCCGCCGCGCGATGCGCAGCTTGTCCTCCGCCGTCTTGGCCATGCCGACCTCGTCGATGGTCAGCGCGATGACCGCGGTGCCGAACTTCTTCGCGAGCCTCATGCGGTCCGTCGCGTGGCCCTCGCCGTCCTCGAAGTTGATCGAGTTGATGATCGGCTTGCCGCCATGCAGCTTCAGCGCGGCCTCGATCACCGGCGTCTCGGTGGAGTCGATGACGAGCGGCGCGTTCACGCTGGAGGTGAAGCGCGTGATGACCTCGTTCATCTCGGCCATCTCGTCGCGGCCGACGAAGGCGGTGCAGATGTCGAGGGAATTCGATCCCTCCCCAACCTGCTCCCGCCCCATGGCGACGCAGCCATCCCAATCATGCGCCGCCTGGCGTTCGCGCCAGGCCTTGGAGCCGTTCGCGTTGCAGCGCTCGCCGATGGAGAAGTAGGCGTTCTCCTGCCGCAGCGGCACGGAGGTGTAGAGCGAGGCCACCGACGGTACCCAGACCGGCCTGCGCGGCACCGGCGCGGGCCGGTGGTTCGCCCCGCCCAGCCTGCGCAGCATCGCGTCCAGCGCCTGGATATGCGGCGTCGACGTGCCGCAGCAGCCGCCGATCAGGTTCAGCCCGTCCTCGGTGACGAAGCGCTCCATCCAGGTCGCGAGCTCCGCCGCGCCCAGGGGGTAGTGCGTCTTGCCGTCGACCAGCTCGGGCAGGCCGGCATTGGGCTGGCAGGAGATCAACCCGGGCCAGTTCTGCGCCAGCCAGCGCACGTGCTCCGCCATTTCCTGCGGACCCGTGGCGCAGTTCAGCCCCATCAGCGGCACGTCGAGCGAATGGATCACCGCCGCCGCCGCGCCGATATCGGGGCCGACCAGCAGCGTGCCGGTGGTCTCGACCGTCACCTGCACGAAGACGGGGATGTCGGATTTCGCCTCGGCGCGCGCGATCTTCGCCGCATTCACCGCGGCCTTGATGAACAGCGTGTCCTGGTTGGTCTCGGTCAGCAGCGCATCGGCGCCGCCGGCGATCAGGCCGCGGCACTGCGTGACCAACGCCGCTTCCAGCGCGTCATAGGCGATGTTGCCGAGCGAAGGCAGCTTGGTCCCGGGCCCGATGTCGCCGATCACCCAGCGATGGCGGCCGTCGGCGAAGGATTCCGCCGCCTCTCGCGCGATCTCCACCGCCGCCTTGTTCAGCTCGAAGGCGCGGTCCTCGAGTTCGAACTCCCCGAGCGTCACCGGCGATCCGCCGAAGGAATTGGTCAGCACCATGTCGGCGCCGGCCTCGTAGTAGCCGCGATGGATCTCCCGCACGACGTCCGGGCGCGACAGGCACAGCACGTCGGTGCAGTTCTCCTTGCCCCAGAAGTCGCGCTCCACGTCGAGGTCCATCACCTGCACGCGGCTGCCCATGCCACCGTCGCACAGCAGGACCCGGTCACGGAGGGCGTCGAGGAGATGCGGGCGGGACATGGCCGTAGCTTTCAGAAGGTCAGGACGGAGACAGGCCGGGTCTTGCGTTCGGCGACCCAGAGGCGGACGGGCAATGCGCCCGGGATGGTTTCGCTGCGCGCGGCGGCGCAGCCTGTGGCGCCGAGCCAGCCGGCGATCTCGGCATCGTCGAAGCCCGGCCAGCGATGCGCATGCGCGCCGAGCAGGTCGGCCCGCTGATGCGGCGCGAGATCGACGATCAGCAGCACACCGCCCGGCTTCAGCACGCGCCCGGCCTCGGCGAGCGCCGCGGCGGGATCCTCGGCGTAATGCAGCACCATCTGCAGCGTGACGGCGTCGAAGGAGGCATCGGCCAGCGGCAGCCGGTACATGTCCGCCTGCCGCACCGCGATGTGCGACAGCCCGCGCTCGGCGAGCCTGGTCCGCGCCAGCGCCAGCATGTCGCGGGAGGCATCGACGCCGACCCCTTCCTCGATGCGCGAGGCGAGCCGTTCCAGCAGCCCGCCCGTGCCGCAGCCGATATCGAGCAGCCGCCCGACCCGCGCCGGCAGGGCGCCGAGCAGCGCCGCCTCGATCTCCGCCCCCGGCAGGCCGAGGGCGCGTATCTCGTCCCAGTCCGCGCCATGGCGGCGGAAGGAGTCCGAGGCCACGCGGGCGCGCTCGGCCGCCAGCCGCGCGGCGGCGCGCCGGTCGGCGGCGAGCAGCGGGTCGTCCTCCGGCAGGCGGGCGAGGATCTGGCGCGCGAGGTCGGCCTCGGTCGGCACCTGGAACCAGGCATTGGCCCCTTCGGGCGTGCGCAGCAGCAGCCCGGCCTCGACCAGCAGCTTCAGGTGGCGCGACAGCCGCGGCTGTGACTGGCCGAGGATCGCCACCAGGTCCGACACGCACCACGCCCCGCGCGCGCAGAGCGCGAGCAGGCGCAGCCGCGTGGGCTCGGCGGCGGCCCGGAGTTGGGTGAGGAGTTCGTCCATGGGCTGGACATAGTCATAAAGATATCCTTATGTCCAGCACGCGATGCCCTCCGACGCCCGCATTCCGGTGACCATCCTCGCCGACTCGGACAACTTGGCAGCTTGGCTCGGCGCCGGCGGCCCGGCGGCGCTGCTGACCGATGCGCCGCAGCTCGGCCCGGGTTTCGTCGCGACGGAACGCCTTGCGCCCCGCCCCGCGCACCGTTTCGGCTGCGCCTGCTGTGCCGGGCGTTCGGCGGCGGCGATGGCGCTCGACCGGCTGTTCCAGGGACGGGCGCGGAACCGGACCGGGTGGTTCGACCGCGTGGCGGTGGTGGCGGTTTCGGCAACAGCGCGCGAGGAGGTCGCCGCCGCGCTGCGGGAAGACGCCCTCGCGCTCGCCCGCTTCCGGCCGGGCTGACCGGGCCGGCGGCGCTCAGGCCTTCGGCGTGACCGCGGCGCGCGGCAGCCCGTGCTGCTTGCTGGGCCCGGTCCGGTCAAGATCGAGCGGCCCGGCGAGTTGCTGCAAGGCGAGGGTAATGCGCCGCAGCAGCGTCTCATCGCCGCCGGGCATGCCCTCCTCGATCGCCACGGCCACGTCGGCGGCATCATATTCCCAGCGCCGCAGGATCTCGATCTTCTCCTCCGGCGTGAGCGCGGGGTGGGCGAGGACCGCCTCGGGGGTACCGAACACCGCCGGCGGGTCGAGAAGAGCCCGTTCAAGGTCGGGGCGGGTCGTCGGGTCGCCTGCAGTCATGGCTGCGCCTTCCCTCGGTTCCGCGGCGGCCCCCGGACGGGCCGCCTGACATCCATGACCGGGCAGATGGGGCGCGACGCCGCACAGCGCAACGCCTCATGCCGGCCAGGCCCTCGGCTGACCCGGCCTGAGGGTCCTGGTCCGGCGCGCGGCCGCCACACGCACCCTGCGCGCGATACCGTTCGCCTTGCCGTTGACGACGTCATCAGCAAGGCTCGGCGGCATCAATCCGGCAGCGTGCGCTCCCCCGCCCCCAGCGCGCGCTGCATTTGCACGACATCGACCCAGCGGCCGAACTTCATCCCCACTGCCTTCAGCACGCCGGCCTGCCTGAAGCCGAGCGAGATGTGCAGCCCGATCGAGCCGACATTCTCCGAATCCCCGATCACCGCGATCATCTGGCGGATCCCCTTCGCCTCGGCCCGTGCCAGCAGTTCCGCCACCAGCGCCTTGCCCACGCCCTGGCCGCGGATGTCATTGCGGACATAAACCGAATCCTCGGCGGTGAAGCGATAGGCGGAACGCGGCCGGAACGGCGCGAAATAGCCGTAGCCGAGCACTTCGCCCCGATCGTCCTCGGCCACCAGCCAGGCGCAGCCTTCGCCCTGCACCCTGGCCATGCGGGCCGCCATCTCGGCCTCGGTGGGCGGCTCCTCCTCGAAGGTGCCGGTGCCGTGCAGCACATGGTGGCCGTAGATGGCGGTGATGGCCGGAAGGTCGCCAGGGCCGGCGTCGCGGATCGTGATCATCAGACCGGCAGCCCCGCCATGGCAGCGACACGTTCGGCAAGTTCCAGCAGCGCGCGGTCTCGGCCCGGCGCCGCCACCAGGGAAAGCCCGACCGGCGCGCCGCCGACACGCCCCGCCGGGATGGTCACCTCCGCCAGGCCGCAGAGCCCGGCGATCGCCGTCACGCCCATGCTCCTCTCACGCACCGCGTTCTGTTCCGACAGGGACGCCGTCAGCAGCGGCGCCGGCGCCGGGGAGGTCGGGTAGACCAGCACCGCGCCGCCGCCGAGCAGCCCGCGCAGCCGCGCCTGGACGACGCGGCGGAAGGCGCGGCCGGCCTCGCCCTTGGCCGGGTCCATCGCCTTGGCCGCGGCGAAGCGTTCCTTCACCCCCGGGCCGAAGGACGGGTCGGTCGCCTCGATCCAGGGGCCGAGGCTGGTCCAGGCCTCGACCGCCTGGGCGCAGCGGAAATGCTCGTAGAAGGCGCCGAGCCCTTCCGGGGAGACCTGGGCGGACAGCGCCTTGCCCAGCACCGATTCCGTCGCCGCCAAGCCGTCGGAAAGCGCCGCGGCCGTCGCCGGGTCGGCATTCACCCAGGCCTCCTGCACCTTCAGCAGCGGGCCGAGCGGCCCCTCCCCGCCCGGCGGCAGGAGAATCTCTCCCGCGCGGCGCAGCAGGGAGGCGCGGGCGGCGAACCACCCGGCCGTATCGTAGGCCGGACCGAGCGGGCAGGCCCCCGTCAGGCTCACCGATCCCCAAGAAGGCCGGATGCCGTAGATGCCGCAATAGGAGGCCGGGATGCGCACCGATCCGCCCGTGTCCGAACCCATGGCGATGTCGCAGAGCCCCGCCGCCACCGCGGCCGCCGACCCGCAGGAGGATCCGCCCGGGAAACGGTCCGGCGCCGCGGGGTTGATTGGCGTGCCGTACCAGACGTTCTCGCCGGTCAGGCCGTAGGCGAGCTCGACCGTCTTGGTCTTGCCGACCAGCCGCGCGCCGGCCTCGAGCAGCGCCGTCACCACGGCGGCGTCGGAGGTCGCCGGCGGATGGCTGCGCGCCCAATCGGGGTTGCCGTAGCCGGTGACGATTCCGGCGACGTCGTAGAGATCCTTCACCGCGAAGGTCAGGCCGGCGAGCGGGCCCTCGCCAGCGCCGGCGCGTTCAACCCGCGCCCCTGGCACAAAGGCCCCTACTCGATCCTCGGCCATCTCGTCCGCTCCGGCTCCGTGAGCGGCCAAGGTTGGACCCGCGGCGGCGGCGTGACAACCACGCGCGCCGCCGCAGGCGGGCTCAACGCGCCCGCAGGAACTCCGGCACGCGCAGCAGCATGAGCTCGTTGTCGTCCGCCCGCGTCAGGTGGCGCCCGGCGCTGAAGGGCAGGTTGTTGTCGTTGCCGACGATGATGTGATCGGCATCGACCATCGCCACGTCCTCGATGGTGAAGAAGGGGAAGGTGAAGTGGTCGTTCGGCGCGCCCTGCGGCCGGTCGCCGCGCTGGCGGGCGACGCCGTTGGGATCGCGGATCGCCATCAGGTCGATATGGCCGATCTTGCGCACGAAGCCTTCCGCATCGGCGGCGCCGAGGTCGATCAGGTAGATGCGCTTGAAGCGGGCGGGCAGCGGGAAGCAGGGGCGCTCGGCCGTGCTCTGCTGCCCTTGCGCGCAGGCGAGGCCGGGGTCGCCCTCGCCGTTGTCGCGCTCGATCACCAGGGCGCGGCGGTCGTCGATCATGTTGAAGTCGCCGATCGCGGTGGCCCCTTCCTCCAGCCGGTAGCGCAGGACACGGCCGGTCCACTCGGCACGCGCGGTATCGAATTCCAGGATGCGCAGGTAGCGGCCCTCGGCCTGGTCCGAATTCGGTGCGAACAGCGGCTGCTCGAGCAGCGCGTAGAGGCGCGATCCGTCCGGCGCCGCGGCCATGCCCTCATAGCCGCCCGAGCGGCGCACGCGGTAGGCGACCGTGCCCGTAGGCGTCGCCGGCACGGCATGGGCGGGGTTGTCGGGGGACATCAGCACCTGGCCGTCCATCCGCGTCTCGACCACGCGCTGCACGCGGCCCTGCGCGTCGACATGGATCAGGAAGGGCCCGAACTCGTCGCCGATCCAGAAGGAGCCGTCCGGCATCGGCTGGATGCTCTCGATGTCGAAATCCGCCCCGGTCAGGAAGCGCGTCGGCGAGGGGTCGGTCGCGATCACGAAGGGCACGCGCCGCTCAGGGTCGGAGAGGAAGATCGTCTGCAGCACCGCCACCTGGCCGGTGGCGAAATCCGGCCGCACCTTGTGCACCATCAGCAGCGCGTCGTGGCTGTTGCGGCGGTTGCCGAAGCCGTTGTCGGTCAGCACCCAATAGGCGCCGGGCTCGCCGGCGACCGGCTTGATGCCGGAGAAGCCCTGCACCGGCTGGCCGCGGAAGGGCAGCGAGAGGCCGGTCGGACGGCGCCCGTGCATCGCGCCGGTGTCGCCCGGCATGCTGCCGACCTGCTCGTTGCGCAGGTTGCCCGGGCCGGTGAAGCGGCCGGAGACGGCGAAACCCGGCGGGGCGCCCTCGGGCGGCGCGACGAAGGTCGCGGCCGGCAGGATGGCGTGGCCGGCGAGCGTCGCCTCGAAGCGCTGGTCGGCGAATGCCGGGCTGGCGGCGATCAGGGCGGTGGCGAGCAGAAGACGGCGCATGGAACCCCCGTTCGGAATGGAACGGGCGCGCTCTACAGGTGCCGCGTTGCATGCGCGTGACGGCGCCGTGGCGCCTGGGCGACAGCTCCCCGGTCAGTGACCGATTGAGGATGCTGGCGCCGGCCTGCACGCCACCTGGCCACCCAACGACAGCATCCTGGATGGGTGGCCCGGTGGGTGTGCCGGCCGGTGCCGGCATCGAGAATGCGCCATCCGGCGCATGCCCGAAGGGTCTCTCACCCCCGGAATGCCGAGAGGCTCCGCTTCGGCCGGCCATCCGGCCCCCAGTTGGCGTCGTCCAGCCAGGCGGCGATGGCATCGCGCCTGCCCGGCCATTCATCCTCGAGGATCGAGAACCACGCGGTGTCCCGCCGCCTTCCCTTCACCACCAGCACGTTGCGCAGCGTGCCCTCATAGGTGAAGCCGAGCCGCTCCGCCGCCCGGCGGGAGGGCATGTTGAGCGCGTTGCACTTCCAGGTCAGACGCCGGTAGCCGAGCTCGTCCATGGCGTGGCGCATCAGCAGGAACATCGCCTCGCTCGCCGCGCGCGTGCGCTGCATGCGCGGCGAGAACCAGATGTGGCCGATCTCGATGTGCGCGTGCGCCGGATGGATCTCCATGAGCGTCAGCCAGCCATCGGCCGTGCCGGTGGCGTGCGGGCGGACCGCCCAGGCCATCGGGTCGTGGGTGGCGGCGAAGGCGCCGACATGGGCGCGCATCGCGGCTTCCGAGGCGAAGGGCCCGTAGCCGAGATAGGCCCAGGATGCCTCCGCCGGCTGGCCCTGCGCGGCGCGCCAGAGTTCGGGCGCGTGGCGGACATGCAGCGGCTCGAGGTCCACGGCGCGGCCGCGGTGCGGGATGCGGGCGGGCAATGGCCGCGGCGTGGCATCCACCCGCGGGCCCACCGGCGGGTCGGTCTCGGGGTCGAAGGGAACACCCTGGGGCAGGTCGGTCATGCGCGCAGGAGAGACCGTGGGCCGTAGAAGCGCAAGGACAGCGGTGCTTTCCTGTTGCACCCGCTGCGGCAGCGCAGCACAAGGCTTGCCGCCATGAACGACGCCCCTGCCCCCGCCGCCCCCGTGATCCCCGCCGCCTATTTCGGCGAGCGCGTGACCTGGGTCCATCACTGGACCGATCGGCTGTTCTCCTTCCGCTGCACGCGGGATGCGACCTTCCGCTTCCGCGCCGGGGAATTCGCCATGATCGGGCTGATGGTGAACGGCAAGCCGCTGGTGCGCGCCTATTCCATGGCCAGCCCGCCCTGGGAGGAGGAGCTCGAATTCCTCTCGATCAAGGTGCAGGACGGCCCGCTGACCTCACGCCTGCAGCACATCAGGGCGGGCGACACGGTGCTGATCGGCAGGAAGCCGACCGGCACGCTGGTGACGGACAATCTGAAGCCCGGGCGGACGCTGTGGCTGCTGGCGACCGGCACCGGCCTCGCCCCCTTCCTCAGCCTGACGCGCGAACCCGAGGTCTATGACCGCTTCGAGCACGTGGTGGTGGCGCATACCGTCCGCGAGGTCGCGGAGCTTGCCCATCGGGAGCTGTTCGAGAGGGACCTGCCGGCGCACGATTTCCTCGGCGAGATGGTCCGCGGCAAGCTGCTCTACTACCCCTCCGTCACGCGGGAGCCGTTCCGCACCCAGGGCCGCATCACCGCGCTGATCGAAAGCGGCAGGATCTTCGCCGATCTCGGCCTGCCGGAACTGAGCCCCGAGCATGACCGCGTGATGCTCTGCGGCTCCGAGGCGATGAACCGGGACTGCAAGGAAATGCTGGAGGCGCGCGGCTTCGAGGAGGGCGCCAACAACGCCCCCGGAACCTATGTGGTCGAAAAGGCGTTCGTGACGAAGTAGTTCGGGCGCGAAGCACCGATACACCTTCGAAAGTATTTCGCGTTCGATAGAACCATTGCAGGATGCCGCACCGTCACATATTTGGATTTCCAGGGTTAACGTGCCGGAATCGGCCACTGCCGAATCGGCAACCCGGGAGGAACGAATGACGGACGAGAAGGCGCCGCGGCCAGCGCGGCGAGGTTTCCTGAAGGCCGCCGCGGCGGGCGGCGTCGGCGCCGCGGTGCTGGCGAAGCCGAATGTCAGCCGGGCGCAGACCGTGACGCTGCGCTTCCAGTCCACTTGGCCGCAACGCGACATCTTCCACGAATTCGCCGGCGATTTCGTCAAGCGCGTGAACGAGATGGGCGGCGGACGGCTGCGGCTCGAACTGCTCGCCGCCGGCGCCGTGGTGCCGGCCTTCCAGCTTCTGGACGCGGTTTCGGCCGGCACGCTCGATGGCGGTCACGGGGTGCCCGCCTACTGGTTCGGCAAGAACAAGGCCTTCAGCCTGTTCGGCACCTCGCCGCCCTGGTTCGGCGACGCCAACCAGCTCCTCGGCTGGTACCACTACGGCGGCGGCGAGGCGCTCTACACCGAGCTGCTGAACGACATCGTCAAGGTCAACGTCGTCGCCTTCATGACCGGGCCGATGCCGACCCAGCCGCTCGGCTGGTTCAAGAACCCGATCGAGCGCGCCGACCAACTCCGCGGCCTGAAGTACCGCACCGTCGGCCTGGCGGCGGATCTCTTCGCGGAACTCGGCGCCGCTGTCGTCTCCCTGCCCGGCGGCGAGATCGTGCCGGCGCTGGAGCGCGGCGTGATCGACGGCGCCGAGTTCAACAACCCCTCCTCCGACCGTGTCCTCGGCTTCCCGGACGTGGCGAAGGTCTACATGATCCAGTCCTTCCACCAGCGGACGGAAAGCTTCGAGGTCCTGTTCAACAAGGCCAAGTTCGAGGCCCTGCCGGCCGAGTTGAAGGCGGTGATCAAATACGCCTCGGAAAGCGCCTCGGCGGACATGTCCTGGAAGCAGCAGGACCGCTACTCGAAGGACCTCGCCGAGATGGTCGCGCGCCAAGGCGTGCAGGTGCGCCAGACGCCGCGGCCGGTGCTCGACGCCCAGCTCCAGGCCTGGAACCGCGTGGTGGCGCGGCTGGAGGGCGACGCTTCCTCCCCCGCCGCCGGCGCCTTCTTCAAGAAGGTCTGCGACAGCCAGCGCGAATGGTGCCGCCGCGTCGGCAGCTTCTACCTGCGCTACGAGGCGAGCCCGGTGATCGCCTACAACCACTTCTTCGCGCGCCAGGGCTGACCTGACGCAGCGAGGCCGCCGCCCCGAACCTTGCGGGGCGGCGGCTTTTTCATGGCCCGCCGTCACGGGACACGACCCATGCAGCGCCTGCTTCTCGGCATCGACCGGTTGAGCACCGTCATCGGCCAGGTCTTCGCCTGGTCGGTCGTCGTGCTCACCTTCGCCGTGGTCTACGAGGTCGTCGCCCGCTACGCCTTCCGCGCGCCGACCTCCTGGGCCTACGACGTCTCCTACATGCTCTACGGCACGCTGTTCATGATGGCGGGCGCCTACACGCTGAGCCGCAACGGCCATGTGCGCGGGGATTTCCTCTACCGCAACTTCCGCCCGACGCTGCAGGCGAAGTTCGACCTGGTGCTGTACCTGCTGTTCTTCTTCCCCGGCATCATCGCCTTCATGATCTCCGGCTGGACCTTCGCCATGCAGTCCTACGGGCAGCACGAGCGCAGCATGTTCAGCCCGACCGGTCCGGTGATCTGGCCCTTCAAGTTCCTCATCCCGATCGTCGGCTTCCTGCTGCTGCTGCAGGGCCTGGTGGAAGTCGTGCGCTGCATCCGCTGCATCCGCGAAGGCGAATGGCCGCAACGGCTCTCCGACGTGGAGGAGCTCGAACAGCAGATCCTCGCCGCCGCGGCGGAACACGACCCCGAAGAACTGGCGCGCGAGCTCGCCGCCGGCCACATCCCCGGCGAGCACGCCGGGGACGAGACCTCCGGACGCTGAAGGCGGCATCGCAATGAGTGACGGCGCGCTGGGGCTGCTGCAGCTCTTCCTCTTCCTCTTCTTCATCATGCTGGGCTTCCCGATCGCCTTCACGCTGATGGCGATGGGGCTGTTCTTCGGCTACCTCGGCATGGGGGACCGCATCTTCGACCTGCTGGTGCAGCGCACCTATTCGGTGATGTCGAACGACGTGCTGATCTCCGTCCCGCTCTTCGTGCTGATGGGCTACATCATCGAGCGGGCGAACATCCTCGACCGGCTGTTCCGCTCGCTGCAGATGGCCTCGGGCAATATCCCCGGATCGCTCGCCGTCGCCACGCTCGCCACCTGCGCGCTGTTCGCCACCGCCACGGGCATCGTCGGCGCGGTGGTCACGCTGATGGGGCTGCTCGCCTTCCCGGCCATGCTGCGCGCCGGCTACGACGTGAAGCTCGCCTCCGGCGTGGTGGCGGCGGGCGGCTGCCTCGGCATCCTCATCCCGCCGTCCATCATGCTGATCCTCTACGGCGCGACGGCCGGCGTCTCGGTGGTGCAGCTCTACGCCGCGGCCTTCATTCCGGGTGTGATGCTGGCGGGGCTCTATATCGTCTATGCGATGGGCATCGCCATCGTGAAGCCCTCCGTCGCGCCGCGCCTGCCGCCGGGGGAGGCGAAAGTCCCCTTCGGCAGGATCCTGGTGGCGCTCGTCACCTCCTTCTTTCCGCTGGCGCTGCTCATCGCCGCGGTGCTCGGCGCCATCCTGATGGGCCTCGCGACCCCCTCGGAGGCGGCGGCGATGGGCAGCCTCGGCTCCATCGTCCTCGCCATCGCCTACCGCTCCTTCTCCATCGCCAAGCTGAAGGAGAGCGTGTTCCTCACCGCCCGCACCTCGGCCATGGTGTGCTGGCTGTTCGTCGGCTCGGCGATCTTCTCCTCGGTCTTCGGCTATCTCGGCGGGCAGGAACTGGTGGAGCAGTTCTTCAAGTCTCTGCCGCTCAACACCTTCACCTTCATGCTGCTGGCCCAGGCGCTGATCTTCGTGCTCGGCTGGCCGCTCGAATGGACCGAGATCATCGTCATCTTCGTGCCGATCTTCCTGCCGCTGCTGGATGATTTCGGCGTCGACCCGCTGTTCTTCGGCATCCTGATCGCGCTGAACCTGCAGACCTCCTTCCTCTCCCCGCCCGTCGCCATGGCCGCCTTCTACCTCAAGGGCGTGGCGCCGAAGCACGTGAAGCTCGAGGACATCTTCCGCGGCTGCATGCCCTTCATCTACATCGTCGTCTTCACGATGTTCTGCGTCTATTTCTTCCCCGGCATCGTCACCTGGCTGCCCGAGCAGCTCTACGGCGGCGGCGGGGACGCCGGCGCCCCCGTGCAGATGGAAGGCACACCGCCGGGCGGCTTCCAGGAGGAGGAGACGATCCGCGTCGACTGATGCGGCACCGCCCATGGACCACGAAGCAATCGCACGCGCCGCCGCCTACCTGGCGGAGGCCTTCGAGAAGGGCAATCCGCTCGCCCCGCTGCCCGACTGGCTGCGCCCGGAGGATCCCGGGACGGGCGCGGAGATCGCCGGCGCCGTGCTCGAGGCCCTCGGCGTCGCCCCCTGTGGCCTGCGGCTCGCGCCTGGGCCGCTCGGGGAGCCCGTGGCCGGTCCGATGCTGGAGGCCAGACTGCTGCGCAGCGGCACGCCCATCGCGCTCGGCACCCTACGCCATGGCAGGCTGAGCGCGGCGGCAATCGGCGTGCTGGCCGAGGCGCTGGAGCCCGGCACGGCCGGCGCGCCCGTGCTGGCGGCGGTGCATGCCGCGCTGGATGTCTCCGCCAGCCGCTTCCGCGATGGCCCGGTGGACGGCAATGCCTGCGCCGCCGACCTCGCCGGGCTCGGCCTGGTCGTCGCGGGGCCGGCGGCGGTGCTGCCGGACGGGCCGGTGACAGTCGCCTGCGCGGCGGAACCGCGGCGCCCGCGCGGCGCACCCACGAACCTGCGGGACGCCTTCGCATCGGCGGCCGCGGCGGCGAGGGCGCTCGGCGGCCTGCCCGCGGGCGCGCTGCTGGTGGTGGCGGGCCTTTCCCCGACGGCAGCGCCACAGGCGGGGGAAACCTGGACCGCGCGCCTCGGCGAAATCGGCCGAGCGCAGGCGCCCTTCAGCGGAGGCGGCTGAAGGGCGGATCGTACCGCGTTCCGCGACGCGGGCGACCGCCCCGCCGACCCTTCGCGCCATGATTCGCGCGAAGGGCCCAGCCGATGGCGGCCCGGCGTCATTCGCCGAGAAGATGGTCCACCAGCGCGGCCCCCCCCGCGCAGATCCACATGGCGAGCGCCGCCAGCGCGACGCGTTCGGCGTGCCAGGACAGCCGCTCGCGCAGCACGCGCGCTGCGCGCGCCTCAAGGCGCGCGGCATGCGTCCCCGAGGACGGGAGGTGCAGGCCTTCGGCGACGACCATCGACCAGAGTTCCGTCCTGCGCACGTCCCAGTGCGGCGCCCGCCAGGCGCACAGCCAGATCACGCCGAAGGTCAGCGATGTCAGCACGGCCCCCGAACGCAGCGCCAGCGCCAGATCGTAGGAGAGGGCGAGCATGACGGTCCCGATGCCCAGGGCGGCGAAGCCGCAGGCCCGGCGGATCGAGATGTCGGCGAATGTCCGAAGGATCTCCATGACAGGCCCTGGAGCGAAGCCTGCCGAGCATGCCCCGAAGCCTCGCGCAGCGGGAGTGGAATCCGACCGGCGGCTTCAAAACCTGGCCAGGATGCCAAGGCCCGCCAGGGCCGCCGCCGCCGCCAGCCAGATCCGCATGGCGGTCGCGAGGCTCGCACCCAGCCGCTCGGCCACGGCCGCCGGGATCGCCGCGGCGAGCAAGGTCGCGGTCGCGACGATGAGGCTGGCACCGTAGAAGACAACCTCGGTCGTCCGCGGGAAGATCTCCGGCAGCCAGAGCGGATAGAGCGCGAAGACGAGCGCGAGCGCCGGGCTCGAAAGGCCCGCGAGCAGGCTGACGGCGACCGTCAGGGTGAACAGCGTCTGCGGCGGCACCGGGTCAGCCCCCCGCCGGACTGACGCGCGGGGCGAGGCCGGCCGACAGCATGGCGAGGCCGAAGCCCATGCGCAGGATGAAGACCCAGAAGGCCGCGACCAGCGGCAGGAAGAACGGCCCGACATAGGAGGGCACCATCAGCCGCGCGACTGCCACGGGCCCGGCCGACAGCGCCCGGAAGGCCCGCCAGATGTAATTGGTGCTGTCGGGCGCGACCACGAACTGCATCATGAAGCGACCGATGCAGCTCCAGCCCATGACGGCCAGCGCATAGGTGACGATCCAGAACGGTAGGTAGGAAACAAGGAAATCATCACCCATCGGCACCTCTCATGAAAGAAGGGCGGAACCCTGGCAAGGGTCCCGCCCCGTTCCCGCGCGGCAGGAAGCCAGACGCTCAGTCGAGCGCCTTCTCCCCCGCGACCAGCCGCACGCCGCCGCGCGGGGTGCGGATGCTCTCGACGAACTCCTGCATGTCCTTCGACGGTGCCGCCGTCATAAGGCTGACCGCCCAGGTCACGACGAACGCCGCCGGGATGCCGAAGAGGCCGCAGGAGATGTTGCGCACCCCGAACCAGAGCGGCATCGCATAGTATTGCGTGCCGATCAGGTAGAAGAGGCAGACGCCGTAGCCGACGATCATGCCCGCGATGGCGCCCGCCGAGGTGGTGCGCTTCCACCACACGCCCATCACCAGTGCCGGGAACAGCCCGGAGGCGGCGATGGAGAAGGCCCAGGCCACCATGGCAAGGATGCCGGCGGGCCGTGTGCTCGCGACATAGGCCGCGACGATCGCCACCACCACCAGCAGGGCACGCGCAACCACCAGCCGCCGCTGGGTGTTCGCCTTCGGATCGAGCATCCGGTAGTAGATGTCGTGGCTGAGCGCGTTGGCGATCGCGAGCAGCAGGCCGTCGGCGGTGGACAGCGCCGCGGCGAGTCCGCCCGCTGCCACCAGGCCGGCGATCACGTAGGGCAGGCCGGCGATCTCCGGCGTCGCCAGGACGATGGCGTCGGCGTTGATGGTGAACTCGCGGAACTGCAGGATGCCGTCGCTGTTGGCATCGCGCACGGCGACGAGGCCGATGTCGCTCCAGATGCGCACCCAGTCGGGCAGGCTCGCGATCGGCGCGCCGATCACGTTGGTGAACACCTCCAGCTTGGCGAAGGCGGCGTAGGCCGGCGCCGTGAAGTAGAGCAGGAAGATGAAGAACAGCGACCAGGCGACGGATTGCCGCGCGTCGCGCACTGACGGCGTCGTGAAATAGCGCATCAGGATGTGCGGCAGGGATGCCGTGCCGACCATCAGGCAGAAGATGAGCCCGAAGAAGTTGAGCACGTCGTAGGTCTGGAAGGGCGTGATGTGGGATGGTGCGCCCGTCAGTGCCTCCTTGGTCACGCGCAGCAGCTCGATCTGCTCGATCGCCTGCCCGTACATGATCTGCGGCAGGGGCACGCCCGTCACCTTGGCCGACAGCAGCACGACCGGGATCAGGTAGGCGATGATCAGGATGATGTACTGCGCCACCTGGGTCCAGGTGACCGCCCGCATGCCGCCGAGCATCGAGCAGACCAAGATGCCGGCGAGGCCCACGAACACCGCGACCTCGAAGGAGATGCCAAGGAAGCGGGAGGCGATGATGCCGGTGCCGAAGATCTGCGCGACGACATAGGTGAAGGAGGCGGACATCAGCACGACCACGCCGCAGAAGCGGGCGATGTTGCCGCCGTAGCGGGCGCCCAGGAAGTCCGGGACCGTGTAGGCGCCGAACTTGCGCAGATAGGGCGCGAGCAGGATCGCCACCAGCACGTACCCGCCCGTCCAGCCGAGGACGAACGCAAGCCCGTCATAGCCGAGCAGGTAGAGCGTGCCCGCCATGCCGATGAAGGAAGCGGCGGACATCCAGTCCGAGCCGGTCGCCATGCCGTTGTAGAAGGCCGGCACGCGGCGCCCCGCGACGTAGTATTCCGACACTTGCGCCGTGCGCGAGAGATAGCCGATCAGCGCATAGACGCCGATGGTGAGGAAGACGAAGAGGTAGCCGATGATGCGGTTCGGCACCCCGACCCGTTCAAGGATGGCGAGGAACACGACGAAGGCGGCGAAGCCGCCCGTGTACCACGAGTAGATCCTGCCGAGGTTCGAGAGGAAGTCGCCCTTCCGGGCGGAGGGATCGGCCATCGGTCAGTCCTCCGTCACGCCGAATTCGGCGTCGATGGCGTTCTGCCGGCGGGCGAACCAGAACAGCATGACGACGAAGATGATCAGGCTGCCTTGCGCCGCCATGTAGAAGCCGAGCGGAAAACCCAGGAACCTGTATTCATTGAGCATCGAGGCGAAGAAGTGGATGCCGAAGCTCGCGATGGCCCAGATGATCAGCATCGTCCACATCAGGCCTGACGTCTTCGACCAGTAGGCGGCGGCCGTGGCCGCATCGACGGCCGGCTCGGAACTGGTCGGCCGGCCGGATCCCGGTTCAGCAAGTGGCATGATGTTCAGTCCCCCCATTTTTTCATTGTGCCGATGCCTGCATTCGCGGCCCGGCCTGTTGCGGCGCCCCTCGGTTCGGCCCGATCGATTGGTCGGCTCGCAGGGATTCCTGTTAGAAGGTTGCCATGGCCCCTCGGCCGCGCGCAACAAGGTTACTTGACGGATGATAACGGTACTTCGGGCTGCCCTGCTGCGCCTGCACAGCCGCGCCAAGGTGTCGGACCCGGCCAGGCTGGGGGAATTCCTCCATGCCCAGGGCGCCTACGTCGCCCAGAAGACCGTACTCGACTATTGCCGCGTGAAGTCGGGCCGGCACGAGCAGCGGCTCTTCGCCGAGGCCGAGTTCCAGGCCGCCCTGCAGCATTGCCGCTGGCAGGTCTTCTTCGGCGCCATCGCGGATGTGACCGCCATGGCCGAGGCCTGGCTCCGGCCCCACGCGCCCGGCCGGGAGGTCGCGCTCATCGAAGCGCTGGCGCGCCTGCACGACGCGGCCCTGACGGTTGAGCCGCCGCCGCCGGAGGAGCTCGGGACCGCCACAACCTTCTCGATCCGCAGCCATCTCGCGGGCCTCCAGCTATCGCCGCCGCAGCCCTCCCACACCATGCCGCTGCTCGCCGAGGCGCCGCTGTTCGCGACCCTGCCGATCCACCCGGAGAACCGCGTCGGGGAAGCACCGTCGATCCGCGGGGCGCTCCGCTTCCACTTCGTCTCCGCCCGGCAGGAGATCGAGCGGCGCTTCGACCCGGCGGGGCTCGCCGAGCGGCTGGCGCCGGCCGAATAGCGCATCGCGGCGGCCGCGCCTCTTCGCCATACTCGCCCGGTTGCACCGGGGACAGGCGGACAGCACGGCATGCGGCATTCCCTTTCCGCTTCCCATCCTTCCCCCGCCGCCGCGCTGACCGGCGGCGTCACCGGGGCCATGGCGCCGCCGCCACCCGCCTTCCCGCCCGAGGCCCCGCTCGGGGAAACATTGGCGGCCATGGCGGAGGCGCGCGCCTCCGCGGTGCTCGCGGTGGACGCGGATGGCCGCCCGATCGGCATCCTCACCGAGCAGGACGTCGCCCGCCGCATCGCCTTCCGCCTGCCGCCCGAGGCGCCGCTCGCCGCCGCCATGACCGCGCCGGTCATCAGTTGCACCGAGGATGCCGGCCTGTGGCGGGCGGTCGCACTGCTGCGCGCGGGGCACCTGCGGCACCTGCCGGTGCTGGACCCGGACGGCCGCTGCTGCGGCATGCTGCATCGGTCGGAGACGCTCGCTGCCGTCTCGGGCCGGCTGCTCGGCCACCTCGACGCGCTCGCGGGCGACGACGTGGCGGTGAAGCGCGCGCAGGCCGGCGTCGCCACCGCTCTGCTCGGGGAGGGCGTCCCGGCCCGCGACCTGGTGGGCCTGGTCAGCGGCATCAACGTCGAACTGCATCGCCGCGTGCTCGACCGGGTCCTGGCGGCGCACGCCCCCCCGCCCCTGCGCTTCACCCTGCTGGTGATGGGAAGCGCCGGCCGGGGGGAGAGCCTCTTGCGACCCGACCAGGACAACGGCCTGATACTGGAGGACTACCCCGACGCCGAACACGACCGCGTGGACGCCTGGTTCCGCGCCTTCGCCGAGGATTTCAACCGCCGGCTGGAACAGGCAGGCTTCCCGCTCTGCCCCGGCGGGATCATGGCGATGAACCCGCTATGGCGGAAAACCCTGCCTCAGTGGCGGCGGCAATTCGAGCACTGGGCGATGAAGCGAACCGGCGCCGCGCTGCTGTTCTCCGACATCGCCTTCGACTTCCGCGCCGCCGCCGGCGACCCGGCACCCGCCGAGGCGCTGCGCGCCCATCTTGGCCGCGTGCTGGGCGCGAGCCCCGCGCTGCTTGCGGCCATGGCGGCGCAGAACCAGTCGCTGACCGTCGGGCTGACGCTCTGGGGCGGCTTCGCCGACAACGAGCCCGGCCCCGGCACGCGCACCGACTTCAAATTGCATGGGCTGATGCCGCTGGTCGCCGCGGCGCGGCTGATGGCGCTGCGCGACGGCATCGCCGCCACCGGCACGCTCGATCGCCTCGCCGCGCTGGCCGCGCGGGGCACGCTGTCCGCCCGCGAGGCCGCGGACCTCACGGAAGCCTTCGACCTGCTGCTCGACACCGTGCTGCGCCAGCAGCTCGCGGACCACGCAGCCGGCCTGGAGCCGGGCAACCTGGTGGACACGGCCCCCCTGCCGCGGGCCGAGCGAGCGCAGTTGCGCGATGCGCTCAAGGCGGTGCGCTCCTTCAGCCGCGGCTCCTTCGGCAGTTTCACGGGCCAGATCTGGTAGCGGGTCGCAGCCCGATCAGAAATGCTCGGCGGACTGCGCCATGGCATGCAGCATGCGGCTGCGGCGGAGGAGGTCCTGCAGATCCTCTACCCCGCGCGCAGCGGCGCGGGCCAGCAGGTGCACCCAGAGTTCCGCCGTCGCCTCGGCATCGCCGAGCGCGTCGTGCCGCCCCTCGATGACGATGCCCGCACGGCCGCAGAGCCCGTCCAGCGAATGGTCGGGCTCCTCGGGATCGAGCCAGCGGGAGGTGGCCATGCTGCACAGCAGGGGGTTCGGCACTGCCGGCGCGCCGCGGTACTCCTCCATGAACAGCAGCGTGCGGTCGAAGGCGCAGTTGTGGGCGACCAGCACGTCATCCTTCGCGAAGTCGAGGAAGGCGCCGATCGCTTCCGGCGCGCGCGGGGCGCCGCGCACGCGGTCATCCGTGATGCCGTGGTAGCGAATGCCCTCCGGCGGGATCGGGCGGCCGGGGTCGATCAGCGTCTCGAACCGATCCGCCGGCTCCGTGTCGTGCAGCCTGACCGCACCGATGGCCAGAAGCGCGTCGCCGTTGGTCGGCTTGAGGCCGGTCGATTCCAGGTCGAAGACGACGTAGCGCTGGAAGGGCAGCGGGCCGGGGGGCAGGGCGGCGTGGAAATGCGCGCGCGCGCGGATGAATTCGCGTGGCGAGGGCCTCAAACCCCTGGCGACGGCGCCGACGGCGCGGCGGATGAAGCCGCTCATGCGCGCAAGGCTGCCATGGGCCGGCCGGGGAGCGCCAGCGCCGTCGGGTGGCCCGAGAGGGGCGCCGTCCCTTCTCGGGCTCTCCCCGCCAAAGGCCGCGGAGGCCTTGGAAACCAGTACTTGAGCCACCGCGGGTGCCGCGAACCGTGTCCCCTGCCTGGGGAGTTCGAGGGGGCAGCGCGCCGTCGCTTCAGGCCCCGAGCGGTGCCGCGGTCGCCTCGCGCCGCCTCTCCAGCCGAAGCCTCTGCCCACGCGCCTGCAGGTCGCGCAACTGCACCCACATCATCGCCGCCATCACGGCATCGGCCAGCGCGTCATGCTGCCCGAGATCGGGGATCCCGAGTTCCGTCCGAATGCTGGCGAAGCGCAGGTCGACCGCCGTGCCCGGCGGCGCCTTGCCGTACTTCCGGTCGTAGTAGAGCGACGAGACCTCGATGCGCCGGTTCGGCAGCCGCGTGCCGATCTGGTGCAGCGCGTAGCGGTCCACCATCCGCACATCGAAGTCGATGTAGTAGCCCACCAGCGGCCGCGGGCCGATGAAACGCAGGAGTTCCGGCAGCACCTCGGACATCGGCCGGCCCGCTGCGACATCGCGCTGGCGAAGCCCGTGCACCTTGATCGAGCCGGCCTCCGGCATGCGGGTCGGCCGCACCACGGCCTCGAAGCGGCTGCTCGTCAGGATGCGGTTGCCGACCACCGGCACCGCCGCGACGGCGACGATCTCGTCCACCCAGGGATCGAGGCCCGTGGTCTCACAGTCGAGCGACACCGCCTCCCCCTCCGGCGGCGGGTCGAGCAGGAACAGGAAATCCGGGTCCGCGAGCGCGGCGCGCCAGAGACGGCGGCGGATCCAGCCCATCATCGTCAGAACACCGAGGTCTTGAACCGGGTGCCTATCACCTCGCGGAAGTGGCGCACGACGCGCAGTGAATCCCGCAGGATATCGCGGTCGGCCGAGGTCAGGGCGCTGGGGCGCACCAGCGCCTCCGCGGCGACGTTGCCGCGCCGCACGGCGTCGATCTGGGAGGCTATGCGATAGGCCATGAAGACGCGCAGCGCGCCGAGCAGTTCCCGGCCGAGCCCCTCCTCCAGCGCGCCGCCGGCGACCAGCGCGTCGATGCGCCCGGAAGTCGCGGTCGCCGCGATGCCGCGGTCGAGCGCCATGGTCCGCACGCCGTGCACGATCGGGAAGATGCCGGCCTTCTTGATATCGATCGCGTCCTCGCCGACGCCGACGCTCGCCATGATGGTGCCGAGCACACCGAGGCTCGGCGTCGCGAAGCTCTCGATCAGGTAGGCGAAATGCGCCATCAGCGCCGCCTCCCCGCGCATCATGCCGAACAGCGCGGCCTTCGCCTCGTCGAGCAGGGCGAGGCGGCCCGTCAGCGCCACGGCATCGAGGAAGATGGCGATGTTCATCGCCGCCTCCGGCGTCCTCTCCTGGATCCAGCCGCGCAATTGCCGCGTCATGCCCTCGAGCGTCTGCGACCACAGCGGGTTGCGCACCATCACATTGCCCGGGCAGGGCGGGAAGCCGTAGGAATCCAGCGCGCCGGAGAAGGCCTCGCGGAATGCGGCGAGCTCGGCCTCGGGCACCGGGCCGGCGAGCAGCAGGCCGTTGTCCTGGTCGGTGCGGACGGTCTGCTCGCCGCGGCCCTCGCTGCCCATCAGGATCAGGCAGCCCTGCTCGCGGATGGATGGCGGCGCGACCAGCTCGAACAAGCGCACGAGGAGACGGCGGTTGAGGTCGGAGGTGATCTCCGCGATCGCCTCCACCTTCACGCCCTGGCGCCAGAGCCGTTCCACCTGGTCCTGGATGGCGCGGGCCGGCGCGGCCAGCTCCTCCACGCTCCGCGCGCCGTCGATGCGCCCGGGAATGAGCTGCGAATTGCCGGCGAACTGCCCGAGAAGGTCGATGTCCTCGAGGAAGCCTACCCAGGCATCGCCGTCGCGCACGCCGAGGCGCCGCTTGCTGTGCCGCGTCATGGCGAGCAGCGCGTCGAACAGGAAATCGTCGGCCTCCACGGAGACGACGTCGAAATGCGTCACCTCGGCGACCGGCGTGTCGAGCGGCAGGCCGCGCAGCACCGCCGCCTTGCCGAGGTTCATGCCGGTGACGACACCGACCCGCCCGTCGGAACGGACGAACAGGGCGTTGACATCAGCCTCCCTCATCGCCTGGCCGGCCTCGGCGATGGTCGCGCTGCCCGGGATCGTCACCGCGCGGTGGCGCATGGCGTCGCGCACGCGCGCGCGCAGCACGCCTTCCATGCCGCCCTCGGGCCTGCGGGCCTCCGCGAAGGCCTCCAGCTTGCGCGAGACATCGGCGTAGAAGAAGGCGGCGAAGGCCGGGTTGCGGGCGATCAGTGCGCGCACCAGGGCGCCCGGGAGCAGGAAGCAGAGCGTCTCCTCGGCGGCGATAAAGTCCTCGCCGGCGGCGCGATGGACGAGGGCGCGGCTGTCGAAGCTGTCGCGCGGGCCGAGCACGCCCTGCAGCGCCTCCCCCTCGCGCGCCTCCACCGCGCCCTTGATGACGACATGCAGCACGTCGGAAGCGCGGCCGCGGGCGATGATGGTCTCGCCCGGCGTGAAATAGCCGATATCCGCCGCGGCGCGCAGTTCCTCGACCTCCTGCTGGGTCAGGCGATCGAAGGGCGGGTTCTGGGCGTCGAAGCCGGTCGCCATGGCGGGTGCGGCGGCGCGGCCCCGCGAAGGGCCGCGCCGTGCGGGTCAGTGGATATGGGCCGAGGCGGCGCCGATGCCGGTCTCGGACCGCACGTACTGCGCGTCGAAGCTGGCCTGTTCCGACTTCGCCTGGGCGCTGCTGTCCATCTTCGAGAACAGCCAGATGCCGACGAAGGCGATGGTCATCGAGAACAACGCCGGGTTGTCGTAGGGGAAAAGCGCCTCGCCGAAGCCAAGGGTCTGCACCCAGACGGCCTTGGACAGCACCACCATCACCACCGCGCTGAGCAGCCCGAGGAAGCCGCCGATCAGCGAACCCCGCGTGGTGGTCCCCTTCCAGAACACCGACATCAGCAGCACCGGGAAGTTGCAGGATGCCGCCACCGCGAAGGCCAGGCCCACCATGAAGGCGACGTTCTGGTTCTCGAAGACGTAGCCGAGGATGATGGCGACGATGCCGATGACGACCGCCGTCATCTTCGAGATCCGCACCTCCCTCTGCTCGTTGGCGCGGCCGCGCGCGATCACCTCGGCATAGAGGTCGTGCGACACCGCCGAGGCCCCGGCGAGCGTCAGCCCCGCCACCACCGCGAGGATGGTCGCGAAGGCCACCGCCGAGATGAAGCCGAGGAAGAGCGACCCGCCCACCGCATTGGCCAGGTGGATCGCCGCCATGTTGGTGCCGCCGATCAGCCCGCCCACGCGGTTGATCACGCCCCCGGGACCGGCATGGTAGAAGCTGTCGTCGGTCATCAGGAAGGTGATGGCGCCGAAGCCGATGATGAAGGTGAGGATGTAGAAATAGGCGATGAAGCCGGTGGCGTAGAACACCGACTTCCGCGCCGCCTGGGCGTCGGAGACCGTGAAGAAGCGCATCAGGATGTGCGGCAGGCCGGCGGTGCCGAACATCAGCGCAAGACCGAGCGAGATCGCAGAGACCGGGTCGGAGACCAGCGCGCCCGGCGCCATGATCGCATCCCCGCGCGGGTGGATGCGCACCGCATCGGCGAACATCGCCTCCGGGCTGAAGCCGTAGCGGACCAGCACCATGATGGCCATGAAGGATGCGCCGGCCAGCAGCAGGCAGGCCTTGATGATCTGCACCCAGGTGGTCGCCTTCATGCCGCCGAAGGCGACATAGACGATCATCAGCACGCCGACGATCACCACCGCGTAGAGATACTGCAGCCCGAACAGCAGTTCGATCAGCTTGCCCGCGCCCACCATCTGCGCGATCAGGTAGAAGGCCACCACCACCAGCGTGCCGGTGGCCGAGAGGATGCGGATCGAGGTCGGCTCCAGCCTGAAGGAGGCGACGTCGGCGAAGGTGAACTTGCCGAGGTTGCGCAGCCGCTCCGCGATCAGGAACAGGATCACCGGCCAGCCCACCAGGAAGCCGATCGAGTAGATCAGCCCATCGAATCCCGAGGCGAAGACCAGGCCGGAGATCCCCAGGAAGGATGCCGCCGACATGTAGTCCCCGGCGATGGCGAGCCCGTTCTGGAAGCCGGTGATGCCGCCGCCGGCCGCATAGAAATCCGCCGCCGAGCGCGTCTGCATCGCGGCGCGGTAGGTGATGCCGAGCGTGCCGATGACGAACAGGAAGAACATGACGATCGCGGCCAGGTTCAGGGCCTGCCGGTCCACTTGCCCTTCCAGGGCACCGGCCGCGTGCGCCAGCCCGACATGCGCCGCCGTGCCGGCCAACGCCGCCAGGGCGGAAACCCAAAGGATGCGCCGCATCACTGCACCTCTTCCTTCAGGCGGTCGGTCAGCGCGTCGAACTCGCTGTTGGCGCGCCGCACATAGACCCCGGTCAGCACGAAGGCCGCGACGATCACGAACAGGCCGAGCACGATGCCGAGGGAAGTGACGCCGCCCCCGACCTTCATGCCCAGCAGCGGCTTGGCGAAGGCCACCAGCAGGATGAAGCCGAAATAGATCACCAGCATGATGGCCGAGAGCGTCCAGGCGAAGCCTGATCGCCGCCGGACGAGTTCCTGGAATCTCGGACTGTTCAGCACGCGCAGATGCGCATCTTCGGCCATCGCCTGTCTCCCTGGGCCTGTATCCCGGTCCGCCGCCGGGTGCCCGCGACCCATAGGCTCCGGCGAGGGGCGGAATGTTGATCTGGCGCAACATCGATGCCCCGCGCCGGGCCTTGCATGGCCCCTGCGCGGCGGTCCAGGCTCGCGGCAAGGACGGGAGGAAGCCCAGGCATGAACGAAGCCGCCGGCGCGACGCGTTATGACGAGACCTACGCCCGCTGGCGCCGCGACCCGGCGGCCTATTGGTCCGAAGCCGCCAAGGGCATCGCCTGGGACGCGCCGCCGCGCGCGGCCTTCGATCCTGCCCTCGGCGTCTATGGGCGCTGGTTCCCGGGCGGGCGGCTCAACACCTGCTTCAACGCGGTGGACCGCCATGTCGCCGCCGGCCGGGGCGCACAGCCCGCCATCATCTGGGACAGCCCGATGACCGGGCGGATCGAGGCGATGTCATACGCCCGGCTGCAGGACCGCGTGGCGCGGGTGGCCGGGGCGCTCGCCGCGCGCGGGGTGGCGAAGGGCGACCGCGTCATCGTCTACATGCCGATGGTGCCGGAAGCGGCGATCGCCATGCTCGCCTGCGCGCGGCTCGGCGCGGTGCATTCGGTGGTCTTCGGCGGCTTCGCCGCGGCCGAACTCGCCACGCGCATCGCCGATGCGAAGCCGAAGGCGATCGTCTCCGCAAGCTGCGGGCTCGAGCCCGGGCGCGTGGTGAAGTACAAGCCCCTGCTCGATGCCGCGATCGGCCTCAGCCCGCACAAGCCCGCGAGCGTGCTGATCCTCCAGCGTCCCGAATCCCCCTGCGAGCTGACGCCCGGCCGCGACGAGGATCTGCTCGCGGCGGAGACTGCCGCCTCCCCGCATGCCTGCGTCAGCGTGGAGAGCACCGATCCGCTCTACATCCTCTACACTTCCGGCACGACGGGCGCGCCCAAGGGCATCGTGCGCGACAATGGCGGCCACGCGGTCGCGCTGCACAATTCCATGTCCATGGTCTACGGCGCGAACCCGGGCGACGTGTACTGGGCGGCCTCGGATGTCGGCTGGGTCGTGGGGCATTCCTACATCGTCTACGCCCCGCTGCTCGCGGGCTGCACCACGGTCCTGTTCGAGGGCAAGCCGGTCGGCACGCCGGATGCCGGCACCTTCTGGCGCGTCTGTGCGCAGCATGGCGTGAAGGTGCTGTTCACCGCGCCCACCGCGATCCGCGCCATCAAGAAGGAGGACCCGGAGGGCCTGCTGCTGAAGCGGCACGACCTGTCGAGGCTGGAGGCGCTCTACCTCGCCGGCGAGCGCTGCGACCCCGACACCGTCACCTGGTCCGAGCGCCTGCTGGGCAAGCCCGTGGTGGACCATTGGTGGCAGACGGAAACCGGCTGGACCATCACGGGCAATTTCCGCGGCCTTGGGCTGTTCCCGACGAGGCCCGGCTCCGGCGGCAAGCCCGCGCCCGGATATGATGTCGTGGCGCTGGACGAGGCAAACAGGGAACTGCCGCGCGGGCAGATCGGCAGCCTCGCCGTCCGGCTGCCGCTGCCGCCCTCCTGCCTGCCGACCCTGTTCAACGCCGACCAGCGCTTCCGCGACGCCTACCTCTCGGCGCATCCGGGCTTCTACAGCACGGCGGATGCCGGAATGATCGACGAGGACGGCTATGTCTGGGTGATGTCCCGCACCGACGACATCATCAATGTCGCCGGCCATCGTCTGTCCACCGGCGCGATGGAGGAAGTGCTGGCTTCGCACCCCGATGTCGCCGAATGTGCCGTGGTCGGCGTGCGGGACACGCTGAAGGGCCAGGTGCCGCTCGGCCTGGTGGTGCTCAAGGCCGGCGTGACGCGGGGTGAAGCCGCGATCGGGCAGGAACTGGTGGCGATGGTGCGCGACCGCATCGGCCCCGTTGCCGCCTTCAAGGATGCCCGTGTCGTGGCCCGCCTGCCGAAGACGCGCAGCGGCAAGATCCTGCGCGCCACCCTGCGCAAGATCGCCGATGGCGAGGACTACGTCGTGCCGCCGACCATCGACGACCCTGCGATCCTGGACGAGGTCGGCGACGTGCTGAAGGCCGCGATGCGGTAGAGCGCATGGCCTCCTACGTCGCGCTGCTGCGCGCCATCAATGTCGGCGGGTCCGGCACGCTGCCCATGGCCGAGCTGAAGGCGATATGCGTCGCGACGGGCCTCGCCCGGGTCCGGACCTACATCGCCAGCGGCAATGTCGTCTTCGAGAGCGCGCAGCCGGTCGCCACGATCAAGGCGGCGATCGAGGCGCGGCTGCACGCGGATGCCGGCAAGCCGATCGGCGTCACGCTCCGCTCCGCGGCGGAGATGGCCGCGGTGCTGGCCGGCAATCCCTTCGGGGAGGCGCCGCCCAACCGCTGCTTCGCCGTCTTCCTCGATGAGCCTCCGCCGGCGGACGCGCTCGAAGGCGCCCGTGGCCGCGTCGATGAGGAGCTGCGCCTCGGCAGGCGGGAGATCTACGTGCGCTGCCCCACGGGGATCGGGCGCTCGAAGCTGCGCATCCCGGCCGCGCAGGCAGGCACGGCGCGGAACATGAACACCGTCGCGAAGCTCGCCGAACTCGCCGCTGCGTATGGGTGAGGCTCAGGGTTCCGTGGCTCGACCGTGATGCTCAGGGGACCGCGCGCCGGGGCAGCCGCACGCCAAGCCCAAACCCGGATGCCAACCGCACGGGCATTCGCCCTGTGTGTGGCTAGTGCGAGTCATACCCGCAACATGAGTCACTGACTCATGCCGAGGCCGCGAATACGGCCCGCCGGTGATCCGGCGACGCCAAGCAAACCGGAGGTTTGCGCCCGGCGCCCGAGAGCACGGAAAGGCGGATACCTGCGGTCGCGAATGGCGGCCGATGGTATCACCCCAGCGCGATCCGCTCGATCAGCAGCACCAGCTCGCGACCCGACCCCGGTTCCCGCACCGCGCCGGCAAAACCGAGCCGCAATTCGTTCGCCCCGGGCCGCAGGGCGAGATCGAGCACCATCTCGCCGCTCTCCCGCAGCCCGGCCGCGGTGGTCTCCAGCGACGCCTCGGGCCCGCCATTGAGCGCGACGCGGATGCTCTGGCGCGGCAGCAGGCTGCGATAGCCGAGGGTCAACGGCAGCGCGCCCTCGGCCGCCGCCTCGACCACCAGCCGCGCCTCCCGTGCGACGATCCAGCGCACCCCGGCGGGCAGGCCGAGATCGGGGAAGGGCCCCTCCTCCGGCCCGATGCCGGCGCAAAGGTCCCAGCGGATGCGGGGTTCCACCAGGGCCGCGGGTTCGGCCACCGGCTGCGGGCCTTCCGGCGACGGTGCCTGCACCGGGGCCGTGTCCGCTGCGTCCTCGGGCGCCGCTTCCGCCTCCTCTACCGCGCCCGCCATTGGCTCGGCCTCCGCCTGGGCGGACAGCGCCTCCTCCGCCGGCGCCACCAGCGTCAGCGTGCCTGCCGCGCCGGCCGCGCCGACCGAGAGCAGCACCGGCGCCGGTCCCGTGCCGCCGCCCTCCTGCACCAGGTCCCAGGCGGCGACGCCAGCCCGCCGCAGCAGCGCCGGCGGCAGGGTCGCGGTGGCGAGCCAGCTCCCGCCCGGCTCGGCAGAGACGGTCAGCGGCAGCGGCGCGCCGTTGACGAAGAGCGACAGCCCCCGCGCCGCCGGCACCGAGCCCGCGCGCAGGCGGAAGGCGAGCACGCAGGGCACGTCCGCCTCGGCCAGCACCTCCCCGCTCAGTGCCGGCGCCACGGGCCAGCCGCCGGCCTCGGCCGGCGCGGCGAGCACGCGGGCGAAGGGCCGTTCGGCCGCCGTCACCGCCTCGCCGGCCGTCGGGCCGACGCGCAAGCCCGCCACCAGCACGCCGAGGTCGCGCGCATCATTGGCCGGGCGGTAGGTGTAGGGCAGCCGCAGGCGCAGCTCCACGCGCGGCCGCGCGCGCCCCGCGCCGGGCCCGCGCAGCACCAGCCGGCCGCCGCGCCCATCGCGCGACCAGTCGAGGGCAACCGGCGCCTCACCGACCGTCGCCGTCACCTTCTGCAACTGCTCGGTGCCGAAGAAGGAGAGCAGCGTCAGCTCCGCCTCCCAGGGCTCGTCGAAGGGCCAGTCGAAGGCGATGACGGGCTCCTGCGCGGTCCAGCGGACCTGGCGGCCCTCGACCGTCTCCGGCCGGTGCCAGCCGGCCTCCAGGCGCGTGAGATCGAGCGCCATGCTGCGCGGCCGCGTCACCAGGGAGGACACCGCCTTGTGGCGCACCCACAGCGCGGCGATCTGGTCCATCAATGCCGCCGCGCCATTGGCCGCACGGTAGCGTTCGCCGGCGACGGCGGAGGCCTGTTCCAGTTCCTCGATGCGCGGCAGCGCCGCCTCGAAGGCGGCGGCGATGGCGGCGGGGTCATGCGCGCGATAGGCGACATGGCCGGCGCCCCAGTGCCGCGCCTCGTATTCGAGCCAGGTGCCTTCCGGCACCACCACCGGCACGCCGAGGCTGATCGCCTCCCACAGCACGCCCGAGGATTTCCGCCGGTACAGCGCGGGGTCGTAGGGGAACAGCGCGATCCGCACGCCCTGCAGCAGCGCGAGATACGCCTGTGGCGAAAGCCGCCCGCCGGCGACTTCCAGGTTCGTGAAGTCCTCGGCCAGCGCGGCGAGCCGTTCCCCCGCCGCCTTGGCCTCGCCCCAGGCCGCTTCGGTATTGGCGTGGGCGACGAAGGTCCAGTCCGGATGGGCTGTGGCCAGCGCGGGGCCGAGGTCCGGCAGCAGCGCGATGCCCTTGTCGGTGCGCACGTCGCCGGCGAACAGCAGCGCGCGGCGCGGAGGCTCGCCGGCTCGCGGCGCCGGCTCGGGGCGGATCGGCACCGGATGCGGCGGAATCGTGCGGCCGAGCAGCGCGCCGTACTCCGCCGCATGCTGCCCGCCGCTGGCGAAGAGGTGGACCTCCGGCCCCGGTTCCTGCGCCGCGCGGTCGGCGAGGCGATAGAACAGCGCCCGCAGCCTGTCCTCGACCGCCTGCCGCCCGTGCCCCTCCACCGCATAGCCCGAAGGCAGCATGAGGTGGACGAGGAAGAGCGGCGCCTCCAGGGGGTCGAATCCCTTCATCCAGCCGACATAGCCGGCGAGGTGGTTCTCGGTGACGGTCGGCACCAGCACGCAGTCGGAGGGGCGGAACTCGCCGCGCGGCAGCGTCGCCAGTTCCGCCTGCAGCAGGTCGTTGAAGTGGCGGAAATCGTCGAAGGCGCCGGTGACCGGGTCCTGATGGCGGACCGCGTAGCAGGTCTCGGTGAAGTGGGGCAGGACGCGCACGCCCTCGATGGTGCGGGCGCCGAAGCGGCGGTTGGCGATGATCGTCGCCGGCTCCCCGCGCGCCAGCGCCTCCTTCGCGATCGCCAGGTCGTAGGCGAGGTGGTGCCCCGCCTCGCCTTCGAGATTGGGGTCGAGGATGATCAGGGCCATGGCGGGGCCTTACTCGGTCAGGGCCGCGGCGAAGGCGCCGAGGCCCAGGCTGCGGCAGAGCGGATGGCGCGCGAGATGCGCGAGCAGCGCGGCGACCGCATCGCGCGTCGCCGGCGCATCCCGCGCGAGGATCAGCAGGTCGGCGAGCGCGGCCAGCGCGCCGTCGAGATCCTGCCCGGCCAGCGCCGCATCCATGCGCGCGCGCGCCGCCGGCAGATCGGGCGCCGGCCGCGTCGCCGGACGCGCGAGGGCGCGCGGCAGGAAGGCATCGAGCGTCGGCGAATGGCGCGGCGCCGGCAGGCCGATCACCACGCAGCGGCGCGCCGGCGTCAGCGCGTGCAGGCGGAACACCTCCCGCGCAAGGGTGCTGCCGGTGGCGAAGGCGGTTCCACCCAGGCGCAGGAAGGGCAGTTCCGGGCCGGAATGCGGCACCAGGCTCGCCGCTTCCGTGTCGAGGCCCTCCGCCCAGACGGCCAGCCGGCCGGTGAGCGGGGCCGCGAAGACCGCCGCGTAGCCGCCGGTCGGCTGCGGCATCCAGGCGGCGGCGGGCAGCAGCAGGACGCGGCTCATGTCGCCTGCCCGGCGAGCGCCGCGTAGAGCGCCGCATGGCGCGCGCCGATCCGGCGCCAGTCGAGCGCCTCGGCCCGCGCCCGCGCCGCGCGGCCAAGCGCCGCGGCCGCCATCGGGTCACGCGCGAGCGCCGCGACCGCCTCGGCCAGCGCCTGCGGATCACCGGGCGGCACCAGCCGCGCCGCGCCCTCCGTCATCTCCGCCACGCCGCCGACATCGGTGCTGACGACGGGGCGGCCGCAGGCCATGGCCTCCAGGATCGCGTTGTTGGCGGTGGCGTCGGTCAAGGGCAGCAGCAGCAGGTCCGCGTCGCGATAGGCCTGGCGCAACGCCTCGTCGGTCAGCCCGCTCTCCACTGTCACGCCCGCCGGCACGCCGGGGGGGGGCTGCGGGGTGACGAGGCGGAGGCTCGGGCGCAACCCCGCCTCGCGCAGCAGCTTCAGCGCGGCGAAGGTGGTGGCGTGGTCGCGCAGCCAATGGCCGACCGAGAGCAGCCGCAGCCCCTTCCCTTCCGCGCGCGGACCGGGGGCGAAGAAGTCGCTGTCGATGCCATGCGGGATCACGTGGATGCGCTCCGCCGGCAGATGCGGCGCGAAGGCCGGGCGCTGCGCCTCGCAGAGCAGGATCGCCGCATCGAGCCGCCCGAGCAGCCTGCTATTCACCATGCCGGCCAGCAGCGGCGCCGGCTGGTGGAAGGTCGCGACCATGCGCGGCCGCCGCCCGCCGGCGAAGAGCGCCGCCGGCAGCCGCGGCAGCAGCCACAGCGCGAGCTCCCCGTCGATGGCGTGGACGATGTCGGCGCCCTCGGTCGCGCAGGCGGCCAGCACTTCCGCCTCGGCCAGCCAGGCATTGCCCTGCTGGCCGAAGGGCACGGTGCCGAGCAGCCGGCCCCAGGCGCGGAACTCCGCCGCCTTCTCCCCGGCCAGCGCGGCGCCGAGCGGCGTGGCGCGGGCATCCACGCGCATGCCTTGCGGCAGGTGCCGCAGGAACTGATAGGGGCCGGAACGCGCGCCGTGATGCACGTGATGCGTCCGCAGCGCGACGATTCGTGGGCCGTCCGCGGCCGGCGGAGGCAGCGGCGCGGGAGTGATCTCCGCCGCCGCGGCGCCGGCCACCTGCCGCAGCAGCAGGTTGGCGGGGAAGCGCAGGAAGGGCGCGGCCGGGACGGCGGCGACCTCCACCGGCGCGCGGGCGAAGGCGCGCAGGGCGCGGGCATGGGCCGCCGGCTCCGCGCCGGGGCGCGGTCCGGCGATGTCCTGGTACAGCGCGGCCAGGCGCGCGCCGATCACCGGCAGCGCGTTCTCCGCCTCCGCCTGGGCGCGCGCGGCGGCGCGCATCCCGGCATCGCCACGATGGCGGGCGACGAAGCGCAGCAGCGCCTCGGCCAGGGCTTCCGCCCCGGCGGCTTCGGCGAGCACGCCGGAGCTCCCTTCCCGCACCAGGTCCGGCAGGCCGCCGACCGATGTCGCGAGGCAGGGCGTGCCGCAGGCCAGCGCCTCCAGCGCGACGTTCGGGTAGTTGTCCTCGATCGAGGGAATGCAGGCGAGATCGGCCGCCGAGAGGATGTCGGCCAGCACCTCGTCCTCCGCCACCTCCCCGAAGGCGAGCGTCCTCAGCCCCGGCCATGACGGCAAGGCCGACTTGCCGAAGCCCGCCACCGCCAGCCGCCCGCCCGGCGGCAGCAGCGCGGCGAGGCGCCCGTCCTCGCTCACCCGCCGCAGGGCTTCCATCAGCAGCGCGCCGCCCTTGCGGTGTTCCCGGTTGTCGTGCGCGCCGGCGACCAGCAGCAGGTCGTCCGGCCCGATCCCCCAGCCGGCGCGCAGCGCCTCGCGGTCCGGGCGCGGGGCGAAGACCTCGGTCTCGACCGGATTGGGGATGACCTCGATGCGGCAGCCGCCGAGGATGGCACTCTCCGCCGCGCGCGCCGCGATCCAGCGGGAGGGCGCGACGACCACCGGCCCAGGGGCGGACCAGGCGGCACGCTTCTCCTCGAAGGCGTTCGGCACCAGCGACCAGGCATCGGCGAGCTGCGGGCATTGCAGGCAGGCGCTGCGGTACTGCCCGCAGCCCGCCGGATAGTGGCAGCCGCCCGTCATCGGCCAGAGGTCGTGCAGCGTCCACACCACGCGCCGCCCTTCCGCGAGCCAGCCGCGCAGCGTCGCCGGCGGCACCGCCCAGGAGGTCCAGTGCAGGTGCAGGATATCCGCCGCGGCGAACAGCGCCTGGCGTTCCAGCGCGAGGCCGGGATGGGCGATCGAGAACAGCGTGTTGGTCTCGGCGCTGCGCGCCGACTGCACCACGCCCCACTGCACCTTGTCGTGCAGCGCGGTGGCGAGGGCGGCGGCACCGGCATCCCCGGGCGGCACGGCGCGCAGCAGGATGTCGCCCGGCGCGCCGGTCTCGCCCTCGGCGAAGGCGAAGGCGGACAGCATCCCCGCTTCGCGCGCCGCCATGTGCGCCCGCCGTCCGGCGCGGCCGGCGCCGCCCCCGGCACCATGCGACACATGCATGACAGTCAGTGCCAAACGCGCGCCCCCCGCGGCGCCACCGAGGAAAGCGGCGTACTTCGCCGTATACCGTGCCCATGAAGTGGTTCAAGGCGCATACGAGGCCTTCTTCGCCACAATGACACGGCTGTCATATGATGATGGCCGGCCACGCCAGGCCCCACTCGCAACCGGGGGACACATCACACCGTGCCGGAGCCCAGGAACCTCATCGCCATGGCGGAAGACCGCGTTGTCTGACGAACGGCCCCCCTTTCTCGTCACCATCGCGACGCAGCGCAGCGGGACCAAGTTCCTCGGGACGTCATTGTCGGCCGGCAGCATCGCGCGTTCGCTGGGCGAGGTGTTCCAGCCAGGCGCCGGCGGTTCCGATTTCCGCGGCTTCTTCGCCGGCTTCGTCGCCTCCCGCGGCGGCTTCGGCTTCGAGGCGGAGGAGATGGGCAGCGCGCTCGACCTCTTCGTCGAGCAGCTCCGCGCCAAGGTCGCGCCGGCGGTGCTGCACTTCGACCTGATGTACAACAACCTCGGCTCCTTCGCGCCGATCTGGACGATGCCGGTCGGCGCGCCCGGATCGAACTTCCTGACCAACTGGCTGAAGTCCCGCCGCGCGGCAGTGATCCACCTGGTCCGTCCCGACCTCGCGGAATGCTTCGCCAGCCACGTCATCGCCGAGGCGCGCGGCATCTACCACACCGGCAACGACAAGGACGCCGCGCGCGACATGAGCGTGACGCTGAGCGCGGAACAGGCCCTCGCCTACATGCTGCCGATCCTGAAGACGCGGCGCTTCGTGCAGCGCGCCTTCGGCGGGTATTCGCGCTACCTTGAGATCACCTACCCGGACTACGTCGCCGGGCAGAGCGTGGCGCCGGACACCGCCGAGCGGATCGCACGGCTCACGGGCATCCCGGCGGCGGATGCGCCGCGGCTCTTCGGCGCGTCGCCGCTGCGGCAGACGGCGAAGGACAAGCGGGCGCTGGTGACGAATTTCGATGATATCGACCGGATGGCGCGGAATCTTCAGCGCCAGGTGAACGACGGCTGAGGGCGGGGGAGTGAACTCCCCCGCACCCCTTCCCTTTTTCTGTCTGTCACCGGCGTGCACCGACGCCACGGTCACGCCCCAGCGCAAATGACCAAGGAGGGGGGCTCGGGGGGAGTTCCCTCCCCCCGACCTTCCTACCGCGCCGCCGCGCTCGCGTCGCTGCGCGTCGCACCCACGCGCTGCGCCAGCGCCGCCGCCATGAACTCGTCCAGTTCCCCGTCCAGCACGGCGTCGGGATTCCCCTTCTCCACGCTGGTCCGCAGGTCCTTCACCATCTGGTAGGGCTGCAGCACGTAGGATCGGATCTGGTGGCCCCAGCCGATGTCGGTCTTCCCGGCCTCGACCGCGTCGCTGATCGCCTCCCGCTTGCGCAGCTCCAGCTCGTACAGGCGTGCGCGCAGCATCTCCATCGCGATGGCGCGGTTGCGGTGCTGGCTGCGGTCCTGGGTGGACGCCACCACGATGCCGGTCGGGATATGCGTGAAGCGCACGCCGGATTCCGTCTTGTTGACGTGCTGCCCGCCGGCGCCGGAGGCGCGGAAGGTGTCGGTCTTGAGGTCGGCCGGGTTGATCTCGATCTCGATGCGGTCGTCGATCACCGGATAGACGTAGACGGAGGCGAATGACGTCTGCCGCCGCGCCGCCGCGTCGAAGGGGCTGATGCGCACCAGCCGGTGCACGCCGCTTTCGGTCTTGAGCCAGCCATAGGCGTTGGGGCCGCTCACCTGGATGGTGGCGGACTTCACGCCGGCCTGCTCGCCGTCCGAGCGTTCGGTGACCGTCACCTTGTAGCCGCGCTTCTCCGCCCAGCGGACATACATGCGCAGCAGCATCTCGGCCCAGTCCTGGGCCTCGGTGCCGCCGGCGCCGGCGTTCACCTCGACGTAGCAGTCGTTGGCGTCGGCCTCGCCCGAGAGCAGGCTCTCGATCTCGCGACGCTTCGCTTCCTCGGCCAGGCGCTCGAGGTCGGCGACGGCGGCATCGGCGGTGGCGTCGTCGCCTTCCGCTTCGGCAAGTTCGATCAGCCCGAGCGCATCGGCGACGTCACGTTCGAGGCGACGCACGCCCTCGATCTGCTCGGCCAGCCGCCCGCGTTCGCGCATCACGCGGCCGGCTTCGGCGGCATCGTTCCAGAGGGTGGGATCCTCGGCGCGAGCGTTCAGCTCTTCGAGGCGGCGGACGGCGGCATCCCAGTCAAAGATGCCTCCTCAGCAGGGACACCGAGGCGGTGATCTGCTCGTTCAGGGATTCTGCTTCAGCACGCATGGGAGGCGCTCAATAGAGCCCGCCCAGGTTGCTGTCGAGGCCGGAGGCCGTGCCCCCGCCGCTGCCGCTGCCGTCGCCCCAGCGCCTGGCGGCATTCTCCGTCCCCGGGCGGAAGGCTTCGAGGATCGAGCCATTGCCGACATTGATGCGTACCAGCGCGACGCCCGGCGGGGCGCGGAAGGGCACCGGCGGGCTGTCGCGCAGCGCCGCGGACACCACCTCGCGGAAGATCGGCGCGGCATTGCCGCCGCCCGTCTCGCCGTTGCCGAGGCTGCGCGGGTCGTCGTAGCCCAGCCAGACCGCCACCACGATGTCGGGGGTGAAGCCGACGAACCAGTTGTCCTTGTAGTCGTCCGTGGTGCCGGTCTTGCCCGCGACCGGGCGGCCGAGGCGGTCGCCGATGGCGTTGGCGCCGGTGCCGCGCTGCACCACGCCCTGCAGCAGGCTGACCATCTGGTAGGCGGCGATCGGGTCGGTCACCTGGCGGCGCTGCGGGTCCACCAGTTCAGGCGGCCCTGCCTCCGGCCCGCCGGACGAACAGGTCGCGCAGGTCCGGCGGTCGGCGCGCCACACCACGCGGCCGCGGCGGTCCTGCACGGAATCGATCAGCGTCGGCGTCACTTCCTGCCCGCCGTTCACGAAGGCGGCATAACCGGCGGCCATGCGCATCACCGTCGTCTCGCCGGCACCGAGGGACAGCGCCAGGTAGCGGGGCATGTTCGGGATGACGCCGAAGCGCGCGGCCGCGTCGGCCACCGCGTCGATGCCCACCTGCTGCGCGAGCCGCACGGTGACGAGGTTGAGGCTGCGCTCCATCGCCTGGCGCATCGTCACCCAGCCATAGGTGCGGCCGGCGGTGTAGTTCTGCGGCCGCCAGACGCGCCCGCCCGACATCACCTCGATCGGCTCGTCGAGCAGTTCCTGGTTCGGCGGGATGCCCTGCTCCAGCGCCGTAATGTAGACGAAGGGCTTGAAGGAGGAACCGGGCTGGCGCATCGCCTGCGTGGCCCGGTTGAACCAGGAGCGTTCGAAGGACCAGCCGCCGGCCATCGCCAGCACGCGGCCGGTCTGGGGATCGAGCGCGACGACGGCGCCTTCCACCTGCGGCATCTGGCGCAGTTCCAGCCGTTCCGGGCGCGCCGCGCGGCCCTGCGCCGCGGGCTGGGAAGCCTGCGGCTCGACGAAGACCACGTCGCCGACGCTGACCACCTGCTGCATGCGCGACGGCTGCCCGCCGACGCGCCCGTCCCGCGCCGGCCGCGCCCAGGAGAGGTCCGAGAGGTACATAAGGCCGGTGCGCGGCTGCGGCGCCGCGCGGCCGTCGCCGCGTTCGACCCAGCCGAGCCGCGCCTCGGTGTTGCGGACCTCGAGCACCACCGCGAGGCGCCATTCCGGCAGCCCCCCCGGCGGGCGCTGATAGGCCTCCAGCGCCGGCATCCATTCGGTCGGGCCGGCGGCGATCTGACCGAAGGCGCCGCGCCACCCGCCGCGCCGGCGGTCGTAGGACATCAGCCCGTCGCGCAGCGCCCGCTCCGTCGCCGCCTGCAGCGTCGGGTCGAGGCTGGTGCGCACAACGAGGCCGCCCATCGTCGTCTGCTCCGCGCCGAAGCGCTGGATCAGCTCGCGCCGCACCTCCTCGGTGAAGTGCTGGCCGACGGGGACGACCTCCGGCCGGCGCGACGGCCGCGGGACGATCGGCTCGGCCTTGGCGTAGCGGGCTTCCTCCCGCGTGATGTAGCCGTCCTCGGCCATGCGATCGAGCACCCAGTCGCGCCGGGCGCGCGCGGCCTCGGGGAAGCGCAGCGGATTGTAGTTGTTCGGCGCCTTGGGCAGGGCGGCGAGGAAGGCCGCCTCGGCCACGGTCAGCTCGTCGAGGCCCTTGTTGAAGTAGGCCTGCGCGGCGGCGGCGACGCCGTAGGCGCTCTGCCCGAGGAAGATCTCGTTGAGGTAGAGTTCGAGGATGCGGTCCTTCGACAGCGCCTGCTCGATGCGCACGGCGAGGATCGCCTCGCGCACCTTGCGCATCAGGGAGCGTTCGCTGCCCACCAGCATGTTCTTGGCGACCTGCTGGGTGATGGTCGAGGCGCCGCCCATGCGCCGGCCGGAGCCGTAGTTCTCGGCCGCGGTGAGCAGCGCGCGGCCGATGCCGAGCGGATCGACGCCGCCATGTTCCCAGAAGCGCTGGTCCTCGGCCGAGACGAAGGCCTGCTGCACGCGGCGCGGGATGGCCTCGATCGGGACGAAGACGCGCCGTTCGGTCGCCAGTTCCGCGGTCAGCCGGGAATCCGCCGCGTAGATCCGGCTCATCTGCGGAGGGTCGTAGTCCGCGAGCCAGCGATAATCCGGCAGGTCCTCGGAGACCTGGCGATAGACCCCGTAGCCGCCGACGGCACCGACCACGCCGCCGGCCAGCAGCAGGACGAAGAGGGTGCGGAAAAGGCCGAGGCCGCGACGCCGGCGCCTCGCCTTGGCGGGCCTTTCATGCCGCCTGCGATCCCGCGGCCGCGCTTCGTCGGCCTGCGGCCCGGGCTCGGTATTGTCGGCGGGCGCGGCCGGTCCCGCCCCGCGCCGCTTCCGGCGTGTGGGATCGAGAGGTGCGTCGGCACGGAGTTCGGGGGGAGTCATCGTCGACTAGATACACCTCTGCGCGGGCCGGCGCGACACGCACCGCGGTCCTGCCGCCCGATGAGGAACGGCCGCCCGCCAGGGACCCGCGGCCTCTTGCGGTCCCGCAGGCGCGATCGCGCCCGCATCAGCCCACCTGTGCCCGGACCGGCGCCGATTCAAGCCAGCCCTTGACCGCGCGGGCGAGCGCACCGGCCAGCCGCGCCCGGTGATCGGCGCGCTGCAGCGCCGCCTCGTCCCGCGGGTCGGAGAGGAAGCCGAGTTCGACCAGGGCGGAGGGGATCTCGGGCGCCTTCAGCACCACGAAGCCGGCCTCCCGATGGGTGTTGGGCAGCAGCGGCACCTCCTCCCCCAGCTCCCGCACCGCGAGGCGGGCGAGGCGGGCGGAGCCGGCCCGCGTCTCCTGCCGCATCAGGCTGATCAGGATGCGCTGCACGTCCGGCGAGACGGAGGGCAGGCGCAGCCCGCCGGCGATGTCCGCGCGGTTCTCGCGCCGGGCGAGCGCCTCGGACATCGCGTCGGTGGCCGTCTCGGCCAGGGTGTAGACCGAGGCGCCCCGGGCTCCGGGGGCCGAATCCGCGTGAAGCGAGACGAACAGCGCCGCCTCCCGCCGGCGGGCAAATTCCACCCGGTCGGCAAGCGGCACGAAGACGTCGCGCGTGCGCGTCAGCAGCACGCGGCAGGCGCCCGTCGCCTCCAGCCGCCGGCGCGTCTCCAGCGCGGCGGCGAGGACGATGCGCTTCTCGTAGGTGCCGGAGGCGCCGATCGCGCCGGGGTCCCGCCCACCATGGCCGGGGTCGAACACCACCAGCGGCAGCGGCGCCGCGCCGCGCGCCAGGCCCGAGGCGAGGTCGCGCCCGGCGCGCGCGGCGGCGGCAAAGCGCGCGGCCGCCGCCGGGCGGATGTCGATGACGATGTGCCCCGCCCGCGCCGGGCCGGGCACGCCGAGGGCGGGTCTTGCGAGTTCCAGCACCAGCATGTCCTCGGCGGCTGCGAAGTGCGCCGCGCGCACCGGGCCGGCGCCGCGCAGGGAGGCAGCCATGCGCCAGGCAGCGCCGGGCAGGTGCAGCACAAGCCGCGCCGGATCGGCATCCGGACGCAACGACCAGCGCTGCTCGCCCTGCACGGCGAGGGTCAGGCGCGCGCCGCCGCCCGCCGGCGCCAAGGCGCCTTCGCCGATACTGCCCGCCCGCGCGGGCGAAGCCGCCGTCGCGGCGAGCAGCCCGAGCCCCAGAAAGGGGCGCCGACCGAAGCCGAGCATCGCGAAATCCCCTTGCCGCCAAGACCCCCTCTCGGGCGGCGCGACAATATGCCATGATTTCCAGGGGCTTGCCACGGTTGAATGAAAGTGTTGCCTCAACACCGCGGGACCCGCCCGCCGGGGTTGTGACACGCACCTGCCCCGACTATGGTGCCTTGCCCCGGCGGCTGCCGCTGCGGGCGGAGTCCCGGGCGGGTTCGTCCGGCGCGCGACCCCAGGGCTCGAGGCGGGGCGCGACGCCGGAGCGGATGACCGGGTGCCCGGCCTGGAGCCGGGGCGGCATCCTGCCAGCCCCTTGGTTCCGTGGCTTCGCCGGGCGCCCCCCTGCCACCTCCGCCGGCGCGGAACCCGGTGCGCGCATGGCCCGTCCTGCCCCTTCCGCCGGCACCGGGCAAGCCGCATCGCATCGCCGGCCCGCCTGCGCCTGTGACCGCCGTCGCCGACGGCCGTCCGAGGGTGTCCGGGGCAGAGACCAGGCGCGCCCACCCAGGGCCCGCACCGCGCCGCGCGCGGCGCCGGGTCCGCCGAGCGAGGACGACCGCCGCCGCATGCCAGAGGACGCAGCGCCGCGATTCCGTCTCCGCCCGGGCCTCGCCATTCCAGTGCGCCGCCGGCTTCGCCGCGGCGTGGAGCACGACGTGCCATGACCAAGCGCATGCTGATCGACGCATCCCACCCCGAAGAAACCAGGGTGGTGGTGCTGGACGGCAACCGCGTCGAGGAATTCGACCTCGAGACTGCCACCCGCAAGCCGCTCAAGGGCAACATCTACCTGGCCAAGGTGGTCCGGGTGGAACCCAGCCTGCAGGCCGCCTTCGTCGAATACGGCGGCAACCGCCACGGCTTCCTGGCCTTCGGCGAGATCCACCCCGACTACTACCAGATCCCCGTCGCCGACCGGCAGCGCCTGATCGAGATGCAGGCCGAGGAAGCCCGCGCCGAGGACGAGGCCGACCTGCCGCCGGAATCGGCGATGGACCGCGCCGCCTGGAACGGCGAAGGCTCCGAGGCCTGGACCAATGGCGAGGAGGCCGGCACCGCCGAGGCCGCCTCCGCCGAGGAGGCCGGCGAGCCCGTTGCCGAGGCCTCCGCGGAGACGGCGGCCGACGTCGAGGCGCCGGCCACCGATGCGTCCGCGGCAGCCGAAGCACCCGCCGACGACGAAGGCACTGCCGGGGCTGCGGAGGTGCCGGAGGCCCCCCGGCCCGCCGCCCAGGCCCTCGACATGGCGGATGACCGCATCACCGGCACGCCCGACGCCGGCATGCCGGTCGAACCCGGTGCCGCCGCCGAACTCCCGGCGGGCGAAGGCGAGGCCGTCGAGGCCGAGTACGCCGGCCGCGTCGAAAGCGTTCCCGCCGACGAGCCCCCGCCCCCGCCCGAGACCATCGGCGGCGAGGACCTGCCCCCCGAGGCCGAGGAGGAGCGCCGCGAGCGCCGCATCCCGCCCCGCTTCCTGCGCCACTACAAGATCCAGGAAGTGATCAAGCGCCGGCAGATCATGCTGGTGCAGGTCGTGAAGGAGGAACGCGGCGGCAAGGGCGCCGCGCTGACCACCTACATCTCGCTCGCCGGCCGCTTCTCGGTGCTGATGCCCAACAGCCCGCGCGGCGGCGGCGTCTCCCGCAAGATCACCTCGGCCGCCGACCGCAAGCGGCTGCGCGAGGTGGTGGAGGAGATGAACCTCCCCGACGGCATGTCGCTGATCGTGCGCACCGCCGGGGCGCAGCGGCCCAAGCCCGAGATCAAGCGCGACTGCGAATACCTCCTCCGCCTGTGGGACAACATCCGCGAGCGCACGCTGGCCTCCACCGCGCCGGCGCTGATCTACGAGGAAGCGGACCTGATCAAGCGCTCGATCCGCGACGTCTTCGGCCGCGACATCGAGGAGGTGATTGTCGAGGGCGACGAGGCCTACAGCCAGGCGCGCGAGTTCATGCGCATGCTGATGCCGGCCAATGCCTCCAAGGTGCGGCTGCACCGGGAAGTGGTGCCGCTCTTCGCGCGCTACGGCGTCGACCAGCACCTCGATGCGATGCATTCGCCGGTGGTGCAGCTGAAGTCCGGCGGCTACATCGTCATCAACCAGACCGAGGCGCTGGTCGCCATCGACGTGAACTCGGGCCGCGCCACGCGCGACCGGCACATCGAGGACACCGCGCTGCGCACCAACCTCGAGGCCTCGGACGAGATCGCGCGGCAGTTGCGCCTGCGCGACCTCGCGGGCCTGATCGTCATCGACTTCATCGACATGGAGTCGTCCAAGCACGACGGCATGGTCGAGCGCCGCCTGAAGGAGGCGCTGAAGCAGGACCGCGCCCGCATCCAGGTCGGCCGCATCAGCCATTTCGGCCTGCTGGAGATGAGCCGCCAGCGGCTGCGCCCGTCCATCGCCGAGCAGACCTTCATCACCTGCCCGCACTGCATGGGCCGCGGCACCGTCCGCAGCGTCGAGAGCAGCGCGCTCCAGGTGCTGCGCGCCATCGAGGAGGAGGGTGCGAAGCGCCGCGCCGCCGAGATCATGGTGCGCGTCGCCGCCCCCGTGGCGTTGTGGCTGCTGAACCGCAAGCGCGATCGCCTGGCCGAGCTCGAGGCGCGCTTCGGCATGGCGGTGATGTTCGAGCCGGATGATTCGCTCATCCCGCCGGCGCTGAAGATCGAGCGCCTGCGCGCCGCCGAGCCGGGCGCGATGCCCGCCGCCCCCTCCGCCCTGCGCATGGACTACGCGCCGGAGCCGATCGAAGTCGAGGACGAGGCCGAGGAAGCCGAGGCCGCGGAGGAGAGCGAGGACACCCAGCGCAGCGACGAGGAACGCGCCGAGACGGCCGAGGAAGGCGAGCGCCGCCGCCGTCGCCGCCGCCGTCGTCGTGGCGGCCGCCGCGAGGATGGCCGCGAGGGCCAGCCCGGCGCCGAGGGCGAGGCCCTCGCTGCCGGCGAAGGCGAGACCGAGGCCGAGGCTGAAGGCGCGGAGCCGCCCGAGGCCGGCACCGAGGCCACCGAGGCGGCCGAAGCCGCGGAAGGCGGCGAGGTGTCGTCCGCCGAGAGCGGTGCCGAAGCCGATGCACGCCGCCGTCGCCGCGGCCGTCGCGGCGGGCGCCGTCGGCGCGAGGAGGGCGGCGCGCCCGAATCCGCTGCCGCCGAGGGCGAGGAGGAGGCCGCGCCGGTCGCCGCCGCGCCGCGCCCGGCGCGCTACACCGGCCCGACCCCGGCCGACCCCTTCGCCGGACAGATCGACGACATCTTCGAGGCGCTCGAGGCCGCCGAGGCGGCGGCCGAGCGCGCCGCGACCGCGCGCCCGGCGCGCGCCCCGGCCGCACCCGCCGCCGAG
>NZ_JAAEDL010000033.1 GCF_018129005.1 Neoroseomonas eburnea
CGCGACGCCGCCAACCCCCGCCGCCGCGGTGCCGGCGGCCGCGCGCGCCGTGCCGGTGCGCGCCACCGCGGCGTGACCTTCCGGCACCACCCCGGCCAGGCGCAGGCCGGCGTCGATGGTCGCGCGGTCGTAGGGATTGCCGCCAAGCTCATGCTGGATGATGGCCTCCACCAGCGGCCGGAGATCCTCGTAGCGGTGCAGGTCGAGCTCCTGGCGCGGGTGGCGGTCCATGCGCCGCGCGACGGCGGCGATGTAGGCCTCGGTGTTGTTCTCCTGGCCTGGCGCCCAGCGGGAGATGATGCCGCGGATCGTGCGCAGCCCATGCCGGTCCTGGTAGGTGGTCAGCAGCATCGCCAGCGCGCGGATGCCGTATTCATGGCTGACGAAGCGCGCGAAGCGCGGGCGCCCGCCGCCCCGCGGGGCAGGCTCGATCGGCGGATCGGCCAGGCCCTGCCAGCGGTTGCCGTCGTGGTGGTCGATGTTGCCGGGGTTGCGGTTGCGGAAGCCGCGGGTCTGTCGGGGGTCCATGGCGATATCCTTCGGGGGGTGGAGGGCCGGGCGCTGGTCCGGCCGCGGTGTTCCAGGGCATCCTTCGCCCGGGCGGGCGAGGGAGGCTGGGGTGCGGGTGGCGATGTTCCGGGTCGGGATGGTGGCAATGGCGCTGGGCGCGGGCCCGGCCTCGGCATCCTGCATCCACATCGTCCGCCATGCGGAGGCGCGGGACGATGCCGTCGCCTTCTCCGCCGGGGTACAGCGCGAGACGCGCATGCAGATCGAGCGCAACGACAGCTGCACGCCCGAAGTGCATGTGAGCTTCATGGTGGTGGAACTCGCCATCATCGCCGGGCGGGCGGGACGCGGCTATCTCGTCACCTATGCCGTGACGGATGAGCGGGAAGGCGACCTGCGGCCGGAGATGGGCGCCACCTGGGCGATGGACCGTACCCAGGCGCTGCTGGATGCGGGGCGGTCCGCGGGAGCGGGAATCCGGGCACGGACTCCAAGGTATTGAGCGGCGCGGATCGAGGGGGTGCCGCCCCCTCGAGCTCCCCCGCCAGGGGACACGGTCCCCTGGACCCGCGGTGACTCACGTATCGGTTTCCAAAGGCCCCTCGGCCTTTGGCGGGGTGAGTCCGAGAGGGGCGGCGCCCCTCTCGGAGACTTCCCTGCCCATCTTCTCATACCCGCGGCCGCTATTCGCGACCGTTGGCATGAGGCTTTTCGAGCCCTCAGACGCCGGGCGCAAACCTCCGGTCTGCTTGGCTGCGCCGGACCACCGGCGGGCCGCATTCCGGATCGCCGTCGCGGCCTCGGCACGAGGCAATGACTCGTGCCGCTGGCATCAGTCCGCGAGCACGGTCAGGCTTTCCGCCGGCACCGTGATGGTGCCGGCCGCATTCAGCGTCGCCGGCGTGCCGAGCGCACCCCAGGCGAGCGCATTGCCTCCCGAAACCGCATCGAACAGCCCGACATGCGTCAGCGTGCCGACGCCCGAGGTGAAGGCGAATCGCGTGGCGGCGGCATTGCGCTGGCTGCCGCTGCCGGTGAAGGCCACCGGCTGGCGCATGTAGCCGGTGGCGGCGGCCGGTTCCCCGGTCAGGCCGGAAGCGTCGGTGCCGCCGGTGCCGAGGGCGACCCAGACCGCCACCGGCAGGCTGGGCTGCCGGCCGACCAGGGCGCGGGCGAGCAGGTTCTTGGAGTAGTCGGTCAGGGCGGTCATCGCTTTCGGTTCCTTCGCTGCGGCCGCGGGATCAGCTCACCACCGCGCCGTCGGGCCAGCGCCAGGAGGTGCCGTCGCTGATGGCCAGGCGCTTGTTCGCCGTGCCGTCCGAGACATAGACGAGGCAGCGCAGCATGGCGGCTGCCGAGGGCAGGCCTGCGACGGTGTAGCCGGGGAGCTGGAGCGGCATGGTGGCGGCGACCACGCCGTTGCCCTTCGTCGCCAGCGTCAGGCTGATGTTCGCGTCGTTGCCCGCCACCTCGATGCGCGGCGAGACGCCGGTCGCGCCGGCCACCAGGCGGAGGTAGTTCGTCGGTGTCGCATTGGCGGCGACCTCCACGCCGAGGGCATTGCGCGCATGGATGCGCGTCGTGCCCGCGCCCTTGGGAACGATCTGCAGGTTGACGTTGGTGTCGGAGCCCTGCGCGGCGAGGCTCGGCACGGCGCCCGAGGCGGCGCCGGTCGCCGCGAGGCGGTTCACCGCATTGGCAGGCGTGTTCACGGTAAAGCCCTGCGCCCCGCTCGCGCCGCCGAGCGTGACCGTCCCCGTCGCGTCGGCGCGCAGGACTTCGGCACCGCCGACGACCGTCGCGACGCTGGTCGCGTCCGGCGCGTAGAGGCCGGTGTCCTCCGTGCCCAGCATCAGCCCCGGCCGGTCGCCGCGCCCGGCGGGCGCGGCGAGCGCGACATGCCCGTTGGTGCCGGCGTTCACCACCGGGCCGCCATTGCCGTTGCCGAGCAGTGCCGGGCTGCCGAGGAAGACCTTGTTCGGCGTGCCCGAGGCGACATTCGCCACATGGATCGCCGCGGAGCCGTCATTGAGCCGGTTGTAGTACTCGGCGCGGAAGGAGAAGATTTCGAGCCGGTTGCCGCTGCCATTGACGATGACGGCGTTGCTCTCGGCATCGTCGACGCGGAGGTTGCCGATCTGCAGCCGAGCATTGTTGCCGTCGATGCGGATGCCGCTCGACCCGGTGAGCGGCGTGGCGCCGGCGTTCCACAGCTCGCCCTGGGTGGTGGCGTTGGCGATCTGGCCCTCGACGCCGTTGCCGTCCACCCAGATGCCGTACTGCGCGAAGTCGGAGTAGAGGCTGCCGAGGTAGAACTTCCGCGTCACGCCGGAGGCCGAGGAGGCGAAGCGCAGCGCCGAGCGTGCACCGAGGACGAAGATGTCGTCGAGGAAGACGCCATCCACCCGCCGGAACACCAGCGCGTCCTGGTTCTGCTGCTGCCAGCGCACGACGTCGTCATCGGCGGTGACGAAGGTCCAGAAATGCACGTGGTGGATGCGGCCGATGTCGTAGGCGCGGTCGATCTCGATGCCGGTCGTGTAGACCTGGCCGCGCAGGCGCTGGATGTTGAAGCGGCCGGAATTGTCGCACCAGATGCCGCGGTTGATGCCGCAGAGGAAGACATTCTCGAAATCCACGGCGCCCAGGCAGTCCTGCACGCGGAAGACGAAGTCGTAGGCGGTCGGCGCCCAGCTCGCATCGAGCGGCGCCGAATGCTGCTGCCGCACCGCGAGGTCGCGCACCGCCGAACCGCGCGCCGCGACGCCGCTGAAGGTGAAGGGCGTGAAGCCTGTGGCATCGATCGTCAGCCAGGTGCCGGAGGCGACGCCGGGCCCCTCGGTGAAGCCGGCGCCCTGCAGCACGATGGCGACGCCGGAGACGACGACCGGGCTCGCGATGCGGTAGGGGCGCGGCCCGAAGAGCAGCACGCCGCCGCCCGTCGCCGCCAGCGCGTCGATCGCCGCCTGGATGGCCGGGGCGTCGTTGGTCACGCCATCGCCGACGGCGCCGAATTCGCGCACATGGACAGGGCGGTCGGCGAGCAGCCCGGCTCGGAGCTGCGCGAGCGAGGCGCGGCGCGTCGTGGCCGAGCCGCCGCTGCCCTGCACCACCGGCAGCAGATCCGCATCGGCGGCGGAAGCAATGGCGGGGAGGGCGCTGATCTTGGTGTCGGACATGGGGTTCTCTCTCGCGGGGGGGGGCGGGACGGGGCAGGGGGGGGCTAGAGCAGCAGCGCGGCGCCGCTTTCGAGCAGCAGCAGGCCGCCGGCTTCGGTCACGAGCCGCGGCGGCTGCGTCACCGCGAAGGGCGGGGAGAGCGTGACGAGCGTCGCGTCGGCGGCATCGGCGGCACGGATGCGCAAGCCGCCGGCCGGCGCCGGCGCGGTGAAGCTCGCCGCGGCCCGGCCGCCGACGACCGCGACGGTCTGCGGCGGCGCGACATCCGTCCCGGCGGCGGTGCGGAAGGCGAAGGTGACCTGGGCGATCGGGCCGGTGACGGTGGCGCCGACCGCCAGCACGTCGCCCTCGAAGAGCGTCGTCGGCGGCGCGTCGAGCTCGATGGCGCGCGCGCTTGCCGCGCCGGCGAGCATCATGTCGATCAGCAGCGTCGCCGAGCGCAACAGCGCCGGCGTGCTGCCCGAGCCATCCACGGTGACGCCGCTGCCCGGCACCGTGCCGCCGCGGATCGGCACCAGCGCGGTGGCGTCCGCCGCCTGGACGATGACGATGTCGCCGGGCAGCAGCCGCGGCGCGGCGGCGGCGAAATAGCCCGGCGCCAGCACTGCCGCGCGGTCGTCCTCCGTGCGGTAGTGCCAGAGCGTGAAGCCATTGGCCGAGGTCAGGGCCGAGAGTTCGCTGTCGGAAAAGGGCATGCGTGGCTCCTCGGCCGCTCCGGGCGACGGGTGCGCGCAGGCGCACCCTCGCCGGGGGCGGGGTGTTCGGGGGGCGGGCTGATCGGAAAAGCCGGGGAGGGGGGATGCGGCGGGCGCAATCCACCCCTTGGTGCGCCGTGGGTACAGGAACTTCAGCCCATAGTCAAGGGAAATTGTCCTATATCTGGTTGCGCGTCGGGGGATGGCAGGCGCGGTGCGCGTGATACTGTCCGCCCCATCCGCCGACCGTCGCCCGAGGGACCGCGCCGATGCTCCGACGCCTCTTGCCGCTGCTCGCCCTGCTGCTCCCGGTCCTGCCGGCCGCGGCGCAGGAGCGTGTGCTGAACGTCTACAACTGGTCGGACTACATCGACCCCTATGCCGTCGCGCGCTTCACGCGCGAGACCGGCATCCGCGTCCGCTACGACGTCTACGACAGCCTGGAGACGCTGGAGGGCAAGCTCTCCGCCGGGCGTTCAGGTTACGACATCGTGGTGCCGACCAGCGAGCCCAGCTTCGCGCGGCTGGTGCGCGCCGGCGCGCTGCGGCCGCTCGACCGCACGGCGATCCCGAACTGGCGCAACCTCGACGCCACGCTGATGGAGCGAGTCGCTTCCATCGACCCGGGCAACCGGCATGGCGCGATCTACCTCTGGGGGACGGTCGGGCTCGGCATCCGGGTGGACCGCGTGCGCGCCGCGCTCGGGCCGGACGTCCCGCTCGACAGCCTCGACATCCTGCTGAAACCGGAGAACGCGCAGCGGCTGGCCCGTTGCGGCATCATGGTGATGGACAGCCCGACCGACGTGCTGCCCTCGGTGTTGCGCTGGCTCGGCCGCGACCCCAACAGCCACGCGGCCGAGGATCTGCGCGCCGCCGAGCAGGCGCTGATGGGCGTCCGCCGGCATGTGCGCGCCATCATCGCCTCCGGCTCCATCCTCGATGCGCTGGCGACCGGGGAGGCCTGCGTGGCGATGACCTATTCCGGCGACGTCATCCAGGCCCAGGCCCGCGCGCGGGAGGCGAATCGCGGCGTCGAGGTCGGCTACGTCATGCCGCGCGAAGGCGCGCAGCTCTGGTTCGACATGCTGGCCATCCCGGCCGACGCGCCGAACCCCGAGGCCGCGCAGGCCTTCATCAACTTCCTGCTGCAGCCGGACGTCATGGCCGGCATCACCAGCCATGTCCGCTACCCCAACGCCGTCCCCGCCAGCCGCCCCCTGGTGACCGAGGCGGTGCGCAACGACCCCAATGTCTTCCCCTCCGCCGAGGCGCTGTCGCGCACCTTCGTCGCCGGCACCCCGCCGCGCGAGGCCGAGCGCGCCCGGACGCGCCTCTGGTCGCGCTTCAAGGCGGGGCGTTGATGTGCACGGGCCGCTGCGCTCCGCCGGGCCGCCGATGCTGCTCCGCGCCGAGGCGCTGACGAGGCGCTTCGGCGCCATGCTCGCGCTTGATGCGCTCGACCTCGAGATCGCCGAGGGCGAGTTCTTCGCGCTGCTCGGCGGCTCCGGCTCCGGCAAGTCCACGCTGCTGCGCATCATCGCCGGCTTCGAGGCGCCGGATTCCGGCCGCCTGCTGCTGGACGGGCACGACATCGCCGCGACGCCGCCCTGGGCGCGGCCGGTGAACATGATGTTCCAGTCCTACGCGCTGTTCCCGCACATGAGCGTCGCCGACAACGTCGCCTACGGGCTAAGGCGCGCCGGCGTGGCGCGTGGCGACATCGCGGCCCGCACCGCCTCCGCCCTCGCCATGGTCGGGCTGGACGGCTTCGAGCGCCGCAGGCCGCACCAGCTGTCCGGCGGGCAGAAGCAGCGCGTTGCGCTCGCCCGCAGCCTGGTGATGCGCCCGCGCCTGCTGCTGCTGGACGAGCCGCTCGGCGCGCTCGACGCCGGACTGCGGGAGCGCACCGGCTTCGAGCTCCGCGCCCTGCAGCGCGAGACCGGCGCCGCCTTCGTGATGGTGACGCACGACCAGGAGGAAGCGCTGGCGCTGGCCGACCGCGTCGCCCTGCTGGATGGCGGGCGCATCGCGCAGGTGGGCGCGCCGCGGGCGATCTACGAACGGCCGGCCTCGCGCTTCGTGGCGCGCTTCCTCGGCGCGGCGAACGTGCTGGAAGGGCAGGCGGCCGAGGGGCGCTTCGACAGTGCGGAGGCTGCTGCAACCTTCGCCGGCGCGATTCCCGCCGGCACGGTTGCCGTCGCGCTCCGGCCGGAACGCATCCGCATCACCGCCGACGGCGCGGGGCCGAACACCGCGCAGGGGGTGGTCGAGGACGTCGCCTTCCGCGGCGACGATTCCCTCGTGCTGGTGCGGCTGTCCGGTGGCGCCACGCTGCGCGTCGCTCATGCGGAGGAGGACGGCGCGCCGCCGGAACGCGGGGCGAGCGTCTGTCTTGCCTGGGATGCGGACGCGGTGGTGGCCTTGGCGTCGTGACCGGCCCGGCGCGCGAACGGGAGGGGCACCGCCCCTCCCGCACCCACCCCGCCAAAGGCCGAAAGGCCTTTGGGAACCGGGACGGGGGGCGGTTGCTCGTTCTGGCGCCGGCCCTGGGGTGGCTGGTGTTGTTCGTAGCGGCGCCGGCGGCCATCCTGGTCGCCATCGCCTTTGCGGACTCCGATCCGGGCGTGCCGCCGTTCAGGCTGGCGTTGTCCGTCGCCGGCTTCGCGGTGCTGGCGGAGGACACCTACTACCTCGATGCGCTGCTCACGGCGCTGCGTGTCGCGGCGACGACGGCGGCACTCTGCCTGCTCCTCGCCTACCCCATGGCCATGGGCATCGCCCGCGCGGCGCCGGGGCGGCGCGTGGTGCTGCTCGCCCTGCTGATGCTGCCGTTCTGGACCGGCTTCCTGCTGCGCGTGGGCGCCTGGATCGGCCTGCTGCGCGACGAGGGCTGGATCAATTCCCTGCTGCAATCCGCCGGGCTCGCCGATGCGCCGATCCCGCTGCTCTACACCGAGGGCGCGATGCTGGTGGGCATGGTGCACGCCTACCTGCCCTTCGCCGTGCTGCCGCTCTTTGCCGCCTTCCTGCGGCTCGACCCGTCGCTGGGGGAGGCGGCGGCGGACCTCGGCGCGCGTCCGGCGACCGTGTTCCTGACCGTGACCCTGCCGGTCACCGCCCCGGCGGCGGCGGCCGGCTTCCTGCTCGTCTTCATCCCGGCGGCGGGCGAATTCGTCATCCCCGAACTGATGGGCCCGCCCGAGGCGCAGATGGTCGGCCGTGTGCTCTGGCAGGAATTCTTCCAGAACCGGGACTGGCCGGTGGCGGCGGCGCTGGCGGTTGCGCTGCTGGCCCTCCTGCTGGTCCCGATCCGGCTGTTCCAGCGGCTGGAGGCACGGCCATGAGGCAGGGGCGCCTGGTCCGGGCGGCCATGCTCGCGGGCTTCGCCTTCCTGTGGCTGCCGATCCTGCTGCTGGTGGCCTATGCCTTCAGTGCCGACCGCATTCCCTTCCAGTGGGGCGGCTTCTCGCTCCGCTGGTTCCACGCCCTGGCGGCCGATGAGCGTCTGGTCGAGGCGGCGCTGCTGTCGCTGCGCATCGCCGCCGGGGCGGCGAGCCTCGCGGTGCTGCTCGGCGGCGCGGCGGGCTGGGCGCTGGCGCGCTTCGGGCCCTTCCGCGGCCGAGCGGTGTTCGGCGCCCTGATCGGCGCGCCGCTGGTGCTGCCGGAGGTGGTGACCGGCCTGTCCCTGCTGCTGCTCTTCGTCGCGCTGGACATCCTGACGGGCTGGCCCGCCGGGCGCGGCGCGACCACCGTGCTGCTGGCGCATGCGACCCTCGGCGCCGCCTTCGTCGCGGTGGTGGTGCAGGCGCGCCTGGCCGAGACCGATCGCAGCCTGGAGGAAGCGGCGATGGACCTCGGCGCCACGCCCTTCCTTGCCTTCCGCACGGTGACGCTGCCGCTGGTCGCGCCCGCCCTGGCGGCGGGGTGGCTGCTGGCCTTCACCCTCTCGCTCGACGACGTGGTGATCGCCTCCTTCGTCTCGGGCCCGGCGGGGACGACGCTGCCCATGGCGCTGTTCTCCATGCTGCGGCTCGGGCTGACGCCGGAGGTGAACGCGCTGGGGGCGGTGGTGGTGATCGGGGTGGGGGCGATGCTCGCGGTGGCGGCCATCCTGCTCCGGCCGCGGCGGGGGTGAATGCCCTCGGCCACGGGGCCATCGTTTCGCCGCCGCGCAGTGCCACATTCCCCCGTCATGCGAAGGGTGTTGCTCTTTCTCGTGCTGCTGGCCGGATGCGCGGAGCGCTGGGAACGCCCCGGCGCCACCGAGGCGGACTCCGAGGCCGCCCAGGCCGAGTGCACCGCCCGGGCGGCGCAGCTTGTCCCGCCGGCCCTGGTCTGGACGGTGATCGCCCCCGGCTACTGGGAAGGGCCCGAGCGCCGCTGCTTCACCCGTCGCGGCCGGACCGAATGCGTCACCCGCGCAGGCCGCTTCGTGCCGCCCCAATATGGCTGGGTGGACGCCAACACCGGCCAGCGGCGGGCCGCCCGCGCCGCCTGCCTGCAGGAAGGTGGCTGGACCTATCAGGGGCTCCGCCCTCTCCGCCTCTGGTGAGGCCGGGTTGATGGGCGGGGGAGGGGGCAGTAGGGTCCGCCCCTTCCCTGCACTGTTCCCCGGGCCCGCCATGAACCTGATCGCCGATCGCCTCAACCGCATCTCGCCGTCCCTGACCATTGCCATGACGGCGAAGGCGCGTGCCCTGAAGGCCGCGGGCAAGGACGTGATCGGCCTGTCCTCGGGCGAGCCCGACTTCGACACCCCCCGCAACGTCAAGGACGCGGCGATCGCGGCGATCGAGCGCGGGGAGACCAAGTACACCGACGTCGCCGGCACGATGGAGCTGCGCCGTGCCGTCTGCGCCAAGTTCAAGCGCGACAGCGGCCTCGACTACACGCCGGAGGAGATCATCGTCGCCACCGGCGGCAAGCAGGTGATCTTCGACGCCCTGGTCGCCACCATCAATCCGGGCGACGAGGCGATCATCCCCGCCCCGTGCTGGGTGTCCTACCCGGACATCGTGCAGCTCGCCGAAGGCACGCCGGTGATCGTGCAGTGCGGCCAGAACGCCGGCTTCAAGATGACCGCCGAGCAGTTGGAAGCCGCGATCACGCCGAAGACCAAGTGGCTGATCCTGAACAACCCCTGCAACCCGACCGGCGCCGCCTACAGCGCGGAGGAGCTGAAGGGGATCACCGATGTCCTGATGCGCCACCCGGATGTCTGGGTGTTCACCGACGACATCTACGAGAAGCTGGTCTATGACGGCTTCAGGCCGGCGACGATCCTCGAGGTCGAGCCGCGGCTGCGCGAGCGCACCGTCACCATGAACGGCTGCTCCAAGGCCTATGCGATGACCGGCTGGCGGATCGGCTTCGCCGGTGCGCCGGTGCATCTCATCAAGGCGATGGACAAGCTGCAGGGCCAGAGCACCTCCGGCACCAGCAGCATCTCCCAGGCCGCCGCCGTCGAGGCGCTGATCGGCCCGCAGGAGAGCATCGAGGAGATGCGCAAGGTCTATGAGCGCCGCCGCAACATGGTGGTGGACATGCTCAACGCTTCCCCCGGCATCCGCTGCCACAAGCCGGAAGGCGCCTTCTACGTGTTCCCCGACATGCGCGGCTGCATCGGCAAGACCACCGCCGGCGGCAAGAAGATCGAGACGGACGAGGACTTCACCATCGCGCTGCTGGAGGAGACCGGCGTCGCCACGGTGCATGGCGCGGCTTTCCTCTCGCCCGGCCATTTCCGCATCTCCTACGCGACCTCCGACGAGGCGCTGCGGGAAGCCTGCACGCGGATCCAGGCGTTCTGTGCCGGGATGAAGTGACGCCGCGCATCACGCTGCGTCCGGTCGAGGAGGGCAATTTCGAGGCCTTCCTCGACCTTTTCATTGGCGTCCAGCGCGCCGCTCCGCCTATTGCATCCTGAGCACCACGCGCCCGTCGATCGCGCCCGCTTCCATGCGCGCGAAGATGTCGTTGATCTCGCCGAGCGTCGCCCAGGAGAAGTGCGGCGCCACCTTGCCTTCCCCGGCGAAGGCGATCGCCTCCTCGAGGTCCTGGCGCGTGCCGACGATCGACCCGCGCACTGTGATGCGCTTCAGCACCGTGTCGAAGATCGGCAGCGCCATCCGCCCTGGGGGCAGGCCGACCAGGGTCATCGTTCCCTTCGACCGCAGCATGCCGAAGGCCTGGTCGAAGGCCGCGGGCGAGACGGCAGTGACCAGCACGCCATGCATGCCGCCGGTCTCGCGCACCAGGCGTGCGACGGCGTCCGGCTGGCGACCGTCCATCACCGCATCGGCGCCGAGCGACTTCGCCAGTTCGAGCTTTTCCGGATGGATGTCGACTGCCGCACAGTGCAGCCCCATCGCCTTGGCGTATTGCACCGCCATATGGCCAAGCCCGCCGATGCCCGATACGGCGACCCACTCTCCCGGCCGCGCCTCGGTTTCCTTCAGCCCCTTGTAGACGGTGACCCCCGCACAGAGCACCGGCGCGGCCGGACCGAAATCGAGGCTGGCCGGCAGGTGCCCGACATAGCGCGGATCCGCGAGCACATAATCCGCAAAGCCGCCATTCACCGAATAGCCGGTGTTCTTCTGGCTGCCGCAGAGTGTCTCCCACCCGGTACGGCAATAGGGGCAGTACCCGCAGGCGCTGTGCAGCCAGGGCACGCCGATGCGGTCGCCCTCCTTCACCCCCTTCGCGCCGGCACCGAGCGCGATGACGGTGCCGACCCCCTCATGGCCCGGGATGAAGGGGGCGGTCGGCTTGACCGGCCAGTCGCCCTTCGCGGCATGCAGGTCGGTATGGCAGACGCCTGAAGCCACGACCTTCACCAGGACCTGCCCGGGCCCCGGCTCGGGCACCGGGACTTCGCGGATCTCGAGCGGTGCCCCGAGGGCCGGCACGACGGCGGCGCGCATGGTGGCTGGCATGGTTGCCTCCCCATGTTAATCAAAACAGTATACGCCGCCCGTGGGCATCGGGGCTTGAGGTCGATCAAGGAGCCTTTGCGGGCCGGCGGGAGGGGCATAGGTTCCCCACCCCCTTGCAATGCGAGTGACTATGCCGATGCCTGCCCTCGCCGCCCGTATGAACGACGTTTCCATCTCCGCATCCCTGGTCATGACGATGAAGGCGCGTGAACTCGCGGCGAAGGGCATCAAGGTCATCAGCCTCGCCTCCGGCGCGCCCGACTCCCCGACGCCGATGTCTTCCGCCTCGCCCGGCTTTCCGGCGTGGTTCGCGGCGGAAGGGAGCATCGGCACCGGCTTTTGCACTCGCCTCGGGGCTCCGGCGCTCGTGCTGCCCCGCTTTGCATCGTGCTCCGGTTCCGCGCGACGGCTGTCGTCGATGTCGTGATGGCGCCGATCGGGGTGGCGGTGGCGGCGGTGCGAATGTGACGGGTGCCCTGCGCTACGTCGCAGCCACGGTGGGCCGGCCCTGGGCGGCGGTGGCGCTGCTCGTCCTGGCGGGGCTTGCCGTCACGGGGCCCAGCCTCGTGCTCGGCACGCCGCCGACGGATTCGGCCACGTTCAACCGGACCTGGACCGAGCAGTTCAGCCGACTGTTCGCCGCCGGGCTGCTGTGGCCGCGCTGGCTTCCGGATTCCTTCGACGGCCTGGGCAGCCCGGCCTTTTTCTTCTACGCGCCCGCGCCCTTCTGGGTGGCTGCGGTGCTCGACCTGCTCACCCTGGGGCTGCTGCCGAACGCGGTGCTGCTCGGCCTGCTGGGGGCAGTGCTGGCGATCGCCTCGGGCCTCGCCATGCATGCCTGGGTGGCGCGGGCGGCCAGCCCCTGGCGGGCGACCCTCGCGGGCCTCCTCTACATCGCGGCGCCCTTCCATCTGTTCGACCACTACTCCCGCGGCGCGCTCGGCGAACTGGCCGCCTATGCCGTTCTGCCGCTGGTCGCCGCCGGGGCGGAGGATGCGTTGCGCGGGCGGCGCGGCGGGGTCCTGCGGCTCGGCGCCGCGCTGGCGGCTCTGCTGCTCAGTCATCTGCCGGTTTCGCTCGTTGTGGCGGTCCTGGTGCTGCCGTGCCAGGGGCTGGGATTTCTGTTCGCCTGCCGTCCGCGCCTCGCCGCGGCGGGCATGGCGGCGCTGCGCGTGTCGGGCTCCGTGCTGCTCGGCCTCGCGCTGGCCGCGAGCTACGTGCTGCCTGCCCTGCTGCTTCAGGGGCATGTGTCGATGCACGACATGAATGAGGGCTACTACGACCCGCGCCGGTGGCTGCTGATCGCGCCCGGCGGCTGGCCCAACCGGATGATGCTGGTCGTCGTCGGGTCACTCGCCCTGGCCTATGCGATCGCAGCCGCGGGGATGCTCGCGCTCCTGCGCGGGGCGCGGGACGCCGCCGCGCCGCGGCAATGGGCGGCGATCGCGCTCGTCCTGCTGGCGGTGATGGCCGGCGCCTTGCCCTGGTTGTGGGAGCCGTGGTCGCCCCTTGCGCGCCTCCAGTTTCCCTGGCGGCTGTTGGTGCCGGTCGAATTCGCGCTGGTGACGGCGGTGGCGCTCGGCCTCCCGGCGGGCTTCGATCGCCGCACCCTTGGCGGCATGGTGGCCGTGGTGCTGGCCATGGCGCCGGCGGTGGTCGTCGGGGGCGGCCTGATCGCGACGAGATACGAGGTCGCGAAGCTGCCGCGGAGGCAAACCACGGAGGCCGCGGCAGTGAGCCAGCGCTTCGATGCCTTCGAATACCTGCCCCCCGGCCGCGCCACCCGCCTCGGGGCCAATCAGGGCCTTCGAGGCGAGACCTACGAGTCGCTGGTCGCGCCCTACCGCGACCGCGCCCCGGCCTGGTCGGAGCCGCCCGGCACGGCGACCGTCACGCTGTCGCCGGACAACCGCGGGGCAGGCAGCGTGGCGGTGCGGGCCTCGACCGGGACGCGCATCATCCTGCGGCGCTTCTACTACCCGCTGTGGCGGCTGGAGGATGCGGCCGGTGCGCCGGGCCCCGTCATCGCGCCGCATGGACCCGATGGCCTCGCCGCCTTCGAGGTGCCCGCTGGCGAGACGGCGCTGCGGCTGGTCTGGTCGCCTCCCCCGGTCATGGCGGCCGGCGCGGCGGTTTCGCTGCTCGGGTTCCTCGTGCTCCTCGGGCTGCTGGTCAGGCTCAGGCGCGCAGCATGAATCCACCGTCGCAGGAGATCGCCATGCCCCCCGCCTTTCGCCTGCGGCCAGTGGACGACGCGGATTTCGCGCCGCTCCTCGATCTTTCCATCCGCGTGCTGCGCGCCGACCTCGAGCGTGTCGGCCGCTTCGACCCGGAGCGCCGGCGCATGCGGATGCGTGCCGGCTTCGATCCGGCGAACCTGAGTGCGGTCGAGGTCGATGGCCGGCTCGTCGGCTGCATCGCCGCGGTTCCCGCCACCGGTCATCTGGAGATCCATTCCTTCTACCTTGAACCGGCGATGCAGGGACGGGGCCTCGGCGCGGCCATCGCCGCATCCGTGCTGGCCGCGCATCCGGGCCTCCCGGCCCGGATCGAGGTGCTGAAGGGCAGCGAGGTGCTGGCGTTCTGGAGGAAGCAGGGCTTCCGCGTCGTCGCCGAACAACCCTACGACTGGCTGTGCGAGCGGCCGGCGGACGTGACCGGCGCGTGATTCGCGCCTTGGTGGCGACCAGCCAGGTCGTCTGTCCGTGGCAAGGAGGCGGGATTGCGTGAGGAGCCGGTGAAGACGCGATCGGCCTGGCCGGCCTCGGCTCTCGCCGTCGCGCTCGCGGCCCTGTTCCTCGTCTGGCCGCTGCTGCTGTTCGGGGCGCCGCCGTCGCACAGCGCCATCTACAATGCCACCTGGGCCAGCCAGTTCATCGAACTGTTGAATTCCGGCGTGGTCTATCCGCGGTGGCTGCCGGGTTCCTTCGGCGGCTTCGGCAGTTCCGCCTTCTTCTTCTACGCGCCGGTCCCGTTCTACTGGGCCTGGCTGCACACGCCCCTGGCGGAGGGCGCGGCCGGAACCTTCCGGGTCCTCGGCGCGGCGATGGCGACGATGCTGCTCGCCTCAGGCCTTTCCATGCGGGCCTGGCTCGGGCGGCATGCCGGACCGCGCGCGGCGACGGCAGGGGCGATCATCTACATGGCGATGCCCTACCATCTGCTCGACCTCTATCTCCGGGGGTCCGTCGGGGAAGTCGCGGCCTATGCGGTGCTGCCCCTGGTGGCCATGGCGGTGTCGGACCTCGCCCGCGCGGGTGCAAGGGCGGTCGTGCCGCTGGCATTCGCCGCGGCGCTTCTCATGTGCAGCCACTTGCCGACGGCTCTGGCCGCCGCGGTCTTCCTGTTTCCCGCCCAATTCCTTTTCGAGGCGTCGCGCCGCGATCCGGGGCTTGCCGCCTTGGCGCGCGCCGCGGCGCTGGCAGCGGGTGCCGGGATCCTCGCGCTCGGCCTGGCCGCCGCCTACTTGCTGCCCGCGCTTACCCTCCAGGGGCAGGCCGCGTTCGACGTGATGCAGGAAGCCTTCTACGACCCGCGGAACTCGCTGCTCTACGCGCCCGGCCGGTGGCGGAACGAGGTGATGCTCGTCTTCGTCGGCTCGCTCTGCGCGGCGGTCGGGTTCGCGGCGATCGTGGTCTGGCGCAAGGCGCCAGCTGGGCCGGGGGGCTCGGCGATCCGCTTCTGGGCGGGAATGGCGGGTTTCGTGACCCTTGCGGCGGGCGGTCTCATCCCGGGCCTCTGGGAGCCCTGGTCGCCGCTGTTTCGCATCCAGTTCCCGTGGCGACTGCTGCTGCTCGCGGAATTCGCCATCGTCACGGCGGTCGTGCTGTCCGGCGCGGCGCCGTGGCGGCAGCGCAGCAGCGTCCTGGCGGCAGTGCTGTGCCTCCTGCTCGGCGCTGCGGCGGTCGTGGTGCTCGGCGCCGGTGCCTGGGCCCGCCTCCACCACATCGAGACCGCCGAGTGGCATGCCTTGCGCGCAGCGGCCATCGAGGAGCGGCCCGACGCCCTCGAGTACCTCCCGGCGGGTCATCACTTCCGCTACGGCAGCGACGGCGGCTATGCGCTGCGGGACTTCAGGGCGATGTCCGCCGCCCTCGCGGCACGAGGGCCGGCCTGGTCCGACCCCCCCGGCGCGGCCGAGGTCACGGTCATCCCCGGCCAGGCCGGCGAACTCGACCTCGCCGTCTCGGCCGCCGGGGAGGCCTGGATCGTCCTCCGGCGCTTCCACTTCCCGACCTGGCGGCTCGAAACCGCCGATGGCGCGGCGGGACCGGCGCTCGGGGCATACGGGCCGCATCGCCTTCTCGCCTTCCGGGTGGCGGCGGGCGAACACCGGCTGAGGCTGCGCTGGGCGCCGCCGCCGGCGGTCCGGCTGGGCGAATGGCTCTCCCTGTTGAGCATTGCCCTGGCCCTTGTGCTCATGGCAGTGCAGCGCCGCGCCGGGCGCGGGGCCGGGACGCCTTGCCCCCGCTCCGGAATTGCTTAGGGTCGCGCCGCCATCGAAGGGAATGCCCATGCCCGCTCTCGCCGCACGCATGAACGACGTCTCCATCTCCGCCTCCGTCGTGATGACGATGAAGGGGCGGGAACTCGCGGCGAAGGGGATCAAGGTCATCAGCCTCGCCTCCGGCGAGCCCGACTTCCCGACGCCGATGCATGCGATCGAAGCCGCGCACAAGGCCGCGCTGGCCGGCGACACCAAGTACCCGCCGCAGGACGGTACCAGGGAACTGAAGGAAGCGGTCCAGCGCAAGTTCAAGCGCGACAACAAGCTCGACTACGCGCTCGATGAGATCATGGTCGCCAATGGCGGCAAGCAGTGCATCTACAACGCCTTCATGGCGACGGTGGATCCGGGCGACGAGGTGGTGATCCCCGCGCCCTACTGGATCTCCTACGCCGACATGGCGAAGGTCGCCGGCGGCAAGCCGGTGCTGGTGAACTGCCCGCAGAACAACGGCTTCAAGCTGCGCCCCGAGGACCTCGACGCCGCCATCACCCCCAAGACCAAGTGGGTGATGCTGAACTTCCCGAACAACCCGACCGGCGCGGCCTGCTCGCGGGAGGAGATGAAGGCGATCGCCGCGGTGCTGAAGAAGCACCCGCATGTCTGGGTGATGACCGACGACATGTACGAGCACCTCGTCTATGACGGCTTCGAGTTCTGCACCATCGCCGAGGTCGAGCCGGCGCTGAAGGAGCGCACGCTGACCGTCAACGGCGCGTCGAAGACCTACGCCATGACCGGCTGGCGCGTCGGCTTCTGCGGCGGGCCGAAGCAGCTCATCAAGGCGATGATCAACATGCAGGGCCAGGCGACCTCGGGCATCTCCACCGTCGGCCAGGCGGCAGCCGCCGCCGCGCTGGACGGCCCGCAGGACCTGGTGCGCGAGCGCGCCGAGGACTACCGCCGCCGCCGCGACATGGTGGTCGAGATGCTGAACGAGGCGCCCGGCATCGCCTGCCACAAGCCCGAAGGCGCCTTCTACGTCTTCCCCAACATCGCCGGCTGCCTCGGCAAGACGACCAAGGCGGGCAAGAAGATCGAGACCGACACGGACTTCGCGCTCGCGCTGCTGGAGGAGAAGTACGTCGCGGCGGTGCAGGGCGCTGCCTACGGCATGTCGCCGTATCTCCGCATCTCCTACGCCACCGACATGGACAGCCTGCGCGAGGCCTGCAGCCGTATCCAGGAGTTCTGCAAGGAACTCTCGTGATCCGGGAGGGGCGCGACACCGACGCCGAGGGCTTCATCGCCCTCATCGGCGCCTGCTGGGGCGAATACCCGGGCTGCGTACTGGATGTGGACGGCGAGGTGCCGGAACTGCGCGCCCTCGCCAGCTACTTCCGCGACCAGGGCGGCATGCTCTGGGCTGCGGAGCGCGAGGGCCGCATCCTCGGCATGGTCGGCACGCGCCCCCTGAAGGAGGACGCGGCGTGGGAGATCTGCCGCATGTATGTCGATACCGGCGCGCGCGGCATCGGCCTGGCGGCGGACCTTCTGCGCACCGCCGAGGACCACGCCCGCGCGGCGGGAGCCGAGCGCCTCGTCCTCTGGACCGACACGCGCTTCACCCGCGCACATGGCTTCTACGAGAAGCATGGCTATGTCCGGCAGGGCTCGATCCGGATCCTGGACGACCTGTCCAACTCCCTCGAGTTCCGTTACGCGAAGCCGGCCCGCGGGCTGGTGGTCGAGGCGCTGGACGCCGCCGCGGCCGCCTCGGCCGAACGGCGCCTCGCCGGGATCCTGATCGCCAGCGTCGCCGAGGGCGCTTCACTCGAATTCCTGCCGCCGCTGGCCAGGGACCGTGCCGCCGCGTTCTGGAAGTCTGCCTCGGCGGCCGTCGCGGCCGGGGATCGCGTGCTGCTCGCCGCGTGGCTCGACGGGCGCCTCGCGGGAACGGTGACGCTCGACCTCGCCACGGCCGAGAACCAGCCGCATGTGGCAAGCATCCAGAAGCTGATGGTGGACCCGGCCGCGCGGCGCGCGGGCATCGGCCGCGCCCTGCTCCGCCGCGCCGAGCAGGCCGCGCGTGCCCATGGCCGCCGGGTCGCGATGCTCGACACCCGCTTGGGCAGCGCGGCCGAGGGGCTCTACCGCGCCGAGGGCTGGACGGAACTCGGCCGGATCCCCGGATTCGAACTGGATGGCGCGCGCGTGCCGCAGGATACGCTGTTCTTCTGGAAGGCGCTTTGACCTGTCAGGGAGGCGGACGATGATCGGCCCCGACTGGTGCCGCGTGATGGCGGCCTACAACACCGAGATGAATCGCCGCCTCTACGCCGCGGCGGACACGCTCGACGATGCCGTCCGCCGTGCCGATGGGGGTGCCTTCTGGGGTTCCATCCACGGCACGCTGAGTCACCTCCTCTGGGGCGACACGATGTGGATGAGCCGCTTCGACGGCTGGGAAAGGCCGCCGGTCGGCATGAAGGACAGCCCCCGCATGGTGGGGGAGTGGGGGCCGCTGAAGGCGGCGCGCGCCGAGGCCGACGGCCGCATCGAGGCATGGGCCGGGCGGCTCGACGAGGCGCGGCTCGCCGCTCCGCTCACCTGGTTGTCCGGCGCGACGGGGCGCGAGTTGACCATGCCGCTCTGGGTCACTGTCGCGCACTTCTTCAACCATCAGACCCATCACCGCGGCCAGGCGCATGCGCTGCTGACCCGCGCTGGAGCGGCGACGGGCGATACGGACCTGCCCTGGGTGGTGGACCTGCCGTCCCCGGGCATCGCCCCGTGACCGACGACGCGACGGAGCGCCATGCGCCGGAGTCCGAACGGACCATGGTGCGCCGCGCCGCGCCGGCCACGGCGGAACCCGACCCTGTGCTTCACCTGCTTGATCTCGAACCGGCGGAGGGGCAGCCGGCGCGTCGCGTCCCGCTCGGCCCGGTGCCGCTTGCGATCGGGCGCACGCCGCAGAACGGGCTGGTGCTTCCTTCGCCCGACGTCTCGCGCAGCCATTGCGTCGTGGTGGTGGAAGGCGAGGCCGCCGTGGTGACGGATCTCGGCTCGACCAACGGCACGATCGTGGACGGGACCGCCGCGCAGGGACCGACGCGGCTGACCCCCGGCAGCCGGCTGCGTCTCGGGCCCTTCACGCTGGTCTACCGGAGCGGCCGCGCCTCCGATCTCGCGCGGGCGGAGGAGGTCGAGCGCGACCTCGCCCGCGCCGGCCGCTATGTCGCCGCGCTGCTGCCGCCGCCGATCGCGGCAGGCCCCGTGCTCGCCGATTGGCGCTTCGTGCCCTCGGCCAGGATCGGCGGCGACGGCTTCGGCTATGGCTGGCTCGACGAGCGGCGCTTCGCGGCCTGGCTGCTCGACGTCTCGGGCCATGGCGCAGGTTCGGCGCTGCTCGCCGCCTCGGCCATGAACATCCTGCGCGAGCACAGCCTGCCCGGGATCGATTTCGCCGACCCGGCGGCGGTGCTGGCCGCCGCCAATGCGCGCTTCCAGATGGACCGGCAGGGCGGGCTGTATTTCTCGCTCTGGTACGGCGTGCTGGACATCGGGACGCGCCTGCTCGCCTTCGGCTCCGCCGGCCACCACCCGGCCTTCCTGATGGCGCCGGGGGAGGACGCGCCGCGGCCGCTGTGGGTCAAGAGCCCGGCGATCGGCCTTGCACCGGACTGGCCCTATCGCCGCGCCGAGGCGGCCGTACCGGCGGGGGCGCGGATTCACCTGTTCAGCGACGGCGCCTTCGAGATCAGCGCGCCGGATGGGAGGCAACTCGCCATCCGGGATTTCCTGCCGCTGCTCTCCGCACCGCCCCTGCCGGGTGTGGCTGAGCCGGAGCGGTTGCTGCGCGCCGTGCGCGGGATGGCCCGCCCCGGGCCGCTGGAGGATGATGTTTCGCTGGTGACGCTGGACGTCCCGTGATGCCGGTCTCCGTTCGCACGGGCCACTTCTGCGTCGGCGCAACGACGATCTGGCGGGGTGCCGAGAAATGCGGCACGGACCGGCCGAGAGGAGCTCCGCCCTTCTCAAACTCTCTCCGCCAAGGTTCCCACCGCCGATGCAAGACTTCGGCGACGGGAACCCCCGAAGCCGAAAGATCTCTGGAGCCCAATACTTTAGGTTGGGGGTTCCAAGGGCCCTAAGCCCCTGGTGGGGGAGCTTGAGGGGGCAACGCCCCCTCTATTCGAGTTTTCCGGCACTCTACCGGCGAAAGGAAGGACGGGCAGATGGACATGGTGGTCGACACGGGTGGGGCGTCGCTTCGCGTCATGCTGGCCGGCCGGCTCGACGCCGCTGGCGCCGAGAAGCTCGAAACCGCCTTCACGACCGCGGTCGGCGTCGCGGCGCGCGACGTCGTTGTGGACCTCTCCGGCGTCACCTTCGTCGGCTCGCTCGGCATCCGGCTCTTGACCGTCGCCGCCCGCCAGGTGGCGCGGGCGAAGCGGCGCTTCGTCATCTGTGGCGCGCAGCCGGCGGTGTCCGAGGTCTTCACCACCGTCGCGCTCGACGAGCTGATCCCCATCGTCGCGGACGAGGCCGCCGCGCGCGCGCATCTCGGGGCGTGAGCGGCGCGGAGACCGGCGGGGGGGTGCTGCGGCTGGCGCTGCGCGGGACGGCGGCCTCCGAGGTCACCCGTGCCCAGTCGGCGGTGGCGGCCTTCCTCGCGGCGCACGGCGTCGGGCCGCGCAGCGTCGCGCGTGTCGAGCTGCTGCTCGAGGAAGTCGCGCTCAACACGCTGCGCCATGGCTACGCGCCCGGCGAGGAGCCGATGCTCGACATCGCAGCCTCCCTGGCGGACGGGCGCTGCACGCTGGAATTCGAGGATCGCGGCGTCCCCTTCGACCCCACCGCGGCGCCGCTCTCCGCCCCGGCGCCGGAGTTGGCGGAAGCGCGGATCGGCGGCCTCGGCGTGCCGCTGATCCGGCGCACCGCGCAGGACCTGCGTTACGAGCGCACGGCGGACGGCCGCAACCGGCTGCGCCTGGTGCTGCCGGCCCAGGACGAGGCTAGCGGCTGAGGAATCCCTCCAGCCGCGCCAGCACCTCCTGCGGCGCTTCCTCGGCGAGGTAGTGGCCGGAGGGCACGGCGCCCGTCTCCAGCGGGCCTGAAGCGTAGCGGCCCCAGATCTCCGGCGCGTCGTACCATCTCGGGATGCTGCCCTTCGCCCCCCACAGCGCGAGCATCGGGCAGCGCACCTTCTCGCCCGCTGCGCGGGAGGCGCGGTCATGTTCGAGGTCGATCGTCGCCGCCGCGCGATAGTCCTCGCAGATCGCCTCGATGGTGCCGGGCAGGCGCAGCGCGGCCAGGTAGTCGGCGCGCGCCTCGGGATGGAAGAAGCCGGCCGGCTTGGGCTCGCGGGAGGTGTGGAAGTCGAACCACGGCTCGATGTCGGCGCGGATCATGGCCTCCGGCCCCGGATGGCGCTGGGCGAGGAAGAACCAGTGCCAGTAGCCCATGGCGAAGGCCATGTCGGCGCGCTCGAAATGCTCGAGCGTCGGGATGATGTCCATGGTGCAGAGCCGCTCGACGATATCGGCGTGGTCGAGCGCCATGCGGTGCGCGACGCGCGCGCCGCGGTCATGCGCCACCACCTGGAAGCGGTCATGGCCGAGCGCCTTCATCACCGCGACCATGTCGGCGGCCATGCTGCGCTTGGAATAGGGCGCGTGGTCGGCGCTGACCGGCGGCTTGTCGGAGAAGCCGTAGCCGGTGATGTCGGGACAGATGACGGTGAAGCGCTGCGCCAGCGCCGGCGCGACCTTGTGCCACATGGCATGGGTCTGCGGATTGCCGTGCAGCAGCAGCACGGGAGGGCCCTCGCCACCGCGACGCAGGCGGAAGGTCCGGCCGTTCACCGCCGCCCGATCCAGCGTGAACCCTTCGAAGAACATGGCAGACTCCTCGGCCGCGGCTGGTTGACCGGCCCGCGGGACCGCGCCAGCGTGCGCGCGTCAATCTTCCCGTGGGAGGGATCGAAAATGTCCGACGATCAGGCGCTGTTCGACAAGGGGCTGCCCATCCGCCGTGCGGTGCTCGGGCCGGACTACGTGGATTCGTCCATGGCCAAGGCCGACGAGTTCATGATGTCGTTCCAGCGTGCCACCACCGCCTGGGCCTGGGGCTGGGCCTGGGGCGACCCCACGCTGGACCGCAAGACGCGCTCGCTGCTGAACCTCGCCATGCTGACGGCGCTGGGCAAGATCCCGGAAGTGAAGCTGCACGTGAAGGGCGCGCTCAACAACGGCATCACGGTGGACGAGATCAAGGCGACGCTGCTGCATGCCACCGCCTATTGCGGCATTCCCGCCGGCCTCGACGCCTTCAAGGCGGCGCATGAGGTGCTGATCGCCGAAGGCGCCATCCCGGGGAAGAAGTGATCGCCATGGCCGCCATCCGGAAGATCGCCTTCGCCGGTATCGGCAACATGGGCTGGCCGATGGCGGCCAACCTGGTGAAGGCCGGCTTCGACGTCACGGTGTGCGATGTCGTGCCGGGCCGCGCCGATGCCTTCGCCGCCGAAGTGGGCGGGCGCGCCGCCGCCAGCCCGGCCGAGGCCGCCGCCGGCGCCGATGGCGTCGTCACCATCGTCCCCACCAGCAAGCAGGTGGCCGAGGCGGTGGAGGCGATGTCGGCCTCGCTCGCGAAGGGCATGCTGGTCATCGACATGACCTCCGGCCAGCCGGGCCGCACGCGGGAGATCGCGGCGGGCCTCGCCGAGCGCGGTGTCGCGATGATCGACTGCCCGGTCTCCGGCGGCGTGCCGCGCGCGAAGACCGGGCAGCTCGCCATCATGGCCGGCGGCGAGGAGGCCGATCTCGACCGCGCCGAGCCGGTGCTGAAGGCGATGGGCACCTCCATCCACCGCTGCGGGCCGATCGGCGCCGGGCAGGCGATGAAGGCGCTGAACAACCTGGTTTCCGCCGGCGGCTACCTGATCGGCATCGAGGCGCTGCTGATCGGCCAGCGCTTCGGCCTCGATCCGGCGAAGATGGTGGACGTGCTCAACGCCAGCACGGGGATGAACAACTCCACCCAGAAGAAGTTCAAGGAATACGTGCTGTCCCGCCGCTTCGACGCGGGCTTCGGCCTCGACCTGATGGTCAAGGACCTGTCGATCGCGCTGGAAGTCGGCCGCGAGACGACGACGCCCACCCCCTTCGCGGCGCTGTGCCGGGAGATGTGGGCCTCGGCCGCGGCGCTGCTCGGCCCGGGCGCGGACCATACCGCCGTCGCGAAACTGTCCGAGCAGATGTCGGGCACCGTGCTGGGCGGGAACAAGGCGCCATGACCGCGGCGAAGGACGGGCCGATGGCCGGTGCCGGCGATGCGCCCGGCCCGGTGTGGGAGGCCTATGCCATCCGCTACGGGCGGCACGAGCGCACGGCGCAGTCCAACCACCTGCTGCCGCTGCCCGACCCGCACGAGGCCATGCCGCTCGACTACTACGTCTGGCTGCTGCGTGGCCCCGGCGGGCGGGAGATCGTGGTCGACACCGGCTTCGACCACGAGCTCGCCGCGAAGCGCGGGCGGACGCTGTCGCGTGCCGTCGCGGACTGCCTCACGGCGATGGGCACCGACCCGGCAAAGGTGCAGGACGTCATCATCACCCACCTGCACTACGACCATGCGGGCTCGCTCGGCATCTTCCCCGCGGCGCGCTTCCACCTGCAGGAGCGCGAGATGCACTTCGCCGTCGGCCGGCACATGTGCGTCCACGCCATCCGCATGCCCTTCGAGGCGGATCACGTCGTCGCCATGGTCCGCGCCCTCTACGCCGACCGGGTCGAGTTCCACGACGGCGATGCCGAGGTCGCGCCCGGCGTCACCGTCCATCGCGTCGGCGGCCATTCCGACGGGCTGCAGGTGGTGCGGGTGGAGACGGCGCGCGGGCCGGTCGTGCTGGCCTCCGACGCCATGCACTTCTACGCCAATGCGCTGAGCGGAAATCCCTTCCCGATCATCTTCGACCTCGGCGCCATGGCGGCGGGCTGGCGCACGGCGAGGAAGCTCGCGGGAGGGGATGATTCGCGCGTGATCCCCGGCCACGACCCGGCAGTGCGCGACCGCTTCCCGGCCGTTCCGGGCCAGGACGGAGAAGTCGTCGCGCTGCACCTGGCCCCGAACGGCTGATACCCGTCGCGCGAAGGATCGGCCCGCGGTCCGAAGGGCCGGGCGCACGGCGCGGCAAATACCGCGGAGCCGGGAGCCGCCGATGCGGTTCGCCCGGCGTGAGAGCGGGGGGTGAAGGTCAGACCTTCGCTCGCCTGGCGTGAGCGGCGGTGCCGGGCATGGAAAGGCGCCGTGCGGCGCCTGGCCAACCAGACTCTGAGGCCAGCTCCGGCCGCGGGCGGGCGGTTCTAGTTCAGCAGCGTGACGGCGCCGGACAGCAGTCCGGCAATGCAGAACATCATCGACAGTCCCGGCCAGGTGCGCATCGGGCCGCGGATGCCGATCACCGCGTTCACCGCCAGCGAGGCCATCACCGCCGCCAGCGGCTGCGACCAGTGCAGCGTCAGGAAGCCCCAGACGATCAGGCCGAGCCACATCCAGAAGGAGGCCGTCGCCGCCCAGCCCCACACCATGTCGGATGCGGCGGAAGCCGGGCGCATCTCCGGTGCCGCGGAACGAGTACGGATGAAGCTGCCCGCCGACAGCAGCATCATGGCCAGGAAATACGTCGACATGCGAAAGACTTGCGCCGCCCCGTGCTTCGGCGCAAGACGCGAGGCGGTGATGCGCCGGCTTGTGTAGTCGCGCCGTGAGACACCCCATAGGACCGTGACCCGCCGCGCCACGCCGCCCGCCGTGCTGCAGATCCTGCCTTCGCTCGTCTCGGGCGGGGTCGAACGCGGCACGCTGGAAATCGCCGAGGCGCTGGTCGCCGCCGGGATGCGCTCCCTGGTGGCTTCCGCCGGCGGGCCGCTGGTGCCGGCGCTCGAGGCGCTGGGCGCCCGGCACGTGACGCTGCCGCTCGACACCAAGTCGCCAGCCGGCATCTGGCGAAATGCCGCCGCGCTGGCGGCGCTGGTGCGGGCGGAAGGGATCGCGGTGCTGCATGCCCGGTCCCGCGCGCCGGCCTGGTCGGCGTTGCTGGCCGCGCGGCGCACTGGCGCGCACTTCGTCACCACCTACCACGGCACTTACAACGAGGGCTTTCCGGGCAAGCGCCTGTACAACTCCGTCATGGCGCGGGGCGAACGGGTGATCGCCATCAGCGCCTTCATCGCGGGGCTGGTGAGGGACCGGCACGGCGTGGGCGAGGACCGGCTGCGGATCATTCCGCGCGGCGTGGACGAACGGGTCTTCGATCCGGCACGGATCGCGCCCGCGCGCATCGCCGCCCTGCGCGCCGCCTGGAAGGTGCCGGAGGGCAGGCCGGTGGTGATGCTGCCGGGCCGCGTCACGCGGTGGAAGGGGCAGGGCGTGCTGGTGGAGGCCATGGCCCGCCTGCCCGGCGAGGCGATCGCGCTGATGGTCGGCGATGCCGGCGGCAAGGCGGCCTTCCGGGAGGAACTCGCCGCGCGCATCGCCGCGCTCGGCCTGGCCGGCCGCGTGCACCTGGTCGGCCATGCCGCGGACGTGCCGGCGGCGTTGCTGCTGGCCGATGTGGTGGTGCACGCCTCGACCGATGCCGAGGCCTTCGGCCGCACGGTGATCGAGGCCCAGGCGATGGAACGCTGCGTCGTCGCGAGCGACCTCGGCGGCCCGACCGAAACCGTGCAGCACGGCGTCACCGGCTGGCGCGTGCCGCCCGGCGATCCTGCGGCGCTCGCCGCGGCGATCGGGCGCGTGCTGGCGATGCCGCCCGAAGCGCGGGCGGCGGTCGGCGCGCAGGCGCGGGCGGCGGTGCTGGAGGGCTACACCACGGCGCGGATGCAGGCGGCGACGCTCGCCGTCTATCGCGAGCTGCTGTGATGCGGGTGCTGGTCATCAAGCTTGCCGCGCTCGGCGACTTCGCCCAGGCCTTCGGCCCCTTCGCGGCGATCCGCGCACATCACCCGGGCGCGCGCATCACCCTGCTGACGACCAGGCCCTACGCCCCTCTCGCGCGCCTCTCGCCCTGGTTCGACGAGGTGTGGGAGGATGGCCGCCCGTCCTGGACCGACATCCCCGCGGTGCTCCGCCTGGCGCGACGGCTGCACGCGGCGGGCTTCGACCGGGTCTACGACCTGCAGACCTCCGCGCGATCCTCGCGCTACCGCTGGTTCGTCGGGCGGCGGGCGGAATGGTCGGGCATCGCGCCCGGCGCCTCCCACCCGCATGCCAACCCGGCGCGGGATTCGATGCACACGGTCGATCGCCAGCGGGAGCAGCTCGAGATCGCCGGCATCCGGGATTTTCCGGCACCGGACCTCGGATGGCTGGATGCCGACGTCGCGCGCTTCGGCCTGCCGGAGCGGTTCTGCCTGCTGGTGCCGGGCGCCTCGCCGGGCCGGCCGGCCAAGCGCTGGCCGGCGGAGAGTTTCGGGGCGCTTGCCGCCGCGCTCGACCTGCCGGCGGCGGTGATCGGCGGCCCGGCCGAGGCACCGCTCGCCGCGGCCATTCTCGCGGCCGCGCCCGGCAGCATCGACCTGACCGGCCGCACGGGCTTCGCCGACATCGCCACGCTGGGCCGGCGGGCGGCCTTCTGCGTTGGCAACGACACCGGGCCGACGCATCTCCTCGCCGCCTGCGGCTGCCCGACCCTGGCGCTGTTCGGGGAGGACAGCGACCCGGCGCTCTGCGCGCCGCGCGGGCCCTCGGTGGCGTTCATCCGCCACATGCCGCTCGCGACGCTCGATGCCGCGGAGGTCCGCGACGCGGTCGCGGCGCTGCGCCGCGGCCGGAACTGATGTCCGGCCCGCGTCGTGCGCCGGATGACCGGCGAACGCCGCGGATCGGCAGGCACGCGGCGGCCGAAGCCGTGGTCTGCGTGCTCTCGCCTTGACGCGCCGGGCCCTCAACCGCAATTTCCGCCCCCCCAACCCCCCGCCGAAGCGAGGATGTGCCCGCGATGCCCGCGATTACCCTGCCTGATGGTTCCGTCCGGTCCTTCGATGGGCCGGTGACGGGCACGCAGGTCGCGGCCGCGATCGGCCCGGGCCTGGCCAAGGCCGCCCTCGCGATGCAGGTGGACGGCGTCATCCAGGACCTGGCGCGGAGCATCGAGTCCGATGCCGGGCTCCGCTTCATCACCCGCAAGGACCCCGAGGCGCTGGACCTGATCCGCCACGACGCCGCCCATGTTCTGGCCGAGGCGGTGCAGGAACTGTTCCCCGGCACCCAGGTGACGATCGGCCCGGCGATCGAGAACGGCTTCTACTACGACTTCGCCCGCAACGAGCCCTTCACGCCGGACGACTTCGCCGCGATCGAGGCGAAGATGCGCGAGATCGTCGCGCGCAACGCCGCCTTCGAGCGCATCGTCACCACCCGGCACGAGGCGATGGCGCTGTTCGAGGCCAAGGGCGAGAAATACAAGGTCGAGCTGATCCAGGACCTGCCGCAGGGCGAGACCATCACGCTCTACCGGCAGGGCGAATGGGTGGACCTCTGCCGCGGGCCGCACATGCGCGGCACCGGCGATGTCGGCACCGCCTTCAAGCTGATGAAGGTGGCCGGCGCCTATTGGCGCGGCGACCACCGCAACGCGATGCTGAGCCGCATCTACGGCACGGCCTGGCGCGACCAGAAGGAGCTCGACGCCTATCTCCATCAGCTCGAGGAGGCGGAGAAGCGCGACCACCGCAGGATCGGCAAGGAGATGGGCCTGTTCCATCTCCAGGAGGAAGCGGTCGGCTCGGTCTTCTGGCATCCCAAGGGCTGGCGGCTCTATCGCACGGTCGAGGCCTACATGCGCCGGCGGCTCGATGCCGCCGACTACCAGGAGGTGAAGACGCCGCAACTCGTGGACCGCAAGCTGTGGGAAGCCTCCGGCCACTGGGAGAAGTTCCGCGAGAACATGTTCATCGCGACGGTCGAGGATGAGGGCGAGAAGGACCGCGTCCTCGCGCTGAAGCCGATGAACTGCCCATGCCACGTGCAGATCTTCAACCAGGGGCTGCGGTCCTACCGCGAGTTGCCGCTGCGCATGGCCGAGTTCGGCTCCTGCCACCGCTACGAGCCCTCCGGCGCGCTGCACGGCATCATGCGCGTGCGCGCCTTCACCCAGGACGACGCGCATATCTTCTGCGCCGAGGAGCAGATCGCCGAGGAGACGGTCCGCTTCGTGGAGTTGCTGTCCTCGATCTACCGCGACTTCGGCTTCGAGGAGTTCCGCGTGAAGTTCTCCGACCGCCCGGCCAAGCGCGCCGGGACGGACGAGGTCTGGGACCAGGCGGAGGGTGCGCTCAAGGAAGCCTGCCGGATCGCGGGGGTGGAGTACGAGCTGAATCCGGGCGAGGGCGCCTTCTACGGCCCGAAGCTGGAATTCGTGCTGCGCGACGCGATCGGCCGCGACTGGCAGTGCGGAACCCACCAGGTCGATTTCGTGCTGCCGGAGCGGCTGGACGCCCAGTATGTCGCCGAGGACGGATCCCGGAAGCGCCCCGTCATGCTGCACCGGGCCATCCTTGGGTCCTTCGAGCGTTTCCTCGGCATCCTGATCGAACAGCATGCGGGGCGCTTCCCGCTCTGGCTCGCGCCGGTGCAGGTGGTCGTCGCGACCATCGTCGACGAGGCGGCGCCCTTCGCAAAGGAAGCCGCCGCGGCGCTGCAGAAGGCCGGGGTCTCGGTTTCGCTTGATCTTCGCAATGAGAAGATCAATCGCAAGGTGGTGGACCATATCGACCAGCGCGTGCCGGTGCTGGCCGTGGTCGGCCGGCGTGAGGCCGAGGAGCGGAGCCTGGTGCTGCGCCGCCTGCCGGGGCGGGAGCAGGAAACCCTGTCGCTCGCCGATGCGGTCGCCCGTCTTGCAGCCGAGGCGACGCCACCCGATCTCATGCCGGCAGCCCAGCGGGCATGAGGTGCTGATGTCGCGCGGCAGCCGTCACGGCAGCCGCGCGCGCATACGCCCGGTGCGACAATGCCGAGCGTATCCAGTTGCAGCGGCGTGACCGTCGCCCCATAAAGCGCGCGGATTGCGTTTCAACCACGACAGGAGACGACCATAGCCCGAGGTCCTATGCCCGCCACGCCGCCCACCAAGGACGGCCCGCGCATCAATGACGAGATCCGCGTGCCCCAGGTGCGCCTGATCGACCAGCACGGCGAGATGCAGGGCGTGATGACCGCCCGCGAGGCGCTGATCCGCGCCTATGACGTCGGCCTCGATCTGGTCGAGATCTCGCCCAATGCGGTGCCGCCTGTCTGCAAGATACTCGACTACGGCAAGTACAAGTACGAGCAGCAGAAGAAGGCGAACGAGGCGCGGAAGAAGCAGAAGGTCGTCGAGATCAAGGAGATCAAGGTCCGTCCGAACATCGACGACCACGACTACGATGTGAAGATGCGCCAGATGAAGACCTTCATCTCGGAAGGCGACAAGGTGAAGGTGACGCTGCGGTTCCGCGGCCGCGAGATGGCGCACCAGGACCTCGGCGCCAAGGTGCTGGAGCGCATCCGCAACGAGTTGGTCGAGACCACCAAGGTCGAGCAGTTCCCGCGGATGGAGAACCGGCAGATGATCATGGTGCTGGCGCCCAAATAGGCTCCTCAGGCGCCGGCGCCCGCATCCGCGGGCTTGGCTTGCGCGCCGCGGGCTGGCTCGCCCGGCTCCGCTGACGGTCTGGGCGCGGTCGCGCTTTGCGCTCCCGGCCCGAGGCACGGCCTCGGGCCGCCCTTGTTTCCGGGCGGTGCGCTTTCCTTGACCTGGAGGTTGGAGGGCGCTATTGGCCCGCTTCCCCGGTTCGCCCTGAACCGTTTGTCCGCCCCCTGATGGGGTGGGCTCCGTCGCTCCGCGAAGGCTCGCGCAGCGGCGCGTAACCTTTTGGGGCAACCGCAACGCGTTGAAGGACTGAACGGACCGCCCGATGTTCGAGGCATTGTCCAGCAAGCTGAACGGCGTCTTCGACCGGCTGCGCCGCCGCGGCGCGCTGTCCGAGGCCGACGTGTCGGAAGCGCTGCGCGAGGTCCGCGTCGCGCTGCTGGAAGCCGATGTCGCGTTGCCGGTGGTCCGCGACCTGGTCAACAAGGTGCGGGAACGCGCTGTCGGGCAGGAGGTGATCCGCTCCGTCTCCCCCGCCCAGCAGGTCATCAAGATCGTCAACGATGCGCTGGTCGAAGCGCTCGGCGGCGGCGAGGGCGATGACGGCAAGCGCGGCATCGACCTGAACGCGCCGTCTCCGGTGCCGATCCTGATGGTCGGCCTGCAGGGCTCGGGCAAGACCACCACCTCGGGCAAGATCGCGCTGCGGCTGCGCGCGCGGGACCGCAAGAAGGTGCTGCTCGCCTCGCTCGACGTGCACCGGCCGGCGGCGCAGCTCCAGCTCCAGACCCTGGCGCAGCAGGCCGAGGTCACCAGCCTTCCCATCGTGCCTGGCCAGACGCCGCTGCAGATCGCCGCCCGCGCCATGGATGTGGGTCGGCGCGAGCTCTACGACGTCGTCATCCTCGACACCGCCGGCCGTCTCGCCATCGACGAGGCGCTGATGGAGGAGGTGGCGCAGGTCAAGCTCGCCACCAATCCGCACGAAACGCTGCTGGTCGTGGACGCCATGACCGGCCAGGACGCGGTGAACACCGCGACCGCCTTCCAGCAGAAGGTCGGTGTGACCGGCATCGTCATGACGCGCATCGACGGCGATGCGCGCGGCGGCGCCGCCCTGTCCATGCGGGCCGTCACCGGCGCGCCGATCAAGCTGCTCGGCGCGGGCGAGAAGCTCGACGCGCTGGAAGACTTCCATCCGGATCGCATCGCGTCGCGCATTCTCGGCATGGGCGACATCGTCTCCCTGGTCGAGAAGGCCGCCGCCACCATCGACCAGGCCGAGGCCGAGAAGCTCGCGGCCCGGATGCAGAAGGGCCAGTTCACGCTGGAAGACTACGCAAACCAGCTCAAGCAGATCGGCAAGATGGGCAGCCTGCAGGGCATCCTCGGCATGCTGCCCGGTGTGGGCAAGATCAAGCAGCAGTTGAACGACGCCAATCTCGACACCTCGATCCTCAAGCGCCAGGCGGCCATCATCGGCAGCATGACGCCGCGCGAACGCCGCACGCCCGACCTCATCAAGGCGTCGCGCAAGAAACGCATCGCCGCCGGGTCCGGGACATCCGTTCAGGAAGTGAACAGGCTGCTCAAGCAGTTCGACGACATGTCCGCGATGATGAAGCGGATGAACAAGCTCGGCCAGAAGGGGCTGATGCGTGGCGGGCTCGCCGCGCTGCTCCCCGGGGCCGGTAACAAGCGACCCTTCTAGAGACAGACGACGAAAGGAAGCCTCATGGGCCTCAAGATCCGCCTTGCCCGCGCCGGTGCGAAGAAGCGCCCCTACTACCACATCGTGGTGGCCGACAGCCGTTCGCCGCGCGATGGCCGCTTCATCGAGGCGGTGGGCTCGTACAACCCCATGCTGCCGGCCGAGCATGCCGAGCGCGTGCGGCTGAAGGATGAGCGCATCACGCATTGGATCAGCCAGGGCGCGGTGGCGACCGACCGTGTCGCGAAGTTCCTCGGCAAGGCCGGCCTGGCGCCGATGCCGGTGTTCCGCGAGCAGCCGAAGCAGTCCGCGCCGAAGAAGAAGGCGCAGGAGCGCGCGGCCGCCGCCGCGGCGGGCTGAAGCGTCTCGCGCAGAGGGTGACGTGAGGTGGCGGTGAAGCGCGTGATGGTGGGCGAGATCGGCAGGCCGCATGGCGTGCGCGGCCTCGTGCGCCTGCGCGCCTTCACCGAGGACCCGGCCGCCATCGCCGCCTATTCCCCGCTGACCGATGCCGCCGGCACGCGCCGCTTCGCGATCACGCTCAAGGGTGGCGACCTCGCCGCCATCGAGGGTGTCGCCGACCGCGACGCGGCGCAGCGCCTGACCGGGACGAAGCTCTATGTCGAGCGCGACCGGCTGCCGCCGCCGGAGGAGGAGGAGTTCTACCTGACCGATCTGATCGGCCTCGCGGCCGTGACGGAGGGCGGGAAGCGCCTCGGCACGATCCGCGCGGTGGAGGACCACGGCGCCGGCGCCTTCCTGATCGTGGAAGGCGAGGGCAGGGAGCACCTGCTGCCCTTCACCAAGGCCGTCGTGCCGGTGGTGGATGTGGCGGGCGGCCGCGTCACGGTGGTGCCGCCGGGGGAGATCCTCGTCGCCCCGCAGCCTGGGGAGGAAGACGCGGCATGAGCCCGTCGGGTCACCCCAGGGCGCCGGCGCCGGGCACCGGCGGCGTGACTCCGCCGGGCAACCGGTGGCGCGCCTCCATCCTGACGCTGTTCCCGGAGATGTTCCCGGGGCCGCTCGGCCTGTCGCTCGCCGGCCGCGCGCTGCGCGACGGCAGGTGGTCGCTGGACACGCACGACATCCGCGCCTTCGCCACCGACCGCCACCGCACGGTGGACGACACGCCGGCCGGCGGCGGGGCGGGGATGGTGATGCGCCCGGACGTGCTGGACACGGCCATCGGTGAGGTGCTGGCGGAGGGCGACGCCCGCCCGCTCATCTACCTGACCCCCCGGGGGCGGCTGCTGGACCAGGCGACCGTCCGTACCCTGGCCGCCGGCCCCGGCTGCGTCCTGCTCTGCGGCCGCTACGAAGGCATCGACCAGCGGGTCATCGAGGCGCGGGGCATGGTGGAGCTCTCGATCGGCGACTATGTGCTGAGCGGAGGCGAAACGGCGGCGCTGGTCCTTCTCGACGCCTGCGTGCGGCTGCTGCCCGGCGTGATGGGCGCGGCCGAGAGCGCGACCGAGGAAAGCCACGGCGCCGAGGGCCTGCTGGAATACCCGCACTACACGCGTCCGGCCGAATGGAACGGCCGGGCCATCCCGGAGGTTCTGCTCTCCGGCCACCACGCGGAGATCGCGCGCTGGCGACGGGCGGAGAGCGAGCGGATCACGAAGGAGCGCCGGCCCGACCTCTGGGCGCGGCACGAAGCGAAACACGGGGGCGCGGGGGGCATGGACGGCCACCCCGCCGCCGCCTAAAGGACGCAAGGAAAGGATACTGTCATGAACCTGCTGCAGCAGTTCGAGGCCGAGCAGCTCGCCCGCCTCACCGCCGCCCGCACCACGCCTGATTTCGCGCCGGGCGACACCGTCCGCGTGATGGTCAAGGTGCAGGAAGGCGAGCGGGTCCGTACCCAGGCCTATGAGGGCGTGGTGATCGCGCGCAACAACAAGGGCGTGCAGAGCAACTTCACGGTGCGCAAGCTCTCCTACGGCGAGGGCGTGGAGCGCGTCTTCCCGCTCTATTCGCCGAACGTGGCCGAGATCCAGGTGGTCCGCCGCGGCAAGGTGCGTCGCGCGAAGCTGTATTACCTGCGTGGCCGCACCGGCAAGTCGGCGCGCATCGCCGAGAAGCTGGGCACCAAGTCGGATGGCGCGGCCAAGCCGGCCGCCACGACCGAGGGCTGACTATATGAGGGGCGCCGCGGTTCGCGCGGCGCCCTGGACTGACCATTCGGGAGAAAACGATGTCAGCGCAGAAGCCGCGCACTCTGTTCGACAAGATCTGGGACGCTCACGTCGTCGAGACGCTCCCGGATGGCACGGCGCTGCTCTACATCGACCTTCACCTTACCCACGAAGTGACCACGCCGCAGGCCTTCGACGGCCTGCGGACCGCCGGGCGCCGCGTGCGCCGGCCGGATGCGACGCTCGCGGTGGTGGACCACAACATCGCCACCGACGACAGCCGCCGCACCGGCATCGTCGACCCGGAAAGCCGCCTGCAGGTCGAGACGCTCGAGAAGAACGTCGTGGAGTTCGGCGTGCCCTACATCCCGCTGCTCGATGACCGCCAGGGCATCGTGCACGTGATCGGGCCGGAACTCGGCCGCTCGCTGCCGGGCATGACCATCGTCTGCGGCGACAGCCACACCTCGACGCATGGCGCCATGGGTGCGCTCGCCTTCGGTATCGGCACCAGCGAGGTCGAGCACGTGCTCGCCACCCAGACGCTGCTGCAGAAGCCGGCGAAGAACATGCGCATCAGCGTGGACGGCAACCTGGCCTTCGGCTGCTCCGCGAAGGACATCGTGCTTGCCATCATCGGCAGGATCGGCACGGCGGGCGGCACCGGCCACGTCATCGAATATGCGGGCGACGCGATCCGCGCGCTCGACATGGCGGGCCGCATGACGGTCTGCAACATGTCGATCGAGGGCGGGGCTCGCGCCGGCATGGTCGCGCCGGACCAGACCACCTACGACTACATCGCGAAGACGCCGAACGGGCCGAAGGGCGCGAAACTGGCGCGCGCCATCGAGTGGTGGAAGACGCTGCCTTCCGACGCCGCGGCGCATTTCGACACGGAACTTCGCCTCGACGCCCATGCCATCGCGCCGCAGGTCACCTGGGGCACCAACCCCGAGGCCGTGCTGCCGATCACCGGCACCGTGCCCAACCCGGCGGATGTGGAGGACGAGGCCAAGCGCGCGCAGATGGAGCGCATGGTCCAGTACATGGGCCTCACGCCCGGCCAGCGGCTGCAGGACCTGAAGGTGGACGTCGTCTTCATCGGATCCTGCACGAATTCCCGCATCGAGGACATCCGCGCCGCGGCTTCGATCGCCAAGGGGCGCAAGGTGGCCGACGGCGTGCGCGCGATGGTCGTCCCCGGCTCGGGCCTGGTGAAGAAGCAGGCGGAGGCCGAGGGCCTCGACCGCATCCTGAAGGAAGCGGGCTTCGAGTGGCGCGAGGCCGGCTGCTCCATGTGCCTCGGCATGAACCCGGACAAGCTGACGCCGGGCCAGCGTTCGGCCAGCACCTCCAACCGCAACTTCGAGGGGCGCCAGGGCCCCGGCGGACGCACCCACCTGCTGTCCCCGGCCATGGCCGCCGCCGCCGCCGTGGCGGGGCACCTCGCCGACGTGCGCGACTATCAGCCGAAGGAGACCATGTGAGATGCAGGCCTTCACGACGCTGACCGGCATCGCCGCCCCGCTGCCCAAGGCGAATGTCGACACCGACCAGATCATCCCGGCCCGCTTCCTCAAGTCGATCTCGCGCCTCGGCTTCGGCAAGAACCTGTTTGCCAACTTCCGCTACAGGGAAGATGGATCCGAGAATCCGGACTTCGTCCTGAACCAGGAGCCCTACCGCAAGGCGGAGATCCTGATCGCCTTCGAGAATTTCGGCTGCGGCTCCTCGCGTGAGCATGCGCCCTGGGCGCTGCTCGACTTCGGCATCCGCTGCGTCATCGCGCCGGACTTCGCCGACATCTTCCACAACAACTGCTTCAAGAACGGCATCCTGCCGGTGCGCCTGCCGAAGGAGGTCTGCGCGCAACTGATGGAGGATGCGAAACTCGGCGCCAATGCCCGCATCACCGTCGATCTCGAACGCGAAGTCGTCGTGCGGCCGAACGGCGAGGAGATCCCGTTCAAGATCGATCCGCTGCGCCGCCACCTGCTGCTGAATGGCCTCGACGACATCGGCCAGACGCTGCAGCACGTCGCCTCGATCGACAGTTTCGAGGCGAAGCAGAAGGCCGCCCAGCCCTGGCTCTACGCCTGACCTGATACTTCCCCGGGCGGCGTCTCCTCCCCGGGGCGCCTCCCGCCCTTGCAGGAGACGCCCAGCCACATGCCTTCCAACAAGAAGCTCCTCGTCCTGCCCGGTGACGGGATCGGGCCGGAGGTGATGCGAGAAGTCCGTCGCGTCATCGACTGGATGGACCGCCGCCGCGCCGTCTCCTTCGACATCGAGGAAGGCCTGGTGGGCGGATCGGCGATCGATGCCGAGGGCACGCCCTGCTCCGATGCCACGGTGGCGAAGGCGAAGGCCGCGGATGCGGTGCTCTTCGGTTCCGTCGGCGGCCCGAAGTGGGACAGCCTGCCCTTCGAGCAGCGCCCCGAGCTCGGTATCCTGCGACTGCGCAAGGATCTTGGGCTGTTCGCCAACCTGCGTCCCGCGCTGGTCATGGACCCGTTGGTGGAAGCCTCCTCCCTGAAGCCCGAGATCGTGCGTGGCGTGGACATCATGGTCGTCCGTGAATCGACGGGCGGTGTCTATTTCGGCGAGCCGCGCGGCGTCGAAACCCTGCCCGATGGCAAGCGCCGCGGATTCGACACCGACGTCTACCACGAGGACGAGATCGCCCGCGTCGCCCGCGTCGCCTTCGACCTGGCGCGCAAGCGCCGCGGCAAGGTGACGAGCGTCGAGAAGGCCAACGTCATGCAGTCCGGCCGCCTGTGGCGTGCCGTGGTCGGCGAGGTCCACAAGGCCGAGTATGCCGACGTCGAGCTCGAGAACATGTACGCCGACAACTGCGCGATGCAGCTCTGCTCGCGGCCCAAGCAGTTCGATGTCATCCTCGGCAACAACCTGTTCGGCGACGTGCTGTCCGACCTGGCTGCGGCGCTGACCGGCTCGCTCGGAATGCTGCCCTCGGCGACGCTCGGCGCGGTCGATCCGACCAGCGGCAGGCGGCATGCGCTCTATGAGCCGATCCACGGCTCGGCGCCCGACATCGCGGGCAAGGGCATCGCGAATCCGCTCGCGCAGATCCTCTCCTTCGCCATGCTGCTGCGCTGGTCCTTCGGCATGGAGGAAGACGCCGCGCTGCTCGAGCAGGCGGTCGGCAAGGTGCTCGCCGGCGGGCTGCGCACGGCGGACATCATGCAGCCGGGCATGGCGCGCGTCGGCACCTCGGTGATGGGTGAGGCGGTGGTGCGCGAGCTCGACAAGCTCGCGGCCTGACCCGGCGGCGCGGCCCCTTCCGGGGCCGCGTCTCCCGCATGGATGGATCCTTCCCTTCCTGCTTTCAGCGGGGGGTTGGAGCGGCGTGCCCGATCGCGGCGCGCGGGTGATTCCGCGTGACTGTGGACCGTCTCGGGACCAGACTGATCTCAAGCTCCTCGGGATCACGCGCTTCCGTCGCTCTCCGCATTGATCGGCATTCATCGAGTTGAATGTCTTCGGGCCGTGCGCCAGCCGCGGCCCTTCCAGCCGGAGGAGGATCGCCATGGGCTACGATCTGAAGGGTGAACTGCTCGAGGTCTGCGACTGCAACACGCTCTGCCCGTGCTGGATCGGCGAGGATCCCGACAATGGCACCTGCCGTTCGTCGCTCGCCTATCACATCGACAAGGGCGAGATCGACGGCCTCGACGTCTCCGGGCTGAACTTCGGCATCGCGGTCTTCATTCCGGGCAATGTCCTGGCCGGCAAATGGCGCGTCATCCGCTACGTCGACGACCGCGCCACGCCGCAGCAGGAAGCTGCCCTGCTCAAGGCGTTCCGCGGTGAGCTGGGGGGGCCGATCGCCGATCTCGTCAGCCTGGTCGGCGAGGAGGTCGCGGCGCGGCGCGCGCCCATCACCTTCGAGGTCCGGCAGGGCAAGGGCACGCTGCGGATCGGCGATACCGTCCATGCCGAGATGGAACCCTATCGCGGCCCGACCGGCGAGCCGACGCGGCTGGTGGAGAGCATCTTCTCGACCATTCCCGGATCGCCCGCCTATGTCAGCAAGGCCTCCGAGTTCCGCCTGACCCAGCCGGAGCTCGGCATCGACCTGAAGCTGCAGGGCCACAACGCGATCCAGGGGCTCTTCGAGCTCCGCGGCTGACCCGCGGCATGGCGGGCGGATGGGACCGATGGGCCGTGCCCGGGCATCCGGCGCCCTGATACCGAACAGCTTTTCGGCTGACCCGGTATCAGGGCTCGTGTTTCGCGCGCGGCCGCCCCACCTGCCCCGCGCGCCCCATCGGTCGCATCGCCGATGACCAGGTCATCACTAAGGCTTGGCGGACTGACGCCGCACGACCGACACTTCCTGCCGCTCTTTGCCGGCACGATGCTGATTGCCTGGGCCGCGCTGGGGGTGTGGGACCTGTCGCCCTACGCCCGCTACCTTGAGCACGACTGGACGCGCCTCGGCCTCGCGGCCGGCCTCTGCACCGCCGTGCCGGCCGGCGAACTGCTCGTGCCGACGATGCTCTATGCGGGCGGCTGGATGCTGATGACGGCGGCGATGATGCTGCCCACCACGCTGCCGCTCGCCACGATGTTCCGTCGGATGACGATGGGCCGCCCCGACGGCGGGAGTCTCATGGCGTTTCTTTTCGGCGGCTACCTGCTCGTCTGGTTCGGATTCGGCGTCGCGGCGCACCTGCTCGGCATGGTGGTGCTTGGCATGGCGCGCGCCTCGCTCTGGCTGGCGTTCAACGGCTGGGCGGTCGGCTTCGTCATCCTGCTTGCCGCCGGGCTCTTCCAGTTCTCGCCGCTGAAGTACCGGTGCCTGGATGGCTGCCGTTCGCCGCTGGCCTTCGTGCTCGCGCGCTGGGCCGGCCGGCGGCCGCGATTCGAGAGCCTGCGCATCGGATTCGCGCATGGCCTGTCCTGCGTCGGCTGCTGCTGGCTGCTGATGCTGCTGATGTTCGTGGTCGGGACGGGCAGCCTGGGCTGGATGCTGGCGCTCGGCGCGCTGATGGCGCTGGAGAAGAACAGCCGCTGGGGACGGCGGCTTGCTGCGCCGATCGGCGTCGCGCTGCTCGTTGCCGCGGCCGGGGTCGCCGCCACCGGCGCGGGTCATTGAGGCGCTTCGTCCGCGATGCGCGGAGTGGGGGTTGCGGAGCCGCGCAGCCTCCGCTATTCCCCCGGCCTCGCCGCGGTGGCGGCAAGGGCGCCCGTAGCTCAGCTGGATAGAGCACCAGACTACGAATCTGGGGGTCAGAGGTTCGAATCCTTTCGGGCGCGCCACTCCACCTTTCCCGCCGCCGTCGAGGCATCCCGCGCAGCCGCGCTGCGCGAGATCAGCGCCCGTAGCTCAACTGGACAGAGCACCAGACTACGGATCTGGGGGTTGGGAGTTCGAATCTTCCCGGGCGCGCCATATTTCCACGAAATCAATGCCATACAAGGCGCGTGCACGGCCCGCGTGTGAGGCTGCGGCCGCTAGCCGATCCTCGGCATCCCCGCGACCGCCATCCGCATCTGCTCGGCGCCGCCGCGCGCGAACCGCCCCGGCGGCTGCCCGACATGACGGCTGAAGGCCGTGCTGAAGGTGCTTGCCGAGCCATAGCCGACGCGTCTCGCAACCTCATCCAGCGCGATGGTCCTGCTGCGCAGGAGATCCTTCGCGACGGCCATGCGCCACGCGAGAAGGTACTCCATCGGCCGGAGCCCGACACTGCGCGTGAAGCGATCGAAGAAGGCCGAGCGCGAAAGGCCCGCCTCCCTTGCGAGTTCGTCCGCCGTCCAGGAGCGTGCCGGATCGCCATGCATCCACCGCAGCGCTTCGGCAATGCGGCCATCCGCAAGCCCGCGCAGAAGGCCAGGCGGGGCATCCTTGCCTTGCGCCGCCCGCAGGGATTCGATCAGCAGCACCTCGACCAGGCGCGCGAGCACGAGATCGCGTCCGGCCCGCTCCTCATTCGCCTCGTCGCCGAACAGGCGCACCAATGTGGCGAGCCGGTCGTTGCCGTGAATGTGGATCATCGCCGGCAATAGCGACACGATGAGCCCCGCATCGGGGGAGTCGAAGACGAAGTAGCCGCCGCGCAGACGGACATCCGCCGGACCGTCGGGACGGCCGTGGCGGATTTCCTCGCCCGCCGCCGGCGCTTCCTTGGGGTCGATGCGCCGGGGCGTCGCAGGTTCGAAGCCCGAAATGGTGAAGGCCGGCGTCGCGGGCAGCAGCACGAAGTCGCCCTCCTGGAGGATGACAGGTTGCTCGCCCGCGACAGCGAGGCGACATCGTCCTTCGATCACGGCGCAGAAGCCCGGATGCCCGAACTCGGAGTAGCTCACGGCCCAAGGCCCCGCGCCGCTGATCCCCTTGGAGAAGACGGAGCGGGGCCGAAGGAGCTCGATCACCTGTGCGAGCGGGTCTGCCATTTCGGACTTATGCCAACAGAATTCGGATTTCTGATTGATGATGGTCCAAATTGGCGGACCTATCTTTCCCTCGTCAACCACGCAGGAGAAGGAACCCGCGATGAAGACCGTCCTGATCACCGGCTGCTCGGCCGGCTTTGGCCTCGAAACTGCGCGCCACTTCCATGCTCTGGGCTGGAACGTGGTGGCCACCATGCGCGTCCCCCGGGAGGACGTCTTGCCGCGCTCCGCAGGGCTGCGCGTGCTGCCGCTGGACGTGACGAGGACCGAAAGCATCGAGGCGGCGCTCGATGCCGCCGGGCCGCTCGACGTGCTGGTCAACAATGCGGGCATCGGCGTGTTCGGCGCCTTCGAGGCGACGCCGATGTCGCATGTGCGCAAGGTGTTCGAGACCAACACCTTCGGCGTCATGGCGATGACGCAGGCCGTGATCCCCCGGTTCCGCGCCCGGCGGTCGGGCGCGATCGTGAACGTCACATCGAGCGTGACGCTTGCCCCGATGCCGCTGGCCGCCGCCTACACCGCCAGCAAGCAGGCCATCGAAGGCTTCACGGGATCGCTCGCCCATGAACTCGGGCACTTCGGCATCCGCGCGAAGCTGGTCGAACCCGGCTATGCCCCGACGACGCGCTTCGCGCACAACACCGAGGTGCGCGCCGAAGACCTGATCCCGGATGCCTATGCCGCCTTCGCTGCCCCGATCTTTGCCGCGATCGCCCGGCCGACCCTGGTGACGAAGGAGACGGACGTCGCCGAAGCCGTGTGGCGGGCTGCGAACGACTTCTCCGGTCAGCTCCGTTTCCCCGCAGGCTCCGACGCCCTGGCGCTGGCGCACGACGCCTGAGGATCGCCCGCGCCGCTTATCGTCGCACCGGGCGGACCGGCGCGGACCTCGCCCAAGCCGCGACCGGAAAGCCATCGGAAGGATGATTGCATATGGGTTGGCGGCCCCATCCTCACGGGTGATCCGCTCCGCATCCGGGATATCGTTCGGGAGCATGCCGAGCGGCGCATTCCCCGGCGCTGGTGCCGGCATTCTCGAACGGTCTGCAGGCATCTGAAGTCATTGAATCGAAACGGCACGCGCAAACCGGGAGCATGGGGTGCGGATCGCGCTCCGACCCGCGCCATCCCGACGACCGCCATCCGCCCTGTCGGGACGGCGATGCGCGGATCGTTGCCGTCTCCAGCGCGACGCCGGGCATCGGGGTGATCTGGTGCGCCGCGGCCCGGGCCAGCGGGTTCCCCGCGCCGGGCGGCCCTGCGGTCCCCGCGTGACGCGGCCTCACGGAAAGTTACCGGGGTGCAATTCTCTGCAATATGCCCCACTTATGGCGAGTGACTTCCCTCGGTGTTCCCGAGATCGAGGCCGGCTGGGCGCTCTTCCTCGATCTTGACGGCACGCTCCTCGACATCGCGCCCGAACCCGACGCTGTGGTGGTGCCTGCCACCTTGCCGGGCACCTTGGCTGGGTTGTCGGCGCGGCTCGGCGGCGCGCTCGCGATTGTCAGCGGGCGCGCGCGCGGCAACGTGGACCGCCTCCTCGCGCCGCTTGCCCTGCCAGGAGGCTTCGGCCACGGGGCCGAACTGCGCGATGCCGACGGGCGCCCGGCCGAAACCGATTCCATGCCGCCCTTGCCGGACGACTGGCCGGCCCACCTTTCCCGCTTCGTCGAGCGGCGCCCCGGCCTGATCCTGGAGCGCAAGCCGCACGGCCTGGCGCTGCATTTCCGTGCCGTACCCGAATACGGCGCGGCGGTAAGGGCCATCATGGAGGACCTCGTGAGCGAGGCGGTCGGATTCATGCTGCTCCCCGCCCACATGGCCTTCGAAATCCGCCCCCGTGCCGCCACCAAGGCGCGCGCGGTGGAGGCGCTGATGGCCACGCCGCCCTTTCGCGGCCGCCGCCCCGTCTTCGTCGGCGACGACGTCACGGATGAGGACGGCATGGCCGCGGCGCGCCGCTTCGGCGGCTTCGGCCTGCATGTCGGCCGCGACTTCACCGGCGGCCCGGCCGAGGTTCGCGCCTGGCTCGCCCGGGCCACTGCCCGCCCGATCGAGAAGGCGACCCATGACCAATCTTGACTACGCCGTCATCGGCAATTGCGCCGTCGCCTCGCTGATCTCCTGCTCCGCGCGGCATGAGTGGTTCTGCTTCCCGCGCCTGGATGCGGAACCCGTCTTCAACTCCCTGCTGGGCGGGGTGGAGCCGGATCGCGGCTACATGGACGTGGTGCTGCGCGACCAGACCGGCTGCCGGCAATCCTACCTGCGCAACACCGCCGTGGTCGAAACGCTGCTCACCGACCGCGGGGGTGGCTGCGTCCGCGTGCTCGACCTGGCGCCGCGCTTCCGCCGCTTCGGCCGCATGTACCGTCCGCCGACGCTGATCCGGCGGATCGAGCCGGTTTCCGGCCGTCCGCGCATCCGCATCCGTGTCCGCCCCTCCTTCGGCTACGGAGCGGACACCGGCCGGCGCAGCTCCGGCAGCAACCATATCCGCTATGTCGGCGACAACGCGGTGCTGCGGCTGACCACCGACGCACCGCTCACCTACATCGCGCACGAGGCCGAATTCGCCCTCGACCGCCCGGTCAGCCTGGTGCTCGGCGCCGACGAGTCGCTGCCCGAGAACCCCGACGCGGTGGCGCGCGAGGCGCTGGCGAACACCGAGGAATACTGGCGCGACTGGGTCCGCGGTCTGAACCTGCCTTTCGACTGGCAGGAGGCGGTGATCCGCGCCGCCATCACGCTCAAGATCTGTTCCTTCGAGGATACCGGCGGCATCGTCGCCGCGCTGACCACCTCGGTCCCGGAGGCGCCGGGCAGCGGGCGCTGCTGGGACTACCGCTTCTGCTGGCTGCGCGATGCCTTCTTCACCGTCGGCGCGCTCAACCGGCTGAACGCGACGCGCACCATGGAAGGCTTCCTGCGCTTCATCATGGATGCCGTGCCGGAGGCCCCGGAGGGGCCGATCCAGCCGCTCTTCCCCATCGCGCCCGGGGCGGAGGTCGAGGAACGCATCGCCGCTGCCCTGCCGGGCTTCCGCGGCGACGGGCCGGTGCGCATCGGCAATGCCGCCGTCTCCCAGCGGCAGAATGACGGCTTCGGCGCCATCGTGATGACCGCGACGCAGATGTTCTGGGACCAGCGTCTGCAGCGCACCGGCGACCTGACGATGTATCATCAGCTCTGCACCCTCGGCCGCGAGGCCGAGCGCGCCGCCTTCGAACCCGATGCCGGCCTGTGGGAATATCGCGGCCGCGCCGCGGCCCACACGCATTCGGCGGCGATGTGCTGGGCGGCGCTCGACCGGCTCGGCGCCATCGCGCAGCGCATGGGCCTGACCGCGGAAGCGCAGGACTGGGAACGCCGCGCCGCCGCGCTGCGCGCGCGCATCCTGGAAGCCGCGACGGTGCCGGGCGAAGGCTGGCTCTCCGGCGTGCTGAACGGCGATGCGGTGGCCGATGCCTCCACCTTCCTGCTGCCCGAGTTCGGGCTGATGCGGGCGACCGATCCGCTTTTCCTGCGCACCGTCGCGGTGCTGGAACGCCGCCTGGTGCGCGACGGCATCGTGCTGCGCTACGACCACGCGGATGATTTCGGTACGCCCGAGGTCGGCTTCCTCGTCTGCACCTTCTGGTACATCGACACCCTGGCCCGCATCGGCCGGCGCGAGGAGGCGCGCGCCCTGTTCGAGCGCGCGCTGTCCTGGCGCAACCATGTCGGCCTGCTCTCGGAGGACGTGCATCCGGCCACCGGCGCGCTCTGGGGCAACTTCCCGCAGACCTATTCGCAGGTCGGGCTGATCCTGTCGGCCATGCGCCTGTCCCGTTCGTGGGAGGAGGGCTTGTGGCGCGCCTCGTGATCGTCTCGAACCGCGTGCCGCCGCCGCGCGCGGGGCGGGGCGGGGCGAGCGCGGGTGGCCTCGCGGTCGCGCTGCAGTCCTTCGTGGCGCCGGGAACGCTGTGGTTCGGCTGGAGCGGCCGCGTCGTCGACAAGCCCTCCGGCAAGCCGCGCGTGGTGGAAGGGCAGGGTGTTTCCTACGCGACCATCGACCTCGGTTCCGATGACTACGACCGCTTCTATGTCGGCTTCGCCAATTCCTCGCTGTGGCCGCTGCTGCATTTCCGCCTCGGCCTGATGCGCTACCGGCGCGAGGATTTCGAAGGCTATCTGGCGGTCAATGCCGGCTTCGCGGACGTGCTGCTGAAGATGCTGCGCCCCGACGACATGGTCTGGGTGCACGACTACCACCTGATCCCGCTGGCCGCGGCGATGCGCGAGCGCGGCTTCACCGGCCGCATCGGCTTCTTCCTGCACATCCCCTTCGTTCCCGCCTCGGTGCTGGAGGCGCTGCCGCCGGCGCGCGACCTGCTGCTCGCCCTTTGCGCCCACGACGTGGTCGGCTTCCAGACGCAGACGCACCTGTCGGACTTCCTCGACTGCGCCCGCCGCTTCAGCGGCTTCGCGGTGGAGGGGCAGGAGGTCGTGACCAATGGTCGCCGCGTCCGTGCGATCGCCGACCCGATCGGCATCGATGCCCAGGGCTTCGCCCGGGTGGCGGCGCGCGCGGCCGGCACCGCCTATATCCAGCGCGTGCGCGAAAGCCTGCTCGGCCGGTCGCTGGCGATCAGCGCGGAGCGGCTCGACTACTCCAAGGGCCTGCCCAACCGCTTCGAGGGGTTCGCCCGGCTGCTCGCGCGGTTTCCGCAGCACCACCGCAAGATCTCGCTGCTGCAGATCGCCGCGCGCTCGCGGGAGGACGTGGCGGAGTACCAGGCGCTGCGGCGCGAGCTCGACCGCCTGGCGGGCGACATCAACGGGCGGTTCTCCCAGTTCGACTGGATGCCGCTGCGCTACATGACGCAGACCGTCGCCCGCACCAAGCTCGCCGGGCTGTTCCGCATCGCGCATATCGGCCTGGTGACGCCGCTGCGGGACGGGATGAACCTGGTCGCCAAGGAATTCGTCGCCGCCCAGGATCCGGCCGATCCCGGCGTGCTGATCCTGTCGCAGTTCGCCGGCGCGGCGGAGGAGCTGACTCACGCGGTGATGGTCAACCCCTATGACCCGGATGCGATCGCGGAGGCGATGAGCACGGCGCTGGAGATGTCGCTCGAGGAACGCCAGGAACGCCACGCGGTCCTCCGGCGCGCGGTGTTCGACGTGACGGCGGCGCGCTACTGCAACGTGTTCGTGGATGCGCTGAAGGGGCACTGAACCGGGAGGGGCCGGACCCTCCCCACCGAGGCCTTGCAAACCGCGCCCCCGCATCGGGCATGACAGCGGGCGGCCAGTGCCGGGACCCGCCCTTGCGCACGAAGCGCGCCTGGTGGGCGCGGCCCCGACCGTTCCGCCCGGCGCCCGCGATCGGCATTCCAAATGCCCCTGGCATTTGGCGGGGTGGTTTGGAGGGGCGGCGCCCCTCCAATCGCGACCGGCGGGTCATCCGGACCGCGGGGCGCGGCCTGCACGGTGCCTCGCTCTTCGCGCTACCCCGCGCGCAGCGCCTCTGGCGAGGCATTGCCCAGCTCGCTGAGCAGGAGGGGCCAGGCGCGCAGCCCTTCCTCCAGCGACGACAGCCGGAAGAACTCGTTCGGCGCGTGCACATCCTCATCCGGCATCGCGAAGCCGAAGGTGATGGTGTCGATGCCGAGCCGCTCCTTGAAGATCGCCGTGATCGGGATGGTCCCGCCGGCCCGCGCGCGAACCGGGGCGCGGTTGCGGGTGCGGCGGATGACGGTCTCGGCCGCGGCGAGCAGCGGGTGCCCCTCGCGCAGCGTGAAGGCCGGCGTGCCGTTGCCCGATTCCTCGAAATCCAGCGTCACGCCCTTCGGCGCCCTGGCGAGCAGGTGGTCGCGCACGCGCGCCTGGGCGCGCACCGGATCCATGCCGGGGCCGAGACGCATGGTCAGCTTGGCGTGCGCCTCGCAAGGCAGCACGGTCTTGGAGCCGGCGCCGATATAGCCGCCCCACATGCCGTTCACCTCGATGGTCGGCAGCAGGGTGATGCGCTCGCGCACGCTGTAGCGGGGATCGCCATAGGGCGCGGCGCCGATGCCGCCGTAGAATTCCGCCTCGTCGACCGGCAGCGCCGCGGCATCCTCGGCCTCGCGCGGGCCGATCGGCGCCATGTCGTCCATGAAGCCCGGCACGGCGATGCGCCCGTCCTCGTCGTGCAGGGAGGCGATCAGCCGGGCGAGCTCGTGATTCGCGTTGCGCACCGCGCCGCCATAGCGGCCCGAATGCATGTCCTTCGATGCGGTGCGCAGCGTGAAGCGCAGCGCGGTCAGGCCGCGGGACCCGACGCTGACGGTGGGCAGCGTCGTGCTGGCGCGCCCGCCATCGGCCGAGATCATCGCATCGCCCACCAGCGCATCGGGGTGGCGGTCGATGATGCTCCGCAGGGAGGGGCTGCCGATCTCCTCCTCGCCTTCCAGGAAGAAGCGGATGTTCACCGGGCAGCCACCGGCGCGGATGAACTCGATCACCGTCTCGACCGCGATCAGCGTCGATCCCTTCACGTCCGAGGCGCCGCGGGCATAGATCCGCCCGTCGCGGATGGTGGGCTCGAAGGGCGGGGTCTTCCACAGCTCCAGCGGGTCCGGCGGCTGGACGTCGTAGTGGCCGTAGATGATCAGCGTCGGCTTGCCGGGCGCGCCGTTCCAGGCGCCGGTCACCGCCGGCTGGCCGCCGCCCTCCAGCAGGCGCACGTCCTCGAGCCCGCCTTCCTTCAGCCGCGCCATCAGGAACTCGCGCGTCGCCTTCATCCCCTCGGCATAGGCCGGGTCGGTGCTGACGCTCGGCAGGCGCAGCAGCGCCATCAGCCGTTCCAGGATCTCGTCCCTGCGCGCCACCAGTGCCGCGGCCACCACATCGCTCATCACGCACTCCATGCCATGTCCGGGGGGTAGCCTAGACCGTCGCCGCGACCGGTTGCAGAGTGCGCGTGACAAGATCGAGGAATCATCCGGGATGGAACGTCCACCGAGCACGGCGCAGCGCCGCGCGGCCTTTCGCGCGATCCTTGCGGGCCAGGCCTGCATCCATCCGGCCTCCGTGCACGATCCGATCGCCGGGCGCATCGCCGCCGACCTCGGCTTCGAGGCGGCGATGTTCGCGGGCTCCGTCGCGTCGCTCACGGTGCTGGGCGCGCCCGACATCATCGTCCTGACGCTGAGCGAATTCGCCGACCAGGCGCGTCGCATCTGCCGTGCCGGCGCGCCGCCGCTGCTGGTCGATGCCGACCATGGCTACGGCAATGCGCTCAACGTGATGCGCACGGTGCAGGAGCTCGAGACCGCCGGCATCGCCGCGCTCACCATCGAGGACACCGACCTGCCGCGCGGCCACGGCGTGGGCGAGCCCGGGCTGCTCAGCCTGGAGGCCGGCCTCGGCAAGATGCGTGCGGCGGTGGCGGCGCGGGAGGATGCCGGCCTCGTCGTCGTCGCGCGCACCAGCGCGCTGAACCTCGTGAACCTGGATGAGGCGGTGCGCCGCGCCAGGGCCTACGCCACCTGCGGTGCGGACGCTTTGTTCTTCACCGGCGTGAACGACTGGGATCAGCTCGCGTCGATCCAGGCCGCGGCCGGCGGGCTGCCGATCATCCTCGGCGGCACGCCGGCGTCGATGGCCGATCGCGCGCGGCTCGCCGCCCATGGCGTGCGCGTGGCGCTGCAGGGCCACCAGCCCTTCGCCGCCGCGGTCGCCGCCATTCACGCGACGCTCAAGGCACTGCGCGACGGCACGCCGCCCGCCGAGCTCAAGGGCGTCGCCCCCGCCGCGCTGATGAAGACCGTCACGCGCGAGGCCGACTACGCCGCCTGGACCCGAGATTTCCTCTGACCTGCCCGCCGGAGCGCCCGCACCGATGTCGAACACCGTCACGCCCGAAGCGATGGCTGCGATGGAAGCCAAGTACCTGACGCTGCATGAATTCGTGAAGGCGGCGAGGTACCGGCTCGACGCCAATATCTGGGACTACCTGACCGGCGCGACCGAGACCGAGACGACCATGCGCCGCAACCGCATGGGGATCGATTCCCTCGCCTTCCGGCCGCGCGTGCTGCGTGACGTCTCGACGATCGACACGACTGCGAAGGCCCTTGGCAGGCCGATCCGCCTGCCGGTGCTGCTCGCCCCGGTGGGCGGGCTGGAATCGATCGCCGTCGGCGCCAACGGCGCCGCCACGGCGGGCGAGGGGGCGAGCGCCTTCGGCGTGCCGATCATGGTCAGCAGCGTCACCCAGCCGGGGTTGGAACCGGCCGCCGCCGCCACGCCGGGGATGAAGATCTTCCAGCTCTACGTGCGCGGCGATGCCGCCTTCATCGAGGACAGCATCCAACGCTCCCTCGCCGCCGGCTACGACGCCTTCTGCCTGACGGTGGACACCGCGATCTACAGCCGCCGCGAGCGCGACATCGTCCGCCGCTTCGCCAAGCCCTGGCGGGCCACCGCGACCGGCGACGCGCAGCGCCACCAGGCGGCACTGAACTGGGACGACGTCAAGCGCATCAAGGACCGGCATCCGACGCTGCCGCTCATCCTGAAGGGCATCGCCACCGCCGAGGACGCGCTGATCGCCTGCCGGCACGGCGTCGACGTGGTCTATGTCTCCAACCATGGCGGGCGGCAGCTCGATGCCGGCCGCGGCGCCATCGAGGTGCTGCCGGAAGTCGTCCAGGCCGTCGCGGGCCGCGCCAGGGTGTGGGTGGATGGCGGCTTCTGCCGCGGCACGGATGTGGTGAAGGCGCTCTGCCTGGGTGCCGACATGGTCGGCCTCGGCCGGCTCTACTGCTATGCGCTGGCCGCCGACGGCGCTGCCGGGCTGGTCCGCCTGCTCGAGATCCTGGAGAACGAGATCCGCTCCTGCCTCGGCCTGCTCGGCGCGACGTCCTATGCGGAGCTCGGCCCGTCCTTCGTGCATGCGGCGATGCCGACCACCCTGCCGCATGTGCACAGCGCCTTTCCGCTGCTCCGCCTGGAGGATTCCGGCTACTGAGCGCGCCGGACCCGGCCGGGGGCCGAAGCCCGGTCCGCGAGCTGCTCGCGGACCCGGCCTTCCTCCGCCTCTGGGGGGCGGGCGGGCTCACCAACTCGATGCGCTGGGTGGAGATGCTGGTCAGCGGGCTCTTCGCCTTCGAGCTGACCGGCTCCGCCTTCGCCGTCTCCCTCGTGCTGATGTCGCGCGCCCTGCCGATGCTGACGGCGGGCGCCCTGTCGGGCGCGGTGGCGGAGAGCCTCGACCGCAAGAAGCTGCTGATGGCCGGGCAGGCGACGACGGCGGCGGGGGCCATCATCATCGCCATGCTGGCCGCGACGGGCGGGCTGGCGCTCTGGCACCTCTTTCTCAACGGCATGCTCGGCGGGCTGGTCTGGACCAACGAGCTGGCGACGCGCCGCCGCATGGTGGCCGAGGCCGCCGGCCCGCATCGCATCGTCCAGGCCGTCGCCTTCGACACCATGACCGGCAGCACGACGCGCATGGTGGGGCCACTGGTGGGCGGCGTCTTCTACCAGACGGTCGGGGTCGCCGCGGCCTACGGCATCGCGGCCCTGCTCTATGTCTGCGCGCTGCTGCTGGTCGCCGGCGTCGAGCACCGGCAGGAACGGCGCATCCTGATGCCCCGCCGCCTGGTCTCGGACGTGATGCAGGCGGTGCGCATCGCCCTCGCGCACCCGTCGCTGCGCCTGGTGCTCGGCGTGACGGTGGCGATGAACGTCTTCGGCTTCTCCTACACCGCCGTCCTGCCGGCCTTCGGGGCCATCGCCTTCGAGGCGAACCCGGCGGAGATCGGCCTGCTCGCCGCGGCCGAGCCCTTCGGCGCGCTGCTGGCCGGACTCGCCCTCGCGCTGCGGCGCGGCGCGCCGCCGGGGCGGATGGCGATCGCCATCGGCTCGGCGGGATTCCTCGTCGTGCTGGCGCTGGCGGCGCTCGCCCCGGGGCTGTGGCAGGCGGCGGCGCTGCTGATGCTGGGCGGCATCGGCACCGCCGCCTTCGCGAGCCTCCAGACCGGGCTGGTGATGATGGAGGCACCGATCGAGGCGCGTTCCCGCATTCTCGGCCTGACCACCACCTGCATCGGCATGGGGCCGGTCGGCGTGCTCGTCGTCGGCGCGCTGGCCGACGGCTTCGGTCCGCGGGCGGCCATCGCGGGGATGGCGGTCGCGGGGCTGGCGGCGCTGGCGGCCGTCCTGTCCGTCACGCGGAGGTGATGCCGGGGGATGCTCCTCCTCCGGTTGATGGTGCCGGGCCGCGCGCGCTACACGGCCGTCGCGTCTCTCTTGGCTGCTGGCGTGTGAGCGGGACCAGGAGTACCACCAAAAGTGGTTCCGCGCGGAGTGACGTCGCGGCCACTACACCCGGACGCGGCTCGCCGCCCCGCCGAGAAGGAGGAGCCCGCATGACCCCACCCCCGGCACATTGGCGCGTTCTCGTGATCGAGGACGAGGCCCTGGTGGCGATGCTGGTCGAGGACGCGCTGCTCGATGCCGGCTTCGGCGTCATCGGGCCGGCGCGCTCGGTTTCCGAGGCGCTGGCGCTGCTGGCGCGCGAGGAACCGGCCGCGGCGGTGCTGGATCTCAACCTGGGCGGCGAGACCTCCCTCGCCGTCGCCGATGCGCTGGTGGCGCGCGGTGTTCCCTTCGTCGTCGCCACCGGCTACGGCCCCGCCGGGCTGCCGGCCGCGCACCGGCACGTCCCGGTGCTGCCGAAGCCATACGATCCGGCGGATCTCACCGCGGCGCTGGAGAAGCTCTGCGCCGGCCGGTAGTGCCGGCCGCGGCGTCGTACCAACGGCCGCTATTCGCGACCGCTGGTATGGGGCTTTTCGTGCCCTCAGGCGTCGGGCGCAAACCTCCGGCTTGTTTGACTTCGCCGGACTGGCTGCGGGCCGCATTCCGGATCTCCGGTCAGCTTGCAAGGCAAGGTGACCGGGTGCCCGTCGCGGCCTCGGCACGAGTCAAGACCTCGTGCCGCTGGCATCACACCGCCGCGCTGTGCCGCCGCGGGGAGGGTGCGAGGTAGGCGTCGAAGCAGGCCGCGAAATGCCGCAGGAACGGCCGCCCGGCGAGCGTCGCCACCAGCCGCCCGTCGCGTTGCGCGACCATCCCGTCGTCGACCAGCCTGGCGAGGCGTTCCTCCGCCGTCGCCATCACGGCGACCGGCACCGCGGCGAGGTCGATGGCGCCGTCGCACATCACCCGCTCGATCAGCGCCCCGCGCAGGCGATCCTCCACGGTCAGGGCGCGGCCGCGCGCGACCGGGAGCCGGCCGGCCTCGACCGAGGCGAGCCAGCGCTTCTCCTCCGCCTCGTTCTGCACGAAGCCGTCCGGCGTGCGGCCGATCGCGGAGGCCCCGAAGCCGAGCAGGAAGGGTGCCGTGTCCGTGGTGTAGCCCTGGAAGTTCCGCCGCAGCGTCCCGGCCGCCGCCGCCGCGGCCATGGCATCGCCCGGCTTCGCGAAGTGGTCGAGCCCGATCGCGACATAGCCCGCGCCGGTCAGCACGCGCGACGCGGCTTCCGCCTGCGCCATGCGCAGGGCCGCGTCAGGCAGCTCGTCCTCGCGGATGCCCTTCTGGTGCGCCTTCATCCAGGGCACGTGGGCGTAGCCGAACACCGCCACACGATCGGCGCCCGACTCGGCGGCGAAGCGGGCCGACGCCACGACCTCCGCCACGCCCTGGCCGGGCAGGCCGTAGATCAGGTCCATGTTGATGCCGCTGACGCCGATCGCGCGCAGGCCGCGGACGGCGGCCTCCACCTGCGCGGTCGGCTGCACGCGGCCGATCTTCTCCTGCACCGCGGGGCTGATGTCCTGCACGCCGAGGCTGGCGCGCGTCAGCCCCAGCCCCGCCAGCGCCCCGAGCAGGTCCTCGTCCAGGCTGCGCGGGTCGAGCTCGGCGGCGATCTCGGCGCCGGCGCGGAAGGGAAAGGTCGCCCGCAGCATGGCGGCGAGCCCCGCGAGCCCTTCGGCGCCGAGCGCGGTCGGCGTGCCGCCGCCGAGATGCAGCGCGGCGACGCCGCCATGCGCGGGCAACAGCGCCGCGACCATCGCCGCCTCGGCGGCGAGCCCCGCCCCGTAGCGGGCGATGCGCGCGGCTGAGCGGGTGACGGTGGTGTGACAGCCGCAATACCAGCAGAGCGAATGGCAGAAGGGCACATGGACGTAGAGCGAGAGCGCGTCCCGCGGCCCCGCCTGTCCCAGCCAGCCGGCATAGGCCGCAGCGTCGAGGGGCACGAAATGCGGTGCGGTCGGGTAGCTGGTGTAGCGGGGCAGGGGTGCCGCCGCATGGCGCAGCAGTGTCGGGGCGGACGGGGCGAGGGTCGCGGACATGGCCGGCAATGTGCAATGTGATCCGCCGCACGCCTTGCGCTGGCGCAAGTGCCGCGGGCTTTTCGACGCGGATCGAGTGGTACGACGCGGATGTGTCATCGCGCGATGCGATTGTGGTTCGGGCCGGGCTGTTCCAGGGTGGCGACGATCCCGTCTATGGTGTGGGCGGGGCGGAGGAAGGTGGATGACCTTCGGTATCGGTGAGGATTCACGGTCGACTCGGACCGGCGCGCTGCGCCGTGCGCGGAGCGTGGCGCGGCCGCGCGTCGCCCGTGCCACCGCGTGCCGTGAACCGGTATGCTGCGCCGCCATGACCGACCATGGCATCCCCGCCGAGATCGCCCGCCGCTTCGCCGCGCGCGGAGGAGTCCGCCGATGGAACTGACCCTCACCGTCCTGCGCTGCCCGGACAGCGTGGTGCCGGAACAGCGCCGCGTGCCTGGCGGCGACTACGTCATCGGCCGGGGCGCCGACGCCAGCTGGGTGCTGCCCGATCCCGACCGGCTGCTGTCCAAGCATCACTGCGTGCTCGAATTCCGCGGCGGCGGCTGGCAGGTGCGCGACCTTTCGACCAACGGCACCTTCGTCAACCACGCCGATACGCCGGTCGGGCGCGACCAGGTGAAGATGCTGGAGGATGGCGACCGGCTGCGGCTCGGCGCCTATGAGATCGAGGTGCGGGTCGAGCAGGCCGGCGCGCAGCCCGGCGGCTGGGGCGGCGGGATGCCCGCGGCCACGCCGCCCGGCGGCGCCTGGGACCAGCCGGCGGCGACGCCACCTGGCGGTGCATGGGACCAGCCGGCGGCGACACCGCCTGGCGGCGGATGGGAGCAACCCGCCGCGCCGTCCTGGGCGGCCGGCCCCGCCGCACCCGCCGCGCCGCCCGCCTGGGGTGCGCAGGACCAGGCCTGGGGCGCGCCACCGCAGCGCGACGAACCGCTGCAGCCGCGCCTGCCTGGCGATCCCTTCCTCGGTGCCCGGCCACCGGCCGCCGGCACGCCCGGCCTGCCGAGCGGTTCCGGCCTGCCGGCCGATTTCGATCCCTTCGCCGAAGGGCCGGCCATGCCGGACCACCGGCCTTCGACCTCCGACGCCTTCCTGCCGCCCAAGCCGATGCAGCAGGTCTCGGTCATCCCGGACAGTTGGGATCTCGGCCCGACGCCGGCGGCACCGGCGGCGCCATCGCCGCCCGCACCCGCCGGCGGCGGGGGGCGCATCCCGGACGACTGGAACTTCGACCTCGCGGCGGCTCCCGCCGCGCCGCCGG
>NZ_JAAEDL010000034.1 GCF_018129005.1 Neoroseomonas eburnea
CGCCGCGGTCCTCCGCGGTCGCGTCTCCGGCTGCGGACCCCGCGCCGGTGGCGGCGCCGGCGCCGGCGGCACGCCCCGCCGGGCCGCCGGCGTCCTACCTGCAGGCACTGGCAGCGGCGCTCGAGCGCCAGAAGCGCTACCCGGAAGCCGCGCGCGCCCGCCGCGCGGCCGGCACCGCGCTGCTGCGCTTCAGGGTGATGCGGAACGGGCACGTCGCCCGCTGGCAGATCGAGCGCAGCACCGGCGACGCCGACCTCGACCGCGCCGTGGCCGACATGATCAGCCGGGTCAGCCTGCCGGCCATGCCGGCGGAGATGTCGGGCGAGAGCCTGGAAGTCGCGGTTCCCGTGCGGTTCCAGATCCGCTGACCACCAAGCGTCGCGGTCGCTGCCGCGACGTCGTTCGATCCCACGGGGCCTGGGTGCCGCGTCTCCCGGCCAGTTGCCCAGGGCGCGTGGGATGAGCGCGGCTGACTTTCGGGGAGCGGATGACGCCCGTGCGGCCGCATTGATCGCCGTGGAAGCGGGCGGGGTCGTCATCGCAGGCGGGCTGTACCGTCTGGACGGTTGAATTCACCGTCCGGACGGTATAGATGCGGCGCGTCATGGACGCATCCGCAACGACCTCCCAGCCCGATGCCCGTACCCGCATCCTCGATGCCGTCGAACGCATCGTGCAGGCACGCGGCGTCACGGGCCTCACCCTCGAAGCCGCGGCGCGCGAGGCCGGCGTCTCCAAGGGCGGGCTGCTCTATCATTTCGGCTCCAAGGAAGCGCTGCTCACCGGGCTGATGGAGCGCCTCGCCGCCTTCATGGGCAGCGAGTTCGACAATGGCGTGAGGCTGCAGCCCGAAGGCCCCGGCCGCGTCGCCCGTGCCATGATCGCCTGGGCTTTCGGGGAGGGCGACTGCGTCCCGGGCGAGGAGCGCCACGACCGCGCCGCCGCCGTCTTCCTCGCCGCCTTCCACCACGATCCCGCGCTGCTCGATCCGATGCGCGCGGTGATGGCGCGAATCAAGGCCGAATTGCTGTCCGACGGCATCCCGCCCGGGCCGGCGCTCGCCATCCTGACCGCGACGGATGGGCTGTTCAATGCCCATGTCTTCGGCCTCTACCGTGCCTCGGAGGCGGAACTCTCCGCGCTGCGCGCGACGCTCGAGCAGTTGCTGGAGGCGCGCACATGACGCGCCGCGGGCGGTTGCTGCTCGGCCTCGCGGTGCTGGCCGCCGCTGGCGCGGGCTATGCCTGGGTTTCGCATGGCGAGGCGGAGCGCATGCCCGCCCCGGCGGCGGCATCGGCCGCCGGCCCGGTCGGCGTCGGCGCGCTCGGCCGCGTCGAGCCGGCCTCACGCATCCGCCGGCTGAACCAGCCGGGCGGCATGGCGGTCACGCGGCTCGACCGGCTGCTGGTCGCGGAAGGCGACCAGGTGGAGGAAGGCGCGCTGCTCGCCGAGTTCGCCGATGCCGCGCAGAAGGATGCCGCCGTCGCCCAGGCGGAGGCGGCCGTGGCCGAGGCGCGGGCCAGCCTCGACCGCATGCGCGCCGCCGGCCGGCCCTCCGAGGTCGAGGCCCAGCGCGCGCGCATCGAAGCCCTGGTCGCGCAGCAGAACTTCGCCGCGCGCGACGCCGAGCGCGCCGAGCGCCTGGTGCCGACCGGCGCCGGCGCGATCGCCGCCGCCGACCGCAACCGCGCCGCCGCGCTGCGCCTAGCCGCCGAACGCCGCCAGGCGGAGGCGGAACTCGACAGCCTGCTCTCCTCCCGCCCCGAGGACATCGCGCTGGCCGAGGCGCGTCTCGCCGCCGCGGAAGCCGCGCTCGCCAAGGCGCGCGCGGATGCCGAGCTGTCGCGCGTGCGCGCCCCCTTCGGCGGCACCATCCTGCGCATCATCGCCCGCCCGGGCGACCAGGTGGGCGGTGATGGGCTGCTCGAGATCGGCGACCTGTCGCGCATGGACATCGTCGCGGATGTCTATGAGACGGACCTTCCACGACTGCGCATGGGCGCGCCCGCCGAGGTGGTGGTGCCCGGCGAGTCCCGCCGCTTCGCCGCGACCGTGCGCGAGATCGGCTGGACCGTGCGCCGCCAGACCCAGGCGAACACGGACCCCGTCGCCGCGGTGGACAGCCGCACGGTGGAGGTCCGCCTCGCCCTCGACGATGCCGGGTCCGAGGCGTTGCGGCGGCGGTCGAACATGCAGGTGCAGGTGGCGATCCGGCCATGAGTGCCACCATGGACAAGGGCGGCCGCTTCGGTCCGGCCGCGCTGCGATCCCCGGATGCGATCGGGACGCCGGGCCTCCTGCCCTGGGCGCCGGAGCGGACCGGCGAGGCGCCGCCCGCCGCGCCGGCCGTGCCGCGCGGTCCCGGCATGCTCTCCGCCCTGCTGCTGCCGGCGCGCCTCGCCTGGCGGCAGCTCCGCGCCGAGCGCGCACGGCTCTTCTCCGCCATGGCGGGGGTGATGTTCGCCGCGGTGCTGGTCTTCATGCAACTCGGCTTCCGCTCGGCGCTGTTCGACAGCGCGACGCGGCTGCTCGCGGCGATGGAGGCGGAGCTCTTCCTGTTGAATCCGCTGACCACGGTCAGCTTCCGGCCCGAACCCATCCCGCGTGTCCGCGCGCACCAGGCACTGGCCTTGCCGGAAGTCGCGCAGGCGGTGCCCGTCTACATGACCCAGGCGACCTGGCGGAACCCGGAGGACGGGTCGCGCCGCATGATCCAGATGATCGGCTTCGACGTCGAGGCCGGCGCGATGCGGTTCGAAGGGCTCGACGCGATCGCCCCCGCGCTGCGTCGTGTCGACGCGGTCGGCTTCGACACGCGATCCCGTCCCGAATTCGGCGACGTCGCGCGCCTTTTCGCCGAGCGCGGCCCCTTCGAGGTACAGGTCGGCAACCGCATGGTAGAGGTCGTCGGACTTGTCACCATTGGTCCGTCCTTCGGCGCCGACGGCAACCTGGTGATGAGCGAGGTGAACTTCCGCCGCATGGTGCGCGAGCGCCAGGCGACCAACACCGACCTCGTCGCCATCCGCCTGCAGCCGGATGCGGACGTCGCCACCGCGCAACGTCGCCTGCGGGAGATCATGCCGCCCGACGTCATGGTGCTGACGCATGCCGAACTGGTCGCGCATGAGCGCCGCTACTGGGAGACCGCGACGCCGATCGGATTCATCTTCGGCTTCGGCAGCGTGATGGGGCTGATCGTCGGGATGGTGATCGTCTATCAGATCCTGTTCTCGGACATCGCCAACCACCTGCGCGAATACGCGACGCTGAAGGCGATCGGCTACTCCAACTTCTACCTGGCGCGGGTGGTGATGGCGGCGGCGCTCATCCTCGCCGTCATCGGGTTCCTGCCGGGCGCGGCGCTGTGCGTGTGGCTCTACGACGTGGTGGCGGACGCGACCTTCCTGCCGCTGGCGATGACCTTCGAGCGCGCGGCGGTGGTGTTCGCGCTGATCTTCGGGATGTGTGCGGCGGCAGGGCTCCTCGCGATGCGCAAGCTGCGGGATGCCAGCCCGGCGGATATGTTCTGATGCGTCGGGCGCGGGCTGCCGGAGAGGGGCGCCGCCCCTCTCCGGACCTCACCCCGCCAAGGGCCGAAAGGCCCTTGGAACCCGGCACCTTGGAAGCTCCGCGTTGCGACGGGTGCTCCCCAGGACTCATGGTTTCCAAAGGCCTTTCGGCCTTTGGCCGGAGGGGTTCGGGGAGGGCGGAGCCCTCCCCGAGGACAGCGAGGGGTTCGGGGAGGGCGGAGCCCTCCCCGAGGACAGCGAGGGGTTCGGGGAGGGCGGAGCCCTTCCCGTCGGCTTGGTGATGGATCCCATCAAAATCAGCAAGCTGACCTTCGCCTATGGCGAGGGCGAACTCCGCCGCCCCGTGCTGCGCGACGTCGCGCTGCAGGTCCATGCCGGAGAGGTGGTGCTGCTCACCGGCCCCTCCGGCTCGGGCAAGACGACATTGCTGACGCTGATCGGCGCCCTGCGTGCGATGCAGGAAGGATCCTGCCGCGTGCTCGGGCGCGAACTGATGGGCGCGAGCGAGCACGAGCGCGTCCGCCTGCGGCGATCCATTGGCTTCATCTTCCAGAACCACAACCTGCTCGGCTTCCTCACCGCGCGGCAGAACGTCGCCATGGCGCTCGAGGTCGAGGCCGCCCTGCCCGAACGCGACCGGCTGGCGCGCGCCGGCGCGATGCTCGCCGCCGTCGGGCTGGACGGGCACGAGGACAAGCTGCCGGCGAAGCTCTCCGGCGGGCAGCGCCAGCGCGTCGCCATCGCGCGTGCGCTGGTGGGCGAGCCCGGCCTGGTGCTGGCGGATGAACCGACGGCCGCGCTCGACAAGGTCTCCGGCGGCGAGGTCGCGCACCTGCTGCGCGACATGGCGAAGTCGCGCGGAACGCCGATCCTGATGGTGACGCACGACCCGCGCATCCTCGACATCGCGGACCGCGTGGTGGCGATGGAGGACGGGCGCATCGTGGAGGCGGCGGCGGCGTGAAGCCGGGGAGGGGCGCCGCCCCTCCCCCCGACACCCTGGTCAGGCCACGGGTTCCGAGGGCCTTTCGGCCCTCGGCGGGTGGGGTTCGGGGAGGGCAGAGCCCTCCCCGCGCACGATCCTCAGCTCCCGCCCGCGTCCACCACGAAGTGCTGTGCCGTCACCATCGCGCTGTCATCGGCCGCCAGCCACAGCACCATGCGGGCGATGTCATCCGGCTCCAGCCGGCCTTTCAGGCATTGCTGGTCCTGGCTGCGCGCTTCCGCTTCCGGCGTGACCCACAGCGCGAGCTGGCGCTTCGTGTAGACCCAGCCCGGCACCACCTCGTTCACCCGGATGCGGTCGGGGCCGAGATCCCTCGCGAGCCCGCGTGTCAGCCCGCGCACCGCGGCCTTGGCCGTGGTGTAGGCGGGCATGCCGCCCTGCGCCTTCATCCAGGAGACCGAGCCCAGGTTGACGATCGACCCGCCGCCGGCGCGCCGCATCATCGGCACCACGGCCTGGGCGCAGAAGAACTGGTGACGCAGGTTGGTGGCCATGCGCTCGTCCCAATAGTCCGGATCGACGCTTTCCAGCCCGTGGCGGTCGTCGCGGGCGGCGTTGTTCACCAGCACGGTGATGTCGCCGAGTCGTGTGCCGGCCTCCGCCACCGCGGCGCGCAGCGCGGCGATGTCGCGCAGGTCGCAGGGCAGGAACAGTGCCCCGGTCGCGGCCGCGACCTGTGCGCCCGCCGCCGCGTCGAAATCGAGAAAGGCCACCTGTGCGGCCTGTGCCGTGAAATGCGCGACCATGGCGGCGCCGATGCCGCTGGCGCCGCCGGTCACCAGCACGGCGCGGCCCGCAAGGCTCGGATAGCGCGCGAAGCGGTCGATCATGCCTGTCCTCCTGGCCGTCCGGTGCATGCGGGGCTCCGGACGATGTTGACAGCCTGCCGAGGCAGCGGCGAGCATCACGCCGGGAGACCAATACAAGGAGAGGCATTCACCATGGTCAAACGAGGCCTTGTGGCCGCGTGTGCGGTTCTGTGCGCGGTCTTTGCGGGCAGCGCCCAGGCACAGAACAACGTCCCGAGCCCGACGCTCGATGCCATCCGCGCGCGGGGGCAGCTCATCTGCGGCATCAATACCGGCGTTGCCGGCTTCTCGCTGCCCGACAGCCGCGGCGTGTGGCAGGGGCTTGATGTCGAGATGTGCCGCGGGCTGGCCGCCGCCATCTTCAACGACGCGTCCAAGGTGCGGTTCGTGCCGCTCTCCTCCTCCACGCGCTTCACCGCGCTGGGATCGGGTGAGGTGGACGTGCTGTTCCGCACCTCGACGCAGACGATGCTGCGCGACACCACGCTCGGCCTGCGCCATGTCACCACCTACTTCTATGACGGCCACGGCTTCATGGTGCGCACGGCGTCCGGCGTGGAGCGCGCGCGCGACATGAACGGCGCCACCATCTGCCTGCTGCAGGGCACGACGAACGAGCAGGTGACGGCCGACTACTTCCGTTCGATCAACGTGCCCTTCCAGCCGGTGATCTTCGAGCGCGGCGACCAGGCCCAGGCGGCGCTGCTGGCCGGCCGCTGCGACGCCTACGGCACGGACGCGTCCTCCCTCGCCGCGGTGCGTTCCACGATGCCCAACCCGTCGGAATGGACGGTGCTGACGGAACGCTTCTCGAAGGAGCCCTATGGCGCCTACATCCGGCGCGGCGACGACAACTGGTTCGACATCGTGCGCTGGTACACCACCGCCGTCATCGAGGCGGAGGAACAGGGCATCACCCGCGCCAATGCGGAGGAGATGCGCCGGACCTCGGTCAATCCGAACACGCGCCGCCTGCTCGGCGTGACGCCGGAACTCGGCCAGTCGCTGAAGCTGGACCCGACCTGGGCGTTCAACGTGATCCGTGCCGTCGGCAACTACGGCGAGATCTACAACCGCACCATGGGACCGGACACGCCGGTCGGCCTGGCGCGCGGGCCGAACAACCTGCACACCAATGGCGGGCTGCTCTACGCCCTGCCGATGCGCTGAAGCGGCGGGCGGGGCTGCCCTGCGCGGCCCCGCCCCCGCTCTGCCCGGCCCTTCTGCAAGCCGCCGGCGTGGCAGCGTTGACAGTGCATGGATCGAGCAGCGACGATCCATCACGAATATGCCAGGACAGGAGGGGCTACTCATCATGCTCAGACGGGGCCTTGCGGCCGCCTTCGCGGCGTTCTGCGCCACCCTTGCCGGCACTGCCGCGGCGCAGACCAACATCCCGAGCCCGACGCTTGACGCCATCCGCGCCCGCGGCACGTTGAACTGCGGCATCCACACCGGCGTCGCCGGCTTCGCCTCGCCCGACAGCCGCGGCGTGTGGCAGGGGCTCGACGTCGATCTCTGTCGCGGGCTCGCGGCGGTGATCTTCAACGATGTGTCGAAGGTGCGCTTCGTGCCGCTTTCGGCCTCCACGCGCTTCACCGCGCTCGGGTCGGGCGAGATCGACGTGCTGTTCCGCACCTCGACGCAGACGATGCTGCGCGACACCACGCTCGGCCTGCGCCATGTCACCACCTACTTCTATGACGGCCACGGCTTCATGGTGCGCGCCAATGCCGGCGTGAACCGCGTGCGCGAGATGGCCGGCGCCACGATCTGCCTGATCGCGGGCTCGACCAACGAACAGGTGACGGCGGACTACTTCCGCTCGATCAACGTGCCGTTCCAACCCGTCGTGTTCGAACGCACCGACCAGGCGGCGGCGGCGCTGGCGGCCGGGCGCTGCGACAGCTTCGGCACCGATGCATCGCAGCTCGCCGGCACGCGCGCCTCGATGCCCAATCCGCGCGACTGGACCATCCTGCCGGAGCGCTTCTCGAAGGAGCCCTACGGCGCCTATGTCCGCCGCGGCGACGACAACTGGTTCGACATCGTGCGCTGGTACACGACCGCGATCATCGAGGCGGAGGAACAGGGCATCACCCGTGCCAATGCGGAGGAGATGCGCCGGACCTCGGTCAATCCGAACACGCGCCGCCTGCTCGGCGTGACGCCGGAGCTCGGGCAATCGCTGAAGCTTGACCCGCTGTGGGCGTACAACGCGATCCGCGCCATCGGGAATTACGGCGAGCTCTACGAACGGACCATGGGCGAGAACACGCCGGTCGCCCTGCCGCGCGGGCCGAACAACCTGCACAACAACGGCGGGCTGCTCTACGCGCTGCCGATGCGCTGATGGGGAGGTCGGGGGAGGGTGAACCTCCCCCGAACCCCCTCCCTTCCTTGGCACTTGGGAACTGACTTCGGGGGTCAGTTCCCAAGGAATCAAAAAAGGAGGGGGGATCGGGGGGAGTTCACTCCCCCCGACCTTTGCTTGGCGTCGGCCGCCACTCCGCCGGCGCCAGCTCGAACCCGCCGAAGTCGAAGGCGGGGCTGACGGTACACCCCACCAGCGTCCATCGCCCGAGCGACACCGCGCTCTGCCACCACCCCTTCGGCACCACCGCGAAGGGCCGCTGCTGCCGCGACAGGTCGGGCCCGAGATGCACCGCCTCCGCACCACGCCCGTCCTGCGACAGGGACAGCGCGAGCGGCCCGCCCGCATACCAATGCCAGGCTTCGGCCGCGTCCACGCGGTGCCAGTGGCTGAATTCCTCCGCCGCCAGCAGGAAGTAGATCGCCGTGCCCGCCCCGCGGGAGCCGTCCGCCGGTGCGTCGCGCCAGAGCTCGCGATAGTGCCCGCCTTCGGGATGCGGGCGCAGCTCCAGCGCCGCGATGACCTGCGCGGCCGAAACCGACGGGTCGCGCAGGTCGAGCATCAGCCGACCGGGACGGTCCGGGCGAGCGGCGGCAGCTTCGACACCTCGGCGAACCAGGCGGCGAGCTGCGGCTGCGCCTCCCGCCACGGCTCGTGACCGAAGCGGAAATCGAGATAGCCGAGGGCGCAGGCGACCGAGATCGCGCCGATGTCGGACAGGCCCTTCGGCGGGTTCTTCTCGAGCACCGCGAGGGCGCGCTCGATCGCCGCCTTCTGCCGTGCGTCGAAGGCCTTGCGGCCGTCGTCCTGCGGGTGCGGCATGCTGAGCCGCCGCCCCACCGCGGCATCGAGGATGCCGTCCGCCGTCGCCTGCATGACCTGCGCGCGCAGCCGTGCCGGCGTCCCGGTGGGCGGGAACAGCGCCGGCGCGTCGCCAAGCGTGTCGAGGTACTCGCAGATCACCGGGCTGTCGTAGATCGCCGTGCCATCGTCGGCGACCAGCGCCGGCACCTTGGACAGCGGGTTGTCCGCCAGCAGTTCCGCCGGGGAGACATGCGGGTTGGTCGCCACCGTCTCGATGCGGCCGTCGAGGCCGCGCGCGATGGCGCAGGCCATCACCTTGCGGACATAGGGGCTGGCGGGGGAATGGTGCAGCTTCATCCTGGATCGTGCCTCGTGTCCGATGTCAGCGGAAATTGTCCTTGGCGGCGCGGATGCGTGCGAGCGTGGCGACATCCTTCGCGCGCATGAAGGGGTTGGCGGCGTTCTCCTCGCCGATCGTGGTCGGCACGGTGGGCTTCCCCTCGGCACGCTGGCGCGCGATCTCGTCGGCGCGGGCGCGCAGCGAGGCGTTCCCGGGCTCCACCGTCAGGGCGAAGCGGGCATTGCTCTCGCTGTATTCGTGGCCGCAGCAGACCAGGGTTTCCGGCGGCAGGACGGACAGCCGATGCAGGCTCTCGAACATCTCGTCCGGCGTGCCCTCGAGCAGCCGCCCGCAGCCGAGCGAAAACAGCGTGTCGCCGCACAGCAGGATGGCGCAGTCGGGAAAATGGAAGGCGATGTGCCCGCGGGTGTGCCCATCGCTGGCGAGCACCTGGACGGGCACGCCCACCACGTCGATCGCCTGGCCCGGCGCGACCGCGACATCGAGCGGCGGCAGCCGGTGCGCGTCGGCCGCCGCGCCCACCACCTTCGCACCGTAGCGCGCCACCAGCTCCGCCACCCCGCCGACATGGTCGCCGTGATGATGCGTCAGCAGGATCAGGTCGAGCTTGCCGCCGGCGGCATCGACCGCCGCGGCGATGGGGGCCGCCTCGCCGGGGTCGCACACCGCCAGGCGCCCGTCGGGGGCGCGCAGCAGCCAAGCATAGTTGTCGGAAAGACACGGCACGGGCGTGACGGTCACAGGCATGGGGCGGCAACTCCTGGCGGGGCCATCCCAACCGGCCCCTGCCTCCCCTATATCGTCCGCATGAGCGGAGAGGTCCACGGGCCGGGCGAATACTACGCCTCGGCCGCCGGCGCGGCGGCGGCGCGGGTGGTCGCGCAGCGGCTGCGCGCCATGTGGCCGTCCCTGCCGGGGATGTCGGTGCTCGGGATCGGCCATACCGCGCCTTATCTCGGGTTGTGGCGGGCCGAGACGTCGCGCTGCATCGCCCTCTCGCCCGTCCAGCTCGGCCTGCCGCCCGCCATCCCCGAGGCGCCGGGCTCCAGCCTGGTGGCGGAAGACGACGCGCTGCCCTTCCCGGACCTCTGCTTCGACCGGATCCTGTTGCTGCACGGGCTGGAGATGGCGGAAAACGCCCGCCGCCTGCTGCGCGAGATCTGGCGCGTGCTGAAGGACGATGGGCGCGTGCTGGTGGTGGCGACCAACCGTCGCGGGCTCTGGGCCCATGCCGAGCACACGCCGTTCGGGCACGGGCAGCCCTATTCCCCGGGGCAGGTCACGCGGCTGCTGACGCGGCACCTGTTCCGCGTCGAACGGCGGGATTCGGCGCTGTTCACACCGCCCTACGCGCCCTTCCTGCGCGCGGCCTCCACCTGGGAACGGGCGGGGCACGCCTTGTGGCCGGCGCGGCATGCCGGGCTGGCGATCGTGGAGGCGAGGAAGGACCTGCTTGCGGCGGCGCCGGCGGGGGCGGGGGCGATGCGGCGGAGGGTGCTCGTGCCGGCGTGAGGCGCAGCAGGGGGCGCTGCCCCCTGCACCCCCGCCAAAGGCCGAAAGGCCTTTGGAAGCCATGAGATTCGAGGGTGCGCCGAGGGGCAGGGAGCGCCACCGCGTCCCGATCCGTCCTCCTCGATCAGTTCCCGGCCACGAGTCCCGGTTCCCCAAGGCCTTTCGGCCTTGGGCGGGAGGGTCCGGGAGGGAGGCGCCCTCCCGGCGGGGGTATGGGGGCGGAGCCCCCTCCGCTAGACCTTCATCCGTGATGTCCTTCGATCTCCCTGTCGCCGAGGCCCTTCCCGCCCTGACTGCGGCCCTGCGCGAGTCGTCCAATGCCGTGCTCGTCGCCCCGCCCGGCGCCGGCAAGACGACGCTGGTGCCCCTGGTGTTGAAGGACGAGCCTTGGGCCCTGTCCGGCCGCATCCTGGTGCTGGAGCCTCGCCGGGTCGCCGCGCGCGCGGCTGCGCGACGGATGGCGGCGATGGTCGGCGAGCAACAGCCCGGCGGCCTGATCGGCCTGGCGACGCGGCTCGACCGCATGGTGTCCGACCGCACGCGGGTCGAGGTGGTGACGGAGGGCCTGCTGGTCCGCCGCCTGCAATCCGATCCCGGCCTGGACGGCGTCGCGGCGGTGCTGTTCGACGAGGCGCATGAGCGCAACCTCGACACCGACCTGGCGCTCGCACTGTGCCTCGACGTGCAGCGCGCGCTGCGGCCGGAACTCCGCCTGCTGGCCATGTCCGCGACGCTGGATGGCGCGGCCTTCGCGGGACTGCTCGGCGGCGCGCCGGTGATCGAGAGCCTCGGCCGCGCCTTTCCGGTGGAGGTGAAACATCGCACCCGGGACCTCAAGGATGCGCGCGACCTGCCGGAGTCGATGGCCGGCGCGATCCGTGACGCGTTGCGCGAACACCCCGGCGACGTGCTCGCCTTCCTGCCCGGCTGGGGGGAGATCCGGCGCACGCAGGAGAGGCTGGCGGGGCTCGATGCGCTGGTGGTGCCGCTGCACGGCGAATTGCCGCCGGCCGAGCAGGACGTCGCCCTGAATCCGGCGCCGGGCGGGCGGCGGAAGGTGGTGCTGGCGACCTCGATCGCGGAGACCTCATTGACCGTGCCCGGCGTGCGCATCGTGGTGGATGGCGGCTTCCGCCGCGCGCCGCGGCTGGATGCGGCGAGCGGCCTGTCGCGCCTGGTGACGCTGCGGATCAGCCGCGCGGCGGCGGAACAGCGGGCGGGTCGTGCGGGGCGGCAGGCCCCCGGCGTGGCGATCCGGCTGTGGACGGAGGCGCTGCATCGGGGCCTGCCGCTCGCCGACCGGCCGGAGGTGCTGGAGGCGGAACTGTCCTCCCTGGTGCTGGACTGCGCGGCCTGGGGGGCGGAGGTGGCGGCGCTGTCCTTCCTCGACCCGCCGCCGGCGGGGATGGTGAAGGCGGCGCGCGCCCTGCTGCGGGACCTCGACGCGCTGGATGCGCAAGGGCGCATCACCGAGGCTGGGCGGCGGATGGCGCGGCTCGGCACGCATCCGCGGCTGGCGCGCATGCTGATCGCCGCGGCGGACGACGGGGAACGGGCGCTGGCGGCCGACCTCGCCGCGCTGCTCGAGGAACGCGACCCGATCCGCGGGCGGGAGGCGCCGAGCGACGTCCATCTGCGGCTCGACCTGCTGCATGGCCGGGATCGCGCCGATGCCGACGGCGCGACGATCCACCGCATCCGCCGCGCCGCGGCGCTGCATCGGCGGCGGCTGCGGGTGCATGGATCGGTGCCGGCCGAGGGCGACGCCGGCGCGCTGCTGGCGGCCGGCTTCCCGGACCGCATCGCGGCGAAGCGCGGCGCCATGGATGGGGCCTTCCGGCTGGCCTCGGGCCAGGGCGCGCGGCTGCCGGCGACGGATCCGCTCGCCAAGGCGGCGCTGCTGGCGGTGGCTGACCTCGAATTGCAGGGGACCGAGGCACGCATCCGCATGGCGGCGCCGATCGACCGCGCGGTGCTGGAATCCCGCTTCCCCGAGCGGCTGCGGCGGGAGGAAGGGGCCGCCTTCGACGCCCGCGCCGGCGCGGTGGTGGCCCGCCGCCGGCTGATGTTCGGCCCCCTCGTGCTCGAGGAAGCGCCGCTGCCCCATGCCGACCCCGAGGCGGTCGCCCTGGCCCTGGCCGATGCCGCGGCCGAGCGCGGGCTGCGCGACCTCAAATGGACGGATGCCGCGCGCCAGGCCCAGGCGCGCATCCTCTGGATGCGCCGGGCGGAGGGCGAGGATTGGCCGGATGTCTCGGATGCGACGCTGGTGGCGACGGTGCGGGATTGGCTGGCGCCGCATCTGCACGGGAAGACAAGGCTTTCGGAACTCGGCGGGCTCGACGTCACGGCCCTGCTCCTGGAAGCCCTGCCCTGGGAGAGGCGCCGCGCGCTGGACGCCGCCCTGCCGGCACGCATCGCCCTGCCGGCGGGTCGTTCCGCCGCCGTCGACTATGCGCGGGAGGTGCCGACGCTGGAGGCTCGGGCGCAGCACCTGTTCGGGCTCGCTTCCCTGCCGCCCCTGGCCGGCGGGCGGGTGCCGCTGCAGGCCGCGCTGCTCTCCCCGGCCGGGCGGCCGGTGGCGGTGACCGGCGACCTCGCCGGCTTCTGGAAGGGTGCCTGGGCCGAGGTGCGCAAGGAAATGCGCGGCCGCTACCCGAAGCACCCCTGGCCGGAGGACCCGGCCGGCGCCTTGGGTTGAAGGAGCGAGGGGGCAAGCGCAGATTGCCTGGTGTGAACACCGTATCCACCCTGGGCGCTTCGCCCGTCCTGTCGCGTCGCCTGGCGCTGCTGCTGCCGGCTGCCCTCGCCGCCTGTTCGCGCCCCGCGCGGGCGCAGCGCGGCCTGCCCGACTTCGCGGACCTGGCGGAGCGCGTGCTGCCCGCCGTCGTCAGCATCCAGGTGACGAGCCGGGAGCAGTCCACCCTGCCGCCCGAACTGCGCGGCACGCCCTATGAGCGCCAGTTCCGCGAGCAGCAGCGCCGCGGCGGGCAGCTGGTGCAGGGCGCGGGGTCGGGTTTCATCATCGAGCCCTCCGGCGTGATCGTCACCAACGGGCATGTCGTGGGCAATGCGACGCGCGTGACCATCACCACGCATGACGGCATGGACTACGCCGCGCGGGTGGTGGGCGTGGACGAGCTGACCGACCTTGCCCTGCTGCGCATCACGCCGCGTGCGCCGCTGGCTGCCGTCTCGCTCGGCACCTCGGCGAACATGCGCGTGGGTCAGTGGGTGATGGCGGCGGGCAATCCCTTCGGCCTCGGCGGCAGCGTCACCAGCGGCATCATCTCGGCGCGCGGGCGGGACATCGGCGCCGGGCCCTTCGACGACTTCATCCAGACCGACGCGCCGATCAATCCGGGCAATTCCGGCGGGCCGCTGTTCAACATGCAGGGCGAGGTGATCGGCATCAACACTGCGATCTACTCGCCCTCCGGCGCCTCCGCCGGTATCGGCTTCGCGGTGCCGTCCGACCTCGCGCGCCCGGTGATCGAGGCGCTGATCCGTGGCGGGCGGGTGGAGCGCGGCTGGCTCGGCGTCTCGGTCGGCGATGCGGAGGAACAGGGGCGGCGCCAGCGCGGCGCGCTGGTCATGGGCGTCGAGCGCGGCAGCCCCGCCGCCCGCGCCGGCCTGCGCCAGGGCGACGTGGTGATCGCGCTGAATGGCGAGCGGGTGGAGACGAGCCGCGCCCTGGTGCGCAGCATCGCCGGCCTGCCGCCGGGCGAGACGGTGCGCCTGACGCTGATCCGCGGCGGGCGCAGCCAGGAGATCGCGGTACAGATCGGGCGCCGCCCCAACGACAACCAGGGCTGATCGAGATGCGCATCCTGCTGGTCGAGGACGACGCCGAGGTCGCGCGCTTCGTGCGCAAGGGCCTGCAGGAGGCCGGACACATCGTCGAGCACGCGGGCAACGGGCGGGACGGCCTGTTCCTCGCGGCCTCCGAGCAGTTCGACATCCTGGTGCTGGACCGCATGCTGCCGGGCGGGGTTGACGGGGTGCGGCTGGTCGAGACGCTGCGCGGGCAGGGCAACCGCACGCCGGTGCTTTTCCTTTCCGCGCTGTCCGCGGTGGACGAGCGGGTGAAGGGCCTGCAGGCGGGCGGCGACGATTACCTGGTGAAGCCCTTCGCCTTCGCGGAACTGCTCGCGCGCGTCGAGGCGCTCGGCCGCCGCCCGACGATGGAGGCGCCGGCGACGAAGCTGAAGATCGCCGACCTCGAGATGGACCTGCTCTCCCGCACCGTGACGCGCGGGGGCAGGCGGCTCGAGATCCAGCCGCGCGAGTTCCGCCTGCTCGAGCACCTGCTGCGCCACGCCGGCCAGGTGGTGACGCGCACCATGCTGCTCGAGAAGGTGTGGGACTACCATTTCGACCCGCAGACCAACGTGATCGACGTGCATGTCAGCCGGCTGCGGCAGAAGATCGACAAGGGCTTCGACAGGCCGCTGATCCACACCGTGCGCAACGCCGGCTACATGATCCGGGCCGAGGCCTGAAGGACCTTTCGAGAATGCCGGCACCGGCCCACACCTCCGTCCGGCCATCCATCAAGGATGCCGTCCCTGGGTGGACAGGCGGCGGTGCGGGCCAGTGCCGGCATCGCGAATGCGCCGTTCGGCTGACCCGGCATCGGAGTCCTGGTTTCGCGCGCGGCCGATGCGACCGACGGCGCCGGTGAGCGTTCGAGGCCTGGGGGCATAGGCATGCCGGTGCCGCCGGTTCCGCTCGACGACGCACCGGCCGGCTGGGCCGCGCTGATGCGCTTCCTGCGCAGCGCCGGCTTCCGCTTCGCGCTGCTGTTCGCCGTCGTCTTCATCGGCGCCTCCGCGCTCTTCGCGCTGGTGCTGTGGTACGCGACGGCCGGCTCGCTCGACCGGCAGACCGCGGCGGCGCTGCGCACCGACACGCTCGGCCTGATGGAGCGCTGGCGCGAAGGCGGCCCCGGCGCATTGTCGGAGGCGGTCGCGGAGCGGCTCTCGGGCGATGTCGAGAACACCGCCATCTACCTCCTGACCGGCCCGGAGGGGCAGCGCCTCGCCGGCAACCTCGACCGCTGGCCGGCTGGCGCCGAGGATGACGGGGCCTGGATCACCGGCATCGTCGAGCGCGATGGCAGCCGTGTCGAGGCGCGCATCTTCACGCGCGACCTCGGCGAGGGCTACCGGCTCGCGGTCGGGCGCGACGTCGAGGAGAAGCAGCGGCTGCGCGCCCTGCTCGCGGAGGGTTTCGGCTGGTCGGCGCTCGGTGCCGTGGTCTTCGCCATGGCCGGCGCGGCCGTGCTGCGGCGCGCCCTCGAGAACCGGCTGCGCCCGGCGGCGATGACCGCGAGGGCGATCGCCGCGGGGGATCTTTCGCGCCGCGTGCCGGTCGCCGGCCGCAGGGACGAGTTCGACCGGCTGGGCGAGGGCATGAACGACATGCTCGACCGCATCGACCGGCTGATGGAGGCCGTGCGCGGGGTCTCCGACGCCATCGCCCACGACCTCCGCACGCCGATCGCGCGCGCCCGCGCGAAGCTGGAGGAGGCGCTTGCCGACAGCGGCGATCCCGATTCGCTGCGTGCGGCGATGGAGCAGGGCATCGCCGACCTCGACCACATCTCGCGCGTCTTCGGCGCGCTGCTGCGCATCGCCGAGGCCGAGGCCGGCGCCCGTCGCGCCGCCTTCGCGCCGCTCGACCTGGTGCCGATGCTCGCCGACGTCGCCGAGTTCTACGGAGCGGCGGCCGAGGCGCGCGGCCAGGCGCTCTCGGTCGATCTGCCCGAGCGGCTCGAGCTGGTGGGTGACCGCGACCTGCTGGCCCAGGCGGCCGGCAACCTGCTCGACAATGCGCTGAAGTTCACCCCCGAGGGGGGGCAGGTTCGGCTCACCGCGCGCGCGATCGGGCGCGACCGCGTCGAGATCGCGGTGGAGGACAGCGGCCCCGGCCTTTCGCCCGAGGACCGCGCCCGCGCGGGCGAACGCTTCTTCCGTGCCGATGCCTCGCGCGCGACGCCCGGCTCGGGGCTCGGGCTGTCGCTCGTGCAGGCGGTGGCCCGTCAGCACGGCGGGGAGCTCGTGCTGCAGGAGGCCTCGCCGCCGCCGGGCCTGCGCGCGGCCATGCTGCTGGGGCCGGGCTGATGCGGGCGGCAGCGGGCGAAGCAGGAGTTTCCCATGACGATTCAGCCGAAAGGCCGGCCGGCATGACGCGCGGCTCGCGCGCCGCCGGCATGAACGACAGGTCATGCCCGCGCCACCGCGAGGCGAGGAGGGGGCTGTCATCCTCCTGCCCATGCGTGCCCTGGCCTTCGCCTTCCTGCTCGCGGCACCGGCCCTGGCCGACGGCAACGAGCCGGTCCCCCGAGTCACGACCGACAGCCGCGAATACTGCGCCGAGCTGGCCGAGCGGCTCGCCGCCCTGCCGGCCTCGCATGGCGAGCCGGTGCGCAGCATGGCCGAGGAGGGGCGACGCCTCTGCGAGACCGGCCATCCGCGCGTCGGCGTGGCCAAGCTGCGGCGGGCCATCCGCGCCGCGCGCGTCGCGGAATAGGGCGCGCCGCCCGGGCATGGCCTGCGGCAGGGACGCGGCGCGGCCGGTCGCCACGGTGTCGCCGGGCGGGCCGGCGGCGTGACGACGCGCGGCGTCCTCGGTCCCGCCCTGGCGGGTGCGGCCGCCACCTGCTCGGGCATCGGGCTGGCGCGCTTCGCCTATGTGCCGCTGTTCCCGGCCATGGTTGCGGCGGGCTGGGTGGATGGCGCGGGGGCGGGGCTGCTCGGGGCGATCAACCTGACGGGCTATCTGGTCGGCGCACTGGCGGCGCGGAGGGTGGCGCGGGCGCTTTCGGTGCCGCGCGCACTCGATGCGGGCATGGCGCTCGCCGTGCTGGCGGCGGCTTGCTGCGCGTGGAATGGCGGGCTGGCGTGGCTTGGGCTCTGGCGCGGTCTCGCCGGGGTCGCGGGCGGCACGCTGATGGGGTTGGCCGGGCCGGCCGTGCAGGCGGTGGTGGCGCCGCAGCGGCGCGGACTGGCGGGCGGCGTGGTGCTGCTCGGCGTCGGGTCCGGAGTGACGCTCGGGGCGCTGCTGGTGCCGGCGCTCGTCGGGCAGGGGGTGGCCGCCGCCTGGCTCGGGCTTTCCGTGGTGACGCTGCTGTTGTGGATGCTGGCGCGGCGCTTCTGGCCGGCGCCGCCGGCCCCGGTGGGCGGCCATCATCGGCCGGCGGTGCCGCGGGCGGTGCGGCTGGTGATCGCCTATGCGCTGTCGGGGGCGGGGCTGGTCCCGCCGATGGTCTATCTCGCGGATCTGGCGGCGCGCGGCCATGGGCTCGGCGTCCGTGCGGGCGGGCTGATGTGGGTGGTCTTCGGCGCCGGCGCGGTGGCGGGCAGCCTTTCGGGCGGGGCGCTGGCGGACCGCATGGGCGGCCGCCGTGCGATGGTGCTGGCGCTGGCGGTGCAGGTGGCGGCGCTCGGCACCGCGCTGCTGCCCGGCGTGCCGGCGCTGGTGGTCGCGGGGCTGCTGTCCGGCATGGCCTCGGTCGGCGTCACGGCGGTGGCGCTGGCGGCGGCGCGCGAGCGGGCGGGGGCCGAGGCGGGCATCCTCTGGGTCCGGGTCACCGCTGGCTTCGCCGTGGCGCAGGCGGTGACCGGCTTCGCCATGGCCGCCCTGTTCGGTGCCACGGGCGAAAGCCACGCCGCGATCTTCGCCGCCGGCCTGCTGCTGTCCGTCCTCGCATTGGCCATGGGCGTCGCCGACCACGCCGCCGCGCGCCCGGACGCAGGACGGGCACCCTGACAGAAAAGGGGAGGGAGTTCGGGGGAGGTTCCCCTCCCCCGACCTTCATCACCGCAGCCGCCAGACCTCCACCGGTCCGCGTTCCTCCCACACCACGGTGGCCAGGTCGTAGTTCTCCGCCAGTGCTTCCTCGATCATGGCGGCGACGCGGGGCCGGATGTTCGGCCACCAGCCGCGGTCGATCACCAGGGCCTGCGGCGTGGAGGCAAGGATGCGCGCCACTTCCTCGTAGGGATCGATGCCGGTGACGCGCCAATAGGGCCCGACGAGCTGCGCCGGGAAGGCGTAGCGCGTGGCGAGCCCGGCATTGGCCAGCACGTAGAGCGTCGGGTGGTAGTTCACCACCCAGATCCGGTCGCCCGGGTCGATCACCTGCCGGATGGCGGCGGCGACTTCCCGCACCGGGTCGGGCCCGGTCAGCCCGATCGCGCCGTAGAGCCGCGGCACGGTGGAGGAGCGCCAGGCATCGAGCGACACGCCGCCGACGAGCAGGGCGAAGGCCGCGACCACCAGCCCGGGCCGCGCCGCGCGTGCGAGCCGCCGCGCGCCGAGCGCCGCGAGCAGGCTCAGCGGCGGCAGCCACAGCAGGAAGTAGTGCTGGTAGTACATGCCCGGCATGATCACTGCCGCCGTCGCCGCGGCGAACCAGGCGAGGCAGACCCAGCGCAGCAGCGCGACCGGCCCGCGGCGGGTGCGCGGACGCACCACCGCCGGGATGACCAGCGCAAAGGCCCAGAGCAGGATCATCACCGCGATCAGCGTGTAGCGCCCGGCATCCAGCAGCGACACCCGCGCGCCGGCGTAGCGCAGCGGTGCGATGAAGGCGCCGTTGATGAAGTCGTCAAGGTCGCCCTTGAGGAAATAGGCGAAGCCGAAGAGCAGCGTCGGCGTGGCGCACAGCACCGCGTAGGACACGGCGTAGGCAAGCACGCGCGTCCACGAGATGACCCGCCGCAGCACCGCCGGGCCGACCAGCAGCAGCCAGGCGAGGCTGCCCTCGAAGACCGCGACCGGCTTGATGGCGAGCGCGAAGCCGATCATCAGCCCCATCGCGACGATCTTGGTGAAGGGCGGCGGCTCGTCATGTTCGAGCGCGCGGCGCGCGGCGCGCAGGCCGAGCGCCATGGACCAGGCGGTCAGCGGCGTGAAGAGGATCTCGGTGTTGGTCGCGAGGCCGCCGATCAGCGTCGAATGCGCGAGGTAGAGCAGCCCTGCCGCCAGCCCCAGCGCCGGCGGCGCGGTGGCGAAGCGCACGATGGCGTAGAGCGCCCAGGCGGTGAGCCAGGTGCCGATGACGCCGAGCAGGCGCGGCACCCAGATCGCGTCCCCGAGCAGCGCCATGATGGCGGCGAAGAGCGCCGGCGCGCCGACCGGGTGCATGTCCCACACCTCGGCGAGCGGCCAGTTGCCGCGCAGCCATTCGCGTGCCTGCAGCATGTAGAGCCCCTCATCGGTGTCGATCACCGCGGGGGCGAAGGAGAAGGCACGCAGCAGGATGGCGGCGAGCAGCAGGAAGAGCGGCACCGCCGCGTTGCCCAGCGCGCGCCGCAGCCGGGAGTGGGCGATGGCGCGGCGGGGCGAGGTCGTCGCGAGGATGGTGCCGTCGGGGCTCATGAAGCGGGGTCTTCCGGGGCGGTCGCGGCACGCGGTCCTGGCACGCCATGGACACGCGCCCCTGGCGCGCGATGGGCAGGCGACCGACGCGCGCCAGGGGCGCGACGGGCCGGCACGGGCCGACGGGCGCGCCCGGTCACAGCGCGGGGCGCCGCTCGCGCCAGGGGGCGGCGCGCTCGTAGGCCGCGGCGGCGCGGTAGATGGTGGCCTCGTCGAAGTAGCGGCCGACGAGCTGCAGCGAGAGCGGCAGGCCCTCCGCCGCCGAGATGCCGCACATCAGCGTCAGCGCCGGATGGCCGGTGACGTTGAAGGGCGTGCGCGCCTGGCGGGGGTAGGTGATCTCCACCGCCGCCGGATCGTCGATGCGGCTCGCCGGGTCCATGCTGGAGGCGGTCAGCAGCAGGTCCGCGCCGGCGAAGGCGGCCTCGACCGCGGCGACCAGTTCCCGGCGGCGGCGCTGCGCCTGCACGTAGTCCTCGGCGCGGGTGAACAGGCCGGGCAGAAGCCGCTTGCGGGTGAGGTCGGAATAGCCCTCGGGCCGTTCGCGCAGCCAGCGCCCATGGATGGCGGCGGCCTCGGAGAGCAGGATGGCGCGGTTGACGCCGGCGAAATCGGTCAGGGCGGGCAGGGTGACCGTCTTCACCCTGGCCCCTTCCTTCGCCAGCAGCTTCGCCGCGGCATCGAGGGCGGCGGCGATCTCCGCCGTCGCCGGCTGGTCGGTTTCGTGGAAGTGGCGGACGTAGCCGATGGTCAGGCCCTTGAGCCCCTTGCGCAGGTGCCGCGCATGGTTCGCGGCGCGCCGCGCGGCGCTGCCGGGGTCTTCCGCATCGTGCCCGGCGATGGCGTTGAGCAGCATCGCGTTGGAGGCGACGTCCCTCGTCATCGGTCCGACATGGTCGAGCGTGTAGGCGAGCGGAAAGACGCCGCGGCGGGAAACCAGGCCGTAGGTCGGCTTCATGCCGACGATGCCGCAATGGCTGGCCGGATGGCGCACCGAACCGCCGGTGTCGGTGCCGAGCGCCGCCGGCAGGATGCCGGCCCCGACCGCCGAGCCGGAGCCTGAGGAGGAGCCGCCGGGATGGTGCGCCGTGTTCCACGGGTTGCGGGCGGGCGGGAAGGGCAGGTCGAAGGCCGGGCCGCCGATGGCGAATTCATGCGTGGCGAGCTTGGCCGGGAACACCGCGCCGGCGGCGCGCAGCCGCGCCACCACCGCCGCGTCCTGCTGCTTCACATTGTCGAGCAGCAGACGCGAATGGCAGGTCGTCGGGTGGCCGTCGAGATCGATGATGTCCTTCAGCCCGACCGGCAGGCCATCGAGCGGGGAGCGCGGGCCCGAACGCGCGATGCGGCGCTCGGCCTTCCTCGCCTCGGCGCGGGCGTCGTCCCACAGCGGCAGGATGGTGGTGTTGAGGCGCGGCTCCAGCGCCTCGAAGCGCGCGCGCAGGGCGTCGAGGTACTCGACCGGGGAGAGCCGGCGGCGCGCCACCGCGGAGGAGGCCTCCGCGAGGGTCATCTCGTGCGGCGCAATGCTCATGTGCCGGCGGCCCCGGGGGCCGGGACGGCGTAGGCGGGCATCGGTTCGGCGCGCTCGTCGGCGGGACGGGGGAAGGAGGCGGCGAGGCTGCGCGCATGGGCGATCGCCGCGGCGATCTCGGCCGAACGGCCCTGCCAGGGCCCCCCGAGCCCGGCGGCGCGGGCCAGTGCGTCTTCCTCGGTCATGCGGCGATGATCCCCTTCCCCGGTCGCGGGCAAACTGCCGCAAAAGGACAGGGGGAGGAAGTTCGCGCCGCGCCGTGGCGAGGCTGAGGCAATCGTCAGGCGGAGGAGGGATGCGGGCGCAGGGCCGCGACGATCGCCGGCCCCGCGGCGCGCCAAGCGGCTTCATGCCTGGGCGTCCAGTCCCGGCCGAGAACGGTATGGAGCGTCCACAGCAGGGCGGCGACGACCTGGTCCGTGCCGGCGCCGAGAAACGGATCGCGCAGGGCGAGGGGGCCGGGCAGCGTGCCGGGGCGCTCGCGGGCGATCTCGCCCACGGCCCAGTCGATCCCTGCCATCAGGTCCCGCCGGCAGGCCGGCATCAATTCGACGGAGACATGGGCATGCGTGGTGGGCGCGATCTCGAACAAGCGATCATAGAACAGACCGGCTGCGTGGTCCGAGTGCGAGCCGATGCGCTTCCAGGCATAGGTAACGAGCCGCGCATCTTCCGGTGCCAATCCTGGTTTTCCTCCAACGTCTTCACGTCTTGTTGGCCCCAGATAGCGGCATGCTTGGGTCGGCGCACGTGATTTCTGTGGCGTCTCGACGAGGCGAGGTGCCGCCCGGGGTGCGCCGAAGCGGCCGCCGCCCGCTCGGCCTCGTTCGGCCCGTCCACACCTGGGCATTCATTCGCCTGGCAGCGACCGCTCCGCCGGATCGCCAAGGCTTCGACCCTTCGCGACCTGGCGTGGCGCCCGGGGTTGGCGGGGCGACCGCGCGCGAGACCAAAGCCGATACCCGCTCCGCGAGGATCGATGCCTGGTGGAGCGGCTATCGTACCAGCGGCACGAGTTCTTGGCTCGTGCCGAGGCCGCGAATGCGGCCCGCCGGTGGTCCGGCGAAGCCAAGCAAACCGGAGGTTTGCGCCCGGCGTCTGAGGGCACGAAAGGGCGGCTACCAGCGGTCGCGAATAGCGGCCGTTGGTATCAGGCGGCGGCGCGGCGCATGACGCCGGACAGCAGGTCGTAGGCCGCGGTCCAGGCCTGCTGCGCCTCGGCCGTCCAGGACGGCCCGAGGCCCTTTTCCAATGTCCAGAGCAGCGCGGCGCCGACGCTGTCGTACTGCGGCGCGGTCACGCCGTAGCCGACATGCCGGCGCGCCAGGGCCTCGGCGGCAGGGATGATCTCCTCAGGCCGCTTCAGCCCGTTCACCACCGCGTTGAGCATCACGATCAGCTTCCGCTTCTGCTCCGGCAGGGTCTCCGCGGTGAACAGCGGGCGGGTACTCGGGTCGATCTCGAACAGCCTGTCGTAGAACAGGTTCGCGGCGGTGTCGGCGATCGGCACCACCTGCTTCCAGGTGTCCTGCACGATCCGGGTCTGGTCGGGCGACATGGCTGCTCCTTCGCGGTGTCGTGAGGCGAGCCTAGCCACGCCTGAACGCAGATGCAGCAAAGTTCGTTGCGGTCACGACGCAACGTGGATGGGACGCCGCCGATTTTCCGCCGGCGCGTTCCGGCGTATGGGTCGGGCCATGACGCAGATTCCCAACCTGCCCCTCGCCGGGCTCAAGATCGTCGAACTCGGCCACTACATCGCCGCGCCTTTCGCGACGCGGCTGCTCGCCGACCTTGGCGCCGAGGTGGTGAAGGTGGAACCCCCCGGCGGGGACCCGGTGCGCGGCTGGGGGTCGAGCGTCAACGGCAACGCCGTCTGGTTCAGCGTGCACGGGCGCAACAAGCTGTCGGTGACGCTCGATCTCAAGAAGGCCGAGGACCGTGGGAAGCTGGTGGCGCTGCTGAAGCGCGCCGACGCGCTGGTGGAGAATTTCCGCGCCGGCTACCTGGAGCGCATCGGCCTCGGGCCGGACGTGCTTCACCAGGCCAATCCGCGCCTCGTGATCGGGCGCATCTCCGGCTATGGGCAGGACGGTCCGTATCGCGACAAGCCCGCCTTCGGCGCGATCGGGGAGGCGATGGGCGGGTTGCGTCACCTCACCGCCAATCCCGGCCAGACCGACTACCCGCCGCCGCGCTGCGGCGTGTCCATCAGCGACGACCTCGCCGGGATGTACTGCGCGATGGCGGTGGTCGCGGCCTGCTGGCAGGTGAAGGGCGACCCGGCGGCGAAGGGGCGCGTGGTGGATGTGGACCTCGTCAGCAGCGTGTTCTCGCTGATGGAGGGCATGCTGCCGGAATACGGCCTGTTCGGCTGGGTACGACAGCCACAGGGCGCGGCGATCAAGACGGCGGCGCCCACCAACACCTATCCCTGCGCGGACGGGAAGTGGCTGTGCATCGCGGGGAATTCCGACCTGATCTTCAAGCGGCTGATGGCGGCGATCGGCCGGCCGGAGATGGCCGCGGACCCGCGCTTCGCCAGCAATGCGGGGCGCTGCGCGAATGTCGGCGAACTCGACGCCGCGATCGCCGAGTGGACGCGCACCCAGGACGCCGCGACGGCCGAAGCCGTGCTCGAAGCGGCCGAAGTGCCGTGTTCGCGCCTGTTCGACATGGCCGATTGCGCCAATGACCCGCATTTCCGGGAGCGCGGCTGGGTGATGGAAGTTTCCGATCCGCAACTCGGTCAGGTGCTGCATCCGGCGGCACCCTTCCGCTTCGACGGCGTGTTGCCGCAGCAGATGGTGCGCTGGCCGGGCCCGCCGGCGGGCGCGCACAACGAGATGGTATTCGCGGCAGTGGCGCGCGGCGAGACGCGCCCGCTGTCTCCCTGACCCGAGCGAAGACCCTAACGAAGGATCCAACATGACGGTGAAGATGACGGCCGCCTCGCGCGGCATGGTGGCTGCGCGTTTCTGGGGCATGGCGTTGCTCGGCTCCGCGGTGCTCGCGGCCTCGGCGCAGGTCAGCCTGCCGATGTGGCCGGTGCCGGCGACGCTGCAGACGCTGGCGGTGCTGCTGCTCGGCGCGCTGGGAGGGTCGCGGCTGGGGGCGGCGAGCGTGGCGCTCTACCTCGCGGAGGGGGCGATGGGGCTGCCGGTCTTTGCCGGAGGCGCGAGCGGGATCGCCGTGTTGGCGGGGCCGACGGCGGGCTACCTGCTGGGCTTCCTGCCGGCCGCCTGGATCGCGGGCCTTGCCGGGCGCGGCTGGCTGCGCCAGGCGCTGGTGCTTGGCGCGGCGCATATGGTGCTGTTCGTGCCGGGCATTGCCTGGCTGGCCGGCTTCGTCGGCTGGGAACGCGCGATGGTGGCGGGCTTCCTGGTCTTCGTGCCGGGCACCGTGGTGAAGACCGCCCTGGCCTTCACCGCATTGCGGGCGGCGCGGCGGGATTGAGCGCGGTGCCGGGTTCAGTCGCCGGCCTGCGCCTTCCGCGCGGGTCGGCGGCGGCGCGGTGGCTCCATGCGCCGGAAGGCTTCCGGCCGGCCAGTGGCCGTGTTCCCCTGGTGGCGGTGCGCGAGGGGGCGCTGTCCGATGTGCGCGAATACGGGGTGCAGATAGACCGGAGAAGGGCTTTGCCCCTCTCCGCGCCTCTCCCCAGCAAAGGCCGAAAGGCCTTTGCAAACCGATACCTGGCGCCTTGCCCCGCTGTCGGTGTCGGCGCCGGGACCTGGCGATGGGCACCGGTCGCGCTTAGGGCGTGCAGTGCCCCTGTGGCGCCCGGCACCCGGTCACGGTTTCCAAAGGCCTTTCGGCCTTTGGCGGGGTGAGGCTTGGAGAGGGGCAGAGCCCCTCTCCAATTCCGGTTCGCGCGGCATGTTCGCGCGTACGGGCCGTGTCCGCTCGACCCGTTAGAGCAGATCCCGATCAGGTGGAATCGCCTGATCGGGCAAAGATGCTCGCGAAAACAAAAGGCTGGAGCGGTTGCCGTGAGCCAAGGCGAACGGAAACCGCTCTAGTCAACCGACCTTCGGCTGCGCTTCCATCCAGCGCCAGTAGAGTTCCCGCGCCTGGGTCGCGAAGCGCCCGATCTGCATGTCGCGGCCGTTGTAGCGCGTGCAGGGCTGCACCTTGGCGTAGTTGCCGGTCGAGAAGATCTCGTCCGCCGTGTCGAGTTCCTCCGGCTTCACCGTGCGTTGCTCGACCGTCACGCCGGCTTCCTTGAACAGGGCGATGACGCGCTGGCGCGTGATGCCGTTGAGGAAGGTGTGGTTCGACGCCGGGGTGACCACCTTGCCGTCCTTGGCGAACCAGATGTTGGCCGAGGCGAATTCGGCGACATGGCCCATCGCGTCGCACATCACCGCATTGTCCGCGCCCTGCGCCGCCGCGAAGGCCGAGGCCCGCGCGCCGTTCGGGTAGAGGCAGGCGGCCTTGGCGTCGGTCGGCGCCATGTCCGGCATCGGGCGCCGGAAGGGCGCCATCACCGCCGAGAAGCCCGCCCAGTTCGGCAGCGGGCTGTCATAGATGGCGAGGATGAAATCCGTGCTGTCCGGATCCGGCCGCGCCGCGCCGAGGCCCTTTCGGATGAAGAACATCGGCCGGACGTAGAGTTCGGCCTCGGGGCCCATGCGGCGGATGCCCTCGCGGCAGAGCGCCTCGATCTCCTCGGCCGTCTTGGTCGGCTTCATCAGCATGGCGCGCGCCGAGGCGACGCAGCGGGCCGCGTGCTTGTCGAGGTCCGGTGCCCAGCCCTTGATGGCCCGCGCCCCGTCGAAGATCACCGAACCGAGCCAGAAGGCGTGGTCCATCGGGCCGAGAACCTTCGGCTCCTCGGTGGACCATGTGCCATCGTACCAGAACACGCCGGCCATCTTTTCCTCCAGGCGACAGGGGCGGAGGATGTGCCACGAAGGCGGCGCGCGGAGAAGGGCCTGCCAGGAGGGATCGTCATGGGAGAATATTTTGATCCGCGCGAGACGCGCAGCGCCGATGCGCGGAGCGCCGAGCTTGCCGCCCGGCTGCCGGCGGTGGTCGCCGCCGCGGGCCGGGCGCCGGCGGGGGCGGCGCGGCTGGCGGGGATCGACCCGGCGCTGGTGACGGACCGCGCGGCGCTGGGGCGCATTCCCGTGCTGCGCAAGTCGGACCTGCCGGCGGCGCAGAAGGCCGACCCGCCCTTCGGCGGGCATGTCGCGCTGCCTCCGGGGTCCTTCGCGCGGCTCTTCACCTCACCCGGACCAATCTTCGAGGGCGAGGCCCGGGTGCAGGACCCCTGGCACATGGCGCGCGCCTTCTTCGCGGCGGGCTTCCGCGCCGGGGACATCGCGCTGAACACCTTCTCCTATCACCTGACCCCCGGCGGCTGGATGATGGATCTCGGGCTGCAGGCGCTGGGCTGCGCGGTGATCCCGGCCGGCCCCGGCAATTCCGAGGCGCAGATCGAGTTGATCGGCGCCTTCCGACCGGTGGGCTATGTCGGCACGCCGGACTTCCTGAAGATCCTGCTCGACGGCGCGGCCGCGTCGGGGCGGGATGCGTCCTCGATCCGGCGCGCGCTGGTCTCGGGCGCGGCCTTCCCCCCGTCACTCCAGGCCGAGGTGAGGTCGCGCGGCATCGACGCCTTCCAGATGTACGGCACCGCCGATCTCGGCTGCGTCGCCTATGAAACGGCGGCGCGCGATGGCCTGGTGGTGGCGGAGGAAGTGATCGTCGAGATCGTCCGCCCCGGCACCGGCGACACGGTCCCCGATGGCGAGATCGGCGAGGTCGTCGTCACCGTGCTGGATGAGGAGCATCCGCTGCTTCGCCTCGCGCTCGGTGACCTGTCCGCCGTGCTGCCGGGGGCCTCGCCCTGCGGGCGGACCAACACCCGCATCGTCGGCTGGCGTGGGCGCGCGGATCAGACGGCGAAGGTGAAGGGCATGTTCGTGCGGCCGGAGCAGGTCGCGGAGATCGCCAGGCGCCACCCCGGCGTCGGACGGCTGCGGCTGGTGGTGACACGGCAGGGGGAACAGGACGCGATGACGCTGCGCGTGGAAGGCGCATCGGCGGAAGGCCTCGCCGATGCCCTGGCCGCGTCCCTGCAGGCGGTGACACGGCTGCGCGGGGAGGTGGAGGTGGTGGCGCCGGGCAGCCTGCCGAACGACGGGAAGGTCATTGCGGACGAGCGGCCGGTGGGGTGAGGCGCCGTTGCGGGGCACCGCCCCCGCACCGCCGCCCGGGTGGCCGGGCCACCCCGGACCCCGCCTGAAAGCGGGAAGGCGCGACATGCTGGCACGCCGGGCACCCTTGCCCGGGTCAGAGTCGATCGAGCCTTGGATGGCTTCGGGATCGCCTGTCGATCGGCACAGGCGTCAACATGGATGATCGGGTCCAGCGGCTTCGTTCCGACGCGAAGTTCGCGGATGGCGCGGCAGTGCCGTCCCGGGCGCCGCGTTGACCACCCTTCGTCCGCGCCCTAGCGTCGCCCGAAGTGCAAGAGGGGAGGGCGCGCAATGACCGTGCATTTCTGCGTCCATGACGAAGGCGATTCCGTCGGCGTCGTGGTCGTCGAGGGGATCAGATCCGGCCAGACGCTAAACGGCTGGATCATGGACCAGGACCGGATGATCGAATTCCCGGCCAGGTCCGACATCCCGATCGGCCACAAGGTCGCGATCAAGGCGATCGCCAAGGGCGACACCATCATCAAGTACGGCGTGGATATCGGGAAGGCCGTGGCCGACATCGGCGCGGGCGAGCATCTGCACGTGCACAACGTCAAGACGAAGCGGTGGTGAGCGCGATGGGCATCAATCTCAAGAACGCCACCTTCGAAGGCTGGCGCCGCGACAATGGCCGCATGGGCGTGCGCAACCACGTCATCATCCTGCCGGTGGACGACATCTCCAATGCCGCGGCGGAAGGCGTGGCGCGCAACATCCAGGGCACGCTCGCCATCCCGCATGCCTATGGGCGGCTGCAGTTCGGCGCCGATCTCGACCTGCATTTCCGCACCATCATCGGCACCGGCTGCAACCCGAACGTCGCAGCGGTGGTGGTGATCGGCATCGAGCTCGGCTGGGCGTCCAAGGTCGCGGAAGGCATCGCCAAGACCGGCAAGCCCGTCGAGTACTTCGCCATCGAGCAGAACGGCGACATCAACACCATCGCCTCCGCCTCGCGCGCCGCCTATCGCATGGTGAAATACGCGACCGCGCTGAAGAAGACGCGCGCGCCGCTGGTCGATCTGTGGGTGTCCACGAAGTGCGGTGAATCCGACACCACCTCCGGCCTCGCCTCCTGCCCCACCGTCGGCAATTCCTTCGACAAGCTGTGGGAGAACGGCAACACGCTGGTCTTCGGCGAGACGACGGAACTGACCGGCGGCGAGCATCTGGTTGCCGCGCGCTGCCGCACGCCCGAGATCCGCGACCAGTTCATGAAGATGTTCGACCGCTACCAGGCGGTGGTCGAGGCCAACAAGACCTCCGACCTGTCCGAGAGCCAGCCCACCAAGGGCAATATCGAAGGTGGCCTGACCACCATCGAGGAGAAGGCGCTCGGCAACATCCAGAAGATCGGCAAGAAGTGCACGGTCGATGGCGTGCTCGACAAGGCCGAGGAGCCGACGCATCCCGGATTGTGGTTCATGGATTCGTCATCCGCGGCGGCGGAGATGGTGACGCTCTGCGCGGCCTCCGGCTTCGCGGTGCACACCTTCCCCACCGGCCAGGGGAACGTCATCGGCAACCCGATCCTGCCGGTGATCAAGCTGACGGCGAACCCGCGCACGCAGCGCACCATGTCCGAGCACATCGACGTCGACGTGACCGGCCTGCTGCAGAGGAAGATGAACATGGACGAGGCGGGCGAGGCGCTGCTCGACTGCATCATCCGCACCGCCGACGGCCAGCACACCGCGGCCGAGATCCTCGGGCACCGCGAATACAGCCTGACGCGGCTGTACGAGAGCGCGTGACGCTTCCCGGAGAGGGGCGTCGCCCCTCTCCGGACCTCACCCGACCAAAGGCAGAAAGGCCTTTGGAAACCGATACTTGGTGCCGGATCCGTCTGTCGTCCGGCCCGCGCAGCGCGATGTCCCGGTCTCGGTTCGGACAGCGGCGCCGGCGCCGGCGCCAAGTGGCGTCATTCCGACGGGCACCGCCCTTTGGCAGGGCGGCTCGGAGGGGCGGCGCCCCTCCAGCAGCCTCACCCCACCCGCGGCATCTTCCGTTCCACCAGCGTCGCCAGCATCCCCGCGCCGTAGGGGATCGCCGCGTCGTTGAAGTCGTAATGCGGGTTGTGCACGTCGCAGCCGCCCGCCTCGCCCACGCCGTTGCCGACATGGATGTAGGCACCGGGGCGCTCCAGCAGCATGTAGGCGAAGTCCTCGCTGCCCATCACCGGCGAACGGTTGCGCTCGACATGCGCCTCGCCCACCAGCGACGCGGCGGCATCGGCGATCGCGGTCGCTTCCTCCGGCGTATTGATGGTCGGCGCGGCGATCTCGCGGAAGGACACCTCGGCCGTCGCGCCGAAGCCGGCGGCGATGTTCTGCGCCACGGACCGCATGCGGTCCTCCACCAGGCGCATCGTCTCCACCCTGAAGGCGCGCACCGTGCCCTTCAGGGCCACGCGGTCGGGGATGACGTTGTAGGCGTCGCCGGCGGTGAAGCCGGTCACGCTCACCACCGCGGAATCGAGGGCGGCGACGTTGCGCGCCACCACCGTCTGCAACGCCGAGACGATCTGCGCCCCGGCGATCACCGGATCGATCGTCGATTCCGGCCGCGCGCCGTGCCCGCCGCGGCCCTGCACCACGATGTCGAAGAACACCGCGCCGGCCATCACCGGCCCGGGGCGGATGGCGAACTGCCCGACCGGCAGGCTTGGGCGGTTGTGCAGGCCGAACACCGCATCGCAGGGGAAGCGTTCGAACAGCCCGTCGGCCAGCATGGCCTGGGCGCCGCCGCGGCCCTCCTCGGCCGGCTGGAAGATGAAGTGGACGGTGCCGTCGAAATTCCTCGTCTCCGCCAGGTAGCGGGCGGCGGCGAGCAGGATGGTGGTGTGCCCGTCATGGCCGCAGCCATGCATCCTGCCCTCGATGGTGGAGCGGTGGTCGAAGGTGTTGGCCTCGGGCATGGGCAGCGCATCCATGTCCGCGCGCAGGCCGATGCGGCCCTGGCCGTTGCCGTTGCGCAGGACACCGACGACGCCCGTCCTGCCAACCCCACGATGCACCTCGATGCCCCAGGAGGCGAGCCGCTCGGCCACGAGGGCGCTGGTGCGCACCTCCTCGAAGCCGAGCTCGGGATGGGCGTGGAAGTCACGCCGCCAAGCGGTGAGTTCATCCTGCCAGTCGCGGATCCGGTCCACAGCGGTCACGCGTCACTCCGTCCATGTCGTGGGGAAGCGGACCCTATAGGGCGCGGCGCTCTCCTGGGCTACCGTTGCTCCAACAACACGACAACAGGAAGACCACGCCCATGATCGATCGCCGTTCCATCCTTGCAAGCATCCCGGCCGCCGCGATGTTGCCGGCTGCCGCGCGCGCGCAGGCGCCATTCCCCGACCGCACGGTCCGCTACATCGTGCCGTTTCCGCCTGGCGGCCTGACCGACATCATGGCGCGGCTGGTCGGCCAGAAGCTCAGCGAGATCTGGGGCAAGCCCGTCGTGATCGAGAACCGCGCCGGCGGCAATGCGCTGATCGGCGCCGATGCCGTGGCCAAGAGCGCGCCGGATGGCCACACGCTGCTCGCCATCACCATGACGCATACTGTGAACGCGACGCTCTTCCCCAACGCGCCGTTCAACTTCCGCCAGGACCTGACGACGGTCTCCGTGCTCGGCTCCCTGCCGCTCGTCGTGGTGGTGAATGCGGAGAAGAGCCCGGCGCGCACGCTCGCGGAGCTGATGGAGATGGCGAAGACGCGGCGGCTGAATGCCGGCTCCTCCGGCAACGGTTCTCCGCCGCATCTGGGGATCGAGCTGGTCCGCCATGCCGCGCGGGCGGGGGACAACGTCACCCATGTGCCCTATCGCGGCGGCGCGCCCTCCGTCACCGATCTCGCCGCGGGCAATCTCGACTTCATGGTGTCGAACCTGCCGGAATGCATCGCGCAGATCCAGGGTGGCCGGCTGCGCCCCCTTGCCATCACCTCCGCCGCGCGGCATCCGCTGCTGCCGGAGGTGCCGACGGTGAAGGAAGCAGGCCAGCCCACGCTCGAGATGGGCAACTGGACCGCGATGATGGTGCCGGCCGGGGTACCGGCGCCGATCCTCGCGAAGCTCGAGGCCGACACGCTCGCCGCGATCCGCGACGCCGATGTCGGTCGCCGGGCGCGCGATGGCGGCTTCACCGTGGAGGGATGGGATCGCACGCGCTCCCTTGCCTTCGTGGCGGATGAGACGGCGCGCTGGGCGCGGGTCATTCATGAAGCGGGGCTGCGCGCGGACTGATGCTGATACCGCTCGACCAAGCGGAGGCGCTGGCGCGCGCCGCCCTTCTTGCCGCCGGCGCGTCGCCGGACATGGCGGCCGCCACCGCCCGCGCGCTGGCGGCCGCCGAGGCGGCGGGCCAAGCCGGGCACGGCCTTTCCCGCGTGCCGCAATACGCCGCCTTCCTGAAGAATGGCCGCGCGGATGGCCGCGCCACGCCGCGCATCGTCAATGAGCGCGGCGGCGCGGTGCTGATCGATGCGCGCCACGGCTTGGCCTATCCCGCCCTGGCGATGGCGGAAGCCGAGGCAGCCTGGCGCGCGCGGGCGCATGGCGTCGCCTTCGCGGGTGTCACCAATTCGCACCATTCCGGCGCGATGGGGCTGCCGGTGGCGCGGCTCGCGCGCCAGGGACTGGTGGCGCTGGCCTTCACCAACTCGCCGGCGGCCATGCCGGTGCCGGGGGGGCGGCGGCCGCTGATGGGCACCGACCCGATCGCCGCCGCCTTCCCGCGCCGCGGCGCGCCGCCGCTCGTCATCGACATGGCGCTGTCGGAAGTCGCGCGCGGAAAGATCATGGTGGCGGCGAAGGAAGGGCGGCCGATCCCCGAAGGCTGGGCGCTCGACGCCGAAGGGCGGCCGACGACCGACGCGAAGGCCGCGCTCTCCGGCGCCATGCTGGCCATGGGCGGCACCAAGGGCGCGCTGCTGGCGATGGTGGTGGAACTGCTCTGCTGCGCCCTGACGGGCGCCGCCTTCGGCTTCGAGGCGGACAGCTTCTTCCGGGATGAGGGCAACCGCCCGCGCCTCGGCCAGGCGCTGCTGGTGGTGGACCCCGGTGCGCTCGCCGGCAGCGATGCCTTCGCCGCGCGGATCGAGGCCTTCGTCGCCGCCATGGCGGCGGAGGAGGGCGTGCGCCTGCCCGGCAGCCGGCGTGATGCGCTTGCCACCCGCGCCGCGGCGCAGGGTCTGGAGGTCCCGGACGCCTTGCATGCTCGCCTGCTGGCGCTCACGGCTACGTGAATCGCGCGCCCGACCTCGATCGGCATTGCGGCCCGGCGGCCGTCGCGGCGGTCTTCGCGCGTCGGCCACGGGACGTGATGCGCCTGTTCCACACCTCGGAGCGGCGGCGCGAAGCCGGGCCGCACTGCGCGGCGCTGGCGCGCCTGCGCAGGCCGTACCGCGAAGTGCCGTCGGCGGACCTCGCCCGCATCGCCGGCACGCAGCACCATGGCGGCATCGTCGCCCTGGCCCTGCCGCGGGCCGTGCCGGCACTCGACCCGCGTGAGCCGCCGTCGGCGCTGCGCGGGGCGCGCGTCACGCCGGTGCTGGATGGGATCGGCAACCCGCACAATCTTGGCGCCATTGCGCGTTCGGCCGCCTTCTTCGGCTGCCGGGCGATGGTGCTGTCCGGGGATCCGCGCCAGGCCGGGCTGTCGGATGCCGCCTTCCGGACCTCGGAGGGCGGGCTGGAGGCGCTCGAGATCTTCCGCGCCGGGGATCTCGCGGCGACGTTGCGGGCGCTGGCGCCGGGCATCCTGACCCTGGCCGCCGTGCCGCGTGGCGGCGTGCCGCCCGGGGCGGTGCCGCGGACCAGTCCGCTGGCGCTCGTGCTGGGCAACGAGGAGGCCGGCCTCACCCCCGCCACCGAGGCCGCCTGCGCGCTGCGGGTGACACTGCCCGCGGCCGGGCCGGTCGAGAGCCTGAACGTCTCGGTCGCCGCCGCGGTGCTGATCAACGCTCTCTCCGGCTGAATTTGACTTGCGGCCGACGGGGGGATGGGTCCAATCGCCCTGATGGACGACGGACCCATGCCAGAGGCGGCCGCAGCGCGGATCGACATGCGGCAGGCGGAAGGCGGGCGTGCGCTCGCCGTCTCCGGCCAGCTCGACACGGCTGCCGCGGCGCGGCTGTGGTCGACGACGACCGGCGCGGCGCGGCAGGAGCCGGTGGCGGTGCTCGACCTCACCGGGCTCGAATCGATCGATTCGGCCGGCGCGGTGCTGCTGTTGAGTGCGGCGCCGGAGGCCGAGACGCTCGGCGCCTCGGAGGCGGTCGCCGCCGTGCTGGACCGGACGCGCCGGGCGCTGGCCACCGCCCCGCCGCCACCCCCGCCGCCGCCCTTCCGCCCGGTCAGCGCCATCGGCCGCGCCACGGTGGACCGTCTGCGCGCGATGCGCGCGGGGATCGGCTTCCTTGGGGAATCGGTCGTCACCACCATCCGCGTGCTGACGCATCCCCGGCTGCTGCGCTGGTCCGAGGTGCTGCGCCACCTCGACGAGGTCGGCACCCGTGCCTTTCCGCTGACGCTGCTGCTCGGTTTCCTGATCGGCGTGATCCTCGCCTACCAATCCTCCATCCCGCTGCGGCGCTTCGGGGCGGAGGTCTTCGTGCCCAACCTCGTCGGCATCTCGCTGCTGCGCGAGCTCGGCCCGCTGCTCGCCGGCGTCGTGCTGGCCGGACGCACCGGGTCGGCCTTCGCCGCGGAACTCGGCACCATGACGGTGAACGAGGAGGTCGATGCCCTGAAGATCATGGGCGTGGATGCCGGCGCGATGCTGGTGCTGCCGCGGCTGGTCGCGGCGACGCTCGCCATGCCGGTGCTCGCCCTGCTGATGAACCTCGCGGGCCTGGCCGGCATGACGCTGATCATGGGCACGCTGGGCTATCCTTGGGCGGCGGTGCAGTCGCAGCTCCAGCAATGGCTGTCGCTGCAGGACCTGGTGGGCGGCCTGTTCAAGGCGGCCTGCTTCGGGCTGGCGATCGCCGGCATCGGCTGCCGGGCGGGGCTTTCGGCCGGGCGGGGCCCGCGCGCGGTGGGCGATGCGGCGACCTCGGCGGTGGTCGGCGGCATCGTCGCCATCGTCGCGATGGACGGGGTCTTCGCCGTGCTGTTCTTCCGGATGGGCATATGAGCGCGTCCGATGGCCGCGGCGCCGAAGGGCGCGAAGGTCTGAATCGGCCGCGCCAGGCAAGCGCGTCCGATGGCCGCGGCGCCGAAGGGCGCGAAAGTCTGGATCGGCCGCGCGAGCCGGGCACGCCTGATGGCGGCGGCGCCGGGCGGCGCGATGCGCCGGCAGCGCCCGGCCGGCCCGGCGCTATCGAGCCCGTGATCAAGGCCGTGGACCTCGCCGTCGCCTTCAACGGTCGCACCATCTTCAAGGACGTCACCTTCGAGGTTCGCCGGGGGGAGATCTTCGTCATCCTCGGCGGGTCCGGCTGTGGTAAGTCCACGCTGCTCAAGGCGCTGATCGGGCTGGTGCCGCTCGCCGCCGGCCATGCCTGGCTGCTGGGGGAGGAACTCGCCGCCGCGGACGATGCGGCGCGGCGCGCGCTGTTGCGCCGCATCGGCGTGATGTGGCAGTCCGGCGCCCTGTTCGGAAGCATGACCCTGGCCGAGAACGTCGAATTGCCACTCGAGGAGCACACCGACCTGCCGCGCCCGGCGCGGGAGGTGCTGGCGCGCGCGAAGCTCGGCCTGGTGGGCCTGGGCGACGCCGCCGCCCGCCTGCCGGCCGAGATTTCCGGCGGCATGGCCAAGCGCGCCGGCATCGCCCGCGCCATGGCGCTCGACCCGCCGCTGCTCTTCCTCGACGAGCCCTCGGCCGGGCTCGATCCGATCACCTCCGCCGGGCTGGACAAGCTGATCCGCGACATCGCGCGGGAAACCGGCACCACCTTCGTCGTGGTGACGCATGAGCTGCAATCCATCCTCGCCATCGGCGATCGCTGCATCATGCTCGACAAGCAGGCCCAGGGCATGATCGCCGAGGGCGATCCGAGGAAGCTGCGCGAGGAGAGCACGCACCCCACCGTGCGCGCCTTCTTCCGGCGGGAGGCCGCCTGACATGGCGCAGGCATCGCGGCCCCTCTACCTGCGCGTGGGCATGCTCGTGGTCGTCGGCACGGCGCTCGCGATCGGCTTCGTGCTGTTCCTGACCTCCGGCCGGCTGCGCGGCGAGCAGCAGGTGTTCGAGACCTATGTCCGGGAATCCGTCGCCGGCCTCGATGTCGGCGCGCCGGTGCGCTTCCGCGGCGTGCAGGTCGGGCGCGTGACCGAACTCGGCCTCGTCGCGATCGCCTACAGCTCCGAGGTGCGCGGGATCGAGGAATCCGCCTCGCGGCTCGTGCTGGTGCGCTTCGCGGTGGATCCGGACCGCTATGGCGTCGTGTCGGTGGAGGATGCGGTGCGCGCCGGGCTGCGGGTGCGCATCGCCTCCACCGGCGTGACCGGCCTGTCGTACCTCGAGGTGGATTTCGTCGACCCGGCGCGGTTCCCGCCGCTGGAGGTGCCCTGGCAGCCTCGCTTCCCGGTCGTCCCCTCCGTGCCGTCCACCATCACCCAGGTGACCAGCGCGGCGGAACGGCTGATGACGCGGCTCGCCAACCTCGACATCGACGCGCTGGTCGATTCCGCGACCGGCCTGCTGGCCGACCTGCGCCGGCAGGTCAGCGCGGAGGGCGACCTCGGCTCGACCCTGCGCGAGGCCGCGACGACCATGACCGCGCTGCGTCAGGCCATCGAGGGCGCCGAGCTCGCCGCCACGCTGCAGGAAATCCGCCATGCCGCGAACCGTGTCGGCGCGGCGGGTGAATCCGCGCAGGAACTGCTCGGCGGGCCGGAGGTTGCCGGCACCGTCGCGAGCATCGGCCAGGCGGCGACCGACCTGCGCACCGCCATCGCCCGGCTGCCGGCGGTGATCCAGTCGCTCGAACTCGCGCTGCGCAGCGTGCGCGGCACCACCTCCGACGCGCAGGCCGATCTCGGCCCGCTGCTGCGGGACCTGCGCGCGACCGTCGCCAACCTGCGCGACACGGCGGAGGCGCTGCGGCGCAGCCCGTCGCAGTCGCTGTTCGGCGCGCCGCCGCCGCCACCGCCCCGGGATCGCCGCTGACATGGCCCTTCGCCGTACCCTGTTGCTCGCGCCGCTGCTCGCCGCCTGCTCGGTGCTGCCGGACCGGCCCTATGTGGAGACGCGGCGCTTTCCGCTCGAGCCGCGCCGCGCCGGTGCCGGGCGCACCGGGCGGGCGCGGCGGACGCTGCTGGTGCGCACCATCCGCGCCGGGGCGGGGATGGAGACGCGCAACCTGCGCACCATCCGCCCGGACGGGACGGAGAGCCTCGACTTCTACGCCGAATGGGCGGCGCCGCCGGCCGAGGGCGCGGAGCAGGCGCTGCGGCGCTGGCTGATGGATTCACGGCTGTTTTCCGCGATCCTCGCCCCGGGCAGCCGCGTGACGCCGGACTTCGTGATGGAGGGCGAGCTGACGCGCCTCGCCGCCATGCAGGGCGAAGGCGTCGCGCGCGCAGAGCTGACCCTGCTGCTGGTCGATGAACGCAACGGCAGCCGCCTGGTCGGCCAGATGGTGAGCAGCGGCACGGCGCCGCTCGCTTCCGGGTCCGAGTCGCCGACGCCGGAGCAGGCGGCGGAGGCGATGGTCGCGGCGCTGGGCAACGCGTTCGGTTCGCTGGAGCAGGCGCTGGCGCGCTACGCCTGACGCGGCGCGGCCACGCGCAGGGTCCGCTCCGCCGCGGCGGACGCGGTTCCGCCTGAAGCGCTTCGTACCCAGATCACCATCCGCGCCGCAGGTGGTTGGCGCGGCGTATCGGCCTCGGGTAGCCTCCCGGGCGACACGGACGGGCGCCCTGCCCGGCACCCTCGAGGAGGAGCGCACCCCATGCTCATGCGACGCCTGGCAACCGCAGCCGCGGCGGCCTTCCTGGCCTTCGGCGGCCTCGCCGCACAGGCTCAGGCCCAGACCGGCGACCCGTCCTTCAACCTGGTGAACCGCAGCGGGCGGGTGATCTACGAGGCCTATGCCTCGCCCTCCTCGGACAGCAACTGGGGGGCCGACCGCCTCGGCCAGAACATCGTGCCCGCCGGGCGCTCCTTCGTGATCCGCCTGCCGCAGGGCGAGTGCATCTACGACGTCCGTGTCGTCTATGACCGGCAGGGCGGCCCGGCCGAGGAACGCCGCAACATCAACCTCTGCAACCTGACCGAGCTCGCCTTCGACGGCCGGGGTCAGCAGCAGGGCGGCCCGCCGCCGCAACAGGGCCGGCCGCAACAGCCGCCGGCGGGTCAGGCCGGGCCGACGGGCAACCCTTCCTTCAACCTGGTGAACCAGGGGCGGCAGACCGTCATGCAGGTCTTCGCCTCGCTCACCACCGAACAGAACTGGGGGCCGGATCGCCTGGGTGCGGACACCGTCGCACCGGGCGCGACCTACCCGATCCGCCTGCCGGAAGGGCCCTGCATGTACGACATCCGCTTCGTCTATGACGGCGGCCAGCCGCAGGAACGGCGCAACGTGAACCTCTGCGAGGTCACCAACGTCATCGTGCCGCTGCAGTAAGGCACGAGGGTCGAAGTGGAGAGGGGCGGCTCCCGGGAGTGAGCCGCCCTTTCCTGTCGGTGGGTGAGAAGGCGGGGGAAGGGAACTTCCCCCCGTTCCCCCCGACCTTCCTTGTTACCTGGAGACTGACCTCCGAAATCATACCAGCGGCACGAGCCATTGACTCGTGCCGAGGCCGCGAAAGCGGCCCGCCGGTGGTCCGGCGAAGCCAAGCAAACCGGAGGTTTGCGCCCGGCGCCTGAGGGCACGAAAAGGCGGGTACCAGCGGTCGCGTATGGCGGCCGATGGTGTCAGTTCCCAAAGGACAAGGAAGGGAGGGGGATCGGGGGAGGTTCCCCTCCCCCGACCTTATGCGGCCCTGGCGGCCGCCAGGGCCTTCCAAACCGCTTCCGGCGTCGCCGGCATGTCGATCTGCTTCACTCCGGCATCCGCGAGCGCATCCACCACCGCGTTGATTACTGCCGGCGGGCTGCCCACCGCGCCGGCTTCGCCTGCACCCTTCACGCCGAGCGGGTTGGTCTCGCAGGGCACCTCGATCAGGTCCACGTCGATCGGCGGCAGGTCATCCGCCCGCGGCAGCGCGTAGTCCATGAAGGACGCGCTGAGGAGCTGGCCGCTGCCGTTGTCGTAAGCGGTCCGTTCCATCAGCGCCTGGCCGATGCCCTGGGTGACGCCGCCATGCACCTGGCCGCGCACGATCAGCGGGTTCAGCGCATGGCCGACATCGTCCACCACGATGTAGCGCGGGATGGCGACGATCCCGGTCTCGGGGTCGACCTCCACCTCGGCCACGTGGCAGCCATTGGGGAAGGTGTGGGACTTGATCTCCGCCGTCTCCTGCGCGTCGAGGAGAGTGGCCTCGATACCGGCTGCGGCCTTCTTCCGCTGGGCGGCGGCGAGGTCGAGGATGCCGACCGCGCGATCCGTGCCGACGACGGCGAATGCGCCCTTGCCTGGCGTGAACTCGATGTCGGCGACCGAGGCTTCGAGGTGCTCGGAGGCGGCGATCTTGCCCTTCTCGACGACGGAAGCCGTCGTCACCAGGATGGCCTGGCCTTCGGAGTAGAGGCTGCGCGCGCCGCCGGTGCCGCCGCCATCCGGCAGGCTGTCGGAATCGCCCTGCTTCACGCGGATCTTCTCGATCGGGATGCCGAGCTCGTGGCTCGTCATCATCGCATAGGCGGTCTCGTGGCCCTGGCCGGTGGACTGGGTACCGACATAGACATCGACGAAGCCGTCATCGGCGAACTTCACCGCGGCATTCTCGGTCGGTGCGCCGCCGGTCGCCTCCAGGTAGTAGGCGAGGCCGATGCCGCGCTTCTTGCCGCGCTTCGCCGCTTCCGCCTTGCGGGCGGGGAAGCCGGCCCAGTCGATCTTGCGCAGGGCGGTGTCCATGAGCTGCGCGAACTCGCCGGAATCGTAGCGCTGCCCCATGGCCGAGACGTAGGGCATGGCCGAGGACGGCACCATGTTGCGCCGGCGGATCTCGATGCGGTCGATGCCGACCTCGCGCGCCGCCGTGTCGATCAGGCGCTCGACCAGGTAGTTGCTCTCCGGCCGTCCGGCGCCGCGATAGGCGTCCACCGGCACGGTGTTGGTGATGACGCCGATCACCTGCGCATGGATCGCCTGGAAGTCGTAGACCGAGGCCAGCACCTTGGTGCCCGCGCCGGTCGGGATGAACGGCGCGAAGGTGTTGAGGTAGGCCCCCATCCCCGCCCAGTTCTTGGTGCGCAGCGCGAGGAACTTGCCGTTGGCGTCGAGCGCGAGCTCGCCGATGGTGATGTTGTCGCGCCCGTGGGTGTCGGACTGGAAGGCCTCGGTGCGCTCGGAGGTCCACTTCACGGCACGCTTGAGCTCGCGCGCGGCGAAGCAGGTGAGCACATGCTCGGGGTAGATGAAGATCTTCATGCCGAAGCCGCCGCCGACATCCGGCGTCACCACGCGGAAGCTGTCGCTTGGCACGTTGAAGATGTTCCTGGCCAGCACGTTGCGGACCAGCCAGGAGCCCTGGGTGTTGGTGGTCAGCGTCCAGTGCTGCTTCGCCGCGTCGTAGTCGGCGACCGCGGCGCGCGCTTCCATGGAGGCGACGACGACGCGGTTGTTCACCACCCGCAGCCGGGCGACATGGGCCGCGCCCTTGATCAGCGCATCCACCTTGGCGGCGTCGCCGACATGCCAGTCGAAGCAGGTGTTGTTGGGCGCGCTGGCCCAGACCTGCGGCTGGCCGGGCTGCGTCGCGGTGGCGAGGTCGGTGGCGGCGGGCAGGATGTCGTAGTCCACCTCGACCGCCTCGGCGGCGTCGCGGGCCTGCCTGATGGTCTCGGCGACGACGAAGGCGACCGGGTCGCCGACATGGCGGACGAAACCCTCGGCCAGGGCGCGGCGCGGCGTCTCGGAGGTCGGGCTGCCATCCACCGACTTCACCGGCGCGAGGCAGGGCAGGTGGCCGATGCCGGCGGCCGCCAGGTCCGCCCCGGTCCAGATGCCGAGCACCCCCGGCATCGCCTTCGCCGCTTCGGTGGAGATGGACAGGATGCGGGCATGGGCGTGCGGGCTGCGCAGCACGTAGCCCTGCGCCTGGCCGGGCACGGCCACGTCGTCGGTGTAGCGGCCGCCGCCCTTGAGCAGGCGCGGATCCTCGACGCGGCGGATGGATTGGCTGAGGCCGAACTTCGCCATGCGCGGGGTCTCCCTTGGTTCCTTGCCGCATCATCTGCGATGCCGGGCGGGGATGGGAAGGGGGGTATGGCGCGCGGCCGGCGGGGTGGCCGCGCGCGAAACTCAAGACTCCGATACCGGGCCAGCCGAAAGCCCGGCCGGCATCATCCTTCGGCGGGGGCCCTGCGGAACATGCGCTTGGTCTTCTCCCGCATCGCCTGGAAGACGACGTAGAGCATCGGGATGACGAAGATGCCCACCAGCGCGGCTGCCAGCATGCCGCCGAACACCGCCGTGCCGACCGCCCGGCGGGACAGCATGGACGCGCCTTCGGCGAGGACCAGGGGCACCAGTCCGAGCACGAAGGCGATCGAGGTCATCATCACCGCGCGGAAGCGCAACCGGGCGCCCATGATCGCGGCTTCGCGGATCGCCAGGCCTTCCTCCCGCTTCTCCTTGGCGAATTCCACGATCAGGATGCCGTTCTTGGCGGCGAGCGCGATGAGCACGACCAGGCCGATCTGCGCATAGATGTCGAGCGGCATGCGCGCGACCCAGAGCGCCCCGAAGGCGCCGAGCACGCCCACCGCGACCGAGAGCAGCACCGGGATCGGGATGACCCAGGATTCGTACAGGGCGACGAGGAAGAGGTAGGCGAACATCACCGCCAGCGCGAGGATGTAGACCGTCTGCCCGGAGGCCTGCCTCTCCTGGAAGGCGGTGCCCGTCCATTCATAGCCGTAGCCGGCCGGCAGCACGCGGGCGGAGAGCTGCTCCATCGCCGCGAGGCCGTCGCCCGAGGAAATGCCGGGCCGTGGCGCGCCCTGGATCGAGATGGCGCGGTAGTTGTTGTAGCGGAAGATGGTCTGCGGTCCGACGCGGGGGCGCACGTCGGCCACGGCGCGCAGCGGCACCATCTCGCCGCGCGCATTGCGCACATGGATGCGCCAGATGTCGCTGACGTCCCTCCGGTCGGCGGCCTCGGCCTGCAGGTTCACCTGCCAGGTGCGGCCGAACAGGTTGAAGTCGTTGACGTAGAATCCGCCCAGCGTCGCCTGCAGGGCGGTGAACACGTCCGAGATGCGCAGGCCCAGCGCCTGGGCCTTGTCCCGGTCGAGGTCGAGGAAGAGCGTCGGATTGGTCGCGTTGAAGGTGGAAAAGACCGCGGCGAGCCGCGGATCCTGGTTCGCCGCCGCGATCAGCCCGAGCATGGTGGAACCGAGTTCGGCCGGCGTGCGGCCCTCGTAGTCCTGCAGGATGTATTCGAAGCCGCCGCCGGTGCCGAGGCCGATGATGGGCGGCAGGTTGAAGGCGAAGACGTTCGCCGTGCGGACGGCCTGGCCGGCGCCGAAGACCCGGCCGATCGCCGCCTGCACCGACATCGCGGCTGTCGTCCGCTCGGCGAAGGGCTTGAGGCGCGCCACCAGGAAGGCGGAATTGGACTGTGCGCCGCCGTCGATCAGCGAGAAGCCGACGATCGCGAGCGTGCCCTGCACCGAGGGGATGGAGCGCAGGATCTCCTCGACCTGGATCACCGCCTCCCGCGTGCGGGAGACGGAGGCGCCCTGCGGCAACTGCACCTGCACGAAGAAGGCGCCCTGGTCCTCCTGCGGCAGGAAGCCCGAGGGCGTGCGCTGGCCCATGTACCAGATGCCGGCGAAGAAGCCGCCGGTCAGCACGATCGAGAGGAGGGAGACGCGCACAAGCCGCGTCACCGCGCCCGCATAGCGGTCCCGCACCCAGTCGATGCCGCGCAGCCAGCGCCCCATCAGCCCGGGTCGGTGCCCGCCGGCATGCGGGTGCGGCCGCAGGAAGACGGCGCAGAGCGCGGGCGAAAGCGTCAGCGCGTTGATCGCGCTGATCACCATGGCGGCGCTGATCGTCACCGCGAACTGGCGGAACAGCTCGCCCGACAGGCCCGGGATGAAGCCGATCGGCACGAAGACCGACAGCAGCACGAGCGTGATGGCGATGATCGGCGCGGTGATCTGCGCCATCGCCTTCTTGGTCGCCTCGGCCGGGGTGAGGTGCGGCTCCTCCTCCATTACCCGCTCGACGTTCTCCACCACCACGATGGCGTCGTCCACCACGATGCCGATCGCCAGCACCATGGCGAGCAGCGAGATGGTGTTCGCCGAATAGCCGAGCCCGAGCAGGATGACGAAGGTGCCGATCAGGCTGACCGGCACGGCGATGGTCGGGATGATCGTGGCGCGGAGGTTGCCGAGGAAGAGGAACACCACGATCACGACCAGGATGAAGGCCTCGAGCAGCGTCTTGATGACCTCGCGAATGGTGTCGCTGACGAAGTCCGAGGTGTCGAAGAAGACGCGGTGGTTGACGCCGGTCGGGTAGCGCGTGCGCAGTTCGTCCATCGTCCGCCGCACGTTCTCGGCGGCGGAGACGGCATTGGCGCCGGGGGCGAGGTAGACGCCGAAGGTCACCGCCGGCTGGCCGTTGTAGCGGCTTTCGGTGTCCATGCTGGCGGCGCCGAGCTCGATGCGCGCGACGTCGCGCACGCGCAGGGCCGACCCGTCCTGGTTGGCGCGGATCACGATCTCCCCGAATTGTTCGGGGGTGCTGAGCCGGCCCTGCGTCTCGAGGTTGATCTGGAACTGCTGGTCGTCCGGGATCGGCCGGGAGCCGATGCGCCCGACCGGGGCCTGCACGTTCTGCGCCTGGATCGCCGCCACCACGTCGGAAGGCGTGAGGTTCAGGCTGATCAGCCGGTCCACCTCGAACCAGATGCGCATGGAATAGTCCATGGCACCGAACAGGGAAACCTGCCCGACGCCGGGCACGCGCGCGAGGCGGTCGATGATGTTGATGGTGGCGTAGTTCGACAGGAAGAGTGGGGTGTGTCCGCCGCTCTCGGAATAGAGGAAGATGAACTGCAGCACCGCCGAGGACTGCTTGCGGACCGTGACACCCTGCCGCTGCACCTCCTGCGGCAGGCGCGCGAGCGCCGCCTGGACGCGGTTGTTGACGTTGACGGTGGCGATGTCCGGGTTGGTGCCGAGCGTGAAGGAGACGTTGAGGCTGTAGGAGCCGTCATTGGCGCTGTTCGACCGCATGTAGATCATGCGGTCCACGCCGTTGACGGAGGATTCGATCACCTGCGCGACGGTCTGTTCCACCACGCCGGCCGAGGCGCCCGGGAAGCGCGTGGTGACGGAGACCTGCGGCGGCACGATGTCCGGCAGCTGGGAGACCGGGATGCGCAGCATCGCCAACGCCCCGGCGAGTGCGGTGACGATGGCGATGACGATCGCGAAGCGCGGGCGATCGACGAAGATGGCGGAGAACACGCGCTCTCAGCCCCGGCCCGGAACGGCCTGCTGGGCCGGCGGTGGGCTGGCGGGCGCCGGATTCACCGGCTGGCCCGGGCGCACGCGCTGCAGCCCTTCCACCACCACCGTCTCGCCGCCCTGCAGCCCGCCCTCGATCACCGCCGTCTCGGCGGAGGAGCGGCCGAGCGTCACGTTGCGCCGCTGCGCCACATTGCCCTCGCCCACCACGAAGACGAAGGAGCCCTGCTGGTCCTGCAGCACCGCGGCGCGTGGCAGGGTGATGGCCAGCACCGGTTCCGCACCCTCCACCGAGACGCTGACGAACTGCCCGTCCACCAGTTCCCGTGGGGAGACGCTGATCGTGCCGCCTTCCCGCCGGCGGATCGGATTCGCGATCAGCGCCCGAACCAGGATGGTGTCGGTGTTGCGGTCGATCTGGTTGTCGATGAAGTCGATCTGCCCCGCTTCCGGATAGAGGCGGCCATCGGTGGTGCGGATGCGCACGCGCGTCGCCTCCGGCCCGCCGCGGCCCTCGAAGCGGTTGCGCAGCTCGAGCGCGGTGCGCTGGCTGACCGCGAAGGCGACGCGCATCGGGTCCTGGCTGACGATGGTGGCGAGGTTGCCGGCATCCGGCCCCACGACGTTGCCGACGGACAGGTTCGACCGCCCGATCTGCCCCGCGATCGGCGCATCGATCTCGGTGTAGCCCAGGCTGATCTGGGCGACCCGCACCGCCGCCTGCGCGCCGAGGACATTGGCGGCTTCCGTCCGCTCTGCCGCCTGCGCGTTGTCCAGCGTCACCTGCGTGCCGGCGCCGGTCTGGCGCAGTTCCCGCGCGCGGGCGAGCGCGACGCGCGCATTCTCGAGCCGCGCATTGGCGGCGGCGAGGTTCGCCTGGGCCTGCTCCAGTTGCGCCTCGAAAGGCGCGCGTTCCAGGCGGTAGAGGATCTCGCCCTGCGTCACGTCGCCGCCCTCGCGGAAGAGCCGTTCATGCAGGAAGCCGGTGACGCGGGCGCGGATGTTCACGCGGTCCGTCGCCTCGACGCGGCCGACGAATTCGATGGTTTCCGTCACCGGGCGGCGTTCGGCGGTCTGCACGCCGACGGCGGGCGGGCCCTGGGGCCCGAACTGCGCGGCGGCAGGCTGCGCGAAGGCAAGGTAGAGCGCGAGCGCGCTCGCGGCATGGCGCATCATTGGTCAGCGTCCGGACAACTTTCCCTTCGCTCATGTCGCGCTGCGAGGCACCGCGTCAAGCGCCGTGACGTGACCACCTGCGCCGGGCCTGTCACGGTGCCATGTCGGACCGGTCGCGGCGTGCTGCGGCGCGGGTCAGCGCGCGACGAAGACCGGGCAGGGGGCGCCATGCAGCAATCGGCGCGTCGCCGACCCGGTGAAGAGCGTGCGCAGGGCCGAATACTCATAGGCGCCCATGACCAGCAGCCGCGCCGGCATGGCGGTCGCCTCGGCGAGCAGGGCGTCGACCGGCCGCGCACCCTCCAGTGCGATCGGCTCGGCGGCCATGCCGTGGCGGCGCAGGTAGTCGGCGGCCTCGCCCGCCAGCCGCGCCGCCTCGGCGCGCGTCTCGCCCACGGACAGCACCTTCACCGGCGAATCTTCGGCCAGGCGGAGCAGCGCGAAAAGCTGGATCGCGCGCATGGCGGGGATCGAGCCGTCATAGCCCACCAGCACGCCGCCCGATCCGGGCGCCGGTTCGGCCGGCACCACCAGCAGCGGGCGTGCGCCATCGTGCAGCAGCGCCTCGATCACCGGCGCCAGGCCATCGGGATTGTCCTCGAGGCCGAGGGTGGAATCGCGGCCGATGACGATCAGGTCGTGCGTGGCGCCGGCGGCGAGCAGCGCGGCTTCCGGCGCCTCGGTGAGGCGCAGCCGGGCGAAGGGGGTCTCCCCGGCGGCGGCCGTGCAGGCGGCGAAGGCGGCGTCGGCCTCCTCCTCGGCGCGCTGCGCGCGGGCGGCATCGCGGCGTTCCTTGAAGGCGACGGCCCCGGGCGGCACAGGTTCGTGCGCGTCCTTCACATGCGGCCAGTCGAGCACCGTCGCCGCCGAGAGCGCCGCGCCGGTACGCCGCGCGAGCCCGATGGCGAGGTCGCGCGCGTGGCGGGCCCCCTTGGTGTCGTCAAGCGCGACCAGGATGCTGCGGATCATGCGCCTTCCCCCTTGCCAGCGCTTCTAGAGCAGATCCCGACCAGGTGGAATCACATGATCCGATGACGAGGCTCGCGAGGAAAGGAGGCTGGCGACGTTGCCGTGAGCCAGGGCGAACGGAGACCGCTCCGGTGCGGAACTCCCGGATCGCGAAGCCTCAACGCGGGCCTGGCAGGCGCAGGAAGACCAGGGTGCAGACCACCAGCGCGGCGGCGAAGACGAGCAGCGCCGCGCCGACGCCCCCCGCCGCGGCCGCGGCGCCGGAAACCGCCTGCAGCACCGCGGCACCGCCGAAGAAGGAGACGTTCATCGCCGACAGCGCCCGCCCGGCGCGCTCCGGCGGCACCGCCGAGCGCACCAGCGCGAAGCAGATCACCTGCAGCGAGATCAGCAACCCGAAGGCGGTGAGCAGCACGGCATCCGCCGCCACCCCCCAGCCGAGCGCGCCGCCCGCCACCATCAGCAGGATCGCCGCCGCCGCGCCGAGGTGGCCCATCGCCAGCAGCAGACGCCGCACGCGCTGGAAGCGGCGTTCCAGCATGCCGGCGACAGCGGGGCCGAGGATCAGCGCGACGGTGCAGAACAGCAGGATGTTCCCCGCCGGCACCCGCGCCAGGCCCTTCACCTCCATCAGCCAGGGCCCGCCCCACAGGCCACGCACGCCGAGCACGGCGGCGAAGGAGGCGAAGGCGATGACGATCGGCGCGCGCAGTTCGCGCGACAGGCCGAGGGCGACGACGTCGCGCGCATCCTCGGCGATGCTGCGGCGGGCCTGCATGGCCGGTGGTGCCCCCCGGACCACGGTGGAGACGGCAACCGCCGCACCGAGGGCGAGCAGCGCACAGGCGAGATAGCCCGCACGCCAGCCGGCATGCTCCACCAGCAGCGCGAGCGGACTTGCCGACAGCAGCATGCCGGTATTGCCGAAGGCCTGGATCACCCCGCCCCACAGGCCGAAGCGCTCCGGCGGCAGCATCTTCGCCGCATAGGTGACGGGGCACATCAGCATTCCCGAACAGCCGATGCCGAGCACGAGCTGCGCCACCAGCATGGACCATGGCCCGGCCGCCACCGCGCCGAGCAACGAGCCCGTCCCGGCGATGGCGAGCAGCACCAGCGCCGTCGGCTTGACGCCGTAGCGGTCGAGCGCGACGCCCACCGGCAGCATGGCCAGCGCGAAGGCCGCCGGGAAGGCGCCGGTCAGCGCCGCCAGGCCGTCCGCGGTGAGGCCGAGGTCCCGCTGCAGCACGTCCGCCGCCATCGCCGGCAGGGTACGCACCGCGTTGGAGAAGACATGCCCGAGCGTCAGCGCGAGGACGGACAGCCCGAGCAGGTCCACCCCGTCAGTTCCTGAACATCTTCCCGGGGTTCATGATGCCGCGCGGGTCAAGGCTCGCCTTTACGCCGCGCATCACGGCGAGCGCTTCCGGCCCATGTTCCTGTTCGAGGAATTCGCGCTTGCCGAGGCCGACGCCGTGCTCGCCGGAGCAGGTGCCGCCGAGCGCGAGGCCCTCCGCGACGATCGAGCGGTCCAGCGCCCAGGCGCGCTCCAGCCCCTGCGGGTCGCTCTCGGGGAAGAGGATGAGGCAGTGGAAATTGCCGTCCCCGACATGGCCGACGATGCAGCTCGTCAGCCCGCTCTCGCGCGACTTCTCCTTGGCGCCGAGCACCGCTTCCGCCAGCCGCGAGATCGGCACGCAGACATCGGTGGTGATGCCGCGATGGCCCGGCTTCAGCGCGATCGCCGCCCAATAGGCATCGTGCCGCGCCTGCCAGAGCCTGTTGCGGCTCTCCGCATCGGTGGCCCAGGCAAAGCCGGAGGCACCGTATTCGCCGGCGATCGCCTCGACCGATTCGGCCTGTTCCTTCACGCCGGCCTCGGTGCCGTGGAATTCGAGGAACAGCGTCGGCAGCGCCTCGAAGCCTTCCAGCTTCGAGTAGCGGATGCAGGCCTCCATCTGGTCCTCGTCGAGCAGTTCGATGCGCGCGACCGGGATGCCGGACTGCATGACGGTGATCACCGTCTCGACCGCGGCGGCCAGCGTCGGGAACTGGCAGACCGCGGCGCTCATCGCCTCCGGGATGCCGTGCAGGCGCAGCCGCACCTTGGTGATGACGCCGAGCGTGCCCTCGCTGCCGATGAACAGACGCGTCAGGTCGTAGCCGTTGGACGCCTTGCGGACGCGCCCGCCGGTCTGGATCACGCGGCCGTCGGCGAGCACCACTTCCAGCCCGAGCACGTTCTCGCGGATGGTGCCGTAGCGCACGGCATTGGTGCCGGAGGCGCGCGTCGCGCACATGCCGCCGATCGACGCGTGGCTGCCGGGGTCGACCGGGAAGAACATCCCCTTGTCGCGCAGGAAGGCGTTGAGCTCCTGCCGCGTCACGCCGGGCTCGATGAGGCAGTCCATGTCCTCCTCGTTCACCTCCAGCACCGCCTTCATGCGGGAGAGGTCGAGCGAGATGCCCGCGCGCACCGGATTCACATGGCCTTCCAGCGAGGTGCCGGCGCCGAAGGGCGTCACCGGCACGCCGTGCTGGTGGCACAGCGCGAGCAGGCGGCTCACCTCCTCCGTCGTCTCCACGAAGGCGACGGCGTCGGGCAGGGTCGGCGTGGTGGTGTCCTCGCCGCGGCTGTGCTGTTCGCGGATGGTGCGGTTGACGCTGATGCGCTCGCCGAGGAAGCCACGCGCGGCGGCGATGACGGCATCGGCTTCGGTGGTGGTCACGGTCGTGGTCATGGGGTCACTCCTCCCGCTTGAGCGGGCAGGTCAGGCAATGGGGTCCGCCGCCGCCGGCGGTGAACAGGGAAAGATCCGGGTCGAGCACGGTGAGGCCCTCCGCCCGCAGCGCGGCGTTCAGGCGCGCCGAGCCGCGCGCGGAGACGACACGATCCTTGCCGAGGGCGATGAGGTTGCAGCCGAGCGCCATCGCTTCCCGATACGGCACGTCGAGGCAGCGGATGCCATGCGCCTTCAGCCAGGCGACGAAATCCGCGTCCAGCACGTCGAGGCAGGCGACGGCCAGCCCCGGCGCGGCGAGACACATCAGCACGTCGAGATGCAGGAAGTGCTCGTCGAAGACCTCGACACGCACCTCCCAGCCCTCGGCGCGCAGCCAGGCGGCGAACTGCTCGGCGCCCGCCAGGTCGGTGCGGCCGCCGGATGCGCCCACCACGGCCAGGCCGGGCTTGAGGATATGGATGTCGCCGCCTTCCAGCGTGCCGGCGCTCGACTTGCGCCAGAAGGCACCGGCGTGGAAGTCGGTCACGCCGGCGTATTCGCCGCGCCGCTGCGGCCGTTCGAGCTGGCAGAGCACCGGCCCCCAGGGCGTCACCACCGCGGAATCGCGCGTGTAGGCCATGTAGGGCAGATGCGGTTCGGGCGGCAGGACATGCACGCGCGCGCCGCCCTGTTCCAGCGCCTGCACCAGTTCCCGGTGCTGCGCGGCCAGCGCCATCGCCGAAGGCTGCTGCGCGCCCGCCAGGGTGCGGCGCACGATCGTGTTGGTCGGAATCCAGCGATAATGGTCGGGCGGGCAGACCAGCACATCGGTCAGCACGCCCGTCTCGGAGGAAACGCTCCAGGGGCTCATGCCGCGCACCCTGCCTCCGGCGCCCCCGCGCGTCCAGCACCCGGTTTGACGCCCCACGGACCCCGTCCTAGCGTTCCTGCCATAGCAGCCCGAAAAGAGAGGAAGCGGCGCCATGGCGAATGCGGTCAAGGAAGCGTGGAAGGACGGCCGCGCCGTCGTGAACGGGTGGCTCGCCATCCCGAACGCCTTCTCCGCCGAAATGTATTCGAAGTGCGGCTGGGATTCCGTGACCGTGGACATGCAGCACGGCGTGCAGGACTACCTGTCCTGCGTCTCCTGCTTCCAGGGCATCCAGCCCTCCGGCGCGGTGCCGATGGTGCGCGTGCCGTGGAACGAGCCGGGGATCGTCGGCAAGGTGCTCGATGCCGGCGCCTATGGCGTGATCTGCCCGATGGTGAACACGGCCGAGGAAGCCCGCGCCCTGGTGCAGTACTGCAAGTATCCGCCGGCGGGCACGCGGTCCAACGGCCCGATCCGCGCCGGCGCCTACGGCTCCTCGGGCAACTACCAGAAGACGGCGAATGACGAGATCCTCGTCATCCCGATGATCGAGACCAGGACGGCGATCGAGAACATCGAGGAGATCCTCGACGTGCCGGGCATCGACGGCATCTATGTCGGGCCCTCGGACCTCTCCTTCTCCTATGGGCTCGAGCCGAAGCTCGACGTCGAGGACCCCTTCATCCTCGGCATCTACGACAAGCTGCTCGCCGAGACCTCCAAGCGCGGCATCGCCGCCGGCTTGCACAACGGCACCGCCGCCTACGCCAACAAGATGATCAGGAAGGGCTTCAAGCTCGTCACCATCGCCAACGAGGTCGGGCTGATGGTCGCCGCGGCGAAGGCCGCCGTGGCGGAAGCGCGGGGCTGAAGATGGACGGCGCGGTGACGCGGCCGCCGAGCCGCGCCGACTTCCGCTTCTTCCTGGCGCACAAGGTCCGCTACGTCGAACTCGACACCCAGGGCATCGTCTTCAACGCGCACTACCTGACCTGGTACGACGAGGCGGTCTCCGACTACATCCGTGCCGCCGGCTGGGACTACCAGGCCGAGGTGAAGGCCTCCGGCGCGGATTTCCACGTCGTCCGCGGCCTGGTGGAGTACAAGGTCGCGATCGGTCGCGCGGCGCGGCTCGAGATCGGCGCGCGCGCGACGCGCATCGGCCGCTCCTCCATCGCCTTCCAGCCCGCGGTCTTCCCGGCGGGCGGGGACAGCCTGCTCGCCACCGGCGAGATCGTCTGGGTGCTGACCGACCAGGCGACGCGACGGCCGACGCCGATCCCGGACCGGCTGCGGGAGTTGCTGACGGCGTTCGAGGGGCGGGACTTCACCGCGCCAGGGTAGGGCGCGGGCGGGGAGGGCTCTGCGCTCCCCGGAACCCCTCCCGCCAAAGGCCGAAGGGCCTTTGGAAGCCTCGACCAGATCGGCGGGTTGGGGCAGGGCGGGGGGCGCGGGCGGCCCCCTTCCACCGACCCGCCGATAAGGTAACGGTGTCCAGAGGCCTTTCGGCCTCTGGTAGGGGGAGGTCCGGAGGGGGGCAAAGCCCCTCTCCGCTCCCGCCCCTATCCCAGCGCAGCGAGCCCCCGCACCGCGACCGTGACCGCCGCCAGGTCCCGCGCCGCCGCGGCTTCGCGCACCAGTGCCGCGGTCGCGTTCGCGCGCGACCCGTCGGGCCTGCGGCCTTCCAAGCGCTGCGCCGCGAGGCGTGCCTGCGCGGACGCGACCTCCTCCGCCAGGGCGGCGCGCGCGCGCGGGCCGAAGGGGCCCGGGGCCGGCGCGGCGGCGATGGCGGCGCGCAGCGCATCGAGGGCGAAGTCCTGTTCCACCGCGCTCCAGGCCTCGGCTGCCGCAGCCGCGCCGACACCGGCGCGCCCGGCGAGCCGCACCACGGCCGGCG
>NZ_JAAEDL010000035.1 GCF_018129005.1 Neoroseomonas eburnea
CTGCCGCGGCGCAAAACCCATCGCCAACGCCCGTTCCAGCCCGCTCCCACACCTCCAACAAACGATCAGGCGCGTTTCGCAGAGATCTCCTTAGGGGGGCTTCGCCATAACGTGCCTCGCTCAATGGAAGCCAAACTGTAGCGGGCTGTCTGCCAGCCCTTCAACTTCGTTCCGACCACGGCCATCCGAGCAGTCGAATAGGCGGGCGAGTGGGCGAACGTCAGCGACAAGCTGCGAGAGACGCTTCCGTATGGGTTTCGCTTCCTACGCCACCCATCCGACGGAAACCCACCGCGAACCCTCTCTGCCTGCGCGACAGGTCACGCGTCGTGGTCGGCGCGGGTGCGTCGACTGCGCCCTCGGGCTGTCTGACACGCAACACTTGACAGTAACCAGAAATAGGAATATTGTCTCTATCGCTGAACCGTCCAGGAGTTTGCCGTGCCTGAACCGCCGCCCACAGAAGCCAGCCTGCGAGCGGCAATGCGCGATCCGCGGTACTGGCAGCCGGGCCATCCCGAACGGAGCCGCTACGTCGCGCGCGTGACGGAAGGCTGGCGCAGTCTTGTCGAGGCCGAAGCGGGCCAGGGTGGTGTCGTGAACGTACGAGGCTACGTTCGGACAATCGACGGCAAAGCCGTGAACGTGGCGGCACACACGCGAGGCGATCCGCCCGGCGGATCGGATCCCGCGGAAGGTCGCGGGCTACAGCGAGACCAAGCAGCAGATCGCGCCGTTGCAACGGCAAGTCGCCGAAGCGCGGCATGCGATGCGCAGTTCGAACGCGACCAGGCGGTTTGTCGGGCGCTTCCCTTGCCGGCGATCCGACGTTCGTGTTGGGCCAGTGCAATGGAGAGATACGCGCAGTGCGGTCGCGGGGCCTTTATCCCGCCTTTGGTGACGGGGCGCTGACATCATGACGGAATCGATGGACGTGATCGCGAGCCGAGCCTTTGAGGTGGATGGCCAGCCTGGGTTCACCATAAGGATTGGCCGGCCGACGCTGGCACCTGAGGGCGATTGCTGGTTCTGCCAATATGAGATCGACGGACCTCTGACAAAGCGTCGTGGACGCTTCGGTGGTGAGGACGCGATGCAGGCCCTTGTGAACGCGCTCTATTGCCTCGCTGTCGATGTGGAGGTGAGCGCCGAGAACGCCGAGGGGAAGCTGTCTTGGCTCGGCGAAAGGAATGACTTCGGGCTGCCCCTGCCTCCGAAGAAGTGAGGCGATGGTTCGGGTCCGCCACACGCCTCGGCAATTGAGAAGCCAGACGTGCTTCACTTGGCAGAGACGGTTGGCGGGGAGGGGCCTTCGCCACGCCACCTAGAGATATCTAGGTTTCCGGCCCTTCACCTCCGGACGTCTGTTTACCTGTTTTCAGCTTGTTTACAGTTTTCGCCGCCCGGGCCGCGCGGCCGGTCACCCCGTTGAAGCGGCGAGCATTGGCGCGCGCCTCGGCTTCGGCGATCACGGATCCGAACACATCCTCAAGCGCTTCCTGAGCAGCCTTTGCCAGGGGCAGGTGCTGCACCCCATCGAGATAGAGCTCGAGGTTCTTATCGCTGGTGTGCCCCGTCAGGCTGCGGATCGCCCGATTCTCGAAGCCCAACATCTTCAGGGCGCTCGGCCCCGTCTTCCGCAGTCCGTGCAGCGTGTAGCGCTCGATGCCAGGCTGGTTGACCAGGCGCGCAAGCGCCTCCTGCGCATTGCCGGTGGTCCAGGCCTTTCCGCGGGGCGTCACGAACAGCCGCGTGGGATGCCGATCGGCCATGGCGGTGAACGCCTTCGCCAGGCTCGGCGGGACGTGGATGAGCGGCGGAGATGGGAGGTTGTGGGATGGGGCGGAAGACCGCGTCGCCAGCGCCACCGCGATCCGCGTCGAGATCGTCCGCAAGCCGAAGGATCAAGTCGGCTTCGCCGTTCATGCCCGCCGCTGGGTGGTCGAGCGCTTCTTCGCCTGGATCGGCCGCAACCGACGTCTCGCCAAGGACTTCGAGGCCACCATCGCCTCCGCCAACGCCTTCCTCTACGCCGCCTCCGCCATCAGGCGCGGCTCCGTGGAGCGCACCACCAGCGCCACGCCGGGCTCGTCCGCCTCGGCCGAGAGAACCTCGGTCGAGAAGCGCATCGCCACGCCCCGTCGCGCGCAGGCCAGCGCCAGGCCATTGGTGAACTTGTGGATGTCGCCGATGAAGTCGGACGGCGTGTAGAGGCCGCCATAGGTCTCGCCTTGCAGCGCGGGCTCGATGGAACGGATCTCGGCCGGCGTGACCGCGCGGCGCTCGAGTCCGCCCTTGGCCAGCAGCGCGGTGACGCGCGCCGCCGCCTCGAACTCCTTCCTCGTCGCGTAGAAGTGCAGGATGCCGCGATTCTCGGCGTCGAAGTCGATGCCTTCCTCGGCGGCCATGCGGCGCAGGTGCCCGCGCGCCTCGATGGCCAGGCGCGCGGTGGTGATGGTGTTATCCTCGTGACGCGGGATGGCGGCGACGAACTGCGCCATCCAGGACAGCATGTGCCAGGAGGGCCTGGGGTTCACCAGCAGCGGCGCGCCGGGCGAGACCATCCACTTCAGCCCCTTCAGCACGGTGCCCCAGCTGTTCCAGACCTCGGCATTCGAGGCGGAGAGCTGCCCGCCATTGGCGAAGGATGTCTCCATGGCGGCGTAGGGGTGGCGGTCGAAGACCGTCACGTCATGGCCGTGGCGGGCCAGGTTGTAGGCGGTGGTGATGCCGGTGATGCCGGCGCCGATGACGGCGGCGGTCTCGGATCCGGAGCGGGACATATGCATTCTCCTCCCGCGCGCCTCGCGCGAGCTCGAATGCCCCCTCTGTCATTGGCCTGAGAGCATCGCCGCCGTCCCATCGCGGGCCAGGGGCTTACACCGTCGGCGGGAGCTGCTGCTCCACTTTTCAGAGTCCAAGAACGGTTGCGGTACGTGGGCCTGAGAGTTTCCGGGGCGGTTGCTCCTTCGGCGCCCGTGCCGGCATTGCGATCGGCGCGGACTCTCCCGCAACGACGTGATGCCGAAGATGTACGCCGCGCGTCATGCAAAATGCGTTGCGCGACGATGCTGCCGCACGCGTGTTGCCGGTGCGACGCGGCGCATCACTCCGGCTGTATGCCAGCGCGCCGCACGAAGGCGCCCCAGCGCGCCGTCTCCTCCGCCAGCAGCGCGGCGAGAGACGCTGCATCACCCGTCATCGGCTCGGCACCGATCCGCGCCAGGCGCTCGGCCACCGCGGGATCGGCCAGCAGGCGCGACAGCAGCGCCGAGAGCGGGGCGCGCGCGCCGGCCGGGAGCGCACGCGGCGCCAGCATGGCGAACCACGGATCGACCGCGAAGCCCGATACGCCCGCCTCGGCCATGCTCGGCAGGTCGGGCATCGCCGCGATGCGCTGCGACGTCGTCACCGCGAGCGAAGCAAGCCGCCCGGAGGCGACATGCGGCCCCGCCGAGGTGACGCTGTCGAACATCATGTCCACGCGCCCCGCCACGAGATCCGTCACCGCCGGCGCCGAGCCACGATAGGGCACGTGCTCCAGACCGAGACCCGCAAGATCCCCGAAGAGCGCGCCGGCCAGGTGGATCGAGGTGCCGCTGCCCGCCGAGGCGTAGGTCAGCGTGCCGGGCCGCCGCCGCGCCTCCGCCACAAGCTCGGCCACGCTGCGCCAGGGCCGCGCCGCCGGCACGACCAGGATGTTGGGCACCACCGCGACCGGCCCGACCGGGACGAAATCCGCCTCGGCATAAGGCAGGCGCGGATAGAGCGCGGGGTTCACCGCATGGGCGATCGAGACCATCAGCAGCGTGTGCCCGTCGGTCGCCTGCGCGGCGGCGCCGGTGCCGGTGGTGCCGCCGGCGCCGGCGCGGTTCTCGACCACCACCGACTGGCCGAGCGCCTCGCCCATCGGCCCGGCCAGTATACGCGCCATGGCGTCGATGGCCCCGCCCGGCGGGAAGGGCACGACCAGGCGCAGTTGGCGTTCCGGCCAGGGCCGCACAGGTTGCGCGAGGGCCGGCAGCGGCAGGGTGGCGGCGAGGGCCAGAAGGGAGCGGCGGCGCATCACGCGGCCTTCCGCACCGGCACCGCCGGCAGGCCCAGGATGCGGCGCGCGGTGGCGGCATCGGCCACGGGACGGCCGGCCTCGGCGGCGAGTTCGGCGGTGCGGCGGACCAGCGCGGCGTTGGATGGCGCCAGCGTGGCGCGGTCCATCCGGATATTGTCCTCGAGCCCGGTGCGCACATGCCCGCCGCGCGCCAGCGCCCAGCGCGCCACGGTGAACTGGTCGCGCCCGATGCCGGCCGCGGTCCAGGTCGCGCCCGGGATGAGCTGGCGCATCAGCGACAGCTCGAAATCCAGGATGTCCTCGCGCGGCGGCAGCGCGTGCTTCACGCCGAAGACGAACTGCACATGCGGCGGCGAGAGGATCAGGCCTTCCCGCACCAGGTCGGCTGTGTTCGTCAGCATGGCGAGATCAAAGACCTCGATCTCGGGCTTGATGCCGAGGTCGCGCATGGTGGTGGCGAGCGTTCGCACGAAGTCGGGCGGGTTCTCGTAGACGATGGTGGGGAAGTTCACGCTGCCCGTCGCAAGCGATGCCATGTCCGGCCTGAGGTGCAGCATGGCGCCGCGGGCCTCGAGCGCACGGCCGCGCCCGCCGGTCGAGAACTGCACGATGATGTCCGGGCAGTGCTTGCGAATGCCGGATTGGAAGGCGGCGAAGCGCTCGGGATCGCTGCTCGGCGTCTCGTCGTCGTTGCGGACATGCACGTGCACCAGCGAGGCACCGGCCTCGTAGGCGGCGTGGGTGCTTTCGATCTGCTCGGACACTGTCACCGGCAGCGCCGGGTTGTCCTTCTTGCGCGGCACCGATCCGGTGATGGCGACAGAGATGATGCAGGGCTGGGTCATGGTCGGGGTTCCTTGGGGAAGGCGGCGCGGGAAGGTCTCCCGCGCCGCGTCGTCTCACTCGGCGGCGACGGCGATCGCGGCCGGAGCCGGGCGCCCGAGCGAGCCCTTGGCGAGCATCGCGCCTCCGGCGAGGAAGGCGGGAACCGCCGCGACGGAGAACACCGTCGGCAGGTCCCACCCGAGCGACAACAGGAAGCCGCCAACCATGGAGCCGAGCACGGACCCCGTGCGCCCCACCGCATTCGCCCAGGAAACGCCGGTCGCGCGGCTCGCGGTCGGGTAATAGGCGGCCGCGAGCGCATTCACGCCGACCTGTGCGCCGGCCACGCCGAAGCCCGCGCCGAAGATGGCGAAGACCAGGAGCGCCGGCGCCGCGGTGGCGCTGCCGAGCAACACCACGAAGCCGCCCGCCAGCAGATAGGCCAGGGCCAGCACGCGGTGCGGCTCGAAGCGGTCCATCATCCGGCCGATGACGATCGCGCCGCCCGTCCCGCCGGCGGCGAGCGTCGCCGCCATCAGCGCCGCGTTCTGCATCGAGAAGCCGGCCGTGGTGATGAGCAGCGGCAGCCAGGAGGAGAGCAGGTAGAAGACCAGCAGGCTCATGAAGAAGGTGGCCCAGATCAGCAGCGTGCCGCCAGCGAGGCCGTCGCGGAACAGCTGCAGGATCGGCATCCCCGGGGTCGCGCTCGCTGTCGTGAAGGTCACGCCGCGCAGATCCGCACCGGGCACGACGCGTGCCAGGACCTCCGCCACGCGCTCCGGCGCTGCCCCGCGCAGCGCGAGGAAGCGCGGCGATTCCGGCAGCTTCCAGGCCAGCACGGGCACCAGCAGCAGCGGCAGCACGCCCCCCAGTTCCAGCACGCCCTGCCACCCATAGGCGGCGACGATGTGCGAGGCGGCAAGCCCCGCCGCCGCCGAACCGATGGTGAAGCCGCAGAACATCAGCGTCACCAGCGTGGACCGCCGCTGCGCCGGGCAGAATTCTGCTGTCAGCGTGATCGCCGCCGGCATCGCGCCCCCAAGGCCGATGCCGGTAACGAAGCGCAGCACGGTCAGCATCTCGACCGAGGTGGAGAAGGCCGAGGCCACGGTGGCGAGACCGAAGAAGGCGGTGGTCGCCACCAGCACCGGCTTGCGGCCCCAACGGTCGGCCAGCGGTCCGAAGACAAAGGCGCCGACCATCAGGCCGAAGAGCCCCGCACCGAATAGCGGCGCGAGCTGCGCCGGCGTGACGCCCCATTGCGCGCGCAGCGCCGGCGCGATGAAGCCGATCGCCGCCGTGTCGAAGCCGTCGATCGCGACGACCAGGAAGCACAGCGCGATCACCATCTTCTGGTGCCGCGAGAGCGGGTTGGCGTTGATGACGTCCTGGACGTCCAGGCTTCGTGTCGCTTGCATCGGATGTCTCCCTCCTCCTGCGAGGTGCTTGCCGGCGGTGATGGGGTGTGGAGCGCGCCGTCCCGCCGGGAACGGCGCACGCCGCAAGGGGTTCAGGCGATCGCGGAGGGGTGGCGCGCGAGCGGCGTCACCGCGATCTGCATGAAGGGGAAGAGCGGCAGGCCCGAGAGGATCGCGTGCAGCTCGTCATGGTCGGCGACGTCGAAGATGCTGACGTTCGCGTACTCGCCGGCGATGCGCCAAAGATGGCGCCAAGTGCCGCTGCGCTGCAGTTCCTCGGCGCGCGCCTTCTCAGCGGCCTTGAGGCGGTCGAAGGTCGCGGCTTCGACATCGTGCGGCACGCGCACGTCCATCCGAACGTGATAGAGCATGGTGCTTCCTCCTCAGCCGCGCGCGAAGCGGCGCAGCGCCCCGGGGTCGAGCGCGACGCCGAGGCCGGGCCCCTCGGGCAGGTGGACGTGGAAGTCGGCGAAGCGCAGCGGCGCGCCGACCAGGTCCTCGACGAGGATCTGGGGGCCGAAATGCTCGCACCCCCAGGCGAGGTCCCGCAGGCTGGCGAAGGCGTGCAGATGCGCCGCCGCGCCGATCGAGCTCTCCAGCAGGCAGCCGCCGTAGAGGGCGATCCCCGCGGCCTCGGCGACCGCTGCGACCTTCTGCAACCCAATCGGGCCGCCATGCTTCACCAGCTTCAGCGAGACCGCATCCGCGGCGCCGGCCTGCGCCACCGCCATCATGTCCGCCGGCGTGAAGACGCATTCGTCGGCGAGGATCGGCGCCGTGGTGCGGGCGCGCACACGGGCCAGGCCTTGCAGGTTCCAGGCCGGCAGCGGCTGCTCGACCAGGCGCACGCCCATCTCGGACAGCTGGGGCAGGCAGCGCAACGCCACCGTCTCGTCCCAGGCCTGGTTGGCATCGACGATCAGCCGCGCGCGGCCTTCGAGTGCGGTGGCAAGGCGCCGCATGCGCGCCATGTCCTGCTCCGGTGGCTGGGCGCCGATCTTCACCTTGAAGGTGTCGTGCAGGCGGGCGGCGAGCTTGCCCTCCGCCTCCTCGATCTCCTGCGCCGGATCGCCGGAGGCCAGCGTCCAGAGAACCGGAAAGCTGGTGCGCACCGTGCCGCCGAGCAGCGTCGCCACCGGCACGCCGAGCGTCAGGCCGAGCGCGTCGAGGGCGGCGCTCTCGATCGCGCCCTTGGCGGCGTTGTTGCGTTTCGCCGCGGCATCCATCCGCACGCCGAGCGCCACGGGCTGGGCGGCATGCTGGCCGATCAGGGCCGGCGCCAGGTAGGCGTCGATATTGGCCTTGATCGCCTCGACGCTCTCCTCGCTCCAGCGCGGGCCGCCGAGGGTCGCCGCCTCGCCGATGCCGACCGCGCCGTTGGAGAGGCGCATCCGCACGATCACATAGCTCTGCGCGGTGACCGAGGTCTGCGCCAGCTTGTGCCGCCGCACCGTCGGCACATCGACGATGGTCGCGCGGATGTCCTGGATGGCGAGGTCGCGCCGCAGATCCGCGGGGATGGCGATGGCGGTGTCGGGCATGGCTGGGCCTTCGTGGGGTCGAGTTCAGGGGATCGGCGCGCGCCTGCGCGCCGGTCGTCGGTGTCGTGCGGTGGGGATCCCGGCCGCGCGGGCTGCGCGGCCGGGACGGGAAGCGTCAGCCCGCCGGGGCGTGGGCGCGCTGGACCTCGGTGCGCGGGGCCTCGGCGCGCTCGGCGTGCAGGACGAAGTCGAAGGTGATCTCGGCGAAGGGCGCGTTCAGGCCCTTGGCGCGCACCTTCTCCGCGTCATCGACGCGCCGGACCTCCGGGATCAGGCCGTCGCGCGTCGCAAAGGCGAAGTCGTCGTGCAGGTATTCGTCGCCGTCGATGTTGATCTGAGTCGTCAGCTTCCGGTAGCCGGGCGCAGTGACGAAGAAGTGGATATGCGCCGGGCGGTGGCCATGGCGGCCGAGCCTGTCCAGCAGCTCCTGCGTCACGCCGTCCGGCGGGCAGGCATAGCCGGCGGGCAGGATGGAGCGGAAGCGGTAGCGGCCCTCAGCGTCCGTCTCGATGCGGCGACGGAGGTTATACTTCGGCTGCGACGGGTCGAAGAAGGAATAGCCACCCTTGGTGTTGGCGTGCCAGACATCGACGACCGCACCGGCCACCGGCTTGCCGTCCAGGTCGCGCACCTGGCCTTCCATGAACAGGACCTCGCCTTGCTCGGAGCCGTCATCGAGACGGGCCTCGCCCTTGGACAGCGGCGCACCCTCGATCCAGAGCGGGCCTTCGATGGTGCGTGGCGTGCCGCCCTCGATGCCGGCCTTGCGTTCGGCCTCATCGAGGCGGAGGTCGAGGAAGGTCTCAAGGCCGAGGCCCGGCACCAGGAGGCCGACCTCGTTCGCCTGGCCGAGACGCGTCAGGTAGGCCATCGCCGACCAGAACTCGTCGGGCTGCACGTCGAAATCCTCGATCGTGCGGAACAGGTCGGACACCACGCGGTGGACGATGCGCTTCAGGCGCAGGTCACCTGTCGTGCCGTCCCCCAGGTTGCTGACCTTCATCAGCAGGTCCTTGACGTCCTTGGTCTCGAGAAGGCTCTCGGTCATGTCGTTTTTCCTCCGTGTCGGGGGTGTTCGCCGGGGAGCGGCCCGGCTGCCGTTTCTCAGCCGAGGTCGCCGCCAGCCACGGGCAGGGTGACGCCGGTGATGTAGGAAGCCTCGTCCGAGGCCAGGAACAGAATCGTCGCTGCCTGCTCGGCGATGGTGCCGTAACGCTTCATCAGCGACGAGGAGACGGTCTGGTCCACGACCTCCCGCCACCAGGCGCGCTCCTGCGCATCGGGCTCGGCGCTGTTGCGTGGGATGCGCCGCGGCGGCGCCTCGGTCCCGCCGGGCGCCACGCCACAGACGCGGATCCCGTGCTCGGCATATTCCATGGCGAGGCAGGCGGTGATGGCGTTCACGCCGCCCTTCGCCGCGGCATAGGGCACGCGGTTGACGCCGCGCGTGGCGACCGAGGAGACGTTGACAATCACCCCGCCGCCGGTGTCGAGCAGCGCCGGCAGCACCGCGCGGCAGCACCACAGCGTCGGGAAGAGCGAGCGGCGGATCTCCGCCTCGATCTGCGCTTCCTCGTATTGCGCATAGGGCCGCGCCCAGATCGTGCCACCGACATTGTTCACCACGATGTCGAGGCGCCCGAAGGCGGCGCGCGCCGTCCCGACGGCCGCGCTGGCGCCCTCATAGCCCTCGAGGTCGGCGGTGACGGCGATGGCGGCGTTGCCGGCCTCTCGGCGCGCCTCTTCCACGAGATCCGAGCGGTCCACCAGCGCGACCTGCGCGCCCTCGCGGGCGAGGCGCAGCGCGACCTCGCGGCCGATGCCCTGGGCGGCACCGGTGACCAGCGCCGCCTTGCCGGCGAAGCGTCCCTCGAAGGTCATGCTGCCCTCCGCGGCGCATCGATGGGTGCGCTCGGGGAGAACTTCTCGTAGTGGAACGCGGCCGGCGTGACGCCCTGGCCTGCGAGCCAGCCGCGCACGGCGTCGACCATCGGCGGCGGGCCGCAGAGATAGATATCGACATCGCCGCCGTTCAGGTGCGCGGGCTCGACATGCGCTGTCACGTAGCCCCTGCGCGGATGCGTGCTGCCCTCGGCCGCGACGGTTGTCGCGAAGGTGAAGCCTGGGATGCGCGCTGCGTAGTCCTCGAGCCGCGATATCTCGACCAGGTCCGCGTCGTTCGTCACGCCATAGACGAGGTGCACCGGCTGCGCACAGCCGCTCCCGGCAAGCCTGCCGAGCATGGACAGGAAGGGCGCCAGCCCGGTGCCGCCGGCGAGCAGCAGCAGCGGCCGCTGCACGTCGCGCAGGTAGAAGGAGCCGGACGGGCCGGTGATCTCCAGCATCGCGCCGGGTGTGGCGGCCTCCCGCAGCCAGGTGCTCATAAGCCCGCCCGGGATGTCGCGCACGAGGAAGGAGAGCGCCTCGGCCCCCGGTGCGGAGCTGAAGGAATAGGCGCGCCGCTGCTCGGTCCCCGGCACCCGCACGCTGACATATTGCCCCGGCAGAAATGCGAGATCCGTCGGCGCATCCAGCGCGAAAGCGATGGAGGTCTCTGACAGCCGGGCGACCGAGCGCAGGGCAACCTCGAAGGATTGCGGCCTGGTCTTGCAGGCGGTCGAGGCTGCGGGGATGGCGACGACGAGGTCGGTCTTCGGCCGCACCTGGCAGGCCAGGGCGAGGCCTTCCGCGGCCTCCTCCTCGGTCAGCGCGTCCTCGATGTAGAACCCGCCGTCGTAGCGGCCGGATTCCACGCGGCATTTGCAGGTGCCGCAGGCGCCGTCCCGGCAGTCGAGCGGGATGTTGATGCCGAGGCGGTAGGAGGCGTCGGCGATCGTCTCGCCGTCCCGCGCATCGATGAAGCGCGTGACGCCATCCTCGAAGTTGAGCGCGATGCTGTGGGTCATGGCTGCGCGCTCAGACGTGATAGATGTCGATGACATGGTGGATGTAGTCGTTCTTGAGGACGACCTTCTTCCGCCGGATCAGCGGCGCCTCTCCCGTCGTGTCGATGGTGTAGAAGGAGGTGCCGTAGTAGGTGTCCGTCGTCCTGTAGCGGTAGCTCTGCGTCAGCCAATTGCAGCGCAGCTTCACCAGGCCGCCGACATTCTCCAGGATCTCGACGTTGGTGACGCTGTGCAGCGTGCGGGGCTCGGGCAGGCTGGTGGCGCTGGACCGCTCCGTGCGGATGCGGAAGACGCGATCCTCGAGCCCGCCACGGTCGCCGTACCAGATCAGCGAGATCTCGGTCTGCGGATCCTCGGTCAGCCGGTCGTCGTCGTCCCAGGACGGCATCCAGAACTCGACGTCCGGCGCGTAGAGCGCGAGCCAGGCATCCCAGTCCCGGTCATCCAGGAAGCGGGCCTCGCGGTAAAGGAACTGCTCCGCGTCGTGCAGCGTGAAGGAGGCGCGGGCGGCGGCTTCGATCGTGGCGGACATGGCGCGTCTCCTCAGCCCTTGTTCTCTTCGGCAAGGGCGCGCTGCATCGCCTCCTGCCAGTACTTGTGCTGCACGACGAAGAGGCCCTCGTCCTCGGTCTTCACGCCGCTCATCAGAGGCTCGAGGCCGATTGCCTTCGCGGCCGCGTCCGGCCCCTGGATCCAGTGGCCGGAGCCACGGCACATGTCGTTCCAGCGCGCGGCGCGGGCCATCATGGACATCTGGCAGGCGCGGAATTCCTCGAGGTCGTCCGGCGTCGCCATGCCGGAGGCGTTGAAGAAGTCCTCGTACTGGCGGATGCGGCGGGCGCGTGCCTCGGGTGTCTCGCCCTTCGGCGCGATGCAGTAGATCGTCACCTCGGTCTTATCGACCGCGATCGGCCGATAGGTGCGGATCTGCGAGGAGAACTGATCCATCAGGTAGACATTGGGGTAGAGGCAGAGGTTGCGGCTGCGCCCGACCATCCAGTCCGCGCGCGCCTGGCCGAACTGCGCGGCAAGCTCCTCGCGGCGGTCCCAGTTGGGCCGGTCCTCAGGGTTCGCCCAGTTGGTCCAGAGCAGCAGGTGTCCGTGCTCGAAGGAGTAGAAGCCGCCGCCCTGCTTGGCCCAGCCGCCGGCGCTCATCGCCCGCGTCTTGTCCTCGCGCTCGCTCTCCTTGCGGCGGCTGGTGGTCGCCGCGTAGTTCCAGTGCACGGCGGTGACGTGATAGCCGTCGGCGCCGTTCTCGGTCTGCAGCTTCCAGTTGCCGTCGTAGACATAGGTGGAGGAGCCGCGCAGCACCTCGAGCCCGTCCAGCGACTGGTCCACGATCAGGTCGATGATCTTCGCCGCCTCGCCCAGGTGCTCGGCCAGCGGCTTCACGTCGGGATTCAGGCTGCCGAAGAGGAAGCCGCGGTAGTTCTCGAAGCGCGCGACCTTGGTCAGGTCGTGGCTGCCGTCCTTGTTGAAGGCCTCCGGGTAGCCCGCGCCCTCGGGGTCCTTCACCTTCAGCAGCTTGCCCGAATTGTTGAAGGTCCAGCCGTGGAAGGGGCAGGTGTAGGTGGACTTGTTGCCGCGCTTGTGGCGGCAGAGCATCGCGCCGCGGTGGCTGCAGGCGTTGACGAAGGCGTTCAGCTCGCCCTGGCGGTTGCGCGCGATGAAGATCGGCTGCCGGCCCATCCAGGTGGTGAAGTAGTCGTTGGCGTTCGGGATCTGGCTCTCATGCGCCAGGTAGATCCAGTTGCCCTCGAAGATGTGCTTCATCTCGAGCTCGAAGAGCCCGGGATCGGTGAAGATGTCGCGGGCGACGCGGAAGACGCCCTTGGCGGCATCGTCCTCGAGCGCCTGGTCCACGGTGGTCTGGATGCTGTCGAGCAAGGTCGTCCTCCTGGTGCTTACTTGTCGGTTGGCGCGGCGAGGCCGGCGTGGATGATGTCGCGCAGCTCGGCGGCGCAGGTGCCACACTGGGCGCGGCAGCCGCAGGCGGCGTAGGTATCGGAAGGGCGGCGGGCGCCAGCGCGGATGGCGTCGCGGATCTGGCCGTCCGTCAGGACGTTGCAGTGGCAGATGATCATCGCCGGCGCCTCAGCCGCGTGCGGCAAGGGACTGTGATGCTTGGCTTCTGCGGCGCCTGGGGCGCTTGTGGTTCAGGGACATTTCACTTCCTCCGTCCCCGCCACATCGCACCTTCAAAAACTTCAAATCCAAGACTAAAAGGGTAACAATCATACCTGGGAGGTATCGCCTGGAATCGCGGCAGCTCCGCTACTTCGTGACCGTGGCGCGCGAGCGGAACTTCACCCGCGCGGCAGAGAAGCTGCATATCGCGCAGCCGCCGTTGTCACGACAGATCCAGGCGCTGGAGGAGGAGTTCGGCGTCGAGCTGTTCGATCGTGCCAGCCGCCCCTTGGCCATGACGGAAGCCGGGCGGCTGCTCTTCGACCAGGCAGTGCTCGTGCTCGAGCGCATGGATGAGATGAAGTCGATGCTGCGCCGCCTGCGGGAGGCCGAGTTGCAGCGCTTCCGCATCGGCTTCGTCGCGTCGACGCTCTACGGCTACCTGCCGGAGGTGATCCGCCGGTATCGCGTGACGCGGCCGAATGTCGACCTCACCCTGCTCGAGCTCACGACGATCGAGCAGATCGCCGCGCTGAAGGAAGGGCGCATCGATGTCGGCTTCGGGCGCATCCGATTCGATGACCCCGCGGTCCAGCAGACGTTGCTGCGCAACGAGAGGCTGAGCGTGGCGCTGCCGCTGCAGCATCCGCTCGCGTCGCGGATGGACGCGATTAGATTGAGGGAACTCGCGAGTGATGTGCTTGTCGTCTATCCGATGGCACCACGGCCAAGCTACGCAGACCAGGTGCTTGGGCTGTATCGGGCCAAGGAGGTAAAGCCCGCGCTGGTTCGCGAGGTGCGGGAGTTGCAGACAGCGCTCGGCCTCGTGGCGGCGGAAGCCGGCATCTGCCTTGTTCCGGCCTCGGTCGAGCGGCTGCGCCGGGACAACGTGGTCTACCGGGCGCTCGACGAGCCGGATGCGGTGACGCCTGTGATCATGAGCACGCGGAAGGGTGACCGTTCCGTCGAGATCGGCCATGTGCTGCGACTAGTGAAGGAGATGTACCGGAAGGAGGGTATCGCCTTCGGTGCGTAATCCAACGCCTTGTCGGAGCGTCGCGGAGCGGCCACGCTGCCTTTGCGTTCCGGAGAAAGTTGGCTCCCGGTTCCCACCGCTACGCCACCCAGAGATACATAGGTTTCCGGCCCTTAACCTCCGGTCGTCTGTTTGCCTGTTTTCGGCTTGTTTGCCGCTTTCGCCGCCCGGGTCGCGCGGCCGGTCACCCCGCTGAAGCGGCGAGCATTGCCGCCCGCCTCGGCCTCGGCGATCATGGAGCCGAACGCGTCCTCAAGCGCTTCCTGGGCCGCCTCAGCCAGGGGCAGGTGCTGCACTCCGTCGAGGTGGAGCTCTAGGTTCTTGTCGCTGGTGCTCGCGCGACGCTTCCTCACGGTCATCCGGTCGGTACAGATGCTTGCGCTGGAGGGGCCCTCCGCCCCGTCGAGACAGAATGGGGTGCTCGTGCGGCCGCGCCGCGGGAACTGCCTTGCACCGCCTTCCCGGGCAAGGCCGGGCGGGCGGAGGCGCCTCGCGCCTCCCGTCCTCCACCAGGATGACGGAGGCGGTGCCTCAGCCGTGCAGGCCCGGCGCCTCCTGGCCCGTGCGCGCGACGTATTCCGTATAGCCGCCGCCGTACTGGTGGATGCCCTCCGGCGTCAGTTCCAGCACCCGGTTGGACAGCGCGGCGAGGAAGTGCCGGTCGTGCGAGACGAAGAGCATGGTGCCCTCGTACTGCGACAGCGCCGTGATCAGCATCTCCTTCGTCGCCATGTCGAGGTGGTTGGTCGGCTCGTCGAGCACGAGGAAGTTGGGCGGGTCATACAGCATCATCGCCATGACCAGCCGGGCCTTCTCCCCGCCCGACAGGACGCGGCACCTCTTCTCCACATCGTCGCCGGAGAAGCCGAAGCAGCCGGCGAGCGCGCGCAGCGAACCCTGCCCGGCGCGGGGGAAGGCGTCCTCCAGCGTCTCGAAGACGGTGCGCTCGCCGTCCAGCAATTCCATGGCGTGCTGCGCGAAGTAGCCCATCTTCACGCTGCCGCCGAGCGAGACGCTCCCCTCGTCCGGCTCCGTCGCGCCGGCGACCAGCTTCAGCAGCGTGGACTTGCCCGCGCCGTTGGTGCCGAGCACGCAGCAGCGCTCCTTGCGGCGGATCAGGAAGTCCAGCCCTTCGTAGATCACCCTGCTCCCGTAGCGCTTGTGGACGTTCCGGAGGTTCGCCACGTCATCCCCCGACCGCGGCGCCGGCGGGAAGTCGAAAGTGACCGTCTGGCGGCGCTTCGGCGGTTCGACCCGGTCGATCTTCTCGAGCTTCTTCACGCGGCTCTGCACCTGGGCCGCGTGGGAGGCGCGCGCCTTGAAGCGCTCGATGAACCTGATCTCCTTCGCCAGCATCGCCTGCTGGCGCTCGAACTGCGCCTGCTGCTGCTGCTCGTTCAGCGCGCGCTGCTGCTCGTAGAATTCGTAGTTGCCGGAGTAGGCGGTCAGCGTGCCGCCATCGATCTCGATCACCTTGCCGATGATGCGGTTCATGAATTCGCGGTCGTGCGAGGTCATCAGCAGCGCGCCCTCGTAGCCGGCGAGGAACTGCTCCAGCCAGATCAGGCTTTCGAGGTCGAGGTGGTTGCTCGGCTCGTCCAGCAGCATGACGTCGGGGCGCATCAGCAGGATGCGGGCGAGCGCGACGCGCATCTTCCAGCCGCCGGAGAGGGCGCCGACGTCGCCCTCCATCATCTCCTGGCTGAAGCCGAGGCCGGCCAGGACCTCGCGCGCCCGGCTCTCCAGCGCATAGCCGCCCAGCTCCTCGAAGCGGCCCTGCACCTCGCCGAAGCGCTCGAGGATCTGCTCCATCTCCCCGGCCCGGTCCGGATCGGCGAGGGCGGCCTCCAGCTCCTGCAGCTCGGCGGCCACGACACTGACGTCGCCGGCGCCGTCCATCACCTCGGAAACGGCGCTGCGGCCCGACATCTCGCCCACATCCTGGCTGAAGAAGCCGATGCTGACCCCCCGATCGACCAGGACCAGGCCCTCATCGGGTTGTTCCTGCCCCGTGATCATCCGGAAGAGCGTCGTCTTGCCGGCCCCGTTGGGACCGACGAGGCCGACCTTCTCTCCTTTCTGAAGCGCCGCCGAGGCCTCGATGAAGAGGATCTGCTGGCCGTTCTGCTTGGTGATGTTGTCGAGGCGGATCATGTGAAGGCGGGGCTTGGGACAGTTGCGGCGCGCTTATGCCACGCGCGCGCCCCGAGGACAGGCCCCGCCGATCGCCCCGCCCGCGGGCCTCGCCGTCAGGGCGGCAGCACGATCGGCACCAGCAGGACGCAGACGAGCATCACCACGATGCTGAACGGCACGCCGACCTTGATGAAATCCCCGAAGCTGTAGTTGCCGGGACCGACCACCAGCGTGTTCACCGGCGAGGAGACCGGCGTCATGAAGGCGGTGGAGGCAGCCAGCGCGACGATCATCGCGAAGGGATAGGGCGAGGCGCCGATATCCGCCGCGATGGCGAGCGCGACGGGGGCCATCAGCACCGCCGTCGCGGTGTTCGAGATGAACAGCCCGAGCATCGCCGTGATGACGAAGATGACGCCGAGCAGCATCCGTGGCGAGGCCTGCCCGGCAAGCGCCAGCACCGCCTCGGCGGCGAGATCGACGCCCCCCGTGCGCTGCAGGGCGATCGAGAAAGGCAGCATGCCGACGATCAGCACCAGGCTCTTCCAGGAGATGGAACGATAGGCGCTGTTCAGGTCCACGCAGCCGAACAGTCCCATCAGCAGGCAGCCGATCAGCGCCGCATGCACATTGGGGACCCAGCCGCTGATCATCAGCCCGACGGTGAGCGCCAGGATGGCGACGGCATGCGGCGCGCGGCCGGCGGCCGGCAGGATCTCCGCATGCTCGGCCGGCAGGTGCATGACGATCAGGTCGCGGCCATCCGCCTGGAGCTTGCCGATGTCCGACCAGAAGCCGGTCAGCAGCAGCGTGTCGCCGGCCTGCAGCTTCTCCTCGAGCAGCTCGGACCCCGCCACCTGCTGGCGGTGCCGCAGGCCGATCACGGTCAGGCGGTATTCGGCGCGGATGCGCGCCTGCAGCACCGTGCTGCCGACCAGCGGGGAATCCGGCGGGACGATCGCCTCGACCATCCCGATCTCCTGCGAGCGGTCGAGGAAGTAGTCGCCGCCGAGCAGGGGCAGCACCTCGACATGGTATTCCTCGCCAAGTTCCCGGCTGCGCTCGGCAGGGGCGCGGACATCGAGCAGCACCACATCGCCCACTTCGAGCTCGGTCGTCGCATTGGGGCGGATCACCTCGGTCGTGAAGCGGCTGTCGCGCTCGATGGCGAGGATGTTGATGCCCTCCTGGCGCAGGTCGAGCTGTTCGAGCCGGCGGCCGACCAGCGGCGAACCGGGCAGGACACGCACCCGGAAGGCACGGCCGGAGAGGCCGTAGGTCGTCACCCAGTCCCTGAGGCTCGGCGCCCGGCGGCTGTCGGTGCCGGGCGGGCGGCGGTCCGGCAGCAGACGCCGGGCGAACAGCATGTAGCCGATGGCGAGCAGCAGGACCGGCACGCCGAAGGGGGTGAAGGCGAAGAAGGCGAAGCCGGCATGTCCCTGGCGCACCAGCTCGGCGCTGACCACCAGGTTGGGCGCCGTCGCGACCAGCGTCATCATGCCGCTGATCAGCGCCGCGACGGACAGCGGCATCATCAGCTGGCTCGGTGCCGCGCCGGTGTTCCGGCAGATGCGCAGCGCGATCGGGATGAAGATCGCGACCACGGCGGTCGAGCTCATGAAGGCGCCGAGCCCCGCGCCCGCGACCATCAGCAGCACCAGCATGCGCGTCTCGCTGCCGCCCGCCTTCGCGTTCAGCAGGTCGCCGATGCGCTGCGCGGTGCCGGTGCGCACCAGGCCCTCGCCGATCACGAACAGGGCGGCGAGAAGCACGATGGACGGGTCGGCGAAGCCTGCGAGCGCCTCGTTGATGGTCAGCACGCCGGTGAAGGGCAGCAGCACGATCATCAGCAGGCCGACCGCATCCATGCGCGGCTTGTTGATGATGAACATGACGATGGCCGAGCCGAGCAGCGCCAGCACGATGAGGAGTTCGGTGGTCATGGGATTCCCGTCGGGCTGGCGCCGCGCATGGTCAGCCCTGCGCGGCGATGAGCGGCCGCAGCGCGTCGGAGGCGCCGATCAGGATGATCTGCACGCCGATGCACAGCAGCAGGAAGGCGGTCAGCTTGGTCGCCACCAGCGTGCCCTGCGGGCCGATGCGCCGGGCGATGGCCTCGGCATAGGCATAGGCGATCCAGACGCAGGCGGCGACCGAGGCGGCGATCATCAGGGCCGAGATGGCACTGACCAGCAGCACGTCCTGCGAGCCGGTGCTGCGTTCCGCACCCAGCGCGATCGCCGCGGCGATGGAACCCGGCCCGGTCGTCAGCGGCATGGTGAGGGGGAAGAAGGCCATGCGCTCGATCGGCGCGGTGTCCATGGCGTTGGGTGCGGCCGTCGTCTCGGGTTCGGCGCGCAGCATGGTCCAGCCCGCGGCCGCGACGGCGAGGCCGCCGCCGATGCGCAGTGCCTCGAGCGAGATGCCGAAGAAGGACAGCACGCGCGAGCCCAGGAACATCGCCACGACGAGCACGATGAAGGAATTGATGCCGATCTGCCGCGCCAGCCGCGCCCGCTCCCCGCGCGTCAGCCATCGCGTCATGTCGTGGAAGACGAAGGCGATGCCGAAGGGGTTGATGATGCTGATCATCGTCGAGAAGCCGAACAGCCACAGCGAGATGAGCTTGGCGATGAGGAAGCCGTCGATCATCCCCGGCTCCCGTTCAGCGCAACTCGATGGTGACCCCGGCCTCGTTGATGCGGAACTGGCCGCCGGCGCGTTCCGTGCGCAGGCGCAGCTCCACCCCCGCGGCGTTGCGCAGCCAGCGGGTCTCCGGACCGGATGCGCCCTCGACGCGCTGGCGCGGCACCACCTGTTCGGTGTAGCGGCCGGGGAAATCCTGAAGCCGGCGCAGGCCGAAGACCTCCCCCCGCGCGGAGAGGGAGGAGACGCCGAGGCTGCCGAATTCGAGGCCGCGGACCGAGAATCGGTGCTCCTCGCCGCGGAAATGCAGCCGGCCGCCGCCGATCGAGGTGCCGACCGCCAGCACGCCGACACGCACCTGCTCGATCTCGATCGAGGCGTCGGGATTGGGGTCCGGCCGGTTGCGCTGCGCGCGTGCCGGCCCGCCGGCGCAGAACGCGAGAAGGGCCGGCCATGCTGCGATCAGGCGACGTCTCGTCAAGCCGTGGCTCCACCCCGGTGCTGCCATGCCAACAGGGCCGGGCGACGGCGCCGGCCCCCATCATGGCCCGCCCCTTATGCACGAAGCCGACCCCGGCGTCGCCCCCGATGCACGGCGCCGGCGGGTGCCGGGGCATGGCCGGCGTTGGCATCCCCGGCGCTCTCTCACAGGCCCCAGGGGAGCGCCAGGAGATGCCAGCCCGCCAGAAAGGCGGTCCAGACCACCGAGATCACGACCACGTAGGGCAGCATCAGGGCGATGACGGTGCCGACCCCGGCATCCTTCTGGTACTTGATCGCGAAGGTGACGATCATCGCGAAATAGGCGTTGAGGGGCGTGATCGAGTTCATCGGGCTGTCGCCGACGCGGTAGGCGGCGAGCACCGCCTCCGGCTCCACGCCGAGCTGCATCAGCAGGGGCACGAAGATCGGCGCGAAGATCGCCCATTTGGCGATCGCCGCGGTGATGATGAGGTCGAGCAGGAAGACCACGACCACGAAGCCGATCAGCAGCCACAGCGCGTCGAGGTTCATCTGCTGCAGCACGCGCGCGAGCGAGACCGCGGCGAGCGTCGCCATGTTGGTGTAGTTGAAGTAGGCGATGAACTGGCTGATCACCAGCAGCAGCAGGATCAGCCCCGCCAGCCCGGCGATCGCCTTCTGCATCGCGCCGATGACGTCGTTGGTCCCCTTCATGGTCCGCGCGCCGATGCCGTAGGCCGCCCCGCAGACCAGGAAGATCAGCGCGATCGAGACGATCAGGCTGTTCATGAAGGGGGAGGAGCCGATGATCGCGCCCGTCTGCGGATGGCGCAGCGGCGCGCCCGGCGGCAGCACCAGCAGGGCGAGGAAGGCGAAGACGCCGAGCATGCCGTAGAGGGCGTAGCGCAGCCCGCGATACTCGTCTTCCGACAGCCCGGTCTCCCCGGGCACCTGGTACTCGCCGACATAGGCCCCCAGCCGGGGCTCGATGACGCGCTCGGTGATGACGGTGATCAGGATGGTGAGCAGCACCACCGAGCCGATCGAGAACCAGACATTGGCCGCGAGGTCGATGGAGCGGGCCGGGTTGACCAGCCGGATCGCGTCGTTGGTGATCTCGGTGAGGATGCCGTCCACCGGAACGATCAGCACATTCACCAGGAAGGCGGAGGCGACAGCGGCGAAGGCGGCCGCGAGACCCGCCAGCGGATGCCGCCCGACCGATATGAAGGCCGCCGCCGCCAGCGGGATCAGCACCAGGTAGCCGGCATCGGCGGCGATCGAGGAGACGATGCCGACGAAGACGAGGATGTAGGTCAGCCCCTTGGGCGGGGCGACCACCACCAGCTTGCGGATCAGCGCCTTGACCAGGCCGGCTTCCTCGGCGACGCCGACGCCGACCATGGCGACGATGATTACGCCAACCGCGTTGAAGTTCATGAAGTTCTGGACGAAGCCCGTGAACATGAAGCGGATGCCGTCCACTGTCAGCAGGCTGCGCGCGGCGGTGCTGGCGGGCTCGATGTCGCCGGTCGCGGGATTGTAGGCCTGGTAGGTGACATGCGCGCCGAGCGCCGCCAGCACGGCGGACAGCACGATCACGATGGCGATCAGGTAGACGAAGATCATCACCGGGTGCGGCACCCGGTTGCCGACGCGCTCCACCGCATCGAGGATCTTCTGCATCGCCGTCTTCGGCGCCGCGCTCTCGCTCATGGCGTGTCCCTCAGGCGGCGAGGGCGTGCAGGATGCGCGCCCAGGACCGCATGCCCTTGCGGAAGGAATGCAGGTCGTACTTTTCGTTCGGGCTGTGGATGCGGTCATCCTCCAGCGCGAAGCCCGCGAGGATCACATCCATCCCCAGCGCCTTCTTGAGTTCCGCCGTCACCGGGATGGACCCGCCGCCGCCGATGAACACCGCCGGCTTGCCCCATTCGGCGGTCAGCGCGTCGCGCGCCTTCGCGAAGGCCGCATCCTCGATCGGGAAGCGAATGGCGCTGCCCGAGCCGTGCTCGAGAAACTCCACCTTGCAGTCGGCCGGGATGCGGGCGCGCACGAAGTCGCGGAAGGCCGCGCGGATGCTGTGCGGGTCCTGGTCGAAGACGAGACGGAAGGAGATCTTGGCCGAGGCGACGGACGGGATCACGGTCTTGAAGCCGGCGCCCTGGTAGCCTCCGCCCATGCCGTTCACCTCGCAGGTCGGCCGCGACCAGGTCATCTCCAGCACCGAGCGGCCTTTCTCGCCGGCGGGCACCGACAGGCCGACGGCGCCGAGGAAGGCCCCGGCATCGAAGTTCAGGCTGTCCCACTGCTTGCGGAGGGCGTCGGGCAGTTCGGGCACGCCGTCGTAGAAGCCGGGCAGGGTGATGCGGCCGTCGGCATCGCGCAGGTCGGCGATGATGCGCGCCAGGATGTGGTTCGGGTTGGCCGCGGCCGAACCGTAGAAGCCCGAATGCAGGTCGCGGTCGGCGGCGGTGATGATGATCTCCTCGCCGCAGAGGCCGCGCAGCATGGTCTGGATCGCCGGCGTCGCCGGGTCCCACATGTTGGTGTCGCAGATCAGGCCGATGTCCGACTTCAGCTCGGCGGCGTTCTGCCGGAGGAAGGGCGGCAGGTTGGCGCCGCCGGATTCCTCCTCGCCCTCCAGCAGCACGGTCACCGGGATGGGGAGCGCCCCGGCCACTTCCTTCCAGGCGCGGCAGGCCTCGATGAAGGTCATCACCTGGCCCTTGTCGTCCGAGGCGCCGCGGGCGCGGATCACCTTGCTGCCGTCGGGGCGGGTCTCGATCCTCGGCTCGAAGGGGTCGTGGTCCCAGAGCTCCAGCGGATCGACCGGCTGCACGTCGTAGTGGCCGTAGAACAGGGCGGAAGGGCCCTTCGCGCCGCGGTCATGCGCGACGACGATGGGGTGGCCCGGCGTCGGCCGCGCCGACGCCTCGAAGCCGATCGAGGCGAGGTCCGCCGCGTGCCACTCCGCACAGGCCCGGCACTCCGCGGCAAAGGCCGGGTCGGTCGAGATCGACCTGATGCGCAGCAGGGCGAAGAGCCGCTCGAGCGCCGCATCGGCATTGGCGTCGATGCGGGCGAGGACGGCGTCGAGATGATCCATGGGGCGTCTCCCGGGGCAGGTCAGCACTGGCTGCAGGCAAAGGGGGCGGAGCGGCGGCGCGCCGCCGGGGGCATCGCCCGTGCCGGGCTTGCAGCCTGCTCGAGGCCGGCCATCGTCTTCCTCCCCCTGGGGGTCCGCCCGCCGTGGCGCCGCGAACCACGCTTCCGATTCCGCAACGGACCGGCGCCGAACACTACCCGGCTTTCCCGCGGCGGCGCATAGGCCTCTCGTTCCCGCCCTTGGCGGCATGTCCCGGCACGCGGCGCCCGTCGCGACGGCCATCAGAAGCGCGCGATGGCGGCGAAGAGGACGCGGTTCGCGATCCCGTGACCGTAGCCGGCCGGCCCGCCCGCCGCCGCGCCGCCATAGAGGTCGCGCCGCGTGAAGACGTATTCCACGCCGAGGTCGAGCCAGCCGCTGCCGAAGGTGCCGTCGCGGACCGTGGCGAAGGGGCTCCAGATCAGGTTTGCGAAGACCTGCTGCATCTCCCGGTTCAGCGAGGTCGCCGCGGCCGAGCCCGGCGCGAAGCCGAGCGCATAGGACGGGTAGTCGTTGCGCGCATAGGCGTAGGAGAAATTGCTGCGCAGCGTCGTCGTCCAGAACCGGCGGTAGGCGATCGTCGCGCCATAGGAGGGGATGGTGTCGAGCCCGGCCGAGATCACGCCCGGCAGGCCGAGATCGGTCAGCGCATCCTGCCCCGAGGTCTGCCCGGCGAAGTAGCGGCCGATCCCTTCGCCGTAGAAGGCCATGGCCGCGATCTCGTCCTGGCCGAGCGCCTCCCACACCAGGCGCATCGGCACCCGGACATGGCCGGCGAAGCCCCAGCCCGGGGCGGTGTCGGACGTGCCCGGCGGCGCCGCGGCGGTGCCGTCGGTGCGGATCTCGATCTGCCGCAGCAGGCCGCGCAGGCCCAATTCCACCCCGTCCTGCCGCCAGGTCAGGCGGCCGAGCAGGTCGGGCACGGAATTGAAGGCCGGGCTCGCGCCGCCCTGCAGGCTGGCCCCCGGGGTGAAGGCGCCGGCGACGGAGGTATAGGCTGTCTCGGGCGCTTCGATGGAGACCTGCCCGATCAGACCTTCCGCCAGCCGCCCCGTCACCCTGACCTGCGCCTGGCGGACGAAGGACTGGTTGAGGTTGGTGGCGTCGATCAGCGTCTCGAAGACCCCTTCGTTCCACAGGCTGTTGGCCTGGCCGATCAGCACGCGGAAGCTGTCGTCACCGAGTTCCGCCCAGGCTTGGCGCAGCCGGAAGACGGCATTGGTGGAGGTGGCCGCGCCGCCGCCGAAATCGCCCTCGATCCGTGTCTCCAGCGTGCCCCAGGAGGTCAGCGTGCGGGTGTCGAAGCCGAAGCGGCTGAAGCGCGCGGTCATGGAGTAGTCGCCGCCCTGCGCGTCGGCGGCGCTGCCGGTCAGCGGGATGGTCTGCGGCGGCGGCGCGTCGGTCTGGTTGCGCGGCCCGAGATCGTAATAGCCGGTCAGCTTGGCGAAGCCGTAGAGGCGGACCTGGGTGTCGGTGCCCGGCACGCGGAAGGCGATGCCCGGCAGGTCGGAGCGCAGCGCCTCCTCGCTGGCATAGTCGCGACCCATGGGGTCGGGCGCGCCGAGGCCCGGGATGTTGGGCGACTGCGCCGCCTCGGCGGCGGCACGGGCGAGGGCGAGTTCGCGCTGCGCGATGCGCGCTTCCTCCGCGGCGGCGCGGGCTTCGGCGGCGGCGGCACGGGCTTCCGCCTGCGCGGTGGCCGGGCGCGCGGCGGGCGTCGCCTGGCGCGGTGCGGGGGCGGGTGCCGCCGGTCGCGGCGCTGCGGCCTGGGTGCGGGCGGGCGCCGGTGCCTGGGCGGCGGCGCGCGCCTCGAGCTGGTCGAGGCGGCGCCGCATCTCCTCGAGCTGCCGGCGGAGTTCGGCGATCGTCGCGGCGTCGCTCGCACTCGATTGCGCCAGGGCGGGCAGGGGCGCCGCGGCGAAGGCAAGCACGCCCGCCAACGCAAGCTGCCGCAGGCCGCGCGTCATCCTCGCCTGACCGCCGGTGGCTGTCGGCCGCGGGTGTGGCCGGCCGTCCACGCCGTACATCGAGTCCATCCTCCCCCCTTCGGACCTTGTGGCCTCACCCGAGGTTGCGGGGCGGCCGGGCGGGCAACGATCCGCCGGCCATACCCCCCTTGTGCCGAGCGTCCCGTTCCGCCGGCATGGCCGGCCGGAACGCGGCGCTCAGAAGCGGAACGAGAGACTCGCCGAGCCGTATTGCGCCGTCTCCCTCTGTGTCTCGAACTCCCGCGAGCGCGCCGTGTAGGTCATGGTCAGCCGCGCGAAGGGCATGATGATCGCAACACCCAGGCTGCCTTCGGCGACGACGGGCTCGCGGTCGACGCTGCGGCTCTCGCGCCAGGTATTGCCGTCGAGGAAGATGTCGTGGCCGACCACGCGCGTCTCCCCGGCCGCGAAGACGTACCAGCCCCAGCGCCCGTCGGGCTGGTAGAAGGCCGATCCCGCGATGGAGGGGCGCATGCGCGGCGGCCCGAAATCGGCATCGAGCTCGTTGCCGAACCTCAGCATCAGCCCCGCCGAGGCGTAGGTCTGCACATTGCCCAGGCTGGCGGTCACGCTCGGCACCACGCCGAAGGAGACATCCCGCCAGACCGGGTCGCTGTTGACGCGCCACTGCCGCGCGAGGACGAGGTTGATCCCGGGTTCGTCCTTGAGCTGGTAGTCCCAGCCCAGCGCGCGGTCGATGTTGAGCAGGTCGTGGACGTTGTTCTGCGTCTCCTCGCCCAGCGCGGAGGGACCGACGACGCCGATCTGCAGCTCGATGCTGCCGTAGGAGGTGGCGGTGGCGGAGTTGATGGAGATGCCGCCGTAGAGCCAGCCGGCATAGGGGCGATCCAGCGGATCGGGGTTGCGACGCTGGGTGTCGGCCGGCGTGAAGATGTTCTGCCCGAAGGACAGCCCCCAGCGCGGCGCACCGCCCTCGGGGAAGAGCAGGCTCGGCCGGTCGGTCAGGAAGCTCAGCCAGGATGGCGGATCGTAGGAGGAGGATCGCCAGGCGAGCTGGAAGCCGCTGGTGTAGAAGCGGTCGGTGCCGGCGAGCAGGTCGTTCTCGTAGGTGAAGGCGAAGGTGCCGTAGTGGTCGCCCGGGGCGCGCTCCTGCGCGAGCGTCGGGGTGGATGCGAGGGCGACAGCCATTACTGCCGGGCCGGGGCGCAGCCTCATGCCGGGCGCGGGCCCGACTGCGCCGCGGCGAGCGCCTCGCGCAGCGCCGCTTCCTTCGTCTCGTCGAAGGAGGACCGCAGCACGGTGGCGCCGATCCCCTTGAACTCCGCCAGCACCTTGTCCGCCGTGACCTTGCGGATGAGCAGGAAGAGCGCGGCGTGGCCGGCGTCGAGCGTGGCCGCGACGTCCTTCATGAAGGCGTCGTTGATGCCGACATCGGTCAGCTTGCCGCTGAGCGCCCCCGCGCCGGCGCCGACCGCCGCGCCGGCGAGCGGCATGAGGAACAGCATGCCGATCAGCGTGCCCCACAGCGCGCCCGAGGCCGCGCCCGCCGCCGTCGGGCTGAACACCTGGTTGAGCTTCACCGTGCCGTCGGGCCGCTTCACGGCGACCACCGCGTCGCCGAGCTCGATCAGGTATTCCTTCTGCATGGCGAGCAGGCGCGTGCGCACCTCCTCCGCCTGGGCCTCGGTCGGGAAACCTACGACGAGAAGATCAGCCATGGTGCAGTCCTTTGCATCCGGCCGGCGGGATGCACCGGCTCATTGATAGGGGGCGAAGGCGGTCGCGGCGGCGGCCTGCCCCGCGCCGCCGCGCAAGGCGAGGCCGAGCAGCAGCCGGGCCTTGAGCCCGGAAAGCAGGCCGGCCGGAATCAGCCCGCGCCGGATCAGGTCGATCTCCCCGCCCGGATAGCCGTAGGTGCGGGTGAAGACCGGCCCGGCGGCGGCGCGCGATGCCAGCACCACCGGCATCCGCGCCGCGAGTTCGCCCAGCGCCTGCGCTGCCTCGGCCGGCACGTGGCCTGCGCCCATGCCCTCGATCACCGCCCCGGCGTAGCCGAGGCCGGGCAAGGCGCCGAGCAGCCGCCCGTCGTCGCCCATCGCCCATTTCAGCAGCGCCACCGGGCGCGGCGGCCCGCCATCGGCCGGCAGCACCGGCAGGCGCCCGATGCGGGCGAAGAGGCGCGTCCGCCCCTCCGCCACCGCGCCGATCGGCCCGGCCATCGGCGAGCCGAAGGCGGAGGGCAGGGTGGTGTGGGTCTTCTGCACGAAGCGCGCGGCGTGGATGTCGTAGTTCAGCACCGCGAGAGTGCCGAGGCCGCGCGCCTCCTCGCTCGCCGCCACGCGCGCGGCGGCGAGGAGGTTGGCAGGGCCGTCCGCGCCGGGCGCATCGGCGCCGCGCATCGCGCCGGTGATGACGACCGGCTTGTCGCCCCCCACCAGGAGGTCGAGGAGGAAGGCGGATTCCTCGATCGTATCGGTGCCCTGGATGACGACGGCACCGTCCGCGCCGGCGGCGAAGGCATCCTCGATGCGCCGCGCGACGGCGACCAGGTGGTCGGGCTTCAGGGAAGGGCTGGGCAGCCGGGCAGGGCTGTCCGCCTCGATCCCGGCCACTTGCGCCAGTTCCGGGACGGAGGCGACCAGCTCCGCGGCGCCGAGCTTCGGCGCGATGCCGCCCTCGGCCTGCGGCACCATGGTGATGGTGCCGCCGAGCGAGAGGACGATCAGCCGCTTCCGGCTCACGCTTCCTTCTCCTCCCGCCGGGCGGCGGCGCCGCGCGGCGTGATGCCGTCTGGGATCTCGCCGGGCTTGTAGCCGGGCAGCCGGCTCGCCGGGACGATGGCGAGCGCCGCCACCGCCGCCATGATCAGCAGGCCGATCTTGAGCGCCTGCAGGCGGGATTCGGTGTTGACGCGCACCGCCTCGGCGACCTGGTCGGGCGCGGCGCCGGTGCGCTCCATGATGGCGAGCAGCCGGTCGTTGCTGACGAAGTTGATGCTGTCGAGGTCGATCTGCGAGATCACCGCCGGCGGAAGCTGCGGGTTCTCCGCGATGCGGTAAAGGATGCCGGCGGAGAGCAGCCCGACCAGCAGCGCGCCCGCCACCGCCGTGCCGACGCCGGCGGCGAGGTTCTGCGTCGTGCCGCGCAGCGAGCCGACATCGCCCGCCAGTTCCTTCGGCGCCGCCGTGACCAGCACGTTGAACACCAGCGTCACCAGCGCGCCCTGGCCGAGGCCGAAGGTGATCAGCCCGAACATCACCGGCACCGCCGACCAGTCGTTGCGCACCACGAAGGCGAGCCACAGCAGCCCGACGATGCACAGCAGGAAGCCGCCCTGCGCGATGCGGCGCGGCGTCACCTTGTCGTACAGCCTCACCACCAGCATGGCGGTGAAGAACACCGTCAGGTTGAAGGGCATCATGGCGATCGCCGTCTCGATCGGCGTGCGCCCCTGCACGATCTGGATGTAGAGCGGCACGGTGAAGTTCAGCATGGCCTCGAGCCCGACCACGGTGAACATGGCGTAGACCGCCGCGCGCTCCTCGCGCGAGGTGATGACGCGCAGGTCGAGCAGCGGCGTGCCGCCCTTCATCGCGACGCGGCGGCACCAGCCGATGAAGAGCTGCAGCAGGATCGCCCCGGTCACGATCATCAGCGGCGCCGGGGACATGCCGAAGACATCGAAGGGCGCGCCCGGCCGCGCGACGCCGAGGCCCCAGCGGTTCAGGTTGTTGAAGCCGAACACCACCAGGATGATCGCCGCGGCGGCGAGCAGGACGCCGACGATGTCGATCTTCACCTCCGGCCGCGACTCCTCGGGCTTCAGGCGGAAGGAGAGGGCGAACACCACCGCCGCCAGCGCCACGAGGATGCCGAAGACCGGCCGCCAGCCGATGAAGGTGCCGAGCATGCCGCCGATCAGGAAGGCCGCGACGCCCGCGCCGGCGCGCGCCGAGCCCAGCGCGCCCACCGCCGTCGCCTGCTGCGCGCCGCGGTAGTGGTGCGCGATCAGCGCCACCAGCGCCGGCACGATCACCGCCGCCGCCAGGCCCGCGAGGAGCTGCGCCGCCAGCATCACCGTCGCCGCCGGCGCGATCACCATCAGTACCTGCGCGACGGCGAAGAGCCCGACCACGACCCGGAACACCGCGGTGGAACCGAAGCGCTGCACCAGCTTCGCGCCCAGCATGACGAAGCCCGCCACCGAGAGCGAATACATCACGATGCCGGTCGCCACCGTGGTCGGCGGCACCTCGAAGCTCGCCACCATGCCGGCCAGCGAGACGGGCAGGGCGGCGACGTTGAAGGACATCAGCACCTGGCCGAGCGCGATCGCGATCATCGGTACCCAGGATTGTCGGGTCTCGGCCTCGGCCGTGCCGCTCATCGGTCGTTTCCCCTGCTTTCGTGATTCGTGCTCGCGTCGCGCCTCACGCTGCGGGCTGCGAGGCGAAGAGATTGAGGCCCAGCCGCTCCGACAGGAAGCGCGTCACGAGCTGTCCGCGCACGCTGTTGCCCGCGGCGTCGAGCGGCGGCGAGAAGACACCGAGCCCGCCCTTGCCCGGCGCGATCGTCACCAGCCCCCCGGCGACGCCGCTCTTGCCCGGCAGGCCCACTTCGTAGAGCCAGTCGCCGGACTGCTCGTAGAGGCCCGCGGTCGCCATCACGGCGAGGATGCGCTTGCAGCGTTCGGCATCGACGACGCGTTCCCCGGTGATCGGGTTCACGCCGCCGTCGGCGAGCGTCGCGCCCATCACCGCGAGGTCCCGCGCGGTGACGTTCAGCGCGCATTGGCGGGTGTAGATGTCGGTCGCCTCGTCCGGGTCGCTGTACATCCGCCCGTAGCCGACCAGCAGCCGGGCGATGCCCTGGTTGCGCTGGTTGGTTGCGGCCTCGGAGGCATAGACCTCCTCGTCCATCCGCAGCTCGCGCCCGGCGAAGCGCGAAAGGCCTTCGCGGATGAAGCGCCAGCGTTCCTCGGCATTGGCGCCGGGGGCGAGGCTGGTGGTGGCGATCGCGCCGGCATTGACCATCGGGTTCATGGTGCGCTCGGCGTTGAGCTCGATCGCCATGACGGAATTGAACGGCAGGCCGGTGGCGTTGACGCCCACGCTCGCCCGCGCACGGCCGCCGCCGAGCGCCTGGCAGACCAGGGCGAAGACGAAGGGCTTGGAGATCGACTGGATCGAGAAGGCGCGGTCGGTGTCGCCCACCGCATGGGTGACGCCGTCGACGCCGGCGACGCAGATGCCGAACCAGTCGGCGGAGGCTTTGGCCAATGCCGGGATGTAGTCCGCGACCTTGCCGTCCCCGACGTCGCGATAGCGTTGCCAGGCTTCCTCCACCAGCGTGTCCACGGTCGGGTTGGGCGGCAGGTGGCCGGTCGAAACCATCGCCGGGCCGAACGCCTCATCGGCGTGCAGTCGGTCGTGCATCCGCAGCTTCCTTCCCCGACGTCATGGATGCCGCAATGCGTATGCAGCATGCCGCAATCCGAGTCGCCGTTGCAGTATCGATCCAAGACCGATATTGGCCCCGATGCAAAGTCTAAAGCCGCTGTCGCCGTTGTGATCGGCGGTGCGTCCCGCCCTTGGGCAAGGCGTTCCAACCTGCGGCGTTTGTCATGCCCCGGACGGCGCGCCGGGCCGGGCGGCGCGAAGCCGCATGACCGTCTTCGCATCCGACGCGGAATGACACTCCCCGGAGTTCGGAGGACAACTCATGCCGCCAGCTCGCCGGGGTCGAGGTTGAGAGCGCACCGCCCGACGTGGCCGCGCTGCTGCGTTGCGGGATGAGGCCCGTGGCCGCCGCGTGTGCGACATGCCCGGCCGCCTTCGTGCCATGCCGCGCCGCGACGCAGGGCGGGCGCGTCGTTACCGCACGGTTCGCGGAACGCGATGCGATGTTCGTTCGGCGATGCGGTCCCCCCCCCCCGAGGGCCTCGGAAGGAGGCAGCCCTGCCGCAGCTCTGGTCAGGCGCCGGGCCCGCGGCGCCGATCGGCGCCACCTCCCCGATTGACCGCCGGGGCCGGGGAGGGGCGTAGTGTCGCCTTTCCGCCGGAAGACGCCCATGACCTTGCTGCGCCGATCGCTGCCCGCCCTGCTCTCCCTCGCCGCGCCGGCGGCCATGGCCCAGGCGCCGGCCTGGCCCGCGCGGCCGATCCGCTTCGTGGTGCCCTGGCCGCCGGGCGGGCTCAACGACCTCATCGCGCGGGCCTTCAACGACCGCGTCGGCGCCGCCCTCGACCAGACCATCGTCAACGACTTCAAGCCCGGCGCCGGCGGGCGCATCGGCGTTGCCGAGGTCGCCCGCGCCGCGCCCGACGGCTACACCATCGGCATGGGCAATCTCGGCCCGCTGACCATCTTCCCGAACCTCTACCGCGACATGCCCTTCGACGTGGCACGGGATCTCGCGCCGGTGACGATGTTCGCGGCCTCCCCGCTGGTGCTCGTGATCAACAAGGACCTGCCGGTGAACTCCGTCGCGGAGCTGATCGCCCTCGCCAAGGCGCAGCCGGGGAAGCTGAACTACGGCTCGGTCGGCATCGGCACGGCGCAGCACCTGATCTTCGAGATGTTCAGGCAGCGCGACGGCATCGCCATGGAACACGTTCCCTATCGCGGCAACGCCGACAGCCTGATCGCGCTGCTCGCCAACGACATCCAGGCGATGTTCGAGACCTTGCCGACCATCCTGCCCGCCATCCGCGACGGACGTGTGCGGGCGCTCGCCGTCACCACGCCCGCGCGCGTGCCGCAGCTTCCGCAGGTGCCGACCCTGGCGGAGGCCGGCCAGCCCGGCATCGAGGTCGTCACCTGGTATGCGGTGATCGCACCGGCGCGCACGCCCGAGCCGGTGCTCGACCGCCTCTACGCCACCTATACCGAGGTCGCGCAACTTCCCGAGATGCAGCGCTTCCTCGCCGAGCAGGGGCTTATCTACCTGCCCAACACCCGCGCCGGCTTCGCCCAGCGCATCGCGGCGGAATCCGCCCGCTGGGCGGGCATCATCCGCGACCGCGGCATCAGCGTGAACTGAGGGACAACGCCATGGACAACGCCATCACCCCGATCGGCGGCGCCGCCGCCTGGCGCGGCGCGGAACTCGCCACCCGCGGCTTCTGGCCCCGCCGCCTCGCCGCCGAGGAAGTCGCCGCGCTCGAATCCGCCCTTGCCGCGGTCAAGGCCGCCGGCCGCAAGGTGCCGGCCATCGCGAAGCAGCATTTCGTCATCCCGGCCCTCGCCCCGCTGCTTGCCGCGGTCACCGAGGAACTCGAGAACGGCGCCGGCGTCGTGCGGCTCTCGGGCCTGCCGGTGGAGCGCCTGTCGCGCGACGATCTCAAGACGCTGTTCTGGGGCCTGTGCGCCAATATCGGCACCCCGCTCTTCCAGAACACCACCGGCGAGGTGCTCGCCGAGGTGAAGGACGAGACCGGGCAGGGCATCGCGGTGACCGGCGGCGGGCCGGGGCCGGTGCCCTCCGCGCGGGCACGCTCCCGCTCCACCGGGCCGCTGCGCTTCCACACCGACAAGTGCGACCTGCTCTGCCTCCTCTGCGCCTCCAACGGCATCGCCGGCGGCGTGTCGCGCGTCGTCTCCACCGTCGCGATCCATGACGAGATGGCGCGCCGGCGACCCGACCTGCTGCGCGTGCTCTACCAGGATTTCTGGCGCATGCGACCGACCGACGAGGAGGGCGCCAAGCACAGCGACCGCGTCTTCCGCATGCCGGTCTTCGCGCGCGGGCCGAGCGGCGCCTTCACCAGCCAGTACAGCCGCACCTATGTCGAGATGGCGCATGACCAGCCGGGGGTGCCGCCGCTGCGGCCCGAGCAGGTCGAGGCGATGGACGTGCTTGCCGCGATCGCCGACGAGCTTTGCGCCGAGGCGCCCTTCACGCCGGGCGATATCCAGCTGCTGAACCAGCACGTCACCTACCACGGGCGCACCGCCTATGCGGATGACGCGGCGGCAGGGGCGCATCGCGTGCTGCTGCGCATCTGGCTCGCGGTGCCATTCAGCCGCGCGCTGCCGGAAGGGCACCGCGTGCAGTGGGGGGCGACGGAAGCGGGGGCGCTGCGCGGGGGTGCGATCCTCGGGCGGAGCGCGATCGCGGCATAGGCCAGATCCCGATCAGGTGGCATCACCCGATCGGGTGAAGGTGTTCGCGATTCATGCCAGCGGCCCGACTTCGTGACTCGTGCCGAGGCCGCGACGGGCAGCCGGTCACCTTGCCTTGCAACGTGGCCCGGTATCCGGAATGCGGCCCGCCGGTGGTCCGGCGAAGCCAGGCAAACCGGAAGTTTGCGCCCGGCGCCTGAGGGCACGGAAAGCCGGATTCCGGCGGTCGCGAATAGCGGCCGTTGGTGTCAGGAGGCTGGAGCGGTCGTCGGCAGGCCAGGCGAACGGAAGCCGCTCCCGGGAAAGGCCGGGGAAGAGCTCGCGCGGACCCCCACCTTCCATGTCCGTCACCAGGGCGCACCGGCGGAAAGGACACGAGGCGGGGCCAGGGCGGGCGAGGCGGTGACGGCGCGCGGGCTGGCGGGGTGGTCACGCGCGGAAACAGAATGCTGATGCCGGTCAGCACGAAGGCCGGCGGACTTCACGCACCGAGGAACCAGTCCAGGATCGCGGCATTCGCCTCGCGCGGGTAGGCATGGGCGAGGTCCGGGATCTCCTCGTGACGGACCGCGGCACCGGCGGCCGCCAGCACGTCGGCCGCGCGCTCCGCCGTCTCGGGCGGGAACATCCAGTCGCGTTCGCCGTGCAGGATGAAGACCGGCAGGCCGCGCAGCCGCGCAGGATCGGTGATGCTCACCATGATCGGGTGGAAGGCCGCCGCGACCGGCGCGACATGCGAATAGGCCGCCTCCGCGCCGAGACCATGCAGGTACGAGAAGGTGCCGCCGTCGCTCATCCCGGTCAGCAGCATGCGGGACGGATCGACCGACCATCCCTTCGCCACCTGCGCGACCAGCCGCGTGATGTTCGCGCCGTCCTGCGCCGGATCCTGCAGCGACCAGGTGCGGCCCGTGGCGGTCGGCGCGAGCAGGATGCAGCCGCGGGAACGTGCCTCCCGCAGCCAGTTCCACAGGAAAGCCCTGCCATCCCCGCTGCCGCCATGCAGCGCGACGATCAGTGGCCAGGGCCGTGACGGCTCGTGGTACTCGGGCACGTAGAGCGATGCGCCACCGCGCGTGCCGGGTGGCCCGCCGATCGCCATCGTGCCGGTGCCGTCCTGGCCCGGCCGCGCGGCGAGGCTGGCGATGAGCGCCGTATCGTCCCGCGCGTGCTCCGTCAGGAAGAACCGGCCGACGGGCGTGAGGAAGGCGGCGAGAGGGTACAGCGCCTCGCAGGCCGGCGCGTAGCTCCGCACGGCGCGGAAGGCCGCGCGCAGCGGGTCCGGCGCGTCCATCGCGGAGCTCAGCTCCATCAGGCCGCGCTGCGCCGCCTCGGCGGCCCCGACCAGGCAGTCCCGCACCGGCGCAAGCCCCTCCGGCCAGTGCAACGCGCGGGCGGCTTCGAGCGCTGGGCCGAGCTGCGATCCCCGCGTGCCGATCGCCGCGGTCAGCGCCTGCAGCGTGTCGGGGTCGAGGTGGCGGGCGGCATGCTCCAGCACGGCCAGCGCATCGAGGACCGCCGGCACCAGGCGGCCCATCGCCTCGCCGGCGGCGTCGCGCGATGTGCTCATGCCGCGTCGGTCGCGATCATCGCCTGGAGCTCGGCGATCAGCCCCTCATCCCCCGGCACGTCGAGGATGCCGCCGAGATGCAGGGAGATGCCGCCATGCAGCAGGATCAGCACCTTCATCACCGCGCGGCGATTCGCGGCCGGGCTCGCCGCCGGATCGCCGAACAGCCGCAGCCCCACCGTGATGCCGAACTGCGCGGCGCGCTGCAGCCCTGGCCTCCGCTTCATCGTCGCGTGCGGGCGGCTCTTCATCAGCCAGTAGAGTGCGGGGTTGTCCACCGCGAAGCGGACATAGGCGGCGATGAACTCGCCCCGGGTCGCAGCGCTCTCCAGCCCTGCCGCGAGCCGCAGATACCCCTGCTCGGCCACCGCATCGAGCAGCGCCTGGCGATCGGCGAAGTGGTTGTAGAGGGAGCGGTGCGCCACGCCGACCTTCTGCGCGACGGCCCGCAGGCTGAGCTTCTCGTGCCCCTCGGCCACCACGAGTTCCAGGGCCGCCTGGGTCGCGGCGGCCGGAAGGTTGCCGTGGCGATAGCTCTCCCGCCCGGACGGGGTGGTGTCATCGGGCGGCGCGGCGTGGCGGTGATGCTCCCTCTCCATGGCCCCAGATGGCGGGTTTCCGGGCCGGGAATCAATCATTCCCCGCCGCGCGAACTCCCATTGCCCGGATGATCGCATCACGAGATCCATCCATTGGATCCAATAAGGAAGACGGGCCATGCCGAATACCCGCAGCCGCACCGTCACCTGGGAAGCCGGCGCGCTGCCGCCGAGCCTGCTGGTGCTGGTGCCGCAATCCGAGCGCGGCGCTGGCGTTGATGTCGGGCGTCGCCAATGCCGCCGCCTTCGCCGCGATCGTCGCGGTTGGCCTGGTGCTGCATGCGACCGGCGGGGCGCACAGCATCCTCGCCTGGCGCGTCACGCTGGTGCTGATCGCCGCCGGCTCCGCCCTGACGGCGCTGGCGATGCTGTGGCTCGATCGCCGGCGCGGCTGATCAGGCCAGCCAGGCGGGGGGATGGCTGCCGAGCGGCATCGCCGGCAGCGTCCAGCGCGCCGGGGTCTCGCTCAACACCGCGCTGTGCCGCACGGCCGTCATTTGGCCGAAGCCGCTCTCGCCGGACTCGAGGAGCCTGGCGACCGCGGCGTCGGGAACTTCCGGCGCGGCGAGCCCGCCCGCGACGCGCCCGAGCCGCTTGATCCACTCCCCCGTGCCGGCCAGCGAAACCTGCACGAGCCAGGACCCGCCTTCCTGCGCGCGGCGCAGCAGCGCCGCCATGGCGCCGAAGGCGAGCAGGTAGCCCGAGGCGTGGTCGATCGCCTGGCAGGGCAGGGGACGTGGCCTGGCCTCGCCGGCGGCCACGGCTTCCGCGTCATTGATGCCGTTGGCGTTCTGCACCAGGGAATCGAAGCCGCGCCGCCCGGCCCAGGGACCGAGATGCCCGTAGGCGGAGAGCGAGACGCAGACGATCCCGGGACGCAGCGCGGCAAGCTGCTCCGGCGCGAAGCCGTGGCCCGCCATCGCGCCCGGCCGATAGCCCTGAAGGAACACATCCGCGCCGGCGGCGAGCCCGCGCAGCCGCGCCCGGTCGGCTTCCTGCCGCAGATCGAGTGCCGCATTGCGCTTGCCGCGCCCGGTATCCATGACGAGCGCCGGGATCGAGGGCAGGTGCGGCCCCGTGATGTGCAGCACCTCGGCGCCATGCGCGGCGAGCGTCCGCCCGGCGACCGGTCCGGCGATGACCCGCGTGAGGTCGAGCACGCGCAGCCCCGCGAGCGGCCGCGCGGCAGCCGGCGGCAGCGGGGTGGGTGGCGCCTCGCCGATGCGCTCGATCGTCACGGCGGGCAGCCCGGCCGCCGCCTGGCCCTGGGGCTGCGACGCCCATTCGTCGAGGCTGCGCGTCATGGTCGCCACCAGGCCGGCCTCGGCGGCGGCGGTTTCCAGCGCCTCGGCCGTCCAGCCCTGCAGGGCGCGGCCGACCGCATCGCGGTCGTAGTCGCAGCCGAGCAGCCGCAGCATGCCGTCGCGGTGGTGCGGGAAGTTGGTGTGCAGCCGCACCCAGCGCCCGTCGCCGCACTGGTGCAGCCCGGCGATCCGGTCCCAGCCCTCGTGCACCCGTTTGCCGCCGATCCTCAGATGGTGCTCGGAGCGGAACTCGGTCAGTGCATGGGCCATGTCCACCGCGAGCCGCTGCCGCCCGCCACCGCGCGCGGCGTGGATGCCGGCCGCCGCGGACCCGGCGGCGGCGATGCTCGCCACCGCGGCGGTGCCGACCGCGAAGGTGGACGGCAGCACCGGATCCGTGCCGGAGAGCGCGACCTCCGGCAGGGCGGCGGCATCGAGCCCCGCGAGGCGCCAGAGCGCGGCGAGGGAGTCGCGGGGGGCGATGGTCATGCGGCAGCCTCGCGCCTCCGCGGCCAGCGGTCCAGGCCTCGCCCGATGTCGGGCTGAAGCGCGACGAAGGTCGTGATGGGCAGCCGCCGGAGCAGGTCCTGCGCGACCGGCCCCTTCAGCCCCAGAGCTTCTCCGCCTCCGCCGTGCGCGCCTCGATCGCCGCGCGGCGCTTCACCTTCTGGGTCGGCGTCAGCAGGCCGTTCTCGATGGTGAAGGGTTCGGTCACCGCCCAGTGGCGGATGCGCTCGATGGTCGGCAGCTTGGCGTTCACCCGGCGCACCGCCTCGGCCACCTTCTCCGCCATGCCCTCGTTCGGGACGATCAGGGCGACGAGCGCCGGCTTGCCTTCGCCGGAGACGAGCGCCTGGTGCACCTCCGGCTCGGCCATCAGCAGACATTCGATCTTGGCCGGGCTGACCATGTCGCCGCCGAGCGTCTTGATGAAGTCCCGCTTGCGGTCGGTGATGCGGAGATAGCCGTCCTCCAGCGCGCCGATGTCGCCGGTGTGCAGCCAGGGGGCTTCGCCGGGCGGGTCCCCGGGCAGGGGCTTGAGCGAGGAGGCCGTCGCCTCCGGGTTGTTCCAGTAGCCGGTCATCACCAGGTCGCCGCGCACCAGCACCTCGCCATCCTCGGCGATGCGGCATTCGACGCCCTTGAGCGGCGGACCGACGGTGTGGCGCCGGTTGGCCCAGGGCAGGTTGACGCTGACCACCGGCCCGGCCTCGGTCTGCCCGTAGCCCTGGATCACCGGCAGGCCGAGGGCGATGAAGAAGCCCGAGAGTTCCGGGTCGAGCCGCGCGCCGCCCGAGACCATCGCCCGCAGCCGCCCGCCGAATCGCGCCCGCGACTTCTCCCGCACCAGGCGGTCGAGCACGGCATCCTGCAGCCTCTCGAACAGGCCGAGCGGCGGGCCGTCCATCCGGCGCAGGCCGAGCTCCACGGTGCGGTCGAACAGCCGGCGCTTGAAGGCGCTCTCCTTCTCGAGGCCGTGCAGGATGCGCCCGCGCAGCACCTCGAACAGCCGGGGAACGGCGGTGACGATGGCCGGCCTGATCTCCGCGAGTTCGTGCGCGAGCCGGTCCGCCCCGCGCGAATAGACCACCTCCAGCCCCAGCGAGGGCAGCAGGAAGCCGCCCACCGTGTGCTCGTAGGCGTGCGACAGCGGCAGGAAGGAGAGGTAGCATTCCCCGATCAGCCCGAGCCGCTTGACCAGCGGCGCGACGCCGTCCCGGTTCGCCAGCAGCGCGCGGTGCGGCAGCATCACCCCCTTGGGCGGGCCGCCGGTGCCGGAGGTGTAGATCAGGCAGGCGAGGCTGTCGCTCGGCACGGCGGCCGCCTCGGCCGCGAGCATCGCGGGGTCGCCAGGGGTCGCCAGGGCCTCGGCCCAGCCGTGAGCCACGAGGCCAGCCTGGGCGGGCGGGTCCTCGCAGCAGACCAGCAGGTCGAGGCCATCGGCGAGGGCCGCGCCTTCCAGCACCCGCTCGGCGAGCCTGCGGGTCGAGACGATCGCCGCCCGCGCCCCCGAATCGCGCAGGATATGCGCGTGGTCGCCCGGCAGGTTGGTGGTGTAGGTCGGCACGGTGATGGCGCCGACCGCCATGATGGCGGTGTCGGCGATCGGGAATTCCGGGCGATTTTCGCTGACCAGCAGGACGCGGTCGCCAGGGCCGATGCCGCGGCCGCGCAGGAAGGCCGCGACCGCGGCTACCTGCACCGCGAAATCCCCCCAGCGCAGCGATTGCCAGGCGCCGCCCTGCCAGTGGCGGAACAGCGGGCGGTCGGCCCATTCCGCCGCCCGCGACAGCATCATCGCCGGCAGCGTCGGCCAGGTCCCTGGCGAATACGGCATGTATCTTCCCCGCAATGTCCTCGGGGGATGTAGGGGCGGCGGAAGCGCTTGGCCAAGTCCTCGTTTCGCCTATATGGGCAGCGTGACCCGCAAGCATCTCCCCACCCCCGCCCGCGCCCCCCTCGACGCCGCCGCCGCGGAAGCCGCGCTGCCCGTCTGGGACCTCTCCGACCTCTATGCCGGGCCGGACGACCCGCGCCTCGCCGCCGACCTCGACCGCACCGAGCAGGAGGCCCGCGCCTTCGAGGCGCGGCTCTCCGGTCATCTCGGCGGGCTGGCGGGCGATGCCCTGGCCCAGGCCATCTCGGAATACGAGGCGATGTGGGAGCGGCTCGGCCGCGTCACCTCCTTCGCCGGGCTGCTCTTCAGCGGCGATGCGCAGGATCCGGCCAACGGCCGCTTCTACCAGACGACGCAGGAGAGGGTGACGACCATCTCCTCCCACCTGCTGTTCTTCACGCTGGAGCTGAACCGGCTCGAGGACCAGGCGCTGGAGGCGAAGGCCGCCGGCTCCGCCGCCCTCGCGCATTGGCGCCCCTGGCTGCGCGACCTGCGCGTCTTCCGCCCGCACCAGCTTTCGGACGAGGCCGAGAAGCTGCTGCACGAGAAGGAGGTCGCCGGCCGTTCCGCCTGGGTGCGCCTGTTCGACGAGACCATCGCCACCATGAAGGTGAAGGTGGGCGAGGAGGAACTGACGGTTTCCGCCGCGCTCAACCGCTTCTCGGACCGTGACCGCGCGCGCCGCGCGGCGGCGGCGGAAGGCATCTCGGCGGCCTTCGGGGAGCGGGTGCGGCTGTTCTCGCTGATCACCAACACGCTCGTGAAGGACAAGGAGATCGAGGACGGCTGGCGCCGCTACCCGCGCCCCGGTTCCTACCGCAACCGCTCCAACATGGTGGAGGACGAGGTGGTGGACGCGCTCGTCTCCGCCGTCCGCGCCTCCTACTCGCGCCTGTCGCACCGCTACTACGCGATGAAGGCGAAGTGGCTCGGCCTGCCGAAGCTGCAGCACTGGGACCGCAACGCGCCGCTGCCGGACGAGGACGACCGGCTGGTGCCCTGGCCCGAGGCGGTGGAGCGCGTGCTGGCCTCCTACGCCGCCTTCAGCCCGGAGCTCGCGGCGATCGGCAGGCGCTTCTTCGACAAGCCGTGGATCGATGCGGCGCTGCGGCCGGGCAAGGCGTCCGGCGCCTTCGCGCATCCGACGGTGCCCTCGGCGCATCCCTATCTGCTGCTGAACTACCACGGCAAGGCGCGCGACGTGATGACGCTGGCGCACGAGCTTGGGCATGGCGTGCACCAGATCCTCGCCGGCGGGCAGGGCTACCTGATGTCCTCGACGCCGCTGACGCTGGCGGAGACCGCCTCGGTGTTCGGCGAGATGCTGACCTTCCGCGCCGTGCTCGATGCCGAGACCGACCCGCGCCGCCGCCGCGCCATGCTGGCCGGCAAGGTCGAGGACATGCTGAACACGGTGGTCCGCCAGATCGCCTTCTACCGCTTCGAGACGCTGCTGCACGACGAACGCCGCAAGGGCGAGGTCGCGCATGAGCGCATCGCCGAGCTGTGGATGCAGGTGCAGACGGAAAGCCTCGGCCCGGCCTTCGAGTTCACGCCCGACTACGGCGTCTACTGGTCCTATGTGCCGCACTTCGTGCACACGCCCTTCTACGTCTATGCCTACGCCTTCGGGGATTGCCTCGTGAACGCGCTGTATGGCGTCTATCGCGACGGGGGCGTGCAGGACTTCGAGGGCAAGTACCTCGACATGCTGCGCGCCGGCGGCACGCTGCGGCACCGGGAACTGCTCGCGCCCTTCGGGCTGAACGCGGCGGACCCGGCCTTCTGGGCGAAGGGCCTCGATGTGATCTCGGGCTTCATCGACGAGCTCGAGCGCGCGGATGGCTGAACGGGAAGGCAGCACGCTGTTCGGGGAGGCGCGGCGCATGCTGCGCACCTCCGGCGCCGTCACCGGCATCGCCGCGCGCGTCGCCGGGCAGCGCATCTTCGGCATGAAGGGCGGCGCGGCATCCCATGCGGAGGACCTCAAGGCCATCCTCGGCGGACTCAAGGGGCCGATGATGAAGGTGGCGCAGTTCCTCTCCACCGTGCCGGACGCGCTGCCGCCGGAATACGCCAAGGAACTCGCGACCCTGCAGGCCAATGCCCCGCCCATGGGCTGGCCCTTCGTGCGGCGGCGCATGGCGAACGAGCTCGGCCCCGCCTGGGAATCGAAATTTGCTTCCTTTGAGCGCGAGGCGGCGGCGGCGGCCTCGCTCGGACAGGTGCACCGTGCGGTGCTGCCGGATGGCGGCCGCGTCGCCTGCAAGCTGCAGTATCCGGACATGGCCTCCGTTGTGGAGGCCGACCTACGCCAGCTCAAGATCGCCATGGCGATCTATCGCCGCATGGACCCGACGCTCGAGAACGACGAGGCCTATCTCGAGCTCGCCGACCGGCTGCGGGAGGAGCTCGACTACCTGCGGGAGGCCGCGCAGCAGCGGCTCTATGGCCTGATGCTGGCAGGCGTGCCCGGCGTGCGCGTGCCGGAACCGGTCGAGGGCTACTGCACCCGCCGGCTGCTGACCATGACCTGGCTCGAAGGCCGCGCCATCCAGGCCCGCATCGACGAGGACCCGCCGGAGGAGGAGCGCGCCGCCTATGCCCGCGCCCTGTTCCGTGCCTGGTACGTGCCCCTGTATCGCTACGGCGTCATCCATGGCGACCCGCATCTCGGCAACTACCAGGTGCGCGGCGAATGCCCGGAGAATGGCGGCTGGGGCATCAACCTGCTCGACTTCGGCGTGATCCGCGTCTTCCCGCCGGCCTTCATCGGCGGCGTGATCATGCTCTACGAGGCGGTGCGCGACGACGATTTCGACAAGGCCGCCGAGGCCTACCGAATCTGGGGCTTCCGCGACCTCAAGCGGGAGACGATGGAAGTGCTCAACATGTGGGCGCGCTTCCTCTACGAGCCGTTGCTCGATGATCGCGTGCGGCCGATCCAGGTCAGCGACGACCCGATGTACGGGCGCAGGATCGCCGAGCAGGTGCATGCCGGGCTGAAGCGCACCGGCGGCGTGCGGGTACCGCGGGAATTCCCGCTGATGGACCGGGCGGCGATCGGGCTGGGTTCGGTGTTCCTGCGGCTCGGGGCGAAGGTGAACTGGCACGACCTGTTCCACGAGCTGGTCGCGGATTTCGACGAGACCAGGCTCGCCGAGCGGCAGCAGGCGGCGCTGGCGCAGGCCGGCGTTCCGGCGCCGGCCTGATGTCGTGCCTGTCCGCTTCCGTCGCCGGATCTCCGGCGAAAGTAGCGGGCAGCACATTGGGGAGGTCTCCGTTCGCCCTGGTGCAGGATGACCGCTCCGGCGCCCTGTTGGGCGACCATCTTCACCCGGAGGGCTGATTCCGCCCGGTCGCGATCCGCCCTGGCGGCGCCCGCCGCGAGACCGGCCGTTCGGAGTTGGGTGGGGCGAGCAGGCCGTCACCGCGCCGCGCTGGACACCCCGCCGCGCCCCCTGTAGGTCCGATGCCGTACGAGTTGGGCGCAGGGAGACCTCCCGGATGAAGCTTGCGGTCCTGAAGGAACGTCGGAGCGGGGAGACCCGCGTCGCGGCAACGCCCGAAACCGTCAAGAAATTCACCGCCATGGGCCTCGAGGTGACGGTGGAGCAGGGCGCGGGCCTTGCCTCCGGCCTGACCGACGTGGCCTTTGGCGAGGCCGGGGCGAAGCTCGCCGGCTCGGCGGCCGAGACGCTGGCCGGGGCCGACATCGTGCTGAAGGTCCGCGCGCCGCTCGCCGCCGGGGAAGGGGAGGTGGACGAGTTCGCCGCCATCCCGAGGGGAGCACTGCTGATCGGCATCCTCGGCGCCGACGCCGAGGGCGCCGCGCGCTACGCCGCGGCCGGGATCGACGCCTGCTCCATGGAATTGCTGCCGCGCATCACCCGCGCGCAGTCGATGGACGTGCTGTCGTCCCAGGCGAACCTCGCGGGCTACCGCGCGGTGATCGAGGGCGCGGCAGCCTACGACAAGGGCTTCCCGATGATGATGACGGCGGCCGGGACGGTGCCGGCCGCCAATGTCTTCATCATGGGCGCGGGCGTCGCCGGGCTGCAGGCGATCGCGACGGCCCGCCGCCTCGGTGGCCGCGTCTCCGCGACCGACGTCCGGCCGGCGGCGAAGGAGGAGATCAAGTCTCTGGGTGCCAGCTTCGTCGGCTACGAGGATGAGGAGAGCAAGGCCGCCCAGACCGCCGGCGGCTATGCCAAGCAGCTCTCGGCCGAATTCTACGCCAAGCAGGCGGAGGTGGTCGCCGGCCACATCGCCAAGCAGGACGTCGTGGTCTGCACCGCGTTGGTGCAGGGGCGCCGCGCGCCGACGCTGGTCACCGCCGCCATGGTCGCCTCGATGAAGCCGGGCTCGGTGATCGTGGATATCGCCGCCGATGCCGGCGGCAATTGCGCGGTCACGCAGCCGGGCGAGCTGGTGGTGACCGGGAACGGCGTGAAGGTGCTGGGCTTCACCAACTGGCCCGGGCGCCTGCCGGCGGCTTCCTCGGCGCTCTATGCGCGCAACCTCCTCACCTTCCTGTCCACCTTCTGGGACAAGGACGCCAAGGCGCCGAAGCTGCCGGAGGAGGACGAGATCGTGAAGGGCGTGACGCTGACGCGCGGCGGCGCCGTGGTCCATCCGCTGATGAAGCCGGCGGCGTAAGGGGGCAGGGACGATGAACGCGACGGAACTCGCAACACAGGCCCAGTCCATGGCGCAGCGCGCGCTGGAACTGGCCGAGCAGGCGAGGCGCGCCGCCGAGGCGGCCGCCCCCGTGGCCGCGGCCGCGGAGCCCTTCCTCTATCTGCTGACGATCTTCCTGCTGGCCTGCTTCGTCGGCTACCACGTGGTGTGGAACGTCACCCCGGCGCTGCATTCGCCCCTGATGGGCGTGACCAACGCGATTTCCTCGGTGATCGTGGTGGGCGCCATCCTCGCCGCCGGCACGGCCGATACGGTGGTGGCGCGGATCTTCGGCTTCCTGGCCGTGACGCTCGCCGCGGTGAACATCTTCGGCGGCTTCATGGTGACGCGGCGCATGCTCGCGATGTTCAAGAAGAAGGGGGGCTGAGCCGATGGCGACCACGCTTTCGACGCTCGCCTACCTGGTCGCGTCGGTTCTCTTCATCCTGGCGCTGCGCGGGCTGAGCCACCCCGAGACCAGCCGTACCGGCAACATGTACGGCATGATCGGGATGGGCATCGCCATTCTCGCCACGCTGTTCAAGCCGGGCATGGGCTTCGGCGGCATCACGCTGATCGTCGCCGGCCTCGCCATCGGCGGCACTGTCGGCACCATCGTCGCCCAGCGGATCCAGATGACGGCGCTGCCGCAGCTCGTCGCGGCCTTCCACTCGCTGGTCGGCATGGCGGCGGTCTTCGTCGCCGCGGCCGCTTTCTACGCGCCCGAGAGCTTCGGCATCGGCACGCGCGGGCACATCCACGGGCAGTCGCTGGTGGAAATGTCGCTCGGCCTGGCCATCGGCGCGATCACCTTCTCGGGCTCGGTTATCGCCTTCGCCAAGCTGGCGGGAAAGATGTCGGGCGCGCCGATCACCTTCAACGGGCAGCATTGGCTGAACCTCGGCCTCGGCATCCTGCTGCTGGTGCTGGTCATCACCTTCGTCGCCACCGGCAACGGGCTGCTGTTCTGGCTGATCGCGATCCTGTCCTTCGCGCTCGGCTTCCTGCTGATCATCCCGATCGGCGGGGCGGACATGCCGGTCGTCGTCTCGATGCTGAACAGCTACTCCGGCTGGGCGGCGGCGGGCATCGGCTTCACCATCGGCAACCTGCTGCTGATCGTGACCGGCGCGCTGGTGGGCGCCTCGGGCGCCATCCTGTCCTACATCATGTGCAAGGGCATGAACCGCAGCATCATCAACGTGCTGCTGGGCGGGTTCGGGTCCGAGGGCGGCACGGCCGCGGCCGGCGGCGGCGACGCCGACCGGCCGCCGGTCAAGGCCGGCTCGCCGGAAGACGCCGCCTACATGATGAAGAACGCGCAGAAGATCATCATCGTGCCGGGCTACGGCATGGCGGTGGCGCAGGCGCAGCAGGTGCTCCGCGAGATGGCGGACCTGCTGAAGAAGGAAGGGGCGGAGATCAAGTACGCGATCCATCCCGTCGCCGGCCGCATGCCCGGGCACATGAACGTGCTGCTCGCGGAAGCGAACGTGCCCTACGACGAGGTCTTCGAACTCGAGGAGATCAACCCCGAATTCGCCGATGCCGACGTCGCCTTCGTCATCGGCGCCAACGATGTCACCAATCCGGCGGCGAAGACCGACAAGTCGAGCGCGATCTACGGCATGCCGATCCTCGACGTGGAGCGCGCCAAGACGGTGTTCTTCGTGAAGCGCGGCATGGCCTCCGGCTACGCGGGCGTGGAGAACGAGCTGTTCTACCGGCCGAACACGATGATGCTGTTCGGCGACGCCAAGAAGGTGACGCAGGAGGTCGTGCAGGCGCTGCAGCGGTAGCTGCTGCGCCACGGAGGAGGGGCACGCATGGACGACCTCCTTCTGTTCGTCGTGGTCGGCTTCGCCGCCCAGATGGTCGATGGCGCCATCGGAATGGCCTACGGCGTGACCGCGACGAGCGTGCTGATGTCGATGGGCATACCTCCGGCGGTTGCCAGCGCCAGCGTGCATGCCGCCGAGGTCGTCACCACGGGCGCCTCGGGCTTCGCCCATTGGAGGGTGGGCAATGTCAGCCTGCACCTGATGGCGCGCCTTGCCATTCCCGGGGTCTGCGGCGGGGTGCTCGGCGCCTATGTGCTGACCGACCTTCCTGTGGCCTATGTCAGGCCGGTGGTCGCCGCCTGGCTCATCGCGATGGGCGGCCTCATCCTGTTCAGGGCGTTGCGACCGCCGTCCGAGGACAGGACGCCGCACAACCCGACGCTGCTCGGTTTCGGCGGCGGCTTCCTTGATGCCATCGGCGGCGGCGGCTGGGGGCCGGTCGTGGCCTCCACGCTGATCGGCCGGGGCAATGTGCCGCGGCTGGCGATCGGCTCGACCAATGCCGCGGAATTCTTCGTCACCTTCTCAGTCACGATCACCTTCTTTGCGACCATCGGGCTGGAGCTTTGGCCGGTGATCCTGGGGCTGGTGCTCGGCGGCTGCCTGGCCGCGCCCTTCGCCGCCCTGATCACGAGGAAACTGCCGGACCGGCCGCTGATGATCATCGTCGCGGTCGTGATCATGCTGTTGTCTCTGCGCAACATGTTGATCTCGCTCGGCCTGGAATAGAGCGGCTTCCGTTCGCACGGGTTCGTGGCGGCCGCTGCGGCTCTTCACTCGGACGGGCTGCTTCACCGGTCAGGCGATTCGATCTGTCGGGATCTGCTCCAGTGGGCGCGGATGGTTCACGCGCCGGCGAGCCCCGGCGGAGCGGGGATCTGCCGGATTCCGGCCCCCGCCCCCTCCTGCGGAGCACGGCGGGGCTAGAGCGGCTTCCGTTCGTCTCCGCTCACGGCAAATGCTCCAGACACCTGCTTTCGCGAGCATCTTCACCCGATCAGGTGAGGTCCACCTGATCGGAATCCGCTCTAGGCGCGGTCCTCCCAACCCGGCGCGGCCTGTGGCAAGCTTCAGTGCGCAGGAGCGCGTGACGCGCGACGGCGGGGAGAATGCGTCGCCGGCGCCACCGGCAAGGCGTTGGTGGCGGTCATCTGATCCGGAGGACCTGCCCTGACTACGGAGATCCTGCTTTTCGTCGCCATCGGCTTCGTCGCCCAGTTCGTCGATGGCGCAATCGGCATGGCCGGCGGCGTGACCGCCAGTGCCTTCCTCCTCTCTGCCGGGGTTCCGCCCGCCGTTGTCTCGGCCGGCGTGCACACGGCCAAGATCGGTACGGCCATCCCCTCGGGCCTTGCCCATTGGCGGCTCGGCCATGTCGACATGAAGCTGATGCGGCGCCTCGCCGTGCCGGGGATGATCGGCGGCGTGGCGGGGGCGCTGGTCGCGAGCTACCTGCCGGTCGAATTGCTGAAGCCCGCGGTCAGCATCTACCTCGTGGTCATGGGTTTCGCCGTGCTCCGCCGGTCCTGGCATCCGGTGGAGCGTTCCGACAGGCACCACGCCACCGCCTCGGTGGTCGGCGCCGGCGGGGGGTTCCTCGATGGCGTGGTCGGGGGCGGCTGGGGGCCGATCGTCACGTCGAGCCTGATCGCGCATGGCGCCGAACCGCGCATCGCGATCGGCACCTGCAATGCGGCGGAATTCTTCGTTGCCGCGATCGTCAGCGCGACCTTCGCGGCCACCATCGGTCTCGGGATATGGCAGGTCGTCGTGGGGCTGGTGATCGGCGGGGCGGTGGCCGCCCCCTTCGCGGCGCTCGCGACCCGCCATATCCCCGAGCGCCCGCTGATGGCGGTGGTCGGCCTCGCCATCCTGCTGTTGGCGGGTTCGGCCCTGCTGCGGCAGTTCGACCTGGTCGGCTGAACCATCGGCGCAGCAAAAACCGCGGACCGCGGAGCATCCCCCGCGCCGCGGCTTCGGCGTCTCGCTGCCGCCCCGTGGCCGGGGTGGCGGTCAGGGCTTCAGAAGCCCTCGCGCTCCAGGCGCTTGCGCTCGACCTTGCGGGCGCGGCGGACGGCCTCGGCGGCCTCGCGCGCACGACGCTCGGACGGCTTCTCGTAGTGGCGGCGAAGCTTCATCTCGCGGAAAACGCCTTCCCGCTGGAGCTTCTTCTTCAGCGCCTTCAGCGCCTGGTCGATATTGTTGTCCCGAACGACGACTTGCACGCGGCGCAACCTCCTGCGCGTTGGATGTGGCGAAAGGCAAAGGCTTTTGGCGCGGCCGGTCACCCGGTCCGCGGCAGAGGCGCAGCGTGTAGCATGGATTCGTGCCGTTCCGGAAGCCCTCCCATGCTGGCGAGGCGCCCTATATCAAGGACGGCGCCCCCTTTCCCCAGCCCTCGGACCGCCATGGCCATCCTGAAGATCGCCCGCATGGGCCACCCAATCCTCCTCGCCGCCGCCGCCGAGGTGGAGGACCCGACCGCGCCCGAGATCCGGCGCCTGGTCGCCGACATGGCCGAAACCATGGAGGATTCCGGCGGAATCGGCCTCGCCGCGCCGCAGGTCCATGTCGGGCTGCGCCTCTTTGTATGGCGCACCGGGGCGGGGGGTGTTTCCGCCCTCATCAACCCCGAACTGGAGCAGGTGGGGGAGGAGACCGAGACCGCCTGGGAAGGCTGCCTGTCCATCCCCGGCCTGCGCGGCGCGGTGCGGCGGGCCACGCGCATCCGCTTCCGCGGCCTCGACATCGACGGCCAGGCCGTCGAGGGGGAGGCGGCGGGCCTCGTCGCCCGCGTCATGCAGCACGAGACCGACCACCTCGATGGCGTCCTCTACCCGATGCGCATGGAGGATCTCTCGCTGTTCGGCTTCCATGAGGAACTCGCCCGCGCCGCCGCCGAGCGCGCCGCGGTCAAGGAGGAGACATGACCAACCCGACGGAGCACGCCGACCGCGCCAGCCGCGACGCGGTCATCCGCGCCCTGCTGCCCCTGGTGCCCGCGCGCGGCTGGACCGGTCGGGCCATCGCCGCGGCGCTGCATGAGGCCGGCCTGCCCGAGGAGGAGGCCATCTTCCTCTTTCCCCGTGGCGCCGTCTCGGCGGTGGAGGCCTGGCTCGACCTCGCCGACCGCGAGATGGCCGAGGCCGCGGGCGAACTGTCCGGTCTGCGGACGCCGGACCGCATCCGCAGCCTGATCGCGACCCGGCTGCGTCAGGCCACGCCGCACAAGGATGCGGTGCGGCAGGCGGTGGCGCTGCTTGCGCTGCCGTGGCATGCGCCGACCGCGCTGCGCACCGCCGGGCGCACCGTCAGCGCCATGTGGTACGCCGCCGGCGACACCTCGGCCGACTTCTCCTGGTACACGCGCCGCGCGACCCTGGCCGCGGTCTATGGCGCCACGCTCGCCTTCTGGCTGCGCGACGATTCCGAGGATCTCGGTCCGACGCTGGACTTTCTCGACCGACGGCTGGCCGATGTCGCGCGGGTCGGGCGCTGCCGTCGCCGCGCGACGAAGGTGCAGGCTGCCTGAGGTTACGGCGGTGTCTTCACGCCGCACCGCAACACCTTGGTTCGGCTGGCGATTGATGCGCAATTTCTGTTCCATCGTGGCGCGGAACGGGCTATGAGCGCGACCAGGAGCCATGTCGCAGTCGCCCGCGGACGGACGGCAGCGCCAGGCCCGGCCCATTCCTGAAGGGAGCGCCTGGCGCCCATGACCAAGACCCGCACCGTCCTTGCCGCGATCTGCGGCGTCGTCCTGGCAGGCCCCGCCCTGGCCAATGCCTGCCTCCGGCCCGAGGAGCGCAGCGCCCTCGATGTCCGCGCGCTGCGCACCTACCTGATGGTGAGCGCGCTGAACTGCCAGAAGGGCGAGAGCTACAACCAGTTCGTCCGCCGCTTCGGCACCGAGCTCGGCGTCGCCGAGCGCGCCGCCACGGCGCATTTCAGCCGCAGCTTCGGCGGGCAGGGGCGCACGCGTCTCGATTCCTACAACACCAACCTCGCGAACGAGCATTCCGAGGACGCGATCCGCAGCGGCTCCTTCTTCTGCCGCGACGCGGAGCCGCTGTTCCAGCGTGCGCTGGCGACGCCGGGCGCCGATCTTGCGAAGCTGGCGGCCGAGCGCAACATTCCGCAGAACTACACCGCCAGCGATTGCCCGGCCGGCGGCGCCGCGGCTCGGCAGCCGGCACGCGCCAGCCGCCGCTGATCCTGCCGGCGGATCACGACGAGGGGCGGCCCACGGGCCGCCCTTTTCGCGTTGCAGGGTCGGCTTGGCTGCGCCATGCGCGGCTTCGCTTTCGTCCGCGCCATGCGCGGCTTCGCTTTCGTCCGCGCCATGCGCGGCTTCGCTTTCGTTGCGGCCTGCGGTCGGGTCCGGGGCGTACGGGCTGCGCGGCGGCCGGGCGCCGGGTCAGTCGGTCGCCATCACCTTGACGTAGGAGCCCGGCGCTTCCTCGATCGCGGGCAGCGCGCCCTCGCCGGGGATGCGTGCGGGCACCATGGTCTTGTCGAGCCCGCTGACCCAGCGATGCCAGTCCGGCCACCAGGATCCGGCGAGTTCGGTCGCGCCCTTGAACCAGGCCTCGGGATCGGGCGGCAGTTCCTCGTTGATCCAGTGGCTGTACTTGCCGGCATCCGGCGGGTTGGCGACGCCGGCGATATGGCCGGAGGCGGCCAGCACGAAGCGCACCTTCCCCTTGTAGATCTGCGTCGCGCGGTAGGTGGAGGTCCACGGCGCGATGTGGTCCTCCCGCGTGCTCAGGATGTAGGTCGGCACCTTGATCTTCCGCAGGTCGAGCGGCACGCCGAGCAACTCCACCCCGCCCGGCTTCACCAGGTCGTTCTGCTGGTACATCCGGCGCAGGTAGAAGCTGTGCATGCGCGCCGGCATGCGGGTGGAATCGTCGTTCCAGTAGAGCAGGTCGAAGGGGAAGGGCTCCTGGCCCATCAGGTAGTTGTTGACCACGAAGGACCAGATCAGATCGTTCGCGCGCAGCATGTTGAAGGTGGTCGCCATCTCCCGGCCCTCGAGGTAGCCGAGCTTCGACATCTTCTCCTCGAGCGCGGAGAGCTGCTCCTCGTCGATGAAGACGCCGAGCTCGCCGGCCTCCTCGAAGTCGATCATCGTCGTGAAGAAGGTCGCGCTCTTCACGCGGGTGTCCTTCTTCGCCGCCATGTGCGCCAGCGTGGAGGCGAGCAGCGTGCCGCCGAGGCAATAGCCGATGACGTTCGCACCCTTCTCCCCCGTCGCCTTCTCGATGGCGTCGAGCGCGGCATAGGGGCCTTCGAGCATGTAGTCGTCGAAGCCCTTCTCGGCGAGCTTCTCGTCCGGATTGACCCAGGAGATGACGAAGACCGTGTGGCCCTGTTCCACCGCCCAGCGGATGAAGGAGTTCTTCGGCCGCAGGTCGAGGATGTAGAACTTGTTGATCCAGGGCGGGATGATCAGCAGCGGCCGCTTCAGCACCGTCTCGGTGGTCGGCGCGTACTGGATGAGCTGCATCAGGTCGTTCTGGAACACCACCTTGCCGGGGGTGACGGCGATGTTCTCGCCGACCTTGAACTTGGTGTCGTCCGTCATGCGGATCTTGAGCTTGCCGCGTCCGCGCTCGAGGTCCGTGAGCAGGTTGGACAGGCCACGCAGCAGGTTCTCGCCGCCGGTCTCCGCGGTGCGGCGCAGTACCTCCGGGTTGGTCATCAGGAAATTCGTCGGGCTCATCGCGTCGACGAACTGCCGCGTGTAGAAGTCCACCTTCTGCGCCGTATGGGTGTCGAGCCCCTCGGTGCCTTCCACCACCGAGCGGAAATAGCGTGCGGAGAGAAGGTAGGTCTGCCGGATGAAGTCGAAGATCTCGTGCTCGCGCCAGGCCTCGTCCTTGAAGCGCCGGTCCTTGTCGTCCTCGGCGATCACCGGCTGCGGCTCTTCGCCCAGCATGCGCCGCGCGGTGTTCTGCCAGAGGGTGAGGTAATCGTGCCAGAAGCCGAGCTGCGCCTGCACCAGCCGCGCCGGGTTGGCCATCAGCCGCGTGGTCATCTCGAGGAAGGCGTTGCCGATCTTGAGCGGGTCGGGATCCGTCGTGCTGCCCGCCTGGCGCTTGAGGAAGTCCGAGACGATCCGCTGCCCCCGCTCGGCGACGTCGGCCATGGTTCGGCTGACCAGGGCGGGGTCCGGAAGCCGGAAGGACGCTGCGGAGGGAGACTCTTTGTCGGCCATCGGGGGTTCCGGTACCTGCGAAGTGGCCCTGGCCTTCGCGTGCCGGCCGATTCGGGCTACCGCTTCGCCGAGCACGGGGCAGGGGCGGGGTGACCGGTCGGATGGGCCGCGAAACAGGGCTTTGGCACGGTAGGGGCCCCCAACGGGGCGATCAAGCACGGTGGGCGGCGCTGCTGCCGCTGCTGCTCTGCATGGGTTGCAGCGCGGGGCAGGGACCGGAATCGATCGGCCCGATCTGGAGCCGCGTGACCGGCCCCGCCTTCGAGGGGCGCGAGGCGCCGCCAGGTGCCGACAGCCCCTTCCCGAACCTGGGCACGATTCCGCCGCGCCCGGTGGTGGCCGACCCCGCGGTGCGCGACGCCCTGACGGCCGCGCTGGCCGAGGAAAGGCAGCGCAGCCGCAATCCGCTCGACCCGGAACGGCGGCCCGAGCCGGTGCGGCCGGCCGGCACGCCGGGCGACCGCGCCATGCCGATGCGCGCACCGGGGCCACCCCCGCTCGCCGCGGCGCCGCGCGTGCCATGGGACGAGGCCCCGCTCGCCTGCCCCGTCGCCCCGGCCATGACCGCCCCCGCCGCGCCG
>NZ_JAAEDL010000036.1 GCF_018129005.1 Neoroseomonas eburnea
TTGAACTCGACGCTGTGGGACCGGTGTCTCGCCATGGGCTTCCATCCTTCGAAAGCCCGGCACCCCGGTCAAACCATTCCTCGTCCCCTGTCCGCCTCCAGGGGCCCACTCCAAAGCGTTGATACTTCGAGGTCGTAACGACGACCCTCCGGGCGTCTCTCTGTGCCCGATTCTCTCCGAGCCTTGGGACTTGGTAGCTTTGGTCTACAAGGTTCAGGGTATTGTTTTTCGATCATTTTCGCGGCGCGCCAGTCCCACACTTTCAGCAAGCGCATTGCTCGGGCGATCGCCTTGGGACGCCGAATCGCCAACTTTCCCCCCAAGCCTAAGCCCGAGGATTCCGCGCGTTGGATGGCTCCCACTGCACCGCCATGCTTCTGCTAACGGGCGAAGGCAGGGCGAGGTATGGGAAGCCAACGATATCCTCGCCGCGGCAGCCGTGGCGGAGGCGCCGAAATGATGGAGGCGGATGCGTGCATCTGACGCTTACGGACTTGTGAGGCTGGCCATGGCCTCACCCGACCAGCCGCGGCTGATCACCCCGATCAGTAAGCGCCACTTCGAGCTCTATGCGCTGTCGCTCGAACGCGGCCCCAATTTCGACCCCGCCCATATCTTCAGCGCCTATCAGACCGGACGGGGCAGGACCTGCGGCTGCATCCTCTTTGATCCGGAGCAAGCGACCTTTACCAGTCTCGCCTTGCGCCGGCGCATCGATCACTGCTGGACAAAGGTCGACGAAAGCGGCCCCTATTCTACCCCCGATGCCGCGCTCGACCGCCTCGGCATTGCCTTACGGGCCGGCGATCCGCCGGACCCCTTGCCGCCGGGAGCCAAGCGCCGCCCGCTCTTGCTGAAGCCCGGGCCGCGCGGCACGTCTCCGGAGTTCGATCTGCTGATGACCACTATCAGCCATCGGCCGGCTCTCATGGCGATCGGTGAATGCTATCTCGCGCTCCCCAATCCCGACGCTAACTTTGTCCCTGATTTTCAGACCAACAACTTTGCCTCCCGGCTGTTCGAACTCTACCTTCTCGCCTGCTTTCGAGAACAGGGTCTCAACGTCCGGCAAAATCATGTCTCGCCCGACTTCCTGATCGAGAAGGCGGGCGACACGTGCTGGATCGAGGCGGTGACGGCGAACTCCGAGACCCCACGCGCCGGCGGGATCGGCGACTGGACGCATGCGCCGCAGGATCGCATCGAACGCTTGACGGGAGGTCCGGCCGAGCGCTTCGCCAAAACGCTGCGGGGCAAACTCCAGCGCAACTATCATGAGATGGGCCACGTGAAAGGCCAGTCCTTTGCTCTCGCATTGGCAGACTTCCACGAGTCCGGCTCGATGGTCTGGAGCCGCGAGGCCCTGCCCACCTACCTTTACGGACTGCGTGCCGATATCGAAGGAGAAGGTGCGGAACGGCGCGCGGTCGGGACACCGATCGCCAACCTGACGGGCAAGCACGGCATCCCGGCGGGGCTCTTCCGCGATCCCGAAATCGCCCACCTGTCGGCCGTCATCTTCAGCAATGCGGCAACGCTCGCCAAGTTCAACCGGATGGGCTTCCTTGCCGGCTGGCGCCCTCCCGGGCTGACGATGATCCGGAGCGGCATCCTCTTCGACCGAACCCCAGGCGCGCTGGAGCCGATCGACTTCGAGTTGTCGGTCGCGAGCGACGAGTATGAGGCACTCTGGCCCTGGGGCGAAGCCTGGTGCCAGGAGTTGGAGGTGTTCCACAATCCGCTGGCCACCCACCCCATCCCTTTCGGCCTCATTCCAGGCGCGACCCATTGGTTCGAGCGCGATGGCGACATCGAGTGCGCCACCATCTGGGCGAACTCAGTCCTTTCGTCGATCACCCATGTGCGCATGACGGGCGAAGCCCGGACGTCGGACGACGCGCCTGATGAAAGCGTCCCGTCATGATCAGGTCGCCTGCCCTATTCCCTCATTCGGAGAAGCCACAGGCATGACGACCGAGCCGTCCGACCGGACAATTATCCTCCATCTCTTGCGCGGCGCCGTGCCCGAACGCGCCGATGAGATCAGCGCCCTCTGGAGCCAGTACGGCCATGCCGTCGAAGTCGCGCCCAGTACCAAGGGCGTCACGATGAATGCAGACGCCAGGCGCATCCAGTTCGATACCAAGACGATCGATTTTTTCTGGCTGCTCGGTTTCAGCACTTGGCGCGCCGTCGAGGTCTATGCGCCCGCCCTGGAGTTCGCGACCGCGACCGGAATACCGCTCAATCATGCGCTCGGTATCGACGACGAACGCGGACAGTACAAGTTCGACTACAAGCAACGCATCGACTGCGCCCAATCCCTCGTCGCAGCTGAGCAGACCGCCGAAATTTCCTGGCCTGCGGATATCCCCAAACCGACTTCCGATCGTGAAAGCCTGGGCGACGTCGAGCACATGGCGGCGTTCGATCTCGTCGCACTCGCCTTGGCCTTCTCGCTTCTGCATGAATTCCGACACGTCATGTACTGCGCCGACAACAGCTCCCCCTCGACACTGCCCGAAGAGGAAATTGCCTGCGATATCTATGCCCGCGACTTCATGACGAGCGGCCTTGCGGCCTATGCGAAGCAGCACGGGCATAAGTTCGCCGAAGTCCATCAGAAGCGCGCAATGGGGATAGCGCTCGCGGCCGTGGTCATTCATGCGATGACGCCGACCCACGCCCACTGGGGCAATCGACAATATCCGCCGATCGTCGAACGGCTGACCGCGATGATCGGCGGCTACAGCCTTCCTGCAGGCTCGTCCTTCTGGCTGTTCACAGCCTGTCTCCTGATCGCACTCATGCGGCAGGATGACCGGCCGCTCGACATTGTGGCGAACTCAACCCGTGAGATGGTCGAGATCCTGCTCGACCGGCTCCGGTAAGCCTGGAGGGTTCCGCGTCAGAAAGCTGGCGGGGCCGGAGGCCGGTTGAGCATCCTCCGCTGATCTCCCCAGACCATCGGCACGGGCCCCATCAACCGCGCCAGGTGCGCCTCCACCCACGCACGCCCGCTGAGCAGCTCCTCAACGATATCGGGTGCGAGGACCGCCAATCGCAGCAACCGCCCCAGATAGCCGCGGTCAATCCTCTCCCCCACCGCCATCTCGGTGATCGACGCGTACCGCCCCTCGTCCAGAAGCCGCTGATATCGGAACGCTCGCGCCAGAGCCTTCACCAGCGCCGGATCGGCGCGCGTCGAGGTGGCGGCCTCGCCGTCGTCCGGGACCGGCGTCACGACGGTCTTCCGCCCGGGCCGATGTCGGATCGCCAGCGGCACGCGCACCGTGATGCTGGTCGCGGTTGTCATGCCGCCCTCCGCGCCGCGGGCGCCATCGCGCCGAGGTCCTTGACCAGCCCCGCCAGCCCCTCGACCCGCATGCGAATGTCGGCGCCGTCCGGCCCGATGACCACCCGCTCCACCAACGCGTGCACGATCCGCGCCTGCTCCGCCGGGAACAACTCTTTCCACAGCGGCTCGAGTCGGTGCAGCGCGTCGCGCACATCTGCCTCGGCGAGGTCCGGTGCCTCGCGCCGCGCCGCGAGCCAGGAGCCGACCGCGATCTCCGGCTGCCTTAGCAGCGCGCGGACCTGCCCGATCACCGCACCCTCGATCTCCGCGGCGGACACGCGCCGCACGATGCCGTTGTCGCCGTCCGCGTCGCCCTTCAAGACGCGCTGCGCGACGTAGTACCGGTAAAGTCGGCCCTTCTTCACGCAGTGCGTCGGGGACAACGCGCGGCCGTCCACCCCAAAGATCAGCCCCTTCAGAAGCGCCGGCGCGTGCTGCCGGTTCTGCGCGGCGCGCTTGCGCGGGCTGATCCGGAGGATGGCGTGCGCCCGGTCCCACAGATCCCGCGAGACGACCGCCTCGTGCTCGCCGCGATAGACGTTCCCCTTATGCGTGACGTCCCCGATGAAGGTCCGCAGGTTCAGGATCTTATAGACGTCGCCCTTGTCCAACGGCCGGCCGGACTTCGCCGTGACACCCTCGGCCTGTAGGCGGCGCACCGTCTCGACGCTGGCGCCAGTCTCGATGAAAAGCTCGAACACGCGCCGCACGCGGGCAGCCTCTGGCGCATTCACAACCAGCTTGCGGTCGCGCACGTCGTAGCCGAGCGGCACCTTCCCCCCCATCCACATGCCGCGTGCCTTCGACGCTGCGACCTTGTCGCGGATACGCTCGCCAATCACCTCGCGCTCAAACTGCGCAAAGCTGAGCAGGATGTTCAGCGTCAGCCGCCCCATGCTGGTCGTCGTGTTGAAGCTCTGCGTCACCGAGACGAAGGTCACGCGGTGCGCCTCGAACGTTTCCACCAGCTTTGCGAAGTCCATCAGTGATCGGCTGAGTCTATCGATTTTGTAGACAACGATAACGTCGATCAGGTCCGCCTCGATGTCGGCTAGCAGCCGCTTCAGCGCGGGGCGCTCCAAAGTGCCACCGGAGAAGCCGCCGTCGTCGTAGCGGTCGCGCACGAGCACCCACCCCTCGGCGCGCTGACTTGCCACATAGGCCTCGCAGGCCTCGCGCTGCGCGTCGAGCGTGTTGAACTCCTTGTCCAAGCCCTCGTCGGTGGACTTCCGCGTGTAGACCGCGCAGCGCAGCTTCTTCGTGGTGGCCGGGAACGCCTTGCCGGAGGCCGCGTGCGTCCTCATGCCGAGGCTCCCGGCTGGCGCAGCCCGAAGAACACCCAGCCGTTCCAGCGCGTGCCGGTGATATGTCGAGCAATGGCGGAAAGCGACCGATAGGGCCGGCCCTCATACTCGAAGTCGTCCGCGCGCACAGTGACGACATGCTGCACGCCATCGTACTCGCGAATGAGCCGCGTCCCCGGAAGCGGCCGGCTGTCGGCGCGGATCCGGCGCAGCACCACGTTGCCGCCGTCAAGCTGCTCACCCAGGGCCTCGAGGCGGGCCCGGGTCTCTCGCTTCTGCCGCGCGTCGTCGCCAACCTCTACGCCGCCAGGACCGTTCCCTGCAGGCCGATCGTCCCGGAGCACCTCTGGGAGATGGGCGACGTGCAACTCCCGGGGCGCCGCCAGCGGGCGTCTCTCTGGATTGCCCGGCGCCTGACCGACCGCGCGGTCTGGACATCCTTCGCGGAGGCGATCCGCAAGAGGCCAGCGCCGGGTCTGCGCATCGTGCTCAGCCTGACGCCCACCGATCGGCTGGAGAAAGACATCCATCTCGGGCACAGCATCGTCGCCCTGCGCGATGTGGCCCTGGCCACCGATCCGCTCGTCGTCGATCCGGCGATTCTTGCAGCCCGAATCAGCGGCAGCGTCACTCGCGACGACCAGCAGATCTCCATCGCAGCGGAAGGCGCGGTGGTCACTGTCCTTGGCAACAAGTACAGGTTCACTGGCGTGAAGCAGCGCGCCATCATCCGCCACCTCCACGAGGCCTACACCTCCGGTACGCCGGAGTGCATAACCAGCCAGGTCCTAGAGGCCGCTGAATGTGGCGCCAGCGTCAACACTCTGGCTAAGGCCTTCGCAGGCCGCGAGGACTGGCGCGACTTCATCGCAGAGGAAGGGGGACGCTGCTGGATGTTCTGCTGACCAACCCACTCGTCGCTTCGCCGAAAGCCGCCCGCAGGGCGGCTTTCCGCTGTCCGACACCTGATTCTTCGATTCCTGCCTTCACTCCTACCTGGCTCCTGCCCGGCTCCTACCTGCTCCTCCCGCATCTTCCCCGCAGTCGTTCGACACGACGCGGAGAAAATCGCGATGACGAAAACCCACATCACGCAGGCCGAGCTGGCGCGCCGCTGGAGCATCAGCCCGCGCACGCTTGAGCGGTGGCGCTGGATCGGCGAGGGGCCGCGCTTCCTCAAGATCGGCGGCCGCGTGATCTATCGCCTCGAAGAGATCGAGGCGTTCGAACTCCGCCAGACGCGCAGCAGCACGGCGAACGCCCCGCAGGAGCGCGCCACCGCCTGATCGAACCCGGCTTTCCTGCCGGGTCTTCCTGGGAATGCAACACCGCCGCAAGGCGGAAATACCGGGACGGTCAGCTCCGCCGCGTCGGGGCCCGGCAGCACCATCACCGACGGAACAGGAGCGCGACGACGAAGGAGTCACGCTCTCATGTTCAAGACCACCACGCCGCTGCAGCGGCTTCGCGAGTCCTCGTACACCCTGTCCGAGTTGCCCGAGAGCATCCGTACGGGCGACGTCGGCGAGTTCAGCCAGCCGATCAACAAGGCGATCAACACCGCAACGGTGGACGACATCGCCTTCGCCATCCAGGCGCTCGGGGACGAGGCCGACGCCCTCTATCGCCGCGTCAGCGCGCTCAAGCAGCTGCACGACCGCGCGCGCCGCGCCGGGGCGGTCGGTGCAGAGCTCGCGGTCGACGCCGCCGCGCGCCTCGTGGAGCGCCGCAAGTGAGCGCGCCCTTCGACAGCCGGCCGTCCGGCGGCTTCCGCATCATCACCGCCGACCAGCGCATGGCCGAACAGCGGGGCATCAAGGGCGTGCTCACCGGCATCTCGGGCATCGGCAAGACGTCGCAGCTCTGGACGCTGGATGCGGGCCGGACGCTGTTCGTGAACCTCGAGGCCGGGGAGCTCGCCGTGCAGGGCTGGCCCGGCGATGAGGTCCGCGTGCGCAGCTGGGAGATGGCGCGCGACCTCGCCTGCTGGATCGGCGGGCCGAACCCGGCCATGCGGCCCGACCAGCCCTACGACGCGACCCACTACGAGCGCGTCTGCACCGCCTTCGGCAGCCCGGAGCAGCTGGCGAAGTACGAGACCATCTTCGTCGACAGCATCACCGTCGCCTCGCGCCTCTGCCTGCAGTGGTGCAAGGGCCAGCCGCAGGCGGTGTCCGACCGCAGCGGCAAGTCCGACCTGCGCGGGGCCTATGGTCTGCTCGGCCAGGAGATGATCGGCTGGCTGACCCACCTGCAGCACACGCCGAACAAGAATGTCTGGCTGGTCGGCCTGCTCAACAAGCAACTCGACGACTTCAACCGCCCCTACTTCTCGCTGCAGGTCGAGGGCAGCAAGACCGGGCTCGAGCTGCCCGGCATCGTCGATGAGGTCATCACCCTCGCCGAGCTTCCGCGCGAGAAGGAAGCACCCTTCCGCGCCTTCGTCTGCACCACGCTGAACCCGTTCGCGTATCCGGCGAAGGACCGCAGCGGCCGCCTCGCGACCATCGAGGAGCCGCATCTCGGCCGGCTGATGGAGAAGATCCGCCGGCCCCTGACGACGCCGCCGACGGCGCAGTTCCAGGTCGCACTGCCCGCGGCGGAGCCCGCGATCCCCACCAACTCGACGCCGCAGGAGGGCTGAGCCATGTCCGGCAGCTTCACGCACGACTTCAACGGCGCCGAGGCGCAGCAGAACGCCTTCGAGGTGATCCCCGCCGGCACGCTGGTGAAGGTCCGCCTCACCATCCGGCCCGGTGGCGTTGGCCCGGAGGGCTGGGTCACGCAGAGCCGCACCAGCGACGCGCAGTACCTCAACACCGAGGCGGTGATCCTGGAGGGACCGCACACCAAGCGCCGGATCTACACGCGCATCGGCCTGCGCGGGAAGGGTGCGCAGGGGGCGGACGACGCCTACGGGAACCGCGGCCGCTCGCTAATCCGCGGCATCCTGGAGAGCGCCCGCGGCATCGCCTCCAAGGATGCCTCCGATCGCGCCCGTGCCGCGCGCACTATCCGCGGCTACGGCGACCTGAACGGGATGGAGTTCCTCGCCCGTGTCGGCGTCGAAAAGGACAAGACCGACCCGCGTGAAGAGGGGCGCAACGTCATCGCCGCGGCGATCGGCCCGGAGCACGCGGACTACGCCCGCCTGATGGGTGCGGCACCGGCGGCGACGCAGCCCATGCTGCCCGGCCCGACGACGCCGGCGATCGGCGGCACCGCGCCCCCCTGGGCCGCCGCCCAGCCTGCCCAGCCGCCCGCGGCAGCGGGCAACGCGCCCTTCTGGGCGCGCTGAGCGGGAGGCCCACCATGATCCCGCGCGACTACCAGCGGGCGGCGGTGGACGCCGCCCGCGCCAAGACGGCGGCGCACGGCAACACGCTGGTCGCGCTGCCGGTCGGCGCCGGCAAGACCGCCGTCGCCGGCTTCTTCATCGGTGAGGAGGCGGCAGCAAAGCCCGGCTCCCGCTTCCTGGTGCTGCAGCACACGGACGAGTTGATCGAGCAGAACCGGGCCACGATCGGCCGGGTCGCCGGCCTCCCCGCCTCGGTGGTGAAGGCCGAACGCGACGACTGGTCCGGCCAGATCGTCTTCGGGAGCGTGCAGACGCTGGCGCGCTCCGCGCGGCGCGCCCGCATGGGGCAGGTCTCGCACCTCGTCATCGACGAGGCCCACCGCGCGGCCGCGGACAGCTACCAGGCCATCATCGCCGACGCCCGCGCCGCCAACCCGAAGCTCAAGCTGCTCGGCCTCTCGGCCACGCCGGAGCGCGGCGACGGGCGCAGCCTTCGCAAAACCTTCTCGAACATCGCCTACCACCTGCCGATCTCCGCGCTGATCGCCCAGGGCATCCTGGTGCCGCCGCGCACCTTCACCATCGACGTTGGCGTCTCCGACGACCTGGATCAGGTCGGCGCGACGGCCGGCGACTTCGACATGGACGCCGCCGCCAAGGTACTGAACCGGGCAGTGGTCAACGAGGCGGTGGTCGAGCACTGGCACGAGCGTGCCGGCGACCGCCGCACCATCGCCTTCTGCGCCACCGTCGCCCATGCCGAGGCGGTCGCCGCGGCCTTCCGTGCTGCGGGGATCACCGCCGAGACGGTCACCGGCGAGATGCCGGCGAAAGAGCGCGCCGCGCTGCTCGCCCGCTTCGACCGCGGGGAGGTGCAGGTCATCACCAACTGCATGGTGCTGACCGAGGGCTTCGACAGCCAGCCGGTCGCCTGCATCGTCGTGCTCCGCCCGATGCTCCACCGCGGCACCTTCATTCAGGCGATCGGTCGCGGGCTGCGGAAGGTCGATCCGGAGCGCTTCCCCGGCGTGGTGAAGACCGACTGCGTCGTGCTTGACTTCGCCGGTGCCGCGCACCGGCATGGCTCGATCGAGCACGATGGTATGCTCGCCGAGGAGGAGGACGCGGGGCCGGGCCAGGCGCCGTACAAGACCTGCCCGGACTGCGAGGCGGAAGTCCCGCTCGGCACCATCGCCTGCCCCTTCTGCGGCCACCTCTGGGAGCGGAAGCTCCGCGAGAAGCGCCCCCTGCAGTGCTTCGGGCTGACCGAGATCGACCTGCTGGACCGCTCGCCCTTCCGTTGGTGGGACATGCACGGCGACGGCCACGCGATGATCGCCTCCGGCTTCGACGCCTGGGCCGGCGTGTTCTTCGACGGGGAGCACTGGCACGCGGTCGGCAAGCTGCGCCAGGGGCGCCTGCGGCATCTCGGCGTCGGCGAGCGAGCCCAGGTCCTGGCCGGGGCCGACGACTTCCTGCGCCAGGCTGAGACCGGGGCCGCCGCCACCAAGAGCCGCCTCTGGCTGAACCACCCCGCCAGCCCGCGCCAGCGCGAGCTGCTGGTGAAGGCCGGGGACGCCGATCCGGCGCTGGACTTCGGCCTGTCGAAGTACGCGGCGAACTGCCGGCTGAACTTCCTCTGGCACCGGCCGCAGATCCTGGCCGCGGTGTTCCCCGGCGGCCTGGGGAGGGCGGCATGAGCCGAGAGCACGACGATGTCCCTCGCGCCCGCGCCTCGCTCGCTCTGCGCCGTGTGCAGGCGGCCCGCGCGCGGCTTTGGCTGGTTCGACCCGACCTCGGCGAAGCCGCCGCGGCCCTCGGTCTCCTTCTGCTCCATCACCTGCCAGGGCTGGTGGGTGCGCTTGGCGCGGCGGTCCACCGCCATGGTTGATCTGACCGAGCAGGAGCGCGCCGCCCTCCGCGCCGCCATGCGGGCGATGGCCGAGGTGATGGCGGAGATCGGCTGGACCACGCCGCTGAACGCGCTCTCGGAGCAGAAAGTGCTGACGCTGGCAGAGGTGGCGGTCGGCGCCTTCCAGGGCGCGATGCGCGCCTCCGCCTCCCCCTCCACGCCGGAGGTGCCGTTCTGATGGCCGACGGCAGCCTCGACTTCAATCACCGTCCGAAGCCGCCCACCCCGGCCGAGGCGATCAACGCCCTGATCGATGCGGCGCTCGTGGCTGAGAACGGCACGCGGGCGCGCCGGGAATACCTCGGCGGTTCGCGCCTCGGTGATCCCTGCGGTCGGCGGCTGCAGTACGATTTCCTGGACGTCCCGCGCGACCCGGACACCGGCTTCTCGGGGCAGACGCTCCGCATCTTCGCGGTCGGGCACGTCTTCGAGGATCTGGCGATCGGTTGGCTCCGGCACGCCGGATTTGACGTCCGCACCCGCAACCGCGCCGGCGAGCAGTTCGGCTTCTCGGTCGCCGGCGGGCGTGTGCAGGGCCACATCGACGGCGTGGTCGTCGCGGCTCCCGCGCCGGCGCAGGCCTGCGTTGCCGTGCCAGCACTGTGGGAGTGCAAGTCGGCCAACGCCCGGAACTGGAAGGAGATCGTGCGGCGCGGCGTCGCCGCGGCGAAGCCGATCTACGCGGCGCAGATCGCGCTCTACCAAGCCTACATGGGCCTGACCGAGGCGCCAGCCCTTTTCACCGCGGTGAACAAGGACACCGCCGAACTCCACCACGAGCTCGTGCCCTTCGACGGGGCGCTGGCCCAGGCCACCAGCGACAAGGCGGTGCGCGTCCTGCAGGCCTGCGACGCCGGCGAGTGGCTGCCGCGCGTCGCGGCCGAGCCCGAGCACATCGAATGCGCCCGCTGCCCGTGGCGCAGGCGGTGCTGGTCATGAGCGCCGCCGAGGTGATGCCGCCCATGCCAGTCGCCCCCGATGCCGCGATGGTCGCGGCCTATGCCGACATGGTCTTCGGCTGGTGCGAGGGCTGGGTCGCGGTCCGCGCGCTGGCCGAGAAGGGCGGGCCCGACCGCGCGCCGCACACGCCCTTCCTGCCCGCCGATGCCGAACTGCCGGCGAAGCTCGCCATCCAGGCGCAGTGGGCCGCTGCGGCGGGCATGGCACTTTACGTCATCCCTGGCACGGTCCCGGAGCCCGGCCAGGCCAGTGCCGAGCATATCGCGCAGATGCAGGTGGTGCTGGTCGATCTGGACGGCGGCGACATCGCAGCCAAGCGGGCGCACCTCCTCCAGCATCTCGGCCCGCCCAGCCTCGAGGTCGCCTCGGGCGGCGTCACACCGGAGGGGCAGGCGAAGCTCCACCTCTACTGGCGGCTGACCGAGCCGGCCACGGGCGAAGATCTGGCCAAGGTCTGCCGGCTCCGGCATGCGATAGCGGTGAAGGTCGGTGGCGATCCGGCGTTCCGCTCGGCGCACCAGCCCATCCGCGTCGCAGGCTCGGTGCACGCGAAGACGGGCCAGCAGCGCCTCGTCGCCATCCGCCACAGGGACGGCCACGACCAGGATCTGACCGAGCTCGCTGAGGCGGTGCTGGCAATGCCGCCCCTGCCGGGCGTTGGTGTCGAAGCGGCTGTGGACGCGGCCGGCAATCCCCTCGACTTCAACGGGGCGGGCTCCAGCCGCGGCGACGTCACCGAGCTCTTCGGGCAGCAGGTTCGGGAGGGCGGTGCCGACGGCGTCACGCGCTTCGAGGCGCTGTCCCGGATCATCGGCTACTGGATCCGCCGCTGCCAGGACGGCTTCGTCACCGCGGCCCAGGCCTGGCAGGAGATCTGCGACTACAACACCGCGCGGATCACCCCGCCCTGGCCCGAGGACCGGCTGCGGCACGAGGCCGAGCGGCTGTGGCGAAGGGCCGAAGCCAGCCATGCCGGTGCGGGCGCCGCCGACCCTGAGCATGGCGAGGTCGGTGGCGACGGCACCGGCGATGACGGCGTGCTGCCGATCGGCTTCACCGAGGACGCGCTCGCCGCCGAGTTCAGCGAGCAGCATGGCGAAGACTGGCGCCATGTCTCTGTCTGGGGAGCGTGGCTGACCTGGACCGGCTCGCGCTGGGAGCGGGAGGGGACGCTGCGCGCCTTCGACCTGGCTCGCCTCGTCTGTCGCGCCGCGGCCAATCGGGCCAACAGCAACAAGGTCAGGACGAAGCTGTCGCAGGCATCGACGGTCGCAGCCGTCGAGCGCCTGGCCCGCGCCGATCGCCGCCACGCCACCACCGCCGAGGTCTGGGACCGCGATCCCTGGTTGCTGAACACCCCGGCCGGCGTCGTGGATCTGCGGACCGGCGCCCTCGCCCCGCACGACCGCGCTCTCTGCATGACGAAGATCACCAGCGCGGCGCCCCAGGGCGAATGCGCGGCTTGGGTTGCCTTCCTCGCCCAGGTGACCGGCGGGGACGTCGAGCTGCAGGCCTACCTCCGCCGGGTGGTCGGCTACGCGCTCACCGGCGTCACCACCGAGCACGCGCTGTTCTTCCTCTACGGCACAGGCGCGAACGGCAAGTCGGTCTTCGCCAACACCCTGACGGCTCTGCTCGGCGATTACGCCACGGTCGCGCCGATGGATATGTTCATGGCGACCACCGGCGATCGCCATCCGACCGACATGGCCGGCCTGCGCGGCGCCCGCATCGTCACCTCGATCGAGACCGAGCAGGGCAGCCGCTGGGCCGAGAGCAAGCTGAAGGCGCTCACCGGCGGCGACCGCATCACCGCACGCTTCATGCGGCAGGACTTCTTCGAGTTCACTCCGCAGTTCAAGCTGCTGGTCGCTGGCAACCACAAGCCGTCCATCCGCAACGTCGACGAGGCGATGCGGCGGCGGCTGCACATGGTGCCCTTCACGGTCACGATCCCGCCCGCCCAGCGCGACAAGCGCCTGCCCGAGCGGCTCCTGGCGGAGCGTGACGGCATCCTGGCCTGGGCGCTGCAGGGCTGCCTCGAATGGCAGCGTGTCGGGCTCCGCCCGCCCGCCACGGTCCTGGCCGCCACCGAAGAGTACTTCGAGGCCGAGGACGCCCTCGGCCGCTGGTTGGCCGAGTGCTGCGAGCGCGGCGTCAACCACGTCGAGGCAACGGCGGTGCTCTTCGCAAGCTGGAAGGCATGGGCGGAGGCAGGCGGCGAGTACGTCGGCTCGGTGAGGCGCTTCTCCGACAACCTCCTCAATCGCGGCTTCGAACTGCACCGCAAGGGCTCCGCGCGCCAGCTGCGTGGGCTCCGGCTTTGCCAGTCGACGGCGCCGGCTGGCGCCATCCAGTTCTGAGAGGGATGCAGCGTATGAAAGCGAAAAATGGCGAAGGCTCGGCCATTCGAGTGACGCAGATGACGCAGGCTACCCAAACAGCCGTTCGCGCGCGCACACGCGCACGCGTGACGGGTGTTTCCGGACCCAGCGTCATCTGCGTCACTGACCGGGCGCCTCCCATGGGAAGCCTGCTCGCCCTTGACCTCGGCAGCACCCTCGGCTGGGCGGTGCGACTGGCCGACAACACCGTCACCTCCGGCACCGCGACCTTCCGGCCCGGGCGCTTCGAGGGCGGTGGCATGGGCTGGCTGCGCTTCCGCCGCTGGCTGGACAGCATGGCCGCCAGCGCCGGCCCGCTCGGCAGCATCGTCTTCGAGGAGGTCCGACGCCACGCCGGCACCACCGCCGCGCACGTCTATGGCGGCTTCCTCGCGCACCTGACGGCGTGGTGCGAGGGCAGCGGCGTCCCCTACCAGGGCGTCCCGGTCGGTACGATCAAGCGCTTCGCCACCGGCAAGGGGAATGCGGGCAAGGACGCGGTGATCGCTGCGATGCGGACTCGCGGCTTCACGCCGACGGACGACAACGAGGCGGATGCCCTCGCGCTGCTGTTGTGGGCGATCGATGCCCAGGGCGGCGCGCAGTGAGGCTGCCCGGAGCGCCAGCCTTCCCGCGGTCGCCGCTCGGGCGCGAGCCGAGCTCGGCGAACGCAGCCGACCTCGAGGCCATGCGCCGCCGCGTGTGGCGCGAGCAGGGCGTCGTGGCGCTCCGCCTCGATGACATCACCGATCCCTGGCTTCGCCAGGCACTTACCAACGAAGCGATGCGGCGCTGGGGGCCGCGGAATGGAGGCACGACCCATGGCCGCTAAGCGCAAGAAGAAGATCCGCGTCCAGCAGGAGAGCCTCGCCATGCCGAGCCAGTGGCGCCTCCAGCATGGTGGGTTCAGTGAGCCGATCCGTGAGGCAGATCCGGAGACCGGCGTACCCGTCGTGCATCGGCGCGCGGTCGACACACTGGGTCAGATGCTCGCGAACGGCACCATCACCCAGGAGATGCATGACGCCGGCGCGGTCTTCCGGCGGCAATTCCGCTCGGCTGCGCTGGATGCGCTGCGTGGTGCGGCCCTGGTCCGCCTGCCTGCCGCGACGGGCGAGACCATGACCGAGCGGCAGGTTCTGGCCCGTCGTCAGGTCGCCGCAGCACTGGACGTGCTGGGTGGGCCGTGCGGCGCGGCGGGTAGTTGCGTCTGGCACGTGGTCGGCCTCGAGTGCTCGGTACGCGAGTGGGCAATGCGTCAGGGCTGGGGTGGCCGAACGGTACCTGCGACGCAGGCGCAGGGGATGCTGGTTGCAGCACTCGGCGTGCTTGCAGCACACTATGGGCTTGACAGCACTCGCCAGTCCGCGCCCTACCCCCGCACAAGGACGCCAGCGATCAACGAGGGAGGGCAGAATTGACATACGACGCACGTGCAGTCGCAAACGCCCTTCTCGATCTGGCTGCTGAGAACGGCGCTTCGCTCACGCACATGGCAGTCCATAAAATCATCTACTACGCCCACGGTTGGTATCTCGCGAAGTATGGCGAGCCATTAGTCAAGCAAGAATTCGAGGCGTGGAAAGATGGGCCCGTCCTGCGTTCAGTGTGGGAGAGTCTGCGCGACTCGGGATCCAGGCCCGTGACCCAGCGGGCTGAGCGCTTCGATCCTGTCAAGCAGACGCGAGAAATCGTAAGGCCAGAGATCGCCGAGGATGTTCGACAATTCCTCTCTAATGTTCTTGGCGCGTATGGGCATCTCCATGCGTTCGAGCTCTCCGAGATGACCCATGCACCTGGCGGACCGTGGGACCTCGTCTGGAACTCGCCTGGTGGCCGGGTAACGCTTGGGATGCGAATCTCGCACGAGGCGATTCGCAGGCACTTCGAACGAATCGGGGCGTCTCAACCAGCTTCATAAATTCGGCCTGACTGCAAGCATGCAAGCCAGTCGCACAGCCTGTGCTGAGCGCGGGCCAAAGAGGGCTTGCGCGTGGAACGCGACTCCATGCTAGGCCTTGGTGCATGAAGCGATTCCCCGTTCCCCCCGCTCACGACCTCGTTCGGTTCCCGGCCAACACAGCTGAGAACATGGCGAAGTCCTACCGGCGCTGGTTGCTGGGCGGCCCTGCCGCGTTCTCGAATGACCCGGCCCGCGCAGCCGCCAGGTTTGCGCTGACGCGGGAGTTGCCGTTGGAAGTTCTCATCCGCAATGTCCGAGGGGCAAGCCGGCCTCTGGGGCGGGATGCCAACGCCGAGATCGTCGAAGCCGTCTGGCATCATCACGTCGAGCGCGACATCCGCGCGCACGACGCTCCGAACTGGCTGTTCGACTTCCTGGCCGGCTTCGGGGTCAGGATCGCTGCAGACTTGTTGGCAGTTGAAGGTGGAACGGCGAGCCTGTTCTGGCTCCAGACGCGCCGTGGCGCCGCGCCGTCGCTGACACAGCTTGGAATGCTTCAGCGGCTATTCCTCCTGAAAGCGCGAGACAGCGACTTCGAAGATGTAGGGCTTACGATCCTCGACCTGGGTAAGCCCATCGAGGGCGGCGGTCGCGTGGTCAAGCCATACGCGATCGGCGACTTGCCGATGCCGAGCGAAGATGACGCGCGGGCGATGCTGCAGACATTCGCGGATGCTCACGCACTCCTCGTGGCAGAGAACTTCGCGAAGACACGGGCAGAACATCGCGCGAAGCAGCGGCGCCCATCGAAGGGGCAGGACGACCTCTTCGCTTAACTAAACGTTCGGCGAGTGCGCGAAGGAGAAGGTAGAGCGGCGAAGGAATGTCGCATTGATGCCTGAAACTCACATCGAGTAATCTCTCGGCATTCGTTGAATTCCGCCCGCGCCGCGGCTCACCAGCCACAGCGTCGCTCCATCGAGACAGTGGCTCTCGAGCCGATGGTTCCTTCCTGGCCCCGCCGTATGCGGGGGGCGGAAGCGCGCAAGGTTCCTAGCGCCAGGCCAGTTTTCCAGGTTGCCAGCGCCGCGCAGTTGCCAGCCGCGCCGGCGACCATTCCAACATCACGCAGGTGCAGATGCCCCAGGCCCCATGGTCTGCGAGCGCCGTCGAGGCGCGCGCGGTCGCATCCCTGCTGCCCTATGCCGGCAATGCGCGCACGCATTCCGCCGAGCAGGTGGCGCAGATCGCGGCCTCCATCCTCGAGTTCGGCTTCGTCGCGCCGGTCCTGGTGGACGAACGCGGCGAGCTCATCGCGGGTCACGGCCGGCTGCTGGCCGCGAAGTCCCTCGGCCTCGACACCGTGCCGACCATCGTCCGCGCCGGCCTGAGCGAGGCGCAGAAGGCCGCGTATCGCTTGGCCGACAACCGCATCGCGCTGAACGCCGGCTGGGACGAAGCGCTGCTCGCGGCCGAGGTCGCGAAGCTGCAGGAAATGGGCGGCATCGACCTCGCGCTGACCGGTTTCGACGGCGCCGAGATCGAGCGGCTGCTGGCAGGGCTGGAAACCGAGGCCGGCAACCTCCCGGCGCCGGCGGTTGCCAGCGGTGCCGAGCCGGCTCCTGGCAACCAGCCGGACGCGGATGGCGCGGAGCCGGCGGAAGACCCCGCGGATGCGGAGCCTGAGCCGCCCCGCCAAGCCGTCGCGCGCGTCGGCGACATCTGGCTGCTGGGCGAGCACCGGCTCGCCTGCGGCGACAGCACGAACCGCTCCACCGTGGCTCGCGTCATGGCCGTGGATCGTGCGGCGCTGCTGTTCACCAGCCCGCCTTACGGGAATCAGCGGGACTACACCACCGGCGGCGTCTCGGATTGGGATGCGCTGATGCAGGGCGTGTTCCAGCATCTCGACGGCGCGCTGCGCCGCGACGCGCAGGTGCTGGTGAATCTCCGGCTGATCCACCGCGAGGGGGAATGGCAGCCGTATTGGCAGGGCTGGCTCGACTGGATGCGAGCGCAGGGCTGGCGGCGCTTCGGCCTGTACGCCTGGGACCAAGGGCCTGGCCTGCCCGGCGACTGGAACGGGCGCCTCGCACCGGCCTTCGAGCTGGTGTTCCACTTCAACCGCGAGGCGCGGCCGCCCAACAAGATCGTGCCCTGCAAATGGGCCGGCACGCCGAACAAGGGCAGCGGGCTGCGGGCCGCCGACGGCGAGGTGAAGGCCTACACGCATATCGGCCTGCCGGTGCAGGAGATGCGCATCCCCGACAGCGTGCTGCGCATCACCCGCCACAAGGGTCGTGGCATCGAGACCGAGCACCCGGCGGTGTTCCCAGTCGCGCTGCCAGAGTTCCTGCTGCGCGCCTACACGGACGAGTGCGACGTCGTGTTCGAGCCGTTCGGCGGCTCCGGCACGACCATCCTCGCCGGCCAGCGCACCGGCCGGCGCGTCCGCGCCATCGAGCTTGCGCCGGCCTATGTCGACCTGGCGATCGCGCGGTGGCGGATGCTGCATCCAGACCTTCCGGTGACACTGGCCGAGGACGGCCAGGACTACGATTCCGTCGCCGCGGCCCGCGCTGAGGTAACGGCCGATGCTGCCTGATCTCCGCGTCGAGATGATGCCTGTGGCGGCGCTCGCACCCTACGCCGCGAACGCCCGGCTGCACCCGACCGAGCAGGTGGCGCAGCTCGCTGCCTCGATCGGCGAGTTCGGCTTCAACGTGCCCGTGCTGGTGGACGACGCCGGCGTGCTGATCGCCGGCCATGGCCGCGTGCTCGCCGCGAAGGCGCTCGGCCTCGAGGAGGTGCCCGCCATCCGGCTCGGGCACCTGTCCGAGGCGCAGGCGCGGGCGTTCCGTCTGGCGGACAACCAGCTGGCGCTCAACTCCACCTGGGACGAGGGACTGCTCGCCGCCGAGCTGCGCGCGCTGCGCACCGACGAGTTCGACCTCGGGGTGATCGGCTTCGACGGCGCGACGCTCGATCGCCTGCTCGGCGACGCGACGACGGACCCGCCCGCGCCGGGCGGGGATCCTGACGCGCCGACGCCGGAGCCACCAGAGGCGCCCGTCACCCGGCCCGGAGATCTGTGGCTGCTCGGGGCGCATCGCCTGCTGTGCGGCGACGCCACCAGCGCCAGCGATGTGGCCCGGCTGCTGGACGGCGCGCGGCCGCACCTGATGATCACGGACCCGCCCTACGGCGTGAACTACGATCCCGAGTGGCGGAATGAGGCGGGCGTCTCGGCCACGATGCGCACCGGCAAGGTGGCGAACGACGACCGCGCCGACTGGCGCGATGCCTGGGCGCTGTTCTCAGGCGACGTCGCCTATGTCTGGCACGCGGGCGTACACGCGCGCACGGTGATCGAGAGCCTCGAGGCCGCCGGCTTCATCGTGCGGAGCCAGATCGTCTGGGCGAAGTCGCGCTTCGTGCTCGGGCGAGGCGACTACCACTGGCAGCACGAGCCCTGCCTCTACGCGGTGCGCAAGGGAGCGACCGGTCACTGGCAGGGCGCGCGCGACCAGGCGACGCTTTGGCCGATCAGCACCGGCGGCGACGAGGACGCGGCGACGGTGCACGGCACGCAGAAGCCGGTGGAGTGCATGCGCCGGCCGATGCTCAACAACAGCGCGCCCGGCGATGCGGTCTACGAGCCCTTCTGCGGCAGTGGGAGCACTATCATCGCGGCGGAGACCACGGGCCGCCTCTGCTACGCGATGGACATCGACGCGCGCTACATCGACGTCGCCGTGCGACGCTGGCAAGCCTTCACCGGGCGCGCTGCCGTGCTGGCCGGGGAGGAGACGGTCTTCGACGACATCGCCGCCGCCCGCAGCACGCAGGCGGCGGCGTGATGCCTTCGGGCGATCAGGCCGGCAGGTGGTAGATCGTGTAGGATCCGCGGGCGCCCTCCTTGTTCGGCCCGACCTGGCGGACCCGCTCCAGCACCTGGACCTCGATGCCCTGGCGCTTCTTGAGGCCCGCGAAGAACCCGCGGACCGTGTGCTGCTGCCAGCCGGTGGCCTCGCAGATCTGCGCGATGGTCGCGCCCTCCTCGCGGCGAAGCAGGGCCAGCACCTGCTCCTGCTTGGTGCCCTCGCGCGGCTTCCGCGGCGCGCCGTGCTCGCGCGCGGCGCGGGGCGGCTTGCCCGCGAGGGCAGCGCGCAGCGCCTGCATCGGTCCGTCGAGGGCGGTGATCATGTCGGTCTCGCGGTTGGCCTCGTCGTCCCAGGCGGCCAGCACCGCCGCGGCGGCGTCGCGCAGGCTCGCGCGCAGGGCGGGCGCGGGCGCGCCCTGGGCGGGTTCGGACTCCTCCGCGGGGGCATCCCCCTCCGCCGGCTCCTCCCCGCCCGTGGGCGCCGGATCGGCCACCGGCGCGGCAGCCTCCGCGGCGGCGCGGCGCTCGGCGTTGCGGCGGGCGATGGCCTCGGGGCTCTGCTCGTCCTCCTCGCGCGCGTCGCCCGCGTTCGGGTCGATGCCGATGGCGCGCAGCCCCTCGTCCGTGATGCGCGCCACGATCCAGGTCCCGTCCTCATCCTGTCGCCAGCCGAGCCCGACATGCTCCCGCGGGGCGTTGATCTCCGTGAGCAGGTTGTTCTTGATCAGGCTGCGGAACACCGCGTTGCGGGCGGCGGCCGGCAGGGTCTTCGGCGCGCGGGCGAGTCCCATCTCGTGCTGCGCGGCGGCGCTCAGGATTACGCGCTGGGTATCGGAAAGCTTCATCGTCGGGGTCTCCGGTTCGGCACCCGACCAGCCGGGTGCTACCACCCCGAGCCCCGCAGGCCTTGCCTGTCGGGGCGGTGGCGGCGCCGCGTGGCGGCAGGCGTGGCGGGCTACTCGGCGAATTCGCCGCGCTTGAAGTAGCAATCGGTCACGCTCGCCAGTCGGCTGTTCCAGTGTTCGAGCGTCGCGGCCTTGCCCCAGAGGACCTCCTCGGGATCCGCCCCGAAGTGGTCCGCGCTCATCTGCTGAAGCTCCGCGACCATCGCGTCGAAGCGGGCCTTCTGCTGCAGGAAGGCTTCGAGGCTCTTCTGCTGATTGCGGGCGGCGCGGGCTTCGCGGTCGGTCATCTTCGTCTCCGTCTGGCGCGCGGTGCTCCGCGCGTGACGGACCATTCGCGCTGCGGCGGGGGCTGAGCCAAGCGCCATCGGCACGACGGCGATTGCTTTCTTCGAGGGGTCTCGATCACATCATGATCGCCACCGCGCAGCCGGGCCGCGTGGCCTCGCAGCGCGAGGTGGCGCGCCGCCTTGGCATCTCCCACACGGCGCTGCAGAAGGCGCAGCGCGCCGGCCGCATCGCGCCCGAGGCCGACGGCGCCTGGGATGTCGAGAAGGTTCGCGCGCGGCTGGCGGACAGCAGCGATCCTGTCCGGAAGACCGCGACTCTGGTGCAGCCAGCAGTGGCAGCACCCCGGCCCGCATCGCCGCCGCCTGTCGCCGCGATTCCGCCGGCCGCCGATCCCCTGCCGCGCGCCGCCCAGAACACCTTCCACGATGCGCGAACGGCGAACGAGGTCCTGAAGGCGCAGGAGCGTCGGCTACGGCTCGACGAACGAAAGGGCAAGCTGGTCGACAAGGCTCGCGCGCTCCTGCTCGTGCACCGGCTCGCCAAGGAGGAGCGCGACGCCATCCTAGCCTGGCCCGCCCGCGTCGCTGCCGAGATGGCGGCCGACCTCGGCGTCGATGTGCATCGGCTGCAGACCATGATGGACACGCGCCTGCGCCAGCACCTGGCCGAGCGGCACGATGTCCGAGTGAGCGTCGGCTGATGGTCGGGGAGCATCTGCTGGACGAACTCGGCCGCTTCGAGGGCGACGCCGAAATACTGCAGGCGTGGCGCGACGGCATGGCGCCGGAGCCGGCGCTGCTCGTGTCGGAATGGGCCGACCGGCATCGCCTGCTCGGCAGCCGCGGCTCCGCCGAGCCGGGACCCTGGCGCACGGCGCGCACGCCCTATCTGCGCGACATCATGGACGCGCTGTCGCCGGCGCATCCCGCTCGGCGTGTCGTGTTCATGAAGGGCGCGCAGGTCGGCGGCACCGAGTGCGGCAACAACTGGATCGGCTACGTGATCCACCACGCACCGGGGCCGATGCTCGCGGTGCAGCCGACCACCGAACTGGCCAAGCGCTTCTCCGACCAGCGCATCGACCCGCTGGTGGAGGAAACGCCGGCGATCCGGGAACGGGTCGCGCCGGCCCGCTCCCGCGACAGCGGCAATCGCCAGCTCAGCAAGGAGTTCCCGGGCGGCCAGCTGGTGATGACCGGCGCGAACAGTGCCGTGGGCCTGCGCTCGATGTCGGCGCGGTTCCTGTTCCTCGACGAGATTGACGCCTACCCCGGCGACGTCGAGGGCGAGGGCGACCCGATCGCGCTGGCCGAGGCGCGGGCGCGGACCTTCGGCTGGCGGCGCAAGATGCTGCTGGTCTCGACGCCCACGATCGCCGGCTTGTCGCGGATCGAGCGCGAATACCTGGCGACCGACCAGCGGCGCTATTTCGTGCCCTGCCCGCATTGCGGCCATCGCCAGCATCTCCGCTTCGAGCGGCTGGTCTGGGACGAGGGACAGCCGGAGACGGCGCGGTACCTCTGCGAGGGCTGCGACGCGGCGATCGGCGAGCAGCACAAGGCGGCGATGCTGGCGGCCGGCGAGTGGCGGGCCACCGCCGAGCCCGCCGACCCGCACGCGATCGGCTTCCACATCTCGGCGCTGTATTCCCCGCCGGGCTGGATGCCCTGGTCGGAGATCGCGCGGCTCTGGCTCGCCGCCCAGGGCGACGACCGCGCGATCAAGACCTTCCGCAACACCGTGCTCGGGGAGACCTGGCAGGAGGCGGGCGAGGCGCCGGACTGGCAGCGGCTCTACGACCGCCGCGAGCACTGGCCGGCCGGCACCGTGCCGATGGGCGGGCTGCTGCTGACCGCGGGCGTCGACGTGCAGCGCGACCGGCTCGAGGCCTCGATCTGGGCCTGGGGGCAGGACCGGCAGTCCTGGCTCATCGAGCACCGCGTCCTGGCCGGCAACCCGTTCGAGGCAGCGGTGTGGGAGGATCTTCGCCTGTTGCTCGGCGAGACTTGGCGACATGCCTCCGGCCACCGCCTGCCCATCGCCATGGCGGCGATCGACAGCGGCGACGGCATGACCACGGCGGAGGTCTACGCCTTCGTGCGGCGGGCCGGCGCGGGCCGCGCCATCGCGGTCAAGGGCCAGGACGGGCTGCGCGCCGCGGTCGGCCAGCCGGCGGCGACCGAGGTGCGGCGGCAGGGGCGCAAGCTCGGCGGGCTCAAGGTCTGGCCGGTAGGCTCCTCCTTCCTCAAGGCCGAGACCTATGGCTGGCTCAAGCTCGACCGGCCGACGGAGGAGAGCGGCGAGCCCTTCCCGCCCGGCTACGTGCACCTGCCGATGCATGCTGCCGGCGAGGAGTTCTGCCGCCAGCTCACCGCCGAGCAGTTGGTCGCCCGCGCCGGGCGCAACGGCTTCCGGCGGCTCGAATGGGTCAAGACCCGCGAGCGCAACGAGGCGCTGGACTGCCGGGTCTATGCGCGTGCAGCCGCAGCGGCGCTGGGCATGGACGGCTGGGGCGACGGGCGCTGGGCGCGCATGGCGGATGCGCTGTCGCTGCCAGCGGCCGAACTTCCCACTGGCGGGAATGTCGCCCCGGCGTCGCCCGCGCAGGCGGCACCAGACACCCATCGCCCGCGCGGCTGGCTTGCGCCGCGCAGCGGCTGGCTGCGCTGAAGGAGGAGGACGCGCATGGACCCGACCGTCCTCGCCTGGGCACTGGCGCAACCGGCCGGCAGCCGCGCGGCCGCGCTCGCCGCCGCCTACACCGGCGGCACCACGCGCGTGACCTTTGACGGGCGGACCGTGGAGTACCGCAGCCTGGATGAGCTCGGCCGGGCGCTGGCGGTGCTGCGCGGCGCAGAGATGACGGCGGCGCGCCGCCCGTCCGTGACGCTGGCCAGCTTCTCTCGCGGGGGAAGCACGTGATGGGCCGGCTACGAGACGCGTGGAACGCCCTGCGCGGCTATGCCGCGGCACAGGATCACCGCGCCTCCGCCTGGGCGCCGTCCGGCGGCAGTGCGACGGCTGAGGTCGGCACCGCCGCGGCGACGGTCGCACGCCGGGCCCGCGACGCGGTGCGCAACGATCCCTACGCCAGCCGTATCGTCGATCTCTGGACCGGCAATGCGGTGGGCGCCGGCATCACGACCCGCTGGCCGGACCAGCGCCATGCCGAAGCCTGGCGCCGCTGGGCGGAGAGCACCGCGTGCGATGCCGAGGGTCGGCTCGACCTCTATGGCCTCCAGGCCCTGGTCATGCGCGCCGTCGTCGAGAGCGGCGAGTGCTTCGTCCGCTTCCTCATGGCCGCGCCCTCGTTTGCCAACCCGATCGGCCTGCGGCTGCAGGTGCTGGAGAGCGATCACCTAGACACCGCCCGGAACGGGATGGTGGACGGCGCCGCCACCATCCAGGGCATCGCCCTCGGCGAGGCCGGCGAGCCGATCGGCTACTGGCTGCACCGGGTGCACCCCGGCGCGGCGTGGATCCTCCCGGGCGCGACTTGGCAAAGCAGCGAGCGCATCCCGGCCTCGGAGGTGCTGCACGTCTACCGCAAGCGCCGGCCCGGACAGCTCCGCGACGTCTCCTGGCTCGCGCCCATCCTCCTTCGGCTGCGTGACCTCGGCGACTACGAGGCGGCGCTGCTGATGAAAGCCAAGATCGAGGCCTGCCTCGCCGCGGTCGTCTCCGAGGAGGGCGACGAGGCCATCACCGGCGCTGCCGCGGGGCTGCTCCGCGATGCCCAGGGCCGCGCGGTGGAGAGCTTCGAGCCGGGGATGATCCTGTATCGCCGGGGCATGGGCAGCGTGGAGGTGGTGAACCCGTCCGGCGGCGGATCGCACGCGGCCTTCGCCCGCCGCGCGCTGGAGGCGGCCGCGGTCGGCGCCGGCCTCACCTACGACCAGGTCTCCGGCGACCTCACCCAGGCGAACTACTCGTCGCTCCGCGCCGGCAAGATCGAGTTCCGCCGCCTCTGCGAGCAGGTGCAGTACGGCATGCTGATCCCGATGCTGGTGCGGCCCATCGCCGACCGCTTCCACGCCCAGGGCGCGCTGCTCGGGCTGTGGGGTGCCGAGATGCCGGACGGCGTCAGCCACGTCCCACCCGCGCACGAGATGATCGACCCGCTCAAGGACACCACCGCCCTCATCGCCCAGGTGCGCGCCGGCTTTGTGCCGCAGCCGGAGGCAGCCGGCGCCTTCGGCTACGACTTCCGCGCCGCCGTGGAGATGATCCGCGAGGCCAATGCGCTGCTCGACGAGGCCGGCATCTCGCTCGACACCGACCCGCGGCGCGTCGCGAAGTCTGGCGCTGCCCAGGACGCCGCGCAGATGGCCGCCGTCGAGATCGCCGCCACCGGCGCCGCCGCGCCTCCCGGAGGAGAACCCCGATGATCGCAGGCGCCTACGACTGGACGGACGACATGCTCAAGATCAAGAGCATGCAGAAGAAGTTCCGCGACAGCTTCAACGGGACGGAAATCAACCCGGCCCGCTGGGATGTCGCGGCCAGCGGCAGCGGCATGGCGCTCGCGGTCGCCGACGGCACCGTCACCATCTCCACCGGCACGACCCTCGACGACGAGATCGTGCTGACCAGCCGCACCGCCTTCACCATCCCGCTGCGCGTCATGGTCGCGGTGAACCTCAGCCAGCGTATCGCCGGCCAGTCGGTCTGGCTCGAGCTGGTCTCGGTCGATCCGACGTCCGCCCAGCCGGACGGCCGCAGCGCCGCCGCCTGGCGGCTCGACGGCACCAGTCCGACGCTCGCGAATTACGAGGTGCAGAGCGAGGGCGCGCCGCGATTGGCGAGTTCCTCGGGCTCGCCGATCCCGACCACCGTCCCCACCGGCTGGTCGGTGCTGGAGATCGAGCCGACCAACGACGAATGCTGGTTCCACGGAAGGCAGCTCGACACAACGGCGGCGCGCTCGAACTCCTATGTCCGGCACCAGCAGATCCCGGAGCCGAATGCGCTCTACCGCTTCCGGATCCGCGTGCGGAACCGGCAGTTCATCAACGGCATCTCCGCGGTCGCCAACAACGGCTCCGGCCTGGTGCGCATCACCCGCGCCGCGCATGGCTTCGCGACGAACGATGTGGTGACGGTCGCCGACGTCTCCGGCGTGCCCGGTGCGAACGGCACCTTCACCATCACGGTCATCGACGCGAACAGCTTCGACCTGGTCGGCTCGACCTTCTCCGGCGCCTACCTGAACACCGGCTGGGCCTCGGTCAGCCGGAACCTGGCGCCGGCCTCGAGCACCGATGTGAAGGTGCAGTTCGTCACCATCGCCGACTACGCCGAGTTGACGACCGAGATCACCGCCGGGCGCGGCCAGTCGGTCGCCGGCCAGGGGCTCGGCGTGAACGTGCTGAGCAATGTCGCCCCGACGCTGACGGCGGTGGGCGGCCAAGGCCGGCGCGGGCTCTGCTCTCGACCTGCCGAACCTCGCCACCGGCCGCGCCGCCATCATGCGCCAGAAGACCCTAGATGGCCTGCCCATCTCGATCGGCAGCACCATGCGGCTGCTGGTCGGCCCGAGCCAGGAGCTCGCGGCCCGGCAGCTCACCATCAGCGTCGCCGCCAACCAGATCGGCAACGCGAACGTCTTCGCGGGCTTCGTGCAGCCGCTTGTCGAGCCGCTGATCGGGGCGAACCGCTGGTACCTCTTCTCCGACCCGCTGAGCGCGCCGGTCTACGTATACGGCTACCTGAACGGGGCGGAGGGGCCGCAGGTCACCACCGGCCCGGTCCAGGGCGCCGACGGCATCGAGGTCAGCGTGATCTTCGACTTCGGCGTGGGCGCCATCGACTGGCGCGGCGCCTGGTTCAACCCCGGCACCTGAGCGTCCGACCACCCCTCGTGAACCTACGCAGAGGCCGCCCACCCGGGCGGCTTCTGCGTTTCTGGAGATCCCATCCCCATGCGCAACTGCATCCGTCCCGACGCCCGCTCCGTCCCCATGGTCGTGCCCTATGCCGGCGGCATCCTCTCCGGCCAGGGCATGCTGGTCGGCGCCTTCTTCGGCGTGGCCGCGGCCGACGCCGCGCAGAACGCCACCGTCGAGTGCGAGACCCGCGGCGAGTTCGAGCTCACCAAGGATCCGACCCAGGCCATGGCCGCTGGCACGCGCGTTTTCTGGGACAACACCAACCGGCGCCTGACCACCACCGCGACGGGCAACTTCCAGGTCGGCGTTGTCACCGCCGCCGCCCTCGCGGCCGACGCCACGGTGCGCGTCATGCTGGCCCGCGTACCGGCCTCGGGGGCGTGACCATGGATCCCAAGGCCAGCCGGGGCTACCGCAACCGCAACCCCGGCAACATCGAGCACGTCGCCACGAACAAGTGGCTCGGCCTCGAGACGCCGCCCTCGGACGGGCGGTTCTGTCGGTTCCGCTCGCATCAGCACGGCATCCGCGCGCTGGCCCTGCTGCTGCAGAGCTACCAGGACCGGCACGGGCTGCGCACCGTGCGCGGGATCGTGGCGCGCTGGGCGCCCAGCACCGAGAACAACACCCGCGCCTACCAGGACGTCGTGGCCAAGCGCCTCGCGGTCGGGGTGGATGAGCTCATCGACCTGCACGACGCTGCGACGATGCGCGGGCTGGTCGAGGCGATCATCCGCCATGAGCTCGGCGGCATGCCCTACGCGCCGGAGACGATCGCGGAGGGCCTGCGCATGGCCGGCCTGGTCCAGCCCGGCCTCGCCCACAGTGGCACGGTCCGCGCCGCCGCGGGCTCGGTGGTTGCCGGCGTCACAGCGGCGGCGGTGGTCGATGCGGTCACGACGCTGGCGCCGCATTCCGATGGCCTGGCCGCGGTGCTGCGGGCGCTCGGCCCCTGGGGCGTTGCCGCCGCGGTGATCGGCGTCGCGGCCTGGACCATCCACCAGCGGCTGCAGCGGCAGCGGGAGGTGACCCGATGACGGACCACGACCGCGAACTCGGCACCATCGTCACCCGCCTGACCGAGATCGAGCGGCGCCTGGCGGAGGGCGACAAGGACATGCGCGAGCTCACCCGCACCGTGACCGAGTTGGTCAAGGCGATGGCCGGCCTCACGGCGCGGCTGTCGCTGGCGGCCGGCGGGGTGCCGGGTGCGTCGCCGGCGATCCCGGCGACGGGTGCTGCGGCGGCTGGCGGCATCGTCGGCGCGGCGGTCGGCGCGAAGCTCGCCTCCTGGCTCGGGCTCGGCTGATCCGCCATGGGCGTGTTCGACGACGCGCTGGCGGTGCTCGCGGCCGATCCGAACCTCGGGGTCGAGGCGACCTACCGCGCCGCCGGCACCGGTGCGCCCGTGTTGCTCCGCGTCCTCCGCTCCAGCCCTGATCGGGTAGTGGACGCTTTCGACACGCCGCTGCTCCGCGCGACCGATGTGCTGACCGTCGCCATCGCGGCCCTGCCGGCAATCGAGGTGGGCGACATCTTCGCCATCGGTCCGGACCTGCTGACGGTGGACAGCGCGGAGCGGGACGCCGCCGGGGTCGCCTGGCGCGTACTCTGCCGGCGGTAGGCCGTGCGGCTCACCGCCGTCGTGGGCGACATCCGGAAGTCCCTGGCCGAGGAAGTGCGCGCCGGTGAGCGCGCTGCCTCCCGCGCCGTGCGCGCCGAGACGGATGCCCTGAAGACTGAGCTCCGCGGCCAGGTCACCGGAACCTTGGGCGGCAAGGCGCGCGGCATCGCCAACGCCTGGCGCTCGCAGGTCTTCCCGCGCATCCCCGGCGCCGTCACCGCGCCCGCCGCGCTCGGCATCACCGGCGGCATGCGGCTCTCCGGCGGCTTTCCGTCTGACGTGGTGCGGCTGCAGGTCTTCGAGGCGACCTCGAACAGCCTCGCCGCCGCCGTGAAGCTCGCGACCGAGCCCACCGCGCTGCCCTGGGACCGCACCGGCCTCACCGCGGGCCAGGCCCGCTGGTACTGGCTCCGCGTCGTCTCCGCGGAGGGCAACGTCTCGGCCCTCGCCGGGCCCGTCACCGCCACCGCCCTCTGATCGGAGGCAGCCATGGCCGCCCGCATCGACGACCTGATGGTCCTCGGCCAGAACATCTCCAAGACCGACCTGGCGAAGTACCTCCGCGACCGCGAGGCGGTGCTGCCGCGCGACTTCGGCGGCCTCGGCGACGGCGCCGCCAACGACCGCGCCGCCATCCAGGCCGCCTTCGATCGCGCCGCCGCGGACGGCAAGTTCGCCGTCATCCCGCCCGGCACCTGGAACGTCGACGCCGGCGTCACGCTCGGCGGCGGCGTCCGCGGGCTGATCATGCAGGGGGTGATCCAGTACACCGGCGCGGCCAACGCGGCGGCCACCGTGCTGACGCTGGGCGATGGCGGCACCACCCGCAACGGCGAGAAGCTCTACCTCAACCTCCAGGTCACGCGGCAGATCCAGTCGGACTGGGCGAGCGAGGCCGACATCGGCATCCTCGCGCGCAACCTCGACTCCTCGCTGCTCGACCTGCGCCTGGTCTCGGGCTTCACGATCGGGCTGCGCACGCTGGGGGACGGCCGCGGCTTCGAGGACACGACGCTGATCCTCGGCCGGATCCTGAACAACCGCTACGGGCTCGACGCGCACTGCGCCACCGCCACGGCCTGGAACACCTCGATCCGCTACTATGGCGGCCACTTCGCCTGCGCGACCGGCATCAACCCGACGCTCGACCGCTTCGGGGTGCGCTTCTCTCGGCAGGCGGGGGCCTACAACAACCACAACCGGCACATCTTCGACGGGCCGAACTTCGAGCTGCGCCAGCTCGACCCGAACGTCGCCATCCCCTTCCTGAACGAGACCAGCGGCACCGCGATCATCTCGCGGGGCATGCGCATGGAGGCCTGCTCGCCGATCGCGGCGCGGCATACCGGGGCGGCGACCGACTGTGAGTACGAGGTGGCCTGGGCGCAGACCTACGCGATCGGCATCGACTACACCGCGACGGCGACCCGCGCCGGCAACGCCGTCTACAACCGGCACCGAGCGCCGGCGTCGCGGCTGACCCGGCTGCTGGCGAACCTCCCGAACCTGCGCGCCGCCGCCTTCAGGCACAGCAACACCGAGATCGGTGTGGAGGGGGCGTGCATCATCGCCACCTCCACCACGACCGAGACCACCATGGCGGCGCTGTCCTGGAACGGGCTGGACGGCATCGCGGCGACCGGGCGGGGGCTGCTGCTGAACGCCAACCGCGGCGTCGCTTTCGTGGTCCAGACCACGCACGCGAAGGAGTTCGCCCTGGCGCATTGGCTGGTCGGCGGCGCCGATGGCGGACGGCTCTGCGTGCGCTGCTTCGACGGTGCCGGCACCGTGCGGGAGAACCAGCCGCAGGACGTTCTGGCCTCCGGCACCACCTTGCAGTGGGACACCGCCTCGAAGAGCTGGCAGGCGGGCGCGGTGATGCAGGACAGCTCGCTAAACCGCCGGCAGACGGTGCGGCTCGGGGCGGGCGTCGCCTTCGCGCAGATCGGGATCATCGGCTTCGACGGGCAGATCGAGCTCGAGGCGCTGCGGCTCTACGGCCTGCCGGAGGATGCCCCGGCCATCCTCTACGGCTGCCCGTCGCTGCCGGCAGGAACGCGGACGCTCGCGCTGGAGACCACCTGGGACCTGCCGAGCCTCGGGCCCGGCGCGACGGCCAACGTCGACGTCACGGTGCCCGGCGCACGGCGCGGCGACTTCGCGGACGCCTCGCTCGACACCAGCAGCATCGCCTTCGTGCTCGACTGCCACGTCTGGTCGAATAACAGCGTGCGCGTGACCGCGCGGAACGTCAGCGCCTCGACGGTGGACCTGGCTGCCGCACCGCTGGCGGTGCAGGTGACGAAGCGGCGGTTGCCGACTTAGCGGGTTGAGCCAAAGCCACGCGAGGCGGTGGCACCGTGTAGTCAGGATGACGGGCCCGCCACTCGCGCACAGCAGCTCGCTCCCGATCAAAGTCTGTCGGCCCCAACTCGCTCCCATCCTCGCCGATGAGGCCGGCCTCCAGCTTAGCCGCCACGATGTGCCAATGACGGTCGATGTCCGCCTGTACCTCCGGCCCAGCCGGCCAATGCTTCGCGTACAGCCGAGCGCAGATATCGCGCGCGACAGTCTCGATGTTGCTCGGGGGCGGCGCCATAGGGGCACGATACTCGAGAGGTGCGGGCTGAAAAAGCACTTCCCCACAAGAGCGATCCGACCGAGGGGTGCGGGATCGGAAAGGCAGGGTGGTCGCGTCCCTGGCTTCTCACCTGAGCATCATCTGGCCGAGTCGGCATCGCCGCCTTGACGGAGGTGGTGGGGCCCTCGTGGGAAAAGCACCGCCGCTGAGGCCACCATGTGTTGGATGCACCCCCCAACCAGTCGACCAGGGGCGCCTGAGTTCAAGACGCAATTGCAATTTTCTGGCTAGCGAGGATGATGACTGAAATGCAATAGGACTGTGCAGTTGGCCGGAGCTTGGACGACGTTGGACCAAGGTACTCAAGCTGCAGAAGAGACGGCGACACCGGGCAGCACAGAAGCTGACCTCGGTAGCACTTCCAGGATTCAACTTTCGGCCCGGGTCCAGGGTGCCATCAACGTTGCGCTCTGGGCAAATCATGTCCCGGTCCTCTCAGAGCTGACCCTTCTCAATGATACGGAAGACCGCCTCGGCGACATTATCGTGGAGGTCACCAGCACCCCCCCTGCCATCTTGCCTCGCAGTTGGCGGCTTGCGGAAGTCGGGTCCGGCCAGATGCGGGTGGTGGACGATCTCGACTTGAAGCTGGATGGCGCGTGGCTCGGCAGCTTGACCGAAAGTGTCCGCGGCAGCGTCTCTTTCACGGCCCGATCAGGCGAGCGGTGCGTTGCCGAGGTGACGCAGGATGTGCGCTTCCTGGCGCATAACGAATGGGGCGGGAACGGAAGCATCCCCGACCTGCTGGCTGCCTTCGTCGAGCCCAACGACCCGGCTGTCGCAATCATCTTGCGCAAGGCGTCGGACCTGCTCCGTGCGCAGGGCAAGCCCGACAGTCTCGAAGGCTACCAGGCGACGTCGAAGCAGCGCCTCTGGGAGCAGGCCGCCGCAGTGTGGAGCGCCGTCTGCTCGCTCGACATCCGCTACGTCAACCCGCCGCCCTCCTTTGAGACTGAAGGGCAGCGTGTCCGCCCGCCGCGGCAGATCATGGAGGAGCGGCTTGGCACATGCCTTGACCTGACTGTGCTGTTCGCCGCCTGCCTGGAACACGCTGGCTTCCGTCCGCTCATCGTGCTGACCAAAGGCCATGCTTTCGCCGGCGTGTGGCTCTCTAAGCATGATTTCGGTGCCTCGGTAGCAGATGATGCGCCAAGCCTTCGGACGCGCCTTGCACTGAATGATGTCCTACTCTTCGAGACAACACTCTGCACCCAGGCGCCCGCGCCCGGCTTCAAGCGAGCCTGTGCCGCTGGGGCTGAGAAGGTCGCGGCTGGGCACGACAGCGAGTTCGAAGGGGTCATTGACGTGCATAGGGCACGCCAGCGGCGCATCCGTCCGCTGGGCGCGCCGACCGGCGGGTATGCCCGCGGCATCACCGGAAGCGCTGGCGATGCCGCCCCGATCGAAGTCGGACCGCCGCCTATCGAGGACGCGCCACCGCTACGCGATGATGACGTACCGGAGGCGGACCCGCCACCAGCCACTGCCGCTGATCGGCTGGCGCGCTGGCGCAAGCGGTTGCTCGATCTCTCTGGTCGGAACCGGCTGCTAAATCTCAGGCTGGGCGGCAGGCAGGCGCTTGCCATCGATTGCAACGACCCCGCCAGATTGGAGGACATGCTCGCCGATATGCGGGGCAGCGCGAAGCCGCCGCCGATCAGGTTCCGCCCCTGGCCGGATCTGATGGCAGGCGGCGATCCCCGGAGTGCCCGGCTGCATCGGGATCGTCTGAACGAGGAAGCTAATCAGGCCTACGCTCGCGACGCGCTGGCCAAGCGCGAACTGCTCGTGGCGCTGGAAGAGGAGAAGCTCCAGGCCAGCCTGACGGAGGTGTTCCGAACCGCCAGGGCGTCGCAGCAAGAGGGCGGTTCGAACACGCTCTACCTGACGATCGGCGCCCTGCTGTGGAAACCGAAGGGGAAGGATAAGCCCTATCGCGCGCCCCTGATCCTCGTGCCCGTGGTACTTGAGCGCCCGAGTGTGAAGTCGGGCTTCCAGCTCCGCGCCCACGACGACGAGACTCGCATCAACGCCACGCTGCTCGAAATGCTGAAGCAGGAATACGGCGTTCAAATGCCCGATCTCGAAGTGGCCCCCGAGGACGGTTCGGGGTTGGACGTCCGTGCGATCCTTGACGCTTTCCGGCGCAAGGTGCGCGACATCGCCGGATGGGAGGTGACGGACGAGGTCGCGCTAACCAATCTGTCCTTCACCAAATATCTCATGTGGAAGGATCTGGCCGATCGCGCTGATGCGCTACGGGAGAGCGAGGTTGCGCGCCGGCTCATGGACGGCCCATCCGATGGCGACACGGGGCCCGACGGCGCTGTAACGGGCAGTGGCCGGACCGACGCGGCGGGCCATGCCGGCGCTGCTCTCGACGACGAGCCAGATCTCCTCGGGCTCGCCTGCCCGATGGAGGCGGACAGCTCGCAACTCCGCGCGGTCGCCGCCGCTGCGCGGGGTGAGAGCTATGTTCTCATCGGCCCGCCCGGGACGGGCAAGAGCCAAACCATCACAAACATCATCGCAAACGCGCTCGCCCAAGGCAGGAGCGTGCTGTTTGTGGCTGAGAAGCGCGCGGCCCTGGAGGTCGTCCAGCGCCGTCTGCGCCAGGTGGGCCTCGATGATTTCTGCCTGGATCTGTTCTCGTCCAAGGCCTCCAAAATGGCTGTGCTGGAGCAGCTGAATCGAGCCCAGCAGGCCCGCGAGGCCTTCGATCACTCGGCCTGGGCCTCCGCGGGGCAGGAAGCGACGGCCCTGCGCGCGGAGCTCAACGGCTATGTGCGCGAGCTGCATCGGAAGGGGCGCAACGGCTGGACGCCCTATCGGGCCATCGGCGTGATGCTTCGCGCCGAGACCGGCGGCGTCCCCGAAGTCGCGCTGTCGTGGCCGTCGCCCGATACGCATGATGCGGGCGACTACCAGCGCCTCGTGGAAGCAATTGAAGATGCTGCCGCGACGTTGGCCAGGCTTGGCGAGACGGGAACCTGCGCGGCTCTCACCGGGATAGGCGCGAGCGACTGGTCCCCAACCTGGCAAGCCAATCTTGTCGAGGCGGCGCGTCGCGCAGTCGCGGCGCTCGGCCGCCTTCAAGCTGCGCTGCCGGGTGCGCTGCGCGCCCTGGCTCTCCCGAGCGACACCCCGCTAACGCACCAAGCCGTTGATGGGATCGACGGCTTGGCAAGGCTGCTCCTTGACCCAGCAGCGCCCGATGCGGCCTGGGCGTTAGGTGAGGCCGCGCGGGAAGCGCGAGCCGCGCTGCAGGCAGCAGCGGCGATTGCCCGCGACCATGCGGATCTGGCCCGCAAGCTTGATGCGGAATGGAACGCCTCGGTGGCTACGCTTCCGCTGGCAGCCATGCTGGTCGAGTGGAGGGAAGCCAGTGGCCGATGGTGGCTGAAGCGCAGGTCGGCCCAGAAGGCGATCCGCGGGAAGCTGGCAGCGGCAACGACTCGCGTGCCTGAGGACCCCTCCGGCGATCTCCAGCGGCTCATCGCCATGCAGGCGAAGGTGACTGAACTCGCCCCTCATGCTGCGTTTCTTGAGCCACTGCTCGGGCGACGGTGGCGCGGCCTGCAATCGGATTTCGCGGGCATCGAGGCCTCCCTCGACAAAGGGCTGGCCATCAGGTCAGCCGTGGCCGCCTGTGCCGCAGATCCCGCCGCACTTCTGGTGCTCCGCGACCATGTCCGCAGGTTGCTGTCCGAGGGCGCTGATCTGCTCGGTGAGGCTGGCGCCGTGGCTGCACCGCTCCGGCACCTGACCGAGGTGATGGCCGAGGTGAGGGCCGCACTTGCTGCGCTGGCGCCGCTGTGCGGTGGCGATCCGGCACTCGTCGTGGCCGACGGGGAGGCGGATTGGGCTGGGGCGCTCGGGTCTCATTTTGCCGGCTGGGCCGCGAGCGCCTCGCATCTGCGGGACTGGTGCGCATGGCGCGGCGTGGTCCAGCGTGCGGAAGGTCTCGGCCTCTCGCCCCTTCTTGCGGCGATGGAAGGCGGCCTGCTTGCCCCTGCCGATGCCCGCCGGGCGTTCGAGGCCAACTATGCGCGCTGGTGGATCACGGTTGCCGCGGATGATCTGCCGCGGCTTCGTGGGTTCGTCGCCGCGACGCACGAGAAGCGGATCGAGCGATTCCGTGATCTCGACCGGCGAATGCTCGAGCTCTCCGCCCGCGTGGCCCGGGTTCGCATCACCGAGGCCATGCCGGGTGGTTCCGAGCGACAGGCGAGCCCGGAATTCGCCGTGCTGACACGGGAGCTTGCCAAGCGGCAGCGGCATCTGCCCGTGCGGCAGCTGATCACGCGCATGCCGCAGGCAATCCGTCGCCTGACACCCTGCCTGATGATGAGCCCGCTCTCGGTCGCGCAATATCTCCCGGCCGATGCGGCGCAGTTCGACTTGGTCATCTTTGATGAAGCCTCCCAGATCCCGACCTGGGATGCGATCGGTGCTGTCGGCCGCGGCAGGCAGGTGATCGTGGTGGGCGACCCCAAGCAACTTCCGCCGACGCGCTTCTTCGAGCGGGCCATTCCCGACGCCCCCGATGGCAGCGGCGAGGACGGGAAGATCGAGCTCGAAACCGAGGATCTGGAATCCATCCTCGACGAATGCCTTGGCGCCGGCATCCGCAGCGTGGAACTCACCTGGCACTACCGCAGCCGCCACGAAGGACTAATCGCCTTCTCGAACCATCAATACTACGGCGGCCGGCTCGTGACCTTCCCGTCGCCCGTGGTGAAGGACACCGCAGTGTCGTTCCGCCACGTGGCCGATGGCGTCTACGCGCGCGCTGGCGCGCGGACCAACCAGGCCGAGGCCCGGGCGGTCGTCGCCGAAGTCGTCTGGCGCCTTCGCCAGATGGGGGATGGACGGCCTGAGCACTCCATCGGCATCGTGACGTTCAACGCCGAGCAGCAGTCGCTGATAGAGAACCTGCTGGACGAGGCGCGGCGCGAAGATCCCTCCCTGGAGCGGTTCTTCTCGGATGACCTGGACGAGCCCGTGCTCGTGAAGAACCTGGAGGGCGTGCAGGGCGAGGAACGCGACGTCATCATCTTCTCGCTGACCTACGGTCCGGACGTGACCGGCCGCGTCGCGATGAATTTCGGCCCGCTGAACCAATCGGGAGGCGAGCGCCGGCTCAATGTTGCGGTAACTCGCGCGCGAGAGGCTCTGCTGGTTTTCGGCAGCCTTCGCCCGGAGCACATCGATCTCGCCCGGACATCGGCGACTGGCGTGGCGCACCTGAAGCAGTTTCTGACTTTTGCTGAGCACGGCGCGAGGGCCTTCGCGACCACGTCGACCGGTCCGTTGGGCGACTTCGAGAGTCCGTTCGAGGCAGCTGTAGCCGAACGGCTGCGCGCGCGCGGTTGGACTGTGCACCCACAGATCGGCGTGTCTGGCTTCCGCGTCGACCTCGGTATCGTGGACCCCGATGCGCCCGGCGCCTTCCTGGCCGGCATCGAATGCGACGGCGCGACCTATCACCGATCCGCATCAGCGCGTGACCGCGATAGGCTCCGTCAGGCCGTGCTGGAAGGTCTTGGCTGGCGTGTCCAGCGCATCTGGTCGACCGATTGGTGGACGAACGCCGAGCGCGAGACGCACCGCGTCCACCTCGCTCTCGTCGAACTGCTTGAGGCGAAGCGGAACGCCGCGCGCGCCGCGGCGGAGCGGGTGCAGTCGGAAGCTGCAGCGACAAGCCAGGAGCCTGGTGAAGTCGCAGCGAAAGATACAGGGACCGAAGAGGAAGCGGGGCTGGCCAAGAGCCGGCCAGAGTCTGCGGCCGATGAGCCAAGCCAGGATAATGGCGGGCATGCCGAGCCGATCCCCGCTGTGCCGCAAGAGGTGTTGTCTCAGCTTGATCCAGCGAAGTTCTACGAAGACGACTACCGCACGCGCCTCGCTTCACTGGTTCAGGTGCTCCTCGCCGCAGAGGGACCAATGCGCGACGAGGTCCTGGCACAGCGTGTGGCGCGGGCGCATGGTTTCCAGCGAACAGGGCGGCGCATCCGAGAGGCGGTCTATGCGGCATTGCCGGCCGGTGTCCGGACAACCACGGAAGGCGAAGCGGTCTTCCTCTGGCCGCCGAACGTAAAGCCAGAAGACTGGTCCACATTCCGTGACCCGCCGCCTGGGCAGTACCGCGATCCAGTCGAGATACCGATGGAGGAGTTGCGGGTGCTCGCGCGGCGCATGCTGATGCGCGGCGGTCCGGACGAGGAGGTCGTGACCGCGATGCGTGATGCCATCGGCATGCGGCAGATGCGCGAGGCATCACGCCAGCGTTGCCTCGCTGCTTTAGTAGCTGTTCGGCAGGGGATCACCCGTTGACACTCCCGCGCTGACTTGGCCGCCAAGCATTCCTCACGCAACCGGATTCGCTGGTGTGATGATCCGCCGGCACTATACTGTTCGGAACCGAATCGGGAATTTGGCGTGGCGGACGGGGCCGACGAAGCAATGCATGAACGGCAGCGCTTGTTCGGCGTGCTGCCCAATACCCTGTTTGGCGTATTCCACCGCGCATCGCGGGTCGAGTACGCGCGGCTTATCGTCGAGATATGGGAGGAATTCTACGCTGACCCGCTAGAAGACCATCCACTTGCGCGTCAGGTCACAGCTTTCATCGATGACCAAGTCCGGCAGCGGCGCTCGGTGGGACTCCTCGGTGTGGAGGATGCGCAGGCGGCGGAGAGCCCGGGCGCTAGCGCCTACCGTGTTCTCGTAGATGCGGGATGGCTTGCGCCCTACCCAGACGCCTATCGCACCCGTGTCGACATGCCCGAGCCGGTGCAGCGGCTGGTGCGGTTCTTGCGCGACCTGGAGCGTGGGTCTGCGGCGACTCTAGGTGGTGCCGTCGCAGCCATGCGATCCGCACTTCAGGGCGTACGTGACAACCCAGAGGGAAATGCGCTCGCGGTGCGTGACACCGCCGGTCGCGCTGAAGACTTCCTTTGGCGGCTCCGCGGCTTGGTCGCAGGATTGCGGCGCATCGAGAGGGAGATATTGGAGGAGTCAGACCCCGGCCGGACCCTGGGTAGGTTCTTCGCGAGCTTCGTCTCTGTCGTGATCGCCGACTGGCACGTCTTGAAGACTGCTCATAACCCCTACCGCCACCGGGGTGAGGTCATCGACTTAGCGTCGCGGTTGCTCGACGATCCCGAGGCGCTTCGGCGTCTCGCCTTCGCCTACGCCGACCAGGAACTTGCGCCCGACATTGGCGCGGCGCGCATGGCCGTTAGGGACGACCTCGAACGTGTCCGTTCGAACCTACTTGGCCTCGACCGTTTGATGACTCGGCTGGACGGCGTCAGACGGCGCATCGAGCGGCGGGTCGCGATCACTGTCGCTTATCTGGACCTAGTAGGTGAGGGAAGTGGCGAACGGCTTCACGCGCTACTGAGGGAGCTTGGGAGGTACGCGGAACCAGGTGATCAGGTTCCGATCACAACCCTCGCCCCAGAGCCGGGCCAACTAGCCCCGCACACGCTTGCGGTACCGCGCGCCCCTCGCACTAGGCTAGACTCGACCCCACCATCTAGAGAACCTCCGGACCCACGTCTCGCTGCGTTTGTCGAAGCTCGCCGCGCTTTCCTAGAGCGGACAAGGGTCGGAAATGCGATGCTCGCCGAGTTCGTCGCGCGGCAGTGTGCAGACGGCGAGCCTCGCCGAGCCGCAGACATCTCCATCGATAGCATCGAGGATGCGGTCGCAACCTGCGCGATCCCCGTACTCACGTTGCGGCGCGTGAACTGGCCGGGCTTCACGGTGGAATCGCTGCCGGGCCGGGCGGTTAGCGCAATGCTCGATGGCCCTGACTTCCGCCTCGTTCCCGGCGCGCGGGGGAAGATCGGTGCTGAGTGATCTCGAAGAAGCGCTGGAAGCAAGCGCGAACCGGGGCCGGAAGCTTGAGGACTTCCAGGCGGCCGCTGACGTCCTGCTGACACGCCAGTTTGCCTATCGGACCGACCGTGGTTCGTCCCGGTTGGTCGCCACTGTGATTGCGAACCGCGACTACTTCGGCGACCTGATGCTCGCGGTTGGGCGTCGACTAATCATCGACGAGCGTGCTGGCATGGTGGGTGCGGTGCCGGTTGACGGTAGGGGGCGGCGCCTCCCGCTTGAGGACAGCCTGCTGCTGCTAACGATGCGGGTTGCATACCAAGACGGGATCCCGGGGCGCATCAACGACGACGGCGAGGTTGAGGTCACGACCGACGAGTTGATAGCGAAGCTGGAGGAGTTATCGGGCAGACGCAAGGACAGCCTGCCGCGCCTTCGAGGGACTACAGGACTATCGGAGGTCATCAGCTCGCTCGGGCCAGGCGTCGCCCGGGAGGGTGAGGCCGTAGAAGGCGAGGACCGAAACAGAGTTGTACATTTGCGCGCTGGGCTGTTGCACGCAGTGGGGCTCGATGCGCTGACCCGACTTGAAGCTTTCGCATCGGAAATCGTCTCAAGGCGCCGGTCCCAGGCGGCCGAGGTTAACGCCACAGACGCCGACCTTTCCGAGGTACCGTCCTTCGGGGAGGGGAACTCGACGTGATTCTCCTTCGCCGCATCATCCTTGTGAATTGGTATGCCTTTGCGGCTCAGGAGGTGGAAGTTCGCGGGGATGTTGCATTCGTTGGCGACAACGGCGCGGGCAAGAGCTCCATCTTGGACGCCGTGCAACTAGCATTGACGGGAGGCGACCGGCGGTACTTCAGCCCCAATGCACGGGCCGAAGATGGCAGGAGGCAGGGGCGTCGCACTGTGCGAGACTACTGCATCGGCCGGCTTGGTGGGCCGGACGAGGAGCCACTGCGCCAGGGCGGCATGACGTATGTGGTGCTCGTGGTTTCGGACGATGCGGGTGGCCGCCTTCACAGCTTTGGCGTCGGCCTCTACGCCGACGAGGCGAAGCCGGAGGAGGAACTCGAGGCGCTGTTCGTCGTCCCCGGCGTGGAACTGCGCGCGTCCGACCTACACGTTGCGGGGCGCCTCGAAGGCGCGGCTTCGCCTTGGCCCGAGCTCAGGCCCCGCCTTGAAGCTATGGCGCGGAGCGCCGGCCAAACGCTGCAAACCTACCGCGACCAGCCAGGCCAGTATGTCAAGGGCCTGCTTGTTCACCTCAGGGGTCGGCATGGGGCAGCAAACCCAGAGCATTGGCTTCGGGCTCTGCGGCTCGCGGTCAGGTTCAGGGGCGTAGAGAACCCAGATGACTTCGTTCGCAACTACGTATTGCCTGAAGATCCGCTCGACCTGCGCGGGCTCAGAGAGGATATGCGACGCTACCGTGACGTGGTTGAGCGGATACGGGCGCTGGAGGTCAAGGAGCGGGAGCTTACGAGTGTCGCGGACCGGCTCGATGCACACCTTCGACAGAGGTCAGTGGCACGGGTAGCGCGACTGCTTGGTGCACTGGCGGAACGCGAAGCCGCAAGGGTTAGGGTCCGTTCGTCCCAGGAGACCATTACCGACCGTGAGGTCGAGCTCAAATCATGCGAGGCGGAGCTCCGACAACTCGAATTAGACATGGGAGAAGCCCAGGCCGAGCGCGAGGACGCTCGGCGTGCCCTAGACGCTGATCCGTCGCGGGCGAGGCTCGCCGAAGCCAAGGCCGTGCACGCTGATGCAAGGCGACTTCTTGCCGAGGCAAGGGCGCCCCTCGATGCTCAACGTGAGAAGCTGCGCGTCGTAGTGGAGGCCCTTCGAGTTGAGGCGGCAACTCGATCGATTGCAGGTGCCAACACGCTCAGAGCTTCGTTCCAAACTGCCGTTGTTGGGGATCTCGCGAGCGCTTGGCCGGGCGATGGCGATGCTGTCAGGCGGGCGCTTGCGGAGCGAGGAGCGATAGGTGAGGCGTGTCGAACGATGCGGATCCAGGCGGAGGCCGGGGCGCGTGCCGTCGTTGACGCGAAGACCCGCTTAGAAGAGATCGAGGGCCGCCTTGCCGACGCGCGGCGGGGCGGCTTTCGGCTAAGGCGAGAGACGCGCGACCTGGTCGAAGTGCTCTCCGCTGAAGGCATGACGCCGCAGCCACTTTGTGCCGTCGTTGAGGTCACAGACCCGTCCTGGGCACAAGCAGTCGAAACCGTGCTCGGCGCCGGACGAGAGGCGGTGCTGGTGGACGCAGCGCATGTCCAGGCAGCTGTCCGACGTGTCCGGCGTGAGCGCGCGCGCTTCTACGACTGCATCGTGGTGCAGGCAGCCCTGGTCGACCGCTTCGGTGGGGCTCCAGAGCGAGGATCACTTGCAGAGGTCGTGCGTACCTCTGATCGCCGGGCAAGGGCATTCCTCAATCAGCGCCTTGGTGCGTTCCGACGGGTTGAGACCGAGGCGGATCTCGAAGCGGCCGGCCGAGCGGTTACTCGTGACTGCCAGGTCGCGTCTGGCGGTGGCATCCAGAATCGGAGGCCGACGGACCAACTTGTGCTGGGGCGGCGGTACACTGAGGATGACGTCCGCCAACTCGCGGCCGAGCACGATGTCGCAATGGACGCGCTAAGGGTAGCCGAGACAACGGCCGGCAACCTCGCACGGGCAGCAACCAAGCTCGAGCTGGCTGCCGAGGCTCTGCCCGCACCCGATGACTTTGAGGCCGCCCTGGGCAGCTTCAAGGCCGCCGACGCTGCCCTTAACGCGGCGCAGGCCGAGGTCGAGCGGATGTCCGCCGAGGTGCCCGCCGAGCTAGCCGAGCGGCTGAAGCACGCAGATGACCGCGTCGCGCAGGTCGACCAAAGCAGGCGCAAGGCGTCTGGTCGGCGTGACCTAGTCCGCGACGGCTTGTCACGGGCCAAGGCCGACCTCGAAGGAGCCGAACGTGAAGCGCGCCGTGCAGACGAAACGCTGACCGCGCTTCCGGCGGAGATGGATGAGATGGCGGCGGCGGAGGCAGAGTTGACAGAACGCCGAGGCCGTCGCGCAGGCTTCACAAGCCTGATTGACGAAGCCCGCGGGCGGGCAGCGAACGCAGATCGAGAGGCAGAAGCGCAATGGCGAGCGGGCTTCAACGCGCTTGTCGCCTATTGGCACAAGCATGGAGAGGCCCCCCGCCGGGACGGAGCCCCCGACCCCTCTAGCCTCGGAGAAGTCGAGGGTGCTGTTCGCTGGGTCCGGGAACGGCTCGACCGCCTCCGCGGGCACGAGCTCCGCGAGCACAAGGACGCCGCCGTATCGGCCGCAGAGAAGGTGTCTCAAGGTCTGCGCCAAGACCTGTTCGTAAACCTGGCTGCTAGGGTGGCTGGGGCCAAGCGCCTTCTGAACGACTTGAACCGCCATCTACGCGCACGACCGTTTAAGGACGAGATTTACGCGTTCCGGCCAACAGAGAAACCTGAGCTCGCCGACGTGCTGACCGCGGCCGAGGCTGTTCGATTGAACCCGGAGGCGGCCGAGGGACCGCTGGACGCCGATGACATGGACGATCCTGTCGCCCGCGGAAAGCGGCGTGTTCTCGCCCTGCTGGAGGGCGACGGCGCAGGAATCGAGGACGACATAAGGGCACTGTCGGACTACCGGGGCTACTTCATATACGATCTTGAGATGCGGCATCGAGAAACCGGTCGTGTGCTCGGCTACCTCAGCCAGAGACTGCGCACTGGCTCTGGCGGGGAGCGTGAAGCACCCTCCTACGTGGCCGTCGGCACGGCCTTGGCGGCCGCAAACAACATCCAGCCCGGCACATCGCCCGAAGACATCGGGTTTGCCCCTGCAGTCTTCGACGAGGCATTCGCCAAGCTCGACGAGGCCAATATCGGGACAGTCTTGGATTTGATGGGCACCCTTGGGCTGCAGATGCTGGCGGCGGGCCCGACCGGAAAGCGATATTCGTTTGCGTCAAGGTTCGAGACCATCGTCGAGGTTGTTCGGTTGGGCCGTACTGTTCATCTCGTGACCCACCACGGCTCCGAGGAGTATCGCCGCATGTTGAAGGCCGACAATCCGTTCGAGCAGACGCTGGAGGACTGGGACCGTGCCCGTCAGGCGCGCGCCGACGCCTAAAGTGCCGGCTGGCCCGCGGGAGGACACGGCGGGCCCCGCAATTCGGCTCCTCACCCGCCTGCTACGTGAGGCCGAACTCGCTGAGGTGCGGGGGGCCGCCGCCCGGTCTTTGGCTTGGCAGGACCATGAGCTGTCGCCGGCCGAGGTTGAGCCGAGCGCCAGATTGCTTGAGGCTGCAGAGCAAGCGCGCGCGGTCCAATTGGATCGGCACGACGGCTACCGAGCCGGCTTGGTACGACGCGTCCGCATCGTGGATGCAGATGCGCTGGCGAGCTTCCTCGGAGTCCAACGCTATGGGGCGAGGGCGCGACGCCTCCACGAGGCCATCGCTCCTGCCCTCTCGGGTGCGGTTGATTGGCTCTCGGGCCTCGCGGAGCACTGCTCTGCCCGCTGGGCGCGCGGCGAGGCGCCATTCGGGCTGTCCCCCGATGACCCAGAAGCAGCCCGAGAGACGTTCCAGCTGCTGGCGGCACTTGCCCAGGGCGGTGCCGGCCGCGACCGGCGGCGGCTCAGCGTCGAGGCGACCGGTCGCACCAAGGCCCTGGAGGAGCGGCGTCGGCATGTCGTCGCGCTGTTGAGACGGGCCTTCAGCATCGATGACGGCGTTGGGGCAGACGATGTCCTCCGTTCCTTCGGTGTGTCCGCCTTCCTGCCGCCCGTCCTCCTACGAGCAAGCTTCGCCTTGCCGGGTGTCCCGGAGATCGCGGGCGCCCCCTATGTGGGGTTACCCGAGGAGCTCATTTCGACAATGAGGCCGACTCGCCGAGCGCCGTACCTCCTCCTTATTGAGAACCTCGCCAGCTTCAACAGGCACGTCCGTGAACAGCGCGATGAGGGGTTCGTGCTTTACACGGGCGGCTTTCCGTCGGCCGCCGTGCTGCGTGCCGCCGCAGTTCTCGCAAGCCACGTCGACGGCGTCTGGCATTGGGGCGATATAGACCCGGGAGGAGTGCGCATCTTTGCCCTCCTTGAGGAAGCACTGCCGGGCCTCAAGCCGCACCTCATGGATCCCGAACTTGCGATGACCCGGGGCCGCGAAGCCGACGGTGAACCCGCTCTGGCTGTACTCGGGGCATCATCCAGCGCCATAGCCCCTGTCGCCCAGTTCCTGACGGCGGACAGAACCTGGACACTGGAGCAGGAGAGCCTTGACCCGCAGCGACCTGCCTGACGCATGTCCGAACACAGCACGATCGGGCCGAAGAAAAGGCTGACCCTCGACGACGTGAAATCCTAGGCTTTCTGTTAGCATGAGTGACGCGCAAGTCTCACCGCCCAGAGAGTTTCATTCCCCGGTTGCCACCGCTGCTCCAGTCGGTTTCCTTACAACCTGTCTTTCCTGATCGGCCCGTCGCGTTCAGGCGCAGGTTTCCCGCGGTTTTCGGCCGCGACCTTGAGGGTACGCGGCTGCAACGAGGGCGGATTTTCTCTCCGGAATGGCGGAGAGTCTCCGGACCTTGAGGGTTGGGCGATTTAGCCCACAAGGTCCAAGCTCTTAAATTTGCGGACTTTATGTGCCAAGCCTCTTGTCGGGATTCAGCAGCCTCATCGCCCGCGCCAAGGAGACGCAGAGCGAAGAATCCGACCTGATACCCGGCGCACAAAGGGCGGACTCTTTGGGTTGATCCGACGCGGCCGGACATGATTCATCGGCGGGCATGGCTTCGAGGAGCGGA
>NZ_JAAEDL010000037.1 GCF_018129005.1 Neoroseomonas eburnea
CGGACCGGCCTCGGTCGCCGCGCGGCTGCGCTCCGCCGCCGCGCTGCGGGAGGCGCCGGCGCACGACAAGGCGGCGATGGCCAGCGCCGCCTGGCGCGCCGACCCCGCCCCGCTGGTCGCCTTGACCGAGGCAGTGGCGAAACTCGCCATCGCGAAGCGGGACCCGCGGCTGAAGCCCGGTGCGCTCGACGTCGGCGGGCTGGAGGAGGCGCGCGCCACGTTGGCCGCGTCCGGCGGCTTCTTCGGCTTCCTCAGTTCCGGCCGCCGCGCGGCGCAGGAGGTCGCGGCGCGCGTCGCGCGCGACGGCGCCGATCCGCTCGCCGCGCTGGAGGCCGCCATTGCCGGCCAGGCCGCGCAGCAGCGCGTGCGCAGCGGCAATGCGCTCGGCAGCGCCGCCTTCGGCAGCCTGTGGCACGGCGAGGACACCGATCCCTCCGTCATGTCCGCACTGATCCTCTGGCGCCAGAAGCACGGGGCGCAGGCCGCCGCCGCGCTCGCCGAGGCCGCGCCCGCCGCCGATGCCGCCGTGCTGGAGGCCGGCGCCACGGCGTGGGAGGAGCTGAAGCAGGCGACCGGCCTCGATCCCGTCGCCGCCTTCGGCACCGCCGACCCCGCCTTCGCGACGCTGGCCGACAGGCTCGGCGAATGGGCCGGCCGGCCGGAGGCGCTGCCGCTCTGGCAGGGCTGGCGCCGAGCGCTGGCGGAAGCCCAGGGCCTCGACCCCGTGGTGCAGCGCCTGCAGGACGGCCGCCTTGCGCCCGAGGCCGCCGAGGACGCCTTCGCCTACGCCCTGCATGAGGGCCTGCTGCGCGCCGCCAGCGCGCAGTACCCCGATCTCGCCGCCTTCGACGCCGGCGCCTATGACCGGCTGGTCACGGAGTTCCGCGAGGCCGACCGCGCCCGCATCGGCCTGGCCCGCGCCGAGGCCTCCCGCGCCCATGCCGACCGCGTCAAGCAGGTGCGCGACGGCATGGCCGGCATGACGGTGATCCGCGGCGAGATGGAGAAGAAGCGCGGCCACCTGCCGGTCCGCGAATTGCTCCTGCGGGCCTCGCCCGCGGTGCAGGCGGCCAAGCCGATCTTCATGATGAGCCCGCTGAGCGTGGCGCAGTTCCTGGCGCCGCCGCACGGGCTGCGCCCCGGCCTGTCCTTCGACCTGCTGGTGATCGACGAGGCCTCGCAGGTCGAACCCGTCGATGCGCTCGGTGCCATCGCCCGCAGCCGCCAGGTGGTGGTGGTCGGCGACGACCGCCAGATGCCCCCCACCCGCTTCTTCCAGCGCATGACCGGGGAGGAGGACGACACCGCGCCGGAGGACGCGCCCGATGCGGTCGCCGCGCGCGATGTCGAATCCATCCTCGGCCTGTGCAACGCGCGCGGCGTGCCGCATGCGCTGCTGCGCTGGCACTACCGCAGCCGGCACGAGAGCCTGATCGCGACGTCCAACCAGGAATTCTACGAGAACCGCCTCCTCGTGCTGCCGAGCCCGCGCCCGCGTTCGGCCGAACTCGGCCTGTCCCTGGTGCGCGTCGATGGCGCCTGGGAAACGGGCGAGGGCGTCAACCGCGCCGAAGCGCAGGCCGTCGCCGAGGCGGTGATGCGCCATGCGAAGGAGACGCCGGACGACACGCTCGGCGTCGCGGCCTTCTCGATCAGGCAGCGCGATGCGATCATGGATGCGGTCGAGGCCGCCCGCCGCGCCGATCCCTCCGCCGACGCCTTCTTCGCCGCGCACGCGGACGAGCCCTTCTTCGTCAAGAACCTCGAGAACGTGCAGGGCGACGAGCGCGACGCGATCATGATCTCGGTCGGCTATGGCCGCGACAAGGACGGCCGGCTCGCGATGCGCTTCGGGCCGCTGAGCGCCGAGGGCGGCGAGCGGCGGCTCAACGTGCTGATCACGCGCGCGAAGAAGCGCTGCGTCGTCTTCTCGGGCATCGGCGCCGACGACATCGACCTCGAGCGCGCATCGGGGCGCGGCGTCGCGGCGCTGAAGACCTTCCTCGCCTTTGCCGCCGGTCCGGCGGCCGCGCCGCGCGCAGGCGGTGAGGCGACCGGCAGCGCCATCGCCGAGGCGATCGCCGAGGCGGTGCGCGAAGCCGGCAAGGAACCGGTGCCGCATGTCGGCCTCGCGGGCCTGTTCCTCGATGTCGCGGCGCGCGGCGAGCAGGGCTACGAACTCGGCATCGAGGCCGATGCCGGCGACTGGGCGGCGCTGCGCTGCGCGCGGGACCGCGAGCGGGGCCGCCCTGCGGCGCTGGAAATGATGGGCTGGAAGCTGTCGCGCGCCTGGTCGCTCGCCTGGTATGCGCAGCCGGAGGCCGAGGCGGCGAAGGTGAAGTCCGCCCTTGGTGCCGCCCCCGCCGCCGCCCCCGCCGCGGAGGCCGCGCCGCCCCCGCCGTCGCCCGAGCCGGGCCTCGCCGAACCCTATCGCGAGGCCGCGCCGGCGCTGCCGGCCGACCCGCCGCTCGCGGAGCTCCCTGCCGCGACGCTGGCCGGCATCATCGGCGAGATCGTCGCCGTCGAGGCGCCGATCACCGCGGACAGCCTGGCCGAGCGCCTGCGTCTGCTGGCGGGCAGGGAGGCGCTGACCGCGAAGGAGAAGGACGCGCTGCGGCAGGCGATGCCGATCGCGAAGGCACGGCACGGCGTGACGGAGGCGGCCGGCGTCCTGATGACGCCCGTGACGAAGGTCGTGCCGCGCGACCGGCGTGCCGCCGCCGCACATCTCCGCCGTGCCGCCGCCGTGCCGCCGGCCGAGATCGCCGCGGCCGCGCAGGCCCTGCTGGCGGTGCGCCCCGCCATGACGGAGCCCGAGCTTGCGCAGGCGATCCACGCGGTCCTGGGCCTCGACGCCGCCGCGCAGGTGGCTGTCGCGGCGCGGGTCGCCGCCCTGGTCGGCGCCGGCACCATCCGCCTATCTTAGCTCCGGGTGCCCCCTTCCGCCGTCAGTCCCCAAACGACAAGGAAGGGAGGGGGGAGCGGGGGGAGGTTCTCCTCCCCCGCCCTTTCTTCAGCCCGCCGGTGGCGGCGCCCCACGCTGCGCCTTCAACTCGTCGCGGATCTCGGCGAGCAGCGTCTCCGTCGGCGAGGGCCCCTTCGCCTGGTTCACCGACAGGCTGAGCTTCGACAGGATCTTCAGCAGCCAGAAGATCGCCAGTCCGACGATGACGAACTTGATGATGGCGTTGAGGAAGGACCCGAGTGCGAGCACCGAGGCCCCGCCCTGCCGCGTCAGTTCGAGCGACGGCCTGCGTTCCCCGAACAGCACGATGAACAGGTTCGAGAAGTCGATGCCGCCGAGGATGATGCCGAGGATCGGGTTGATCAGGTCCTCGACGAGCGAGGTGACGATGGCGGTGAAGGCGGCGCCGATCACCACGCCGACGGCGAGGTCGATGACGTTGCCGCGCATGATGAAGGCCTTGAATTCCTTGATCCAGGCCGGTTCCTTGATGGGGATCTGGCTGGTGATCTTGTTGGTGAGGTCACTCATGCGGTGTGGTCCCTTCCGGTTGGCGGCGCTGCCGCGATCATCCCGCGCCGGCAAGCGGCTTTCCAGCCCCGTACCGACCCCGGCGGCACGGCCCCTGCGCCGCGCGGCGCGATCGGGCGGCGCGCGGGCGCGTGCCCTGCGCGCAGATGGGCGATGTCCCGCCCGGGAGGCCGCGGGGGATTGCGCCGAACGGCGCTTTCGCGGCCGGCCGGTGAGCGCGACGAGGTTCCGGCTGTCGGCCCGTTGCGGATCGGCCAGGCAAGCATCCGCAGCCCGGGACGGCCCCGCCGTGCCGCCAGTGGCGGCAATGCGGTTGGCGTCAGCCGCGCCCGGCGCCATGCTCGCCGCATGCCGGGCCCCTTCGATCAGCACGTGACCTTCCTCTATGCCGAGGCGCCCGAGGCGTGCTGGCGCTTCTACGAGGAGGTGCTCGGCCTGCCGCTGGCGCAGGACCAGGGCACCTGCCGGATCTACGAGATCGCGCCCGGATCGCGCGCCTTCCTCGGGGTGTGCCGCGCGCGGGCGGCGCGGGTCAGCGACGACCCGCGCGTCGAGGGCGGCGCGGTCGTCACCTTCGTCGTGCAGGATGTCGAGGGCTGGCACGCGCGGCTGGCGGCGAAGGGTGTCGAGATCGCCTCGGCGCCCCGGCATTCGGAGGCCTATCGCGTCACCTCCTTCTTCTTCCGCGACCCGGCGGGCTACACCCTCGAGATCCAGCGCTTCGAGCGGCCGGACTGGCCGGCGGCGGATGGGTGATCCGTGCGGCGCGGGCCGGTGCCGGCATTCGCAAACGGTCTCTGAGCGTCATGAGCCAATTGCACCGGATACCCATTCCCCTGCGGCCCGCGACAGGGCAGTGTGCTGGGTAACGAACCAGGGAGACTTCAGCGCTTGGCCGAGTTCTGGGCCGAATGGGGCGATTATGCGTATCTCTTCGCTGCCATTTGGGCGTTCTTCGAGGGAGAGACGTTCGTCCTGGCCGCGTCGGCGCTCGGCGCGACCTTGGGCATTGTCGACCCCTGGCTTCTCCTCGGAGCCGTGTGGATCGGGTCCTATCTGGGGGACCAGACCTGGTTCTATCTCGGCCGTCGCTACGGCCCGGCCATCCTGCGCCGCTGCCCGGGATCCCAGCCGCGGGTCGAAAAGGCGAATGCGCTGCTCGAGCGCTACGGCACGCTGTTCATCCTCTCCTTCCGCTTCCTCTACGGCATCCGCAACGTCGCCTCGGTGGTCTGCGGCCTGGCCGGCTACAACCGCGCGCGCTTCGCGGTGCTCAACTTCATCGCCGCCGGTATATGGGCGAGCAGCTTCGTCGCCGCGGGCTGGTACCTCGGCGCCTGGCTCGGGGTGGAGCGGCTGTTCTGGTGCATCGCGGGCATTGCCGCGCTGGCCCTGACCTTCTTCATCATCCGGCACTTCCGAGGACGTATGCGGGGCCGCCGCGCGGCCCAGGGCGTCGCGCCGGGCTGATGCCGGCCGCCCTTCCGGCTGACCCGGCATGAGAGTCCCCGACTGGCGGGGGGCGGGTGACCCCGGGCGGTGCGCGCGGAAGACGGCGCGGCGCCACCCGACGCATACGGATCCCATATCGGCAGCATCATGCCAGCGGCACGAGTTCCTGACTCATGCCGAGGCCGCGACGCGCACCCAGTCACCTTGCCTTGCAAGGTGACTGGGGATCCGGAACGCGGCCCGCCGGTGGTCCGGCGAAGCCAAGCAAACCGGAGGTTTGCGCCCTGCGCCCGAGAGCTCGAAAGGGCTCATGCCAACGGTCGCGAAGAGCGGCCGTCGGGATCAGGCGTGCAGGCGGAGATTCCCGGAGGTTCTGCCGAAGGGGGGGCGTCTGCGATCGACGCAGGCGTGGCAGGAGGACGCCGGCTGACCGAAGCCGCGGCCCGCGGGCTGCTGGAGATGCGGCGCCAGGGTGCGATCCCGGCGCCGGCACCGGGAATGCGCCCTTCGGCGCAATCCCGATCCGTCTTTCACCTTGCCAGCGCGGTCTGCGGCAACCAGGTGACGATGGCCGGGAAGACCGTGACGATCGCGACGCCGACCACCAACAGGACGAAGAAGGGCAGAGTGCAGCGCGTCACTTCGAAGATCCCCTTGCCTGTCAGCCCTTGCAGCACGAACAGGTTGAAGCCGACCGGCGGGGTGATCTGCGCCATCTCCACCACCAGCACGATGAAGATGCCGAACCACACCAGGTCGAAGCCGGTGCTCTGGATGATCGGCAGCACCACAGACACGGTCAGCACGATCATGCTGATGCCGTCGATGAAGCAGCCGAGGATCAGGTAGATCACGGTCAGGCAAGCGATGATCATGTAGGGACTGAAGCCCTGGGCGCCGACCCAGGCCGCCATCGCCGCCGGGATGCCGGAATAGGCCATGGCCTGGGTCAGGAAGGCCGCGCCCGCCAGGATCAGGTTGATCATGCAGGACAGGCGCACCGCGCCCATCAGGCTGTCGGTGAAGGACTTCCAGGACAGCGAGCCGCCCCAGGCCGACAGCGCCAGCGCGCCGATCACGCCGAAGACCGCGGCCTCGGTCGCCGTCGCCCAGCCGAGGTAGATGCTGCCCATCACGAAGGCGATCAGCAGCACCACGGGGATGAGTTGCCCGCTCTCCCGCACCTTCTTCATGAAGGGCATCGGCGGGTCCGCTTCCGGCGTCAGCTTCGGGTTCATCAGCGACCAGACGGCGATATAGCCGCTGAACAGCACCATCAGCATGATGCCCGGCAGCACGCCGGCGATGAACAGCCGGACGATCGAGACCTCTGCCGCCACGCCATAGACGATCATGACGATGGACGGCGGGATCAGCAGCCCGAGCGTTCCCGCGCCGGCCAGGCTGCCGATCGCCATGGGCTGGTGGTAGCCGCGCTGCTTCAGCGCCGGCAGCGACATCTTGCCGATCGTTGCCGCCGTGGCAGCGGAAGACCCGGAGACGGCGGCGAAGATGCCGCAGCCGATGACGTTCACATGCATCAGCCGCCCGGGCAACCGCTGCACCCAGGGCGCGAGGCCGCGGAACATGTCCTCCGACAGCCTCGTGCGAAACAGGATCTCGCCCATCCAGATGAAGAGCGGCAGGGCGGCGAGCGTCCAGGAGGCGAGCGATTGCCAGATCGCCGTGCCCATCACCTTCTCGGCCGGGAAGGTGGGCATGGCGGGGATCAGCATCGGCAGCACGACGATGCCGGCCAGCCCCACCAGAGCGAGCGCAAGCCCGATCCAGATGCCGAGGCCGAGGAAGAGGAAGAGCAGGCCGAGCAGCAGCAGCCCGGCTTCGGTCTGGGCGAGTTCCATCAGAGTTCCTCCCCCGCGCGCTCGAGCGCCGAGGCCTCGGCGGCCCTGCGATAGGAAGGCGTGCCACCGGTCAGGTGCACGATGAGGTCGTCGATCAGGCAGACGGCGAAGATCGCCACGCCGATGCCGACCAGCCCCTGCGGCACCCAGAGCTTCCAGGCGACGGAACCCTGCGCCACGTCCTCGAACTCGAAGCTGTCGGAGGCGAGGTCGAGCATCGCATAGGCGAAGAAGACGCAGAGCGCGGCGGTGATCAGCAGCGCCAGCGTCTCCATGATGAAGCGCGCCACGCCGTGCAGATGGCCGATGATGAGGTCGACGCGGATATGCGCCCCGTGGCGGAAGGCATAGGCCAGCGGCAGCGTCGCCGAGGCGGCGACCGAGAAGGCCGTGAGGTCGTCGGCGCCGAGCACGGTCGCGCCGAACTGCCGTCCGATCACCTGCGCCGCGATGATGCCGCCGATCGCGGCGAGCGCGACGCCGCCCAGCACGCCGCCTGCGAGGTAGAGCGCATCGAGCGCGTGGCGCAGCGGGTTCATGCTGCCGCCTGCCGGGAGTGGGGCGGGAAGTTCATGCCTGGTGTTTCCGTCCTGTCGGGGGGCGGGGCCCCCCAGGGCCCCGCCGGGATCATGCGATGGCCGCGCGGTAGGCGTCGATCAGGCGCTTGCCCTCGTCGCCCGCCTTGGCCACCCATTCGTCGACCTGGGTCGCGCCGATGCGCATCAGACCCTGCATCAAGGCGGGTGTCGGCTGCTGCACGGTCATGCCGCGCGTGGCGAGCGTGGCCTGCTGGCTGACCGTCTCCGCGTCCGAGGCATCCCATCCGCGCGTTTCGGCGGCTGCCGCCGCGCTGCGGATCGCCGCCTGCACATCGGCCGGCAGGGCGGCGAGATCGCGCTGGCGCACGAAGATCGCATTCTTCGTGCGTGTGAAGCCGATCGGCGTGAAGACGCGGCAGAAATCCCAGGCCTGCACGTCGACGCCTGTCGCCGCCGAGGTGACCATCACGTTGACCACGCCGGTCGCGAAGGCCTGCGGCACCTCGGCCTGCTGCACCAGCGTCGGCGTCGCGCCGCACAGCGTTGCGAAACGATTGGTCAGCGCATTGAAGGTGCGCATCTTCGTCCCGCGCAGCGTGTCCACGCTTTCGACCGGCGCGTTGGTGTAGAGGCCCGAGGGCGGCCACGGCACCCAGTAGAGCAGCGACAGGCCCTGCCGGTTCAGACGCGCCTCGACGTAGGATTTCTGCAGTTCCGCGAGCTTGCGCGCCATCGCCGTGCTGGTGACCAGCATCGGCACGCTGTCGACCTCGAAGAACGGATCCTCGTTGCCATAGGCCGAGAGCAGGATCTCGCCGATCTGCACCTGGCCGGTCTGCACGCCGCGCTTGATTTCCGGCATGCGGAGGAGGGAGGCGTTGGAATGCAGCTGGATCTGCAGCCGCCCGCCGGTGGTGGCCTGCACCTGGTCGACGAAGGCGCGCATGTTGCGCGTGTGGAAGTTGCCGTCGGGATAGGCGGTCGCAACCTGCCAGCGGGTCTGGGCGCGGGCGCCCCCCGGGGCGATGGCGGCGGCCGCCAGGCCGCCCGATGCCGCGAGCAGCCCGCGGCGGCGAAGGATAGGCATGCTGAAGCCCCCTCTTGTTCTTGGCGGGCGCATCTTCCTCGCCGGGCATGGGCAGGCGCAAGGGGCCGATGACGCGTGCGGCGCCACCTGCGGCCCATGCTGCCCGCATGCTGGGCCGCGGTGGACAGTTCTGCCCGCCGCATGCGCAGCCCGGTGGCGTCAGCCAGCCGCCCGGTACTGCTCGAGCAGCCTGCGCCCGTCGTCGCCTGCCCGCTGCACCCACTCATCCGCCATGGTGCGGCCGACCCGGGCGCAATCGTCGAGGAGCTGCTGCGAGGGCTGCGTCACCTGCATGCCGCGAGCAGCGAGCGTCGCCTCGGTCTCGCGCTGCGCAGCCTCGGAGAGCTCGTAGCCGCGTTGCTCCGCGCGCGCCGCGGCGGCGCGGATCGCTTCCTGCAGGTCGCGCGGCAGGCCTTCCAGCGCGCGGCGGGAGACGAAGACGGCGTTCTTCGTCATGGTGAAGCCGAGCGGAGTGAAGACGCGGGCATAGTCCCAGGCCTGGGTGTCGACGCCGGTGGCGGCCGAAGTGACCTGCGCCTGCACCACGCCGGTGGCGAAGGCCTGCGCGAGTTCCGCGCTCTGCACCAGCGTCGGCTGCGCGCCGATGAGCTGCGCGAAGCGGTTCGTCATCGGCGAGTAGGTGCGGAAGCGCGACCCGCGGAGCTGTTCGAGGCTGGTCACCACCTGCTGCGCGTAGAGCCCGGCCGCCGGCCAGGGCACCATGTAAAGCAGGCTCAGCCCCTGGCGGGCGAAGCGCGCCTCGATGAACGGCTTCTGCAGGTCGGACAGGCGCTTGGCCTGCTGGAAATTGGTGACGAGCTGCGGCAGCGCGTCGGCGTCGAAGAGCGGGTCCTCGTTCGCGTAGGCGGTGAGCAGGATCTCGCCGAGCTGCACCTGGCCGGTCTGCACGCCGCGCTTGATCTCCGGCATGCGCAGCAGCGCGCCGTTGGAATGAAGCTGGATGGACAGTCGCCCATTCGCCGCCTGCTCGACTTCCTGGAGGAAGCTGCGGATGTTGCGTGTGTGCAGGTTGCCGTCGGCGTAGGCGGTGGCCATCTGCCAGCGCGTCTGGGCGCGGGCGGTGGCGGGGGCCAGGGCGGCGAGCCCGGCGGCGCCCAGCAGGGCGCGGCGATGGAGCGTCATGGTGTAGTCGTCCTCTCCCTCCGCCGCGGCGCTCGCGCCGCGACGTCGGGAAAGGTTAGGCCAGGATTGCGCCGATCACGCAACCCGGCGCGGCGCTCATTCGGGGAAGGCGGCGGGATCGACGCCGGCCTGGGTGAGGAATTGCCGGATCTCGACGACTTCGTCCTTCGACAGGCTGTGCCGCGAATCGTGGAAGGCGTGGGCGTGGCCGTTGAGCTTCACGCCGACGCGGCCCGATCCCGTGTGGGCGAGTTCCGCGCCGAGTTCCTCGAACACCGCCTGGACTGCCTTCGGGTCGATATTGGCGCTGACCGGGTGGGCGAAGATGGCGTGGAGCACCTTGCGGTGGCGATGATTCATGAGCGGGCCTTTCCTGCCGTGTCGCTTGTGGCGCCATTTTCCGCGCCTTCGCGCGCCATGCCTTGCGCCGGATCAAGTTCGCGGCCACTGCGTACGCAGACCGCAGACCGCAGACCGCAGACCGCAGACCGCAGACCGCAGACCGCAGACCGCAGACCGCAGACCGCAGGCGGCCCGAGGCCCTGCCTCGGGCCGGGAGCGCACGGCGCGACCGCGCCCGGCCGGACCGTCACCGCCGGCGCGACAGTGCATGGCGCGCAAGCCAAGCGCGCGGATGCGCGCGCCGGCGCCTGAGGAGCGGGAAAAAAGCGCGGCCCGAGGCCCTGCCCCAGGCCGGGAGCGCACGGCGCGACCGCGCCCGGACGGACCGTCACCGCCGGCGCGACAGTTCATGGCGCGCAAGCCAAGCGCGCGGATGCGCGCGCCGGCGCCTGAGGCACGAGATCGCTTATGGCCGGGCGTCATGCCCGGCCATAGGTATCCTCGTAGCGAACGATGTCGTCCTCGCCGAGATACGAGCCCGACTGCACCTCGATCAGCACCAGCGGGATGATCCCCGGGTTCTCCATCCGGTGCACGCAACCGAGCGGGAGATAGACGCTCTCATTCTCGCGCAGCAGGATTTCCTCCGCATCGCGCCGCACGATCGCCGTGCCGGAAACCACCACCCAATGCTCCGCACGGTGGAAGTGCTTCTGCAGGGACAGCTTCGCCCCGGGGCGCACCTGGATCTTCTTCACCTGGAAGCGGTCGCCCATGATCAGGCCCTCATAGTGGCCCCAGGGCCGGTAGGCGCGGCGATGCTCGGTCGCTTCCTTGCGGCCCTTCGCCTTCAGCGCGTCCACCAGCTTCTTCACGTCCTGCGCGCGGTCGCGGTGCATCGCCAGCACCGCGTCGTCGGTCACCACCACCACGGCGTCGTCGAGGCCGACAATGCCGGTGACCATCCCCTCGCTGCGCACGTAGCAGTTGCGCGACTCGACGATCTCGACCGGACCCTCGGCGGCATTGCCGGCGGCGTCCTTGGCGCTGATCTCCCACAACGCGGCCCAGGAGCCGATGTCCGACCAGCCGATCGAGGCGGAGACCACGGCGGCATGCTGCGTCCGTTCCATCACCGCGTAGTCGATGCTGATGGACGGCGCGGCGGCGAAGGGCTCCGGCGCCAGGCGCACGAAGTCCATGTCCCGCTTCGCGCCCTCGACTGCGAGGCGGACCTTGTGCAGCAGCTCCGGCGCATGGCGTTCGAGTTCCGAGAGCAGCGTCGATGCGGTGGCGACGAACATCCCCGAATTCCACAGATGCCGGCCGCCGGCGACGAACTCCGCGGCCCGCGCCGCATCAGGCTTCTCGACGAAGCGTGCGATGGCGCGCACCCCCGCCAGGCCCGGCAGGTCGTCGCCGGCCTCGATGTAGCCGTAGCCGGTCTCGGGCGCGGTCGGCCGCATGCCGAAGGTGACGATGCGCCCGGCGCGCGCGGCGGCCGCCGCCTGGCCGAGCGCGGCATGCAGCGCCGGCACGTCGGAGATCGCCGAATCGGCCGCCATGATCCACATGACCGTGCCCGGGTTCGCTTCCTCGGCGAGCAGCGCGGCGGCGGCGATGGCCGGCGCACTGTTGCGCCCGGCGGGCTCCAGCACGATGCGGGCATTGCGGCCGCGAAGCTGCTCGGCGACCAGGAAGCGGTGCGCCTCGTTGCACACCGCCATGGGCGGGAGGAAGCCGGCACCCTCCGCGCGCGCCGCGGTCTCGGCCAGCATCGGGCGATCGGAGGCCAGGGGCCAGAACTGCTTCGGATAGCCCTCGCGGGAGAGCGGCCAAAGCCGCGTGCCCGTGCCGCCGGACAGGATGACGGGAAGGATGTCGGTGCTGGTCGCGGTCATGTTGCCCGAGGATCTGTCGCGGAATGAAACCGGACCATGCACAGCAATGGCGGCAAAGGGAAGGCGAGAGGGAGGGGAGGCGGCCAGGGGGGGGGGCCGCCCCCTGGACCCCCGCCGGGGGCGTGCGCGCCCCCGGACCCGCGGGGACTTCATCGGCGTCCTGAGGTGCCGGCCCGGGCCGCCTGGGGAATGGCGGTTGCCGGGCGGGTGTCTGCGGCGGACGGAAAAAGCAGAAGGCGGGCCCCTTTCGGAACCCGCCTTCCCAATTCGGCGCCAACCGTCCGGCCGGCGCGCCGTTCAGCCGCCTTCCGCCAGCGCCGCGTCCTTGCCCTTGCGGACATTGGGCATGAGCATCGCGATCAGCGCGACGGCGGCGATGCCGAGCATGACGGCGCTGATCGGGCGCTCGACGAACACCATCGGGTCGCCGCGGGACAGCAGCATGGCGCGGCGCAGGTGCTCCTCCATCATCGGGCCGAGCACGAAGCCGATCAGCATCGGCGCCGCCTCCAGCCGCAGCTTGGAGCAGAGATAGCCGAAGATGCCGAAGACCACCGTCTGGTAGACGTCGAACACGTTGTTCTGCAGCGAGTACACGCCGATCGCGCAGAACACCATGATCGAGGGGTACATGTAGCGGTAGGGCACCGCGAGCAGCTTCACCCACATGCCGATCATCGGCAGGTTGATGACCAGCAGCATCAGGTTGCCGATCCACATGGAGGCGATCAGGCCCCAGAACAGGTCCGGCTGCGCTTCCACCATGCGCGGGCCCGGCTGGATGCCCTGGATGATCAGCGCGCCGACCATCAGCGCCATCACCGCATTGGCCGGAATGCCGAGCGTCAGCAGCGGGATGAAGGAGGTCTGCGACGCGGCGTTGTTCGCCGCCTCGGGGCCCGCCACGCCCTCGATCGCGCCGTTGCCGAACTCGTGCCGGCCCCTCGAGACCTTCCGCTCCATCATGTAGGAGCCGAACGAGGACAGCGCCGCGCCACCGCCCGGCAGGATGCCGAGCAGCGAACCGACGGTCGTGCCGCGCAGCACGGCGGGCACGGCGCGGCGGAACTCCTCGCGCGTCATCATCAGGCTGCCGACCTTGCCCGACATGACCGACCGCGCCTCGGGGCGTTCGAGGTTGAGGATGATCTCGGCGATGCCGAACATGCCCATGGCGATCGAGACGAAGCCGACGCCGTCCGACAGTTCCGGGATGCCGAAGGTGAAGCGCTGCTGGCCGGTCTGCACGTCGGTGCCGACCATGCCGAGGGAGACGCCGAACACCACCATGCCGATCGACTTCACCACCGAGCCCTGCGCGAGCACGGCGGAGATCACCAGGCCGAGCAGCATCAGCGAGAAGTAGTCCGCCGGCCCGAAGGACAGCGCCACCTGCGTCAGCAGCGGGCCGGAGGCCGCGACCAGGATGGTCGCCACCGAACCGGCGAAGAAGGACCCGAGCGCCGCGACCGTCAGCGCCGCGCCGGCGCGCCCGCGCCGGGCCATCTTGTAGCCCTCGAGTGTCGTGACGACCGAACTGACCTCACCCGGCAGGTTGAGCAGGATCGCCGTGGTGGAACCGCCGTACTGCGCGCCATAGTAGATGCCGGCGAGCATGATGATCGCGGTGGTGGCGGGCTGGCCGAAGGTGATCGGCAGCAGCAGGGAGATCGTCGCCACCGGGCCGATGCCCGGCAGCACGCCGATCGCCGTGCCGATGATGCAGCCGATGAAGCAAAAGAGCAGGTTGTTGAGCGTGAGCGCGACGGAGAAGCCGTGCGCGAGATTGGCGAAAAGATCCATCGTTCCGGTTCCCCTGCCTCAGAACTGCGGCCAGACCGGCACGCGAATGTCGAGCTCGTAGATGAACACCGCCCAGCACAGCGCGCAGAGGAACACCACGAGTCCGGCCACACCTTTGGGCGTGTGCGTCTCATCGGCGAAGGCGGAGAGGATCACGGACAGGCCGATCGCGAGCATCAGCCCCAGTGGCTCGAGGATCAGTCCGAACAGCGAGAAGGCCGCGCTGATCAGGAAGAGCGGTCGCCAGGACTTCACCACGCTGACCACCATGCAGCCCACGAAAAGCCCGATGCCGAGCGGGTTCCAACCCGCGGCGACCCAGCCGGACATCCCGGCGGCGGCCATGCCCGCCGCGACGCCGGCCACCGCGCCGGCAAGCAGGAAGCCGATCTCCGCGCCGGTCCACCGCTCGATCGGGTCCGGGCCGTTGACGAGGCCCAGCAACAGCACGATCACGCCGAGGCCGAGCAGCAGCCAGAAGGCGAGCATCGGCATGTAGCCCGGCCCCATGCGGCGGGCCGTGCCTAGCGTGTGGTCCGTGTTGAGCCACAGAGCGACCACGGCGAACCCGATCAGGAGCGCCGCGGAGATGAGGTCCTTGGTGTTCAGCTTCATGCCTGTCCGTCCACCCCAGAAATCGAAGAAATAGAAATCGTCATCGACTCAGTCCGCCGTCGCGCCGGCAGCCTGCACCAGCGGCGCCCACAGGGCCACCTCCCGCTGCACGAAATCCGCGTAACCTTCGGGCGTGAGGTCGCCCGGCGTGCCCCCGAGTTCCGCGAAGCGTGCGCGGACCTCCGGCAGGGCGACAAAGGCGCGCGTCTCGCGGTTCAGCCGGGCCACGATCGGTGCCGGCGTCCCCGCCGGGGCCGAGAGCCCGAACCATGAATCGCTGGCAAGGTCGAAGCCCTGTTCGCGGAAGGTCGGCACCTCCGGAAAAGCCGGGTGCCGCTGCGCGGAGGCAATCGCCACCGCAACGACCGAGCCCTGCCGGATATGCGCGACCGAGGAAGGCAGGCTGTCCGACATCATCGGCACCTGGCCCGCGATCACCGCCTGCATCGCCGGCCCCGCGCCGCGGAACGGAATGTGGTTGAGCTCGACCCCGAGCAACTGCCCCATCCGAACCACCATGAGGTGATTGGAGGAGCCGGCGCCCGAGGTCGCGACATCGAGCCCGCCCGGCCCGCGCGCCTTCGCCGCCGCGTCCTGCAGCGTGCGGATGCCCGCCCGCGGATTGGCCACCCAGACGGTCGGGTTGGAGACGACGAGGGCGATATGCGCGAAGTCGGATACGGCGTTGTAGCGAACCCGGTTGCGATAGACAGCCGGGCTGATGGCATGGCTGGCGATGTTGGACATCACCAGCGTGTAGCCGTCCGGCGCGGCGCGCGCGACCAGCTCGCTGCCCAGGGTGGCCCCGGCGCCGGCGCGGTTCTCGACGATGACGGACACGCCAAGGCGTTCCTGCAGCCCCGCCGCGACCAGACGCGCGACGAGGTCGGTCGTGCCGCCCGGTGCAAAGGGAACCACGAGCCGGATCGGCTGCGACGGCCATGCGGCCGCCTGCGCCCGAGCGCCGCGGCTTGCGATGCATGCAGGGATTGATCCGGCCAGCATGGTTCGCCGGCTGAGCGCCCAGGACATTGTGCCTCCCCAGTTCCCGGTTCGCCCTATCGCATGCGACCCTAAGCGCCGCAAGCCGCGTGCCTTGCCTCGCGGCCATCGACACCTATGCTTGTTGCACCGCATCCACGACCGGGACAGGAATCATGCTCCCCAACGACCCGCAGCGCGCAATCCGCGAGGCCACCGAGGCCGTCGCGCCGCACCTGATCGAGATGCGCCGCGACATCCACCGCGTCCCCGAACTCGCCTTCCAGGAGGTCCGCACCGCGGGCATCGTGGCGGCGGAACTCGCGCGGCTCGGCATCCCGCACCGCACCGGCGTCGGCGTCACCGGCGTGGTCGGCGAGATCAAGGGCGGTCGCCCCGGGCCGACCCTTGCCATCCGCGCCGACATGGACGCCTTGCCGATCCATGAGGAGACAGGGATCGCCTACGCCTCGACCGTCGATGGCCAGATGCACGCCTGCGGCCACGACATCCACACCGCGACCCTGCTCGGCGTCGCCGCCGTTCTGAAGGATCTGGCGCCGCAGCTCGCCGGCACGGTCCGCCTCGTGTTCCAGCCGGCCGAGGAAGTCCTCGAAGGCGCCGCGGCGATGATCGCCGATGGCGCGGCGAAGGGCGTCGACATGGCGATCGGCTTCCACAACCACCCGGACATGCCGGTCGGCAGCTTCGGCTTCGTGCGCGGCGCCTCGCTCGCCGCCTCGGACCGCTTCGACCTCGTCATCCGCGGCAGGTCGGGCCACGCTGCGCACCCCTATGCCGCCGTCGACCCCATCGTCGCCGCGGCGCATTTCGTCGCCCAGGCGCAGACGGTCGTGAGCCGGGAGATCAAGCCGCTGCACCCGGCGGTCGTCACCGTCGGCATGTTCCAGGGCGGCACCACCTACAACATCATCCCCGAGCGCGTGCACCTGAAGGGCACCGTCCGCACCCTGCATGCCGACGCGCGCGACACCGCCGAGGCCGCGTTGCGGCGCCTGGCCGACGGGCTGCAGACCTCGATGCGCGTGACCTGCGAGATGACCTATGCCCGCAAGGTGCCGCCGCTGGTCAATGACGACCGCGTGCTGGAACCCGTGATCGCCGCGGTGCAGCGCCAGATCGGCGTGGCGCCGGAGGCGGGCGAGCCCTCCATGGGTGCCGAGGACTTCGCCGAATTCGCCGCCCATGCGCCGGCGTTCCAGCTGCGCATCGGCTCGGGCGCGCCGGGGCGCGACGACCGCCTGCACAACGCCTTCTACCAGCCGGATGAGCGCTGCATCGCGCTCGGGGTGCAGGCGCTCTCGCGCGCGGCGCTCGATATCCTGTCGTGACGGAAGCCGGGGGGAACAGGGAACCTCTCCTCCCGGACGGGCATTCCTCGGCACTTGGGGGGCGGACCTCGGTCGTCAGTTCCCAACGGACATAAAAAGGGAGGGGGCGCGGGGGAGGTTCTCCTCCCCCGCCACCAGACAGAGGGAACTGCCATGACCCACCGCATCGCCGAACTCACCGCCCCCGAGGTGGCCGACCGGCTCGCCGCGGGCGCCGTCGCCATCCTGCCGATGGGCAGCCTCGAGACCCATGGTCCGGCCCTGCCGATGGGCGACTACCTGGTCGCCGAGGACATCGCCGGGCGCATCGCCGCCGCCGCGACGGTGCTGGGTGCCGATGCCCTGGTCGCCCCGGCGATCCCCTTCGGCGGGGAGGATTTCTTCGCCGGCGTCGCCGGCGGCATCACGCTCACCGTCCCGACGCTCACCGCCGTCATCGAGGAGATGGCCGAGGCCTTCCTGCGCACCGGCACGCGGCGGATCCTGATCGTCAACGGCCATGCCGGCACCATCGCCCCGGCCGAGGCCGCCGCCCGCGCCATCCGCCACCGCCACGGCGCCATCATCCCCGCGCTGCACCTGTGGCGGGAGGCCGGCAAGCTCCACGCCGAGCTCGGCGGCCCGGCCGAAACCTTCGGCCATGGTGGGGATCCGGTCGCCTCGGTCACCCTGCATCTCCGCCCCGAGCTCTGCCTGCCGCAGCGCGCCCGGCCGCGGCAGGCGACGGGTCCCTATCTCGGCACCCCGCCCACCGGCTTCGGCGCCATCCGCGCGCATGGCGTGGATTTCGCCGTGCCGATGTGGGTGGAGGAAGTCGCCCCCGGCGGCGTCGCCGCCCCCGATCCGCGCGCTGCCAATGCCGCGCACGGGGAACAGATCGTCCAGCGCCTGGTCGCGGCCGGCGCTGCCATGTGCCTCCATCTCCGGGACCACGCCCCATGACCCGCATCTGCGTCTTCGGCGCCGGCGCCATCGGCAGCCACCTCGCCACCCGCGCCGCGCTCGGCGGCGCGGAGGTCTCGATCGTCGCCCGCGGCCCGCACCTCGCGGCGGTGCGGGAGAAGGGCATCACGCTGCACGCCCATGACGGCGTGCACAATGTCCGCGTGCAGGCGGAATCCGACCCGGCCGCGATCGGTCCGGTGGATGCGGTGCTGGTCACCACCAAGGTGCCGGCGCTGCCCGTCGCGGCGCGGGCGATCGCGCCGCTGCTCGGTCCCGACACGCCGGTCGCCTTCGTCACCAACGGCATCCCCTGGTGGTACTTCCTCCGCCACGGCGGCCCGCGCGAGGGCGAGCGCATCCCGCTGCTCGACCCCGGGGCGGAGATCGAGGACCGCGTCGGCATCGCCCGCACTCTCGGCGGCGTCGTCTATTCCGCCAGCGCGGTGACCGAGCCCGGGGTCGTCACCTCCGAACATGCCGACATCCGGCTCTTCCTCGGCGAGCCCGACGGCAGCGTCAGCGAGCGCGCGCGGATGATCGCGCGCCACATCGAGGCCGGCGGCATGTCCTGCCCGGTGGTGGCCGACATCCGCCACCGCATCTGGGGCAAGCTGATGGGCAACCTGACCAGCGGGCCGCTCTGCATCCTCTCGCGCAGCGACATGAAGACGACCCTCGCCGACCCGGCGCTCTTCGCCGCCGCGGTGCGGATCGCCGATGAAGGCGCGGCGCTGGCGCTTGCCTATGGCCACGACCTCGCGACCTCCTCCGAGGCGCGCATCCGCCGCTCGGGCATGATCGCGCACAAGCCTTCCATCCTGCAGGACCTGGAACTCGGCCGGGCGATGGAGATCGACGCGCTCTGCACCGTGCCGCTCGACCTGGCGCGCCAGGCGGGGGTGGAGATGCCGACCTTCGAACTCTGCGCGCGGCTGGCGACGCAGGCGGCACGGGCGGCGGGACTCTACGCGGCGGCATGAGTGGGGTTCCGCCCCTCGCAAGCTCTCCCCACCGAAGGCCACAGGGCCCTTGGAAGCCGGCCATTGGCGCCGGGCAGCGCGGGTGGTGCAGGCCGTGACGGACGCGCACGGCGCCAGGTGATGGATTCCAAAGGCCTTTCGGCCTTTGGCGGGGTGGCTTGGAGGGGCAGGGCCCCTCCAACCTCATCAAACCCCCGCCAACCGCCGCAGCGGCTTCCGCCGCGCCGTCGCGAGCCGTTCCAGCGCCAGGTACACCACCGGCGTCGTGTACAGCGTCAGCACCTGCGACAGGATCATCCCGCCGATGATGGTGATGCCGAGCGGCGAGCGCAGCTCGGCCCCCGCGCCGGTCGCCAGCGCCAGCGGGACGGCGCCGAACAGCGCCGCCAGCGTGGTCATCAGGATCGGCCGGAAGCGTTCGCGGCAGGCTTCCAGGATGGCCTGCATGCCGCCTTCGCCGCCCGCGCGCTCGTGCTCCAGCGCGAAGTCCACCATCATGATGGCGTTCTTCTTCACGATGCCCATCAGCAGGATCACGCCGATCAGCGCGATCAGCGTGAAGGACAGCCCGGTGGCGAGCAGCGCCAGCAGCGCGCCGATCCCCGCCGTCGGCAGCGTCGAGAGGATGGTCAGCGGATGGATCAGGCTCTCGTACAGCACGCCCAGCACGATGTAGATGGCCAGCACCGCGGCGAGGATCAGCAGCGGCAGCCCTGACTGGAAGTCCCTGAAGCTGCGCGCATTGCCGGCGAATTCGCCGCGCACCGAGGCCGGCATCTGGATGTCGAGCGCCGCCTTCTCGATCGCCGCCGCAGCTTCGCCGAGCGAGACGCCTTCCGCCAGGTTGAAGCTGATGGCCGCCGCGGGGAACAGCCCCTGGTGGGTGATCTGGCGCGGGGAGATGCTGCGTTCCAGCCGCGTCACCGCGCCGAGCGGCACCGGCCCGTCGCGGCCGGGCAGGAAGATGCGGTCGAGATTCTCCGGCGCCTCGGTCAGCAGCGGGTCGATCTCCAGCACCACGCGATACTGGTTGCGCGTGCGGTAGATGGTCGAGACCTGCCGCTGCGCGAAGGCGTTGTTCAGCGCCGCGTCGAGCGCCTGCACGGAGATCCCTAGCCGCGCCGCCGCGTCGCGGTCGATGATCAGGCGGGAGACGAGGCCGGTGCGCTGCTGGTCGCTCGACACGTCCTCGATCTGCGGCACGGTGCGGAGCTGGCGGACCAGCGCCTCGCTCCAGGTGAAGAGCTCCTCGATGTCCGGCGTCAGCAGCACGTACTGGTAGGATGCATTGCCCTGCCGCCCGCCGACGACGATGTCGGAGACCGGGCGCATGAAGGTCTGCACGCCGGTCACGGTGGCGAGCGGCCGGCGCAGCCGGTTGATGACGTCGTTCGCATTGATCCCCGGCCGCTGCGCCTGCGGCACCAGCGTCAGTTGCAGCCGCACCGAGGCGGAGGAACCGAAGAACCCTCCGCCGCCGACCGAGGCGGAGACGTTCTCCACCGCCGGATCGGCGCGGATCACCTCCATCACCCGTTGCTGGTAGACGGTCATCTGCTGGAAGGAGGTGTCGGGCTGCGCCTGGACGAAGCCGAAGATCAGCCCGCTGTCCTGGTCGGGGAAGAAGCCCTTCGGCACCACCGTGTAGAGCCAGACGGTCAGCCCCACGAGGCCGAAGGTGAGCGCCAGCATGGTCCGCCGCCAGCGCAGCGCGACCGCGAGGCTGCGGATGTAGCCCGCGATCAGCCGGTCCATCCCCGCTTCGAAGGCGCGGCCGAACCAGCCGGGCGGGCGCGGCGTGCGGCTGGCGAGATGCGCCGCCAGCATGGGCGTGACGGTCAGCGAGATGAGCGCGGAGATCGCGACGGCGATGGTCAGCGTCGCGGCGAATTCGCGCAGCATGCGCCCCACCAGCCCGCCCATGAAGAGCAGCGGGATGAACACCGCGACCAGCGACAGGCTGATCGAGACGACGGTGAAGCCGATCTGCCGCGCGCCTTCCAGCGCCGCTTCCATCGGCTTCATGCCGCGCTCGGTGAAGCGGGCCATGTTCTCGATCATCACGATGGCGTCGTCCACCACGAAGCCGACCGAGATGGTCAGCGCCATCAGCGTGAAGTTGTTGAGCGAGAACCCCGCCAGCCACATGCAGCCGATGGTGCCGAGCAGGGAGAGCGGCACCGCTACGCCGGCGGCGAAGATCGCCGACTTGCGCCGCAGGAAGGCGGCGACCACCAGCACGACCAGGACGATGCTGATCAGCAGCGCGTGCTCCACCTCCTTCACGCTGTCGCGGATGGACTGCGACCGGTCGCGCATGATGGCGACGTCGATGCCCGCCGGCATCCAGCGCTGCAGGTCCGGCAGCAGCGCGCGGATGTTGTCCACCACCTCCAGCACATTGGCGTCGGCCTGCTTGTAGACGGTGACGATGACGGCGGGCCGCCCGTTGTAGAGGCCGGCCTGGCGGCGGTCGCGCGGACCCTGCTCGACACGGGCGATGCTGTCGAGCCGGACCAGCGCATCGCCGGAACGGTGGACCACGACGGAGGCGAATTCGCCGGGCGTGGTCAGCCGGTCGTTGACCGAGATGGTGGCGGATTGCTCCGGCCCATCGATGAAGCCGGTCGCCTGGGTGACGTTGGCGCGGGTGATGGAGGTGCGGATCTGGTCGAAGGAGATGCCGGCCGCGGCCGCGGCGGCGGGGTCCACCGAGACGCGGATGGCGGGCTGCTCGGCGCCGGCGAGGCTCACCTGCGCGGTGCCCGACACCTGCGCGATGCGCGGGGCGAGGATGCTGTCGGCGGCATCGTAGATGACGCCCGGCGCCACCGTGTCGGACGTCAGCGCGAGGATCAGCACCGGCGCATCGGCGGGGTTCAGCTTGCGGAAGGAGGGCGGGGCCGTCAGCCCCGAGGGCAGGTCGGGCCCCGCCGCGTTGATCGCCGCCTGCACGTCGCGCGCGGCGGAGGCGATGGAGCGCGACAGGTCGAACTGCACGATGACGTTCGCGCTGCCCAGGCTGGAGGTGGAGGTCATCTCCGTCACGCCCGGGATCTCGCCGAGGCGCCGTTCCAGCGGCGCGGCGACGGAGGAGGCCATGATGATCGGATCGGCGCCGGGCTGGCTGGCGCTGACGGCGATGGTCGGGAAATCGACCTTCGGCAGGGGTGCGACCGGCAGGTCGAAATAGGCGACGATCCCCGCGAGCGCGAGGCCGATCGCCAGCAGCGAGGTGCCGATCGGGCGGGCGATGAAGGGGGCGGAGATCGCCATGGCGCTATTCCGCCGGCTGCGCCCGCGGGCGATGGACCAGCGCGGCGGCGCGGGCGCGCAGCGCCTCCATCGCCAGGTAGATCACCGGCGTGGTGTAGAGCGTGATGACCTGGCTCAGCAGCAGCCCGCCGATCACCGAGATGCCGAGCGGCAGGCGCAGCTCGCTGCCCGCGCCATGGCCCATCACCAGCGGCACCGCGCCGAGGATCGCGGCGAGGGTCGTCATCATGATGGGGCGGAAGCGCAGGATGGAGGCCTCGGTGATCGCCTCGCGCGGCGACATCCCGTGCTCGCGCTGCGCGTCGATCGCGAAGTCGATCATCATGATGGCGTTCTTCTTGACGATGCCCATCAGCAGCACGATGCCGATCAGCCCGACCACCGACAGGTCGAGCCCGAACATCCGCAGCGCGAGCAGCGCCCCGATGCCGGCCGAAGGCAGGGTCGAGAGGATGGTGATCGGATGGATCACGCTCTCGTACAGCACGCCGAGCACGATGTAGATCACGATGATCGCGGCGAGGATCAGCCAGCCCTGGCCCGCCAGGGACCGCATGAATTCCGCCGCGTCGCCGCCATAGCTGCCGACGATGGTGTCGGGCATGCCGAGCTCGCTCTCGGCGCGCGCGACGGCCGCCACCGCCTCCCCGAGCGAGACGCCGGGAGCGAGGTTGAAGCTGAGCGTCACCGCCGGGAACTGGTCCTGCCGTGTCACCGTCAGCGGCCCGGGCAGGCGGGCGATGGTGGCGAGCTCGGCGAGCGGCACCTGTGCGCTGGTCGTGGTCGTGCTGCCATTGGCGGTGACGGAGCTGCTGCCCGGCACGCGCAACTGCCCGATCACGGCGGGGTCGCTCGCCATCGCCGGATCGATCTCCAGCACCACGCGGTACTGGTTGCTCTGCCCGTAGATGGTGCTGATCTGGCGCTGGCCGAAGGCGTTGTAGAGCGTGTCGTCGATCGCCTGCATCGTCACGCCGAGCCGCGCGGCGCGCGCGCGGTCCACCTCCAGCGCCAGGCGCAGCCCGTCCTCCCGCTGGTCGGTCGCGACGTCGCGCAGCTCGGGCAGGGCGCGCAGCGCCTCGAGCAGCCGCGGCGCCCAGGTGGCGAGCTCGACGGCCGAGGAATCCATCAGCGTGTACTGGTACTGGGTGCTGGAGGCTCGCGTGCCGATCTGGATGTCCTGCACGAGCTGCGGATAGGCGACGATGCCCGGAATCGCGGCGAGGCGCGGCGCCAGCCGGTCGAGCACCGCCTGCGTCTCGTCGTGGCGTTCCGCGCGTGGCCGCAGCACCACGGTCAGCCGCCCGGTGTTCTGCGCCGGGTTGATGGTGCCCGCACCGGCCACCGAGGCGACGGAGGCCACCTCCGGGTCCTGCGCGACGATCTCCGCCAACTGCCGTTGCAGGTCCGTCATGCGGCGGAAGGAGACGTCCTGCGGCGCCTCGGTCGTGATGGTGATGATCCCGGTGTCCTGCAGCGGCAGGAAGCCCTTGGGTACGGCGACATAGAGCCAGACGGTGCCGCCCAGCGTCAGCGCGGCGAGGGCGAGCATCAGCCCTTCCCGCCGCAGCGCCCAGGCGAGGCTGCGCGCATAGGCGCGGCGCAGCGCCTCGAACCCTGCCTCGAAGGCGCGGTTGATCGCGCCGGGGCGTTCCTCCTCCGCCGGGCGGAGCAGGTAGCCGCACATCATCGGCGTCAGCGTCAGGGAGATCACCATCGACACCAGCACCGAGACCGACAGCACGATGGCGAATTCGCGGAACAGCCGCCCGACCACGCCCTCCATGAACAGCAGCGGGATGAAGACCGCGATCAGCGAGACGGTCAGCGAGACGATGGTGAAGCCGATCTGCCGCGCGCCCTCATAGGCCGCTTCCAGCGGCGGCATGCCCTTCTCGACGAAGCGCACGACGTTCTCGATCATCACGATGGCGTCGTCGACGATGAAGCCGGTCGCGATGACCAGCGCCATCAGCGAGAGGTTGTCGATGGTGTAGCCGCACAGCGCCATCACCCCGAAGGTGCCGACGATCGACAGCGGCAGCGCGATGCCGGGCACGATGGTCGCGCGCACCGTGCGCAGGAACAGGAAGATCACCAGCACCACCAGCACGATGGCGATGACCAGCGTCATCTGCACCTCGGTCACCGAGGCGCGGATCATCTCGGTGCGGTCGGCGACGATGGAAAGCTGCGTGCCGGCCGGCAGGGCGCGCTCCAGTGTCTGCAGCTGCGCCCGCAGGGCGGCGACCGTTGCGACGATGTTCGCCCCCGGCTGGCGCTGCACGTCCACCAGGATCGCCGGCCGGCCGTTGTGCCAGGCGGCGGTGAGCGTGTTCTCGAGGTCCTCGACCGCGGCGCCGACATCGCGCAGGCGCACCGGCGCATCCCCGCGCCAGGCGATGATGACGTTCTCGAAGGCGGAAGGCGCGGTGAGCTGGTCGTTCGCCATCACCGCCGAGGCCTGCTGCGGCCCATCCACCGATCCCTTCGGCCCGGCGACATTGGCCGCGACGATCGCGGTCCTGACATCCTCGAGCCCGAGGTTGTAGGCGGCCAGCCGGTGGGGATCGACCTGCAGCCGCACGGCCGGCCGCATGTTGCCCTGCACGGCGACGCGCCCGACGCCGCCGACCTGCGCCAGCCGCTGTGCGAGCAGCGTGTCCACCGCATCCGACAGCCGCGCGACCGGCAGCGTGTCGGAGGTTAGCGCGAGCGTCAGGATCGGCGGGTCCGCCGGGTTCACCTTGGCGTAGGTCGGTGGGTAGGGCAGGGAGGAGGGCAGGGTGCCGCGCGCCGCGTTGATCGCCGCCTGCACGTCCTGCGCCGCGTCGTCGATGTCGCGCCCGAGGTTGAACTGCAGCGTGATGCGGCTGACGCCCGGCCCGCTGACCGAGACGATCTCGTTGAGCCCCGCGATCTGCGCGAGCTGCCTCTCGAGCGAGGCCGTGACCAGCACCGCGACCGTGTCGGGGGACGCGCCGGGAAGCTGCGTCGTCACCTGGATGGTCGGGAAATCGACCTCCGGCAGCGAGGACACCGGCAGGCGCAGATAGCCGTAGAGCCCGGCGAGCAGCACCGCGACCGCGAGCAGCGAGGTGGCGATCGGCCGCGCGATGAAGGGGGCGGAGATGTTCATTCTCCGCGCGTCACCTCGGCCCGCCGGGCGGTCCCGGCGGCAGCCCCGCGGGCGGTTCGCCGCGCTGCTGCGGGCGGCGCCGCTGCGGCTGCGGGGCACTCGGCGGCGGGCGCACCGGCTCGGCCACTTGCACCGTGGCGCCGGCGACGAGGCGCAGCGCGCCGGATGTCACCACGCGTTCGCCCGGCCGCAGCCCGCGTTCCACCACCGCCTGGGTGCCGGACACCACGCCGAGCGTCAGCGGCCGCTGCTCCACCGTGCTGTCGGCCCTCACGACGAAGGCGTAGGGTCCGTCCGGCCCGCGCTGCACCGCAACCAGCGGAATGGCGGTGACGTCCCGCAGCATCGCCACCTGCAGGCGGATGTTGACGAAGGCGCCGGGCCAGAGCCGCTGGTCGTCATTGGCAAAGGTGGCCTTCAGCCGGATCGTGCCGGTCGCCTGGTCCACCTGGTTGTCCACCGTGACCAGCGTGCCGACCGGGTTGGCCGGCGGCGGCGCGCCGTTCGCACGCGGGACCGTGGTGGCCGGCAGCCGCGCCTCCACCTGCACCGGGCCGTCGGCGATCGCCTGCATCACCTGCGGGAGCGCCTGCTGCGGCAGGGTGAAGGTGATGCTGATCGGGCGGATCTGCGTCACCGTGACGATGCCGCCGGAACTGCTCTGCACCAGGTTGCCGATATCGACCTGGCGCAGCCCGACGCGCCCATCCACCGGGGAACGGATCACCGTGTAGTCCAGTTGCACCCGCGCGCTGTCGATCGTCGCCTGGTCGTACTGCACCTGCGCCTCGAGCTGCGCGACGGTCGCGCGCTGCGTGTCGAGCGTCTGCTGCGACGCGCCGTTGCTGCGCACGAGCTGCGTGTAGCGCTGCAGGTCGAGCCGCGCATTGGCGAGCTGCGCCTCCCGCTGCGCCTTGGTGGCGACCGCCTGGTCGAGCGCGGCCTGGTAGGCGCGCGGGTCGAGCCGCACCAGCACGTCGCCCGCCTTCACCTCCTGCCCTTCGGTGAAGGCGATCTCGGTGATGCGGCCGGTGACCTGCGGCACGATGGTGATGGTGTTGAAGGCCTGCACCGTACCGAGCGCGTCGAGCACGATGGGCACCTCCGTCACCGCCGCCTCCGCCGCGCTGACCGGCACCGAGAAGCCGCCGCGCCCGCGCGGCCCGCCCGAAGGGCCGAAGCCCGCCGGCGCCGCCGCCGTCGCCGCGCGCTGCGCCGGCGAGGCAACGGGCAGCCAGCCGCGCTGCCACGCATACCACCCGCCGCCGCCGAGCAGCACCAGCAGCACCAGCCAGCGCCAGACGCGCCGGCGGCGCTGCGGGGGCGCCGATTCCAGCGTACCCGGCGGCTCGGGCAGCGGCGGGCGCGGCAGCTCGTTCATGGCGTCGTCCTTCCGGCGCCGGCCTGGGCCAGGCGCACGCTCTCCACCGTCCAGCCGCCGCCCAGCGCGGTGAACAGCGCGGCAGCCGCCTGCAGGCGCGAGGCCTGCGCCTGCGCCAGCGCCGATCGGGCATTGAACAGGGTGGTCTGGGTGTTGAGCACCGTCAGCAGGTCGATCGTGCCGGCGCGGAATTGCGCCTCGGCCACAGCATAGGCGCGTTGGGCGGCCTCCGCGCGGGCGGTCTGCAGCACGACCAGTTCCCGGTTGCGCTGCAGCGCGGACAGGCTGGTCTCGGTGTCCTGCAGCGCGGCGAGGATTGCCTGGCGGTAGGTCGCCAGCAGCTCCTCCCGCCGTGCGCGCGTCTGCGCGAGCTGCGCGCGCAGCGCGCCGCCGTCGAACAGCGTCTGGGTCAGGCCGACGGCGATGCTGTAGATCGTCGCCCCCGGGCGCAGCAGCGTCTGCAGGGCGATGCTCTGCAAGCCGCCCTCGGCGGTCAGCGCGATGGTGGGAAACAGCGCGGCGCGCGCCGCGGCGACGTCGGCGCTGGCGGCGGCGAGGTTCGCCTCCGCCAGCCGCACATCGGGCCGCCGTGCAAGCAGCGCCGAGGGCAGGCCGGGCGCGATCTCCGGCACGCGGATGGCGGTGAGCCGCTGCCCGGTCACGGTGATGTCCGCCGGCCGCAGCCCCGCCAGGGTGGCGAGCGCGAAGGTGTCGGCCTCCACCGTCTGCTGCAGGGGCGGGATCTGCGCGCGCTGCTGCGCGACGACGGCCTCCTGCTGGGCGACGTCGAGCCCCGTCGCCGTGCCGGCGGCGAGCCTCTGGCGCAGGATCGCGAGCGTGCGTTCGGCGATCCGCAGGTTGTCCTGCTGGACGGCGAGCTGCTCCCGCGCGCCGAGCAGGTCGAACAGCGTGGAAGCGACCGCGGATTGCGTGGTGAGCGTCACGGTGCCGATGCCGAACTCGGCGGCGGCGACGCTGTCGCGGGCCGCCCGTTCCTGCGCCTGCAGGCCGCCCCAGAAGTCGATCTGGTAGCTCGCCTGGACCGAGCCGCCATACTGCCGCCCCGCATTGGCGGGCACGCCCGGCGTGGCGGAGGTGCCGCGCGCCCGGCCGACGGACGCGCTGCCTTCGACCAGCGGCAGGAGCTGCGCGCCGGCGATCCGCAATGCCTCATCCGCCTGGCGCATGCGGGCGATCGCCGCCGCCATGTCGAGATTGCCCTCCATCGCCGCCGCCATGAGCCGGTCGAGGTCCGGCGCGCCGAATTCGCGCCACCATGCCGGATCGGGCGCCGCCGCGGGCGCCGGCGCGGCGCCGCCGGCGACGAAGCGGTCCGGCGCGCCGATGCCGGATTCAGCCGGCTCGATCGGCAGCGCGCAGGCGGCGAGGGCGACGGAGAGGATCAGCGCGCAGGCCGGCGCGCCGAGTCGCAGCAATGACGGATCGGATGATGCGGAACTGAACATCAGGCTGCGTTGCGACCATGGGCACACCCCTTCGCCGCTCTTTTTGGCCCGCTGCGCGCGGCGCCGCCAGTATCGAAAGGAAACCGAGCGTTGCGGCCGTCGGGCGGACGGCCTCCGCGTGACGGGCGAAGCCGGGTGGCCGGCCGGTGCTCCGGCAGGGTTCGGCCGCGACGTCGGAAAATCGGGACTGGATTGGTCCTGTTACATTGACAATGCGAATGAGTCGCATTTGCATACGCACGGAAAAATGACAGCAAAGGCCATCACCATGTCGCGCGCCCCCATGCCCACATCGCGTCCGGGAGTCGTCAGCCCCGCGCCGCACCGAAAGCTCATGGCCTGCGTCGTCGGTTCGATGCTCGCCGCCGCGCAGGCGGCGGCGCAGACCACCGGCGCCCCGGCGAGCCCCGCGCCCGAGACGCCGCCCGCCGCCGCCGATCCGGCCGCCCAGGCCGGCGAGGTCCGGCTGCCGCCGATCACCATCCTGCCCCCCGTCGCCACCACCGCGATGCGCAATCCGCGGCGGCTGTTCGACACGCCGGCGACGGTGGACGTGATCACGGGGGAGGAGATCGACCGCCAGCTCTCCCGCAACATCGAGGACGTCTTCCGCTACACCCCCGGCGTCACGGTGAACCGCCAGACCACCGGCACGGATCCCTTCAGCAGCATCGGCGGCATCACCATCCGCGGTGTCGGCGGCAACCGCGTGCTGACCCTGGTGGACGGCTTCCGCACCATCGAACGCATCACCGACGGCACGCGCGACGTCGTCGATCCGTGGAACCTCAACCGGGTCGAGGTGGTGCGCGGGCCGGGCTCCGTCCTCTACGGCTCGGACGCGCTGGGCGGCGTGGTGAACTTCATCACCCGCAACCCCACCGACTACATCCAGCCCGGCCGGGTCTGGGGCGGCGAGATGATCGCCAGCTACTCCTCGCTCGACGAGAGCATCCAGAGCCGCGTCACCGTCGCCGGCCAGGTGGAGGACTGGTCGGCGATGTTCTCCTACCAGCGGCGCGACGCGCAGGAACAGTCGCGCAACAATTCCCGCTCCCCCGACGGCATCTGGAACTGCACGCGCAACCTTGCGGCCGGGGCCACGCCCTGCAACCGCTTCGACGCGCAGGACATCGCCTCGGACAGCTACTTCTTCCGAGCGGTCTGGCAGCCCCTGCCGAACCTGCGGGCGCGCTTCACCGCCGACATCCTTCAGCGGGCCACCGATGTGGACCAGCGATACGACCTCGGCCCGGCGACCGGCGGCTTCACCAACGTCTTCTGGTACCGGCAGCAGGCGGTCGACCGCCGGCTCTTCTCGGCCGACGTGGACTGGCGGCCCGACTACGGCTGGCTCGACGGCGTGCGCGTCATGGTCGGCTACATGCCGCAGGAGATCGACCGCACGGGCCTGCGCGAGCGCCGGCAGTCGAATGGCCAGTACATCCGCATCGCCGACCGCCTGACCTATTCCGAGGACGTTCTGCAGGGCGAGCTCCAGCTCAATTCCAGCTTCACCCTCGCCGGCATGCGGCACGTCCTGACCTACGGCGTCTCCGCGAGCGACACCGCGACGGACTATGAGCGCGAGGACGTGACGGTGAACCTGACCACCGGCCGGCAGACCGTCGCGCGTGCCGGCGGCTTCAACTTCGCCAATGCCGACACCAGGCGCCTCGACTTCTATCTCCAGGACGAGATCAACATCTTCGACGGCCGGCTGACCCTGGTGCCGGGCCTGCGCTATTCCAACACGCGCATCTCGCCGCGCCCCGATGCCGACTACCGCGCCGTGCCGGGCGCGGAGCCGGAGACCCAGGACCGCGACAACGTCTCCTTCGGCTTCGGCGCGATCTACCGGCTCGACGAGACCTGGTCGCTCTACGGGAACTACGGCGAAGGCTTCAAGATGCCGACCGCCGAGCAGCTCTTCACCTCGCTGCCGGGCACGACCTTCAACCTGGTGCCGAACCCGAACCTGAAGCCCGAACAGGCGCGCAGCATCGAAGGCGGCATCCGGGTGCAGCTCCCCAACGCCTATGCCAGCCTCGGCGCCTTCCGCGTCGACTACCAGGACTTCATCCAGAGCTTCGTGTCGATCCCGGGCACGATCGACATCACCTACCAGAACCTCAGCGAGGTGACGGTGCACGGCGTCGAGTTCGCCGGCGCCTGGCGCTTCGCGCGCGAATGGACGCTGACCGGCGGCGCTTCCTGGCAGGAAGGCTGGCAGCGCGCCACGCCGACCTCCCGCCGCACCGCCTTCGACGGCGCGCGGCCGCTGAACATGACCGCCGGCATCACCTACGACAGCCGGGACTGGGGCACCACCGTCACCCTCAACGGCACCTACGCCTCCGAGGTCACGCGGGCGAGCACCTCCCAGCTCTACCTGCCGAAGTCCTACCAGGTGTTCGACCTGCTCGCGACCTGGCGGCCGCTGCCCTTCGTCGAGCTCAACGGCGGCATCATGAACCTGCTCGACACGCGCTACCTGCCCCTCGCGCCGGGCGGAACCAGCTACAACCAGTCGCAATTCACCACCGATGCCACCAAGGCGGCCAACCCGATCGAACTGCAGGTCGCACCGGGCCGCACCTTCCGCGTCGGCATGCGCGTCACCTGGTGAGGCGGCGGCGGCCCTGCTCCGGCGCCGGCGCGCCGGCGCGCCGGAGCGCCGGAGCGGTCTCCATCCGCGTGCACCCGCTCCGGCCCGGCAGCGGCGGACAACCTTCGGACCCGCGGCCGCACCGGCCGCGGGCGCGCTGCCCTACTCCGCCTCCCGGCACCACCAGGCGTCGTCGCCGTAGCTGTAGCGGGGGCGGCGTTCCGGCCAGGCGAAGCGGTCGGCGATGGCGAGCCGCCGCACCGGGTCGTAATGCGCCGGCACCACCAGCCAGCGCCATTGCAGCGCGCGGTCCAGCACCCGCGCGGTCGTCACCAGCGTCGCGCGGTCCTGCGCCGCGACGAGCCGGCCGAGCAGCCCGTCCAGCGCCGGATCGGCGATGCCGTTCAGGTTGCCGCTGCCGGGCCGCGCGGCGGCTTCGGAGGACCACAGGTTGCGCTGCTCGGCCCCCGGCCATTCCGGCGGGATGGTGAAGCGGAAGACCAGGTCGAAATCATGCGCGCGGGTGCGCGCGGTGAAGGTGGCGGCGTCCACCACCTCGAAGCGCGGCGCGATGCCGACCCGCCGCAGGGCGCGGAACCACACGCCGACCAGCGCCTGCTGGGAACTGCTCTGCGCCAGCACCGAGAGGGAGAAGGGCTCGCCGCTCGCCTTGCTCACCAGGCGCCCGTCATCCTCCCGCGGTGCCCAGCCGGCGGCGTCGAGCAGCGCCAATGCGCGTTCCAGCGCGGCGCGGTCGCGGCCGCTGCCGTCGCTGCGTGGCGGCATCCAGGGGCGCTCGAAGGCCTCCGCAGGGAACAGGCCGGGGAATTCCCCCATCAGCGCGCGTTCCGCCGCATCGGGGGCGGCGCGGGCGGCGAGTTCGGAATTCTCGAAGAAGCTCGCCGTGCGGCGGAAGGCGCCGTGGAACAGGGCGGCGTTCGCCCATTCGAAGTCGAGCAGCAGGCCGAGTGCCTCCCGCACGCGCGGATCGGCGAAGCGGGTGCGGCGCAGGTTGAAGGCGAAGCCGTTCATCCCGGTGATGAACCAGTGCGGCTGCTCGATGCGGCGGATGCGCCCCTCGCGCACCGGGGGCAGGTCGTAGCCGACCGCCCAGCGACGCGCGTCGGGCTCCTGCATCCAGTCCTCGCGGCCGGCCATCAGCCCCTCGAAGGCGGCGATGCGGTCGCGGTACCAGGTGACCTCGATGCGGTCGAAATTGTGCCGGCCGCGGCCGGTCGGCAGGTCGCGCGCCCACCAGTCGCGGTTGCGCCCGAACACCACGCGCCGGCCGGGCTCGACGCCGGTCACGCGATAGGGGCCGCTGCCGACCGGCAGCTCCATGGTCAGGGCGCCGAAATCGCGGCCTTCCCAGATGTGGCGCGGCAGGACCTGCACCTCGCCCAGGCGCAGCGCGCCGTGGCGCGCCTCGCCCGGCGGCAGGGCGAGGCTGATGCTGCGCGGGCCTTCGATGCGCGGGTCCGCGCGCTCCAGCAGGCTGCGGTGGAACGGCCTGCCGTGGCGCGCCAGCGCGGCGACGGTGAAGGCGACATCCTCGGCCGTGACCGGCCTTCCGTCGTGCCAGCGCGCCGTCTGCCGCAGGGTGAAGCGCACGCGCCGCGCCGGCTCGTCGATCTCCACCCGTTCCGCCAGATGGGCATAGGAGACGAGGGATTCCTCGGGCGAGGACATCAGCAGCGGATCATGCACCCAGTTCCACACGCCCATCACGAAGCGCCCGCGCAGGGTGAAGGGGTTCAGCGTGTCGAAGGTGCCCGCCTGCGCCATGCGGATGGCACAGCCCTTCGGCGCATCGGCGCGGACATGCGGGAAATGCGTGAAGCCTGCCGGCAGCGCGGGCTGTCCATGCGCGGCGACCGCGTCGTCGCGCGCCGCGGCGGAGAGGGGGAGCAGCAGCGCCGCCGCATATATGCAAATGCGAGTCATTCGCATATATGACCCCCAAGGAGGACCCCGCGTCCAGATGCGCCTCGGCCGCTACATCGCCCACCGCCTGCTGCTGATCCCGCCGACCCTGCTCGCCATCGTCGCCCTGAATTTCGCGGCGGCGCAGATGGCTCCCGGCGGGCCGGTGGAACACCTCCTCGCCACGCTGAACGGCGAGGTGCAGGACGCCGCGGAGCGCGCCCTCGGCGCCACCGCCGCCGAGGGCACCGCGGCCGAGCCCGCCCTGCGCTACCGCGGCAGCGAGGGCCTCGACCCGCGCCTCGTCGCCGAGATCGAGCGCCAGTTCGGCTTCGACAAGCCGCCGCTCGAACGCTTCCGGCTGATGCTGACGCGGCTGCTGGCCTTCGACCTCGGCACTTCGCTCTTCCTCGATCGCCCGGTCGCGGCGCTGCTGCTCGAACGGCTGCCGGTCTCGCTCTCGCTCGGGCTGTGGTCCACGCTGATCACCTACCTGGTCGCGGTGCCGCTCGGCATCGCATTGGCGCTGCGCCGCGGCGGGCGCTTCGACGCGGCGGCGACGGCAGTGACGGTCGTCGCGCATGCCATCCCCGCCATGGTGATCGCCGTGGTGCTGCTGGTGCTCTTCGCCGGCGGGCGGTTCTGGCAGATCTTCCCGCCGGGCGGGCTGGTCTCGGCCGACTGGGCGGAACTCTCCTGGCCCGCCCGCATCCTCGACTGGCTCTGGCATCTCTGCCTGCCGGTCGCGGCCATGGTGATCGCCGGCTTTTCCTCGCTGGCGCTGATGACGCGCAATCTCTTCCTCGAGGAGATCGGCAAGACCTACGTGCTGCTCGCCCGCGCCAAGGGCCTCGCGCCCCGCCGCGTGCTGTTCGGCCATGTCTTCCGCAATGCCATGCTGGTGGTGATCGCCGGGCTGCCGGGCGCGCTGCTCGGCATGCTGCTCGGCGGCGGCGTGCTGATCGAGGCGCTGTTCGGCCTGCAGGGCCTCGGCCTGCTCGGCGTGGATGCGACGCTGTCGCGCGACTTCCCGGTCATCTTCGGCACGCTGTGGCTGGCGACGCTGCTCGGCCTGATGCTGCACCTCGCCTCCGACCTGCTCTACGTCGCGGTCGATCCGCGCATCGGCTTCGGGGCCCGGCGTGGCTGAGATCCCGCTCTGGCGAAGCTGGCCCGCGATCGGCCTTGCTGCCGTCGCGCTGTTCGTGCTGCCGGCCGAATTCGTCGCCAATGACCGGCCGGTGCTGATTTGGCGGGATGGCGCGCTCACCTCGCCGGCGATGTCGCGGCCGACCGAGCGCCAGCTCGGCGGCAGCCTGCCCATCCCGGCGGATTTCCACGACCCGGCGGTGCAGGCGCTGCTCGCCCGCCAGGGCGCGGTGCAGATCTGGCCGCCCATCCGCTTCGCGCCTGACACCGTCGCCCCGGGCCTGCCGCGCGCCGCGCCGGCGGGACCCAGCCGGCAGCATCCGCTCGGCACCGACGACCAGGCGCGCGACGTTCTGGCGCGGCTGATCTGGGGGCTGCGGCTGTCGCTCGGCTTCGGGCTGGTCGTCACCGCCGCCTCGGTGCTGCTCGGCCTGCTGCTCGGCGCGGTGCAGGGCTGGCGGGGCGGGCTGACCGACCTCGTGCTGCAGCGGCTGACCGAGATCTGGGCCGGCGTGCCGCTGCTCTTCCTGCTGATGATCCTCGCCAGCGCGCTGGCGCCCAACATCTGGGTCCTCGCCGTGGTGATGTCGCTGTTCTTCTGGATGGCGATCGCCGGCGTCACGCGCGCCGAGTTCCTGCGCCTGCGCGCCCAGGACTTCGTCCGCGCGGCGGTGGCGATGGGCGCCTCGGGCGCGCGCATCATGCGCGTGCACATCCTGCCGAACGCGCTCGCGCCGACGCTGTCCATCGCGCCCTTCCTCGCCTCCGGCGCGATCACCATGCTGGCGGGGCTCGACCTGCTCGGCCTCGGACTGCCGCCGGGCACGCCGTCCCTCGGCGAGATGCTCGCCCAGGCGCGCAACAACCTGCATGCGCCCTGGCTCGCCGTGGCGGCGGTCGGCGCGCTGGGCGGGGTGCTGCTGCTGGTCACGCTGCTCGGGCAGAGGCTGCGCGATGCGCTCGACCCGCGCCTCGCCCCGGCGCGCCGCCATGTCGAACCGCTCGCCCTGCCGCCCGGCGCCCCCGATGCGGTGCTGGAGATCCGCGCGCTGGAACTCGATGTCGGCGCGACGCGGGCGCTGCGCGGGGTGAACCTGGTGGTCGCGCCGGGGGAGGCGGTGGCGCTGCTCGGCGATTCCGGCTCGGGCAAGACGATGACGGCGCTCGCCGCCTGCGGCCTGGCGCCGCCGCAGGCCAGCCGCATCGCCGGCTCCATCCGCATCGCCGGGCAGGAGATGCTGGGCGCGCCCGAAGCTGTCCGCCGCGCCCTGCTGCGCGACCGCATCGGGCTGGTTTTCCAGGAGCCGGCGGCGGCGCTCAACCCGCTGCATCCAGTGCTCCGCCAGGTGATGGAAGCGGCCGCGACCGCCGGGCTCGGCCGCGCCGCCGCGCGGGCGCGGGCCCAGGAACTGCTCGACCTCGTCGGCCTGCCCGAGGCCGTGGCCCGCCCGCGCGCCCTGCCGCACGCCTTCTCCGGCGGGCAGCAGCAGCGCGCCGTCATCGCCATGGCGATCGCGCGGTCCCCGGCGCTGCTCCTCGCCGACGAGCCCACCGCCTCGCTCGACGCCACGCTGCGCGGCACGCTGCTCGCGCTGCTCGACGGGCTGCGCGGGCGGCTCGGCATGGCGCTGCTGCTCATCACCCACGACGTCGATGCGGCGCGCGCCGTCGCCTCCCGCATCCTGGTCATGGAGGAAGGGCGAATCGTCGCCGAGGTGCCGCGCGAGCGCCTCGCGGCCACTGCCCCGCCTGCGCTGCAACGGCTGCTGGCGCCGCCGCCACCGCCGCCGCGCGACCCGCCGCCGCCGGGCCGTCCGGTGATGGAGGTGCGCGACCTCGCCGTGCGCTATGGCCGGACGGAGGTGCTGGCCGGCATCGACCTCGCCCTGCATCGCGGCCGTACCCTCGCCGTCACCGGGCCGTCGGGTTGCGGCAAGACCTCGCTGGCGCTGGCGCTGCTGCGCCTCGTGGATGCGCGCGGGGAGGTGCTGCTCGACGGCCGCCCGCTGCCGCCGGGCCGCGCCTGGCGGAGGCGCGCGCAGATCGTGTTCCAGAACCCGGCGACCAGTCTCTCGCCCCGGCTGTCGGTGCGGGACATCCTCGCCGAGCCGCTGCTGCTGCACATGCCGCAGCTCGGCGCCGCCCAGCGCGCGGCGCGCGTGCGGACGGCGCTGGCCGAGGTCGGGCTCGACCCCGAACTCGCGGCGCGGCGCCCCGCCGCGCTGTCGGGCGGGCAGCGCCAGCGCGTCGCGATCGCCCGCGCGCTGATCGCCGACCCGGACGTCGTGCTGCTCGACGAACCCACCTCCGCGCTCGACCGCAGCGTGGAAGCCGAGGTGCTGGCGCTGCTCGCCCGCCTGCAGGCGGCGCGCGGCTTCGCCGCCCTGCTCGTCACCCATGACCCGCGCGTGGTCGCGGCCCTCGCCGACGAGGAGCTGTGCCTCGACGCCGGCCGCATCGTCGCCCGGCGCAGGCCGGGAGCGACGCAATCCCTTCCCGTCACGGAGAACGTCCGATGAGCGACACCGACCTGCCCACCCGCTTCCTGCTGATCGCCACGCCGGTCCAGGCCGCCGCGCTGCTGCCCGCGCTCGGGCGCAGCATGGTCACGCTGAACCGCGCCGGTGCCACGCATGAGCGCATCGGCCCAGTCGAGTCGGCGACGGCGGAGGCCGGCACGCTGCGGATCGGCGGCGCCGCCCATGAATCGTCGCTGGCGCTGGACCAGGTCGCGCAGATCGTCGCCGACCGCAGCGGCGGCATGCGCGGCAAGGTCTTCCCGCGCATCGAGTTCCAGGCGGCGGACGGCACCGCGCTGCTGACGGTGATCGGCATGGACGGGCTCGAACCCTTCGACGCCGCCGTGCAGGGCTGGGCCGGGGCAGCGCTGGAGCCGCGCGCCAGGCCGGAAGCGCCCGCGCAGGCGCCGGATGCGCCGCCGACCGATCCCGGCCGCGAGGCGCTGGAAGCCCTGCGCGCCAGCGGCGGGGAGGTGGAGATCCGCATCGTCGCCGGTCCCGCCAGCCAGAGCTGGCGCGGGCGGATCGAGGAGGTGAAGCCCGCCATGGGCTTCGCCAATATCCTGCGGCCCGACTTCCACCTGCACCTGCGCGACGGCAGCGTCGCTGGCTTCCGCGCCAGCGGCGAGGACCTGGAAGCCCTCGACGCCGAGGGCGCGCCGAGCGGGCTGGTGCTGAGGCCGCTCGATCCGGCGGCGCGCGAGGCGCTCGCCCGCTTCGCATGATACCGAAGGCCGCCATTCGCGACCGCCGGCATCGGCCGTTTCGTGCCCTCGGGCGCCGCGCGCAAACCTCCAGCTTGCCTGGTTTCGCCGGCCTTCCTGCGGGCGCTGCTCCGCCCGCGCGTCCTTTCGGCCGTGTCGCGGGCCCTGGGCGATGCGGCGCCGGTCTTCCATTTCACCAACATCACCCAGAAGGCGACGGGCTTCGGCAGCGGCATCGCCTGGCATCGCGACGCGGCGAACCGCTACATCACGACGCGGCGGCGGCGCTTCCTGCACGTCCTGGTCTGCCTCGACGCCATGGGGCCGGGGAATGACGGGACGGGCTTCCTTCCCGGGTCGCATCGCGGCGCCGCGCGGATGGCCGTGGTGCCGCGCTGCCGGCGGGGCACGCTGCTGCTGGTCGATCCGCCGCGCGGGCCGGATCGGGAGGCGGTGACGGGGCGATCGGTATGGTCGCTGTGAAGCCGGAGGGGCCTTGCCCCTCCGGACCACCCCACCAAAGGCCGAAAGGCCTTTGGAAACCATGACTTCAGGGGGCGCGCCCGCCACGCGGGAGGCCGCCCGGGTGACGGGTTCCGAGGGCCTTTCGGCCCTCGGCGGGGAGAGGTGCGGAGAGGGGCGGCGCCCCTCTCCGCGGCTGCAGCGG
>NZ_JAAEDL010000038.1 GCF_018129005.1 Neoroseomonas eburnea
CCGCGCGGCTGGCCGGCCGGCCGGGCCGGCGCGCGCGCCGGGGCGGCCGGCGCCGGGCCGGGCCGGGAGGCGGGCTGCCCGCCGGGCTGTTCGGCGAGCAGCGCCACGCGGGTGAAGCCGGCGCCGGCGATGGTGCCCATCACCTCCATGATGCGGCCATAGGCGATGGTCCGGTCGCCGCGCACGAAGATGCGCCGCTCCGGCGCACCCTGCGGCTGGTTGCGCATGATGGCCTGGAGCCGCGGCACCAGCTCCTCCATCGGCACCTCGGTTTCCTGCAGGAAGACGCGGCCTTCCGGGTTGACCGTGATGGTCAGCGGCTCGGTTTCCTGGTTCAGCGGCGCGGCGGCGGTGCGCGGCAGGTCCACCGGCACGCCGACCGTCATCAGCGGCGCCGCCACCATGAAGATGATCAGCAGCACGAGCATCACGTCGACCATCGGCGTGACGTTGATCTCGGCCATCGGCCGGTAGCGGGATCGCCCGTTGCGCCCCCCGGCGAGCGGTGCGGCCATGGTCCTACTCCGCCGCGGTGGCGGCCGGAGTGGCCGTGTCGTTCGCCGCGACCTCGGTCTGGCGGGAGAGGATCGCGGCGAATTCGGTCGCGAAGGCCTCCATCCGCCCGGCCAGGCGCGCCAGGTCGGTGTTGATCTTGTTGTAGGCCAGCACCGCCGGGATGGCGGCCACCAGGCCGATCGCCGTGGCGAAGAGCGCCTCCGCGATGCCCGGCGCGACCACCGCGAGGTTGGTGTTCTGCATGCCGGCGATGGCGGCGAAGGAGTTCATGATGCCCCACACCGTGCCGAACAGGCCGATGAAGGGGGCGACCGAACCGACCGAGGCGAGGAAGACCATCCAGCGCTCGAGCCGTTCCATCTCCCGCCCGATGGTCACCGACATCGCGCGCTCGACGCGTTCCTTGGCGCCGCCGAGCAGCGCGCCGTTGCCCGCGCTGCGCCGCCATTCGCGCATCGCCGCGCCGAACACGGCGGCGAGCGGGTGGGAGGGGTCCTCCCCTTCCCGCGCATAGAGGTCGTCGAGGCTGCCGCCGGACCAGAAACGGTCCTCGAAGGCGTCCGCGGCGCGGTTGGCGCGGCGGATGCTCGTCACCTTGTCGAAGACGATGGCCCAGACCCAGATGCTGGCGCCGAGCAACCCGAGCATGACGCCTTTCACGATCCAGTCCGCCTGGAGGAACAGCCCCCAGAGCGAGAGGTCATGAGCCGCTTGTCCGAGCGCCTGAGCGGTCACCGTGCCGTCCACGCCGTATCTCCTTCCTGGCCCGCGCGCGGGCCTCCGCGGCCTCAGCCGCCTGCAACCATCATCCGGGGCTCAGCCCGCCGCCTGCGGCAGGACCAGGCCCTTCAGCACCGACCGCCAGGGTTCCGGCAGCGGCACCGGCTTCAACGTGTCCTGCCCCACGCAGACGAGCCCGATCCTGAGCCCTGCAAGCCGTTCGCCCGGAATGCCCGCCGCCCCTTCCGCCGTACGGACGGTCTGGTCAAGCAGGATCTGGGCGCCGGTCACCCGCAGGATGGCGGTCTCCACGACCACCGAGTCATCCAGGCGGGCGGGCCGCCAATACTCCACTTCGACGCGCCGCACCACGAGCAAGGCGCGATGACGTTCTATCATCAGATTGTGTGGCAACCCGATGGCGCGCAAGGATTCTGTCCGCGCGCGTTCCGCCCAGTGCAGATATCGGGCGTGATACGCCATACCGCCCGCATCGGTATCCTCGAAATACACCCGCAGGTTGTGGCGATGGATGCGATCGCCCGAATCCGGCGTGTTTTCGCTCACGAATCCGTGTCCCGCAACAGGTCGAGCTGCGCCACCATCGAGGCCGGCGGCGCGAGTCCGAGGTGGCGCCAGCCGCGCTCGCCCAGCATCCGCCCCCGCGGCGTGCGCAGCACCAGCCCTTCCTGGATGAGGTAGGGCTCGACCACCTCCTCCAGCGTGTCGCGCCCTTCGGCCAGCGCCGCGGCGAGCGTCTCGATGCCGACCGGCCCGCCGCCATGGTGTTCGGCGATGCGGCGGAGGTAGCGGCGGTCCATGGCGTCGAGGCCGAGCTCGTCGACCTCCAGCCGCTTCAGCGCGGCATCCGCCATGGCGCGGTCGGCGGTGCGCTTTTCCACCATCGCGAAGTCGCGCACGCGGCGCAGCAGGCGCCCGGCGATGCGCGGCGTGCCGCGCGACCGCTTGGCGATCTCCATCGCGCCGTCCTCGGACAGCGCGAAGCCGAGCTTCCTCGCCCCGCGCGTCACGATGCCGTGCAGTTCCTCGGCCGTGTAGAAGACCAGCCGCAGCGGGATGCCGAAGCGGTCGCGCAAGGGCGTGGCCAGCAGGCCGGCGCGCGTGGTCGCGCCGATCAGCGTGAAGGGCGGGATGTCGATGCGCACGGTGCGCGCCGCCGGGCCCTCGCCGATGATGAGGTCGAGGCAGAAATCCTCCATCGCGGGATAGAGGGTCTCCTCGATCGCCGGCTGCAGGCGGTGGATCTCGTCGACGAACAGCACGTCGCGCGGCTGCAGGTTGGTCAGGATCGCCGCCAGGTCGCCGGAACGCTGCAACACCGGGCCGGAGGTCGCGCGGAAGCCGACGCCGAGCTCGCGCGCGACGATCTGCGCCAGCGTCGTCTTGCCGAGGCCCGGCGGGCCGTGGAACAGCACGTGGTCCATCGGCTCGCCGCGGCCGCGGGCGGCGGCGATGAAGACCGCCAGGTTCTCCCGCAGCGACTGCTGCCCGGTGAAGTCGCCGAGGGTCTGCGGCCGCAGCGCGTGCTCGCCGTAGTCGTCCTCCTGCCGCTCCGGGTCGGTCAGGCGCTCGCCGTTCGTGCCGCCGGCGGCGGACCGCCCGCTCATCTCGCCATCTCCTTCAGCCCGTCGCGGATCAGCGCATCGAGCGTCGCACCCTCACCCAGGCGCTTTGCCGCGCGGGCGATGGCGGTCGCGGCCTGGGGCTGCTTCCAGCCGAGGTTGACCAGGGCCGAGACGGCATCCGCCTCGGCGCCGCCCTCGGGGGCCATGGCGGGCAGCGCGCCCTCCCCGTCCGCCTCCGGCGTGGCGCGGCCGACGGCCCATTTCTGCATCGCGGGTTCGTCGACGATGCGGTTCGCGGTCGCGGCGCCGAGGCCCTTCACCTCCGACAGCCGCTTGCGCTCCTTGCCGGCAATGGCGCGCGCGAGGCCGTCCGGGGTCAGCGAGGACAACACGATCAGCGCCTTCTGCGGGCCGACGGTCTTGACCTCGATCAGCGCGCGGAACGCCTCGCGCTCGGCGGCGTCGGCGAAGCCATAGAGGGTGATGGCGTCCTGGCTGACGCGGGTTTCGACCAGCAGGCGCTGGATGCCCTCGCGGCCCGCCAGCGCGTCGAGCGTCTTGCGCGAACAGGCGAGCAGATAGCCGACGCCGTTCACGTCGAAGATGCAGCCGCCTTCGTGCGTGGAGTCCACGCGGCCCTTGAGCTGGCCGATCATCGGGCGGGCGCTCCACCGGAGGGGCCCTGCCCCTCCGGACCACCCCGCCAAAGGCCGCAGGGCCTTTGGAAACCATCACTTGGTTCCTGGCATCGCAGGCGGCGCGCCAGAAGACCTGCAGGCACCTGCCCGGACAGCGGCGCGAGGCGCCAGCTACCGGCATTCCACAGGCCCCGGGCCTTTGGCGAGGTGGTCCGGAGGAGCGGGGTCCCGCCGGGGAACCGATGCGCCATCATGCCGGCTGGTATCCCCGCGCGAGAGCCCGCCGCGACTGCCGGTGATGCGCATGGCAGATCGCCACCGCCAGCGCATCCGCCGCATCCGCCCGCCTGAAGGTCACGCCCGGCAGCAGGTGCTTCACCATCGCCTGCACCTGTTCCTTCGCCGCATGGCCGTTGCCGACCACGGCACGCTTCACTTCCATCGCGCCGTATTGTGCCACCGCGAGGCCCGCGAGCGCCGGGGCCAGCACCACCACGCCGCGCGCCTGGCCGAGCTTCAGCGCGCTGTCCGGGTTGCGCGCGACATAGGTGTTCTCGACCGCGGCTTCCTCGGGCGCATGCAGCTCGATCACCGCGGCAAGGCCGCGATGCAGCGCCAGCAGCCGATCGGGCAGGTCCTCGGCGGCCGAGGTCGACACCACGCCCTCGGCCACGAAGCGCAGCCGGAAGCCGTCATGCTCGATCAGCCCCCAGCCGGTGTGCTGGAGGCCGGGGTCGAGGCCGAGGATGCGAATCGGGTGGGACCGCATGGCGCGCCTTCATAGCAGACCAGGGGAGCGCCGGTCCGACAGGGCGCACCATGGCTACCCCCGCGGCGCGCCTGTAGCATCGCCTGCGCAACGGGCCGGGGATGGGGACATGGCGGGGTCCGAATTGGCGCAGCGGCTGGGCTTCGATCGCGAGGCACGCCTCCTGATCGTGAACTGCGACGATCTCGGTTCCAGCCACGCGGCGAACCTCGCGACGCATCGCGCGCTGTCGCAGGGGATCGCGACCGATGCGACGCTGATGGTCCCCTGCCCCTGGGCGCCGGAGGCCGTGCGGCTCTGCCGGGGCTTCCCGATCGGCGTGCATCTGACGCTGACCAGCGAGTACGAGGGCTATCGCTGGCGCGGGCTGACGCGCGGCGCGTCGCTGCACGATGCGGATGGCTTCCTGCCGCGCAGCGCGGCGGAGGCGCTCGGACGCCTCGCCGCCGAGGACGCACGCGCGGAATGCCTCGCGCAGATCGAGACGGCGCTGTCCTGGGGCGTCGATGTCACGCATCTCGACGCGCATATGGGCGTCATGCAGGACCGCGCGGACCTCTTCGCCGTCTATCTCGACCTGGCGGCACGCTTCCGGCTGCCGGTGCGCATGGCTGCGGCCGAGGATACTGCGCAGCAGGGCTTCGGCGCGCGCGAAAGGGCCGCGGCGCGCGGCATCCTGTTCAACGAGCGCATGCTCTGCGCCTGGCCGACGCCCGCCGGCCCCACGCTGCGCGAGGCCCTGCCGACCTTGCCGCCGGGCGTCACCGAGATCTTCGCACACCCGGCCCTGGATGGGGAGGAACTGCACGGATACGGCGCCGCCTTTGCGGCACTGCGGATCGCCGATGCGGCAGCCCTCGTCGATCCGGCGCTGCGCGCATTCATCGAACGGCATGGCGTGCAGCGCATCGGCTTTCTCGCGCTGCGGGAGGCGCAGCGCCAGCCGAATTGAGGCCCGCGGATGACGGGCGCGAGGCGTCACCCTGGCGCGCGGGGCTGGTGGGGCGGCCGCGCGCGAAACCAGGACTCTGATACCGGGTCAGCCGTAAGGCTGGCCGGTATCAGAGGGGACGACGACCGGATGGAAGCGCTCGCCGCGGACGCGCAGCACCTCCGGGTCGGTGATCTCGACCATGTCGGTACGGTGGAAGGGCAACGCATCGGATTCGCCGACAAGCAGCCGGCCGAAGGATGAAAGCTGCACGCCCTCGATCTGCAGCGTGCCGTAGGAGAACAGAAGCATTCCCGGCTCATCTGCCATGGCGCCCTCCACCTCGCTCCGTGCGGTCCGGCCGGCCGTCACGCCGCCGAAAGCCGCTCCGCCGCCGCCTCGTCCACCTCGAAATTCGCGTAGACGGTCTGCACGTCGTCGTGGTCGTCGAGCGCGTCGACCAGCTTCAGCACCTCGCGCGCCTTCTCCTCGTCGAGGTCGATGGTGGTGGACGGCCACCATTCGAGCTTCGCGGCCTGCGCCTCGCCGAACTTCGCTTCCAGCGCGTCGCGCACGGCGGCGAAATCCTCGACGGAGCACGACACCTCATGCCCTTCCCCGTCGGATTCGACATCCTCGGCACCGGCCTCGATCGCCGCTTCCAGCATGGCGTCGGCGCTCCCCGTCGCGGCGGGATAGCGCAGCACGCCCTTGCGCTCGAACTGGAAGGCGACCGAATTCGTCTCGCCCAGCGCCCCGCCGCTCTTGTTGAAGATCGAGCGCAGGTCGCCGCCGGTACGGTTGCGGTTGTCGGTCAGCGCCTCGACGATGATGGCGATGCCGTGCGGGCCGTAACCCTCGTAGCGCACCTCCTGGTAGTCCTCGCCCTGCCCGGCGGTGCTGGCGCGCTTGATCGCCCGGTCGATCGTGTCCCTCGTCATGTTGGCCACCAGCGCGGCCTTCACGGCCGCGCGCAGCCGCGGGTTCATGGCCGGGTCGGGCAGGCCCTGCTTGGCCGAGACCGTGATCTCCCGGATCAGCTTGCCGAAGGCCTTGGCGCGCTTCGCCCCCTGGGTCGCCTTGCGGTGCATGACATTCTTGGCGTGCGAATGGCCGGCCATGGCCGTCTCTCTCTCGAAACCGGGGGTCGTGGAATGGGCGGTGCTTATACCGGGGGGCGCGGCCGGAAGCCAAGCGCGGGGCTGGCGCAGGGCCGCCGCAACGGGCCAGGATACCGGCCATGGACACCCAAGCCCCCACCTCCGACGCCTTCGCCGTCACCACCGAGTCCCAGCTCCGTGCCCTCTACGGGGAGGCCCTGGACGGCGCCGTCAAGAAGGTCGCGCACCGCATCGAGGCGACGGCGCGCGCCTGGATCGCCGCCTCCCCCTTCTGCATCCTCTCGACCGTCGGGGCGCGCGGCGTGCACGCAACGCCACGGGGCGACGCACCAGGCTTCGTCGCGGTCGAGCCGGACGGGACGCTCATCATCCCCGACCGGCGCGGCAACAACCGCCTCGACGGGCTGCGCGACATCCTCGAGGATCCGCGCGTCTCGGTGATCTTCTTCGTCCCCGGCGCGTCCGAGGTGCTGCGCGTGCACGGCACCGCGCGCATCACCGCGGACCCGGCGCTCTGCGCCCGCTTCGTGGAACGCGGCAAGGCGCCCACCACGGTGCTCGTCGTCACCGTGACCGAGCTCTTCATGCAATGCGCCAAGTCGATCATGCGATCGCGGCTGTGGGACGGGAAGGCCAGGCCCGACGGGCTGCCGACGATGGGGCAGCTCATCGCGTCGCATCGTGGGGACGGGGAGCTCGACGCCACGGCGTATGACCGGGATGCGCCGGAACGGCTGAAGCAGACGATGTATTGAAAGGCGGGGGGGAACTTCTCCCCCCGTACCCCCCTCAACCTTCTTTGGCACTTGGGGACTGATGCCAACGGCCGCTATTCGCGACCGCTGGCATGAGGCTTTTCGAGCCCTCGGACGCCGGGCCGCTTTCGCGGCCTCGGCACGAGTCAAGAACTCGTGCCGCTGGTATGACAGCCGAAGTCAGTTCCCAGCTTCCAGAAAAGGGAGGGGGATCGGGGGAGGTTCCCCTCCCCCGACCTTACAGCAACCCCCGCGCGATGCCCCCGTCGACATTCACCGTCTGCCCGGTCACATAGGCCGCCAGCGGGCTCGACAGCCAGGCGACCATCACCGCCACTTCCTCCGCCGTCGCGAAGCGCCCGAGCGGGATCTCGTGGGCGAATTCCGCGATCACCTCCTCGACCGCGACACCGCGCTCGGCGGCCAGCTTCTCCGCCCGCTGCTGCCACAGCCTGGTCAGCGTCCGTCCGGGTGCGACGCAGTTCACCCGGATGCCCTCCGCCGCGTATTCGCCGGCGAGGGTCTTCACCAGCCCCAGCAGCCCCGCCTTGTGCACGTTGGAAACGATCTGGTTCGGATAGGGCATGCGCGACGCCGCCGCCCCCAGCAGCACGATCGAAGGCCCCCGCCCCGCCCGCAGCAACGGCAGCGCGGCGCGCACCACGCGTACCGCGGACAGCACGTTGAAGCTGTAGTTCCCCAGCCAGTCCGCATCCGTCAGCGCCTCGAAGCCCGAGCGGATCGACCCGCCCACCGCATCCACCAGCGCATCCAGCGCACCCCAGCGCGCGACGGCCTCGGCCAGCAGCGCCTCGGCCGCGCCTTCCTGCGTGATGTCGGCCGTCGCCGTCGCGGGGCGGCGGCCGGTCTCCGCCGCGATGCGATCCGCCGCCGCGGCGATGCCCGCCGGATCGCGGGAGGCGATCAGCACCTCCGCCCCCTCCGCCGCCATCATGCGCGCCGCGGCGAAGCCGATCCCCGCCGAGGCGCCGACCACCAGCACCCGCCGCCCGCCGAACCCCAGATCCACCGTTCGTCCTCCCCGCCCCGGACTCAGCCGCCCAGGCGCTTTTCCAGCCGCGACAGCCGCGCCTCGAGCCGCTGCGTCCGGTGCGTCGACACCACGGCGAGGGTTTCCGTCAGCAGACGCTGCGCATTGGCGAGCTCGCCCGGGCCCATGGCACCGAGGCCCTCCTTAAGCCGGCCGAGCACGGCGGCCAGTTCCCCCACCACCGGTTTCGGCACCGGCGCGGATGCCTGCGCCTCGGCCGCGGCAGGCAGCGCGGCCTCGCCGGGGTCCGTGGCCGCAACGGGCGCCGTCGCCGCCACCGGATCAGCCGCGGAGCCAGTCGCGCCGGCCGGCGCCTCCTCGTCGTCGAACCGCAGCACCACGCCGAGCGACTTGCCCTCCGGGCTGTTCGCCACGGCACGGATCATCTGGCGGCGGATGTCCGGCCGGTTCTCCACCTTCTCGAGGTGGTGGCGGTAGCCCTCCTCGTCCGGCCAGCGGTTCAGGATGACGGTGTAGAGGTTCACGACGAACTCGTGGTCGCTGCCATTGAGCAGTTCGCTGCCGTTCACCTCGCGCATGGGCTCCGCTCCGTCGATATGCGGCGGCGATGAAGAGTCATTCGCCCCGGCAGGTCAACGCCGCCCGGCGAAGAAGTGACGCAGCAGCGCGGCGCAATCCTGCTCCCGCACACCGCCCACCACCTCCGGGACATGATGGCAGGAGGAGGCGGCGAAGATCCGCGCACCATGGTCAACCCCGCCGCCCTTGGGGTCGTAGGCACCGAAGACGATGCGGCGGACGCGGAAGAAGGACGCCGCCTGGGCGCACATCGGGCAGGGTTCGAGCGTGACGGTCAGGGTGCAGCCGGTCAGCCGCGGGGAACCGAGCCGCGCGGCGGCCTCCCGTAGCACCAGCATCTCGGCATGGGCGGCGGCGTCGTGGCGGGCCTCCACCTCGTTGCCGGCGCGGGCGAGGACCTGGCCCTGCTCATCGGTGACGACGGCGCCGACCGGCACCTCCCCGCGCGCGGCAGCGGCGGCGGCTTCCTCGAGGGCGATCTCGATCGGGGTCATGGAACGGGGCGTAGAACGGAATCCGCCCGGCTGGAAACCAGCCGGGCGGCGGTCGGGCGGCGGTCGGGCCGGGTCAGCCCTGCGGCTGCGGTTCCGGCGGGGCGGGCGGCCGCTGCCGGCGGTCGGCCATGAACTGCTCGAACTCGGCGCGGTCCTTGGCGAAGCGCAGCCTTTCGAGGAAGGCGGCGAAGTCCTTCTGCTCCTCCTCCAGCCGGCGCAGCGTCTCGACGCGATATTCGTCGAAGGCGGCGTTGCCCGAGGAGGGCTGCTCGTCGCGGCACCAGCGGCCCCAGCCGCCATCGCCCATCGGCGCGCCGCCGCCCGGCCCCATGCCGTAGCGCCGGGCCCAGCGCCGCCCGATCCGCCCGCTGCCGATCATGAAGAACAGGATCGCCAGGCCGATCGGCCAGAACAGGATGAAGGCGAGCACCATGGCCGCGATCATCAGCGGCTTGGGCGCGTTCCAGGGGCTCCAGCCGACGCAGGATCCGGGGCCGGAGGGGGCGCCGTGCCACCCGCCCTCGCGACGCGGGGGATAGCCGTAGGCCTGGGGGGAAGCGGTGGCGGACATTGCTCTCCTCATGTGAATGCAAGTGACATTTACATCCACGATCGCACCGGCCCGGGTCAAGGAAAATCGGCAACCCGACGGCGATTCCTCAGCGCCCGTTTGGAAAGTCCGGCACCGGCCCGCACCCCCACCCGGCCACCCACGTCAGTATCCTGGAATGGGTGGCCGGGTGGGGGTGCGGACCGGTGCCGGAAACGCGCCGCGCGGCGCGTTTCCAAACGGACTCTCAGCGCCCCCCGACAAGACCCAGGCTCTGCATGTAGATGAGCAGCCCGGCCTCCAGCAGTTCCTCGGGCGCCATGGGCAGCTTCCGCCGCGAACGGTCCGGCCGGCAGAACAGCGAGGCGATGCCGTGCGACATCGACCAGACATGCAGCGCCACCATCAGCGCCGGCGGGCGCTTGCCTTCCGGCAGGCGCGAGATCAGCCGTTCCGTTGCCTCCCGCAGCACGCCGAAGGCGCGGTCCCCGGCGACCAGCAGGCCGGGATGCGCCTCGGGCGCGATGCGGGTCTCGAACATCGCCGCGTAGTAGGCGGGCTCGCGCCGCGCGAAATCGAGATAGGCGCGGCCCAGCGCCTCATAGGCCGTCGACGGGTCCGGCCGGCCGTCGTTCCAGGCGCGCGTCAGCGCTTCCGTGAAACGCTCGAAGCCACGCAGCGCGACTTCGGCGAGCAGCGCCTCGGCATCGCGGAAATGGCGGTAGGGCGCGCCGGGGGAGACGCCGGCGAGGCGCGCCGCCTCGGCCACGGTGAAGCCGGCCGGGCCGTGCTCGCCGATCAGCGCGACCGCGGCCTCGACCAGGGCCTCTCGCAGGTTGCCGTGGTGATAGCCGCGCCGCTCGCCGAACCGGGTCATGTGAGGATCATTTGCATTGCCGCGCCCTGCGCGCCAGTCCTCTCGCTTGCTCCGGCCACGGCGGCGTGGCTACGACTGAATCATGCGCGCACGTCCCCTCATCGGCGTCACCCTCGATTCGGAACCGGCCGGCGGCTGGTCGAAGCTGCCCTGGTACGCGCTGCGGCAGAACTACTTCGCCGCCGTCATCGCCGCGGGCGGCCTGCCGGTCGCGCTGCCGCATCACCCGGAACTCGCCGACACCTACCTCGATGAGGTCGATGGCCTGCTGGTGACCGGCGGCGCCTTCGATGTCGATCCTGCCCTCTGGGGCGGCGGCGCGCCGCATCCCAAGGTGACGCTCAAGCCCGGCCGCACCGATTTCGAGCTGGCGGCGACACGCGCGGCGCTGGCGCGCGACAAGCCGGTGCTCGGCATCTGCGGCGGGCAGCAACTTCTCGCCGTCGCCTTCGGCGGCACGCTGATCCAGCACATCCCGGACGAGATCGCCGCCGCCCTGCCCCATGAGCAGCCCAATCCGCGCACCGAGCCGGGGCATGAGGTGGCGATCGCCGCCGGCACGCTGCTCGCGCGCATCGTCGGCACGCAGCGCATGGCGGTGAATTCCGCCCACCACCAGGCGGTCGCCACCCCCGGCGCCGGCGCCGTGGTGAACGCGACCGCACCCGATGGCGTGGTGGAGGGCGTCGAGCATCCCGGCCACCGCTTCGCCCTCGGCGTGCAGTGGCACCCGGAATACGCGGTCGATCCCCGCGACCCGGCGATCTTCGCCGCCTTCGTGGATGCCTGCCGGTGACCGAGGACCCCGAGGACGATGCCGCCGGCGGCCAGCGCGGCGAGCGCATCGCCAAGTGGCTGGCGCGCGCCGGTGTCGCCTCCCGCCGCGACGCGGAGAAGCTGATCGCCGAGGGCCGCGTGAAGCTCGGCGGCAAGGTGGTGGAGACGCCCGCCACCTTCATCACCCCCGGCGACCACGTGACCGTGGACGGCAAGCAGGTCGCGGCCCCCGAGCGCACGCGGCTGTTCCGCTACCACAAGCCCACCGGCCTGGTGACGACGCATCGCGACCCGGAAGGCCGGCCCACGGTGTTCGAGAAGCTGCCGCCCGGCCTGCCGCGCCTGGTCTCGGTCGGCCGGCTCGACCTCACCAGCGAAGGCCTGCTGCTGCTGACCAATGACGGCGAGCTCGCCCGCAAGCTGGAACTGCCCTCCAACGGCTGGCTGCGACGCTACCGCGTGCGCGTGCACGGGCGGGTGGACGAGAAGGCGCTCGCCGCGCTCGCCCGCGGCGTGACGGTCGATGGCGTGCAGTACGGCCCGATCGAGGCCGGACTCGATGCGCGCCAGGGCACCAATGCCTGGCTGACCGTGTCGATCAAGGAAGGCAAGAACCGCGAGGTGCGCCGCGTGATGGCGCATCTCGGGCTCGAGGTGACGCGGCTGATCCGCACCGCCTATGGCCCCTTCCAGCTCGGTGCCCTGCCGCGGGGCGCGGTCGAGGAAGTGAACGCCAAGGTGCTGCGCGACCAGCTCGGCCTCGATGCGCCGAAGCGGCTGCGCGAGGCAGTGCTGGCCCCGATCGCCGAAGCCCCTGCCGAGGGTCCGCGCCGCGCGCCGCGTGCCCGCAATGCGGCCATGGGACCGCGCCGCCCGGTGCGCGGACGCGAAGGGCGCCGGTCGCGCGACGAGTAACATCGCAGCGATTACAAAAATCGTATATTGTCATTCGTCATGTGCGATCCCATTCTCCGGCCACCGCAACCGGAGATGCCCTGACATGTCCTCCCCCCTCCCCCGCCGTCTCGGCGGCCGCGACCATCTCCCGCTCGGCCTCGGCTGCATGGGCATGAGCGATTTCTACGGCCCGGCCGACGAAGCGACCTCGATCGCCACCATCCACGCCGCGCTGGACGCGGGCGTGACCTATGTCGACACCGGCGACTTCTACGGCTCGGGCCACAACGAGACGCTGCTCGGCCGCGCGCTGGCCGGCCGGCGCGACCGCGCCTTCGTCGCGGTGAAGTTCGGCGCGCTGCGCGACCCCGCCGGCGGCTTCGTCGGCTTCGATGCGCGGCCGGCCTCGATCCGCAACTTCCTCGCCATGACGCTGAAGCGCCTCGGCACCGACCATGTCGATCTCTACATGCCGGCGCGCGTGCCCGCCGACGTGCCGATCGAGGAGGTGGCCGGCACCGTCGGCGACCTGATCCGCGCCGGCTGGGTGCGGCATTTCGGCCTGTCCGAGGCCGGCCCGGCGAGCATCGCCCGCGCCCATGCGGTGACGCCGGTCGCCGCGCTGCAGATCGAATACGGCCTGCTCTCGCGCAGCATCGAGGCGAATGGCGTGCTCGCCCTCTGCCGCGAAGGCGGCATCCCCGTCACCGCCTATGGCGTGCTCGGCCGCGGGCTGATCGGCGGCAGCCGGCCGAGCGGCGCGGGCGATTTCCGCGCGCACTCGCCGCGCTTCGAGGCCGCGAACCTCGCGCGCAACGAGGCGCTCGCGGCTGCCCTCGCCGCTGCCGCCGCACGCTTCGGCGCCACCCCGGCGCAGGCGGCGATCGCCTGGGTGCTGTCGCGCGGCGCCGACATCCTGCCGCTGGTCGGCGCCAGGCGCCCGGATCGGCTGGCCGAGGCCCTGGCGACGCTCTCCCTCCACCTCCCGGCGGAGGCGATCGCCGCCTTCGAGGCGGCCGTCCCTGACGGCGCGGTGGCCGGTGCCCGCTACGCGCCCGACCAGATGGCCATGCTCGACAGCGAGCGCGTCGCCGCTGCATAGGAGGTGCATGGACCTCCCGGCGGCCGACACGCGTTCCCGCATCCTCGACGCCGCCGCGGCGCTGCTGCGGCGGCACGGGCCGGACAAGCTGACCGTGCTCGATGTCGCGAAGCGGCTCGGCATGAGTCACGGCAACGTCTATCGCCACTTCCCGAGCAAGCAGGCGCTGCGCGCGGCGGTGGCGGAGGAATGGCTCTCCGGCGTCACCGCGCCGCTCGCCGCCATCGCCGCGGGGAATGCGCCGCCGCCGGCGCGGCTGCGCGAATGGCTCGCGGCGCTGGCGGCCATCAAGCGCCGCAAGGTGCTCGAGGATCCGGAGATGTTCGCGGGCTTCCATCGCGTCGCCTCCGAGAGCCCGGAGGTGATCGCCGCCCATCTCGCGGCCCTGGTCGCGCAGGTGGCGCGGATCCTCGCCGAGGGCCGCGGCGACGGCACCCTGCCCGCCGTCACCGACCCCGAGGCCGACGCCCGCGCCGTGCTCTCCGCGACGATGCGCTTCCACCATCCCGACCTGGTGGCCGGCAGCGGCGAGGAACGGGCCGCGACGGAGGAGCTGGCGCGCATCACCGCCCTGCTGCTCCGCGGCCTTGGTGCGGCCGCCGCGACATGAGGATCATCGCCGGCCGCCACCGGGGCCGCACCCTCGCGGCGCCGCCCGGGGACGCCACGCGACCCACCGCGGACCGCGTACGCCAGGCGCTGTTCGACATGCTGTGGCACGCGCCCTGGGGCGGGCGCACCACCATCCAGGACCAGCTCGTGCTGGACGCCTTCGCCGGCACCGGCGCGCTGGGGCTGGAGGCATTGTCGCGCGGGGCGGATCACTGCACCTTCCTCGAAACCGGCCGCGCCGCGCTCGCCGCGCTGCGCGCCAACATCGCCGCCTGCGGCGAGGAGCCGCGCACGGCGGTGCTCGCCGCCGATGCGACGCGGCCGCCGCATGCCAGGGTGCCGTGCGGCCTGGTCTTCCTCGACCCGCCCTACCGCAAGGGATTGGTGCTGCGCGCCATCGCGGCGCTCGAGAAGGCCGGCTGGATCGCCCCGGGCGCGATCATCGTCGCCGAGACCGCCGAGGACGAAGCGCTCGACCTGGCGGGCTATGAACGCCTTGCCGCGCGCGCCCACGGCGCGGCGATGCTGCATGTGCTGCGCGCCGCCGGCGGGAATGGCTGCTGAGGAGGATGCCGGGAGGGGCGTTGCGCCGTACGCGCGAACGGACGGCGATGACGCGACCGGAAAGGGGCAGAGCCCCTCTCCGATCATCCGCGCCGGACGTTCGCGCGGCTGGGGCGCCGCCCCTTCGTCAGACCTCCGGCATCGCCTGCGACAGCCCGCCCCCGATGCGCAGCGGCGCCACCCGGCGCGCGAGCCCCGTAGCGTCCTCGGTTTCGACGAACAATCCGCAGATCGTCGCCGCGCCTTCCGCCGGCGCCAGGCGTTCGGACGGCACCTTGCGCCAGAAGCGCAGCGAGGCGCCGCCCTTCTGCATGCCGATGACGCTGTCGTAGTCGCCGCACATGCCGGCATCGGTCTGGAAAGCGGTGCCGCCGGGCAGGATGCGATGATCCGCGCTCGGCACATGGGTATGCGTCCCGACCACCAGGCTGGCGCGCCCGTCGAAGGAATGGGCCATGGCCTGCTTTTCCGAGGTGGCTTCCGCGTGGATGTCCACCACCACCGCCTGAACGCTGCCCTGGGCGCCGAGGCTGTGCTTCGCGAGTTCCGCCTGCACCGCCCGGAAAGGGTCGTCGAGCGGTTCCATGAACAGCCGCCCCATGGCCTGCACCACCAGGGCGCGGCGGCCGCCCGGCACAGGCACCACCGCAACCCCGCGCCCCGGCGTGCCGGGGGCGTAGTTGAGCGGGCGGATCAGGCGCGCCTCCTCCTCGATGTAGGGGACGATTTCCTTGCGGTCCCAGGCGTGGTTGCCGAGCGTCAGCACATCCGCCCCGGCGGCGAACAGCGCGCGCGCCATGTCGGGAGACAGCCCGAAGCCATGCGAGGCGTTCTCCGCATTGACCACCACGAGGTCGAGCGCGAGGTCCCGCCGCAGCCCGGGCAGGGCCGCCTCCACAGCATCGCGGCCGGCACGGCCGACGATATCGCCCAGGAACAGGAGCCTCACGCCGACCCCACGCAGTCCACCACGCCCTTCTCCGTTGCCACGCGCTTCAACCGGACATCCGTCGGGCCGGCCGGCACGCCGGGCGGGTCCGGCACTTCCTGTGCCGCATAGGCAACGCCGATCGCGACCGCGCCGGGCAGAGCCGCGAGCGTGCGGTCGTAATAGCCGCCGCCGTAGCCGAGCCGCCGGCCCGCGCTGTCGAAGGCGAGCAGCGGGACGAACAGCCAATCCGGCGTCACCTCCTCGCCGTGCTTCGGCTGGCGCGTGCCCATCGGCCCATGCGCGAGCGGATCGCCCGGCGCCCAGCGACGGAAGCGCAGCCTCTGGCCGCGCTTCGGCGTGACCGGCAGGCACAGGGGTTGCCCGCGTGCATGCAGGGCGTGCAACAGCGGCCGCACGTCGATTTCCGGCCCCATGGGCCAGAAGGCGGAGACGAGGGCCTGCGGCGGCGGCGGGCAGTCGCGCAGGACGACGGCCGCGAGTGCCTCCCCCGCCCCGGCCGGGTCGATCGCCGCGCGGCGTGCGAGCGCGACGCGCCGCGCCTCCGCCTTCACCTCGGCCAGAAGCACGTCGCAATAGGGAGCGTTGCCGTCATCGTTCATGGCGGGCGATCACCGCATCCGGCGGAAAAGAGGAAAGGCGCGACCGGCGGCCCGGTGCGCCGTGGCGGACGAGAATGCGCGACCGCGCCCGACCGCCCATCGACCAGTGTACAGCGCGCAAGCCACGCCGGCGACGCATGCCGGCGCCTGAGGCATCAAAAACTCCCGGCCCGAGGCAGGGCCTCGGGCCGGAAGCGCACGGCGCGACCGCGCCCGGACCGACCGCCGTCGCCCACGCACCAGTGCACGGCGCGTAAGCCAAGCCGGCGGATGCCGGCGCCGGCGCTTGAGGCAAAGAAAAAAGAAAACCGTGCGGAGCCACCATGGCCGCTGGCGTCTCATCCTCCCAAGGCCTGCTTTCGCAGGTGGGCGCCAGATACCCGAACCACGGCCCGGGCAGAGCCAGCTCCCGGAGGATGTGCATTGGCCCCGGGGATGAAGTGCCTGGCGCGCCGGGCAGCCCCGCGATTGGTATCTAGGCCCCCTCCAGGGCCGCGGCAATGCCCTCGATCGCCTCCGCGAGGCGGTTCAGCCGCTCGGCCAGGGCGAAGTCGGGCACGGGCGCGGCCGGCCGCGGTGCCGCCACCGCGCCGCCGGCCTTCAGCGAGTCGTTCTCGGACTGCAGGTCGGAAGCCTCGTCCGCGAGTTGCAGCGCGGCGAGCAGCAGCATGCGCGTCTCGCCGAACTGCATGCCCATGGCCTTGAGCGCGCCGATGCGCTTGTCGACCTCGGCGGCCATGTTGGTCAGGTGGCGTTCCTGCCCGTCCTGGCAGGCAACGGGGTGGGAATAGCCGCCCACCCGGACGGTGACCTGGGCCATCAGCCTTCCTCGCCGAGCACGCCGCGCAGCCGGGCGATGGTCTCGTCCAGCCGTGCGGCCAGCGCCGCGACCTTGGCGAGGTCGGCGCCCTGCGCCGGGGCCTCGCCTTCGCCGCCGGCCGGCACCAAGACGGGGCGGTTCGCCGCCGCGCGCGCCAGGCGCTCCACCGCTGCCTCGAGCCGCGAGGCCGCCTGCGCCACCGGGTCCACCGCCTCGCTCATCAGCCCCCTGGGAACTCCCCGCCCCTTGCCGCGCGAAGGGTCGCGTGGCTACCAGAAGCCTTGGCAGAGAGGGCCCTCGGGGTCAACGGTGACAGCGCGTATCAGCATCGGCTTGCCGGCGGTGACCGTGCATGGGCTCGCGCAAGCCGAGGCCGCGCTCTCCGCCGCGGGACCACGCGGCGTGCTGCTGCTCTCCGCCCCCGGCGCGGCGGGCTTCGCCGGGCCGGCATGGTTCCTCGAAGTGGTGGCCGAGGCGGCGCGGCGGCATCCCGGCGTGCCCCAGCGGGCCGCACTCGACTGCGGCGGCGCGGCGGGCACGGCGCTGGCCGCGCTGCGCGCCGGGGTGCGTCTGCTGGTGCTGGACGGGGCCTGTCCCGCCTTTCCCGCCGTTGCCGCGGCGGCGGCCGAGGCCGGCGCCGAGATCTGGCCCGGACGTCCGCGCAGCCTCGATCTCGGCCGGCTCGATCTCGGCCGCCGCGACGACCTCGCGCGATTGCGCGCCTGGCTCGCCATGGAAGCGCCACAGGAAGGCGGCACACCCCCGGCCCCGTGACAGGGCGCGGCGCCTGCGCTATCGCGCGCGGCGCTGGACCTAGGGCCCCGAAGGAAGGACGCCACGATGAAGCTGACCCGCCGCGTGAAGGAAATCCTCTCCTGGTACGAGAGCGACAATCCCGGGACGAAGGCCAACCTCGCCCGCATCCTGATGGAGGGGAAGCTCGGCGGCACCGGCCGCATGGTGATCCTGCCCGTGGACCAGGGCTTCGAGCACGGCCCGGCCCGTTCCTTCGCGCCGAACCCGGCGGCCTATGACCCGCACTACCACTTCGAGCTGGCGATCGAGGCGGGCCTCAACGCCTATGCCGCGCCGCTCGGCATGATCGAGGCCGGCGCCGCAACCTTCGCCGGCTCGATCCCGACGATCCTCAAGGTGAATTCGTCGAACAGCCTGTCCACCACCAAGGACCAGGCCGTGACGGGCTCCGTCTCCGATGCGCTGCGCCTCGGCTGCTCGGCGATCGGCTTCACCATCTACCCGTCTTCCGAATACCAGTTCGAGATGATGGAGGAACTGCGCGAGCTCGCCGAGGAGGCCAAGGCGGCCGGCCTCGCCGTCGTCGTGTGGTCCTATCCGCGCGGCCCGATGCTCGACAAGGCCGGCGAGACCGCCTTCGACATCTGCGCCTACGCCGCGCACATGGCGGCGCTTCTCGGCGCCCACATCATCAAGGTGAAGCCGCCGACCGACGCGCTGTCGCTCGACGCCGCGAAGAAGGTCTATGTCGAGCGCAAGATCGACGGATCCGATCTCGCGAAGCGCATCAGCCACGTGGTGCAGTCCTGCTTCAACGGCCGCCGCCTGGTGGTCTTCTCGGGCGGCGAGGCGAAGGGCGCCGATGCGCTGCTCGACGAGGTGCGCGCGATCCACGCCGGCGGCGGCAACGGCTCGATCGTCGGCCGCAACGCCTTCCAGCGGCCGAAGGAGGAGGCGCTGAAGCTGCTCGCCTCCATGATCGAGGTCTACAAGTCCAAGCCGTAAGGCTTGCCGGCCACGACCGATACCAGCGGCACGAGTTCCTGACGCGTGCCGAGGCCGCGACGGGCACCCGGTCACCTTGCCTTGCAAGGTGACCGGGCATCCGGAATGCGGCCCGCCGTTGGTCCGGCGAAGCCAGGCGAACCGGAGGTTTGCGACCGGCGCCTGAGGGCACGACACGAAAAGTCCCACACCAACGGTCGCGAATAGCGGCCGTTGGCATGACGTGCGACGCCGCCGCGGGGATGCCTCGCGGCGGCGTTTTCATTGATGCGCCGCCGGTTTCGCTGATTCCTGACGGTTGACATTCTTCGTCAGTTCATCACCTTGCGCCGCAAACACTCCATGAGGAATGTCTGATGTATGAAGATCGCGTCCGTCGCGCCGACCTCCGCGACAGGATCGTGAGCGCCGAGGAAGCGGCCAGGCTGATCAGGGACGGCATGACCGTCGGCATGAGCGGCTTCACCCGCGCCGGCGAGGCCAAGGCGGTGCCGATGGCGCTGGCCGAGCGCGCCCGGCGGGATCCGCTGAAGATCACGCTCATCACCGGCGCCTCGCTCGGCAACGACCTCGACAAGACGCTGGCCGAGGCGCAGGTCCTGTCCCGCCGCATGCCCTTCCAGGTCGATCCCGCCCTGCGCCGCGCGATCAACGCGGGCGAGGTGATGTTCATCGACCAGCACCTGTCGGAGACGGTGGAACTGCTGCGCAGCCGCCAGATCGGCCCGGTGGACATCGCCGTGATCGAGGCCGTCGCGATCACCGAGCAGGGCGGCATCGTGCCGACGACGTCAGTCGGCAACTCCGCAAGCTTCGCCATCCTCGCCAAGAAGGTGATCGTCGAGATCAACCTCTCCCAGCAGGCGGAGCTGGAAGGCCTGCACGACATCTACATCCCGACCTACCGGCCCATGCGCATGCCGATCCCGGTCGTCGAACCTGAAAGCCGCATCGGCCTGCCCTTCATCCCGATCGACCCGGACAAGATCGCGGCCATCGTCATCACCACGAAGCTCGACAGCTCCTCGACCGTGCTGCCGCCGGATGACGAGACGCGCAGCATCGCCGGCCATCTGACGGAGTTCTTCCTGCACGAGGTGAAGCAGGGCCGGCTGACCAATACGCTGCAACCGCTGCAGGCCGGGATCGGCACCATCGCGAACGCCGTGCTGCACGGCTTCATCGACACGCCCTTCCACAACCTCAAGATGTACTCCGAGGTGCTGCAGGATTCGACCTTCGACCTGTTCGATGCGGGCAAGCTCGACTTCGCCTCCGGTTCCTCCATCACCCTGTCCAAGACGAAGTACGAGGCGGTGCTGCCCGACCTGCCGCGCTACAAGCAGCGGCTGATCCTGCGCCCGCAGGAGATCAGCAACCACCCGGAGGTGGTCCGCCGGCTCGGCCTCATCGGCATCAACACGGCGCTGGAATTCGACATCTACGGCAACATCAACTCGACCCATGTCGGCGGGACGCACATGATGAACGGCATCGGCGGTTCGGGCGATTTCGCGCGCAACGCCTACATGTCGATTTTCGTGACCAAGGCGACGGCCAAAGGCGGCGATGTCTCGAGCGTCGTGCCCATGGTCAGCCATGTCGACCACACCGAGCACGACGTGGACATCGTGGTGACCGAATGCGGACTGGCCGACCTGCGCGGCCTCGCACCGCGCGAGCGGGCGACGGTGATCGTCGCCAACTGCGCGCATCCGGATTATCGCGCCGCGCTGACCGACTATGTGCGTCGTGCGCAGTCCCGCGGCGGCCACACGCCACATGTCATCGAGGAAGCCCTGTCCTGGCACGCCAGGCTGCGGGAGAGCGGGAGCATGAAGGCGGGGCAAGCCGCGCGCGCCCTGGCGTCATAGGCCGACGGGCGGCGCGCTCGGGATCGGAGCCCGACCCCGCTCCTGCGCAGGACGGCCACCTCGCGGGGGCAGCATGCCCCGTGCTGCCCAACGCAAGGGGCCGGCTTTCCAAATGACGCTGTCATCTGGTGGGGAGGGTCCGGGAGGGGCACGTCCCCTCCCGGTCGCCATCCCCTGCGTGGTGCGCCACGACCGTCCCGCGCCCCGCATCGCAGCCCCCCTCACCCCTTCCAGGGATCATAGGTCCCGAAATCCCACAGATACCCGCCGGGATCCCGCGCGACGTATTCCCGCGACCCATAGTCGCGGTCGAGCGGCCCTTCGAGGACCTCCGCCCCCGCCGCGCGCGCCGTCGCGCAATGCGCGTCGGCGTCGGCCACCACCACATAGATGCAGTCCGTCACGCCACGGACCTGTTCCGGCAGGCGCATGTCGAAGAAGGTGCGGTCCGCGCCGCCCAGCATCACCAGGCCGCGGGTCTCGCCCTCGCCGTAGACCAGCTCGGCATGGATCACCCCGCCATCAGGACCGCGGACCACCAGCTTCTCGACGAAGCCGAAGGCCTGGGTCAGAAAGCGGATCGCGGCCTTGGGGTCGGCATAGCGCAGGCAGGGAATCACGGCGGATGAATGCGGCATCTCAGGGCGTCTCCTCGGAACGCTGCCGACTCTATCTGATCACGCCGCCGCGGCTCGATCCCGCCGCCTTTCGTGATGTGCTTGCCGCGGCGCTCGACGCCGGCGACGTCGCCAGCCTGCAGCTGCGGCTGAAGGATGCCTCGGTGGACGACGTCAGGCGGGCGGTCGAGATCCTGATGCCGGTCGCCCATGCGCGCGACGTCGCCTTCATTCTCAACGACGATGCGAAGCTCGCGCATGAGCTCGGCTGCGACGGGGCGCATCTCGGCCAGACCGATGGCGACCATGCGGGGGCGCGGGCGCTGCTGAAGGACCGCATCCTCGGCATCACCTGCCATGCCTCTCGGCACCTGGCGATGGAAGCCGGCGAGCTCGGCGCCGACTACGTCGCCTTCGGCGCCTTCTTCCCGACCGACACCAAGGAGGTCGTGCATCATGCCGGCACCGACATCCTGGAATGGTGGACCGAGATGATGGAGATCCCCTGCGTCGCCATTGGCGGCATCACCGCGGCGAATTGCGGCCCGCTGGTGCGGGCGGGGGCGGATTTCCTCGCCGTGGTGGGCGCGGTGTGGAACCACCCGGAGGGCCCGGCGGCCGGCGTGCGCGCGATGAACGCGGCGATCGCTGCGGCATGACCCGTCCGGCGCTGGTGCCCGAGCTCGGCATCACCGACCTTGCCGAGAGCCTGCGCTTCTGGCGCGACCTCTGCGGCTTCGAGGTGCTCTACGACCGCCCTGAGGAAGGCTTCGCCTGCATCGAGCGCGACGGCGCGCGGATCATGCTCGACCGGCTCGGCAGCACGCGGGACTGGCTGGCGGCGCCGGCGGAACGCCCCTTCGGCCGGGGCATGAACCTCGAGATCGCGGTGCCGTCCGTCGCGCCGCTGCTGGCGGCACTCGAAGGCGCCGGCTGGCCCTTCTTCCTGCCGGTGGAGGAGAAGGCCTACCGCGTCGGCGGCGCGATGGTCCGCGTCCGCCAGTTCATCGTGCAGGACCCGGACGGCTACCTGGTGCGCTTCTCGGAGCGCCTGGCGGCCTGAACCGCGGTCGCAGCACGCCCGCGCCTGCTATAGGCTCCGCGCCTGACGATGGATGAGATCACCTTCCACACCCTGCTCCACCGCCCCGGCACGCTGGTCGATGTCGGCGCGCATGACGGGCTGATCACCATCCCGCTCGCGCGGCTGCCGGATTCCCGCGTGCTCGCCTTCGAACCGCTGCCGCCGGCCTTCGCGCGCCTGCGATCCGCGCTGCGCGCCGCCTTCGGCGAGGTGCCCGCGCATGTGCAATGCCACGCCGCCGCGCTCGGCGACCATGCGGGCGAGGTCACGCTCGCCATGCCGGTGCTCGACGGCATCGCGCAGGAGCAATGGGCGAGCACCGCCAAGGACTATGCCGCGCACCTCTCGCCCCGCGTGACGGTCGAGCGCTTCACCGTACCGCTGCTGCGGCTCGACGATCTCGCCATCGCCGACCTGACGGCGATGAAGATCGACGCCGAGGGCGCCGAGTACGAGATCCTGCGCGGTGCCCGCGACACGCTGCTGCGCTGCCGCCCGGTCCTCACGCTGGAGGTCGAGGAACGCCACCGCGAAGGCAGCACCTGGGCGGTGCCGGCCTTTCTCGACGCGCTCGGCTATGAGGTGCTGTTCGAACTGCGCGGGGAATGGTTCCCCGTCGCCGCGCTCGACCGCGCGACAATGCAGCGTGCCTCCCCCGATCCGTCGGTGTTCGAGGCCTCGGACCCCTACGTCTTCGTCTTCTATGCCCTGCCACGGGAAGATGCGCCGGGCCTGCTGGCGCGTCTGCGGGGGGCGGCGTAACCTCCGCGTCAAACGGAGGAAACGATGTCCATCACCGCGCAGCGCCTCACCGTCACACGCGCCTCGGGATCCTGCGGGGCGGAGGTCTCGGGCCTCGAATTCGATGGTCCGCTCGACGAGGCGACCATCGCCGAATTGCGCACCATCTGGCTCGACCACGGCGTGCTCTTCCTGCGCGACGCCAAGCTGCCGCCGCGGGATTTCCTCGACTTCGCCGGCCGCTTCGGTACGCCGGTGGAATACCCCTTCGTGCGCGGGCTGGAAGGCTTCCCGCAGATCACGCCGGTCATCAAGGAACCGCACGAACGCATCAATTTCGGCGGCGTCTGGCATTCCGACACCGCCTATCTGGAACGCCCGCCCATGGCGACGATGCTGATCGCGCGGGAAGTGCCGCCGGCTGGCGGCGACACCCTCTTCGCCGATGCCCGTGCCGCCTATGACGCGCTTTCCCCCGGGCTGCGCGCGACGCTCGACGGGCTGCGCGCGATCAATTCCTCGAAGAAGGCCGACGCATCCAAGACCCGGGAGGACCGGCAGAAGGAACGCGGCGCCGTGACCAGTGCCGAGGTGCTGGAAGCCAGCCACCCGGTGGTGCGCACGCATCCGGAAACCGGGCGGAAGTCGCTCTTCGTCAACCTCGGCCACACCTCCCGCTTCGACGGCTGGACCGAGGAGGAATCGAAGCCGCTGCTCGACTTCCTCTTCGCCCACATCACCCGGCCGGAGTTCACCTGCCGCTTCCGCTGGGCGCCGGGTTCCGTCGCCTTCTGGGACAACCGCGCGGTCCAGCACTACCCGGTCAACGACTATCACGGTCACCGGCGGGAGATGCATCGCATCACGCTGCTCGGCGACGTGCCGGCCTGATCCCGACAGCCGCCTGCGGCGGCCGTCGGAGTCTTTGCGTTGCCTCAGGCGCCGGCGCACGCATCCGCGTGCCTGGCTTGCGCGCCATGCACTGGCGCGCCGGGAGCGGCTGATCGCCTGGGCGCGGTCGCGCTTCGCGCTCCCGGCCCGATGCGGAGCATCGGGCCGAAGGGCGCAAGGATGGAACTGCCGGGCAGGTTCGGACGAAAGCCGGGCCGGCCGCACGAAGGTAGGTCCTTCGAGCGGCGGGCGGCGCACCCCCTACCGTTCCAGGCTGCGGAGGTAGGCGATCAGGGCGTTCACCTCCTCCGGGCTGAAGGCCTGCTCCGGCATGTCCGGATGGCCGGTGACGATCCCCTCCGCCAGGGATTCCGCGAGTTGATCGACCGGGTAGCGGTTGTGCAGGTCGCGGAAGGGGGGCGCGCCGGCACGCGGGCTGGCGCCAGTGCGGCCGATGGCGTGGCAGGCAGCGCAGCGTTCCTGCGCCAGCCGTTGCCCCCGCGCAGCCTCGTCCGCCTGGCCCGGCGCGCAGGCGGCAAGTACCAGGACCAGCGCAAGGGCGGCGCGCATGCTCAACCTCCGCAGGTCGTCAGCGAGACAGTGGCGAAGCCGCGGATCTCGCTGCTGACATTGAGCGTCATCTCGGCATTGCCGAGCACCACCGGATGCCGCTGCGGCAATCCGGTCAGCGTCACCGGGTCGGCGCCGGCGACCGTCACCACCACGCTCGCCGCGCGGGCCAGGTCGTCGGTCTGGTTCGGCGCGCTCACCAAGACGCGCACCAGCCCGTCGAGAAGCTCGAAGCCGCCATTCTCCGGCACCCGTGGGCCATAGGAGACGGCGAAGCGCCGGGACTGGCCGCGCCCTTCGCAGCGGCGGACCGGCGCGGCGTCGCGCAGCACCTGTTCCACCCGAGCGCGCGGCAGGCCAGAGGCGATCCGCTGCTGGGCCAGCGAGAACAGCGCCGCGGCATCGCCGGTGGGCACGTCGCGCTCATATCGCCGCTGCAACGCCACATTGGCTTCCCGCGCCTGGCGCAGTTCGCTCTCCAGCCGGGCATTGCGCATCTGGTAGTCGCGCGCCTCGGTCGCGACCTCGTCCAGCCGGCGCTCGAGCGCGCTGACCTCCGAGCGCGCGAGTTCCAGCCCGCTGCGGTACGCGGCGATGCCAAGGCCGAGGAAGATTCCCAGCGCCACCAGCCACTTCGCGACCCGCAGCAGAAACTGCCCACGCCGTCGCCGCCTTTCGCGGCTGAATCTCGATCCGATCGCCATTCGTCCCGCACTTGTCCCGCGCGGGGGCTTATAGACGCGACCGGGGGACGCGACGCAACCCGCCCCGCCGCATGCCGGACCCTCACAGCGGCAGCCACAGCACGTCCTCGATCGACCGTGCCCCGGCGGCCAGCATCGCCAGCCGGTCGAAGCCGAGCGCGATCCCGGCCGTCGGCGGCAGGCCGTGCTCCAGGGCGGCGCAGAAATCCTCGTCCACCTCCCAGCCATGCTCGCCGGTGAGGCGGCGGCGCTCCTCGTTCGCCTCGCGGAAGCGTTCCCGCTGCTCGGCGGCGTCGGTCAATTCGTCGAAGGCATTGGCGAGCTCGATCCCGGCGACGAACAATTCGAAGCGCAGCGCGGCCCGCGGATCGGCCGGGTCGCGGCGGGCGAGCGCCGCCTGCGGGGCGGGCCAATGGGTCAGGAAGGTCGCGCGGTCCCGGCCGATGGCGGGTTCCACCCGTTCCAGCAGCAGGCGGAAGAACAGGTCCTCCCACCCTTCCCCCTCCCTCGGCGGGAAGCCGGCGGCGGCGGCGGCGTTCCGCAGGCGGTCCGTGTCGCCTTCCGTCCCCAGCAGGTCCAACCCGTTGCAGTGGCGGGCGAAGGCCTCCTGCATCGTCAGCCGCTCGAACGGCAGCGTCAGGTCGGTGCGGAGGCCGCCATGCTCCACCGCCGGCGGGCAGACGGCGCGGATGAAGGTTTCGGTTTCCTCCATCAGCCCCTCGAAGGACAGGCCGGGGCGGTACCATTCCAGCATGGTGAATTCGGGGGCGTGGCGGGCGGACATCTCCCCGTTGCGCCACACCCGCGCCAGCTCGAAGACCGGCCCCGACCCGCCGGCCAGCAGCCGCTTGATCGCCAGCTCCGGCGAGGTCCGCAGCCACAGCGTCCGCCCCTCCCCCGCGCCGAGATGCGGCACGAAGCGGGTCTCGAAGGCGCGGATGTGGACCTCCGCCCCCGGGGCGGGGACCAGGCAGGGGGTCTCGACCTCCAGGTAGCCGCGACCGGTGAAGAAGCGGCGGGTGGCGGCGGTGAGCTCCGCCCGGCGGCGCAGGAAGGGCAGGCGCGCGGCGAGGCGCTCGGGCATCCAGGGGGGCGTGGGCATTGCGGCGGCGGCGGCGTTCCGGTACGGGGCCGCGACCATGCCGGACGGTGACATCACGCGCCAGGGACGCACCCTGCGGAGCGCACGCGCGCTGCGCGAGGCCGGGCTGATCGCGCCCGCGGCCGAGGCCGAGGCCGCACGGGTCGCCGAACGGTACTCGATCTCGGTCACGCCCCATGTCGCGGGGCTGATGGATGCGGCCGACCCCGCCGACCCGATCGCGCGGCAGTACATCCCCGACGCCGCCGAACTGACCACCGCCCCGCACGAGATCGAGGACCCCACCGCCGACGCCCCCTTCACCCCGGTGAAGGGCGTGGTGCACCGATACCCCGACCGGGCGCTGCTGAAGCCGCTGCTCGCCTGCCCGGTGTATTGCCGCTTCTGCTTCCGCCGCGAGGTCGTCGGGCCGGATGGCGGGCTGCTGAGCGAGGCCGAGCTCGACACCGCCCTTGCCTGGTTCGAGCGCACCCCGGCCATCCGCGAGGCGATCCTGACCGGGGGCGATCCGCTCATGTTGAGCGCCCGCAGGCTGGGGGCGATCCTGTCCCGGCTCGCCGCGGTGCCGCATGTCGAGACGCTGCGCATCCATACCCGCGTGCCGGTGGCCGAGCCCTCCCGCATCGACGCGGCGCTGGTCGCAGCCCTTCGGGTGGGCAAGCCGGTGTTTGTCGCGGTGCATGCGAACCATGCCCGGGAATTCGCGGCACCGGCGGTCGCGGCACTGGACAGGCTCGCCGAGGCCGGGGTGCCGCTGCTCGGGCAGTCCGTGCTGCTGCGCGGGGTGAACGACAGCGCCGACGCCCTGACCGACCTGTTCCGCGCCATGCTGCGGGCGCGGGTGAAGCCGTACTACCTGCACTCCCTGGACCCGGCGCCGGGAACGGCGCGCTTCGCGGTGCCGGAGGAGGAAGGACTCGCGCTGATGCGGTCCCTGCGCGGGCGGATCTCCGGCATCGCCCTGCCGGCCTTCGTGAAGGAGACGCCGGGCGGCGGCGGCAAGGTTCCGGTCGGCCCATCCTAGGCGCCCCCCGGCTTCTTGCGGCTCTGCGACCAGCCGATGAACAGGCCGGAGCCGATGATCACCGCCGCCCCCAGCCAGGTGTAGGCATCCGGCAACTCCCCGAAGAACAGGTTGCCGACCGCGACCGAGCCCATGAGCTGGAAATACTGGAAGGGCGAGATGATGTTCGCCGGCCCGTAGCCGAAGGCATAGGCGACGCAGTAATGCCCGAGCGCGCCCAGGATGCCGAGCGCGCAGAACAGCCCGATGTCGAACAGCGAAACCGGCGTGATCCAGACGAAGGGCATCACCAGCAGCATGCCGAAGGCACCGACCGTGCTGCTGTAGATCGCCGAGGTCTCGGGGCTTTCCACCCCCGCCACCAGGCGGGTGAGGATCTGATAGACGCCGTAGCTCGCCGCGCTGAGCACGACGAAGAGCGACGCCCAGTGGAACACCGACGTCCCCGGGCGGATCACCAGCACCACCCCGGCGAAGCCGCAGAGCAGGGCGATCACCCTCGCGCGCGTGGTGCGTTCGCCGAGCACCGGACCGGCCAGCAGCGCCACGATCAGCGGCGCCGTCAGGCTGATCGAGGCCGCCTTCGCCAGCGGGATGAAGGTGATGGCGAAGAAATGCGCGAGGTTCGACAGGAACAGCAGCGCCGATCGCGCGAGCTGCATGAGCGGCCGCCGCGTGCGCAGCACGCCGAGGCCATGGCGCGGCAGGAAGGCGACCAGCAGGAAGACGATGTGGCCGAAGGCCCTCGCCCAGGAAACCTGGAGCGAGGAGTAGTGCGCGCCCAGCAGCTTCGCACAGCCGCCCATGACGGCGAACAGCATGCCCGCGGTGCACATGAAGAGAATGCCGAGGAGAATCCTCTGCGGGGGGCTTTGGTATTGGGACACGCGGCGAGGGTCACCCAGGCAATTGGCCGGGCGAGGGTGCGATGCGGAAGGGATGCTGTCCATGTTGCAGCCGGGGGCGCCGCCCCCGGACCCCCGCCGGGGAGGGTGGCCCCTCCCCGGACCCCGGCGGGATTCGGACTGGATCGCGGGAGAGTGGGGTGCGGCGGGGTGGCTGAAGGGGGCGCGGGGGCGGTTCAGCGGAGCCTCCAGCGGCGGCGGTTGCCGCCGGCCTGGGCGATGAGCCTGCCAAGGGTGGCGAAGAGGCCTCGGGGTTGGGCGTGGACGCGATTCAGCGCGCGGCGGACGAGGGATTGGACGGTTTCGGACAAAACCGGATCGGGCAGGTAGCGCAGGTCGGCCGGCAGGGCCGGGCGCAGGGCGAGGCGCTTCGCCAGCAGGAGGCTGCCGAGGCCGACGATGCGGGAGATGCGGCGCCAGGCGCGGCAGATGCGCCAGGCGAGGGCGTTAAGAATATGGTCCTGCCTCGGGTCCCGGTTGGCGACGAGGCTGCGGAGGAGGTCCATGTGGCCGGACTTAGCCCAGCGGCGGAGCTGGCGGTGGGCGGTGTCGGCGCGGCCGTATTCGGCGGGCAGGTCCTTCCAGGGGCCGGAGGAACAGGCGACCCAGAAGATGGCGTTCAGCGTGCGGCGGCGGTCGGCGGGTGGGCGGCCTCGGCTGGGCGTGCTGTCGGAACCGGGGAGGTGGCGGGAGAGGAGGGTGAATTCGGCGTCGGTGAGGGGGTGGAAGGGGTGGGGGTGCATAACGAGTCGATAACAGAATATTTTCCTAAATTCAACCAACTTCTCACTGACACACCGAGACCTTGCCGCAAAGCCGCACTCTCACCGCAGAGCCTTGCAACCGGAAGCAGCCTCATCGCCCAATCTTCTCTCGGCTATTCGTGGCCCTGCGATCCGTCGCGTCTAGCTCGAATATCGGGGTTTGTCTTGTAAAACTCGGATAGATCAAGGATCGCTCGCCTATAGGAACGCGCATCATCATCAGGAACATCGAGCAAGGCTTGTGTCATTTGGTCATCTCTGAATAGCATCCCTGAAGGAAATTTATCTGTATTTATCATATCAACATAACATCCATAATCTATTTTATACACAACAAATCTTGCGCCTGGCAAATGCGCAGCAGACATATTTCTGTTCAGTATATGAAGCGCCCTTCGATCGAAGAGACGATCTATAACTTCATCCTCTGCGCCCACTGGAAGTAAGAATGCTCTTGTTCTTCGCTCCCCTATTACTTGATGCCTGATCCAATCGAGCATTCTCCTGTTTTCTGGATTCGCAGATATGGCATTATATTTATCAGATTGAAAAAACTGAAGCGCCGCTTGTCTCATTATCGGCATAGAGATCGGCGAAACTGCAGCTTTTTGAGCTGCCGCCGTCAAAATGTGCATCGCATCACGTGGAACTCCTTCGCTTGCTTTCACAAATTCGATAAATACATTCTCCTGCGTAAAGGCATAACCCGTGACAGAAGCGCCGTCGGGAACGCCAATATCTATGGAATTCTCCCGAGAGATTGCTCGCATGTGGCGATTGACAAGATTTCTGAAGAATTCAATGGATCTTTGCTCGTTACTATCGAATACAAGATAGTCATCTAGGTTTAGAGCGACAGAAATATCAGCGCCCAATTCCACTCCTATGTACCTTTCGTCATGAAAGTCGATCTTGAATTTTGATCTCTGCTCAATTGCCGCGATCTTAATTGAAAAATTTGGAATAGTGAAAAAAGATCTTCTAATTAGATCAGCCAAATATGGTTGAATGTCTGGCGGAACAGTGCTCCATTCATCGACAAGGAGCCAAATCCTTCTCGGAGCAACAAAATTCACAATTTTCCGCATATTCTGCATTATGAAATTGAAATCTATTGATGAGCGCTCCACGCCAGAATGTCTATTTTTTACTTCTTCGGAACTCTCTTCATTATTCGTCGAACTATAGCCAGCCGTAAATTCTGGCTTCTCTTTGATCGCCAGCCCAAGCGAACTGGACGCTCCGGTCTTGCGCGCTTCAGTGACGCGTGCCTCGACCTCGTAAGAACCATCAATCCTAATCTGCGAAATCGCATTCGTAAAATCATCTAGCAGGGGAGCTACATCTGCGAGGCTCCATCCACGACTAGCATCCGTAAATGTATCCAAAAACGCCCAGTGCATCGCAGAACAAACATCGATAAGAAGGCGGGTTGCCCTTTCGCTAATCGGAAGATCTTTATCATCATAAATCGATTGATTTGATCCTATATTTTGGCAATCAACGTATATCGCTATGTCACCGCTATTTTTTGCTTGACTTTCAAAATATTTAAGGGCATGCGTTTTGCCAACGCCTCGGCGCCCATAAATGATCTGATGAGATTTGTTTGCCAGTATATCTAAGAGCGGGCCAACTGAAACGAATGTCTCGATGATTTGTTTGTTGTCAAATCGTTCAGCGCGATCCTCAAACCGCATGAAGCAACGGTTCAGGTTCGCATTCACTGTCGCGCTCATTTCCCGCACCTCAGCAACCCCTGAGCGCAAAGCTTATGCACCAAAGCGTGCATTCGTATAGTCCATCCGAACTGCGTGCCCTGTCAGGGTTTGGCGGGGGTGGGGGTAGGGCAGCGACTTACACCCGGCCTGTTGCCGCTGGGCGAACGACCGACTAGACCCCCCGGCTGAAGCTGCTTGCTGCTCGCGCAGTACCAAAACCTGAATCGGATTTCTCCAATGGCAAAGATGCAAGCCAACCAGATGCGTGCCGGCATGGTCATCGAGTTCGAAGGGGCTCGCTACACCATCCTCAAGCAGAACATCATGATCCCGGGGAAGGGCGCGGCGGTCATCCAGGTGGAGATGCGCAACGTCAAGACCGGCGCCAAGAAGGACCAGCGCTGGCGCACGGCCGACACGGTGGAACGCCTGACCACCGAGGACAAGGAGTTCACCTACTCCTACACCGATGGCGAGAACCTGGTGCTGATGGACCCGGAAAGCTTCGAGCAGACCATGGTCCCGCAGGACATCCTCGGCGACCGCCTGCCCTTCCTGCAGGAGAACATGACGGTCAACGTCAAGCTGATCGAAGGCGAGCCCGTCTCCATGGACCTGCCCGAGACGGTGGTGCTGGAAGTGGTCGAGGCCGATCCGGTGGTGAAGGGCCAGACCGCCTCCTCCTCCTACAAGCCGGCGGTCATGTCGAACGGCGTGAAGGTGATGGTGCCGCCCTTCATCACCGCCGGCGAGAAGATCGTCGTGAAGACCACGGACGGCACCTACTACGAACGCGCGAAGTGATGCGCGGGCGCCGGCCTGCCCGGCGCCCTGCGACGTTTCGCGCCCTGCCCCGCGCCGTTTTCGCCTAGTCTGCCCGCTGCCGGCGCGCCTGCCGCGCGCCGTGCAGGGAGGATGGCGTCGATGTGCCTGCGGCCGGTCGTGCTTTCCGTGCTTGGCCTCGCCGCCGGGATGGGCTTCGCCTTGCCCGCCCGGGCGCAGGTCTATTGCCAGTATATCGGCGTCCCTGCCGGCTGCGTGGCGCGCCCCGGCGTGGTGTTGCGCGCCGCGCCCGGCGTCGGCGCCCCTGGCGTCGGTGTCGCCTCCGGTGTCGGCGTCGGCGCCCCTGGCGTCGGTGTCGCCCCCGGCGTGGGCGTGGGCGCCCCCGGCCCCGGCGTCCGTCCCGGCACGCCGATGAACCGCGGCGGCCCCGTCGACCGCGCCGGCCGCCGCTAGTCGTCTCACGTCCTCGCGGGTCCGGGGGCGCGCACGCCCCGGCGGCTCGGGATCCCATCGCAGATGCGTCCGTCTGCGATGGGTGCCCGCTCCAGGGTGCGGCGCCCCCTGGCCTGAGCGCGCCCCATCCGCTAACCCTCCGCTCGCTCTTTCTCCCGTAAGGTCCGTCTGCTCATGCCCCCCGTGTCTCCGCGTCTTTCGCCTGCCATGCAGGTTGTCACTTCGGCCGTCCGCAAGGCGGGGCGTCGGCTGCTGCGGGATTTCGGGGAGGTCGAGCAGCTTCAGGTCAGCGTGAAGGGCCCGTCGGATTTCGTCTCCTCCGCCGACCTGCGGGCCGAGCAGACGCTGAAGGAGGAGCTGTCCAAGGCCCGTCCGAACTTCGGTTTCCTGATGGAGGAATCGGGCGAGTCCGGGAATGGCGACTGGGAATGGCGCTGGGTGGTCGATCCGCTGGACGGCACCACCAATTTCCTGCACGGGATTCCGCATTGGGCGATCTCGGTCGGCATCGAGAAGCGGATCGACGCCGAGAAGACCGAGATCATGGCCGGGGTGATCTACAACCCCGCCTCCGATGAACTGTTCTGGGCGGAGAAGGGCGTGGGCGCCTTCCTCAACGACCGGCGGCTGCGCGTCTCGGCGCGGCGGGAGATGCGGGATGCGGTCTTCGCCACCGGCATTCCCTTCGCCGGCGTGCCGCGCAAGGCGGAATTCTCCTCCATCCTGCACCGGATCATGCCGCAGGTGGCGGGCGTGCGGCGCTTCGGCGCGGCGGCGCTCGACCTCGCCTGGGTGGCGGCCGGCAGGTATGACGGGTTCTGGGAACTCGGGCTGAAGAAGTGGGACATCGCCGCGGGGCTGGTGATGGTGAAGGAAGCCGGCGGCTTCTGCACCGATCCGGAGGGCGGCGATCCCTATGCCGGCGGCAATGTCGTCGCCGGCAACCAGGCCCTGCAGCCGAAGCTGCGGGACGTGGTGGCCGAGGGCATCGCCGCCGTGAAGGCCCATCAGGCCGGATGATCCGGCGGGCTTTCCTCGTCGCGTTGCTGGTCCCTGCCGCGGCGCGGGCGCAGGATTCGCCGGCCGAGGTGTTGCCCGAGCCCGCGCCCGCGCCGCCGGCACCGGCGCGGCTGGCGCCGAATGGCGCGGCGGTGGTGCCGCAGCAGCCTGCCGCGGCCCCGCCACTGCCGCCGGGCATGGAGGCGCTGCCCGAAGGCGGGGTGCGATTCGCCCTGGCGGCGGATGCGCTCGATGCCGCGCAGCAGCGTGCGCTGGAGGGGCTGGGACGGGCGCTCGCGGCGTTGCCCTGGGGGCGCGTGACGGTGGAGGCGCAGGTGAGCGGGCCGGCGAATGACGTCTCGATGGCGCGGCGGGCCTCGCTGGCGCGGGCACAGGCGGTGAAGGCGGCGCTGGTCGCCGGCGGGCTGGATGCGACGCGGATCGACCTGCGGCCGCTCGGGCGGCTCGGCGCCGGCGCGGACCGGGTGGACGTGCTGCCCCCCGGCGTGGCAAGCCCGAATGCGGAGGCGCGGGGCCGATGACGCAGCCGATGGTCTTTCTCTGGCGGATGTTGGGGTTCCTCGCTTGCGTGGCGCTGGTGACCGCGGCGCTGTTCGACCAGTTGCAGCACGCCTTCGCCGCGAATCCGGTGCTGAATGCGGTGATCCTGGCGGTGCTGCTGTTCGGCATCGCCTGGAACCTGCGCCAGGTGCTGACGCTGCGGCATGAGGTGGCGTGGATCGAAGGCTTCCGGTCCGTGCGCGGGGCCGACGCGCCGGTACAGCCGCGGCTGCTGGCGCCGATGGCCTCGATGCTCGCCGCGCGGCGGAGCGAGCGGGTATCGCTCTCGGCCCTCGCGCTGCGCTCGGTGATGGACGGGATCCTGTCGCGGCTGGACGAGACGCGGGAACTGTCCCGCTACATGACCGGGCTGCTGATCTTCCTCGGGTTGCTCGGGACCTTCTGGGGGCTGCTGCTGACGATCGGGTCGGTGGCGGACGTGATCGGCAACATGTCGGTCGGGTCGGGCGACCTGAACCAGTTGTTCAACCAGTTGAAGGCCGGGCTGGCACGGCCGCTGGAGGGGATGGGGACGGCGTTCTCGACCTCGATGCTCGGCCTCGCCGGCGCGCTGGTGCTGGGGTTCATGGACCTGACGGCGGGGCAGGCGCAGAACCGCTTCACCAATGAGCTGGAGGAATGGCTGGCGGGGCTGACGCGGCTGTCCTCCGGGCCGCTGGGGCAGGATTCGGAAGGGTCGATCCCGGCCTATGTCTCCGCGCTGCTGGAGCAGACGGCGGAGAACATGGAGGGGCTGCAGGCGATCCTCTCGCGCGGGGAGGAAGGACGGGCGGAAACGTCGCGCGCCCTGATGACGCTGACCGAAAGGCTCACCGTCCTGACGGAGCAGATGCGCGCCAACAACGCGCTGATGCTGCGCGTCGCGGAGGGGCAGTCGCACCTCGCCCCGGCGCTGACACGGCTCGCCGAGGCGCAGGCGGCGCCGGCGATCGACGAGGCCACGCGCAGCCATATCCGCAACCTGGAGATCCACCTGGCGCGCCTGGCGGAGGACCTGTCCCAGGGACGCAGCCAGATGACCGCCGAACTGCGCAACGAGATCAAGATCCTGACGCGCACGATCGCGGCGATCGCCGAGGAACAGCCGCGGTGACCGGGCACGCGACGGGTGCCGGCGGCGGGGCGCCGCCCCCCTGGCCCCCCCGCCGGAGGCCGAAAGGCCTCTGGACACCGTCGTCAGGGCTGGCCGGCGGGATGGATCGGGGACGCACCGTTGCGTCGAGGGGCGTGCCGCAGCCGTCGTGCCGGCCAGCGATGGTCCGGGTTGCGAGGGGTTGTCTGCTGTCGGCGACCGGCGTCCAGGGCGGACCCGCCGCGGGATGCCGGGGCGGGTCCGGCAGGGCGGAGCCCCCCCGCGCGCCGATCGCCGCGGCCTGAACGCCCATGGCCGGTTCCTCCGACCGACGCCGTGGCCGGGGTGGCCTCGATGCCTGGCCCGGATACGTGGATGCGCTGTCCACGCTGCTCATGGTCATCATCTTCGTGCTGCTGGTCTTCGTGCTGGCGCAGGGGTTCCTGTCGGTCGCGCTGTCCACCCGCGACCGGGCGCTCGACCGGCTGAACCGCCAGGTGGCGGAACTCGCCGAGATGCTGGCGCTGGAACGCGGCCAGGCGGAGGAGCTGCGCACGAACCTCGCCCGCGCGGGGGAGGAACTGGCCGCCGCCGCCGCGGCGCGCGACGCGGCCATGCGCTCCCTCGGCCAGGCGCGGGAGGAACGCGAGCGCCTGACCGCCGAGCGCGACGCCGCACGGGCCGAACGGGAACGCCTGACCGCGCGCATCGCCGACCTGGGCCTCGCGGACCGCGCCTCGGCCGAGCGCGTCGCGACGCTCGAACGGCAATTGGGCGAGGCGCTGGCGCGGGCCGAGCGGGTCGGCGGCGATGCCGCGCGCACCGCGCGCGACCTGGCCGAGACGCGCCGCGGCCTGTCCGAAGCCGAGCAGCGCCGCGCCGCGCTGGAACGCCAGGCGGCGGCGACAGCCGCGCAGCTCTCCGCCTCGCGGCAGGAACTGGAGGCGCTGCGCGCCGAGGCGATGGAACTGGACCGCCAGGTGCGCGCCGACCGCGCGACGATCGAGGCACGGCTCGCCGACCTCGCGCGGCTGACCCAGCAGGTCCAGGCGCTGACGGCGCTGCGCGACGAGTTGGAGCGGCAGGCGCAGCTCGCCCTCTCCCGTGCCGAGAGCGAACAGCGCGCACGCCGCGCGGCCGAGCAGGCCGCGGCGCAGGCGGCAGCCGCCGCGGCGGAGGTGGAACGCCGGCGCGCCGCGATCGCGGCCTCCGAACAGGAGGCGATCGCGCGCGCGGAGGAGGCGGCGCGCGCACGCGCGGCCGCCGAGGCC
>NZ_JAAEDL010000039.1 GCF_018129005.1 Neoroseomonas eburnea
TCGCCGCGCCGCTCCTGCTGCTCCCCTCCATCCAGGTCAACATCCGCGCCGGGCGATTCCCGCCAGCCGAGAGCAACGGGGTGCGCTACCTCATGGTGCCCGTGAAGGCGCGCCATGCCGAGGCGGTGAACTGACGCGGAACCGCCGCTTGGGCGAGTGCATGGAAGGCCTGGGCTTCGCCCCGCGAGCGGGCGCCTCGGGGGAGGCCCGGATCAGTTCTCGGCCGGGCAGAAGATCTCGTGCAGCGTGGCCATGATACGCGCCACACGCGGATCGGCGATCCGGTAGTGGATGGTGGTGCCTGCGCGACGGGTCGCCACCAGCCCATCCTCGCGCAACTTCGCCAAATGCTGCGACATGGCGGGCTGCGAGAGTCCGGCGCGCTCGGCCAGGCGGCCGACCGGCGCCTCGCCTTCGGCGATGAGCGTACACAGCACCATCAGGCGGCGCTCGCTCGCGAGCAGGCGGAGCATCGAGGCCGCTGCCGCCGCGTGTTCCTCCATCGCCATGGCAATGGCGGGATTGGCTGCCGGCAAGCCGGCGCTCAGGGTGCTCACGCCACCCTCCTTGGTGTTCGGTTTCGGGAGTCGGCCTGAAATGTAATCTTCATCGCACGCAAGACAAGCGGCGCCGCGACGCACCGCCTGAATCGGTTCAGAGGAGGTGGACCTCGAAGGGCGCGACCTCGACGAACTCGTCATCCGCGGCCGTCCCGTCCTTCCACATGAAGATGGCGAATTGCGCCGGTCGATCAATGACTGCGCATGGGTGGTGCCAGACATCGGCTCCATAGGTGACACCCTGATCGGACTGCGCCCGGAAGGCCCTGGCGCGCGCCATGTCCTGGCGGCCAGCCGGCGCATGCGGCGCGACGATGGCGAACCAGCGCCCCACCTGCATTCGGCACGAAGGATTGCGAGGAGTGCGGGTGCCGCTCCATCGTCGTCGAAGCGAGCGGGATGGCCGAGGGCTCCTTGCAGGTGAAGGACAGGCTTGCCCTGGCATACGGCCTCCGGTTCGCCAGCGCGGCGTCGATGTAGACCCGGTCCGGCGCCTCTGGCGCGGACAATACCTCGCCGAAAGGTGCGAAGGCTTCGGCGGTCAGTGGTTCGGCATTCAGGCGCAAGCGTGGACTCCGCCAGCTTCGGCACGACGATCGGGCGTGGTGCCGGCGAAGGTCCAGACGACTATCGCAGCGCGAAGTCCTTCAGCACCTCCGGCTTGAAGGCCAGGCCGTGGCCCGGCGTCTCGGGCGCCGTGATCATGCCGTTGGCGATCTTCGGCAGGCTGACGAAGATGTCGTCGAGCAGCCCCATCTGCTCCGCCCAGATGCCGTTCGGGATGCTGGCGAGCAGATGGACGTTCAGCTCGGGAAACAGATGCGGCGCGATGGTCATGCCCCAGGTCTCGGCGACGGTGGCGATCTTGCGCAGCTCGGTCAGTCCTCCACGCATCGGGTCGGGCTGCAGGATCGGCAGGCGTGGATTCTCGAAGAAGGGCTTGAGGTCGGCGCGGCCGAAATGCGTCTCCCCGCCGACCACGCGCATGTCCAATGCCTCGGCGCAGCGCAGGTAGCCGGCGTGGTCGTCGGCGAGCACCGGCTCCTCCAGCCAGTAGATGTCGAACGCCTCGAACTTCCGCCCCATCGTGATCGCGACATCGGCCGACCAGCCCATGTTCACGTCGATCATGATGTCGATGTCGGGGCCCACCGCCTCCCGCATGCGGCGGACATTATCGAGGTCGGTGCGCAGGTCGCCGATATGCGCCACCTGCATCTTGATCGCCCTGTAGCCCTGGGCGACATAGTGCTTCGCCTTGGCGATCATCCCCTCCCCGCGACTGCCGCGGAAGCAGCCGCTGCCGTAGATCGGGATATCCGAGCGGAAATGCCCCCAGAGCCGGTGCAGCGGCAGGCCGGCCGCCTTGCCCACCACGTCCCACAACGCGATGTCGATCGCCGACTGCGCCATCATCGCCACGCCGCCGCGCCCGCCGGTCAGCGTCGCGCGCCAAAGGTCGCCCCAGATCGCCTCCACCGCCGTCGCATCGCGGCCGATGACGCGCGGCACGATGGCTTCCTCGATACAGGCGCCGATCGTGCGCTGCAGCGGCAGGTTCAGCAGGTGCAGGTAGCCCATGCCCGTCAGTCCCGACGCCGTGACCACCTCGACCACCACCAGCTCGCGCATCGCGCCGAGCGCATGGCCGGCGAGCCAGGGATCATCGGCCCAGGGCATGCGCAGCAGCGTCGTCCGCACCTCGCGGATCGTCAGGTCGGTCATGGCGCTCTCCTCCGTTCCGCGCAGCCTGCGCGCGGCCCGGCGGTGCGGCAAGGCTACCCGTTGAACGCGACCGCCCCCGTGTCGCCCACCTCGTAGCCGCTCATGCGCCCCGCGCGGGCGGCGAAGGCCGGCGTGCGCGCGAAGGCGAACAGCGCCTGCAGCGGCGGCTCGAAATATTCGCGGCGCGGCAGCACGAGGTCGAAGCGTTCACGTACCAGCGGCACGAAATCGAGGCCGCGGCTGCGTGCTTCGGCGCGGATGCCGAAGCCGGCCTCGGCACGGCCTTCCGCCACCGCGGCGGCGACCTCGTCCTCGGCGCGTGCGGGCTCGGTGAGGAAGGCGACCTGGTCCAGCCGCAGCCCGGCCTCGTTCAACAGGTGAACCAGCAACACGTGGCTGCCGGCGCGGTTCTGCCGGCCGATCACGCGCAGCCCCGGCCGCACGAGATCGGACACTGCCGCGAGCCCGAGCGGATTGCCCGGCGGCACCAGCAGCCCCTGGTCACGCCAGGCCCAGACGATGCCGACATGCCCGCCGACGCCGAGTACCTCCCGCGCCGCCGGCGCGTTCCAGGCGCCGCTGTCGGGGTCGAGCAGGTGCACCGCCGCCGCCACCGCCTGGCCGGCCGCCAGCACCTCCAGCCCTTCCAGGCTGCCCCCCGTGCGCAGCGCCAAGCCGCAGCCCGACTGCCGCACCGCCCAGTCGAGCAGCGGGTCATGGCTGCCCGCCAGCACCGGCGGCGGCGTCAGGCGGCGCGGCACATCCGCCCCGTCGGCGCGGGCGGCAAGCCAACGTTCCAGCAGGGTGCGCGGAAACACCCATTTGCCGCCCAGCAGCGCCGCCGGCACCTGGCGGGAGCGGGCGAGGTCGTAGAGCGCGCGCTCGGACAGCCGCAGCCAGGCGGCGGCCTCCTTCAGGGTCAGGACATCCGGCAGCATCCGGCAATTGACGGCAAATGCCGCGCTGACGTCAAGCATCAGCATCGTTGACGGCACGATCTGCCGTGCTCACCTTGATGGCTTCGGGGAGACGCGTGTGACACGGCAATGCAGGGCAGAGGGCGGTTTCGGCGCAACGCGCGCGGCGGCGCGGCGCTGATGCGTGCGGCCGACACGATCCTCCCGCTGGAAGCCCGCGGCATCGGCTTCGCGGTCGGCGGGCTGCGCATCCTCTCGGACGTGACGCTCACCATCGCAACCGGGGCCCCGACCATCATCCTCGGACCGAACGGCGCCGGGAAATCGGTGCTGCTGCGCCTGCTGCACGGGCTGCTGGTGCCGACCGAGGGCGAAGTCGCCTGGGCCGGCCGCAGCGGGGCCGCCGCGCGCCGCCAGGCCATGGTCTTCCAGCGGCCGGTGCTGCTGCGCCGTTCGGCGCGCGCCAATGTGCTCTACCCGCTGCGGCTCGCCGGGCTGCCGGCGGCGGAACGGGAGGCCCGCGCGGTGCATGCGCTCGACCTGGTCGGCCTGTCGGCGCTGGCCGAGCGGCCGGCGCGACGGCTTTCGGGCGGGGAGCAGCAGCGCCTCGCCCTGGCGCGCGCCGCCGCGCTGCAGCCGGAGGTGCTGTTCCTCGACGAGCCTTGCGCCAGCCTCGACCCCGCGGCGACGCGCGCGGTGGAGGAGATCGTCGGCGCGCTCGCCGCGCGCGGCACCAAGATCGTGATGACGACGCACGACCTCGGCCAGGCGCGGCGCCTCGCCGGCGACGTGGTGTTCCTGCATGCCGGCCGCATCCGCGAGCACACGCCCGCGGGCGTCTTCTTCGCCGAGCCCGCGACAGCCGACGCCGCCACCTTCCTGCGCGGCGAGCTGCTGCCGCAGTAGCGCCGCCGAACCCACCGGGAGAGATCCATGTTCCGCAGAACGATCCTCGCGATCGGCGCCCTTGTCGCCCTCGCCCTGCCGGCGGCGGCGCAGGAGCGCACGATCACCGTCGCCTCCACCACCTCCACCGAGCAGTCGGGCCTGTTCGGCCACATCCTGCCGATCTTCGCGCGTGAGACCGGGATCACCGCGCGTGTCGTCGCGCTCGGCACGGGCCAGGCGCTCGACGTCGCCAGGCGCGGCGATGCCGATGTGGTCTTCGTGCACGACCGCGCGGCCGAGGAACGCTTCGTTCGGGAAGGCTTCGCCACCGAGCGCCGCCACGTGATGTTCAACGACTTCATCCTCATCGGCCCTGCCGCGGACCCGGCGCGCATCGCCGGCCTGCGCGACATCAACGAGGCGCTGCGCCGCATCGCCGCCGCCGGCGCGCCATTCGTCAGCCGCGGCGACCGCAGCGGCACGCATGCGGCGGAACTCCGCTTGTGGCGGGAGGCCGGCGTCGATCCCGCCGCCGGCCGCGGCCAATGGTACCGCGAGGTCGGCCAGGGCATGGGCCCGGCGCTCAACACCGCGGCGGCGCAGAACGCCTATGTGCTGGCCGATCGCGGCACCTGGCTGTCCTTCCGCAACCGCCAGGAGCTGCGCATCCTCGTCGAAGGCGACGCGCGGCTGTTCAACCAGTACGGCGTGATGCTGGTGAACCCGCAGCGGCACCCGCATGTGAAGGCGGCCGACGGGCAGCGCTTCATCGACTGGATCCTGTCGCCGGCCGGGCAGGCGGCGATCGCGTCGTACAGGATCAACGGGGAACAGCTCTTCTTCCCGAATGCGGCACAGGCTGAACCGGGGGCGTGAAGGAACGGGGGGAGAAGGGAACTTCTCCCCCCGTGCCCCCCTCAACCTTCTTTGGCATCGGGGGGGGGCGGTGCCTACGCCTGCTTCGCCGCCTCGGTGTCGATGAGCTCGCGGATCGAACGCATGGCGGTCGCGTATCCTCGTGCTCCGAGGCCGGCGATGACCGCGGTCGCTACCGACGAGACCAGGGAACGCTGGTAGATCGCTTCCCGGCGGTGGATGTTCGAGATGTGCAACTCGATCAGCGGTCCGTCGAACATCTTCAAGGCGTCGAGGACGGGGATCGAGCCGAAGGTCAGGCCGGCGGGATTGATGACGATGCCGGCGGCGCCGCTGTCGATCGCCTCATGGATCCACTCGACGAGCTGACCCTCCCAGTTGGTCTGGCGAAAGACGACCGTGTCCTCCCCGGCCTCGGCCCGGCACATCGCCTCGACCTCGGCGAGCGTGGTCCGGCCGTAGATCTCCGGCTCCCGCCTGCCGAGCCGGTTGAGGTTCGGTCCGTTGAGGACGTGGATGGTACGGGGCACGTCGGTCTCCTTCCTTCCCTGCGGGTGCGGGCCGGTGCCGGACTTTCCAAACGGTCTCTCAGCCCTGGTAGCCGAGCTGCCGCGGCAGCCACAGCACCAGGTCCGGCACGTAGGTGATCAGTACCAGGGTGCCGACCATGACGACGATGAACGGCACCGTGTCCCGCACGACCGCCGAAAGACGTGTGTCGGACAGCTTCGCCACGATGAACAGCAGCAGGCCGTAGGGCGGCGTGATCAGGCCGATCATGATGTTCACCACCACCACCACGCCGAAATGCACCAGGTCGACGCCGAGTGCCTGCGCCGTCGGGATCAGCACCGGCACGACCACCAGCAGGATCGTGCTGCCTTCCAGCAGGCAGCCGAGCACGAGCAGGATGAGGTTGACGGCAAGCAGGAACTGCCATTGCGACAGCTCCCAGCCCGCCAGCAGGCTGCGGACCGCGTTCGGGATGTTCTCGCTGGTCACGACGTAGTTGAAGGCGAGCGCGCCGGCGATGAGCATGCCGATCGCCGCGGTGGAGCGGGCGCTGTCCAGCAGGGTCCAGTATGCCTCCCGCGCCGGAAGGCTGCGGTAGAGCAGCGCGGCGACCAGGAAGGCGTAGGCGGCGGCGGCGCCTGCGGCTTCCGTCGGCGTCATCACGCCGCCGTAAATGCCGCCGAGAAGGATCACCGGCATCAGCAGCGCGGGCAGGGCCTCGACCGTCAGGCGCGGGAACTCCCTGAGCGGAACGCGCTCGGCCACCGGATAGCCGTGGCGATGCGCCATCCAGGTGTTGATGCCCATCTGCGCGAGCGCCATCAGCATCCCGGGGATGACGCCGCCGAGAAAGAGGTATCCGATCGAGCTGTCGGAGATCAGCGCATAGAGCACCATCGGGATGGAGGGAGGGATGATCGGCCCGATCACGGCGGTCGCGGCGGTGATGGCCGCGGCGTAGCTCGCCGGATAGGCATCGTTCCGGCGCATCATGTCGATGATGATCTTGCCGCTCCCCGCCGCATCCGCGATCGCCGAGCCGGACATGCCCGCGAAGATCACGCTCTGCACCACGTTCACGTGCCCGAGCCCGCCGCGGAAGCGCCCGACCAGCAGGTTGCAGAAGCGCAGCAGCCGGTCCGTCATGGTGCCGGCGTTCATCAGCCCGGCCGAGACGATGAAGAGCGGCACCGCGAGCAGGATGTAGCTGCCGTTCAGCCCGTTCAGCACCTGCTCGGCGGCGATCGACATGTCCTGCCCGGACAGCGCGAGGTAGATGACCGAGGCCGTGATCATGGACAGCCCGATCGGCAGGCCCAGGAGCGACAGGCCGGCGAGGGCGATGATCGTCAGCAGGAACGGGCTGTCGAGGCTCATGCGGCGCGCGGCCGCCCGGTGACGGAGCGCCAGACGATCCAGGCGTAGCGGATGATCGTCGCCACCGCGAAGACCAGATAGACGGAGTAGAGGATGTCGAAGCGGATGCCGAGATAGGCCGATTTCTCGACCTTCATGAAGGCGACGTAGTCGTAGACCGCCGGCAGCGACCAGCCGAAGACCACGACGACGACCGTACCCGTGACGGCATCGAAGATGCGCCGAACCCCCGGCGCCACGGCACCGTGGAGGATGTCGAAGCGGATCTCCTCGTCCTCCCGCAGCACCAGCGCCGCGCCCCACAGGATGCCCCACAGCCAGGCGAGGGTGGACACCTCGGTCGTCCACCCCACCGGCGCGCCGGCCAGGTAGCGCATCGCGATCTGGATGACGAAGGCGACGAACATCGCCGCCAGCAACGCGGCCAGCACGTTCTCGGCCCTCCGTCGGAACCAGCAGAGCATGCGGCAGGCCGCCATCCTCATGCGGCTCAGCGGACGGCGTTGATGCGTTCGAGGATGCCGGGCGGCCAACTCTGCGATTGCGCGGAGGCGAGGTAGCGGCGCTGCGCCTCCGCGCGGAAGGCGGCGACGTCGGGCTCATAGACCTCGAGCCCCTGGGACCGGAAGAAGGCGACCACCTCCTGCTCCTGCGCGAGATGGCGCTCGGTGCTCTGGTCGATCGCCTTGTTCGCCGCGGCCTGGATGGCGTTGCGCTGCGCCGGGCCCAGGCTGTCCCAGAGCCGGGCGGAGACGGAAAGCAGGTCGTAGGCGACCAGGTGGCTGGTCAGCACGAACTGCGTCGTGACCTCGTGGAAGCGCATGGTGCGGCTGGTGGGCAGCGGATTGTCCTGCCCGTCCACCGTGCCGGTCTGCAGCGCGGTGTAGAGTTCGGCGAAGGCCACCGGCGTGGGGTTGGCGCCGAGCGCCTCGCCGAGGAACTGCCAGGTTTCGCCGGGCGGCATGCGCAGCTTCAGCCCCGCCATGTCGGCGGGTGTGCTGATACGCTTCCGCGGGCGCAGGTTCACGTGCCGCGTGCCGAAATAGAGCGGGCCGAGGACATGGACGTTGAGCTGCTCACGGGCCATGCGGTTGAATTCGGCGCCGATCTCCCCGTCGAAGACCTTGCGCATGTGGCTCGCGTCACGAAACAGGTAGGCGGAGGCCATCACCGACCAGGCCGGGATCTGCCGGGAGAAGTCCTGCGGCGCGAGGTTCGCCATCTCGACATTGCCGCGCTGGATGGCGACGAGCTCCGTGCCCTGGCGGAACAGCGTCGCGTTCAGGTGCAGCTCGACGTCGAACTCGGCGGCGAGGTCGCGCTGGAAGCCGCGCATCGCCTCGGCACGGATGTCCTGGTCGGAGAAGACCGCCGTGAAGCGGATGCGCCGGCGCGCCTGCGCCCGCGCGGGCGCGACCGGCGCGGCGAGCGCGAAGGCGGCAGCCGACATGACGGACCGGCGCCCGATTGGCGATCGCATGGGCGTTCTCCCTTCCCTGGACGTTCTCTTTGGCCGCAACGCGGCTTCGGCAGGGAACGCTACGGGCGGGCGGAAGCCGGATCAATAGCGATTTCACGAAATATAGGAGATTGTGTCTAATACCGGTTATTGCAGCTATGCGGAGGCTGCGCCGATACTGCCCCGGCAGAGTCTCGCCAGCAGGAGTGCCAGGGTGACGCCAACCGCGGGTGAAACGCCGGGCGAAGCCGCTTATCGCCGCATCCGCGCCGATGTCGTGCTCGGCCGGCTCGCCCCGGGGCGGAAGCTCGGCCTCGAGGGGCTGCGGGAGATCTACGGCGTTGCCATCGGCACCCTGCGGGAGGCGCTGAACCGTCTGGCCTCGGAGGGCCTGGTGCTGGCCGAAGGGCAGCGCGGCTTTGCCGTGGCTCCGGTCTCGGCCGAGGATTTCCACGAAGTCGCCGAACTGCGCCTGCTGCTCGAATGCCACGCGATTGAGGCCTCCTTCGCCGCCGGCGACCTGGACTGGGAGGGGCAGGTCGTCGCCGCGCACCACAAGCTGGCGGTGCTGGAGCGGCGGTTGATGGCGGGCGAGGCCGCCGACGCCTCGCTGTGGAAGCGCTACGATCGGGAATTCCACCAGGCCCTGATCGCTGCCAGCGGCTCGGCGACGCTGCTCGAGACCTATGCAACGGCCTTTGATCGCTTCCTGCGTTACCAGATGGTCGCGGTGGTCTTCCGCGGCGCCGTCGCCGCGGTTCAGCATGCCGAGCTGCTGGACTGCGCCCTCGCGCGCGACTCCGCCCGGGCGCAGGGCGTGCTGCGGGACCATGTGCAGGGCTGCGTGGACCATGTGATCCAGGGCGGGGCGCTGGCACCCTTCGCATCGCTCCGCCGCCGGCCGCCTTCGGCCGAAGCGCTGGCTGCGCGGCCGCGGAGGATCAGTCGGTGACCGACGCCGGCTTCTCGGGCGAGGTCGCGAGCGAGCGAGCCTGGCGCCTGATCCGCGCCGACATCCTGCGCGGCGCCCTCACCCCGGGCCAGAAGTTGAGGCTCGAGGGACTGCGCGAGAGCTACGGCGTCGGCGTCGGCACGTTGCGGGAAAGCCTGAGCCGGCTGATCACCGAGCGCCTCGTCGTCGCGGAGGGCCAGCGCGGCTTCGAGGTCGCGCCCTTCTCCGCGAAGGAGCTGCGCGAGCTGGCGCAGCTCCGCCTGCTGCTGGAGGGCCATGCGCTGGAGCACGCCCTCCGCGCCGGGGACGTGGAGTGGGAAGCGCGGGTCGTCGCCGCCCACCACAAGCTCTCCCAGATGGAGGACCGGCTGCATGCCGGTGACGGCAAGGCGCTCGAGCCCTGGCGGCGCTTCGACTCCGAGTTCCATCGGACACTGATCTCGGCCTGTGGCTCGCGCGCCCTGATGGCGGCCCATGGCACGGTCTTCGACCGCTACCTGCGCTACCAGAACCTGGCGCTCGGATTCCGCGGGGACATCGCGGTACGCGAGCACCGGGCGCTGCGCGACGCCGCGATCCGACGGGATGCGGCGGCCGCGCGGGAAATCCTCTCCGCGCATATCCTCGGCGGCGTCGAGCACGCCCTGGCGGGCGGCACGCTCTGACACGACGCGGCGTCTGTGGCAGAGTGCCTCAGTCGTAGCGGAGAGGCCATGCGCAGCACCCCGGAGTTCGAGCAGGCAAGCCTGCCGGCGCGTCGCCGCATGCCCGAGCAGACGCGCCGGGAAGTGCTCGAGGCAGCGATCGCCGAATTCAGCGAGAAGGGCTTCTCGGGCGGGCGCGTCGACGAGATCGCCGCGCGGATGCGCACCACGAAGCGCATGATCTACTACTATTTCGGCGGCAAGGCGCAGCTCTACGCCGCGGTTCTCGAGCACCTCTACGGCCGCATGCGCGACGCCGAGCAGGCGCTGCGGCTGGACATGCTGCCGCCCCTCGAAGCCCTGCGCCGCCTGGTCGAAGTGACCTTCGACCACCATGCGGCGCATCCGGAATTCGTCCGTCTGGTAAGCGTCGAGAACATCCACGAGGCGCGGATAGTCACCGCCTCCGCGACCATCCCGGCCCGCAACGCCGCGATCATCGGCGCGCTCGCGGCGCTGATCGCGCGCGGAGAGGCGGCGGGCGCATTCCGGAGGGGGCTCGACGCGCTCGACCTCCATATGCTGATCAGCGGGTTCTGCTTCTACCGCGTCTCGAACCGCCACACCCTGAGGGCGATCTTCGGTGCCGAGATGGGAGCGCCGGAAACCGTCGCGGCGCATCGCCGCATGATCGTGGAGGCGGTGCTGCGCTACGTGCAGCCGTGAGCCTCAGCGCCCCGTCATCTCCGCGAAGTGGCGCAGCATCCGCCCGGCGTCCGGAGCGATGCCGGTGAAGAGACGGAAGGCACCCACGGCCTGGAACACCGCCATGCCGCCGCCATCGAGCGTGCGGCAGCCGATCGCGCGCGCGGCGCGCAGCAACTCGGTCTCGAGCGGGAAGTAGACGGCGTCCGCGACCCAGATCCCGTGCCGCAGGAGCGAGACGGGCAGCGGCGTACCGGGGTGCTTCGCCATGCCGACCGGTGTGCAGTTCACCAGCCCGTCCGTCGCGGCCATGACCGATGCCGGGTCCCTGCAGGCCACGGCGCGGCCGGCCCCGAACCGGGAGGACAGACCGGTGGCGAGCGCCTCGGCGCGCGACGCTTCCGCATCCGCGATCGCGAGACGGCCCACGCCCTCAGCCAGAAGCGCATGCCCGACCGCCGCGCCCGCCCCGCCGGCACCGAGCAGCAGCACATGCCCGCGTGGCGCGCCGGGAAGACCGCGGCGGAAGGCCTCGGCGAAGCCCGATCCATCGGTGTTGTGGCCGATCCTCCGCCCGTCGCGCAGGACCACCGTGTTGACCGCGCCGAGCGCCCGCGCCTCCTCCGACAGATCGTGCAGCAACGGGATCACCGCCTGCTTGCAGGGGAAGGTGATGTTCAGCCCGGCGAAGCCCATCCGCTCCGCCGCGGTCAGCAGCTCCGGCAGCGCCTCCGGCCCCAGGCCGAGCACCTCCAGGTCGATGCGGCGATAGACCAGGCGCAGCCCCTGTTCCGCCCCCTCACGCTCATGCAGCGCTGGGGTCAGGGAGGCCTGGATACCGTACCCGATCAACCCTTCCAGCACCGATGGACGCTGGTCCCATCGCCTCATGCCGAACTCCACCGACGCCCATTGCCCTTGCCTGATCAATGAACGAACCAGTACATACAGGTCAATGTCGCTCCGGGCTCCACCCTCGGGGCCGAAGACGCCGCGGGGACCGACGTGAACGTTCCGCCTCGCCTGCCGACCGCCATCGCCACGGTCTGCTTGTCCGGCACCCTGCCCGACAAGCTGGAAGCGGCCGCCGCCGCCGGCTTCGACGGCGTGGAGATCTTCGAGAACGACCTGCTCACCTTCGACGGCACGCCCGGTGACGTCCGGCGCATGTGCGAGGATCTTGGCCTCGCGATCGCCATCTTCCAGCCATTTCGAGACTTCGAGGCGATGCCGGAGCCACAGCGCACCCGCAACCTCGACCGCGCGGAGCGGAAGTTCGACACCATGCAGGCGCTCGGAACCGACCTCCTGCTGGTGTGTTCCAGCGTGCATCCGGCCGTCCTGCCGGAGCCGGAGCGCGCCGCGGCGGATTTCCGCGAGATGGCCGAACGCGCCGCGCGCCGTGGGCTGCGCATCTGCTACGAGGCGCTGGCCTGGGGACGGCACGTCAACCGTTGGCGGCAGGCCTGGGAGATCGTGCAGCGCGCCGACCATCCGGCGCTCGGCCTTTGCCTCGACAGCTTCCACACGCTCGCGCCCGGCGACGACCTCGCCGGCCTCGCGGCGACGGTGCCGCCGGAGAAGCTCTTCTTCCTCCAGCTTGCCGATGCGCCGAAGCTGTCGATGGATGTGCTGACCTGGAGCCGCCACCATCGGCTCTTCCCTGGCCAGGGCGAGCTGCCGGTTGCGCCGTTCCTGGCGGATCTGCTCGCCGCCGGCTATACGGGGCCGCTCTCGCTCGAGATCTTCAACGACGAGTTCCGCGCCGCGCCCTCGCGCCGGATCGCTCGCGACGGGCTGCGCAGCCTGACCTGGCTGGAGGAGCAGGTCGGCCGCGCACCGCTGCCGGGGCTGCCGCTGATCTCCGGCATCGAGTTCGTGGAGTTCGCCGTCGATCATGCGGCGGGCGAGGCGCTCGGGCGCTTCGTCGAGACGCTCGGTTTCCGCCGCGCCGGCCGGCACCGCTCGAAGGATGTCGAGCTGTGGCGGAACGGCGGGGTCAACCTGGTGCTCAACAGCGAGCCGGACAGCGCGGCCGCCGAGCACTTCGTCCTGCACGGTCCCTCGGTCTGCGCCATGGCGTTCCGGGTGGACGACCCCGAGCGCGTCGTCGCGCGGGCGGAGGCGCTGCAGTACTCCATCTGGCGCGAGCGCATCGGCGCCGGCGAGCGGCGCATCCCCGGCGTGAGGGCGCCCGACGGCACGCTCATCTACCTGGTCGGGGAAGCCGCTGTCCGGGCGCGCCCCATCTGGGAGGACGACTTCCATCTCCAGGCGGGGAAGGACAGCGCGACCCTGCTCGGTGTCGATCATGCGGCGCAGGCCGTGACGCCCGGCATGATGGACAGCTTCGTGCTGTTCTTCCGCGCGCTGTTCGGGCTGGAGCCGGACATGCCCTGGGACCTGCCCGACCCCTATGGGCTGGTGCGTTCCCGTGCCTTCGTCGGCGGCGGAGGCAGCATCAGGCTGCCGCTCAATGTCTCGGAAAGCGGCCGGACGGGCACGGGGAGATTCGTGTCGGCGGTGGCCGGCGCCGGTGTGCACCACATCGCTTTCGCGGCGGCGGATGCCGCTACGGCGGTCGAGGCGGCGGCGGCGCTCGCCGCGCCGCTGCTCGACATCCCGGAGAACTACTACGAGGATCTCGGCGCACGCTTCGGCCTCGCCGAGGAGGAGCTCGCCGAGCTCGCGCGGCTTCACCTCCTCTATGATCGCGACGCCGCCGGCGGCACGTTCCGCCACGCGTACACGCATGCCTTCTGCGACCGCTTCTTCCTGGAGATCGTATCGCGCAGCGGTGGCTATACGGGCTTCGGCGCGGCGAATGCACCGGTCCGGATGGCGGCGCAGACACGCGGTGGCTCCAAGACCGGATCCGCGGGGCTGCGACGGCGGGATTGACGCTCGGCGTCCGGACTGGGTTGGCGCATCCGCGGCCGGACAGAGCGGTTCCCACCATCGGGACTGCCGTGCCCCCACCCGCGAACCCTCAATAGCCAAAGAAGGGAGGGGGGATCGGGGGAGGTTCCCCTCCCCCGACCTTGCTACCCCGCCCAGCGCCCCGCCACGTCCCGCAGCCCCTGCGCCAGCGCGTTCACCACTGCGACGATCGCCATCAGCACCATGCCGAGCGCGAGCGCCAGCGGCAGGTCGCCCTTGGATGTCTCCAGCGCGATGGCGGTGGTCATCACCCGCGTATAGCCCTCGATGTTGCCGCCGACGATCATCACCGCGCCGACCTCCGCCGCGGCGCGGCCGAAGCCCGCGAGCAGCACGGTGAGCAGCGCGAAGCGCCCGTCCCACAGCAGCGTCGGCACCGCGCGAATGGCCGAGACGCGGAAGGAGCGGAGCTGTTCCCCGTACTCCTCCCACATGCCTTCCAGCACCTGGCGCGCCAGCGCCGCGACGATGGGCGCGATCAGGACCGCCTGGGCGATCACCATCGCCGTCGGCGTGAAGAGCAACCCGAGCGGCCCGAGCGGCCCCGCGCGCGACAGCAGCAGATAGATCAGCAGGCCGCAGAGCACAGGTGGCAGGCCCATCAGCGCGTTGAGCGCGACGATCACCGCGGCGCGCCCGGGAAAGCGCGCCACCGCCAGCAATGCGCCGAGCGGCAACCCGACCAGCGCCGCGACCGCCAGCGCCGACAGGCTCACCTGCAGCGACAGCAGCACGATGCCGAGCAGTGCGGGGTCCGCTCCCGAGACCAGGCCGATCGCAGCCTCGAAGGCGCTGCCGAGGTCATTCATGGCGTTCCTCCCCCGACCGGCACTGGTGTCGATGCGGCATGGCTCCCACGCATAGCGCGGCGGGCCACGCGTGCAAGCGTGGCGTGGCCGGTCTGCTCAGGAGTTCCTGTACCGCTGATGACCTCATCGGCCAGGCTCGGCGGTATGGCGTGCGGGGCTGGTGGGGCGGCTGCGCGCGAAACCAGGACTCTGATGCCGAGTCAGCCGAACGGCTGGCCGGCATCAGTCCTGACCGCCGCGCCGGTGCAGCAGCCGGAAGGCAGGCGGCGTCAGCACGGTGACAAGGAAGATGCGCGTCACGTGCAGCGTGACGATCAGCGCCACGTCCATGCCGAGCACCTTGCCGGTCAGGCTCATCTCGGCAACGCCGCCTGGCGCGGTGCCGAGCAGCATGGCGCCCATCGGCTCCCCGAAGGCCCAGGCGAGCAGCCCGCCCGCCACGGCGCAACCCGCCATCAGCATGAGCACCTGCGCGACGGCATGCGGCAGGAAGCGCCGCAGGGGGCGGATGCTCTCGCGCCCGAAGGCGGCACCCAGGCTCACGCCGAGCACCACCTGCGCCAGCGCCGAGAGCCAGGCCGGCACGCCCGACAATGTGAAACCGGAAGCGGTCAGCGCCGCCGTCACGGCCAAGGGCCCGAGCATCCACCCGGCACGTACGCCGATCCGCACCAGCAGCGCACCTGCCGCGAAGCCGCCGGCGATCTGCAGCGCCAGGACCAGCGGCAGGAACGGCAGCACGGTGGACGCCTGCGGCACGTTCCCCGTCAGCCCCGCGAGGGCGAAGATGTTCGGCACCAGCACGACGACGGAACAGACACGCAGAAGCTGCGCCAGCGCCACCGGCGCCGGCCGCCCGCCATAGGCTTCCGCCAGCAGCGCCATGTCCGCCACGCCGCCGGGGATGGAGGCGAACCACGCCGTCGCCATGTCCACCCTGCCGCGCTGCGCGAGCAGCGGTGCCAGCGCCGCGCCGATCGCCAGGGTGACGAAGGCCGCGAGCACCAGCAGCGGCGCCTTGGCCATCAGCAGTGCCGCCGTTGTCGGCGTGAAATAGGTCCCGAGCGCGATGCCGATGATACCGAGGAAGGCATTGCGCAACCTCGGCTCCGCCGCAACGGCCAGCCCCGAGAGCCGTGCCGCGGCGACGGCGACGAGCGACCCGATCAGCCAAGGCAGCGGCAGGTGCAACGCCACGAAGGCCGCGCCGCCCATCCCGCCGAGGAGGATGCCGAGCGCCAGGCGCAGCGGCGTGGGCCAGGCCTTTACGGCCATCGCACCCGGGTGCCGGCGGCATCCTTCGAAAGCTGCTTCACGCGACCTGCCCCATCACTGCCCAGCCCCCTGTAGCACGCGGCGCCCACGCCTCGGCGACGAGCGCAAGACGAACTGCGTCCACGGCGTTGGAAGCAATTGCGGGGCCATCGTGCGGCGGCGCGGCGCCGGCGCACGGCCGCGGCCCGACGCGCATCGGGACCGGCGGCGGAATCCGCCACGGTTGGTGCGACCCCGAGGGCCCCGTATAGGATGCCGCAACTTCTCCGGAACCCGCTGACATGTCCTTCGCCGATCCGCGCGACGGCGACCTCGAGGATGACGCCTCGAGCACCACGCGCCATTCACTGCTCGGCCATGCCACCCACATCCTGCTGGAGATCAGCCTGCCCAAGCTGGTGCTCGCCGCGTTCCTCCTGCTGGTGGTGCCGGCGGCGCTGATCGGCGCGGCGCCCAAGGCCGCGCTGTGGTTCAGCGCAACGGTGTGGAACCAGGTGTCGGGCGCGGGCCGCGTGCTCTCGGTGCTGGCCTTCGCCGCCATCGCCGGCCTCGTCGCCTGGCGCTGGGGCGGCAGGCTGTTCCGGGCGGTGGAGCGGAACTTCTGGTCGCTCAACGCGGCGCTGGTGCAGCCGCTCTACATGGGTCTGCGCGAAGCCGTCGCGCTGCTGACCGAACGCATCGCACCGACCGGCGGCTTCGCCCGCGCGCGGCGCATCGCGGGGCTGGCGGCGGGGCTGCTGCTGGCGCTTGCCGCGGCCGGGATCGCCTGGGCGGTCGGGCCGCTGCCGACGGTGATCGTGGAGGACACCAGCCCGGCGGGGCTGCTCCACGCGGCGAAGGATTCGCTGCGCAACGGCATCTGGGCCGTCGCGGTCTACCTGATGGTCGGCGCGCCGGCCTGGAGCATCGCCGAGGCCGTCGCCGGCACGCCGCAGGACCTCGGCGAGGCGCCGTCCGGGGAGGCCGCCTGGCGCGTCGCGCATCTCTCCGACATCCACGTCGTGGGCGATCCGCACGGCTTCCGGCTGGAATGCGGCCGCGACGGGCCGCGCGGCAATGACCGCCTGGAGCGCGCCTTCACGGCGCTGGAGCGGGAGGATGCGACGCGGCGCATCGACTGGGTGCTGATCACCGGCGACATCACGGATGCGGGGCGCAACGCCGAGTATATCGCCTTCGAGGATGCGGTCGCCGCGCATCCGTCGCTGCGCGAACGCATGCTGATCATTCCCGGCAACCACGACATCAACATCGTGGACCGTGCCAATCCGGCGCGGCTCGAACTGCCGGTCGCGCCCGGCGGCGCGCTGCGCCGGCTGCGCATGTTGGCGGCGATGGCGCGACTGCAGGGCGATCGCGTGCATGTGGTGGACCGGCGTGCCCGGCGCATCGGCATGACCCTGAACGCCTGGCTGGCGGAAGGCGGGCGCGGGGCGGCACTGGCGCGCTTCATGGACCATGGCGGCATGCGCGCCGGCCTCGCCGCCCGCGAGACCTGGGATGAGGCATTCCCGCTGGTCGTGCCTCCGCCGGTGCCGGACGGGCTCGGCGTCCTGCTGCTCGATTCCAATGCGGAGACGCATTTCTCCTTCACCAATGCCCTCGGCATGGTGGGCATGGCGCAGCTCCGCGCGGCGGAGGCGGCGATCGCCAGCCATCCCGCGGCGCGATGGCTGGTCGTGCTGCACCATCACCTGATCGAGTACCCCCGCCCCGGCGCGCCGCTCGCCGATCGCATCGGCACCGCGCTGGTCAACGGCCATTGGGTGCTGCAACGGCTGCGCCGTGTCGCGCCGCGCATCCTGGTGCTGCACGGGCACCGGCATTTCGATTGGATGGGACGAAGCGGCCCGCTGCGGATCCTCTCCGCACCCTCGCCGGTGATGGGAGAGGGTGGCTATTTCTGGATCCACGCCCTGGCGCCAGCACCTGGCGGTGCACTTGCGCTGCTGGCGCCGCGGCACGTGGCGCTCGCGGACGACTGATCGCGGTCACCGCACCAGCACGGGCGCGTGCCGCTGCGCCGCCAGCCGCGGCGCGCCATCCCCGCCGAAAGCCGCCGCCACCTCGCGTGCAAGCACGAGCAGCCGTTCCCGCGCCGTGCCAAGGCCTTCCGCGATCGCGCCGGCACTCAGCGCGCGCAGCGGCCGGGCCTTGACCCGCACCTCCCCGAGGCCACTGGCGTGGGCGCGTTCCGCTGCTGCCTCGGCCGAGAGGCCGGCGCCCGGCGGCTGCAACAACAGAAGGTCCTCCCCCGACGCCGCAGCCAGGCGCAGCGCGAGGTCGAGCGGTGCCATCCCCGCCGCTTCGCTGATGGAAACAACCGGCCCGCGCGTGCGGCCCCCCCCCGGCGGGAGCAGCAGCACGGGCGCATCCGACCGCAGCGCCGCGTCCCAGGCCCGCGGGAAGGCGCCGAAGCTGCGACCGGCCGCGGTGCCCGGTGCGACCAGGGCGAGCATGTCCGCATCGCCGCGCAGCCCGGCGAGGCAGGCAGCGGGATCGCCGCGCACCACCTCGAAGCCGGCGGGAATGCCGAGCCGCGCGCAGTGCTGCTCCAGCAGCCGGCGCAGCCGTGCCGCCGTTTGGCCGAGTTCCGCCGCCACCTGCGGCGCCTCGATCGTGCTCCAGGCGTGGCTCGGCAGGCGGAGTTCGCGCGCGAAGGGCAGCGCGGCCAGCGCAAGCAGTGCCTCGTCCTCCACGAAGACGCCGAGCAGGTCGAGCTCGAGCATCCGGGCAATCAGCGCCGCGGCCTCGATCCCGTCGTGGCCCGCCGCGGCCTGGCCAAGGTCGAGAAGCAGGCGGCGAGGCGTCGGTGGCATGGTCATTCCTCCTCCTCGCCGTGATGGGCGCCTTCGCGCCGCTGGGCGGCGAAGCGGGCGAGCGACGCCTCGACCCGGGCGTTCACGCTGCCATAGGGGAACTTGCCGTCCACGCCGCGCTGGCCCGGCTCCCGGCCGGTCAGCAACTCGGCGGCCTGGTCGATGGTGCGCACGGCGTAGATGGCGAAGCGGCCCTCGGCGCAGGCCTGAACCACATCGGCGCGCAGCATCACATGCTGCACGTTGGACTCCGGGATGATGACGCCCTGCGTGCCGGTCAGGCCACGCGCGGCGCAGATCTCGAAGAAGCCCTCGATCTTCTCGTTCACCCCGCCGATCGGCTGGATGTCGCCATGCTGGTTCACCGAACCGGTAATGGCGAGGTCCTGGCGCAGCGGCAGGCCCCCTATGGCCGAGAGCAGGGTCAGCAGCTCGGCCGCCGAGGCACTGTCGCCCTCCACCTCCCCGTAGGATTGCTCGAAGACCAGGCTCGCCTGCAGCGACATGGCGGAATCGAGCGCGTAGCGTCCGGCGAGGAAGCCCGAGAGGATCATCACCCCCTTGGAGTGGATCGGCCCGCCGAGCTCGACCTCCCGCTCGATGTCGAGGATACGCCCGCCGCCGGCGCGCACGCGCGCGGTGATGCGCGTCGGCCGCCCGAAGGCAAGGCCGCCGAGGTCGTAGACGCTGAGCCCGTTCACCTGCCCGATGCGCTCGCCCTCGGTGTCGATCAGCGCCACCCCGCGCAGGATGGCGTCGCGCGTCAGGACCTGCGGGCGCTCCAGCCGGCGGCGCTGTTCCTTGACGGCGCGGTCGATATCCTCCCGCGCGATCGTCGCCCGGCCCGCGGCGCCGGCCCAGTGGGCAGCCTCGATCACCAGGTCGCGCAGGTGTTCGACCAGCAGGGTCAGCCGTTCCGAATCGCCGGCGAGGCGCGCCGCGTGCTCCACCATGCGCGCCACGGCGCCGCGGTCGAGTGGCCCGGTCTTCTCCTGCCGCGCCAGGGTGGCGACCATGCGGGCGAGCAGCGCCTCGTTCTCCGGCGTACGTTCCGCCTCGTCGTCGAAATCGGCCACCACCTTGAAGTGGCGTTCCAGCTCGGGGTCGTAGGCGGCGAGCAGGTAGTAGAGGAAGCGTTCCCCCACCAGCACCACCTTGGCGTCGAGCGGGATCGGGTCTGGCTCGAGCGACACGGTGCTGGTCAGGCCGACGAAGCGGGCGATGTCCTCGATGGTGATGCGGTCCCGCGTCAGGGTGCGCTTCAGCGCTTCCCAGGAGAAGGGCTCGGTCAGCAGGGCGCGGGCGTCGATGACGATGGTGCCGCCATTCGCACGGTGCAGGGAGCCCGGGCGGATCATGCGGAAATTGGTGACCAGCGCGCCCTGCACCGGTAGGTGCTCGATGCGGCCGAGGAGGTTCGACAGCGTCGGGTGCAGTTCCTCGACCACCGGCGCGCCCTCGGTGTCGCCGTCACGAGTGACGAGGACATTCACCGCATAGCGGTCGAGCGGCGCGCCGGCGCGCAGCCCGAACGGCATCCCCTCCGCGCCCTGGCCCTGCGGCTCGAGGATGAGCTGCACATTGTCCACCAGGTCTGCGCGCACCGCCTCGATATGCGCCGCCACCTCGGGCAGGTCGGCAAAGGCCGCGGCCGCGTCCTCGACGGCGGCATCGATGACGAATTTCGCCGTCTCCCGGTCCAGCGCGCGGACGGCGTCGCGGCGCTGCTTCTCATATCGTGGGATCGCGCGCAGCGTCTGCTCGAGTTCCTTCTCGATGCGCTCGATGTGCTCGCGGATCTCCTTCTGCTGTTCCTCGGGCCAGGCGGAGAATTCTTCCGGCGGCACCACCTTGCCGTCCTTCACCGGCGCGACGCCGAAGCCCATTGGCGTGCGCAGGATGGCCACGCCCTCGGCGGTCGCCTTCTCGGCCAATGCGCCGAAGGCCTTCTCCGCCTCCCCGTGCAGGGAGGATTCGATGGCGCTGCGGCGGCGCTGGTAGTCCTCGCCCTCGAAGGTGGCCGGCAGCGCCGCGCGCAGTTCCTCGATCATCTCCGCCATAGCCGCCTGGAGCGCCGGCCCGCGGCCGGCGGGCAGAGACAGCGCGCGCGGCCGGTGCGGCGCGGCGAAATTGTTGACATAGACCCAGTCCGGCGGCGCCGGGCGGCAGCTTGCCGTCTCGGCCAGCAGGGCGCGGATCGACTCGCCGATGCGCGCGCCGCCAGGTCCGATGGCGAAAATGTTGAAGCCACGGGCATCGATGCAGGTGCCCATCGCGATCGCATCCCGCACCCGCGCCTGGCCGGGCAGGCCGGCCAGGGGTTCGAGGTCGGCCGTGGTCTGGAAGGCGAGGCCGGAGAGGTCGGCGGGGCGATAGAGCCGCTCCGGCGGCAGCGGACCCGGCGGCGCGGCAGGCGGCGCGGCGCCGTCCTCCCGCCCGGCAACGACCGGGAGGTGCGGTTTCGCGGCCTGAGGCGGGGTGCGCCGGCCGCGCTGGCCCGGGCGCATCGTCATGCGAAGCGCCGCAGCGCCATGGCGGCGCGGACGCGCCGCTCGGCGAGCCTCAGGGCCGCGGCGCGCGGCGGGGTGCCGGCGCGGGCGGCCTCCTCCAGCACCGCTTCGGTATTGGCGTGGATGCGCGTGGTGATGGTGTGAATGGCGTCCTCCTCGTTGCCTCCATGATACTCCACCGCCGCGCAGATGACGCCGCCGGCGTTGGCGATGAAATCGGGCAGCACCAGCACACCGCGCGCGTGCAGCGCCGCCTCGGCTTCGGCGGTACAGGGGATGTTCGCGCCCTGGGCGAGGATGCGCGCCTGCAGCCGGTGCACGTTCGTGGCATCGATCACGTCCGGCCGCGCGGCGGGGATCCATATGTCGCAAGGCACATCGAGGATGGCGTCACGGCCCGCCCTGCGGCCGGCCGCGTGGTCCGCGAGCGGTCGCCCGGCCGCCTTCAGCGCGGCGAGCGCCGCGACGTCGAGCCCGGCCGGATCGATGATCGTGCCCATCGTATCGCTCGCCGCCACCAGCGCCGCGCCCTGCGCCACGAGCACGCGCGCCGCGTGATGGCCGACGGCGCCGAAGCCCTGTACCGCGACACGCGCACCGGCGAGCGGCAGGCCGACGCGCGCCGCCGCCACGCCGACCGCGGCCCCAAGGCCGATGCCGGTGGCGCCGATCTCATCCAGCGGGATGCCGCCGATGGCGCGCGGCAGGCCGACGGCGCGACCGGTCTCCTCGCGGATCCAGGCCATGCAGGTCTCGTTGGTGCCCATGTCGGGGCCCGGGATGTAGGCGGCGACGTCGCGGGTCGCCTGGGCAAAGGCGCGCAGCAGCGCCTCCTTCCGTGCGGCGGGGGCACGCGGGTCGGCGATGACCACCGCCTTGCCGCCGCCGTGCGAAAGGCCGGCCGCGGCATTCTTCATCGTCATGGCGCGGGCGAGGCGGAAGGCCTCCCGCGCATCGGCATCGGCCGCCATGCGGACGCCGCCGATCGCCGGGCCGCAGGCGGTGTTGTCCACAACCAGAACCGCGCGCAGGCCGATCCCGGGGCGGTGGATGTGGACCACCTGCTCGGGGCCGAGATCGTCGGCGAAGGCGAAGGGGTCCGTCATGCGCTGCGCTCCTCCTGTCCCGGCGTCATGCGGGCTGCGTCAGGTCGTCGATTGCGGCGGCGAGGAAGCGCGCCGCCTCCGCCCCCGTCACCGCGCGATGGTCGAAGGTGAGGGAGAGCGGCAGCAGCCGCCGTACCGCCAGCGTACCGCGATGGACCGCAGGTCGCGCCGCGATGCGCCCGGCGCCGAGGATCGCGACCTGAGGCGGCACCAGCGCGAGCGCCGCATATCGCCCGCCCAGCATGCCGAAATTGGAAAGGGTGACGGTCGCGCCGCGCAGCGCCGCCGGTGCGATGCTGCGGTCCCGCACCGCGGCCTTCAGGGCGGCGAAGTCGGCACGCAGCACGTCCGTCGGGCGAGCGCCGGCGTCGCGCAGCACGGGGACGAAGAGCCCGTCCTCGGTGTCCACCGCGATCCCGAGGTCGAGCTGCGCATGCAGCCGGCGCGACGTGCCCTCGCCTTCCAGCCAGGCGTTCAGCGCCGGAGCGGCGCGGCAGCCTGCGGCAACGGCGCGGACCAGACGCAGCGTCACGTCGGTTTCCGTCACCCAGTCGCCGATATCGGCGTCGTCGCAGACGGTGGTGGGTGCCACCTCGTCGCGGAAGCGTGCCATGCTGCGCGCCATGGCGAGGCGCACGCCGCGCAACGGCTCGGCCCCCGGTATGGCAGCGGCCGCTTCCACATCGGCAAGGGTGACGGTGCCGCCCGGCCCGCTGCCACGGATCGCGGACAGGTCGAGTCCGAGCGCCTGTGCCCGCGCACGCGCCGCCGGCATCGCGGCGATCGCGGGCGTCGCGGCATGCGCGGGCGGCGGCGCGGCGGCGGCCGGCGTCGCCTCGGGCAGCCGGCCGACGACGGCGCCGGCATCGGCCTCCGCGCCTTCCGTGAACTCCACCAGCGGCGCGCCGACCGCGATCCGCGCGCCCGGTTCCGCCAACAGGCGCTGTACGCGGCCGGAGCGCGGCGAGGGGATTTCCACCACCGCCTTGTCCGTCTCCACCGAAACCAGCGGCTGGTCCGCAACGACATGGTCGCCCTCAGCGACATGCCAGGCGACGATCTCGGCATCCCGCAGGCCCTCGCCGAGGTCCGGCAGGGTGAAGACGGCGCCGCTCATGCGAAGGCCATCGTCTCGCGCAGCGCGGCGGCGATGCGCATGGCATTGGGCAGGTAGTCGCGTTCCAGCCGCGGCAGCGGCATCACCGTGTCCCAGCCGGCGACACGACGGATCGGCGCGCGCAGCGACATCAGGCCGCGTTCCGCCACGCGTGCCGCCACCTCGGCGCCGTAGCCGGCGGTCAGCGGGGCTTCCTGCACGATCACAAGCCGCCCGGTGCGCGCGACGGAAGCGAGGATCGTCTCCTCATCCAGCGGCTTCAGCGTGGCGAGGTCGATCACCTCGCAGGAGACGCCGTCCCGCGCCAGCGCGTCGGCGGCGGCCAGCGCCTCCGGTACCATGCCGCCCCAGGCGACAAGGGTGGCGTCCGTCCCTTCCCGCAGCACGAAGGCGCGGTCGAGGGGCAGCGGAGGGGTGTCGTCGTCCAGCTCCTCCCGCGTCGCGCGATAGAGCCGCGTCGGCTCCAGGAAGAGCACGGGATCGGGATCGCGGATCGCCGCCAGCAGCAACCCGAAGGCGCGCGCGGGAGAGGACGGCACCACCACGCGCAGCCCCGGCACATGCGCGAAGATCGCCTCCGGACTTTCCGAATGATGTTCCGGCGCCCGCACTCCGCCGCCGGACGGCGAGCGGATCACCAGCGGGCAGGTCAGCCGGCCGCGTGTACGGGTGCGCAACCGTGCGGCGTGGTTCAGCACCTGGTCGAGCGTGGCATAGAGGAAACCGGTGAACTGGATCTCGGCGACCGGGCGGAAGCCCTGTGCGGCCAAGCCCACCGCGAGTCCTGCGATGCCGACCTCGGCGAGCGGCGTGTCGATCACGCGGTCCTTGCCGAACCGCGCGAGCAGCCCTTCCGTCGCGCGGAACACGCCGCCATCGGCGCCGACATCCTCGCCGATCACCAGCACGGACGGGTCCTCGGCCATGGCGCGCGCAAGGGCTGCGTTGACCGCCTGGACCAGGTTGCGTTCGGTCATGTCCTGCCCCCGAGCGCCTCGGCCTTCTGGCGCACGAGGTCGGCGGGCAGCGCCGCGAAGGTGTGCTCGAACATGGTCGCCGGGTCCTGCGGTGGGGTGGCGAGGTAGGCCGCTTCCGCCGCCTCGACCTCGGCGCGGCAGGCTTCGAGCAGCGCCTCCTCCTGCTCGCGCGACCAGGCGCCGAGCGAGGTGAGGTAGTTGCGCAGCCGCGGCAGCGGTTCCTCGCGCCAATGGCGGCTGACCTCGGCGTCGTCGCGGTAGCGGCGGGCGTCGTCGGCGGTGGTGTGATCGGACAGGCGGTAGGTGAGGGCCTCGATCAGCGTCGCGCCACCGCCCGTGCGGGCGCGGGCGAGCGCCTCCTCCACCGCGTCGCGCACGGCGACGACGTCGTTGCCGTCCACCTGCAGCGCGGCGATGCCGGCGGCGATCGCCTTTTGCGCCAGCGTCTCCGCCGCGGTCTGCGCGCTGCGCGGCACCGAGATCGCCCACTGGTTGTTGTTGACGACGAAAACCGCGGGCAGCGCCCAGACGCCGGCGAAGACCAGCGCCTCCGCGACGTCCCCCTTCGATGTCGCGCCATCCCCGAAGACGCAGACGGCGGCGCGCGGCTCGCCGCGCAGGCGGAAGGCGAGCGCGACGCCGGCGGCGTGCGGCGCCTGGCCGCCGACCGGCACGCAAACGGGAAAGTCGTGCCGCGACGCGGCGAAGTCGCTGCCGCGCTCGTCCCCGCCCCAGTAGAGCAGCACCTCCCGCATCGTCACGCCGCGCCAGAGCTGCGCGCCCTGCTCGCGGAAGGAGGGCAGCAGCACGTCCTCCGGCCGCATCGCCGCGGCGAGGCCGACAACCACCGCCTCCTGCCCGAGGGAGGAGGCATAGGTGCCGAGCCGCCCGGTGCGCTGCAGCGCCACCGCCTTCTGGTCCAGCGCGCGGGTGCGCACCATGCCGCGGTACAGCTCCACCAGGACAGCCGGATCCCGCGCGAAGCCGGGCAGGTCGCCCAGCGGCACGCCATCCGGGCCGAGGAATCGGCGGCAGCGGATCTCGAAGCGGGCGACGACCGTGTCCATGCGAGCCCTCCCTGGCCCGCGGTGTCCTCAGTGCGACATCAGCACCGGCACCGTCATCTGCTTGAGCAGCGTGCGCGTCACGCCACCGAGGATGGTCTCGCGCAGGCGCGAATGGCCATAGGCGCCGACCACGAGGAGGTCGGCCGACAGTTCCGCCATGCGGTTCAGCAGCAGGTCGCCCGCGTCGATCTCGGGTGCAAGGGTGTGTTCCACCTCCACCTTCAGCCCGTGCCGCGCGAGATGCAGCGCGATGTCGGCGCCCGGTTCCTCGCCATGACCTTCCAGGCCGAGGCGCGGGTTGACCGCGGTGACGACGACGCTCGCCGCGCCGGCGAGCAGCGGCAGCGCGTCGTTCACCGCACGCGCCGATTCGCGGCTGGCGTTCCAGCCGACCACCACGCGCCGGCCGAGCGTCTCGAAAGTGCCGGCATAGGGAATGACGAGAACGGGCCGGCCCGATCCGAACAACGTCGCCTCGACGATCGCCGAGGCCGAAGGCTGGCCGTCATCCGGATTCGCCTGGCCGAGCATCGCGAGGTCGGCATAGCGCGCGTGCAGCGCGACGAGTTCCGGGGCCGCGCCTTCCACGCAGCGCCATTCGCCGGCAAGGTCGTCACGTCGCAGCGCCTCGCGGAACGCCGCCTCGACGCCGCTGGCCTCCTCCAACGCGTCGGTGCGCATGCGTTCCAGCAGGTCGGCGAGCACGGCGCCGCTGGCCGCATCGGCCGCCGCCATGATCGGCAGCATGACGTCCACGACATAGAGGCCGATCAGATGTGCCCGATGTCGCCGCGCGAGATCCACTGCGAGGCGGAGCCGTGACTTCGCCGCGTCGGTCCCATCGAGATGCACCAGGATACTCTTGAGCGCCATGATCTCCTCCTGCGGGGCCGTCGCGGCAACGGCGGCGAAGCTTAGGCCCAAGCGCAGACCGAGACTTGATCCGCGTCAATCTCGGCGCAACCCCCGGGCGACGCCGCCGGCCGTTCCTGCGCGGCGGCGCTTCCTCGCGCCGCTACCGGCGTGGAGGAACGTGCCGCTTGGGCGGCTCGGACGCCATACCCCGCCCCTGGGAGGACGGCGCACCCGTCGCCGCCACGGCGGCGCCCTTCGCGGGGCCGGCTGCCCACCCGCTGCGCGACGCGGACATGAGGTGGACGGGAAAGCCCTGGTGGGCGACACCGATGCCACGCTGGCCGGAGTTCCGCTATCGCGCGCCTTGGCGACGAGCCGCAGCGACGAGAATGTGAAGGGAGATTCACGATGACCGACCTCGCCCGCCGCCGCGACAGCGCCGCCGCCATCGCCGTCGAGGCGGCCGCGCTCGCCGCGCATCTGCGGGCGGAAGGCGGCGGCGTCGCCAGCCTCAAGGGTGCGCAGGACTTCGTGACGGAGGCCGACGGCGCGACCGAGCGCTTCATCCGCGACCGCCTGGCGCGGGATTACCCGGGCGAGGCGGTCCTCGGCGAGGAGATGGGTGGCGCGCCCGACGAGGCCGGCCCGCTCTGGGTTCTCGATCCGATCGACGGCACTTCCAACTTCGCGCGAGGCGGTGACCGCTGGTGCGTCTCGATCGGCCTTGTGATGGATGGGCGCGCGGTCGCCGGCGCCATCGCCCGCCACGCGCCGGCGGAGGTTTTCGCGGCTGCGGAGGGCCAGGGCGCGACGCTGAACGGCGCGCCGATCCGGGCCGCGCCCACCACCGACATCGGCCGCGGCATCATCGAGGCAGGCTGGTCGCTGCGCCTGCCCATCGCGCGCTTCCACCGCCTGGCGCAGGCGATCACGGCCGCCGGGGCCGGGTTGCGCAGTGGCGGATCCGGAGCGCTCGGCCTGGCGGACGCGGCGGCAGGGCGGATCGACGCCTATCTGGAAGCCCACATCAATGCCTGGGACGCAGCGGCGGCGGTCGTCATCGCGCGCGAGGCAGGCTGCTGGACCAATCGCTTCGACAGCGGCGACTGGCTGGCGAGCGGCAATCCGGTGGGCGTCGGCGCGCCGGCGCTCGGCCCGGCGCTGGCCGCGCTGCTGGAGGCCTCGGCACAGCCGGCGTGAAGGAATGGGAAAGCCCCGGCTGCCAGACTGCGGCACCCGCTGCAGGAGGCAGCCGCCCATGCCCGACCCCGCCGACCGTTCCTTCCGCGCCCTGACCGGCGGCGCCGCACCGCGGGTGAAAGTGATCGACATCGGCGCCAACCCGATCGATGCCGACCCGCCCTATGCCGCGATGTTGCGGGCCGGCGACGCGGAGGTGGTTGGCTTCGAGCCGAACCGCGCCGCGCTCGCGGAGCTGGACCGGCGCAAGGGGCCGCTCGAACGCTACTTTCCCCATGCAGTCGGCGACGGCGCCCGGCACAGGCTGCACATCTGCCAGGCGCCCGGCATGACCTCCCTGCTGGAGCCGGACCCGGAGGTGCTCGCGCTGTTCCACGGCTTTCCCGATTGGGGCCGCGTGCTGGCGACGGAGGAGGTGGGGACCGTCCGCCTCGATGACGTGGCCGAGACCGCTGGCGCCGATCTTCTGAAGCTCGACATCCAGGGCGCGGAGCTGATGGTGCTGCGGCATGCCGAGGCACGGCTGCGCGATGCCGTCGTGATCCAGGCGGAGGTGGAGTTCCTGCCGCTCTACAAGGGCCAGCCGCTGTTCAGCGAAATGGAGATGTTCCTGCGCGCGCGCGGTTTCGCGCTGCATCGCTTCTTCCCGGAAGTCAGCCGCGCGGTGCGGCCGATGATGGTGAACAACGATCCCTATGCGGGACTCGGCCAGCTCGTCTGGGCGGATGCGGTGTTCATCCGCGACCTGACGCGGCTCGATGCGCTATCCGACCGGCAGCTCCTGGCCATGGCTGCGATCCTGCACGACGCCTATGGCGCCTTCGACATCGCCTTCCGCCTGGTGGCGGAACACGACCGCCGCAGCGGAGCATCGCACGCGGATGCCTATCTCGCCGGCTTGCAGAGGCCGCTGCCGCGCGCGGCCTGACACCCCTTCCCGGAGGCAAAACATGGTCCTTCTCGCCGAGGCGCCGACCACGCAGCGCACCGTGCTGCATGTCGGGTGCGGTGCCGCCGATCCGCGCAAGCTGCCGGCCGCCTTCTTTCCCGTGGGCGAATGGCACGAGGTGCGGCTCGACATCGATCCCGCCGTGGCGCCGGACATCGAGGCCTCGATCACCGACATGGCGGTGGTGGAGAGCGCCTCGGTCGATGCGGTGTGGTCGGCGCATAACCTGGAGCATCTCTTTGCCCATGAGGTGCCGCTCGCCCTGGCGGAGTTCCGCCGCGTGCTGCGGCGAGGCGGCTTCGCGCTGATGACGGTTCCCGACCTGCAACGGGTGGCGGAGCTGGTGGCGCAGGACCGGCTGGTGGAGCCGGCCTATCTTTCCCCGGCGGGGCCGATCGCGCCGCTCGACATGCTGTATGGCCATGGCGGGGCGATCGCGGGAGGCAACGTCTTCATGGCGCACCATACGGGTTTCACCGCGCGTTCGCTCGAGGCCGCGCTGGTCGCCGCCGGCTTCGCGTTGGTGCGCGTGGTGCGTGACGAGCATTTCGCGCTGTGGGCGACCGCTTACGTCGCGCCTGGTGGCTAGCTCGGTTGTTGCGAAGCGTGGATTGAGGGGGCGTTGCCCCCTCAAGCTCCCCCAGCAGGGGACACGGTCCCCTGCACCCGCGAATACCAAAGTACCGGTTTCCAAAGGCCTTTCGGCCGATGGGTCCCCATTGCCGATGCATCGCATCGGCAATGGGATCCCTGGCGGGGTGAGCCCGGGAAGGGCGGCGCCCCTCTCGGACTAGCCAGCCTCCTATGGCGTGACACGTATCCGTTCGTATGCGGCTTCCATGCGCGCGGCGAAGGCCGCGGCGTCACCGATGCTGCGCGCCCAGGCATCGCCAGCCAGCGCGGCGCGCTTGCGGGCATGGTAGGCGAAGTCCGTGGCATGGGCGACGGCGGCCTCGACATAAGCCTCGAGCGTCTTGGCGATGCCGTCGGTGAGCCCCACCGCCGTCAACAGGCTCGCAGCCATGCGGGACGCGAAGGCGCGACCCGCCAGCGTCACGATCGGCAGGCCCATGCGCAGCGCGTCGGAGGCGACGGTGCCGGCATTGTAGGGAAAGGTGTCGAGAAAGAGATCCGCGAGGCCGAGCCGCGCGAGGTACCGTTCCGGATCGCAGCGCGTGGCGAAGACGATGCGTTCCGATGCCACGCCCGCGGCAGCCGCCTGGGCGCGCAGATTGGCGATCCCGGTCGCGTTGTCCTGGGTCAGCCAGAGCACGGCGCGCGGCACACGGCGCAGGATCGCCATCCACGCGGCGAAGACCTCCGGCGTGATCTTGTAGAAGTTGTTGAAGCAGCAGAACAGGAAGGCGTCGTCCGGCAGGCCTTCCTCCGCACGCGTGATCGAGGGCAGGGATGGCGCCTGGCTGTCATTCGCCTGATAGAGCCCGCCGATCGGCAGCGGCCGCGGCGCGTAGTGGTGCGCCTGGTCCGACGGGATGACGATATCGTCGCAGATCAGCCAATCCAGTTCCGGGATCGGCACCGGTCCGACATAGCCGAGATAGGTCGCCTGCACCGGCGCCGGCTTCCAGCGCAGAGCGCCGAGCCGTGCCCCGTGCGTCATGCCGTTGAGATCCACCAGGATGTCGATCTCGTCAGCCCGGATGCGGCGCGCGGCCTGCTCCTCGGAGAGATCACCGATCGGCACGTGGTGATCAAAGGCGGCGATGATCCGGCGGCGCAGCGCGCTGCCGTCCTCCCTGGTCGAGCAGTAGCCGAAGACCTCGAACCGATCGCGGTCGTGGCGCTCCAGCAGTTCCACGATCAGGAAGCCCATCGCGTGGCGGCAGAAATCGGAGGAGAGATAGCCGACGCGAATGCGGTCGTGCCGGTAGCCGCGCGCCGGTGCGAGGCGCTCCGGCGCCGACGGTATCTTGCGCGCGATCCAGGCCTCCCCGATCCTGCGCTGCAGCGCGGGATCGTCGGTCAGCGCCAGCGCGCCGAGCGGTCCGCCCTGCAGGGCGAGCGCTTCCTCGGAGAGGCCGGGGATGCCGTCGCCGTGCAGCGGCCACATGCAGCCCTTCTGCCGCAGATGCGTCCAGTGGTGGATGACATCCGGCTGCCGTGGGTCGATCAGCAGGCTGGCACGCAGCGCGCGCTCGGCCTCGGCGTAATCCTTGCGCGTTTCGAGCAGCCGGCCGCGGTGATTGAGCAGCGGGATGCGCGCCTCATCCGGTTGCAGCGCGCCTTGCCACAGCGCGAGTGCTTCCTCCGCGCGCCCTTCGGCTTCCAGCAGCAGGCCAAGATTCACCGAGGCCTGGTGCAGGTCAGGCTTCAGCAGCAGCGCTTGGCGATAGGCGACAGACGCCCCCTGCCGATCGCCGCCCTGGCCAAGGAGCACGCCAAGGTTGAACCAGGCGGCGAAGCGCTGCGGAGAGGTGGGGTTGACGCCAAGCCAGGCGCGATAGGCGGCGATACCCTCCGCCGGCGTAACCCTCTCCAGCCGCGGCAACAGCGCTTCCAGCGGCACACCCGCGAGGCTGCCCGCCATCGTAGCATCGAGCGGCGCCACGGCTCAGCCCCCCGCCGCGGGGTGGAAGCGCGTGTCGGGCGGCAGCGGCATGAAGGCGTGGCGGCGCGCGACGGCCTGGCGCCAGCGCTCCTCATAGGCTGGATCGAAGGAGGTCTCGGTGGCGTCGTGCTCCATCGCCGCACCAAGCTCGAGATAGGTATCGAGGTTGGCGACATCCGGCTCCGGCAGGCGGCCGGCGGCAAGATCCGCCCACATCCCGCGAAACAGTGCTTCCAGTTCCCGCACCAGCCGCGGCGTGTCGAACAGCAGCGCCGCCCCGCGCCCATCCAGCAGCCGCGCGCGGTAGGGCGCCAACGCGGCACGGTCGCGGCCGAAGGCGACCGCGCGCGCGACATAGTCCTCGGCCGAGGCGCAGACGAACTCCGGCAGCCCCGCCGCGTGCACGAGACTGGCGCAGACCCGCCCCGCGAAGCCGCGCCCGGGCACCGTCAGCACCGGCACGCCCATCCACAGCGCATCGGAGGCCGTGGTGTGCGCGCCATAAGGCAGCGTGTCGAGGAAGAGGTCCGCCAGCGTATAGCGCGCCAGATGGTCGCGGTTGCCGGTGATCGGCGCGAAAACGATGCGCTCCGGCGCCACGCCCGCCCGGATCGCATGGGCGCGCAGGCGCGCTTCCACCTCCTCGCAGGATTTCAGCAGCCACAGCACGCTGCCGGGCACCTGACGCAAGATCTCCATCCAGCGCGTGAAGACGAAGGGCGTGATCTTCTGCGTGCCGTTGAAGGAGCAGAAGACGGTCGCGTCCTCGGGCAGCCCCTGTTCCGCACGGGTTGGCGCGCGGTCGCCGCCGGTCGGCCGTTGGCGGTCATTGGGCTGGTAGCAGGACAGCCGCACGACCTTTTCCGAATAGTAGCGTTCGCTGCCCGGCGGCACGATGTGCGGGTCGGCGATGATGTAGTGATGGTAGGGGCTGCCCATGCTGCCCGGATAGCCGAGCCAGTTGACGATGATCGGCGCCGGGCGCCGGGCCAGCAGCCTGGTGCGCGCGCTGCGCGTGTGGCCGTTGACATCCACCAGGATGTCGATGCCGTCGGCCAGGATCATCGCCTCCGCCGCAGCGTCGTCGAGATCGGTGATGATGCGCCAGTGGTCGACCGAATCGCGGATGCGTGCCTTGGTCGGATCCTCCTGCGGGACGCCGCAGTAATAGGCGAAGACCTCGACGGCCTTCCGGTCGTGCAGGCCGAACATCTCGGCCATCAAGGAGCCGATGGCGTGTTCCCGCAGATCGGAGGAAAGGTAACCGATGCGCAGCCGCCGGCCCGGCGCTTCCGCGATGCGATGCGCGAAATCCTGCGTGGTGCGGAAGCTCTCGGGCCAGCCGTGGTCCTCCCGGCAATGGGCGTGGGCGACCGCGAGCTGCAGCATCGGGTCGTCGGCGTAGCAGGCCATACTGAGCGGCGCAATTCGCCGCAGCAGCGCGGCGCGATCGTGCCCGGCGAGCGGGGTCAGCAGTGGCCACTGGCACTGCCGTTGGCGCAGGCTGATCCAGTGCTGCACCACGTCGCGCTGCCAGGGCGTGAGCTCGGCAACCTGGCGCAGCGTGTCCTCTGCCTCCGCCAAGCGGCGACCGCTCTCCAGCACCTGCGCCATCTGCTTCAGTGCCGTCGCCTTGTAGGCGACTGTGTCTCCGGTCAGGTCCGACAGGCTCGTCGAGACATGCGCCCAGTGGCTAAAGGCCTGCGCGGCAGCGCCCAGCCTCTCATAGGCGGCGCCGAGGTTGATGTAGGGCGGCAGGAAGTCCGGCCGGCGCCGGATGGCGGCGGTGAACGCCTCCACCGCCCCGTGCACGTCATTCAGCCCAGCCAGCAGCACCCCGCGATTGAAGTGAACGGCGTGCAGCAGCGGGTCATCCGGGTTCAGCGCCGCCCAGTCGCGGTAGAGTTCCGCGGCCAGCGCCGCCTGTCCGGATGCCGCAAGCGCCTGCGCGCCCCCGACCAGCTCGGCGATGCTCATTTTGTGCATGCCCGATGCTCCCTTCGTATGGACGCGGCCGCGGCCGGCCGCGGCCGTTCATGCGAACAGCGCGTTGGCCTGCGCCGTGGTCATCGCGCCGATCTGCGTCGTGGTGAAGCCTGCGACCTGGGCGTCGGTCAGCGCCGCGATGTCGGAGGTTTCGAGCGCGCCTATCTGCGTCGTGGTGAAGGCTCCGATCTGGGTGGTGCTCAGCCCCGCCACCTGCGTCGTGGTCAGCGCCGCGACCGAGGTGGTGGTCAGCGCCGCCACCTGCGTGCTGGTCAGCGCCCCCACCTGCGCGGAGGAGAAGGCGCCTTGCTGCGTCGTCGTCAGTGCCACAATGCCGGTGGTGGTCAGCGCCGTCACCTGCGTCGTGGTCAGCGCCGCCATCTGCGTGGAGGTGAGCGCACCGATCTGTGTCGTGGTCAGCACGCCGACATCGGTGGTCTCGATTCCACGGATCTGGGTCGAGGTCAGTGCCGCGATCTGTGTCGTGCTGAGCACGCCGACCTGGGTCGTGGTCAGCGCTGCAAGCTGATCCGTGGACAGCCCACGGACCTGCGTCGTGCCAAGCGCCCCGAGCTGGGTGGTGGTCAGGATCCCGACCTGTGTCGTGCTGAGCCCGCCGACCTGGATCGAAGTCAGCGCACCAAGCTGCGTCGTCGTCAGCGCGCCCACCTGCGTCGTCGTCAGCGCCTGCAGCTGTGAGGAGGAAAGCCCCGCCACCTGCGTCGTCGTCAGCACGGCAAGGTCGGTGGTCTCGAGCGCCCGCACCTGGTTGGTGCCCAGCGCCGCGATCGAGGTGCGGGTGAGAGCGCCGACCTGGGTGGTGCTCAGCGCGGCGAGGTCCGTCGTCTCCATCCCCGCGATCTGCTGGGTGGTGAGGACGGCGATCTGCGTCGTCGTCAGCGCACCGACCTGGGTGGTGCTCAGTGCCGCCACCTGGGTCGAGGTGAGCCCCCGCACCTGCGTAGTGCCGAGCCCGCCGACCTGGGTGGTGGACAGCGCGCCGAGCTGCGTCGTCGTCAGCGCCGCCACCTGCGAGGAGGCGAAGGCCCCGAGTTGCGTCGTGGACAGCGAGCCCACCTGGGTGGTGCTGAGCGCCGCCATCTGCGTGGTGTTCAGCCCGCGCAGCTGGGTGGTGGTCAGGACACCGAGATCGGTCGTCTCCAGCGCCAGGAGCTGTGTCGCGGTCAGCCCCGCGAGCTGCGTGCTGGCCAGCCCGGCAACCTGCGTCGAGGTCAGGGCCGCGATGTCGGTGGTGTCCAGCCCGCGGAGCTGCGCCGTGGTGAGCGCACCGACCTGGGTGGCGGCAAGGGCCCCAAGCTGCGTCGTCGTCAGCGCCGAGACCTGGGTGGAGTTCAGCCCGCCGAGCTGCGTCGTGGTCAGCGCGGCCACCTGCGTCGTGGTGATGGCGCCGATCTGCGTCGTGGTCAGGGAGCCGAGCTGCGCCGCCGCCAGGCCGCGGATCTGCGTCGTCGTTAGCACCGCAAGATCGGTGGTCTCCAACCCGCGGAGTTGCCCCGTGCCAAGGGCAGCGATCTGGGTCGTCGAGATCGCTCCGATCTGCGTCGTCGTCAATGCCGCAATGTCGGTCGTCTCCAGCCCGATCACCTGGGTGGCGGAGAGCGCGCCGACCTGGGTGGTGGTCAGCGCCGAGACCTGGGTGGTGGTCAGCGCCGCGATCTGCGTCGGCAGCAGGCCACGCAGCGTCGTGGTGCCGATCGCCCCGATCTGCGTGGTGGTGAGTGCGGCGACGTCGGAGGTCTGCAGCCCGGCGACCTGGGTGGCGGTCAGCGCACCCACCTGCGTCGTGGTCAGCGCACCCACCTGCGTCGTGC
>NZ_JAAEDL010000040.1 GCF_018129005.1 Neoroseomonas eburnea
CGCGGCGGACCGCACCGGGGCCGCGGCAGCTCCCGGCACGGCGGCTGGCGCCGGAACCGCGACCGGCGCCGAAGCCGCGGCTGGCGGTGCGGCGTCCATGGCCGTCCGGGCGCTGGCCGGCAACGGAGCGGCGGTGGGCATCGGCGCGGCTGGAGCCGCCTGCGCGGCGGCATGGCTTGGGGCCGGGGTGGCCCCGGCGCGCACCGATCGGACCTCGGGTGGCGGCAGGGCGGAGGCCGCCTGTGTCGCGACGGCACCGGGCCGCCCGGCCTGGGGCACGCCGTCGTGGAAATCCAGCACGACGCGGTTGCCGACGCGGAAATGGCTCAGTCGCGCGCCGGCGGTGGCCTCGACCACGATCACACCGCCGGCCTCGGCGACCGAGACGACGTTGCGCGCCCGCGTGGCGCCAAGCCGGAACTGCGCCGGACTGTCGAAATGCACGGTGACGCGCTGGCCGTCCTGCTCCACGCGGTAGCCGACCAGCACGGGCCAGTCGAAGACCAGCCGTCCGAAGCCCGGATGGATTCCGGTCCGCATGGCGACGACCGGCCCATCCGCGCGAGCCGGCGTGATGCCTGCGATGGCAAGGGCCAACACCAGGGCGCCGAGCTTCGGCCGTGCCGCGCGGCACACCGCGGACCGCGGGGCGCCCCCGGCGCTCCGCAGGTCAGGGAAGGGTCGGCGATCCTGGCCTTCGATCAATGCGGCGTCCGGGGGATGCGTTCGTGCCCCCGCAGCATAACAACGCAGGCCGCAAAGAAAACGATCGACGTAAATCTTGTCGCCGGCCGCCGTGTCGCCGCATCACTCGAAGCGGTTGCCGCGCGGGAAGCCGTTCGGCGGAGCCTTCCCGGCCCCGGCCCGGTTGCCCAGCCAGGACCGCAGGTCGATCTCCGTCCGCGTCCGCCCGCCGAGCGTCCAGGACAGGCCTTCCGCCCTGCGGAACACCTTGGCGTCCGACAGCCCGCCGTCGCGATAGGCCTGCAGTTGCACGCCCCGGCCGCGCGTCATCTCGGGCACCTGCTCCACCGGGAAGACCAGCAGCTTGCGGTTGTCCCCGATCACCGCGACGGCGTCGCCATCCGCCGGCACGCAGAGCGCCGCCTCGGTCGGCGGATCGACGTTGAGCACCTGCTTGCCGGTGCGCTTCTCCGCCAGCAGGTCCTCGCCCTTCACGATGAATCCCTTGCCGTCCGAGGCCGCGACCAGGAAGCGCTGCGCCTCGCGATGGACGAACATCGCCACCACCGCATCCTCGTTCGTCAGGTCCACCATGAGGCGCACCGGCTGGCCGTCGCCGCGGCCGCGCGGGATGCTGTCGGCCTTGATGGTGTAGGCCTTGCCGTTGGTGGCGAAGACCACGATGCGGTCGGTGGTCTCGGCATGCAGCGCGACCAGCAGGCTGTCGCCTTCCTTGAAGCGGATCTCGCCGTCGAGCGGGATGTGGCCCTTCTGGGCACGGATCCAGCCCTTCTCGGAGAGGATGACGGTGATCGGCTCGCGCTCGACGAAGGCCGCCTCGTCCACCAGCACGGCGGGCAGCACGCGGCCGGTTTCGGTGCGGCGCTTGCCGAGGGCGCCGTCGCCGAACTTCGCCCGCGTCGCCGCGATCTCCTCGGCGATCGCCTCCCACCGCTTGCCCTCGGACTTCAGCAGGCCCTGCAGGCGCTTCTGCTCCGCGCTGAGCTTCCTGTGCTCCTTGCGGATCTCCATCTCCTCCAGCTTGCGCAGGGCGCGCAGGCGCATGTTGAGGATGGATTCCGCCTGCAGGTCGGTCAGCGAGAAGCGCGCCATCAGCGCGGGCTTCGGCTCGTCCTCCTCGCGGATGATGCGGATCACCTCGTCGAGGTTGAGGTAGACGATCAGGTACCCGTCGAGGATCTCGAGCCGCCGGGCGATCGCGGCGAGCCGGTGCTCCGTCCGCCGCACCAGCACGATGTGCCGGTGGTCGAGCCAGGAGCGCAGCACCTCGCGCAGGCCCATCACCCGCGGCGTGCGCTCCGCATCCAGCACGTTCATGTTGAGCGGAAAGCGGGATTCGAGCGCGGTGGCGCGGAACAGCGTCTCCATCAGCACGGCGGGCTCGACGGTGCGGGATTTCGGCTCGAGCACCAGGCGGACGACGTCGGTGCTCTCGTCGCGCACGTCGCCGAGCAGCGGGAGCTTCTTCTCCTCCAGGAGCTGCGCGATCTGCTCGATCAGCTTCGCCTTCTGCACCTGGTAGGGGATCTCGGTGACGACGATCTGCCAGGTGCCGTTCTTCAGCGCCTCGCGTTCCCACTTCGCGCGCACGCGGAAGCCGCCGCGGCCGGTCTCGTAGGCGTCGCGGATCGCCTCGGCGGGTTCCACCAGCACGCCGCCGGTCGGGAAATCCGGGCCGGAGATGTGCTTCAGCAGGTCATCGGTGGTGGCGTCCGGATTGCGCACCAGTTCCAGCGCAGCATCGCAGAGCTCGCCCGCATTGTGCGGCGGGATCGACGTCGCCATGCCGACCGCGATGCCGGCCGCGCCGTTGGCCAGCAGGTTCGGGAAGGCGGCCGGCAGGACGATCGGCTCGCGTTCCTCGCCATCGTAGGTGGCGCGGAAATCGACCGCGTCCTCCTCGATGCCTTCCAGCATCGCCTTGGCGACCTCGGTCATCCGCGCTTCGGTGTAGCGCATGGCCGCGGCGTTATCGCCGTCGATGTTGCCGAAATTGCCCTGGCCTTCCACCAGCGGGTAGCGCGCGGCGAATTCCTGCGCGAGGCGCACCATCGCCTCGTAGATCGAGCTGTCGCCGTGCGGGTGGTACTTGCCCATCACGTCGCCGACGATGCGGGCGCATTTCTTGAAGCCGGTCGCCGGGTCCAGGCGAAGCTGGTGCATCGCCCAGAGCAGCCGGCGATGCACGGGCTTCAGCCCGTCGCGCACATCCGGCAGCGACCGCGCGGTGATGGTGGACAGCGCATAGGCGAGGTAGCGCTCGGACAGCGCATCGGCGAGGCGCGTCTCGCGCGTCGCGCCGCCCTCCTGGGGGGGAGTCTTCACGTCGTCGGGCATCGGGGTGATTCGGGTTTTCCTGTCGGAGCGTGACTACCACCCCCCGCCCCGGCCGCGCCAGCCGCGTGACCTGGCGCACGCGCTTGCCGTCGGGCCGCCGGATATGCCTTCCATTCGCAAACCTGGAGCAGGCGGAATGACAGGATCGATCTGGAAGCGGCTTGTCGCGGTGGCGGTCCTGCTGCTGCTGCCCTTCGTCGTCTTCGTCGGCGAGTCGAGCCGGGCCGTCGTGAACGGGCGGGTGGTCTCGCAATACCAGGTGAACTACCTGGGGGTCGTGCTGGCCCTGGTCGGGCTGGGGCTGGCGCTGGCGATGGTGATCCGCCGCAGCCTGTCGCAGCGCCTCGACGCGCCGGCGACGCCGGCATGGGCGCGGGCGCTCGCAGCGGTGCTGGCGCTGCTGTGCCTGGGGCAGGCGGCGATGCAGGCAGGGCTGGTCCAGGGCTGGTAAGGCCGGCTCCGAGAGGGGCGCCGCCCCTCTCGGGCTCACCCCGCCAAAGGCCGAAAGGCCTTTGGAAACCGATACTTGAGTCACCGCAGGTCCAGGGGACCGTGTCCCCTGGTGGGGGAGTTTGAGGGGGCGACGCCCCCTCAGCCTTGCCCCGCCAGCGCCGCCACCCGGTCCGCCAACCGGTGCCGCGCCTCCGGCACCGGCCGGTGGCGCGCGCCGAAGGCATCGCGTTCCAGGAAATGCCCCGTCAGGCGCAGCCCGGCATCCCAGGCCGCCTGATCGCCCGGATCATCCTCGTGCAGCAGGAAGGCCGGCAGGGCGAGCAGGCGGCCAGCATAGGGTGCGGCGGCCTCCGCGCAGACGGCCCGCCCGGTCCGGGGGGAAACATGGGTCAGCCCTTCGCCGGCCCCGGTCACCGCGCAGGCGGAAAGATCAAGCCCGTAGCCCAGCTCGCCCAGGACCAGCGTCTCCCACCGCACGTAGTCGGCCATGACGCCCTCCGCCCCGCCGGCCAGGTGCCCGATCAGGGAGACCAGGGCATGGAAGGCCCGCGGATGCGGCTCGCGTTCCGGCAGGGCGTCGGCGGCGATGGCACAGGCGGAGGACAGCAGCGCCAGCGCCAGCGGGTCATCCATGGCGAGCGCGGCGGCGGCGTGGACCAGTTCCCCGGACAGCGCGCCGAGCTGGTCCGCCAGGCGGCCCACCCAGTGCGCCTCGACGAGGTTGCCCGGCAGCCAAATGCCGGCCTGCGCGCGGGAGGCACCACCCTTGGCGAGGCCGGCATGGCGGCCGTGCTCCTCCGTCAGCAGGGAAACGATGGCGGCCCCTTCCCCATAGGGACGGACATCGAGCACCACGGCAGGGGCGGACCAGTCCATCTCAGCGATGCCGGATCCAGGCGACGAGGCTCATCGCCAGTGCCGCCAGCACCGAAAGCGCCACCACCGGCGCCCCGAGCACGATCACGCCGAAGCCGCTCCACCAGGGGCAGCGCCCGATCATGTTGCATTCGGCGGGCGCGACGGCGAAGGCGACCAGCCAGATCACGGCGAGCACCCCCGCCACGGCCCAGGCCACGACCCAGCCCGGGCGGCGGGTCATCCCATGTCCTCGAGGCCGATGGCGCGGATGCGCGCCCGTTCCTCGTCCCAGCCCGTCCGCTCCTTCACGTTGAGGAACAGGTGCACCGGGCGTTCCAGCAGCTTCGTCAGCTCGATCCGCGCGCTCTGGCCGATGGCGCGGATGCGGCTGCCCTTGTCGCCGATCAGGATCGCCTTCTGCGTCGCGCGGGAGACGTAGATGGTGCAGTCCACCCGCACCGAGCCGTCCTCGTTCTCCGTCCACTGCTCGGTCTCGACCGAGGCATGGTGCGGCACTTCCTGGTGCGTCTGGCGGAGGATCTGCTCGCGCACGAGCTCGGCGGCCAGCATGCGGTTGGGCAGGTCGGAAAGCTCGTCCTCGGGGAAGAGGTAGGGCCCCGGCGGCACCGCCTTGGCCAGCATGTCCTGCAGCCGGTCGAGCCCGTCGCCCTTCTCGGCCGAGATCATGAAGGTTTCGGCGAAGGGCAGGATGGCGTTGAGGTCCGCCGTCAACGGCAACAGCCGTTCGCGCGGGATCAGGTCGGTCTTGTTCAGCGCCAGCCAGACCGGCTGGCGGGATTTCGCCAGCCCCTCGGCGATCTTGCGCACGGCGTCCGTCAGCCCGGCGCGGGCGTCGACCACCAGCAGCGTCAGGTCGGCATCCTGCGCCCCGCCCCAGGCGGCGGCGACCATGGCGCGGTCGAGCCGCCGGCGCGGCGCGAAGATGCCGGGCGTGTCGACCAGGATGATCTGGCTGCCCGCATGCATCACCACCGCGCGGATTCGGAAGCGCGTGGTCTGCGGCTTGGGCGAGACGATCGTCACCTTGGTGCCGGCCAGCCGGTTCACCAGCGTGGACTTGCCGGCATTCGGCGCGCCGACGATCGCCACCAGGCCGCAGCGTGTCGCGTCGTTCACGGCGTCACTCCCGCGAGCCAGGCTTCCGCGGCGGCGAGTTCCGCCGCGCGCTTGGTCTCGCCCGAGCCCTCAGCCTCGCGCCCTGCCGCGCTGACGGCAACGACGAAGAAGGGTGCATGGGACGGCCCGGCGGCCGAAACCAGCCGATAGGCCGGCAGTCCGAGGCCCCGCCCCAGCGTGTATTCCTGCAGCCGGTTCTTGGCCGAGACCGGCGGCTTGGCGGCCGCCTCCAGCAGCGCCGCCCAATGCCGGCGGATCACCGCACGGGCGGCGTCGAGCCCGCCATCGAGGTAGATGGCGCCGAGCAGCGCCTCGACCGCATCGGCCATCACCGTCTGGCGGGCGCGCAGCCCGGCGCGCTCCTCTCCCGGCGGAATGCGGAGGGCCTCGGCGAGGCCGATCGCTTCCCCCACCCGGGCCAGCGTCTCCCACGCCACCAGGGCGGAGAGGCGGCGCGTGAGGTTGCCCTCGCGCTCCTCCGGGTAGCGATCGGACAGCCACTCGGCGATGACGAGGCCGAGCACGCGGTCGCCGAGAAATTCCAGCCGCTCGTTCGAATCGAGCTGGCCGCCGCGCGCATCCGCCGCGCTGCGATGGGTCAGCGCCTGCGCCAGCAGCGCCGGGTCGGCGAAGCGGTGGCCGAGCCTCTCCTCGATGCCGCTCATCGGACGGCGGAGAAGATCCGGCTCCAGCGAATGGCGAAGGGCCAGGCCCAGACCTCCCACCAGGCAGCCGAGCCGTCGACCGAGAAGAAGATGAACTCCGCCCGGCCGACCAGGTTCTCGACGGGGATGAAGCCGACCGCGTTCATCGCCCTGCTGTCCAGGCTGTTGTCGCGGTTGTCGCCCATGGCGAAGACATGGCCGTCCGGCACGCGGAACTCGACCGTGTTGTCGAAGGGGCCGTCGTCGGTGGCTTCCAGGATCTCATGCGTCACGCCGGGACGGCCGTTCTCGGGCGGCAGGGTCTCGCGGTAGCGGCGCACGGTGATGCGCGGGCCGTCGCCTTCCACGGTGAAGGGGCCCATCGCCTCGCGCGTCACTGCCTGGCCGTTGACGTGCAGGATGCCGTTGCGGACCTGGATGCGGTCCCCGGGCAGGCCGATGATGCGCTTGATGTAGTCCGTCACGCCGTCGCGCGGCAGCTTGAACACGGCGACGTCGCCGCGCTGCGGCAGGGAACCGAAGATCCGTCCCTCGAACAGGTTCGGGCTGAATGGCATCGAATGCCGCGAATAGCCGTAGGAGAACTTCGATACGAACAGGTAGTCGCCCACCAGCAGCGTCGGGATCATCGAGCCGGAAGGGATGTTGAACGGCTCGAAGGCGACGGTGCGCACGCCGATCGCGATCAGCGCCGCGTAGAGGATGGTCTTGACGCTCTCCAGCCAGCCGCCGGACTTCTTCTTCGCCATGGGATGAGTGCTTCGACGGCCTGGAGAGGGGGTTGCGGACGGCACGCGGGCGCGAGGGAAACCAGCGGGCGGGCGTGCTGTCAAGGAAGCGGGACGGCGGTGATCACCACCATCGCCTGGGCATAGGGGAACTCGTCGGTCATCGTGAGGGCGATCTCGGCCCGGTGGCCGGGCGGCGTGATCGCCGCCAGCCGGTCCGCGGCACCGCCCGTCAGGCGCAGCGTCGGCTGGCCGGAGGGCAGGTTCACCACCCCGAGGTCGCGCCAGAACACGCCCGCGCGGAAGCCGGTGCCGAGCGCCTTGGACGCTGCCTCCTTCGCCGCGAAGCGCTTGGCGTAGGTGGCGGTGCGGATGCGTTCCGCCCGCCGCTCCGCCTTGGCGCGCTCGACCGGGGTGAAGATGCGCTCGAGGAAGCGGTCGCCGTGCCGCTCGATGGTCTTCTCGAGGCGGCGGATGTCGAGCACGTCCGAGCCGATGCCGATGATCATGCGGGGCGAATCCGATCCGAGGCTCCGGGGGCCGGCGGGGAATCCGCTGCAGGGCGGCCACCGGTCATCCCTTCGCCCTTTCCACCTGCGTCACACCCGGGCAGGCGCGCAGCGCCGCGAGGATGGCGGCGAGATGCGAGGTGTCGCGCACCTCCACGTCGACCAGCACCTCGCACCATTCGCCCGCGCGGTTGAGGATGCGGAGGTTGTTCACCGCGCCGTCCTGCCGCGCGATCGCCGTGGTCAGGCCGGCCAGCGCGCCGGAAGTGTTCTCGGCGGTCAGCTCGATGCGGCCGACATGGGCGCCCTTGGCGCCGCCGTCATATTCCCAGTCCACGTCGATGAAGCGCTCCGGCGTGGCGGCGAAGGCCTCGAGCCCGTGGCAATCGTGCTTGTGGATGGTGACGCCGCGGCCGGTGGTGACGATGCCGACGATGCGGTCCCCCGGCAGCGGATGGCAGCAGCCGGCGAAGTGCACCGCCATGCCGGCGACCAGGCCGGTGACGCCCATCGCCGCCTCGCGCCGCCCGGAGGAAGGGCGCTCCGCCTTGCCCGGCGTCAGGAGCTGGCCGGCGCCGAGCCGGCCCCGCGCCCGCGTGAGCTGCATCTGGTCGGTCGAGCGGGCGGGCGCGCGCAGTTCCGGCACCGCCGCGTGCAGCACGTCGCGGGCCGAGAGGTTGCCCGAGGCGACGGCGATGCACAGCGTCTCGAAGTCCGGCTGCTTCAGCGCCTTCACCGCCGGCTCGGCGATCTTCTCCGAGAAGTCGAGCCCGGCGGCGCGGAAGATCTTGGCGATCGCCGCGCGCCCTTCCTCCTTCTGCGTCGCGCGCTGGCGGGCATGGACGAAGCGGCGGATGCGCGCGCGCGCCTTGCCGGTGACGACGAAGCGTTCCCAGGCCGGGTTCGGCGTGCCGCCGCGCGCGGTGATGATCTCGACCTGGTCGCCGTTCTCGAGCGGATGGCGCAGCGGCACGATCTTGCCGTTGACCTTGGCGCCCACCGTGTTGTCGCCGACCTGGGAGTGCACCTGGTAGGCGAAATCGACCGGCGTCGCGCCGCGCGGCAGCTCGATCAGGTCGCCCTTGGGGGTGAAGCAGAAGACCTGGTCGCGGTGCAGTTCGAGCTTGGTGTGTTCGAGGAATTCCTGCGGCTCGGCCGCGGATTCCAGGATCTCCAGCAGGTCGCGCACCCAGGGGTAGCGCTTGCGGTTCGGCGCCGTCCCCTCGCCCTGCTTGTAGATCCAGTGGGCGGCGACACCGTATTCGGCCACCTCGTGCATATCGAGGGTGCGGATCTGCACCTCGATCTTGGCGTTGCGGCGCTCGGGCACCGTCACGCCGGTGTGCAGCGACTGGTAGCCATTGGTCTTGGGCGTGCTGATCCAGTCCTTGAAGCGGCCGGGCACGACGCGATAGGCGGAATGGATCGCGCCGAGCGCCGCGTAGCAGTCGTGCTTGTCCTTCACGATGACGCGGAAGGCCATGATGTCCGAGAGTTGCTCGAACGCCACGTTCTTGCGCTGCATCTTGAGCCAGATGGAATAGGGCGACTTCTCGCGCCCCTGGACCTCCACGACATCGACCCCGGCCTCGCGTAGCACGCGGCGGACGTCCTGCTCGATCTCCTCGATCAGGTCGGCGCCCTGGCCGCGCAGATAGGTCAGGCGCGCGGCGATGGTCTGCCAGGCATCCGGGTTCATCTCCCGGAAGGCGAGCGTCTCGATCTCGGTCTTGAGCGCATCCATGCCGATGCGCTCGGCGAGGGGGGCGTAGATCTCCAGCGTCTCGCGCGCGGTGCGGCGCCGCTTCTCCGGCTTCCCGACGGCGCCGAGCGTCCGCATGTTGTGCAGCCGGTCGGCGAGCTTGACGATCAGCACCCGGATGTCCTCGCTCATGGCGAGGACGAGCTTGCGGAAATTCTCCGCCTGCTTGGTGCGTTCCGATTGCAGTTCCAGCCGCGTCAGCTTGGTGACGCCGTCGACCAGCCGCGCGACTTCCTTGCCGAAGCGCTTCTCGAGCTCCGCAAGGGTGACGCCGGTGTCCTCCACCGTGTCGTGCAGCAGCGCGGTGGCGACCGTCGCGGCATCCAGCCGGTAGCCGGCGAGGATGCCGGCCACGGCGAGCGGATGGACGATGTAGGGCTGACCGTCCTCCCGCTTCTGCGGCGCGTGCGCCTCGGCCGCGAGGCGGTAGGCCGCCTCGATCATCCCCGCATCGGCGCGGGGGTCGTAGGCGAGCACCTGCCGGGCGAGTTCGGCGCCCGGGTCGAGGCTCGCTTCGGTGCGCAGGCCTTCTGGCGCCAGCGCGGGGCCGGTTCGTCGGGTGCCGCCGGCGCCCTGGCCCATGCGCGCGGTCCCTTAGCGCTTGCCGCCCAGCTCGGCGGCGATCGCCGCCTCGATGTCGTCGGGCGACATGTCGTCGGCGGCAGCCTCGGGAAGGGCTTCTTCCTGCACTTCCATGATGCCGAAGATGTTCTCGTCGGTGGCGATGATGTCCATCACCTCCTCCTCGGCGGGCTCGGGCTCCGGCGCGCGGGACAGCGACTTGATCAGGTCGCCTTCGAGCGCGGCGAGATCGACCTTCTCCTCGGCGATCTCGCGCAGGGCGACCACGGGGTTCTTGTCGTTGTCGCGCTCGACCTCGATCACCTCGCCGCGGCTGATGTTGCGCGCACGCTGGGCGGCGAGCAGCACGAGCTCGAAGCGGTTGGGGACCTTCTCGATGCAGTCTTCGACGGTGACGCGCGCCATGGAGGCTCCAAACACGATAGGGGCGCGCGGAAGGGGTCTCCGGGCGCCCGGCTTCTCCGGTAACCTCCCCAAATAGACAGCGTGACGCTGCAGTGCAAGATGTTGTGCCCTCGGCGATGGCGGCGCCGGCATCCGCCGGCGTGCCTGCGCGGCAGGCGCGGTCGCGCCGCCCGCTGCCGGCCCGAGGCGAGGCCCCGGGGCAAGTCGCCTCCAGGTGCCGACGGGCGGGGTGCGACGCGCCGGGTCACGTCGATTCGAAGCGCCGGATCTCCTGCGGCTCCAGTGCCGCGACCAGCGCCTGCACCCCCCGCCCGAGCGTCGGATGCACCCAGCCCGGCGCCACCTCCGCCAACGGCAGCAGCACGAAGGCGCGCAGATGCGCCCGCGGATGCGGCAGCACCGGCGGCGGTCCCCGCCGCACCCGCCCGCCGAGATCGATCAGATCCAGGTCGAGCACCCGCGGCGCATTGGGATAGGGCCGTTGCCGGCCGGCCTCGTCCTCGATCTCATGCAGGGCGGCCAGCAGCGCCTCCGGGTCGGTTTCGCCCTCCAGCAGCGCCACCCCGTTGACGAAGGGCGGCGCGGCCGGATCGGGCGGGATCGGCGCCGATTCCCACCAGGAGGAGACCGCGACCACCCGCATGCCGGGAAGCGCGGCCAGCCGCGCCACCGCCCAGCGGCAGGTCTCGAGCGGCCCCCCGCCCTCCGCCCGCGGCAGGTTGGCGCCGATGGCGACCAGCGCCGCCTCAGCGCCCATGACAGCAGGGTCCGAACAGTGTAGCGGACGCCTCCCCGCCCGGTTGACGGCGGAAAGGGCAGCAGGGCAGGACGATCATCGGCATGAGACGGAGCGGCGGCGTGGAGCGGGTCGGGCTGTTCGTGGATGGGGCGAACCTCTACCACACCTCGCGCGCGCTCGGCTTCGAGATCGATTTCGCCGCCATGCTGGAATACTTCCGCGGCGGCACATACCTGGTGCGCGCCTTCTACTACACGGCGCTGGTCGAGACGGAGGACTACTCCCCCCTCCGCCCGCTGACCGACTGGCTCGCCTACAATGGCTGGCAGGTGGTGACGAAGCCGGCGAAGCAGCAGGCCGACCCCGCCGGGCGCATGCGAATCAAGGGCAACATGGATGTCGAGCTGGCGGTCGACATGCTGGAACTGTCGCCGCAGCTCGACCATGTGGTGCTGTTCTCCGGCGACGGGGATTTCCGCCGGCTGGTGGAAGCGGTCCAGCGGATGGGCGTGCGGGTGACGGTGGTCTCCACCGTGCGGTCGCAGCCGCCGATGATCGCCGATGAGCTGCGGCGCCAGGCCGACACCTTCCTCGACCTCGAGGAGATCGCGCCGGAATTCACGCGAAGGCAGGTCGAGCCGCGCGGACGGCCGGCACCCCCCGCTCCCGCGCCGCGGCCGACACGGGCGACGCCGGCGGATCCCTTCGCGGACAACGCGCCGGAGCCGGAGGCATGACCGAGGAGGGGCTCCGCCCTTCCCCGGACCCCAAAGCTGCACCCGGAGAGGGGCTCCGCCCCTCCCCGGACCCCAAGGCCGCATCCGGGGAGAGGCTCCGCCCCTCCCCGGACCCCAAGGCCGCATCCGGGGAGAGGCTCCGCCCCTCCCCGGACCCCTCCGGGCCAAGGGCCGGAGGGCCCCTGGAACCCGGAACCGTGGCGGCGCCGGGGCATGACTGTCCGCTGTGCCCGCGCCTTGTCGCCTACCGGGAGGCCAACCGGGCAGCCAACCCGGCATGGCACAACGGCCCGGTGCCATCCTGGGGGCCGAGGGATGCGCCACTGCTGGTGCTCGGGCTGGCGCCGGGGGTCAGGGGGGCGAACCGTACCGGCCGGCCCTTCACGGGCGATTATGCGGGGCGGCTGCTCTACGGGACGTTGCTGAAATTCGGCCAGGCGCGCGGGCAGTTCCTCGAGGACCCGAATGACGGCATGGAGCTGACCGGCTGCCGCATCGCCAATGCCGTGCGCTGCGTGCCGCCCGGGAACCTGCCGACACCCGCCGAGATCCGCACCTGCAACGGCTTCCTCAAGGCCGAGCTGGCGGCGATGCCGCGACTGCGGGGGGTGCTCGCGCTCGGCACCGTCGCGCACAATGCGCTGTTGCGCGCGTACGGCATTCCGGCGGCACGCTTCGCCTTCGCCCATGGCACGATCCATGCGCTGCCGCACGGGCTGCTCCTTGCCGATTCCTATCATGTGAGCCGCTACAACACCTCGACGAAGCGGCTGACGCCCGAGATGTTCGAGGCGGCGGTCTCGGCGCTGCTGGCACGCCTCGCCGCGTAGCGGGGCGCGCTACCGGCGCCCGCTGCCGAACAGCAGTTCCACCGGCACCTCGATCGCGCCGCCTGCATCGGCCTCTCCCGCGAGCTCCCGCCGGACGTCCTCGCGGACTGCGGCACGCAGCGCCGCGGGAAGCGATGCAAACTCCGCCCCCAGTGAACCGAAGCCGCGCTCGATGGGCGCGAAGTAGGCATCGAAGGAGGGAAACGGATAGCGGCGCAACTCGGTCGCGGTTTCCACCTCGCGGAAGCCGGCGGCTGCGAACAGCGTCCGCAGGCGCGCGGCATCGCCGAGCGAGAAATACAACGCGGCGGCCCCTGCCCTTTCCGGCACATGCCGGCCGATGGCCGTCAGGACGCGCGAGACGAAGGAACGCCCGGAGGTTGTGTTCACCGAGACCGCGACCCGCCCGCCATCCCGCAGCACGCGCCGGAACTCGGACAGCGCCTTCGCCGGCTCCCGGAACAGCATGAGGCCGAGGCCGCAGAGCACCGCGTCGAAGCTGGCATCCGGGAAGGTCATGTGCTGGCTGTCCTCCTCCGCCACGGACACGTTGGGATGGTCGCGCAGGCGGTCCTGCGCCTGGTCCAGCATCGGTCGCGAGATATCCGCCGCGACCACGCTGCCGGAAGGGCCGACAAGCTCCGCGACGGCGCGCGCCACGATGCCGGTGCCGGTCGCCACATCGAGCACCCGCTGGCCCGGACCCAGGCGCGCCGCCCGCAGCAGGCCCGGGACGAAATCCTGCGAGACGCGTCCGAAGACACGCTCATAGCCGGTGGCGCCGGCATCGTAGAATTTTTCGAACACCGCCTCCTCCTGCGATCACACCGGGGCGGACACCGGGCCGCATCAGGCATTGCCGCCGTCGGCCCCGTCCAATCCGCGCTCCGCGAGCCGCGCCATCAGGCTCGCCCCGACCGGCAGCAACCCGTCGTTGAAGTCGTAGCGCGGGTGGTGCAGCGGCATGGCGCCGGGACCGCCGCCGGCACCGAGCATGAGGTAGCAACCGGGAACCGCCGCGAGCAGCGCCCCCACGTCGTCGCCCGCCATCAGCGGCGCCGGCAGCAGGACCAGGCCGGCATCGCCCAGCACCTCCCGCGTCGCGGCCTCCGCTTCCAGGGTCGCGGCGGGGTGGTTCATCACGGCGGGGGTCACGCGGCAGAACTCCATGCTGCAACGGCAGTTCCAGGCGCCGGCGACCGCCTGCGCGACCTCGCCGATCCGGCGCTCCAGCAGGTCGCCGATCTCCGGGGCGAACCAGCGGACGGTGCCGCGCAGGCAGACCTCGGACGGCAGCACGTTCCAGGCGCCGGTATCCTCGACATGGCCGATGCTGACGACGCCGGCCTCGACCGCCGGCAGGTTGCGCGCGACGATGCCCTGCAGGGCCACCACCAGATGCGCCGCGGCGAGGATCTGGTCGGAGGCGATGTGCGGCATCCCGCCATGGCCGCCATGGCCGGCGAGCCCGATGGTGAGGTCCGCCACGGCCGCCATCACGGGCCCTTCGCGGCAGAACACCACGCCCTCGGACAGGCCGGGCCAGTTGTGCAGGCCGAAGACGCGGCGCAGCGGGAAGCGTTCCAGCAGCGCATCCCCCAGCATCGCCGCGGCGCCGCGGCCGATCTCCTCGGCCGGCTGGAAGATCAGCACGACGCTGCCGCGGAAGCGCCGCGTGGCGCAGAGATACCTCGCGGCACCGAGAAGGATGGTCGTATGGCCGTCATGGCCGCAGGCATGCATCCGCCCGGCATGGCGCGAGCCGTAGGCAAGCCCGGTGTCCTCGTGGATCGGCAGCGCGTCCATGTCCGCGCGCAGCCCGACCGCCGGGCCGTCGGCGCGGCCCTGCACGACACCCACGACGCCGCTGCCCCCGATGCCGGTCTCGACCCTGTCGCAGCCGAAGCTGCGCAGGCACCCGGCGACGAAGCGCGCCGTCTCGTGCACCTCGAAGCCGATTTCCGGTGCCGCATGCAGGCGGTGCCGCCAGGCGACCATGTCCGCGGCGCCGGCAGCGATCTCGGGAAGGACGGCCATGGCAGCAGCCCGGGGCTTCCGCGCCCATCAGCCAGGGCGGCGATGGGGGGGGTCGGAATACGCGCCCTTGGCCGGAACAAGACGATATCCGCCCATTCAGTGCAAGATCGCACTGAAAATTCTCCGCATCGATATAAAGCTATTTAGAACAATATCTTGCGGCATTCTCATCGGATGCCGGATCAGCCGCAGCCGTGCCGGAATGCCTGCGGCCGCCGCATCGCGCGACCCGCCCTGCCACCCGACGACATGAAAGGGACGCCGTCGGATCGGCCAGTACTGCGCGCGGTCGCCCTGGGACTGATGCACCGGGCGACATGCAGGGCCCCATGCCGCGCTCCGGGCGCACCGCCGAAGCCCCCGACGCCGTCGCGAAGGCTTCCGCCGCGCCATCCGTCACGCGGCGGCGCGTTCCGCGGCGTCAGGCGCCGGGCGACGCCAATGCCGTCTCGACCGCGCGGGTCAGTTCGATGCTGTCCGGCGTGACGCGTGTCGCGAAGCCCCTCACCGTCCGCCCGTCCCGCGCCACCAGGTACTTGTGGAAGTTCCACTGCGGCTCGCCCCCGGCCCTTGCCGCCGCCCAGGCGAAGAACGGATGCGCCTGCGGCCCGCGCACATGGGACAGCGCCGCCATCGGAAACGCGATTCCGAACTGCGCGTCGCAGAATTCGCGGATCTGCCGGTTGTCCGCGCTTTCCTGGTTGAAGTCGTTGGACGGCACGCCGAGCACCGTCAGCCCGCGCGCCTGATAGCGGTCGTGCAGCCGCTGCAGCGCCGCGTATTGCGGGGTGAAGCCGCAGAAGGAGGCGGTGTTGACCACCAGCAGCACGCGCCCGCGCCAGCCGGCGAGGTCGTGTTCCCCGCCTTCCAGCGCCGGGAAGCGGAAGGACCAGGCGTCGGCTTCGGCGGGGCCGGCGGCCATCAGCAGCGGCGCGGCGAGAACGGCACGACGGGCGGCATCAGCCATAGCGCTCCTCCAGCCAGGGATCGCCGTGATTGTGGTAGCCGCGCACCTCCCAGAAGCCGGGCCGGTCGGCGGCGAGCAGTTCCACCCGCGTGATCCATTTCGGGCTCTTCCAGAAATAGAGCTTCGGCAGCACGAGGCGCACCGGCCCGCCATGCTGGCGCGTCAGCGGCTGGCCTTCCCACGAATGGGCGAACATCACGTCGGCGGCGGCGAACTCCTCGAGCGTCAGGTTCGTCGTGTAGCCGTCGTAGCAGGTCATGGAGACGAAGCGCGCCTCCGGCGTCGGCTGGGCGACCGCCAGCAGGTCGCGCACCTTCACGCCCCCGAAGCGGTTGTCGTAGCGGCTCCACTGGGTGACGCAGTGGATGTCGACGACCATCTCGCTCTGCGGCAGGGCCATGAAGCCGTCCCAGTCGAGGGCGAGGCGGTTCGCCACCAGCCCTTCGACGCGCAGCCGGAACTTTTCCTTCGGGACATCGGGCTGCACGCCGAGATCGAGCACCGGCCAGTCCTTCGCCAGGGTCTGGCCGGGCGGCAGTCGGTCACGCTCGGGGTCGGCGGTGGTGCCGGTGAGGAGCCGGCCCTCCTCCGCCCAGCGTTCCTTGGTGCGGATCAGCTTGTCCTTGACCGCGCCGGAAATCGTGATGCCTTCGTCCTCGGTCATGGAACCTCCTGCCGCGTCCAGCCGGACCGTGGGTCCGGATCCGCTACCGCTACCGCTACCGCTACCGCTACCGCTACCGCTACCGCTACCGCCGCCGGCATGACGTGGCACAATGTCGCAGGGATGCAAGATGCCTCGGACCGCGGCACGGTGCGGCAGGGGCCGATCAGCGCTAGAAGCGGCAGGCGCCACAGCAAGGCCGTCACAGCCTTGCCGCCGCATTGAAAGGCCAAGCCTGCCCACCGCCATGCCGTCGCGCCGCCTGCTTCCCTCCGGTCCCGAAGCCGCCGGGCCGCTGGCCGAGTTCGCGCATCGCCTCCGCCGGACCGCAAGTGCTACGCGGCTGCTCGCATCCTGGTGTGCCGAACGCGACATCGGCGATGGTCCGATCCGGGTCGAGCGCCATGCCGTCCCCGCATCGGCGCCCGGCGCGGAGGTGATCACCGCCCTGCTCGGCGCCGGCGGCCCGGATGGCGTCCGGCACCGCAGGGTCACGCTGCGGCGCGGCGGCGCAGCCCTGTCCGATTGCGACATCTGGTGGCTGCCGTCCCGGCTCGACCCGACCATGCAGGCGGAACTGGACGGCACCGACCGCCCCTTCGGCCTGGTGGTCGAAGGCCTGCACCCGATCCGGCGCATGCTCTCCGAAGCGATCCTGCCGCCCGGCGGCCCGCACATCCTGGAGCATCGCGCGCTGCTGCTGGCCGGCACCGGGGCGCCGCGACCCATCGCGATGGTGCGGGAACTCTACCGCCGCGCGCTGATCGAATGACCCGAAGACGGGTGGACTATTCCTGCCCCTTGTTGCGCATCATCCGCGACTTGTCGCGCTGCCAGTCGCGCTCGGCGATGGCGGCGCGCTTGTCGTGCTGCTTCTTTCCCTCGGCGACCCCGAGCAGGATCTTCGCCCGCCCCCGGTCGTTGAAGTGGATGTCGAGCGGCACCAGTGTCGCGCCTTCGCGGGTGATGGCGCCGGTCAGCGTCGCGACCTGCTTGCGGTGCAGCAGCAGCTTACGCGGGCGGCGCGGCTCGAACTTCGCCATGAAACTGCCGGCCTGCCATTCGGGGATGTAGCAGTTGAACAGCCACATCTCGCCGTCCCGCTCGCCGGCCCAGGCTTCCGACAGGGTGGCGCGGCCGGCGCGCAGCGACTTCACCTCGGGGCCGATCAGCGCGATGCCGGCCTCGATCGTCTCGCCGATCTTGTAGTCGTAGCGGGCCTTGCGGTTCTGCGCGGCAACGCCGTGCGAGATCAGCCCCTTCTTTCGCTGCTCAGCCATGTGACACGGGATCCGATCAAGGGGCGGTCCTCTACGCGTTTCGCGCCGGCGGGTCCAGCGCGGGGCGTTCCCGGCGCAGGCATCGCGACGCTCGCCGGCCGATGCCAGCCGATGTCCGTCGCGCCAAGGCCCGCGACATGCCCACACCCTTCCGCTGGCGCAGCCCGGTGCGCGAGAAGCACGTCCCGGTCGACCGCCTTGCCGCGCCTGCCATCCCACCGACGAGCGCCGCCATGCCGGTGCATGATGCCGCGGCGCGGATCGCCGAGGAGACAGGCAAGGCCTCCGGGGCTTCGCCACCGCCGCCGCGCGACGCGGGCGACCCGTTCAGCCTCCGCGCGCAGCCGGTGACCGCGGGATCTGGCATCGGTGAGCGCCCACCGGTCGCAGCGGCAGCCCGGCCGCCCGGTGCGGGCATCGACGAGGCCCGGCGGCTCGCCACCGGCGATCCGGCCCGCGCGCGCCGGTTGCTGCGTCGCGCATGGCCGGCAGCCGGATGGGCGGGAATGCGCGGCGGGTCCGCGTTTCGCGAAGCGCCGCCGCGCGGGCTCAGTTCAACAGGCCCACGGAGACCATCGCCTCCCTCACGCGCGTCCTCGTCGCCTCGGCGACCGGGGCGAGCGGCAGGCGGCAATGATCGGTGCTCTTGGCGAGCAGGCTCGCCGCGTATTTCACCGGGCCGGGGGAGGTCTCGCTGAACAGCGCGTCGTGCAGCGGCACAAGGCGGTCCTGGATCGCCGTCGCTTCCTGCAGGCGGCCCTCCCGCCAGGCGCGCTGCATGTCGGCGCACAGGCGAGGCGCCACGTTCGCGGTCACGCTGATGCATCCGGTCCCGCCGGCGGCGTTGAAGGACAGCGCCGTGTGGTCCTCGCCCGAGAGCTGGATGAAATCGGCCCCGCAGGCGCGCTTCGTGTGCAGCGGCCGGGTCAGGTTCGCGGTCGCGTCCTTCACGCCGACGATGTTCTTGTGCTTCGCCAGCCGCGCCATGGTCTCGACCGACATGTCCACCACGCTGCGCGGCGGGATGTTGTAGATGAACATCGGCAGGTCCACGGCATCGGCGATGGCCGTGAAGTGCAGGAACATCCCTTCCTGGGTCGGCTTGTTGTAGTAGGGCGTGACGACCAGGATCGCGTCCGCGCCCGCCTTCTTCGCATGCCGCGCGAAGTCGATCGCCTCGGCGGTCGAGTTGCTGCCCGCGCCGGCCATCACCGGCACGCGGCCGCGCGCGGCCTCGACGCAGAGCTCGACCACGCGCTTGTGCTCGTCATGCGACAGGGTCGGGCTTTCGCCCGTGGTGCCGACCGGGATGAGGCCTTCGGTGCCTTCCGCGATCTGCCATTCCACCAGGTCCTGGAAGGCTTTCTCGTCCACGGATCCGTCCGCGCGCATCGGCGTGATCAGCGCGACCATCGAACCCCTGAACATGACGCATTCCTCCGCATCGGCGACAATCGGGCAACCCGGTGTCCTGCCCGCGAAGCCCGCCGCATCGGCAGCGAACGAAGCGGAAAAGCAGGCCACTGAAAGCAAGGGCTAGTGGACTGAGAAGGAAGTCCGGCGGACTTCGGAATCGGGACACTAGGCGCGACGCCCTGCGGGGACAAGGCTGCGCGACAAGCCCGCACCGGATCGGCTATGGAAGGGCTGCCATGCGCCGCCTGCTCCTCCTCGCCGCCCTCCTCGCCCCGCTCCCCGCCGCCGCGCAGCCCTGGGCCCCGGATGGCGCCCGCGCCGCCGGCCGCCAGGCATTGTCGGCGGCCGCCTCCCAGCGCTGGGGGGAAGCCGAATCCTTCGCCGCCGCCGCCGACCCGCTCGCCGCCAAGATCGTGCTGTGGATGCGGCTGTCGAACCGGATCGCCCCCGCCTCGGCCGCCGAGCTGGTGAGTTTCCTCGCCGAGAATCCCGACTGGCCCCTGCCCGACACCATGACGCGGCGGGCCGAGGCCGCCCTTGCGGCCGAGCCGGACGACTCACTTGCGCTGCGCCATTTCTCCCGCAACCCGGCGCGGACGCTCGGCGGGGCGCTGCGCCACGCCGAGGCGCTCGACCGTGCCGGCCGCGCCCAGGACGCCCGGGCCGTCGTCCGCCACGGCTGGGTCGAGACCCCCGGCGACGCCTTCGCCGAGGAAGCGATGCTGCTCCGCTTCGGCAGCCTGCTGACCGAGGAGGAGCACTGGCGCCGCTTCGACCGCCTCGCCTTCGCCCGCGACATCGGCGGCGCCGGCCGCGCCGCGCAGCGCCTGACCGGCGCCCGCCGTGCCTCCGCGGACACCCGCCTCGCGCTGGCGCGGGACGATGACAGCGCGCTGGCCGCCCGCCCCGCCGATATCGGCTGGGCCTACGAGGCCGCCCGGCTGCTCCGCCGACGCGAGCGCGACCAGGAGGCCGCCGCCGCCTGGGCTGCTGCCGAACCCCTGCAGCGGGACCTCAGCGCCGACGCCGCCCGCGCCGTCTGGGCCGAGCGCCAGGTGCTCTCCCGCAAGCTGCTGCGCCTCGGCATGGAGCGCGAGGCCTACCGCACCGCCGCCGCGCACGGCCAGGCAATGGCCGGGGAGCCGCGCCAGGAAGGCGAATTCCTCGCCGGCTTCATCGCGCTGCGCCGGCTGAACGACCCGCCGACGGCCGAGCGCCATTTCGCCGCCCTCGGCCAGGACAGCCGCTCGGTCATCACCCGCGCCCGCAGCGCGTACTGGCAGGGCCGCGCGCTCGCCGCCCGCGGCGACGCCGGCGGCGCGCGCGGCCGCTATGCCGCCGCGGCGGAGCTGCCGGTCGCCTTCTACGGGCAGCTCGGCGCCCTCGCGCTGGGGGAGAACGAGGCGCAGCTCTCCGCCCGCGTCGCGCGCTCGGCCGTGCCGGCGGTGACGCCGCCGCGGGCCGTCGACTTCACCGGGCGGGAACTCGCCCGCGCCGTGCTGACGCTCGCGGATCTCGGCGACACGCGCCGGGCGCGCATCTTCCTGCTGCGGCTGGAGGAACTGGCGAATGACGGCACCGACCGCCTGCTGACGGCACGGCTCGCGAACCATATCGGCCGGCCCGACCATGCGGTGTGGATCGCCCGCCGCGCCGGAGCGGATGGCGACATCCTGCTGCCGGAAGGCTGGCCCGCCCCCTATCGCCCGCCGGTGACGAACCCCGAGCCCGCCTTCATCAACGCCATCACCCGGCAGGAGAGCAATTTCGACACCGAGGCGGTCTCCGGCGCCAATGCGCGCGGGCTGATGCAGCTCCTGCCCTCGACCGCGACCTTGGTGGCGCGGCGGCTCGGCGTGCCGTTCCAGCCGGTGCAGCTCACCACCAGCCCCGAGGTGAACATGCGCCTCGGCGCCGGCTATCTCGAACAGATGCTCGATCGCTACGACGGCGCCCTGCCGCTCGCCGCCGCCGCCTACAATGCCGGGCCGGGGCGCGTGGACCAGTGGCTCGGCACCTATGGCGACCCGCGCGGCCCGGGTGTCGACATGATCGACTGGATGGAGCAGATCCCCTTCTCGGAGACGCGCAACTACGTCCAGCGGGTGATCGAGAACGTCGTCGTCTACCGCGCCCAGGATCCCGGCGCGGCGGCGCGGGAACACCCGTTGGCGCGCTACCTCCGGACCACGCCGTGAACCCACGCCGGCTGGCGTTCTCCGCCCATGACGGGCTGCGTCTCTCCGCGCTGGAATGGCCCGGCCCCGCCGGGCGCGCGCCGCTGCTGGTGCTGCCCGGCATCTGCCGCACGGCGCTGGATGCCGAGACGGTGGCGGCGCGCCATGCGGGGCGGCGGCGTATCGTGGCGCTCGACTATGCCGGGCATGGCGAGAGCGGACGCGCGGCGCGGCCCCAGCGCTACAGGCCCGAGCAGCTGATCCGCGACGTGCTGGACGCCATGGCGGCGCTGCACCTGCACGGGGCGGTGGTGGTCGGCACCTCCTTCGGCGGGCTGGCGACGATGGCGGTCGCGGCGATGCGCCCGGCGAGCCTCACGGCCCTGGTCCTGAACGACATCGGTCCACAGATCGAAAGCCTCGGCCGCGACAAGGTGGTGGATTTCATCGGCCGCGACCACGCCTTCGGCTCCTTCGACGAAGCCCTCGCCTGGTTCCGCGAGCATCACCCGCCGATGCCGCTGCTCGACGACGCCGGCTGGCGCGGCTTCGCCCTGCGGACCTTCCGGCAGGAAGAGGACGGCCACTGGCACCCCCGCTGGGATGTCCGTATCGGCCAGCAGGCCGTGGGCGCCGCGGCCGGCGCGCCACCCGACCTCTGGCCCTTCTTCGGCGGGCTCAGGCGCCTGCCGCTGCTGTTGGTCTGGGGCGAGGCGAGCACGCTGCTCTCCGCCGCGACGGTGGCGGAGATGCGGCGCCGGCGGCCGGACATGGGCGTCGCCGCGCTGCCCGGCACCGGCCATGCCCCGACGCTGGAGGAAGCGCCCGCCGCCGCCGCACTCGACGCCTTCCTCGAGGCCGTGCCGTGAATTCCGCCCATGCCGTGGCGACGCTGCTCGGGGTGGGGCGGCTGAAGCCCGCACCCGGGACCTGGGGATCGCTGGTCGTGCTGCCGGCGGTCCTGCTCGGACCTGTGGCCTGCCTCCTGCTGGCCGCGGCCGTCGCGGTCGCGGGCTGGCTCGCGGTGCGTGCCGTGCAGGCGACCTCCGCGGAGGAAGATCCGGGCTGGATCGTGGTGGACGAGGCGGCGGGCATGCTGCTCGCCCTCGCCGCCCTGCCGGCCGCAGGCTGGGTCGGGGCGGGGCTCGCCTTCCTGGCCTTCCGCGCGCTCGACATCCTCAAGCCCTGGCCGGTCTCCTGGGCGGATGGGCTGCCCGGGGCGACCGGGGTGATGCTGGACGACATCCTGGCCGGCGCCATCGCGGCGGCGGCGCTTCTGCTGCTGGGCGCGCTGGCGCCGGGAGTGCTGTGACCATGCTGCCGCAGGCGACACTCGACCAGGCGCGCGACCTGCTCGCGGCGCTGGAGGCCGAGGGCAGGACCCTCGCCACCGCGGAATCCTGCACCGGCGGGCTGATCGCCGCGGCGCTGACCTCGATCGCCGGGTCCTCCGCTGTGGTGATGGCCGGCTTCGTCACCTATTCCAATGCGGCCAAGGTGCGGATGGTCGGCGTGACCGAGGCCTCCCTCGCCACCCATGGCGCGGTGAGCGAGGCGGTGGCGCGGGAAATGGCCGAGGGCGCGCTGGCGCGCGCCGAGGTGGACCTCGCCCTGTCCTGCACCGGCATCGCCGGGCCGGGGGGCGCGACTCCGGGCAAGCCGGTCGGGCTGGTCTTCATCGGCTGCGCGCGGCGCGGCGCGCAGACGGTCGTGGAACGCCACGTCTTCCCCGGCGATCGCGCGGCGGTGCGGGCCGCCACGGTGGCGGCGGCCCTGGCGATGGCGGCACGGGGCTGAATCCGCACGGCCCGCCACGGGGCCGGCCAGCCCCGAGCGCGGCGCGCGGGCCACACTCGCCGCACAGCTTTGGCGCGAATCGGGGAGCCCATTGCGCAAGCCGATTCCGGGCGGACAGTATAAAAATCGTGAACCGGTGCCGCTCGCGATGACAGCCTCCCTCGCCCGCCGGGCGCTGCTCACCGGCGCCGGTGCCCTTGCGGTGCCGGCGTCGAAGCCCGCCCGCGCCGACGCGCCCGAGCGGCAGCGCTGGCTCTGGGTGCAGAACAATGCCGGGGAGGAAGTGGCGGTCGCCTACCGCACCGGGCAGGACTACGACATCCGGGCGCTGGCGCGGCTGCAGCACCATTTCCGCGACCTGCGGGAGAATCTCGCCGGCCCGATCCCGCCGCTGCTGCTCGACATGCTGTCGCTGATCCAGGAGCGCTTCGGCTATACGCGCCCGCTGCGGGTGATCTCCGGCTACCGCACGCCGCAGACCAATGCCTCCCTGCCCTATGCGGCGCCGAACAGCCTGCACATGCGCGGCATGGCGGCGGACATCGTGATGCCGGGCATGTCGCAGGCCGATGTCTGCAGCCAGGCGATGATGTTCTCCCAGCATCTCGGCTTCATGGGCGTCGGCTGGTACGGGTCCTTCACCCATGTCGACATCGGGCCGAAGGCGTCCTGGGCACGGATGCTGAACTGACGCTTCACGCCGCCGGTCCTTGCCGGTGAAGTCATCGGCCGGGCCCGGCGCCATGGCGGGCGTGGTGGCCGCGCGAAGCCCCGGGACGCCGATGCCGCGTCGGCCGGGAGCCTGGCCGGCATCAGCGCCCGCGCGCGATCAGGACCAGGTCGGCGTCGATCCCCGGCCGTCGCTGCTGCAGGATCGGGATGCGGAAGGTCAGCGCGCCGTCGGCGGGGATTCCCTCGGCCTCCTTCGTCGCCGCATTGGGCGTACGGCTGTCGAAGCCGTAGCGCAGGCGCCAGGGCTCGCCCTCCTTCGCCGTCGGGATGGCCTCGAGGTTGATCTTCTCGCGGAAGATGGTGCCGCCGGGATAGTGGTTCTTCAGCCAGAGCACCCCTGCCACCTCATAGTCCGGCACCAGCACGCCGAGATCGACGCTGAAGCCGAGCGAGCGCCGGCGCTTGTCGACCCGCGCCGCCGAGTTCAGGAAGGTGGTGAAGAGCAGCGGCCGGTCGAGCAGCGGGCGGTCGTGTTCGCCGGCCTTCTCGGGGAAGAGCTCGCCGTATTTCCGGAACACGGTGGAGTTCTCCGCCATGACGCGCCGGCTGAGATCCCAGTGCGCGCCGCGCACGGCGGTGACGCATTCGAAGTGGTAGGAGGCGCGGACCTCCTTTCCCTCCTCCTTCAGCTTCTGCACGTCGGCCGGCAGCGTGATGGCGCGGACATGCAGTTCGCCATCCACCCGCACGTCGCCGAACAGGAAGCGCGTGAGGTTCTGGTATCCCTCCTCGGAATTGACGATGCCGTAGTGGCCGGAATGGCTGCGGTGGACGAAGGCGCGCGGGGCGATCCTCGTCGGGCGCTGCGGGTCGCCGGTGGGGCCGACGACATGCGCGTTGTCGATGCGCACCAGCCCGTCGCTGAACGGCCCGACGACGCGGGAGGACCAGCCGCTCGCCACCGTGTAGTCGCGCGCATTGGTGCCGACCAGGCAGAAGAAGCGGTCCGGATCGAACCTGCCCGCGAGCGTGTTCACCTTCTCCGTCCCCTCCGGCAGGCCGAGGTAGTCGCACATGCGCTCGCGGTTGAAGTTGTCGGCGCTGTTGCGGGTGAAGAAGCCGGGGACGTTGCCGATGATCTCGAACTCGATGCCGTCATGCGGCGTGGCATAGGTGAAGACGCGGTCCACCAGCGCCTTCACCTCCGGCCTGCTGACCTTGTCGTTCTGCAGGAAGCAGCGGATCACGAGCCCGCCCATCGAGTGACCGACCAGATGGACGCGGAAGCTCTGCTTCTCCTCCGCGGTCGGACAGATGCGCTCGCGCAGCTTCTCGATCAGCGCGCCGAGGCCCTCGCCGAAGGTCTCCATCCGGCGCTGCCGGCCATCCCCCAGGGCGCCCGAGACCTCGTCGTAGTAGCGATAGATGACGATGGAACGGGGATCGACCAGCTCCTCCGGCGGCAGGTCGGCGCCAAGCACGTCGAGGCCCGAGGAATAGACGTCCCGGTAGCCGAAATCCTTCATCAGCCGCACCAGCGGCGATTCGAAATAGTGGCGCACCACGCGCCCGGTCCATTGCTGGCGGATCTTCGTCGCGCCGAGGTTGAAGCCCATGTAGGGGTCGGCGACGGTGTCCTCGATCTCGTCGTCGTTCCCGGCATAACCGCGGACGTAGATGATCGGGTAGTGGGGTGCAGAGAGCATCGCCATGGTGACCTGGTTCCCCCGCTTCGGCGGTCCGGGCATGCCCATTGCGGAACCGGACCGGATCAGGATTGAACGCCGTTCCTCCGCGCGGTGCCAAGCGCCTTTCCCGGCGCCGCGCCGCCGCCTTTCTCGTGCCGTGTTCGCAATCACATCGACGCCCGAGGCGCGGCCGTGTAGGCTTGCGCCAAGTGCCGGCGCGACCAGGGGGCATCTCCATGGATGACATCGTGGCCTCGACCCGGCGCTACGAAGCCTGGCTCGGCGAACGGCTGGGGGCCGCACCGAGCGCCAGGGACCTCGCCGAGAAGCACGAGAAGATGGCGAAGGATCGCTTCGCATTCCTGCGCGCCACCTATTGGCGCTGGTGCGAACGGGCGCCGGACTTCGACGGCGAACCCCGGGTGCTCGCGGTCGGCGACATCCATGCGGAGAATTTCGGCACCTGGCGCGATGTCGAGGGGCGCCTCGTCTTCGGCGTCAACGACCATGACGAGGCGGCGCCGATGCCCTGGCCGCACGACCTGGTGCGGCTCGTCACCAGCGTGCTGCTCGGCGCGGCGAAGCTCTCCGTCGCGGTGACGGCGGACCAGGTCGCGGCCAAGGTGCTGGACGGCTACGGCGAGGGCATGGAGGCGCCGAGGCCCCTGATCCTCGACGGCACGGCGGGGCTGTGGGAGCGGCTGGTCCTGACGAGCGAGAAGGACCACACGGATTTCTGGGACGAGGCGCGGGAGGAGGCGGCGAAGGACGCCGCCATCCCGCCGCCACGCTACGGCGCGGCGCTGGAGGCCGCCTTCCCGCCGGGCGCGGAGATCATCGGCATCTATGCCCGCGACGCCGGGCTCGGCAGCCGCGGGCGGCCGCGCTACGCGGCGCTGGCGGAATACCGCGGCGGCCTGGCGCTGCGGGAGGTGAAGGCGCTGGTCCCTTCGGCCTGGACGCGCCGCCCCGGCGAAGGCCCCGAGGTCAACCGCAGCGCGGAGGCGGCGCTGGGGCGCCACCGCTCGCCCGATCCGTGGTTCGCGGTGACGGACGGGATCGCGCGGCGGCGCCTCTCGCCCAACAACCGCAAGATCGAGTTCCCGAAGAAGGTCAAGGAAGGCGCGATGGTGCCGCCGCTTGAACCGGTGGTGCTGAAGGCGATGGGGCAGGATCTCGCCGCCATCCATTCCGCCACGCCGGGCGCCCGGGCCGCCGTGCGCGCCGCGCTCGCGGCAGGCCGGCAGGACCCGGCCTGGCTGGCGGAGGCCGCCGCTCGGATGGCCGATGCGATCGCCGAGGACCAGGCCGCCTGGAAGGCCCACATGGACGGGATCGCAGGCTGAAGCGCCGCGGCGGGCGCGGCGGAGCCTCCGCCGCGCCGCCGGTCACGCCGCGGCCAGCGCGGTGCGGATCTCGGCCACCGCCTCCTCGATCATCGGCGCCGTCACGTCGAGATGCGTGCAGGCGCGCACCCGGCCGCCGAGGCCGGAGACCGCGATGCCGCGCATCTGCAGCTTCGCCTGCAGCTTCTCGACCGTCATGCCCGCATCCCTGATGTCGAAGAAGACCAGGTTGGTGTCCGGCTCCTCGACCACCACGCCCGGGATCTGGCGCAGGCCACGGGCGAGCGCCTTGGCGTTGGCATGGTCCTCCGCCAGCCGGTCGACATGGTGGTCGAGCGCATGGATGCAGGCCGCCGCGCAGATGCCGGCCTGGCGCATCGACCCGCCGAGCCGCTGCTTCCAGCGCCAGGCGCGGCCGATGAATTCCTCGCTGCCGCAGAGCACGGCGCCGAGCGGCGCGCCGAGGCCCTTGGTGAAGTCGAGCCAGACGCTGTCGTAGCTCGCGACCATGTCCTTCGCCGCGATGCCGGCGGCGACGCAGGCATTCATCAGCCGCGCGCCGTCCATGTGCGTCGACCAGCCCTGCTCATGCGCGACGGCCGCGACCTCGTTGAGCTGCGCGAGCGGCCAGACGGCGCCGCCGCCGATATTCGCCGTCTGCTCCACTTCCAGCAGGCGCTGCGGCGGGGCGTAGCGCGTCTTCGGCCGGATCGCGCCGCGCACGTCGTCGGCGGTGAACATGCCGCGCGGGCCCTTCATCGGCATGATCTGCACGCCGGTCAGCGCGGCATGCGTGCCGCCCTCGGAATGCAGGATGTGGCTGGTCTCGTGCGCGACCACCTCATCGCCCTTCGAGCAGTGGGTGAGGATGGCGATGACGTTGCACATGGTGCCGGAGGGCAGGTACATCGCCGCCTCCTTGCCGGTCAGCGCGACCATGCGGTCGCACAGCTCATGCACCGTCGGGTCGTCGCCGTGCTGCTCGTCGCCGACCTCGGCGCGCATCATCGCCTCCTTCATCGCCGGCGTCGGGCGCGTCTGGGTGTCGGAGTAGAGGTTGATGCGGACGGGCGGCGCGCCGGCAGGCGGGCGGTTCGGGGCATGGACCATGGTGCGGACCTGTGTTGTGACCGGTTGCCGGAAGCATGCCCCCGGGGCCACGATCCGGCCAGAGGGGGTGACCGCCATGGTCCAGATCCGCAAGCTTGCCCTGCTGCGCGAGCAGGCGTTTTCCGAGATGGGCGCCGACTGCGCGCGCCCGGTGGTGCGGGCGGTGGCGCTGATCGCCATCGCCAATCCCTTCGCGGGGCGCTTCGTGCGCGACCTCACCGACCTGATCGAGGCCGGCGCCGCGCTGGCGGAACGCGTCGCGCCCGACCTCGTGAAGATGCTCGACGGGCCGCCCGTCTCCTACGGCAAGGGGGCGATCGTCGGTACGGCGGGGGAGCTCGAGCACGGCCACGCGCTGCTGCATCCGAAGATGGGCAAGCCGCTGCGCGCGGCGATCGGCGGCGGCGCGGCGCTGATCCCCTCCGCGGTCAAGATCGGCCCGCCGGGCACGCCGCTCGACCTGCCGCTCGGACACAAGGACGATGCCTGGTCGCGCGGGCATTTCGACGCCATCACGGTGAGCCTCGGCGATGCACCGCGGGCGGAGGAGATCCTCGTGGCGATCGCCCTCGCCGATGGCGGGCGGCTGCTGCACCGGATCGGGGAAGGCACCCCGCGCTGACCCCTTCCGCGAATCGCCCGGCCCGTGCAGATGCGCCTTCCGCAACCGAGGAGGCTGAGGAATGGCTGGCGGCGCGCATGTGGATACCGGTTCCAACAAGGGCGTCGCCCTGCTGATCGCCATCCTGGCGCTGTTCCTGGCGCTCGCCGAGACCGGCGCCAAGAGCGCGCAGACCGAAGCGATCAGCCGCAACATCGAGGCGGCGAACCTCTGGGCCTTCTTCCAGGCGCGGACGATCCGGCAGACCACGGTCCGCACGGCGGCGGAGCAGGCGGAGATCGCCCTGCCCGGCCTGCCCGAGGAGGCGCGCGCCACGGCCGCCCAGCGCCAGGAGGCCTGGCGCGGCCAGGCGGCGCGCTGGGAAAGCGAGCCCGAAACCGGCGAGGGCCGCCGCGAGCTGATGGCCCGCGCCCGCGCCGCGGAGGACAAGCGCGACCGCTCGCTCGCCGCCTACCACCAGTACGAGATCGGCTCGGCGGCCTTCCAGGTCGGGATCGTGCTGGCCTCGGCGAGCGTGATCACCGGGGTCGCGCTGCTGGCCTTCGCGGGCGGGCTGCTCGGGGTGATCGGTGTCGGCTTCGCGGCGCTGGGGTTCTTCGCGCCGACGCTGGTGCATCTCTGATCGGGGGGCGCTGATGCGCTTGCGGCAGGTCCGCACGGGTGGAATCGGTTCCTGCGGGCTGCTGATGAAGCGCGCGGATTGAGGGGGCTTTGCCCCCTCAAACTCCCCCACCAGGGGACACGGTCCCCTGGACCCGCGATGACTTGAAGTATCGGTTTCCAAAGGCCTTTCGGCCTTTGGCGGGGAGAGTCCGAGAGGGGCGGCGCCCCTCTCGGAACGGCCACGGCGGCTCCTTCAGCAGCGCACGACAGGCCGAGAAGCAGGTCCCGGATGTTCGCCGGCGCTCCGCCCTTCCCCGGCCGCGGCGCCGGCAAGGGCACATGCCCCGAGAGCGCCGCACGGCGGACATCGCCCGGCGTGCAGCCATAGACGCGGCCGAAGGCGCGCGCGACCTGCGAGTGGTCGAAGAAACCGACGCTCTCGGCGATCTGCCGGATGGGCCGCGCATCCGTCGGGTCCGACAGGGCGGCCTGTGCCGCGCTCAGCCGGCGCTCGCGGATATGGTTGCCCGAGGTCACGCGGCGCCGCATTGCCATCCATTGACGCATTCCAGGTGGGTGCGGCCCAGGAACAAGCCGCGGTGTTCAGGCGGGAAAATGCCGCTGCCAGACCGGCGCGATACGCGGCCGCGTCGCGACCGCCCGGCCAAGGGCCGCGAGGCGCGGGCAATGCTCCGGCAGCCAGGCGGCGCCCTTCAGCCAGCGCGACAGCACGGCGATGTACGCGTCCGCCATGGTGAAGCGCGCACCGAGCAGGAAAGGGGCGGCAGGGTCGCCGGTCAGGCCGGCCTCGGCCTCCACCAGGCGCCAGAGATCGCGATACATCTCCTGGGCGCGGGTCCGGATGGCCTCGGCATGGGCGGGGTCGGCGCTGAAGCGCTCGGGGTAGTCGTAGCGGGTGACGTGCGGGTAGCCCTCGGCGCCGGCGAGCACCATCCAGCGCAACGCCGTGGCGCGCGCGGAATCACCGGGCGGCGGGAGAAGCGCGGCCTCCGGGTGGCGATCGGCCAGGGTCAGCAGGATGGCGAGGGTTTCCGTCACCACCGTGCCGTCGGGCAGGATCAGGGTCGGAATCCGCCCCATCGGGTTGATGCGCCGGTACTCGGCGGCGAGCTGCGCGTCGGTGGCGAGGGGAACGGGGCGGAGCTCGACCGCGGCGCCGATCTCGGCGAGCACCATCTCGATCGGGGCGGAACCGGAGCCGCGGTCACCGTGGAGGATGTAGGTCATGGCGGCAGCCTGCCCGGACGAAGCCGTCCGCTCCAATGCATTCCACTGATCGGCCGATCAGCGGCGCTGACGTCAGGCCGTGGCGGAAGGCGCCGGCGTGCCCGGCGTCACCGGCGCGGTGTTGCGGCCGTAGAGCGCCATGGCGCGCCGTTCGAAGGCGCGCACCATCAGGCGCACCGCCTCGTTGAACACCACGCCGATCGCCATCTGCAGGATGCGGCTGTGGAATTCGAAATCGACGAAGAAATCGACCTCGGTGCCCTGCGGCACGGCATTGAAGCGCCAGTGGTTGTTGAGGTAGCGGAAGGGGCCGGTCTCGTAGGCCACATGCACGTGGTGCGGCCGTTCGAGTGTCACGCGGGAGCGGAAGGTTTCGCGGAACATCTTGAAGCCGATGGTCAGGTCGGCGACGAGCTCGCCCTCAGTGCGGGAGAGTACGCGGGCGGCCACGCACCAGGGCAGGAATTCCGGGTAGCGCCGCACATCCGCCACCAGGTCGAACATCTGCTCGGGCGTGTAGCGCAGGAGCTTCTTTTCGGCGTGGGTCGGCATGTCAGGCGCTGGCGGGGCGCGCCTCGCGGGCGGCGCGCAGCCTGTCGTCCCGCGCGCTGCGCAGCGCCTCGAAGTCACGGTCCGCGTGGTAGGAGGAGCGGGTCAACGGCGTCGCCGAAACCAGCAGGAAGCCCTTGCCGCGCGCCGACTTCGCGTAGTCCTCGAATTCCTCCGGCGTCACGAAGCGGTCCACCGCGGCGTGCTTCACGGTGGGCTGAAGGTACTGGCCGATGGTGAGGAAATCGACATCGGCACTGCGCAGGTCGTCCATCACCTGCAGCACCTCGATCCGCTCCTCGCCAAGGCCGACCATCATGCCGGACTTGGTGAAGATCGACGGGTCGAGCTGCTTCACCCGGTCGAGCAGCCGCAGCGAATGATAGTAGCGCGCACCAGGGCGGATGGTCGGATAGAGCCCCGGCACGGTTTCGAGATTGTGGTTGAAGACATCCGGCCGGGCCTCGACGACGATTTCGAGGGCGCCGTCCTTGCGCAGGAAGTCGGGCGTCAGGATCTCGATGGTCGTCGCGGGCGCGGCGGCGCGGATGGCGCGGATGGTCTGGGCGAAATGTTCCGCACCGCCATCCTTGAGGTCGTCGCGGTCGACGGAGGTGATCACGACATGGCGCAGGCCGAGGCCGGCCACCGCCTCCCCCACCCGCCGCGGCTCATCGGTGTCGAGCGGCTTGGGGATGCCGGTCGCGACGTTGCAGAAGGAACAGGCGCGGGTGCAGGTCTCGCCCATGATCATCATGGTGGCGTGGCGCTGCGACCAGCATTCGCCGATGTTCGGGCAGGCGGCTTCCTCGCAGACCGTCACGAGCTTGTTGTCGCGCATCAGGTTGCGCGTCTCGTGATAGACGGGGTGCGTCGGCGCCTTGACCCGGATCCAGGCCGGCTTGCGCTGGATCGGGTTGTCCGGGCGATGGGCCTTCTCCGGGTGCCTGGCGGCACCCGTGAGGGCCTTGCGGTGGTCGATCTCGATACGGGTCGTCATGGGTCCGACCGCCGATATAAGGCCAAACCGGCCGTTCTGCGAGGCTTCCCCGCCGCGGGTCAGATGTGCAGCACCTTGCCGTAGGCGTCGAGCACGCTCTCGTGCATGGCCTCGGACAGGGTCGGGTGGGGGAAGACGGTCGCCATCAGCTCGGCCTCGGTCGTCTCCAGGGTGCGGGCGATGCCGTAGCCCTGGATCATCTCCGTCACCTCCGGCCCGACCATGTGGGCGCCGAGCATGGCGCCGGTCCTGGCGTCGAACACCGTCTTGATGAAGCCCTCCGGCTCACCGAGGGCGATCGCCTTGCCGTTGCCGATGAAGGGGAAGCGGCCGATGCGGACCTCGTGGCCGGCGGCCTTGGCCGCGGCCTCGGTCAGCCCCACCGAGGCGACCTGCGGGCGGCAATAGGTGCATCCCGGGATGTTGGTGACGTCCATCTCATGCGGATGCAGGCCGGCGATCGCCTCGACCACGATCACGCCCTCATGCATCGCCTTGTGGGCGAGCCAGGGCGGCCCGGCGAGGTCGCCGATGGCATAGACGCCCGGTTCGCCGGTGCGACCATAGCCGTCGATCACGACATGGGTGCGATCGACCTTCACCTTGGTGCCTTCCAGGCCGAGATCCTCGACATTGCCGACGATGCCGACGGCGGAGATCAGCCGGTCCGCCTTGATCTCGGTGACCTTGCCGCCGGCCTCGACGATCGCGGCGACGGAATCGCCCTCCTTCCGCACGCCCTGCACCTTGGCGCCGGTGATGACCTTCATCCCCTGCTTGGTGAAGGCCTTGTGGACGAAGGCGGAGACCTCCGCGTCCTCGACCGGCAGGATGCGGTCGAGCACCTCGATCAGCGTCACCTCGCTGCCCATGTTGAGGTAGAAGGAGGCGAATTCGCTGCCGATGGCGCCCGAACCGATGACGATCAGCCGCTTCGGCAGCGCATCCGGCACCAGCGCCTCGCGATAGGTCCAGATCAGCTTGCCGTCCGGCTCCATGCCCGGCAGCACGCGCGCGCGTGCGCCGGTGGCGAGGATGATGTGCTTCGCCGCGATCTCCGCGACCGGCTTGCCGTCCTTGCTGACCGCGACCTTGCCGGGCCCCGCGAGCTTCCCATGCCCGTCGAAGACCGTGATCCTGTGCTTCTTCATCAGCCCCTTCACGCCGGAGGAGAGCTGATTGGCGACGTTGCGCGACCGCTTGATCACCTTGGCGAAGTCGAAGCGCGGGTTGTCGACGGCGAAGCCGTAATGATCGAGGCTGTGCAGCAGGTGGTTGATCTCGGCGGCGCGCAGCAGCGCCTTGGTCGGGATGCAGCCCCAGTTGAGGCAGATGCCGCCGAGGTTCTCGCGCTCGATCACCGCGACCTTCATCTTGAGCTGCGCCGCGCGGATCGCCGCGACATAGCCGCCGGGGCCGCCGCCCACCACCACCAGGTCGAATTCCTCGGCCATCACGTCGCCTCCACTGCCAGGGACCTCAGCGCCTCGCCGGACAGGCGGCGCGTGATCCATTCCTTGAGGGCCTGCGCGCCCATCGCGTCATAGGTCGCGATGGCGGGCTGGTTCCAATCGAGCACATTCCAGGCGAGCCGCCCGCCGCCTTCGGCCAGCGTATCCGCCGCCAGCCGCGCGAACAGCGCGCGGGCGATGCCCCGGCGGCGATACTCCGGCTCGATCCACAGATCCTCCAGCCACCGCCCCGGCTTGGCCAGGAAGGTCGAGAAGGTCCAGTGATAGAGCGCCATGCCGGCCGGTGCGCCCGCGACCTCCGCGATCAGGCAGCCGGCGCGCTGCGGCGCACCGAAGATCGCGGCGTGGAAATCGGCCTCGGTGCCGACCGCTTCGTGCGCCAGATTCTCGAACTCGGCCAGCGCGCGGACGAAGCGCGCGATGGTCGGCACGTCGGCGGGCAGCGCCTGCCGGATGACGAGCAACCCGGCAGACGGCATCCGGTCTGCTCCTCCGCTGCCCGCCTCCGCCGCACGATGATCGGATGCCGTCACAGCAGCAGGCTCAGCGGATCCTCGATGGTGCGCTTGAGCGCCTGCATGAATTCCGCGGCCAGCGCGCCGTCGATGACGCGGTGATCGACCGACAGCGTGCAGGTCATGACCGTGGCGATCGCCAGCGCACCGTCCTTCACCACCGGCTTCTGCAGCCCGGCGGAGACCGCCAGGATGCCGGCCTGCGGCGGGTTGATGATCGCGCTGAAATCGCTGACCCCGTACATCCCCATGTTGGAGATGGAAAAGCCGCCGCCCTGGAATTCCTCCGGCTTCAGCTTGCCGGCCTTGGCGCGCGCGGCGAGGTCCTTCATCTCGTTGCTGATCGCCGCGAGGCCCTTCCTGTCGGCGCTGCGCACGATCGGCGTGATCAGCCCTTCGGGGATGCTCACCGCCACCGAGATGTCGACATCGTGGTACTGGAGGATCGCGTCCTCGGTCCAGGTCGCGTTGCAGGCCGGGAAGCGGCGCAGCACCGCGGCCGTCGCCTTGATGACGAGGTCGTTGACCGAGAGCTTGTAGGCCCCCGGCCCGTCCTTCGGCGAGCGCGCGTTGAGGTCGGCGCGCAGCTTCAGCAGCGCGTCGATCTCGATGTCCATCGTCACGTAGAAATGCGGAATGGTCGCCTTGGATTCCGACAGGCGGCGCGCGATCACCTTGCGCATGGTGCTGTTCGGCACGGCGGTATGCGCCGCCCTGACCACGACCGGCGCAGGCGCGGGCTTCGGCGCGGGGGCCGCGGCGGCGACCGGTGCCGGCGCGGCCACCGGGCCGCGCGCCAGCGCCGCTTCCACATCCGCCTTCACGATGCGGCCATTGGGGCCGGAGCCCTTCACGCCCGCCAGATCCAGCCCCGCCTGCTGCGCCATGCGCCGCGCGAGCGGGGAGACGAAGATGCGGTCACCACCGGACGGCGGCAGCGGCTGCGGGGTCAGCGCGACCGGCGCGGGGGCCGGCGCCGGGGCTGCGGCCGGGGCCGGGGCCGGT
>NZ_JAAEDL010000041.1 GCF_018129005.1 Neoroseomonas eburnea
CAGCGCCTGGCGCCGGCGCCCGCGCCGCGGCCGGTGGCATCGCCGGCGCCGCAGCCCGTCGCGGCCGCCGCCCCGGTGGTGCGGAGCTTCCCGGCGGCCCGCCCGCGCTTCGGCACGCGCGCGTGCTGCTGGCCGATCGGCGAGCCCGGCACCAGCGGCTTCCGCTTCTGCGGCGGCGAGCCGATGGCCGGCAAGCCCTATTGCATGGAGCACGCGGCGCTGGCTTACGTGAAGCCGCGGGACCGTCGCGAGGACGCGGCGTAGGCATCGGCGGGCGGCGGCAGCTAGGCCGCCGTGCCTTCCTGGTCATCGGCGAAGCGCCGCCGGCAGCCGTCGGCATGTTGCGGGCCGCCTTCTTCGCGGCCCCGGCCGGGCCTTGGGGTCTGGCCGTGTGTTGCGCCCATGCCAGCGGCAGCTATTCGCGACCACTGGTATCCGCCACTTCATGCCCTCGGACGCCGGGCGCAAACCTGCGGTTTGCTTGGCTTCGCCGGACTGCCGGCGGGCCGCATTCCCGATCCCCGGCCATGTTGCAAGGCAAGGTGACCGGGTGCCCGTCGCGGCCTCGGCACGAGGCAAGAGCTCATGCCGCTCGTATCAATCCGTGGTGGCGCGGCGGGCGTCCGGCTGGCCGCGCGTCCTGCGCCACCCTGGCACGACAGCCCTGCCCGCGCCGCATTTTGGCGCGCCGAAGCCCGCGATGACGCCTTCCGCCAGCCGCACATTGCGGCGATGCTGCGCTGATCATGCATTCGCGCCTGGCCGGGGTGGCGCTGCAGCTGGCAGCGCTGGCGACCTTCGTCGCCATGGACACGATCATCAAGCTGCTGACCGCAGGCTTTGCCGTCCCGCAGGTGATGTGGGCGCGCTTCCTGTTCGGCTTCCTCACCGTCGCCCTCGCGCTGCGCATCGTCACCGGCCAGGTGCCCTGGCGGTCCCGCGCACCGGGGCTGCAGACGCTGCGCAGCCTGACGCTGGCAGCCTGCAACTGGCTCTTCACCAATGCGCTGGTGCACATCCCGCTGGCGGACGCGACAGCGGTGGGCTTCGCCTCGCCGCTCTTCACCGTGGCGCTCGCCGCCGTCTGGCTGAAGGAACGCGTCGGCTGGCGGCGCTGGGCGGGGGTGGTGATCGGACTCGCCGGCGTCGTCGTGCTGCTGCGTCCGACCTTCCTCTTCGGCGGCCAGCCGGTGCACTGGGCGATGTTCCTGCCCCTCGGCACCGCTGCGCTCTTCGCCGTATATCAGATCCTGACGCGCAAGCTCGCCGGTGTGGACGACCCGCGCACCACCATCCTGCATACCAGCTTCGCCGCCTCGATCGTCACCTCCGCCAGCATGCCCTTCGAATGGACCTGGCCCTCCGCAGAAGGATGGGGGGCCTTCGTGCTGCTCGGCGTGCTGGGCGGGCTGGGGCATGGGCTGCTGGTGATGGCCTTCGCCCGCGCGCCCGCCAGCCTGCTCGCGCCCATGTCCTACACCCAGATGATCTGGGCGGTGCTCGCCGGGCTGCTGATCTTCGGCGACGCGCCGGATGCGCTGACCATCGTCGGCATGGCGGTGATCGCCACCGGCGGCGTACTGGTGGCCCTGCCGGACCGGTCCCGCCGCGTACCATGACGTCGAGGCGCTTGCGCCGCCGCCCCCGGTGGTCTAGCGAAGTCCCCCGCGCGGGAACGCCCTTCGGCACCGGGCGACTCGCGGCTCCTTCGCGCCGGGCCGTGCATGAGGGATGCGATGGCTGACATTGGAATGGCCAAGGGGGCCGAGGAACGCGGCCACGCACGCGCGGCGCTGGACGCCGACAGCGTGCGGGAGGCCTACCGCCGCTGGGCGGGGGTCTATGACACCGTGTTCGGCGGCGTCTCGGGCTTTGGCCGCCGGCGCGCCGTCGCCGCGGTCAACCGCCTGGCGGGTCCGAACGTGCTGGAAGTGGGGGTCGGCACCGGCCTCGCCCTGCCCCAGTACCGGCGGGACCTGCAGGTGGTCGGCATCGACCTGTCGCGACACATGCTGGACATCGCCAGGCAACGCGTCGCCTCCGAGCGGCTGACCAATGTCCGCGGCCTGCTCGAAATGGACGCCGAGCGCATGGCCTTCGCCGACGGGGCCTTCGACATCGCGGTGGCGATGTTCACCGCCTCGGTCGTGCCGGATGCGCGGCGTCTCTTCGCCGAGATGTCGCGGGTGGTGCGGCCCGGCGGGCATCTGCTCTTCGTCAACCACTTCGCCGCGGAGGGCGGGCCGCGCTGGTGGGTGGAACGCGCCATGGCACCGCTCTCCCGCCGCCTCGGCTGGCACCCGGATTTCGCGCTGCGCGACCTGCTGGACCCGGAGACGACGCGGGTGGACAGCATCGAACCCTGCCCGCCGGCCGGCATCTTCACCCTGGTGACGCTGCGCAACCCTGTGGCCGAGACCCGGGCGCTCGCCGCGGAATAGGGCGGCGCGCCGGAAGCGGCGCGCGATCATGCGGCGATCAAGGAACCGGAGAGGGGCTTTGCCCCCCTCCGGACCTCACCCCACCAAAGGCCGAAAGGCCTTTGGAAGCCGTCACTTGGTGTCGGGCAGGGCAGGAGTTCCGCGGCGACGAAGGATGCGCCGCGCCGAGAGCCCGGGATTCCTTCCGCGCGCCGTGCCCTCAGACGCCTGGCGCAAACCTCCGGCTTGCTTGGCTTCGCCGGACTGCCGGCGGGCCGCATTCGCGGCCTCGGCACGAGTCAAGAACTCGTGCCGCTCGTATCCATGTGTCGGTGGGTCCAGGGTGCCCTGCACCCTGGCGGGGTGAGGTTTGGAGAGGGGCAGAGCCCCTCTCCGACCAGTAGCGTGACAAGCTTCGCGCGCAAGGGGCGCCGCCCCTGGTCACGCCCCGCGCGGCGCGAGCAGGACCACCGCCGCGCCCGCGATGCACAGCGCCGCGCCGATCGCATCCCAGCGGTCCGGCCGCAGCCCTTCCACACCCCACATCCAGGCGAGTGACGCCGCGATGTAGACGCCACCATAGGCCGCGAAGGCGCGCCCGGCGGCCGGCGTCTCGACGCGCGTCAGCAGCCAGGCGAAAGCCACCAGCAGCGCGACACCCGGCACCAGCCACCAGGCGCTGCGGCCGAGCCGCACCACCGCCCAGACGGCGAAACAGCCGCCGATCTCCGCGGCGGCGGCGAGCGCATAGAATGTGCCGACCTGGAACACGCCGCGACGTCAGTCGATGGTCTCGAGCAGCTCGCACAGCGTCGCGCAGCGCGGCGCCAGGTCCTGCCAGAGGATGTGCTCGAAAGGCGCATGCGCGCCCGCGCCGGTGCAGCCGAGGCCATCGAGCGTCGGCACGCCGATCGCCGCGGTGAAGTTGCCGTCCGATCCGCCGCCGCGGTGCTGCTTCGGCAGGTCGTAGCCGTTGCGCGCCGCGATGCCGCGCGCCATGCCGTAGAGCGCCGCGATCTCCGGCGTCTCGACCATCGGCGGGCGGTTCATGCCGCCCTCCACCTCGATGCGGATGCCGTCGGCCTCGCCCGCCATGGCATGGATGATGCGCTCGATGCGCTCGCCCTCGGGAATGCTGGTCACGCGGCAGTCGATCTCGCAGCCCGCCTCGGGCGGCACCACGTTCGGGCGCGTGCCGCCCCAGATCGGCGCGACGTTGGTCGTCGTGCCGCCGGCGAGGTCGGTCAGCGCATGCACCTCGAGGATCTTCTTCGCCAGCGCCACCACCGCGCTGCGCCCGTCCTGCCAGTTGCCGCCGGCATGGGCCGAGACGCCGTGCACCTTCATCACGAAGCGGCCGACGCCCTTGCGCGCCGTCACGCAGGCGCCGCCCGCGCCGGCCGGCTCGGGGATCAGTACCGCGCGCGCCCCCGTCGCGGCGCGCTCGATCGGCGCGCGGGAGGTCGGGCTGCCGACCTCCTCGTCCGGCGTCAGCAGCAGGATGATCGGGCGCTTCGTCTTGATCTTCTGGCGCAGGATCTCGCGCACGGAATGGAAGGCGAAGAAGGAACCCGCCTTCATGTCGTAGATGCCCGGCCCATGCGCCTTCGCCCCGTCCACCTTCCAGGGCATGGAGGTCGCAAGCGTGCCGTGGTCCCACACCGTGTCGAGGTGCCCGGCGACCACCACCGGGGCGCCCTCGCCCGGCGTGCGGGCGATCAGCGTGTCCCCGTAGCCGCCGCGGCCCGGGATGCGCTCCAGCGCCGCGCCGACCGCGGCGAGCTCCGCCTCCGCCTTGCCGATCAGGCCGTTCACCGCGGCCGGGTCCGTGGTCGGCGTCTCGTGCTCGACCCAGGTGCGGAGTTCCTGGAGCAGGCGTTCGGAGGAGCCGATCTCGGTCTGCGGCATGGAAGGTGTCCTCGTGCTGGGAAGCCCCGGCTTCTGGCAGGGGGGTTTTCCCTTGTCCATCCTCGGCCGGGCCGGTAACGACCGTCCCGCAGCGCACAACGGGGATCCCGCCTCCCATGCCCGAAAGCTACTGTTTCGAGGATCTCTCGGTCGGTCTGACCGCGAAATTCTCCAAGACGATCACCGAGGCCGACATCGTCCTCTTCGCCGCCGTCACCGGCGACACCAACCCGATGCACCTCGACGCCGAATACGCCGCGACCTCGATCTTCAAGGAGCGCATCGCCCACGGCATGCTGGCGGCCGGCCTGATCACCAAGGTGCTCGGCACGCAGCTTCCCGGCCCGGGCACCATCTACATGTCGCAGACGCTGAAGTTCCGCGCCCCGGTGCGCATCGGCGAAACCGTGACCGCCACGGTCGAAGTGGCCGCCCTGCACCCCGAGAAGCACCGCGCCACGCTGCGCACCGTCTGCACCGTGAAGGGAGAGCCCGTGCTGGAAGGTGAGGCCTATGTCTCGGTCCCCTCCCGCGCCATCCAGGCCGCCAAGGCGGCGGAATAGGACATGCGTCGCATCTGTGTCTTCTGCGGCTCCGCCATCGGCGCGCGGCCGGAATACCGCGCGGCGGCGGAAGCACTCGGCCGCGCCATCGCGGCGCGCGGCATGGGCCTGGTCTTCGGCGGCGGGGCGGTCGGTCTGATGGGCACGGTCTCCGACGCGGCGCTGGCTGCCGGCGCGCCGGTCACCGGCATCATCCCGCATGGGCTGGTGGCGCGGGAAGCCGCCAACGGCAAGATCAAGGACCTCCGCGTCGTCGCCTCCATGCACGAGCGCAAGGCCATGATGGCCGAGATGTCGGACGGCTTCGTCGTGCTGCCCGGCGGCTACGGCACCCTCGAGGAAGTGGTCGAGGCGCTGACCTGGCTGCAACTCGGCATCCACCGCAAGGGCGTGGTCTTCGTCGATACGCTTGGCTACTGGCAGCGTCTGATGGGCATGCTCGACCACATGATGGCGGAAGGCTTCCTCAAGCCGGAGATGCGCGCCACGGCGCTGCTGGCGCCGGACCCGGAGGCGGCACTGGACGCGCTCGACGGCTTCACGCCGCCGGACGTGCCGCGCTGGCTGAGGCCGGGCGAGGAATGAGCGCGAGCGCCCGGGGGGAGAAGGGAACTTCTCCCCCCGTACCCCCCTCAACCTTCCTTGGCACTTGGGGACTGACCGCCGAAGTCAGTTCCCAGGTGCCAAAGAAGGGAGGGGGCTCGGGGGAGGTTCACCCTCCCCCGACCTTCAGGCGAAAGCCATGATCATCAACTCCTGGCACCACATCCCGCGCGAGGCCCGCGGCGCGACCGTGGCCCTCGGCAATTTCGACGGCGTCCACATCGGCCATGTCGCCGTGCTGCGTGCCGCCCATGCCGCGCGTCCTGACCTGCCGATCGCCGCGCTCACCTTCGAGCCCCATCCGCGCGAGCATTTCCGCCCCGACGACCCGCCCTTCCGGCTCACGCTGCTGCCCGCCAAGGCCGCCGCCCTCGTGGCCGCCGGTGCATCCTTCGTCTTCGCGCTGCCCTTCGACGACGCTTTCGCGGCGATGACCGCCGAGGAATTCGTCGAGCAGGTGCTGCATCGCGGCCTCGGCGCGAAGCACCTGGCCTGCGGCCCGGATTTCGCCTTCGGCCACCGCCGCGGCGGCGATGTCGCCTTCCTGTCGCGGGAGGCTGAGAAGCGCGGCATGGGCCTGTCCATCGTGCCGCCCGTGCAGCATGGCGGGGAGGCGGTCTCCTCCACCCGCATCCGCCGCCTGCTGCAGGACGGCTACCCCGACCGCGCGGCGGAGAAGCTCGGCCGCCCGTGGGAGATCCGCGGCACGGTGGTGCATGGCGACAAGCTCGGCCGGGTGCTCGGCTGGCCGACGGCGAATCTCTGGATCGGCCGGCACCTCGAACCCGCGCGCGGCGTCTATGCGGTGACGGTCGCCCTGCCCGACGGGCGGGAGGCGAAGGGCGTGGCGAATGTCGGCCGCCGGCCGACCCTCGGTGGCGACCCCGAGACGCGGCTTGAGACCTTCATCTTCGACTTCGAGGGCGACCTCTACGGCCAGGAGATCGGCGTCCGCCTGGTCCATTTCCTGCGACCGGATGCGAAGTTCGCAGGGCTCGAGGAACTCAAGGCCGCGATCGCGGAAGACGTGGAACAGGCCCGCGCCGCCCTGGGCTGAACCTCCCGCGGATCTGCCCGGGAGGCGCCCCGGTCGTAACGGACGCGAAGCGTTTCATCGCCCTCGGGGCCGAAATGCCCGCAACCTACGATCACGGTCCGCACTCCGCGGACAGGACAGCGGAGGAGGAAGCTCCCGATGAACTGGGACTCTGTGCAGCGTACGGCGCGTGACGCCGGCTACATCGTCTACGCGATGGACCAGTCGCAGACCGATGCGATGACCATGCCCGGACCCTGGGGAAATGCCTATTCCGGCTACTGCATGGGCATGGCGGTCCGCTGGATCTGGCTGCGCTACCAGGGGCGCGACTTCCCCTACAATAGCTCAACCAAGGTCTATGCCGAGACGGACTGGCGCGCGACGGCCATCCAGAACATCTACGAGGATGAGGACAAGTCCAACTACGCGGAGCACTGGGAGAAATCGACCGGTGCCTACCACATGACGATCAGCGAAGGGCTCCAGCTCACCCGGATGAACCGGCCGAGCGGCGCCTTCGTCAACCTGATGCTGACGCGCTCCGAGGGCTGCTACGGGATCAGCCTGAAGCGCGAGGGCGGCGGCCACGCCATCGCCGCGCAGAACGAAGGCGGCAAGACCTTCCGCCTGTTCGACGCGAATTACGGGCACTTCGTCGCCTCCGGCGCCGATACCTTCAAGGACTTCCTCGACTGGTACTTCCAGGCGACGGGCTACGAGGAACGCTACAAGAAGGCGACCTTCATCTGCGGAGTGAACGCGCCGCAGTAGAAGGTCCGCGGGCGATATCGCCCGCGCCGCGCCGGGCGGCGAGGATTTGGCGCGAACTTGAAAGGAACGTGATCCGCCTCAATGACATTTCGTACCCGGATGTAGTCTTCTCGCACCGACTCATCGCGGGCGCGGCGGAGACGCCGGCGGGACCGCCCTGTCCCGCCGCCTCTCCGTCCCGCCGCGAGGCCAGGTCCGAGAGGAGCTTCGCCATGACGTCGCACCGCCTCGCCGTCGCCCTGATCGCTTCGGTGGCTGCCGCACCGGCCCGCGCGGAGGTTCCTGCCACGGCGCTCGACCTGATCTGGGTGACACCCTCGGCCGCGGGCGGCGCGACCCTCGACTGCGCGCGGCTGCTGGCGCTGGAGGTCCCGCTCGACTGGCTGCCCGGCGACGCCGCGGCGGTGATGCTGAGCAACGGCCCCGAGGACGAGACCGCGGCGGCACGACTCAACGCGGCGCTGCTCGCGGAGGAAACCGCCGTGCTGCACGTCGTCTTCGGCCGCGCCGGCGGCATCGGGAACTGCGCCGCCGCCGCGCCCGGGCCGGTGGCCGAGGTGCTGGGCGCGCTGGAGGCGCTGAAGCTCCAGGTCAACGCAGGGGTGGTGGTGGCGATCGGTCTCGGCGCTGCCGGCAGCGCGGCGTTGGAGGCGGTGGAACCGGGAGTGACCGCGCGTCATCTCGGCGAGGACGGCCCGCGCCTGGCCGCGGCAATCGCGCTGGACGGGGAGAGGCGCGCGGTATTTCGCGCCGGGCTGCGCCCCGCCGTCAGGGAGGGCTGGGCGGCACGGGTCCCGTATCTCTGCGCCGCGCTCGCTCCGCTCGCCGGGCCGGGCGGGGCGGAAGCCTGCGTGGCGGAGCTGCAGGGGGAAACGCCGGTCGCTTCCCTGCGCCCGCGCCGCTGAACCGCGCCGGGCGCGCTTGACGCCCTGGTGCCGCCCTCCCCATAAGCCTGCCATGGCCTGGGACGCGCCTGCGCGAATTACCGTCCCGGTCCTCGACTGAGGGCCGGGTTTCTCCGCGCGACCTCCCCATGACCCGCCGCCAGACCCGGAAGCCCCCGCGGCCGGCGGCCCGAGACAGGCACCGATGACCGACAGCCCCGCCGAGGCCCGCGACTACCGCGGCACCGTTTTCCTGCCCAAGACCCCCTTCCCGATGCGCGGCGACCTGCCGAAGCGCGAGCCCGCCATGCTCGAACGCTGGGCGCGGCTCGGCCTGTGGGAGAGGCTGCGGAAGCAATCCAAGGGCCGCGACACCTTCGTGCTGCATGACGGCCCGCCCTATGCCAACGGCAACCTCCATATCGGGCACGCGCTGAACAAGATCCTGAAGGACGTGATCAACCGCGCCGCGCAGATGGCCGGGCACGATGCGAACTACGTCCCGGGCTGGGACTGCCACGGCCTGCCGATCGAATGGAAGGTCGAGGAGGAATACCGCGCCAAGGGCCGCGACAAGGATGCGGTGCCGGTGCTCGACTTCCGCGCCGAATGCCGCGCCTATGCGACGCATTGGCTCGGCGTGCAGAGCGCGGAGTTCCAGCGCCTCGGCGTCGCCGGCGACTGGGCCGACCGCTACGCGACGATGGATTTCGAGAGCGAGGCGAAGATCGCCGGCGAGATCGGCAAGTTCCTGCTCAACGGCTCGCTCTATCGCGGGTTGCGGCCGGTGATGTGGAGCCCGGTCGAGAAGACCGCGCTCGCCGAAGCCGAGATCGAGTACCACGACCACGTCTCGCCGACGCTGCACGCGAAGTTCCGCGTACTCAAGGCGAAGGCGGAGGATCTCGTCGGCGCCGACGTGGTGATCTGGACCACCACGCCCTGGACCATGCCGGGCAACCGCGCCGTGGCCTATGGCGAGGAGATCGACTACGCGCTGGTGCATGTGGAGGGCGTGGCCGAGACGTCGCTGCTGAAGGTCGGCGATCGCCTTCTCGTCGCGCTGCCGCTGCTTCCGGGCTTCGAGAAGGAAGCCGGCATCGGCCCGCACACGATCAAGCGGGTGCTGAAGGGAGCGGAACTCGAAGGCGTGATCGCCGCGCACCCGCTGCGCGGCGCCGGCTACGACTTCGACGTGCCGCTGCTGCCGGGTGATTTCGTCACCACCGAAGCCGGCACCGGCTTCGTGCACATCGCGCCCGGCCATGGCGAGGACGATTTCAACCTTGGCCGCCAGTTCGGCCTGCCGATCCCGGAAACCGTCAACGACGACGGCACCTTCACCCGGCACGCGCCGGGCTTCGAAGGGCTGCATGTCTTCAAGGCGCACACCGCGATCTACGAGGCGATGCGCGCCGCCGGCACGCTGGCGGCGACGGGGAAGCTGACGCATTCCTACCCGCATTCCTGGCGGTCCAAGAAGCCGGTGATCTTCCGCGCCACACCGCAATGGTTCATCGCGATGGACAAGCCGCTCGCCTTCGGCGAGACGGACGACGCCACCACCATCCGCGCCAAGGCGCGCGAGGAGATCGCGAAGACCCGCTTCGTGCCGGATGCGGGCCGCAACCGGCTCGATTCCATGATCGCCGCGCGGCCCGACTGGTGCATCAGCCGCCAACGCGCCTGGGGCGTGCCGATCCCGATCTTCGTGTCCAAGCAGTCCGGCGAGCCGCTGCGCGATCCGGCCATCATCGGGCGCGTGGTCGAGGCCTTCCGCACCGAAGGTGCGGATGCCTGGTACAAGCCGGGCGCAGCCGAGCGTTTCCTCGGCCCGGATCGCGACCCGAAGCTCTATGAACAGGTGATGGACATCGTCGATGTGTGGTTCGAGTCCGGCTCGACCCACGCCTTCGTCCTGCCGCCGCGTGGGCTGCCCTTCCCGGCGGACCTGTATCTGGAAGGATCGGACCAGCATCGCGGCTGGTTCCATTCCTCGCTGCTGGAAAGCGTGGGGACCAACGGCGTCGCGCCGTTCAAGGCGGTGCTGACGCATGGCTTCGTCCTGGATGAGCAGGGACGAAAAATGTCGAAGTCGCTGGGGAACGTGACCGCGCCCCAGGATGTGATGAAGCAGTACGGCGCGGACATCCTGCGCCTGTGGGTGATGAATTCCGACACCGCGCTCGACCTGCGCATCGGGCCGGAGATCCTGAAGCAGCAGGCGGAGCTCTATCGCCGCATCCGCAATACGCTGCGCTGGCTGCTCGGCAGCCTCGACGGCTTCTCCGAGGAGGAGATCGTCCCCTATGCGGAATTGCCGGAACTCGAACGCTGGGTGCTGCACCGGCTGACGGAACTCGATGCGCGCATCCGCGCCGCCGCCGATCCGGAGTCCGCCGACCGCTTCGCCTGGACCGGCGTCTATCCCGAGATCCACAATTTCTGCGCGACGGACCTTTCGGCCTTCTACTTCGACATCCGCAAGGACGCGCTCTATTGCGACCGGCCGGACAGCCTGCGCCGGCGCGCCGCGCGCACGGTGCTGGACGTGCTGCATCGCTGCCTCTGCACCTGGCTCGCCCCGGTGCTCGCCTTCACGGCGGAGGAAGCCTGGCTCGCCCGTTTCCCCGACGAGGAGGGGAGCGTGCATCTGCTCGACTTCCACTTCGTCCCCGCGGGGTGGCGGGATGAGGCGCTCGCCGCGAAGTGGGCGCGCGTGCGCGAACTGCGCGGCGTGGTGACGGCGGAGCTCGAGAAGGCCCGCGTCGCCGGCACGATCGGATCGAGCCTGCAGGCCGCGCCGGTGCTGGCCGTGCCGGCCGCCGACGCCGCGTTGCTGCCCGAGGAGGCCTGGGCGGAAATCTGCATCACCTCCGGCTTCGCGCTGGCGCAGGCCGAGGCTCCGGAGGCCGCCTTCCGCGCCGCCCCCGGCGCGAAATGCGCCCGCTGCTGGCGCGTGCTCCCCGAGGTCGGCCGTTCCGCGAAGCACCCGGGCCTTTGCCTGCGCTGCGAGGATGCCGTGGAGTCCCTCTCGTGACGGCGGGGTCCGGGGTGGTCCGGCCACCCCGGCGGGGGTGCGGGGGCGGCGCCCCCGCGTCACCTGTGCATATGGTCCGGCCATCCCGGTGGCTCGGGGTCCTATCGCAGATGCAGGCACTTGCGACGGGTTGCCGGCGCGGCGGCGGTGCCCCCGCATGAGTCTCCGCCTCGGCCTGCCGGTTGCCGCCGGCATCCTGGTTGCCGACCAGGTCAGCAAATGGTGGATCCTCGAGGTCGCCCGCCTGCCCGAGGTCGGGCAGATCCCGCTGCTTGCCGCCGGCCCCTTCGGCCTGGACCTGACCATGGTCTGGAATCGCGGCGTGACCTTCGGCCTGCTGGCAAGCGACGGGGCCTGGAGTCACCTGCTCCTGGCCCTGCTGGCCCTTGTCATCGCCGTCTTCCTGCTGCGCTGGATGGCGCGGGCGGAGAATCGCCCGACCGCCGTGGCGCTGGGTGCCGTGGTGGGCGGCGCGGTCGGCAATGTCATCGACCGCGTTCGTTTCGGAGCCGTTGTGGACTTCGTCGATGCCCATGGCTGGGGCTGGCATTGGTATGTGTTCAATGTGGCGGACGCGGCAATCGTCTGTGGCGTGATCGCCCTGGTCGCGGATGCCTTGTTCCGGCCCAAGCCCGGGCTTAAGGAAGGCTCATGAGGACGCGCCCCATCCCCCCGCTGGCCGCTGTCGCGGCTGCCGTTCTGCTGTCCGCCTGCGGCCAGGACACGGGCCGCACGCTTGGCCTGGTGCGCGACGCGCCGGACGAGTTCCAGGTGACCACCCGCGCGCCGCTGTCCATGCCGCCGGACATGACGACGCTGCCGACGCCGCGCCCCGGCGCGCCGCGCCCGCAGGAACGCACTGCCCGCGGCCAGGCCGAGGCGCTGCTGGTGCCCGGCCTGTCGCTCGACGATCCGCGCCGCGCCCCTGGCCAGCGCGTGACGGTAGGCGAGGCCGCGCTGATCCAGCGCGCCGGCCCCGATGCGCCCGAGGACATCCGCCGGCGGGTGGACGAGGAGAGCCTGCGGCTCGACCAGCCGAACCGGACCCTGACCGACCGGCTGATCTTCTGGCGCGAACCGCCGCCGCCCGGCACTGCGGTGGACCCGACGCGGGAGGCGCAGCGCCTGCGCGAGAATGCGGCGCTCGGCCGTGACGAAGCCGCCGGCGTGACCCCGGTGGAGCAGCCGCGCCGCCGGACCTTTTGGGAACGGCTGGGTCTCTGACGGGGGGCTTCCGAGAGCGGCGCTGCCCCTCTCGGGCTCTCAGGCCTTTGGAAGCCGATACTTGAGTCGCCGCGGGTGCAGGGGACCGTGTCCCCTGCCGGGGGAGCTCGAGGGGGCAGGCCCCCCTCGATCCGCCCTCCCCCGGGGCGGCGCCTTGCCGTTCCCATACGCTTCGGTAAGGCCGCTTCCCCCGGCCAGGGTCCGGGCCCATCTTGAAGGCATGCCCATGATGACCCGCCGAACCACCATCGCTGCCGCCGCGGCGCTCGCGGCCGCCGCTCCCGCCGCCCGCGCCCAGGCCCAGGCGGCTGCATCCGGCCCGGCGGAGCGCCCCCTCTTCGGCGCCGCGCAATGGCGGCTCGCCAATGGGCTGGAGGTCGTCTTCGTCGAGAACCGCCGCGCGCCGGTGGTCGCTCAGTACCTCTTCTACGCCGCCGGCGGGGCGGAGGATCCGGCGGGCCGGTCCGGCGTCGCCCATTTCCTCGAGCACATGATGTTCAAGGGCAGCCCCAACGTGCCGAGCGGCGAGCTCTCCCGCCGCGTCGCGCGGGAAGGCGGCAACGACAACGCCTTTACCTCCCGCGACGTCACCGCCTACTACCAGCAGGTCGAGGCCTCCCGCCTGCCGATGATCATGGCGATGGAGGCGGATCGCTTCGCCGCCGCGCTCATCCCGGCCGACCAGCTCGAAAGCGAGCGCCGCGTCGTGCTGGAGGAACGCCGCCAGCGCACCGACAGTTCCGCCCGCGCCCGCTTCCAGGAAGCCTTCCGCGCTGCCCTCTGGGGCCCGCAGACCTGGCCCGGCCGCCCGATCATCGGCTGGGAGGACGAGATCCGCGCCATCACGCGCGACGATATCACCGGCTTCCATGCCCGCTTCTACGCGCCCGCCAACGCCACGCTCGTCGTCGCCGGCGCGGTGGCCGAGGCCGAGCTGCGCGCCCTCGCCGAGGAACACTACGGCAAGGTCCCCCCCCGCGCCGCCGCGACCCGCGACCGCGCCCGCGCGCCCGAGGCGCCGCACGAACCGCGCCTCATCCGCCGCGAACCGACGGCGCGCGAGGCCCTGTTCCTTCGCGCCTGGATGGCGCCGAGCCTGACAGCCGGGGAAACCCGCCACGCCCTGCCGCTCGAGGCGCTGGCCCATCTGCTCGGCGGCGGCCAGGGCAGCCGGCTGCATGCCGCGCTGGTGGAAACCGGCCTCGCCGTCTCGGCCGGTGCCGGCTACGACGGTGAGGCGGCCGGCGAGACGGAATTCACCATCTGGGCCGTGCCCCGCCGCGGCGTGACGCCCGAACGGCTGGAACAGGAAGCCGCCGCCGTCGTCGCCCGCCTGCTGCAGGACGGTCCGACCGAGGAGGAGGTGGCGCGCTCGACCCGCCAGCTTTCGGCCGGTGCGCTGCTGTCGCTCGACAGCTTCGGCGCGGCGCCGCGCATGCTGGGCGGCGTGCTCGCCATCGGCCTGCCCGCCGAGGTGGTGGAGTTCTGGCCCGCGCGGCTGCGCGCCGTGACCAGGCCGCAGGTGGCCGCGGCGGCGCGCGCGGTGCTCGGCCGTGATGCCGATACGGTCGGCTGGCTCCTGCCCGAGGCGGCCTGATCCCATGAGCAACGGCTTCACCCTGCCGATCCGCGTCGTCGAGGCGGATGGCCTCTCCGCCTGGCTGGTCGAAGACCATACGGTCCCGGTCGTCTCGATCTCCTGGTCCTGGGCCGGCGGCGCGGCGCGCGACGCGGCCGGGCAGGAAGGCACCGCCGCCATGGCCGCGGCGCTGCTGACCGAAGGCGCGGGGGAGCTCCGCGCGCTCGCCTTCGCCGATGCGCTGCGCGATGCGGCGATCGGGCTCAACTTCTCCGCCGGGCGCGACGCCTTCGAGGGTGGCTTCCGCTGCCTGACCGATGCGCTGCCCGAGGCGCTGCGCCTCGCGCGGCTGGCGATGACCGCGCCGCGCTTCGATGCGGATGCGGTGGAACGCGTGCGGGCGCGGGCGATCGCCGGGGCGCGGCAGGCGCTGGAAACCCCACGTGGCCAGGCCGGCCGCGCCTTCTGGGCCTCGGCCTTCCCGGGGCATCCGGCCGGGCGGCCGGCCACCGGCACGGCGGAAAGCCTGGCTGCGGTGCCGGTCGAGGCGATGCGCGCGACACTCGCCGCGCAGATGCGGCGGGACGGGCTGCTGATCGCGGCGTCCGGTGCGATCCGGCCGGCGGAACTCGCCGCGCTGCTGCCGGCGCTGTTCGGCGGCCTGCCGGCCGGCGCGCCGGAAGCCCCGCCCACGCTACCGCCCTTCACCGCCTTCGGGCGCCAGGTGGTGCTGGTGGCGAGCCCGCAGTCGCAGGTGGTGCTCGGCCAGCCCGGCATCGCGCCGAACGACCCGGACTGGGAAGCGGCGCAGGTGGTGCTGCGCATCCTCGGCGGCGGCGGCTTTTCGTCGCGCCTGATGGAGGCGGTCCGCGTGCAGCGCGGGCTGACCTACGGCATCGGCGTCGGGCTCGAGACGATGTTCGGCGGCGGCGTGGTGACCTGCGCCTTCGCCACCGAGAACGCCAAGGTGGCCGAGGCGCTGCAGGTGACCCGCGGCGTGTGGTCCGACCTCGCGCAACACGGCCCGACGCAGGCGGAGCTGGAGGAGGCGGTGGCCTACCTCACCGGCTCCCTGCCGCTGCAGTTCACCGACAGCCGGCGCATCGCCGGCACGCTGCTGGCGATGCGGCGCAACCGGCGGGCGCTGGATTGGCTCGACGGGCGCAACGCGCGGCTGCGCGCCATCACGCGGGACGGCGCGGCGCGCGTCGCTTCGGCGATCCTGAAGCCGCAGGACCTGGCCGTGACCGTGGCCGGGCAGCCGGAAGGGATGTAGGGCGCGACCGCCTTCGTCCGGTTCGCTGCGGCGACTGTTCCGAGAGGGGCGCCGCCCCTCTCGGGCTCACCCCGCCAAAGGCTTAAGGCCTTTGGAAACCCATGCTTTGGTATCCGCGGGTGCAGGGGACCGTGTCCCCTGCTGGGGGAGCTTGAGGGGGCAACGCCCCCTCAATCGCCATCGGCCTTCCCGCACCTCAGGCGAGACCCACGATGGCGCGAGCGCCGCAGGTCCGGTGCAAAACCCCGGCTGTCCGCGACATGGCGCCTTCCCGGCCAGCCGGTCGATGTTCCGGAATCGATTCATCATCGTCCGGCAATGAGACTGACGGTGCCCTGCCGGACGCGCCGCCCCCCGCCCGGGCCGGGATGCCACGCCGAGGCCACATGATTGCGATTTGCTGCGGCCCTTCCCCTCCGCCAAGCCCATGGCAGGATGCCCGCCCGCAGGAGTGACCATGCCGAGCCGCGACATCGATGCCGCCTGGGCCGCGCTGGAGGCCCTGGGCCGCCGGCCCGGGGCCACCGCCATCCGCCCTCTCTTCGCCGCCGATCCGGGCCGCTTCGCGCGCTTCTCCCGCCGCGCGGGGGATATCCTGCTCGACCTGTCGAAGACGGCGATATCGAATGAGGCGCTGGCGGCGCTGCTGGTCCTGGCGCGTGCCGCCGGTGTCGAGGGCTTCCGCGACGCCATGGCGCGCGGGGAGGCGGTGAACGCCACCGAGCGCCGCGCCGCCCTGCACATGGCGCTGCGCGCGCCCGCCGGAGTCGCCGTCCGGACCGGGGAGGAGGACGCCGCCGCCGCCGTCCAGGGCTCGCTTGCGACGATGCGCAGCTTCGTCGGCCAGGTGCATGACGGCACGCTGCGCGGCGCGACGGGCGAGCGCTTCACCGACGTGCTGAACATCGGCATTGGCGGTTCGGACCTCGGCCCGGCGATGGCGGCGCGCGCGCTGTGGACGCCGGCCGCGCCGCTGCGGCCGCACTACCTCGCCAACGTCGATGCCCATGCGTGGGAGGAGGTGCGCGCGCGCCTCGACCCCGCGCGGACCCTGGTGCTGGTGGCGTCGAAGACCTTCACGACGCAGGAGACGATGGCCAATGCAGGCCTGGCGCGCGCCTGGCTGGCGGACAGCCTGGGGGAGGGCTCCGTCGGCGGCCACCTCGCCGCGCTCTCGACCAATCTGCGGGCGACCGCCGCCTTCGGCATCGCGCCCGAGCGCGTCTTCGGTTTCCGCGACTGGGTGGGCGGGCGGTTTTCGATGTGGAGCGCGATCGGGCTGTCGCTGGCTCTCGCGCTGGGCTGGGACGCCTTCGCCCGGCTGCTCGCCGGTGCGCGGACGATGGACGAGCACTTCCTGGCCGCGCCGCTCGAGGACAACCTGCCGGTGCTGCTGGCGCTGACCGAGGTCTGGCATGTCGACATGCTCGGCTGCCCGGCGCGCGCCGTGCTGCCCTATGACGAGCGCCTCGCGCGCTTTCCCGCGCATCTGCAGCAGTTGGAGATGGAAAGCCTCGGCAAGCGGGTGACGGCGGCGGGGCTGCCGGCGCCGCGCGCGACGGGGCCGGTGGTGTTCGGCGAGCCGGGGACCAACGCGCAGCATTCCTTCATGCAGCTCATCCACCAGGGCACCACGCCGGTGCCGGTGGATTTCATCCTGGTCGCCAATCCCGACCACGCCCATGCCGACAGCCATCGCAAGCTGCTGGCGAACGGCCTGGCGCAGGCCGAGGCGCTGATGCTCGGCAAGGACGAGGACGCGGTGCGGGCCGAGATGCGCGCCGCCGGCGCCGGCGAGGCGGAGATCGCGCGCCTCGCGCCGCATCGCGTCTTCCCCGGCGACCGGCCGAGCACGACGCTGCTGCTGCCGCGGCTCGATGCCTTCACGCTGGGCCAGCTCGTCGCGCTCTATGAGCACAAGGTCGCCAGCCTCGGCGCGCTCTGGGGCATCAACCCCTTCGACCAATGGGGGGTGGAGCTCGGCAAGACCATCGCCACCCGCACCGAGGCGCTGCTGCGCGGGGAGGCCGCGGCGGTCAGCGCGGCGACGGGCCCACTGGCGGCGGAGATCCTGCGGCTGCAACGGGCGGGCTGAGGGCGCGCACGGCGGCCTCGCAGCGCCGCGCCGCTTCCTCCCAGCCGGCGCGCGTGGCGGGCAGGTCGGCGAAGCGCAGCGGCGCGCCGATCCGCAGCCGCAGCCTGCCCGGCCTCGGCCAGGACCGCGTTGGCGGCCAGGCGGCGTGGCAGCCTTCCAGGAAGCAGGGCACCACCGGCACCTCGGTCCCTGCCACCAGCACGCCGATGCCGGGTTGGAAGGGGGCCATGGCGCCGTCCCGCGCACGGGTGCCCTCGGGGAAGAGGATGTAGACCAGCCGGTCCTCGACCAGCCGCTCCCGCAGCGTCGCGAGTTCGCCCGACTTGGTCCGCTTGCGCCACACCGGCAGGGCGTTGACCGCATAGGCGGCGAAGGCCGAGGACAGTGTCGAGGTGAAGAAGGTGTCGCCGGCCGCCAGCGCATGGGCGCGCCGCGCTGCCTCCCCGCGCAGCACGGCGGAGAGCGTCAGCGCGTCGAGGTGGCTGCTGTGGTTGGCGATCAGCACGAAGGGCGGCGGCGGCAGGTGGTCCCGCCCGGTCACCTGCAGCCGGTGGAAGGCCGCGAGATAGCCCCGCAGCGCCGCCCGCCAGGCGCTGCCCAGCAGCAGGCTGCCGAGGCCGCGCTCGCGCGACAGGCTGCGCAGCCGTTCCTCTGCCGGCAGGCCGTGGTCGCGCGCCGGGCGGAGCTTCCACTCCATCAGCCGCCCGTGATCAGCCGCGTTGGCTGACCCATGCCGAAGCCGACGAAGAACTGGATGAAGTGGAAGGCGGCAGGTGCGACCAGCAGCAGGGAGTTGAAGCGGTCCAGCACCCCGCCATGGCCGGGCAGGATGGTGCCCATGTCCTTGATGCCGATATCGCGCTTGATCGAGGACAGCATCAGATCCCCCGCCTGCGCCCCGATGCCGACGATGACGCCGAAGGTCAGCAGCCAGTGGGGCTGCGCCATCGGCGTGCCGCGGAAGATGAAGAAGGAGAGCGCCGCGACCAGCAGCGTCGTCACCGCCAGCGCGCCGAGCGCGCCGGAGACCGACTTGTTCGGGCTGGTCGCCGGCAGCAGCTTCGGCCCGCCGATCAGCTTGCCGAAGGTGAAGGCGGCGACGTCCGACAGCGCGACGGTGGTCAGCAGCATGAGCAGGATCGGCCGGAAGCCCGGCTCGTTCGCCATGTAGGACAGGTGCGCCAGCCCCGCCCCGAACAGCATGTAGGCGAAGATGCCGAGGGCTGTGCGCTGGATGTAGCCCGCCGGCCGGTCGCGCGGGATGGTGCCGACGACGATGACGCCCACGGTCAGCGGCCAGAGCGCCACGAAGAACCCGTACCAATGGTCGAGCGCCGCGAAATTCGCCGCCAGGATGCCGAGCACCACCAACGCCGCGACCAGCGGTTCGCGGAACAGCCCCGTGGCGCGGTCGAATTCCCGCAGGCAGGCGAGGCCGAGCAGCGTCACCGCCCCGATTACCCATTCCCGCCCGAGCAGCACCGGCCCCATCATCAGCGGCAGCAGCAGGCACCAGGAGCCGAGGCGCAGCCACAACTCCCGCCGGAGTTCCGGCGTGCCGCGCCCGCGCAGCGTCATCGTGCCGATCACCGCCGCCGCGATCGCCAGCACCGCGACGGTCGCCGCGACGATGCCGATGGTCACCGGATGGGCGAAGACGTCCTGGCGGATCATGGCTTCGCCTCCAGCGCAGCGGCGGCGCGCGCCAGCCTTCGCCAGGCGGTCGCCAGCGACCCCGCCAGGATCACCGCGAGCACCGTCCAGGGCGCCCAGGCCCCGCCGGACCACGCCGCCGGCACCACCGCGCACCAGACGCCGAGCGCGGTCGCCAGCGCCATGCGGTGCTGCTTGGCCATCGGACCGCAGAAATCGCTCGGCGCGCCGGCCGCGCGCGCGGTGGTGCGGACATAGGCCGTCGCCATCGCCGCCAGCGCCGCCGCCAGCCCGAGCGCCACCGACCCCGCCGCGACGCCGAGCCCGAGCAGCACCGCGGTATCCGACACGCGATCCGGCACCTCGTTGAACAATTCCCCGACCGGCGAGGCGACACCCCGGCCGATCGCCACCATGCCGTCGAAGAGATTCGCCATCAGCCGGGCCTGCACCAGCGCGGCGCCGAGCAGCCAGAACAGCCAGGCGCCCCCAGGCAGCCAATCCGTCGCGGCGAAGGCCAATCCGGCCCCGAGCCCCGCCGCCATCCCGGCCAGGGAAATGCCATTCGGCGAGGCGCCGCGCGCCACCAGCCAAGCCGCGACCTTCTGCGTCGCTCCGAGATTGCGCGCCGCGATCGGCCGCCGGTCCGCTGCGTCCACCCTGCCCCCGCTCACCATTCCGCACGCAGCATGGCGTGCCGCGGCACCGGCCGGAAGGAAAGGCTTCGCCCCGCATGCTATCCTGGTCACATGTCCGCCGCCGCGGCCGAGTCGCCCCCCCGGCCCCTGATCCGCCTCCTGCCCGAGACCACCGCCAACCGCATCGCCGCCGGCGAGGTGGTCGAGCGCCCGGCCGCCGCGGTGAAGGAGATCGTCGAGAACGCGCTCGATGCCGGCGCCGCGCGCGTCTCCGTCGTGCTGGAAGGCGGCGGCATGGACCGCATCCTGGTCGAGGATGACGGCATCGGCATGTCGGCCGCAGACCTCGCGCTCGCCGTGCAGCGCCACGCCACCTCGAAGCTGCCGGAGGAGGCGACGCTGTTCCGCATTGCCACCCTCGGTTTCCGGGGGGAGGCGCTGCCCTCGATCGGCGCCGTCGCCCGGCTGACCATCACCTCGCGCCCGCGCGCGCTTGCCGGCGCGCGCGAGGGGGGGTGTGATGCCGAAGCGCGCGCCGGAGCGCGTCATGCCGAAGCGCGCGCCGGAGCGCGCGACGCCGCCGCGCACCGCATCGCCGTCGAGGGCGGCCACGTCCGGCCGGTCACCCCCGCCGCCGGCGCCCCCGGGACGCGCGTCGAGGTGCGCGACCTGTTCTTCGCCACCCCCGCGCGGCGCAAATTCCTCCGCCATCCGCGCACCGAGGCCGAGCACGCCATCGACGCGGTGCGCCGCCTCGCCCTCGCCTGGCCCGCGGTCGCCTTCCGCGTCGAAAGCGACGGGCGGGAGGCGCTGAACCTGCCCGCCACTGATGCCGAGGGCCGCATCCGCCAGGTGCTTGGCCCGGATTTCGCAGCCGCCGCCGTGCGGGTGGAATCGGTGGGCGTCGCCCTCGATCTCCACGGCCTCGCGGCGCTGCCCTCCTACACGCGGCCGACCACGGTAGCGCAGCACCTGGTGGTCAACCGCCGCCCGGTGCGCGACCCGCTGCTGCGCGTGGCGCTGCGCGTCGCCTATCGCGACCTGATCCCGATGGGGCGGCACCCGGCGGCGGCGCTGTTCCTCGAGATCCCGCCCGACATGCTCGACGTGAACGTCCACCCGATGAAGACCGAGCTGCGCTTCCGCGAAGGCGAGGCGGTGCGCGGCGCGGTCATCTCCGCGCTGCGGCGGGCGGTGTCGGTCGGCGCCGGGGCGGCCGTGGCGGTACCGGGCTTCACCCCGGCCACCCCGCTGCCCTGGCCGGGGGCTGCGGCGCCGGGCGCCGCCGCGACCGGGCCGCTCACGCCCTCCCTGGGCACGGTGCAGGGATTCGCCCACCCGGCATCACCGCAGCCCGTTGGTGCGGCGCCGGAATCGCCCTTCGCGCGCGACCCGGCGGGCGGCTTCGCGGAGGCGGCGCCGCCGGCCCTGGCGCCGCAACCGCCCTGTATGGCCCCGGTGCAAGGCGCGCTTGGCCTTGCTCCATCGCCGCCGCCACGCCCGGCGCCAATCGAGGAACGCGCGCCGGACCACCACCCGCTCGGCCGCGCATTGGCGCAGATCCTCGATACCTACGTGCTCGCGGAAGCCCCCGACGGCGCGCTGGTGCTGGTGGACCAGCACGCCGCCCATGAACGCCTGACGCATGAGGCGCTGAACGCCCAGCTCGTCGAGGGCGGCGTGCGCGCCCAGCCGCTGCTGCTGCCCGCCGTGGTGGACCTGCCCGCCGGTGAGGCGGCGCGGCTGCTCGATCATGCGGAGACGCTGGCCCGCCTCGGCCTGGAGATCGAATCCTTCGGCGCCGGCGCCGTGCTGGTGCGCGCCCTGCCGGCGCTGCTCGGCAATCCCGAGCCGGCGCCGCTGCTGCGCGACCTGGCCGAGGAACTCGCCGAGCTCGGCGAGGCGGCCTCCCTGCAACGCCGCCTGGATGCCGCGGTGGCGCGGCTCGCCTGTCACGGCAGCGTGCGCGCGGGCCGGCGCCTGCTCCCGGCCGAGATGGACGCTCTGCTGCGATCCATGGAGGCGACGCCGCGCGCCGCCACCTGCAGCCACGGCCGGCCGACCGTGCTGCGGCTCGATTCCGTGGCGCTGGAGAGGATGTTCGGCCGACGTTGAACTGCGCGCATCCGACGGCGGAGCGGCCTCAGCGACTCTGTGGGAATGCCACGCCGGGCCGCGTCCCCGCCCGTCCATCCATCCGGGATTATGTCGCCGGATGGCCGCGGGCGGTGCCTGCATCGCGAATGCCCCGTTCGGCCCGTCCTTCGGCGGGGTCGCACGCGGGCGGCGGCGCAGATCGAACCGCAGCTAAAGCTCGCCGCCGGCCATCTCCCCCTTGATCCGGCGCCTCGCCGCTCCACCAATCCCAGGCGCGATACCGGCGCGGCGCGGCGCTGCCGCGATCACCGCACCCGGATCCGCCCATCCTCCGGCACGCCGGCCAGCCTCCCGGCGGCGATCGCCTCGGCCACCACCTCGTCCAGCACCGGCCCGGTGTCGTAGGGGTCGAGCGCGCGATCGCGGAACATCACGTAGCCGTCGCCGCCCTTGCGCATGAAGTCGTTGGTCACGACGCGATAGACCCGCCCCGGATCGAGCGCGGCGAAGCTCGCGCCCTGCGCCACCTCCACCTGGCGCAGGCGGCTGCCCGGCGGCGCCGCGGGGTCCCAGGCGAAGCGAAGCCCCGCCACCTGCGGGAAGCGCCCCGCCGTGCCGGCGCCCTGGGACAGGCCGTGTTCCAGCGCCGCCGCCACATCCGCCCCGCGCAGCCCCATCACCGCGACGGTATTGCCGAAGGGCAGCACCGTCAGCACGTCGCCGATCGTCACCTGGCCGCCCGGCAGCCCGGCCCGCAGCCCGCCGCCATTGGTGATGGCGATCTCGGCGCCGGGGATGCGCGCCAGCATCGCCTCCGCCACCAGGTTGCCGAGCGCGCATTCGCCGCGCCGGCAGCCGGCGTTGGACAGCTCGGCGGGCAGCGTGCCGACCGGGCGGCGCCGCGTCGCCTCGAGCGGCCGGGCGAATTCCGCGACCATCGCGGCGACGCGCGCATCCTCCGCGATCTCCGCCCCCATCGGCGCGGTGGATCCGCCCTGCGCCGCGATCCGGCCATCCATGGCGAGGTCGAGGTCGAGCCGCCCGAGAAACCGCCCATAGGCGCCCGTCTGCAGGATGCGCACCGTGCGATCGCGCCCGTCCACCAGCATCGGCGAAGGCCCGTCCGCATCCGGCTCGGCGGCGAGCAGCGTGTGCGAATGCCCGCCGATGATGACGTCGATGCCGGCCACCTGCTCGGCCATCCGCCGGTCGGCGCCGATGCCGAGATGCGAGAGCAGCACGACCGTCGCCGGGCCGTTCGCGCGGATCTCGGCGATGGCGCGCGCCGCCGCCTCGGCCGGGTCGGTGAAGCGCAGGTTGCGCCCCGGCGAGGAGAGTTGCGGCGTCTCCGGCGTGGTGACGCCGACGAAGGCGATGCGCGCGCCGTCGCGCGTCGTCTGCCACCAGGGGCGGAATCGTCCATCGAGCGCCGGCTCGGCCCGCGTGTCGATATTGGCGGCGAGGATGGGGAAATCCGTCCCTGCGACGAAGCGGGCCAGGTTCTCCGCGCCGTTGTCGAATTCGTGGTTGCCGAGGGTCATCGCCTCGCAGCCCCAGGCCTTCATCACCGCGAGCTCCGCGGCGCCGCGGTACTCCGTGTAGAAGAGGCTGCCCATGAACTGGTCGCCGGCATCCACGGCGATGACGGCGCGCCCGGCCGCCGCCGCCTCGGCCCGTGCCGCCGCAACGCCGCCCGCGAGTCGCGCCGAGCCGCCGAGGCAGCTCTCGTTCGCGCGGCAGGCGGCGCCGGTGGCGCGCACCACCGGTTCGTGCCGGCTGTGGAAATCGTTGACGTGGATGATGCGCACGCGGCGCGCGGCCTGTGCCGCGGCCGGGCGCAGGAACGGCGCGGCAAGGGCGGCGCCGAGCAGCAGGCGGCGAGGAACGCGCATCGGGAAACCTTTCGCAACGGTGCTGCCGCAATCCTGCCGCGTCGCGTGCCGATTGTCCCTTGCCGCGTGCGGCGCCCCGGTCCAAACCCGGGTTGTCCGAGATCCACACCCAACGGGGCCCGGGGGCGCGATGCAGGTCTACCTGCCGATCGCCGAAATGAGTGTCGATGCGCTGCTGCTGCTGGGCATCGGTTTCGGCGTGGGCTGGCTTTCGGGCCTGTTCGGCGTCGGCGGGGGGTTCCTGCTGACGCCGCTGCTGATTCTCATCGGCATTCCATCTCCTGTCGCGGTCGCCTCGGGCGCCAACCAGACGCTCGGCGCCTCGGTCTCCGGCCTCATCGCGCAATGGCGGCGGGACAATGTCGATGCGCGCATGGGCGCCGTGCTGTTGGCCGGCGGCTTCACCGGCTCGGTGCTCGGCGTGCAGCTCTTCGCCCTGCTGCGGCGCGCGGGGCAGGTCGACCTCGCCGTCGCCTTCTTCTACGTCGTGGTGCTCGGAACCGTCGGCATCCTGATGGTGCGCGAGAGCGTGCGCGCGATCCTGCGCCGCCGACGCACCGGCGTCGCCACGCCCAAGGCGCATGAGCACACCTGGCTGCACGGCCTGCCCTTCAAGCTGCGCTTCCGCAAGTCGCGCCTCTACATCTCGATCGTGCCGCCGCTGCTGGTGGGATTCGGAATCGGCATCCTTTCCGCCGTGATGGGCGTGGGCGGCGGGTTCATGCTGGTCCCCGCCATGATCTACCTGCTCGGCATGCCGACCTCGGTCGTCATCGGCACCTCGCTGTTCCAGGTGGTCTTCGTCTCGGCGAACGTGACGCTGCTGCAGGCCCTGCAGGTCGGCAGCGTGGACATCGTGCTGACCCTGCTGCTGCTCGCCGGCGGCGTGGCCGGCGCGCAGTTCGGCGCCGCCATGGGCACGAAGCTGCGGGGCGAGGAGACGCGCGCCCTGCTCGGCCTGCTGGTGCTGGCGGTGGCGCTCGGCCTGGCCTGGGACCTGGTGCGCGCGCCCGTCAGCCTCTTCGCCATCGGGCCGGCGCAATGAGGCGGCCTCGCCTGCCGCCGGGTGCGTCGTGCCGAAGCCACGCCCGGGCGCGGGCATGCCGCAGGCACGCCGCCGGCGAGGCGCGCTGGAGCCCACTCCGGGCCTTCGCTCTCATGCTCGCGTTGCTGCTCGGCTGGGCGCTGCCGGCCGCGGCGCAGGCACCGGCACCCGCACCCGCCAGCACGCCGGCGCTGACCGCCGACATCTCGACCGACCGCGTCGAGATCACCACAGGGTTCACCGGCGCCTCCGTCCTCGTCTTCGGCGCCACCGAGAACCTGATCGGTCCGGAAAGCGGCGAGGACGTGGTGGTGCTCGCCTGGGGCCCGCCGCTGCCCACCGTCGTTCGCCGCAAGGTCAACGTGCTGGGCTTCTGGGTGAACGGGCCCTCCGCCACCTTCCCCGAGGTGCCGGGCTTCTACGCCATCGCTGCCACGCGCCCGGTCTGGGAGGTGCTGCCGGAGGAGACGCGGCGCACCACGCGACTCGGCCTCGATGCCCTGCCGCTGCGCGCAGTGGGCGGCCAGGCGCCGGCCTTCCGCGCCGCGCTGCTCGAACTCAAGCAGCAGGACGGGCGCTGGCAGGAATACGCCGCGCCGGTCAACGTCGCCGGCGGGCGGCTGTTCTCCGCCCGCGTCTCCTTCCCCGACACGGTGCAGACCGGCGACTACCGGATCGAGGTGCTGCTGGTGCGGGACCGCCGCATCGTCGCGCGCCAGGCGCTGTTCCTGCGCGTGGAGCGGGTCGGCACCGCCGCCTCCATCGCCCACGTCGCGCGGACCCTGCCGCTGGTCTACGGTATCTCCTGCATCCTGCTGGCCGCCCTGGCGGGCTGGTTCGGCAGTGTGATCTTCCGCCGAAGCTGAGGGGGGCACGATGCCCGGAAGCGAGGAAGCCGCCGCCGCCACCACCGCCGCGAAGCGCGATCGCATCTTCCTGGTGGTGGTGGATGACAGCCCCGAGCGTGCCGTTGCGCTGCGCTACGCCTGCCTGCGCGCGCGCAAGGGCGGCGGCCGCGTCGCCCTGCTGCGGGTGGTCGAGCCGGTCGGCCTCGTGGAATGGGCCGGCGTCGGCGTCATGATGCAGGAGGAAAGGCGGGAGGAAGCGGAGAAGATGCTCTCCGGCCTCGCCGCCGAGGTGAACGAGATCACCGGCGGCTTTCCCATCCTCATCATCCGCGAAGGCACGCCGCGCGACGAGTTGCTGAAACTGCTCGAGGAGGATCCGCGCATCTCGATCCTGGTGCTGGCGATGGCGCCCGGCAGCGGCGGGCCTGGGCCGCTGATCTCCGCGCTGACCGGGCGCTACGCGAGCCGGCTGACGGTACCTATGACGCTGGTGCCGGGGACGCTGGACGAGCGGGAGCTGGATCGGATCACGTGAAGGGCGGGGGGAGAAGGGAACTTCTCCCCCCGCACCCCCCTCAACCTTCTTCGGCATTTGGGGACTGACCGCCGAAGTCGGTTCCCAGGTGCCAAAGAAGGGAGGGGGTTCGGGGGAGGTTCACCCTCCCCCGACCTTCAGAACCGCCGCAACAGCCGGTCGATGTAATCCAGTTCCGCCGGCGGTCGCTCGCGCTCCGCCCCGCGCCGCCGCAGTTCCTCCTGCAGCCGCCTCGTCTTCAGCAGTTCCGCCTCGTCCGGCACGCGGGTGTCGGAGGCGTTGTCCTGCCCGCCCGGCGCTTCCCGCGACCTGCGGCCGAGCGGATCGCGCCCCTGTCCCAGCTCCTGCGCCTGGTCCTGGCCTTCGCCGCCCTGCTGGCCGCCGGCCATGCCTTCGCCTTCGCCCTCTTCCTCCTCGCCGCCCTCGCCCGGCTGGGACTGGCCGAACTGGCGCTGCATCTGCTGCGCCATCTGCCGCCCGCCTTCGGTCAGCGCGCGGATGGCGCGCTGCTGGGCGTCGCGCGCATCGCGGCCCTCGGCCAGGGCGTCGGCGGAATCGCGCATGGCGCGGTCGGCCTCGCCGAGTTGCGCCGGCACGTCGCCGGTCAGGTCGCCGAACTGCTGCATCAGCTCGCCCAGCGCGCGGCGCAGGGCGCGCTGGATGCGGGCATCCGTCCGCGACTGCTCCTGCCGTTCGGCCTGCTGCGCAGGATCCTGCGGCGGTGCGGGCGGAATCTGGGAAGGCGGGAAGACGCGCGACATCGGCTGGGACCGGCGCTGCTGCGCCCGCTCGCGCTCGACCTGCTCGGAGCGCTGGTGGCCGCGGTCGAGCATCTCCGCCTGGCGGCGCACCATGTCCTGCACCGCGCCCATCTGCTGCTGGCCGCGCTGGCGCTGCTGCTGGCGCTGGCGTTCCTCGGCCCGCATGTTGCGGCCTTCCTCCAGCGCACGGAGCATTTCCTCGAGTTCCGCCAGCTCGCGTTCCGCCTCCTCGGTCCGGCCCTGCCGCGCGGCGTCCTCCATGCGGCGCGTGCGGCGGTCCAGCTCACGCTGATCCATCAGCCGCTGCTGCGGGTCGTAGGGCAGGGCCTCCGCATTCTCGCGCTGGAGGCGTTCGGCGAGGGCCTCGAGGTGGCGCCGGATCGCTTCCCGCAGATCCTCGATGCGGCGCTGGAGCTCGGCGCGCCGCTCCTCCGTCTGGTTCGGACCTTCGCGCCGTGCCGCCTCCAGCGCCTCGCGCAGCGCCTGGCGGGCTTCCGCGAGCGCCCGCGCGGTGCGGTCGGTGCGGCCTTCCTCCAGCGCCACGGCGACGTCCCACAGGATCTCCTGCACCTCGGCGATCCCGCCGGGACGGCGATCGCGGAGCAGGCGATGACGGGCGCTGCGCAGCGCGAGGAAGGTGCCGCTGTCGTGCTCGAAGGCTTCCGGCGCCCCCGTGATGCGGTCGAGTTCCCGCCGCGCCGGGTCGCGGCCGGTGGGATCGACCGAAAGCGCCTTGCGCAGCGCGATCAGCTGCTGGGAAACGGGATGGGTGAAGGAGCGTTCGGGAAGTTCGAGGAAGGCGCCGTCGCTGCGCCCTTCCTGCCCGGCATGGTCGCGGGCGACAAGGCGCGATTCCACCTCCAGCCCCGCCCAGGGATGGGCGGAGAGGTCAGGCTGCGCCGCGCCGCGCGCATTGCGCGGGCTGCCGCCGGGGATGGGCAGGTCGAGCACCACGGCCTCGGCCTCCGGCCGCAGCTTCAGGCGCAGTTCCACCCGCAGTCCGGCGAGGCCCCAGTCATCCTCCGCCCGCCAGGGCAGGCGTATCGCGAGCCCCCGGCTGGCGCGGGCGGGCGGCTGATCCCATGCGGCGACCGGCGGCGCGTCGGCGCGCAGCGCGAGCAACCATTGCGCGAGCTCCTTGCCGTCGCGGATGATGGCGAGCCGCCCGCCGGTTCCGAGCGTGGCTTCCACCGCGTAGGAGCCGCGGTCGAGGGTCCGGAAGGGCGTGGCCGTGCCTTCCAGCACCAGCTCCGGCGTGCCGCCCGCACCTCCGGAGACGGCCACCTGCAGCCGGCTGCCTGCCGGCACGCTGACGGTCCCGCCGGCGGTGTCGAGAAAGACAGGCGCGGCGCCGGTATAGGACGGGGGCGTGATCCAGGCCTCCAGCCGCACCGCCTGGGTGGTGGGCAGGGCGGAGCCGCCGAAGGCGGGCAGCAGGGCGCGGCGGAGGCGCTCCGGCGCCTCGGCCCCGGCGATGGCGAAGGCGGCGGCCAGCGCCACCGCCAGCCCGCCGCGCAGCGCCCGCCGGTCGCGCGCGGCGAGGCCCGGGCGCGGCCGGGCGACACGCAGCGCGGCGAGGCGCCGTTCCGCCCGTTGGCGATGGGCGTTCCACAGCGCCTGTGCGACCGGGTCGCTGCCCGCCGGACGGTCTCCGAGGGTCGCGATCGGCCGATGGGCAAGGCCGGAATCCCGTTCGAGCCGGCGCTCGGCGGCGGGCAGGCCGGGCAGGCGTAGCCACCGGACCGCGCGCCGCCCGGTCCATGCGAGGGCTGCGGCGAAGGCCAGGAGCATCGCCAGATGCAGCAGCGGAGGCAGCACCAGGGGCAGGCCGGACAGCGCGACCACCAGGAACAGCCCGATGACGCCGAGCGGCGGCCAGAGCGCCGGCCAGGCGGCTTCCCACCAGAGAGCGAGGCGCGCGAGCCGTGTCCGCCGCTGGAGGCGGGCCATGAGCCGCTTCGGCGCGCTCATCCGGCGCCTCCGGCGCGACGGGTCCGATTCAGACCTCCGGTGCGCGGTGCCTGCGGCACCTCACACCTCCGGTCATCGGCGGCATGCCTCGCGCCTCCGGCGCGACGGGTCCGATTCAGACCTCCGGTGCGCGGTGCCTCTGGCACCTCACACCTCCGGTCATCGGACCCGCGCCCCTTCATGTCGTCAGCCACTCCGGCAGGCGCTGGCCGTGCAGCAGCTCCTCGTAGGACTGGCGTTCGCGCACCACGGCGAAGCGGGCGCCGTCCACCAGCACCTCGGCAGCCAAGGGCCGCGCATTGTAGGTGGAGGACATCACCGCCCCGTATGCACCGGCATCGAGGAAGGCGACCGTATCCCCGGTCACCAGTTCCGGCAGCAGCCGCCCGCGGGCGAAGGTATCGCCGGTCTCGCAGATCGGGCCGACCACCTCGGCCGGGGAAAGGGGGGAAGCCGCGCGTGCGGCGGAAAGCGGCACGATCCCGTGCCAGGCCTCGTACATCGCCGGCCGCAGCAGGTCGTTCATCGCCGCGTCCACCACCACGAAGCGGTGCGCCGCGCCGCGCTTCTGGAGCACCACCGAGGCCAGCAGCACGCCCGCCGGACCTGCGATCCAGCGGCCCGGTTCCAGCATCACCGGCAGGCCGAGGTCGCCCAGCGTGGCGCGGATGGCGCCGGCCAGCGCCTCAGGCGTCGGTGCCGGCTCGTCGCGATACGGAATGCCGAGCCCGCCGCCGCAATCCACGCGCTCGACCGGCAGCCCCTGCACGCGCAGGTCGCGCACGAGTTCCGCCAGCCGGGCATAGGCCGCGCGATAGGCCGCCATGCCGGCGGTGATCTGGCTGCCGATATGCGTCGCGACGCCGACCGGCGCGATGCCGGGCAGGGACGCCATGCGGGCGTAGATGTCCGCCGCGTCGGAGATGGCGACGCCGAACTTGTTCTCGCTCTTGCCCGTGGTGATCTTGGCGTGGGTCTTGGCGTCCACGTCCGGGTTCACGCGCAGCGCGACGCGCGCGGTGCGGCCCATGCCGGCGGCGATGGCGGAGATCATCTCGATCTCCTCCGCGCTTTCCGCATTGATCTGGAAGATGTCCTCGGCCAGCGCGTGGCGGATCTCGTCTTCCGTCTTGCCGACGCCCGAGAAGACGATGGCCGAGGCCGGGATGCCGGCGGCCCGTGCGATGCGCAATTCACCCTCGCTGACGACGTCGGCGCCGAGGCCCTCGGCGGCAAGCACCTTCAGTACCGAGAGGTTGTCGTTGCACTTCATGGCGAAGTGCACTGTGGCGGTCAGCCCGGCGGCCGAGAGCGCGCCCTTCAGCGCGCGCGCGCGGCGGCGCAGCGCGCCGGCGGAATAGACCCAGGCGGGGGTACCGACCTCGCGCGCGATGTGCGCGAGGGGAACCTCCTCCATGACCAGGCCATCCATGGCATGGAGCGAGAGGTGCGGACGCAGGGCCAGCAGCTCCGCGAAGGAGGGGTCGGCGGCGTCGGCGAGGGCGAGGGGGGCAGCCATCCTTGTATTGTCGGGATGGGGGGACGGCTTCGCAAGACGCCTTCTGCGGGCCAGCCGTTCGGCCGACTCGGTACCGGGGTCATCGTCTCGCGCGCCCACCCGCCGCGACGGCGCGCCACGGCCTCAGCGCGCGGTGCCGGGGCGTCCGCCCGGCGCGACAGCCTGGGGGACGGCCGGGGTCTGCCTCGTCTGGTACCCTTCCGGCCGGCGGAACTGCGCCGCATCCTGGGGGCCATAGGCGACGCGGGTGGCCTCCATCCGGGTTTCCACCCCACCCATGATGGCGCGCGACCGCAGCAGCGCGCCGTCGGCGGTGAAGCAGACCTCGCCCGTCTGGACAGGCATCTCATAGCGCCAATTGGTGCAATCCGTTCCGGCCACTCTCACCGTCGCACCACGGGTGAAGCGCGCGGCTTCGAGGTGGCGCGCGAAGCCGCCGGCCCGTTCCAGCGGTATGTCCATGACCTCGCGGGCCGGCTCCATCACCATGAAGGCGCGGTTGTTCGCATGATCGGCCACCACGTAGCCCGCCGCACCCGGCAGGTTCATGCGCCCGAGGCGCGCCGAGGCCGACCAGATCGTCGTCATCTCGACGCTGATGCCCCCGGTCTCGACGCGGTAGGTCACCATCACGTCGCGCGTCGGCTCCAGCGACGGGCGATCCTGCGCCTCGACCGCAACGGGCAGCGCGACGATCAAGGCAGCAGCGAGGGTGTGGCGCACGTCGGTCTCCTTTGGAGGGGAGCCTGCGCGCGGGACTCCGGCCTGAACATGAAGCGGTTCAGGAAGGCCGGGGGGAAGGGAACACCCCCCCGGACTCCCCAACCTTCTCTGGCACCTGGAGACTGACCTCCGAAGTCAGTTCCCAGGAAACAGAAAAGGGAGGGGGATCGGGGGAGGTTCTCCTCCCCCGACCTTCAATCCCTCGGCCCCGGCGCGAGCACCTCGCGCTTGCCGACATGGTTCGCCGGCCCCACCACGCCTTCCTTCTCCATCTGTTCGATCAGCTTGGCGGCGCGGTTGTAGCCGATGTTCAGGTGCCGCTGGACGAAGGAGGTGCTGGCCTTGCCTTCGCGCGTCACCAGCGCCACCGCCTGGTCGTAGAGCGAGGCCTCGGCATCCGTGTTGCCGCCTAGCATGCCCGGCAGCGCGCCGGCGCCGTCCTCGTCCTCCTGCTCGGTCACTTCCTCGACGTAGTGCGGCTCGCCCTGCTCGCGCAGGAACTCGACCACGCGTTCCACCTCGGTGTCGCTCACGAAGGGGCCGTGCACGCGCGTCACGCGCTGCCCGCCGGGCATGTGCAGCATGTCGCCCTGGCCGAGGAGCTGTTCCGCCCCCTGCTCGCCGAGGATGGTGCGGCTGTCGATCTTCGACGTCACCTGGAAGGAGATGCGCGTCGGGAAGTTCGCCTTGATGGTGCCGGTGATGACGTCCACCGAGGGTCGCTGCGTGGCCATGATCACATGGATGCCGGCGGCGCGCGCCATCTGCGCCAGGCGCTGCACGGCCGCCTCGATCTCCTTGCCGGCGACGATCATCAGGTCGGCCATCTCGTCGATGACGACGACGATCATCGGCAGCGGTTCGAGCGCCAGCGGCTGTTCCTCGAAGACCGGCTTGCCGGTGTCGGGGTCGAAGCCGGTCTGCACCTTGCGCGTCAGCACCTCGCCGCGGGCGCGGGCGGCGGCGGCCTTCTCGTTGTAGCCGCCGATGTTGCGCACGCCGAGCTGGGACATGGCGCGGTAGCGGCGCTCCATCTCCCGCACCGTCCACTTCAGCGCGCCGATCGCCTTGGGCGGTTCGGTGACCACCGGTGCCAGCAGGTGCGGGATGCGGTCGTAGACGCTGAGTTCCAGCATCTTCGGGTCGATCATGATGAAGCGCACCTCGTCCGGCCCGAAGCGGTAGAGCAGCGACAGGATCATCGTGTTGATCCCGACCGACTTGCCCGAGCCGGTGGTGCCCGCGATCAGCAGGTGCGGCATGCGCGCGAGGTCGGCGATGACCGGCATGCCGCCGATGTCCTTGCCGAGGGCGAGCGGCAGCCGCCCCTGGTTCCTGCCCCAGGACTCGTCGACGAACATCTCCGAGAGGTAGACCGTCTCGCGCTTGGCGTTCGGCATCTCGATGCCGATCACGTTGCGCCCGGGCACGGTGGCGATGCGCACGGCGATGACCGACATGGAGCGCGCGATGTCGTCCGCGAGGCCGATGACGCGGGAGGATTTCGTGCCCGGCGCGGGCTCCAGTTCGTAGAGCGTCACCACAGGGCCTGGCCGGATCTCGGCGATGCGGCCGCGCACGCCATAGTCCTCGAGCACGGATTCCAGCAGGCGCGCATTGGCCTGCAGCGATTCCTCGGAGGGCCGGCCGGTGCGACGGGCCGGCGCTTCGGTCAGCAGGTCGAGCGGCGGCAGGCGCCAGGTTCCGGGGTCGAGGTCGAGCGCACGCTGCTCCGGCGCGCGCCGCGCGGTGTCGGGCGCGCGTTCCTGCACCTTGGCGCGCGGCGCGAGGCGCGGCTTCGGCGCGACCTCGGTGCCCGGACGCGCGTCGCCCTCCTGCCCCGGCAGCGGCGCGGGCGGGGCGGCAGGGCTCGGCGGCACCGCGGCAGCCGCTTCATCCGCCGCGCGCAGCATGGCGCCGAGCG
>NZ_JAAEDL010000042.1 GCF_018129005.1 Neoroseomonas eburnea
CTGCCGCGGCGCAAAACCCATCGCCAACGCCCGTTCCAGCCCGCTCCCACACCTCCAACAAACGATCAGGCGCGTTTCGCAGAGATCTCCTGAGAGCCGCTTGGAAGCGTGCCTCGCGGCGCGCTTGCGGGCCGGTTGCCGGACTTTCCAAACGGTCTCGGAGTCTGATGGCGCAGGCCTTGCCAGCGTATGGAAGTAGACTTCGAGTGGCCGGTTCTCCGCTGCGGCGCTGCCACCGCGAGGGCAGCCCGTGACGCAAGCCATCACGGTCAAGGGGACCTACACAATGTCGCCCTTCCCCAGAAGCAGCGCGCGCCCGCGCTGCAACTCTGGGACGACCCCACCTAGTAATGAGATCTATCATCAACCGGCGCGCGGACTCCGCCTTGCCGATCCGCCACGGCCGCCCTCTCGCGTATGGCCGTATTCTTCTGTCGCCTGGTGCCGCGGTTCGGCGGCGGACCGCGGCGCCCTTGCACGCAGCATGGCTGCGAGGTGCGAGGTGCGAGGTGCGAGGTGCGAGGTGCGAGGATCGCGCGCTTCCGGCTCCTTGCCTTCCGTCGAGGTGCGCGATCACGGCCAATCCGCATCCGCACAGACATGGAAACCGGCCGCAGATCACTTGAATACTATGCCATATCCATCTTGCTTTTCGCGACCTCGAAGGCAAAGGGCGGCGCGTCACGTATGGAGAGCATCACCTCGATTTCATTGCGCCGCCGCGCACGCATCACTGCGTCCTTGACGCGGGCAAGGCGCAGGACATCGCCCACCTCCTGCTCGAGGCGCGGCAGCATGCGCAGGATCGATGTCTCGACGACATCGTTCGCATCACGCTGCAACCAGTACTCTTTGCTGAAGCGGTTGCGCATCCCTGTGCCTGAGCCGCGCCGCCGCTTGACGAGGAACTGGTCAAGACTGCGGACCGCGTAGTGGTTGAGTTGGACGAGGTCCATTCCCGCCCATCCCTCAGGCACCTTTCGACCGCGCTCGAACCGGTGCATCTCCTCGGGCACCAGTTTGCCCGAACCGTTGTAGATCCGGGGCTTCTCGTCATACCGCTCAAAAAAGAACGGCATGTGCATTCCGATTGTCTTGAAGCGCCTGCCCATCCTGTGGAGTGTCTTGACGATTGCGTTGTCAGGGTGGTCTTCGGTCGATGCCAGACTGAACTGCCGCAACACCAGGTCATCCTGCATGAAGATGTGATGCGATGAGCCGAAGTGCCGCATCTGCATCAATACCGCGTCGGCATCCGGGATAGCCGCGAACAGATCCGAGAGCGTGCCTTCCCCGCACTTGATATTGATGAACTCGTCCACATCGATGGCGATGGCCCAGTCGGCAGTACGCACCTGTTCGATCGATCGCGCTTGGACGAATGCCGCCACCTGGGGGGCCACGTCAGGCAGGCCCTTGTTCTCGATCGCCGTGATCAAACCGGCATCGGCCAGGGCATGGGCCACCAGGTCCGTACCGTCCGAGCAATCATTGTAATAGACAACAATGTCCGTAAAGCCGATCAGACGATTGTAAATCACCCATTCGAGAAGGAATGGCGCCTCGTTCCTTACGCTGGTAACTGCTGCGATCTTCATCCACCAACGCCTTCAGAGATGCCGCATGGTCGCGGGCACACAGAATCGGCCGCCTCGTGGCGCCAATCACACATGGTGCGATAGACCCCGTCCAGACGGGCATGAAGCAGGTCTCTGACGTCCGCCGGTATCGCGAGTTCCTGACCGGCAAAGACGACATCGCCCGCACGACGCACGGCGGCTGGGTGCACCGGAAGACCAAGGAACTCGCAGATCCGCTCGATCAGCCGCGCGGGCGCTTCCGCGACCTCCACAAAGTCCGCAGTGAATATCTGGGCGCAGCCGAACACGCCTTCCCATCGCGTGAGGATGCTCCGATAGTCCGACCGCGCTACCATCTCGTCCTGAACGGCGAGGCGCCGAACGTCGAGGGCCGCGTCGCGTGATGCGAGCATCCGGATCTGCGACCAGCACCGCTCCACCGGATCCCGCATCAGGAAGATGATCTTCATCCGCGGGTTCAGTCGTCGCACATGCTCGATGCCCTCGGGCGGCAGCAGGCTGTATTCCGGCGTCACCTCGCCGCAGATCTGGTCCTCGCCCGCATGGGCGAAGATGCGCCCGTACCACTCGTCCGAAACCGGCTCCGTGGCGATGGAGGTGATCCGATGCAGCGCCGCCATATCGAACGCCGCATCCCCGGCGCGCCGCATGAGCCGCCGCGCCGCCTTCTCGCCATGCGACCACCGATGGCGCCCCGTCCACGCCCGATGCGCCGGGATGTGAACATGATTGAAGTACTGCAACTCCTTGATCCACGGCATCCAGATGCGCGGATGCCGCCGCAGGTTCGCGTCGAGCCAGGTGGTGCCGGCCTTCTGCGCCCCGATGCAGAGGAAATCCGGAAACCGCAGCGCTTTCCGGTCGATCAACGTCATGGTGACCTTCCCTCTCGCATGAACGGACGCTAAGGAAAAGCGTCGCCCCGTGACACCGGGCGCCCCACCGGCCGGAGCACTTCATGCTGGAAAAGATCGCGCGCGGATACGCTGACGCCAAGGCGCAGCCTGACCGTCGCAGCCCGCACTACGCGCCGGTGTCCTCGCCTCGCTCCGCTCGTCCGGACTTCCTGTGCATCGGTGCCCAGAAGGCCGGCACCACCTGGCTCTACGCCAATCTGCGCAGCCATCCCGCCATCCTCATGCCACCGGTGAAGGAGGTGGCGTACTTCTCGACCCTCTACATTCCCGGCTGGGCAAAGGCGGATGCTGACCACCGCGCGTTCCAGGTCGCCCAGGCACGCGAACACTGGAACAGCCCCGAACGCGCGGACCCGAAGCGCACGCGCCCCGAGATCCGCGAACGCGTGCTCGCGAGCCTCGACGCTCTCGCCCGGGAACCGATGGACGATTCCGCCTACGCCACGCTGTTCAAGGCCGCTGCGGTCGATCAGGTATGCGGGGAGATTTCCCCGCAGTACTGTGTCCTCCCGCGTGAGGGCATCCGCCACGCCCTCTCCTTCAACCCCAACCTCAAGGTCATCGCGCTGCTGCGGCACCCGGTCGCGCGCGCGATGTCCCATCTCGCCATGCTCTGCGGCAAGAACCCGACCGCGGAGCGGATGAAGGAGATCGCGCTGTCCAACTGGTGGAACGGCGTCTCCTGGTACTCCGACTACGCAACCTGGCTGCTGCGCTGGAAGGGCATGCTCCCGGCGGAGCAGCTCCACATCGACTACAACGGCCTCATCCGGGATGACCCGATGGGCGTGCTGCGCCGCATCTGCGACTTCCTGGGCCTCCCCTTCTCCGACCAGCAGTTCCCGAAGTCGCGCGAACGTGTGTTCGAGGGCGGCAAGCCAGTGGGAGACACGACCGAGGTGCGCGCCATCGTGACGGAAAGGCTCGGCCCCCTGCTCGCCGACCTGCGCGAGCGCATGCCGGACGTCGCGGCCGCTCTCGACCGCTACGGTTGACGCCGCGGGGGGCTCACGAAGGCCACGCCGTCCTGCCGCGGTCGTGGCCTGTTCCGACGGACATCTGACCGCAGCAAGTGACGGCCATGGACTCGATGATGGAACACGGACAGCCCGCCTCCGATGGCACGTCATCCGACGTGGCGGCGCTGCGCGCGGAACTCGCTGAGCTTCGCGCCCGGATGGACAGCTACGAACGGATGCTTCAGATCCGGGACGCCGCGCTCGCCCACGCGGCCCAACCAATCCCGGCCGCAGAGGCTCCGCCGGCGGTCCTGGCCGACCCGCTTCCCCCGAGCTTCGAAATCGCCGCCGACCAGCTCCTCCCCGTCCATGACGGCTTCTACCAGCTCGAATGGGGCCCCGAGGGCGCCTTCCGCTGGACCGGCCCGGGCGAGGATGTGCACTTCGAAGCCTGGGTCGACCGCGAGGAACCACTTACGGTCACCCTGCGCCTCTTCCACTTCGGCACCCCCGCCAACGCGAAGGAACTCACCCTCGAAGTCGACGGCGCGAGCTACGCCCTGACGCGCCGCGGCAACGAGAAGCTCCTCCGCTCCGATCCGATCGCCCCGCGCGCCGGCGACGGCCCCACGCGGATCACGCTCAAGGTGCCGCATCTTCATTCGCCATCGGCCCGCGGCCAAGCCGACAAGCGCACCCTCGGCGTGGCGTTCCAGCGCCTGCGCATCGAGCGGGCCTGACGGTGTCCCCCATGGCCGCGTCCCCTCGCCGCATCACCGCGGCCATCTGCACCTACGAACGCTACGACCTGCTTCCCGGCGCGATCACCTCGGCGCTGTCGCAATCCCTGCCGACCGATGCCTTCGAGGTCATCGTGGTGGACAATTCCCCCGACCCCGTCCGCTCGGGACAGGAAGCCGCCGCCTTCGCCCGCTTCCCCAACCTCTCCTGGTACCACGAGGCGAAGCCGGGCCTGTCCAACGCCCGCAACGTCGCCGCGCGTCACGCCGCTTCGCCGATCATCGCCTACCTCGATGACGATGCCCGGGCCGACCCCGTCTGGCTCGAGAACATCGCCGGCTGCTTCGACCAGTTCGGAGAGGCGCTGAAGGTCGTCGGCGGCCGCATCCGTCCATGGTGGGGCGCGCCGCGCCCGGCCTGGCTGGCGGATGAGATGCTCGGCGCCATCACCGTGGTCGACCTCGGTCCCGAACGCCGCCTGCTGCGGGAAGGCGAATGGGTGGCTGGCGCCAACATCGCCTTCCGGATCGACGCGTTGAGGGATGCCGGATGGTTCGACACCTCGCTCGGCCGGACCGGAGGCGGCGCGAGCCTGCTCTCGTCGGAGGAGACGGCGCTGACCGACCGCATCAAGGCGCAGGGCGGTCTCGTCGCCTACGACCCCTTGGGCGCGGTCGAGCACTGGGTGGATCCCGAGCGTCTGACCCAGCGCTGGTTCCGCCGGCGCTCAGCCTGGCAGGCGGTGTCGGACTACCTGCGCGACCCCAAGGGCCGCCTGGCCCAGCGTGAGGAATCCTGGCTGGCCGTGAAGGCCTTCCTGCTGCACCAGAACCCGGCCGACCGCACCCTGCGCGGCCTGGCGCTCGAGCAGCCGGAGGCGGAGGATTTCCGCTGGCAGTCCGCGGCGGTGTACAACGCCGTCACCGCGCTGCTCGCGGGACTGGACGAACGCGATGACCTCTGAGGCGCCGCCCTCGCCCGGCGGTGCGTGGGGGGGTCTGCGGGTCCTGATGCTGTCGCCGGTGCCGACCTGGCCGGTAACGCTCGGCAACCGCAATCGCATCGTCCAGGTTGGCCGCGCCCTGCAGCGGGAGGGCGCGCATGTCGCGCTGCTGCACTACCCATCCGATGACGAATGGCGCACCAGCCTGCCGCGACCCGCGCTTGGCGGGATGGCAGCGCAATGGAATGAGGTCTTCCTCTGCCCCGTCACCCGCCCGCTCCATACGCGGCCGGCCGAGGGCGAGGACCACGGCGTCGACGAATGGTGGGACCCCGCCATCGGTCAGATGCTCGACTGGCTGTTGAAGGTCGGCCGCTACGACGCGCTGCTGGTCAACTACACTTGGCTGTCGAAGGCGCTCGAACACGCGCCCGCCGGCGTGCTGCGCATCCTCGACACCCATGACCGCTTCTCGAACCGGCGCGAACTGCTGGCCGCCAACGGCCTCGCCCCGGAATACTTCCACACGACGCAGGAACAGGAGCGACTCGCCCTCGACCGCGCCGACATCGTCTGGGCCATCAAGCGGCAGGAGGAGGAGTTCTTCCGCACCCTCACCGACCGCCCGGTGCGCACCCTGCTCCATGCCGAGCCGCTGACCGAGGTTCCCGCGACGCCCAGGGGCGACGGCGTGCTCCGCCTCGGCATCGTCGGCGGACGCAACAACATCAACGCCACCAACATCCGCAACTTCCTCAAGGTGGCCGACGCCTACCTGCGCCGCACCCTGCTGCCGGTCGAGATCCTGGTTGCCGGCTCGGTCTGCTCGCTGCTCGAAGGGCTGCGCCTGCCCTATCTGCGCCTGCTCGGCACCGTCGAGAGCATGGACGAGCTCTATGCCGCGGTGGACGTGGTGCTGGCCCCTCTCACCTTCTCGACCGGCCTCAAGATCAAGGTCGGCGAGGCGCTGTCGCGCGGCAAGCCGCTGGTCAGCCACGCCCATGCCTTCGAAGGCTACGTCCCGACCCACCCCTTCCACGAATGCCCCGATTTCGAGGCGATGATGCGGGCGATCCATCGGCTGGTCCGCGAACCGACGGAGGTCGCAGCACTCGCCGAGGCGTCACGGCGCTCGGTGGCGGCGGCGGAAGCCGAGGTCCTCGTGACGATCCGCGATGCCGGCGCCCGTGCCCGTGAACTGCCGCCCTCGGTCGTCGTCTCGCTGCGCTTCGACCAGGCGCGCCTGGGCCTGCTCGCCTTCGACCATGTGCTCGACGTCTCGCGCTACCTCGGCTTTCGCGCCCCGGTCGTGTTCCATCTGTCCGGTGAGCCCGCGGCCGCGGACACCGCCGCGCTGAAGCTGCTCGTGTCACGTGGACGGATGGTGGTCGATCCCGCCGCGGCGCCGCGGCTCGGGTCAGCTGCGGGCGTGCTGTTCGACGATACGGCGCCGCGCCTCTCCACGCTCGGGGCTCTGCTTGCCGCCCCCCATCTCGTCACCTGGTTCGCCAGCCTGCCCGATACGCCCCTCGGCGGCACGATCGGCGCCAGGCTCGGCGTCTGTCACCTGGGGGCCCTCGCCCTGGATGGCGACCCGCCCGATCCGCAATGCCTCGCCGCCCTCGCCCGCAGCTTCCCCCGCTTCCTCCTGCTCGAGGAATCGCCGTCGCGGGAAGCCGCCGCCGTGATACGTGTGGCGAAGGCCGAGCGCGCCTCGGTGCCGCTGCTTTGGCGCGGGGAGGAAAGCCGACTGCTCGCCGCCCTGCGCGGGTCGCCCGAGGGACCGGTCGCCCTGCTGACGGCGGAGCCTGCGGCGCGCGAGCTCGCGCCCGTGCTCGCCTGCCTCACCGGCATGCTCGGGCGGGACGTCCGGCTCTTCACCCCCACCGGGGCGCCGCCCGAACAGCCCCTGCCAACGACCGGCCCGCTCGCTGTGCGGGCGGATGCGCTGTCCTTCGCTCCGCTGGCGGCCTTCTTCGACCCCGCAAGCTGGGCCAGGCATCGGCCGGCCTTCGTCGTCGAGCATGGCCGTCCGCGCCGCGCCCTGCCGGCGCGCGAATTGGCTTTGCGGGCCGATATCCCACATCTGCGCTTTGCAGATCCCGCCGCCCCGGCGGCGATTTCCACCGCGCCGGCCATGTCCTACCGCGCCAGTGGCTTCGTCTCGGCGGCCCTGATCCTCTCGGCACTGCACCGCCGGGCCGGCGAGCCCACCCCCGGGCTCGGCGCGGCCGAGGAATACGGCCGCGACGCCGGCTGGGCGCGACTTTGGTGGGAACTTGGCCGGCTACTCGCCGCCTAGTGTCCTGACCACGAAGTTCGCTGGGTCGGCAGCGAAGGAAACGGACGGGCAGACCGCTGAGGACAGTAGCGAGCAGCCCGAGAACGAAGTCCGCAGGGCTTGGGACATCAGGAGGCTGGGCGAAAACAGGCGCGAGGGTGCGAGGCTGCGCCTCTCGTTCCGCTCGGGGGCGCCGCCCCCGTGACCCCCCGCCAGGGGACCGGGTCCCCTGGACCTCCATGACAGGCGTGAACGGCGCGCGTCAGCGGGACGGTGGCGTTGACCGGGGGCATCCTTGCCTCGGCCCCCCCGGGGATCTGCGTCTCAGTTGCCTGGGGCCGGTTCAGCCGCCGCCCGTCCGACAGCAGGCGATACCACCGGCGCGCCCCACCGGAGAATATTTCGGCACGGCCGGGCCGCTGCGCGACAGGCCCGCATTTCCCTTTCGCAACGCGCCGTCCCGTGGCAGTTGGTGCCCTGGCGACAACGAGCGGGAGGGTGCCCATGTCCGCACCGAATTGGACCAACCCCGAGACCATCGCGCTGCATGCCGGCTGGCGCGCGGATCCGACCACCGGCTCGGTCGCGGTGCCCATCCACCAGACGACGTCCTTCCAGTTCCAGGACACCGGCCATGCGGCGCGGCTGTTCGGCCTGGCCGAGATGGGCAACATCTACACCCGCATCATGAACCCGACGGTCGACGTGCTGGAGAAGCGCGTCGCGGCGATGGAGGGCGGCGTGGCCAGCCTCGCGCTCGGCTCGGGCCAGGCGGCGACCAGCTTCGCGGTGCTGAACCTCTGCGAGGCGGGCGACAACATCGTCAGCAGCACCGATCTCTACGGCGGCACCTGGAACCTGTTCGCCAACACGCTGAAGCAGTTCGGCATCGAGGTCCGCTTCGTGGACCCGGCCGACCCGGAGAACTTCGCCAAGGCGACCGACGCCCGCACCCGCTGCTGGTACGCCGAGACGCTGCCCAACCCGAAGCTGCAGGTCTTCCCGATCGCGGAAGTGGCGGCACTCGGCCGCAAGATCGGCGTGCCGCTGATCATGGACAACACCGCGGCGCCGGTGCTGTGCAAGCCCCTCCAGCATGGCGCGGCGATCGTGATGCACTCCACCACCAAGTGGATCGGCGGCCATGGCACCAGCATCGGCGGCATCGTCGTCGACGGCGGCAATTTCGACTGGGAGGCGCATGCCGAACGCTTCCCGACGCTGAACAAGCCCGACCCCTCCTACCACGGCGCGGTGTGGACGCAGGCGGTGAAGCCGCTCGGCCCCATCGCCTACATCATCCGCATGCGGGTGATCCTGCTGCGTGACCTCGGCGCGCCCCTGGCGCCGATGAACGCCTTCCTGACGCTGCAGGGGCTGGAGACGCTGCCGCTGCGCATCGAGCGCCACTGCTCCAACGCGCTGCGTGTCGCGGCCTTCCTCGCGCAGCACCCGGCGGTCGAGAAGGTGATCCATCCCTCGCTGATGGACGGCGAGGCGAAGCGCCGCGCCGATGCCTACCTCAAGGGCGGCTACGGCAGCCTGATGGGCATCGAGCTCAAGGGCGGCAAGGAAGCCGGCCAGCGCTTCATCGAGGCGCTGAAGATGTTCTACCACGTGGCCAATATCGGCGATGCGCGCAGCCTCGCGATCCACCCGGCCACCACCACGCACAGCCAGCTCGACGAGCAGGAGCAGGCGGCCTCCGGCGTGACGCCCGGCTACATCCGCCTGTCGATCGGCATCGAGCATATCGACGACATCCTGGCCGACCTCGACCAGGCGCTCGCCGCCGCCACCGGCCCCAGCCTGAAGGCCGCCGCGGAATGAACGCGGACCGCCGGCGCGATGCGCCCTTCGGGCTGGATGCGCCGGCGGCGGCCGGCGCCTATCCGGCCATCCGCATGCGCCGCAACCGGCGCGACGCCTGGACGCGGCGCCTGGTCGCCGAGAACAGCCTGGCGGCAGACGACCTCATCTGGCCGATCTTCATCATCGAGGGCAGCAACGACGTACGCCCCGTCGCCTCCATGCCCGGCCAGGTGCGCGTCACGGTGGATCGGCTGGCGCAGCATGTGGAGCGTGCGGCGAAACTGGGCATTCCCGCGCTCGCGCTGTTTCCCGTCACGCCGCCCGAGGTGAAGGACGCCGAGGGCACCGAGGCACTGAACCCGAACAACCTGATGTGCCGCGCGGCGCGGGAGCTGAAGAAGCACTTCCCGGAGATCGGCCTGGTCGGCGACGTGGCGCTCGACCCCTATACAGACCACGGCCATGACGGCGTGATCCGCCAGACACGTACCGGCGACTACGTGCACAACGATGACAGCGTCGCGGTGCTGGTCCGGCAGGCGATCAACCAGGCGGAAGCGGGCATCGACGTCATCGCGCCCTCCGACATGATGGACGGGCGCATCGGCGCCATCCGCGGCGCCCTCGACGCGCAGGGCCTGATCGACACGCGCATCATGTCCTATGCGGCGAAGTACGCCTCGGCCTTCTACGGCCCGTTCCGCGATGCGCTCGGCTCCGGCAAGGCGCTGCGGGGGGACAAGAAGACCTACCAGATGGACCCGGCCAATTCGGACGAGGCGCTGCGCGAAGTGGCGCTCGACCTCGCCGAGGGCGCCGACATGGTCATGGTCAAGCCGGGCATGCCCTATCTCGACATCGTCCGGCGCGTGAAGGACCGCTTCGCGGTGCCTACCTTCGCCTACCAGGTCTCGGGCGAATACGCGATGATCATGGCCGCGGTGCAGAACGGCTGGATCGAGCACGAGCGGGCCATGATGGAGAGCCTGATGGGCTTCAAGCGCGCCGGCGCCAATGGCGTGCTGACCTACTTCGCGGTGGAGGCGGCGGAGGTCCTCCGCCGTGGCTGAGGCGCGCCTGCCCGAGGAAGCGCTGCGCCGCCCCTGGCACGGCGCCTCCGACCGTGCGGCGGATCCCGCCATCGTCCTGATCCGCCTGCAGCGGGCGGAGATCGAGGTGCTGATCGCATTCCGCTGCGCCGCGGCCGGGTCCGAGGAGGCGGCGCGGGCCTGGAGGCAGCTCGCCACGCTTCGGGCGAAGCGGGTCGCGCTGATGCCGCGTGAGGCCGCGTCGCGCCTGCCCCCGCTGCCGACCCCGCCGGCCGGGGCACTCTCCACCTGGCAGAGGCTGCGCCAGCGGCTCGGCTTGGGGCGCGGCTGACGGCGGATCCCTGGACGGCCCGCCTCGCCGCTTGGCAGGCGCTGCTGATGGGCCGGATCGGCCGCCTCGCCACCGCCCCCGGCGCCGGAGGACGGCGCCGCCCCGGCACCCTGGCTCGCCGCCGTGCAGGCCCTGACGCCCACCCTCCGTTGAGTTGCCGTCCGGCTGTCGCGGCGCGAGGCTCGGCGATGGGGAGGATGCATGGAATGACTATCGATTGGCTCGGACTGGCAGGGCGTGTCGCGATCGTCACCGGCGCAGCCGGCGGCATCGGGCGCGCCATCGCGACGGAGCTCGCGGCCGCCGGCGCGGCGGTGGCATTGCTCGACCGCGACGGGGAGGCCGTGGGGGCGCTCGCTGCCCAACTCCGCGCCCTGGGCGCGAGTTCCGTCGCCGCCGCCTGCGACATCGCCGACGAAGTGAGCGTGCGCCACGCGCTCGGCGCCACCGAGCAGGCGCTCGGTCCGGCCGAGATCCTGGTGAACAACGCCGGCGTGCTGCGGCCCGGCCCGCTCTCGGACCTCGCCATCGCCGAGTGGAACGCGCTGCTGGCGGTGAACCTGACCGGGTACCTGATCTGCGCCCAGGCGGTGCGGCCGCAGATGCTGGCCAAGGGCGGCGGGTCGATCGTGCACATTGCCTCGATCGCCGCCAGCAACCCGCAGCCTCGCAGCGGCGCCTACAGCCCGTCCAAGGCCGGGGTGGCGATGCTCTCCCGGCAACTGGCGCTGGAATGGGGCCCCGACGGCATCCGCAGCAACGCGGTCAGCCCGGGGCTGGTCCGCACGCCGATGTCCGAAGCCTTCTACCAGGCGCCCGGCATCCGCGAACGCCGGGAAGGGATGGTGCCCGGCCGCCGTATCGGCACGCCGCAGGACATCGCCGATGCCGTGGCGTTCCTCGCCAGCCCCCGCGCCGCCTATGTGAACGGCGCGGAGCTGCTGGTCGATGGTGGGCTGGACCAGGTGATGATGGAGTTGGTGCCCCGGCCCGGCTACTGAACGAGGAACTCCGCCACCAGCGCGATCTGCGCCGGGTCCATCAGCGCCGGCGCGTGCCCGGCCCCGGGGATCTCGGCGAGGCGCACATGCTCCGCCTCGGCCATCGCCGTCGCGGTCTCGCGCAGCAGCAGGTCGCTCTCCGCGCCGCGGATCAGCAGCACCGGGATCGTCACGCGGCCCCACAGCCCCTGCAGGTCGAGCGCCTGCGCCTCCTGGGCACGGATCGGCGCCGCGATGGCGGGGTCGTAGTGCAGTGCCACGCCGTCCTTCGCGGGCCGCGCGGAGGTTTCGGCGAGATGCCGCCACTCTGCATCGCTGAGCTTGCCGAAGGGGGCGTGGACCACGCGCAGATGCGCCTCGAGCGTCGGGATGTCGCGGAAGACCGGCTCGTTGCCGATGTATTCCCGGATGCGCGCCATCGCCTCCTGCGGCACGAAGGCGCCGATGTCGTTCAGCACCATGCGGCGGATGGGGTGGCCCGGCGTCGCCGCGATGGCCATGCCGCAGATGCCGCCGAGCGAGGTGCCGACCCAGTCCACCGGACCGCCGATGCGCGCCAGCAGGTGCGACAGCGCCGTCACATAGACCGGCGGCTGGTACAGCATCGGGTCCGGCAGCCAGTCCGAGGCGCCGCGGCCGGGCAGGTCGGGGCAGATCACCCGCCGCCCGGCCTTGCCTAGCGCCTCGGCCAGCGTGTCGAAGTCGCGGCCGGTACGGGTGAGGCCATGGACGCAGACCACCGGCGCACCGTCGGCCGGCCCCCATTCCCACCAGCGCATGGTGAAGAACCCCGCCGGCGAGAGCCAACGAACGGCGCCTTCGCGCATCACTCCTCCTTCCGCCGGCGGCGGCTACAGGATGGACTTCTCCCGTAGCACGGCGATCTCCTCCTCGGTCATGCCGAGCAGGCCGGAGAGCACTTCTTCCGTGTGCTGCCCGAGGACCGGCGGCGCCGAGCGATAGGTCGGCGGCGTCGCGCTCAGCTTCACCGGGTTGGCGATGACCTTCACCGTGGCGCCGGAGGCATGCTGCATCTCCAGAGTCATGTTGCGCGCCTGGACATGCGGGTCGGCGAAGACGTCCTTCAGCGTGTTGATCGGGCCGCAGCCGATCTTCTGCGCCTCGAGCGCATCCACCCATTCGGTGGTGGTGCGCGTCTTCATCAGCGGCGTCAGGGTCTGGGTCACCAGGTCGCGGTTGGCGACGCGCTTCGGATTGGTGGCGAAGCGCTCGTCCGCGAGCAGGTGCTCCTGGCCGAAGGCCTTGCAGAAACGCTCGAAGGTCGGGTCGTTGCCGACCGCGAGGATGATGTAGCCGTCCTTGGTCGGGAATTCCTGGTACGGGCTGATGTTCGGGTGCTGGTTGCCGAGGCGCGGCGGGTTCTCGCCCGTGGACAGGTAGTTCATGCCCTGATTCGCGAGCCAGGCGACATGCGTGTCGAGCATGCCGATGTCGATCTGCTGCCCATGCCCGGTCGCGTTCCGGTGGTTCAGTGCGGCGAGGATGCCGATGCAGCCGTAGAGCCCGGCGAACAGGTCGGCCACCGGCACGCCGACCTTCTGCGGCGACCCGCTGGGCTCGCCGGTGAGGGACATGACGCCGCCCATCGCCTGGATCAGCGCGTCATAGCCCGGCCGCGGCGCATAGGGGCCGGTCTGCCCGAAGCCGGTGATCGAGCAGTAGATCAGCCGTGGATACTTCTTGGAGAGCTGCTCCCAGCCCAGGCCGTACTTGGCCAGCGCGCCGACCTTGAAGTTCTCGACCAGGATGTCGCAGTTCTCGAGCAGGCGATGGATCAGCGCCTGGCCCTCCGGCTTCGCCATGTCGACGGTGACCGACTTCTTGTTGCGGTTCACGCCGACGAAATAGGCGCTCTCCTTCGTCTCCGGCCAGAAGGGAGGGGCGAAGCCGCGGGTGTCGTCGCCGGCCTCGGGTCGCTCGATCTTGATCACCTCGGCGCCGAGATCGCCCAGCATCTGCGTGCAGGTCGGCCCCGCCAGGACGCGGGTGAGGTCGAGAACGCGAAGGCCCGACAGCGGGCCGGCTGGGCTGGTCATGCGGAACTCCCTTGGCTCGCCCGGTGCTTAATCGGGGCGCTGCGCTGCGGCAACCCGGCCGAAGCGACACAGTCTGGCGCCGCGCCGACGTCCGCGTAAGGATGAACGGCCCGCTGCCGGAAGGATCAGCATGGCCCGCAATATCCTCATCCTGTTTGCCGTTCTGCTTGGCCTGTCGGGCTGCTGCCGTCCGGGACTCTGGTATTCCAGCCCCATGTCGGGCTGCGACGCGGAGGCAGCGTCGGTCTACCCCTTCGCCTGATTCTGGCTGGGCGGTGCTTGCCCAGGGCTGCCCCACGGCGCATGGTCCGGCGCAATCGCAGACCCCGAGAACCGTTCCGGGAGGATCACCATGCTCGACCGTCCGCATCCGACACCTGCGGCTCCCTCCGCCGATCCCTTCGCGCTGGCCAAGGCGCTGTCGGGCGTTCACTTCATCGGCGGTGTCTACGTGCCGGCGCGTTCCGGCAGGACCTTCGCGGTGGTGAACCCGGCGACGGGCGCCGAAGTGGCGCGCGCGGCCGAAGGCGATGCGGCCGACGTCGAGGCCGCGGTGCAGAACGCCGCCAAGGCGCAGAAGGACTGGGCCAAGGTCCCGGCCCGCAAGCGCGGCGCCATGGTCCACCAGTGCGCCCAGCTCCTGAAGGAGCATGTCGACGAACTCGGCCGCCTGATCGCGCTCGAGACCGGCAAGGCGCTGCGCACCGAGTCCCGCGTCGAGGCAGGCGTCGTCGCCGATGTCTTCGAGTTCTTCGGCGGCCTCGGTTCTGAACTGAAGGGGGAGAGCGTTCCCTTCGACCCGAAGGTTCTGTCCGTCACGGTGCGCGAGCCGCTCGGCGTGGTGGGCGCCATCATCCCGTGGAACGTGCCGATGCTGCTGATGGCGCTGAAGGTGGCGCCCGCGCTGGTGGCCGGCAATTCGGTGGTGGTGAAGTCGGCCGAGGAAGCCCCGCTCGCGGTGCTGCGCATCTGCGAGATCATGAACCGCATCCTGCCGCCCGGCGTGTTCAACATGGTCTCCGGCTTCGGGCCCGAATGCGGCGCGCCGCTGGTTACGCACCCGCTGGTGCGCAAGGTGACCTTCACGGGTTCCGTCGAGACCGGCAAGATCGTCGCGCGCGCAGCGGCCGAGAAGCTGATCCCCGTCACGCTGGAACTCGGCGGCAAGTCGCCGATGATCGTCTTCGCCGATTGCGACTTCGACAGGACGGTCGCCGGCGCGCTGACCTCCATGCGCTTCACGCGCCAGGGCCAGTCCTGCACGGCGGCGTCGCGCATCTATGTCGAGCGTCCGATCTTCGACCGCTTCGTCGCCGCGATGACGGATGCGGTGAACGGCATGGTCATGGGCGACCCGCTCGACGAGAAGACGGACATCGGGACGATCGTCAGCGAGGGCCAGCTCGCCAAGGTGAAAGCCTACATCGCGGAAGGCACCGCGACGCCGGGTGCGACCGCGCATGTGTGCAGCGCCATGCCGACCGATCCGGCGCTGCGGAAGGGCCTCTTCATCCAGCCGGTGATCTTCACCGGGCTGACCAGGGACAGCCGCCTGGTGCGGGAAGAGATCTTCGGCCCCGTCACCGTCATCCAGCCCTTCGACGACGCGGAAGCCGTGCTCGCCGAGGCGAACGATTCCGACTACGGCCTCGCCGCCTCGCTGTGGACCAACAACCTGAAGGTCGGGCTCGACCTCGCGCATAGGCTGGAAGCCGGCCTCGTGCAGATCAACCAGAACCTGGTCGTGCAGGCGAACCTCTCCTACGGCGGCGTGAAGTCCTCGGGCCTCGGCAAGGAAGCAAGCCTCGAGGCGATGCTCGAACACTTCACGCACAAGAAGACCATCATGGTGAACATGGCGTAGCGGGCCATGCGGGCGGTGGCGGGCGCCGCGCGGCGTCGCCCCGCCCCCGCCCCAGCCCGCGGGCGTCGGCGACATTCTTCCTCGCATCCGCAGGGTTCGGCCGCCGTACCGGTGCCTCGCTTCATGGCCGGGCACGTCATGCGGATCGCCCCGTCGCAGCCCGAGATCGAGACGGAGATCCCTATCCGATGAACCCCCGAATCTTCCGCTCCTCCCCTCTGCTGGCCCTCGCCGTCCTGGCCGCCTGCGCCGCGGAACCCCCGCCGGCGGCGCCAGTGCCGGAACCACTTCCCCCACCGCCCGTGGGATGGGAACCGATCCCCTCGCTCAACACCTCCGGGGATATCGTCTCCGGCTACGTCCAGCGCCGTGGCCTGGTGCGGACCGGCCCCGTCCGCCGCGCCTGGCTCCTGCTCAACCTGCGTGAACCGATCCCCATTCCGGAGACCGGCGGCCGCGCGCTCTCCGTCCGTTTCGTCGGCGAATACCGCTGCGCGCAGCGCGAGTGGCGCCCGCTCGAAGGTGCCTGGTTCGCCCGGCGCAACGCGCAGGAACCGGTGCATGCCGAGCGCCCGCGGCGCGGCAGCTTCCGCCCGGCGGCACCGGGCACCCTGGACGGCGCCTTCCTCGACGCCGCCTGCAGCCTGTAGCGCCGCGCTACTCCTCCAGTTCCCCGAACAGACGGAAGCGCAGCATCCGCACGGTCGGCCGGTCCGCGCCCTCGGCCACCGCGCGCCGGTAGGCCTCGATCGCAGGCTTGATCCGCTTGCGCTGCCGCTCCGCCTCGCACAGCCCCACCCAGCCGGCGACGAGGTGCGGCGCATCCCGCGTCACCTTCTCGAAGATCGCCGCAGCCTCCTCGGCCGCGCTCTCCTCGAGCAGGAGATGGCCAAGCCGCGCCGCAACCTCCGGACTGTCGGGCACCGCCGCAACCGCCTGCCGGGCTGCGGCCACCGCCTCCGCGCGCCGTCCCTGGCGCCACAGGGCGTCGGCCATGGCGAGTTGCACCGCCTCGGAGGACGGGTTCGCCGCCATCGCTTCGGCCAGCGCGGCCTGCGCGGCGCCGGCATCGCCGCCCGCCAGCAGCAATTGCCCGAGCCGGGCCCGCAGGTCGGCCGAGTGCGGATGGACGGCCACTCCCCGCCGCGCCGCATCCGTCGCCTCGGCGATGCGCCCCGCGCGCCACAGCGCGTCCGTCAGCCCGAGCCAGATATGCGCAGGCACCCGCGGCTGAGCGGCGATGGCCCGCGCGAAGGCCTCGGCGGCCGCCCCCGGGGATTGCTGCGCGAGCAGCAGGTGCCCGAGCCGCGCGGCGATCGGTACGCTCCGCGGCAAGGCCTGGGCCGCCGACTGCACCTCGCGCAGCGCGTCCTTCGGGCGATGCTGCCGCCACAGGGCATCGGCCAGGGCGAGGTGCGCGGTCTCCGCCAGCGGATCCAGCGTGATCGCCCGCCGCGCCTCCTTCTCGGCCGCGATGGCGTCGCCGCCGGCAGCCAGCATGTAGTTCGCATGGCGCGCCGCGAGCAGCGCATTCCGCGGATGCGCGGCCGTCGCCGCCGCCACGGCGTGCAGGCCGTCGGCGAAGCGCCGCTGCCGCCAGAGCGCATCGGTCAGGCCGATCCACCCATCCGCCGACTCGGGCGCATCCTCCGTGAGAGTACGGAAAGCCCTCTCCGCCTCGGCCGCCTGCCCGGCGCCGAGGCACAGGGTGCCGAGCCTGAGTCGCAGCGCCCCCGAGCCGGGAAAGGCCTGCAGCGCGCGTTCGGCGGCGTCGATCGCCGCAGGGATGTGGCGCGCTTCCTGCAACTGCACGATCAGCGAGATCCACGCCGCCTCCGACGTCGGTTCGGCCGACATGCGCGCCAGCAGAGCCGTCATTCGCGGCCCGTGCCCCTCGTCGCCCGCGGAGGGAGGTTCCAACAGCGCGAGGCCGAACTGGGCGGCGCCATGCAACGGATCGATCGCCAGGGCGCGCGTGTAGGCCACCGCCGCCCGCGCGCGACGCCGGGCCCAGAGCAGGACGTCGCCAAGTTGCGCATGGGCGGAGGCGAGGCGCGGCGCGGCAGCGACGGCGCCCTCGGCCGCCGCGACCGCCTCCTCGGCCCGGTCAAGCCGCTTCAGGCAATTGATCAGCGCGGCATGCAGGCGTTGATCCACCGGCCCGGCGGCAATCGCCTCGCGAATCGCCGGCACGGCGAGTTCCGGGTCCCCCATGGCGAGGCAGCAACTGGCGAGGCGCAGCCGGGGCTCGAGTTCCTCGGGACGCTCGGCGATCCAGGCGCGCAGCAGCGCCTGCTCCTCCTGGTAGCGGCCGAGCCGGTGCAGCGCCCGCGCCCGTGCCTCGAAGCCACGGGCCGGCGGTGTGCTGCGGCCCGCGGCCGCGACAGCCTCGAAGCCGCGCGCCCAGGCGGTCCGCCCACGCCCCTCGAGGGTGATCGCCAGGGCGGAGAGCAGGGTCGGCGAGGCCCGGCGCGACTGACGGATCGCCGACAGGGCACGCCCGGCATCGCCGGCCACCGCCGCCTCCAGCACGTCGCGCAGGCTGCGGGCCTCGATCAGCACCGCCGGCGTCGCGTGCCCCGCATGGCGAAGCGATGCCGCGTGCAGGCCGGGCAGCCGTGCCAAGTGTCGCGCATGGGCGCTGTCCCGCCCTTCCAGCGGATCGAAGGCGATGATCGGCGTCGGCGCCAGGTCCTCCGCTCGCACCGCCATGCCGGCATGGCGCCGGTTGTCGAAAAAATGAACGGAACGCGGGTCGCCCGGCACGTCCGCCGGATCGATGGAATATTGGGGCGATAGCGCGAGCGTCGCCCGCGCGCCGAGGGCGGCCCCATACTTGAGCGCCGCATAGCCACCCATCGAAAAACCGTAGGTCACCCGCGCCGGCCCGGCCGCCGCGACGGCGGCCGGCAGCAGCGCCGCCATCTCGTCGGCCGGGTACCATTCCTGCGCGTCGGTCGAGAAGGCGAGCGTGGTCCAGCCGAGCCGCGCCGCAACGCCATACCCCCACCAGCCGGTGGGGCCTTTCATGCCTTGACGACCTGGGCCGAACACGACGAGGGACGCGTCTCCCTCGCCGGGCCAGACATGCAGGTGGATCCGGCCCGCGCGCGCGAGCAGGCGGGGGGGCGGCCGGTCTGATGGCGGCATGGGACGGGGCCTAGCAGCAATGCGCGATGCCGTCGATGGCGCGCCGCCCCGGTTCCCTTCGCTGCCGCGCGCCCCCATCTTGGCCCGCGTGAAAGCGCTCCTCCGCTGGTCCGGCCGGTTGGCCGGCGGCCTCTTCGCCCTGATCCTGATCCTGGTCGCCGGAACCCTCGGCGCCATGTGGTGGGCCTTGCCGCCGGACGATGGCCGCTACGCCCTCCCCGGCCTGTCGGCACCGGTGGAAATCGCCATCGACAGCCACGGCATCCCGCGCATCGCGGCACAGACCGAGGAGGATGCCTGGGCCGCGCTGGGCTTCCTGCACGCGCGGGACCGCATGTTCCAGATGGAGCTGATGCGCCGCGGCGCCAGCGGCCGGCTGGCCGAGCTGAGCGGCAGTGCGGCGCTGCGGCTCGACCGTTACATGCGTGTGCTCGGCCTGGTGCCGCGTGCCGAAGCCGACCTCGCCGCCCTGCCGCCCGGTGTCCGCGCCGCGATGGATGCCTATGCGCGCGGCGTGAATGCCTGGATCGCCGCCCGTGGCCGCTTCGCCGCGCCGGAATTCGTCGCGCTCGGCGCGCCCGAGCCCTGGCGGCCGGTCGACAGCCTGCTCTGGGGCAAGGTGATGGGTCTCTGGCTGTCGGGGAACTGGCGCACCGAGCTCGACCGCGCGCGCCTCGCCGGCATTCTTCCCGCGGCGCGGCTGGAGGATCTCTGGCCGCGCGACACCACGGCGGGGCGGCCGGATGCGCCGACCCGGCGTGCCGCGGCCGCCCCGACCGCGCCGGTGCCCCACGCCCGGGCCACGCCGGCCCTGCCCGGCCTCGACCGGCTCGTGGCGGCCCTTCCGAGCTTCCCCGGGGATGCCCCCCTGCCCTCCATGGCGTCGAATTCCTGGGCCGTCTCCGGCACGCTCTCGGCCTCGGGCGCGCCGCTGCTCGCGACCGACCCGCATCTCGGCTACGGCGCGCCGATCCTCTGGTACCTCGCGCGTATCGAGTTGCCGGGCGGCCGGATCCTCGCCGGGGCGACGGCGCCCGGCGTGCCAGGCATCGTCATCGGCCGCAACGAGCGGCTCGCATGGGGTTTCACCACCACTCACTCGGACACCCAGGACGTCTTCGTCGAGCGCCTCGCCGGCCCCGACAGCTACGAGACGCCGGACGGCCCCCGCCCCTTCGCCGTGCGGGAGGAAGTGATCCGCGTCCGCTGGAACGCCCCGGTCACGCTGCGGGTGCGCGAGACCCGGCACGGCCCGGTGATCTCCGACCTGGATGCGCAGGGCGCACGGCCGGATGGGACCGTCCTCGCCGTCGCCATGGCGAACCTCCTGCCTGGCGACACCGCCGCCACCGGACTGCTGGCGCTGAACCGCGCGGGCAGCGTCGCGGAGGCTCGGGAGGCCGCGCGCCTGATCACCAGCCCGGCGCAGAACCTCATGGTCGCCGATGCGGCCGGGGATATCGCGATGTTGCTCACCGGCCGCGCGCCCATCCGCCGCTCCGGCGACGGCAGCGTGCCGGTGCCGGGCTGGGACGGCAGCGCCGACTGGACCGGCTTCATCCCCTTCGAGGCCCTGCCGCATGTCGAGCGGCCGGCGAGCGGCTTGCTCGCCAATGCGAACAACCGGATCGTGCCGATGGACCACCCGGCCTACCTCGGTCGCGACTGGCACGGCGACTGGCGCTTCCGCCGCATCGGCGAACTGCTGGCGTCGTCTCCGCGGGCCGATGCTGCCGGCTTCGCCGCCATGCAGACGGATCGCCGCTCGCTCCTTGCCGTGGATGTCCTGCCCGCCTTCCGCGCCGCCCCTCGCCCGCCCGGTCCTGCCGGCACGGCGCTGGACCTGCTGGCGGCGTGGCAGGGAGACATGGACGGCGAGCGCCCACAGCCGCTGATCTTCCACGCGACCCTCGGGCGCTTCGGCGCCGCGCTGCTCGCCCGCGCCGGCGCACCGCGGGAGGCTTGGCTCGCCAGCCCCGAGTTTCTCCACCGGGTCCTGACCGATCCGGCGACCGGCGCAGCCTGGTGCGGGGATGCCGGCTGCGGCAGGCTGATCTCGGCGGCCCTGACGCAGGCGGTCGCGGAACTCGCGCCAGTCCACGGAGCAGACCCGGCGAGCTGGCGCTGGGGCCCAGCCCACCAGGCGCGTTTCGAGCACGCATTGCTGCGCTTCCTTCCGGGGCTTGGCGCGCTGACCCGTATCACCACCCCATCGGGGGGTGACGGCGAGACGGTGAACCGCGCGGGGCATCGGGGCGAGGTCGGCGGCATGTTCGGCAATGTCCACGGCGCCGGTTTCCGTGGCGTCTTCGACCTCGCGGATCCCGCCGCCGCCCACGTGGTCATCGCCACCGGCCAGTCCGGCCATCCGATGAGTCGCCATTGGGCGGACCAGATGCCGGCATGGCGCGACGGGGGTCTGCTGCGCCTCGGCCCGATCGAGGAACCACCGGCAGGGCGCATCCATCTCGCCCCCTGATGCCGGCGCCCGGTTGATTCCGGCGCGCGGCGGACCGAAACTATCCATTGTCAGATGCACCAGCGATCCGCCCGCCGTCCGCAGTTCTTCTACACGACCGCTCCCCTGCCCTGCCCCTACCTGGCCGGACGGACGGAACGGAAGATCGTGACCGAACTCACGGGCCCGGAGGCGGAACCCCTCCACGACCGCCTTTCGCGGGCCGGGTTCCGGCGCAGCCACAACATCGCCTATTCGCCGGTCTGCCCGGGCTGCCAGGCCTGCATCCCGATCCGCATCGTGGCCGGCGCCTTCGAACCCGACCGCACGCAGCGCCGCATCGCCCGTGCCAATGTCGACCTCATCGCGGCGGAGATGCCGCCGCGCGCCACTGCCGAGCAGTTCGCCCTGTTCCACCGCTACCAGAAGGCGCGGCACTCGGATGGCGACATGGCCGCGATGGGATTCTACGACTACCGCGCCATGGTCGAGGACACGCCGATCAGCACCGCCCTGGTCGAATTCAGGGATGCCGCGGACCGGCTGCTCGGGGGCTGCCTGACGGACCGGCTCTCGGATGGGCTCTCGGCCGTCTATTCCTTCTACGATCCCGCGACCGAGAAGCGCTCCCTCGGAACCTACGCGGTGCTCTGGCTGGTCGACCGCGCGCGCGAGCTGAGCCTGCCCTACGTCTATCTCGGCTATTGGGTGCCGGAGAGCCGCAAGATGGCCTACAAGGCCCGCTTCCGCCCGAGCGAGGTGCTGATGGGCGGGTTGTGGCGCGTGCTCGGTGAGGATGCCGCGCATTCCTCCCTCGCCATGACCAGCGTGGACGCCTGACGGGCGCGCCGCCCGCGCGCAGCGCTACACCGTCAGCAGCCGCCGCACCGCATCCTCGTCGAGTTCGGCGGGCACGCCGGCCAGCGCCACCTCCCCGCGCACCATGATCGCCAGCCGATCGGCGAGGCCACGGGCGAATTCATAGTACTGCTCGACCAGCAGCACCCCCATGCCGCGGTCCTTTGCGAGGTGCGCGATGACGCGGCCGATGTCCTTGATGACATTGGGCTGGATGCCCTCGGTCGGCTCGTCGAGGATGAGCAGCCGCGGCCGGGCGCACAGCGCGCGCGCGATGGCGAGCTGCTGCTGCTGCCCGCCCGAGAGGTCGCCGCCCCGCCGGCGCAGGAACTGCCGCAGGATGGGAAACAGATCGAAGACCTCGGCGTCGATCGAGGATCCGCGCGGCGCGGCGGCGAGCGCGGTCTCGAGGTTCTCCTGCACCGTCAGGAAGGGGAAGATCTCGCGCCCCTGCGGCACGTAGCCGATCCCGGCGCGCGCGCGCTCGGCGGTCGGCAGGCGCGTGATATCCCGCCCCTCCCAGGTGATGGTCCCGGCCCCCACCGCCTCGAGCCCCATGATGGAGCGCAGCAGGGAGGACTTGCCGACGCCGTTGCGTCCGAGCACGCAGGTGATGCGCCCCGGCTCGACGGCGATGGAGACTCCGCGCAGGCAAAGGCTCGCGCCGTAGGAGAGGTCGATGGAGCTGACGTCGAGCATCCGTTGCTACCGCCCCAGATAGACCTCGATCACGCGCGGGTCGTTCTGCACGTGGTCGATGGAACCTTCCGACAGCACGCTGCCCTCGTGCAGCACCGTGACGCGCCGGCCGAGGGCGCGGACGAATTCGAGGTCGTGCTCGACGACGACGACGCTGCGCGTGCCGGCGATGCCGACGAGCATGGCGGCGGTGTGTTCGGTCTCGGCATCGGTCATGCCGGCAACGGGTTCGTCCACCAGCAGCAGTTCGGGATCCTGCGCCAGCAGCATGCCGATCTCGAGCCATTGCCGCTGACCGTGGGAAAGGATGCCGGCCGGGTCATGCGCGCGGGCGAGCAGCCCGACCTCCTCGGTCACCTGAGCGATGCGGTCCCGCGCCTCGCCCGAAAGGTGCCACTTCACGCAGGCGATCGGCCCGCGCGGCGCCTTCAGCGCGAGTTCCAGATTCTCGAACACCGTGAGCTGGTCGAAGACCGTCGGCTTCTGGAACTTCCGCCCGATGCCGAGGGTGGCGATGGACGGCTCGTCCAGCCGGGTCAGGTCGGTGTCGCCGAAGCGGACGGTGCCGGCGGTCGGCCGCGTCTTGCCGGTGATGACGTCCATCATCGTCGTCTTGCCGGCGCCGTTCGGGCCGATGACGGCACGCAACTCGCCCGGTTCGACGATGAGCGAGAGGTTGTTCAGCGCCCGGAACCCGTCGAACACGACGGAGACGCCATCGAGGTAGAGCGCGCGCCCCGTCATGACGCGCGCCTCCGCCGCAGGCGGTCGAACAGCCCGATCAGGCCGCGCGGCAGGAACAGCGTCACCGCCACGAACAGACCGCCGAGCACGAAGAGCCAGAGATCCGGCGCCGCCGAGGTGAGCCAGGTCTTGAGTGCATTGACCGAGAAGGCGCCGAGCACCGCCCCGGCCAGCGTGCCACGGCCGCCCACGGCGACCCAGATCACCGCCTCGATCGAATTGCCGGGGCTGAACTCGCCGGGATTGATGATGCCGACCTGCGGCACGTAGAGCGCGCCGGCGAGCCCCGCAAGCATGGCCGAGAGCACGAAGGCGAACAGCTTGTGCTGCGTGGTGTCGTAGCCGAGGAAGCGCGCGCGGCTCTCGGCGTCGCGGATGGCGGTCAGCACCCGCCCGTACTTCGTCCGCGTCAGCGCCGCACAGATCAGGAAGGAGCCGACCAGCGCCACCAGCGAGGCATAGAACAGCATCGCGCGCGCGGCAGGCGTGCCGAGCGGCATGCCGAGCAATTCCTTGAAGTCGGTGAAGCCGTTGTTGCCGCCGAAGCCCATGTCGTTGCGGAAGAAGGCGAGCATCAGCGCGTAGGTCATCGCCTGCGTCAGGATGGAGAGGTAGACGCCGGTAATCCGGCTGCGGAAGGCGAGGAAGCCCACCACCAGCGCCAGCGCCCCCGGCACCAGCAGCACCATCAGCATGGCGTAGGGGAAATACTGGAAGCCCTGCCAGAACCACGGCAGGTCGGTGTAGCCGAGGAACACCATGAAGTCCGGCAGCACCGGATGCCCATAGGCACCGCGCGGCCCGATCAGCCGCATCAGATGCATGCCCATCGCATAGCCGCCGAGCGCGAAGAAGGCCCCATGCCCGAGTGAGAGGATGCCCGCATAGCCCCAGGCGAGGTCGAGCGAGAGTGCCAGGATCGCGTAGCAGATCCACTTGCCCGTCACCGAGACGATGAAGTCCGAGACGTGCAGCGCATGATCGGCCGGCAAGGCATTGAGCGTCGGCAGCGCGGCGAGCAGCAGCACTGCGACGCCAAGCCCGGCGCGAAGGCCGAGGCGCAACCGCGAAGGTGGCGGCGCGGAAAGCGCGACGCTCATTGCTCCGCCGCCCGCCCCTTGAGGGCAAAGAGCCCGCGCGGCCGCCGCTGGATGAAGAGCATGATCGCCACCAGCACGAAGACCTTGGCCAGCACCACGCCGGCATAGGGCTCCAGCACCTTGTTGATGACGCCGAGGCTCATGGCGCCGACCAGCGTGCCCGCCAGCGAGCCGACGCCGCCGAACACCACCACCATGAAGCTGTCGATGATGTAGCCGGTGCCGAGGTTGGGGCTGACATTGTCGATCTGGCTCAGCGCCACGCCGGCGATGCCGGCGATGCCGGAGCCGAAGGCGAAGGTGAAGGCGTCCACCCTGCCGGTGCGGATGCCCATGGCGGCGGCGATGCGCCGGTTCTGCGTGACCGCGCGCATCTCGAGCCCGAAGCGCGTCAGGCGGATGGCGGCGACGGTCAGGCCCAGCACGACCAGCGAGAAGACCAGGATCCACAGCCGGTTCTGCGTGACCGTCACGCCGAAGGCGAGCTCCAGCGTGCCCTGCATCCAGGGCGGGCTGCTCACCTCGCGGTTCTGCGCCCCGAAGACGAGGCGCACCGCCTGCTGGATCATCATGCCGACGCCGAAGGTCAGCAGCAGCGTCTCGAGCGGCCGCCCGTAGAGGTGACGGATCAGGCCGCGTTCCATCGCCGCCCCGCAGGCGGCCGCGACCAGGAAGGCCGCGGGCACCGAGAGCGGCAGCGACCATGGCGCCAGGGCCGGGATGCCGCGCAACGCCTCCTGCATCACGAAGGTCGTGTAGGCGCCGAGCATCACGAACTCGCCATGCGCCATGTTGATCACGCCCATGACGCCGAAGGTCACCGCCAGGCCGAGCGCGGCCAGCAGCAGCACCGAACCGAGCGACAGGCCCTGGAAGAAGGTCTCTGCCGCGCGACGCACGGCGAGGCGGCGGTCGATCGCAGCAACAGCGGCATCGATCTCCGACGACAGGGCGGGAACCGCCGCGCGGGCCTCGAGCAGGACGGACCGCGCTTCCGTGGAGGCCGAGGCACTGAGGGCCACGATGCCCGCCCGCCGCTCCGCGTCATCCCCCGCGGCGAGCCGCGAGGCGCCGAGGGCGAGTTCCAGCCGTTCGCGGATGCGCGCGCTGTTCTCGCGCGCCAGCGCGGCCTCCAGCAGCGGGATGTTCTCCGCGGTGCGGCTTCGGAACACCGCTTCCGCCGCCGCCAAACGCTCCGCCGGATCGGACGAGACGAGCGAGAGCCTGCCAAGCACACCGCGCAGCACGGCCCTGACCCGGTTGTTGATGCGGACCTGCTCGGCCTCGGCCGCATCGGCCGCAGCGCCGGTCACGGCGACCGTGGCGCGCTCACCGTCGCGGATCAGCAGCGCGCCGTCGGCACCGCGCAGCAGCCGGCCGTCGTACAGCGCACGAAGGATGGGCACGGCGCGCGGATCCCCTAGCGCGCCGAGCCGCTCCGCTGCCTCCACCTGCTGGGCGAAGCCGCCGGCGAGGCCAGGCAGCGCCGCGCCGAAGGCATCCTGCGCGCGCCCCTTGGCGGGCACGAGCAGAAGCAGGAAGAGGAAGAGGAGACGCATCAGCCGCGACGACGGCTCGCATTCTCCGGGATGAAGGGCGACCAGTTCTCGGCGACGATCGGGCCGGGCGTCTTCCAGACGATGTTGAACTGTCCGTCCGCCTGCACCTCGCCGATCATGACGGGCTTGGAGAGGTGGTGGTTGCGGTGCATCTCCAGCGTGTATCCGCAGGGTGCATCCACCTTCTGGCCATACATCGCCTCGCGCACCGGATCCACGGCGGTGCTGCCGGCCTTGGCGACGGCCTGGGCCCACATCTTGAAGCCGACCAGCGTCGCTTCCATCGGATCGTTGGTCACGCGGCGCGGGTTCTTGATATAGGCCTGCCAGAGGTTCTTGAACTCGGTGTTGGCGGGCGACTGCACCGACATGAAGTAGTTCCATGCCGCGAGGTGACCGACCAGCGGGCGGGTGTCGATTCCCGCGAGCTCCTCCTCGCCGACCGAGAAGGCGACCGAGGGGATGTCCTCCGCCTTGATGCCCTGGTTGCCGAGCTCGCGGTAGAAGGGGACGTTGGCGTCGCCGTTGATGGTCGAGACGATGGCGGTCTTCTTGCCCTCGCCGGCGAAGCGCTTCACCCGCGCGACGATGCCCTGCCAGTCGCTGTGACCGAAGGGCGTATATTCCTCCATGATGTCGGCTTCGGGGATGCCCTTGCTGATCAGGAAGGCGCGCAGGATGCGGTTGGTCGTGCGCGGATAGACGTAGTCGGTGCCGAGCAGCGCGATGCGCTTCGCCTCGCCGCCATCGGCGGACATCAGGTACTCGACCGCCGGGATCGCCTGCTGGTTCGGCGCGGCGCCGGTGTAGAAGATGTTCCGCGACTGCTCCTCGCCCTCGTACTGGACGGGGTAGAAGAGCATGCCGTTCAGTTCCTCGAAGACCGGCAGCACCGACTTGCGGGACACCGAGGTCCAGCAGCCGAAGGTCACGTCCACCTTGTGGACCTGCAGCAGCTCGCGCGCCTTCTCGGCAAAGAGCGGCCAGTTGGAGGCCGGATCGACCACCACCGCCTCGACACGCCGGCCGAGCAGCCCGCCACGGCCGTTGATCCACTCGACCATCATCAGCACCGTGTCGCGCAGCGCCGTCTCGCTGATGGCCATGGTGCCGGAGAGGGAGTGCAGCACGCCGACCTTGATCGGCGCGCCCTGCGCCATGGATGGCCGGATGGAGGGGGCTGCCAGTACGGCGCCCGCGCCGGCGATCACACTGCGCCGGGTGATGAGGGTCTTGGTCACGTCTTAGCCTCCTCGCGGGATGACGCTCCGACGCTATTGGCGGTGTCGTCTCCCGATCCCGCGAGCAGCGAAATCCGTGCCAGCGAGAATCACCGACGACAGCATGATTTCTTCGCCGAAATTGCTTATTCTGCGGACATGATGGCGACAGAATTGGCACATGAACAACCGGTCATGCGCAGCCTGCGGGCATCGGCGCCATGCCTCGTGGCCGCTCGCTCCGCCTCGGCCTCCCGTACCGCACCCCCTCGCCTCCCTCGCGGGTCAGGAGAACACCTCACCTGCGTCGCCGGCCAGGCAGGCGACGTTCCTCGCCCGCTTCGTGGCGTCTGATGAGGCCGGCCGCGGCCTCGTGGACGGGATCACGCCTCGCCGGGCGGCCGCTGACGCGGCCGAAGCATCTCCGCCATCACCGCTGCGGCGGTTCCGAGCAACATCAGCAATGCCATCGGCCACGGCGTGCCATCTGCGAAGGCGCCAACGAGCGCACTGCCGATCGCGGCACCAGTGAACTGCAGCGTGCCGAGCAATGCCGAGGCGCTGCCGGCACGGCCGGCGTGGCGCGACAAGGCGCCGACCGCCGCATTCGGAAAGACCAGGCCGGTACAGGCCAGGGCAATCGCCGCAGGCACGAAGACGCCCATCAGGCCGCCGAATCCGGTCAAGGCGGTCGCCAGCAGTACCAGCACGGCAATACCTGACGTGCGCAGCGCGTAGGCCGGCACGCGGCGCAGCCCCAGCCGGCGGAGCAGCGTCGGATTGAACTGCGATGCCGCGATGAAGCCCGCCGCACTGACGGCGAAGAGCAGCCCGAATCGCCCCGCCGGCACGCCGAAATACTCGATGTAGACGGCCGGCGCGCCGCTGATGAAAGCGAAGACGGAGAACATCGCCGCCGCGCCCATGAGCGCATGGGTGATGAAGCCCCGCTCCCGTCCGATCTCACTGAAATCGTAGAGCAGCTTGACCATGGAACGCCGCACGCGTCTCGCGGGTGGCAGCGTCTCGGGCAGCAGTCGCCAGGCCAGCAGGCAGGACAGGGCGCCGTAGATCGCCGAGGCCCAGAAGATCATGCGCCACCCACCCGCACCGAGGAGCAGGCCGCCAAGTGTCGGTGCGAGGATGGGCGCCGCCCCCATGACGAGCATCAGCTTCGACATCAGCCGCGCCGCGGCGAGTCCATCCGCAAGATCCCGCACCATCGCGCGCGGAATGACGGCGCTCGCCGCACCGCCAAAGGCTGCGATGCAGCGCCAGGCCGCCAATGCCGCCATGTCCGGAGCGAGCGCACAGCCAACCGAGGCGAGGGCATAGAGCGCAGTGCCGGCAATGAGCGGCAGGCGTCGCCCGAGCCGATCCGCGAGGGTGCCCTGGACGAGTTGCCCGACTGCGAGCCCCACGAACCAGGACGCCAGCGTGATCTCCACGCTGCCGCGGCTTGTGCCGAGTTCCGCCTCGATCGCCGGGAAGGCGGGCAGATACATGTCGGTGGAGACGGGACCGACAGCGGTCAGGAAGCCGAGGAGAAGAGGAAGCCAGCTGGGCATGCAGATTCCCTTGGTGGCAGGAAGCCGGCATTCTGTCGACCGCGACACTGCCTCGGCATCCTGGTGCTGGCTGCAGGAACGAAACCCGCCACGGTCGCCCGTGACGGGGTGGAGGTAGTGACCGATCGGGCGACGCGCAACCATCAAAGCCTGCGGCCGCGGATGCGGTGGCCGAGGCCGGTCCGCCGCCTGTCGCCATCCGGTACCGGATCTTGAGGTGGTCGCGGGGCCCGGCAGCCAATTCGAATTGCTGTTGAGGGCGGCGTCTACGCCGATGCGCGACCATCCGCCGACACGGCATCGCGCCGCGTCGGCAGCGCGAGCGTGATCACCCAGCAGGCCGCGAGCATCGCGGCGGCGCCGAGCAGGCAGGCCGGCAGTCCGGCCCAGGCGTAGAGCAGGCCCGACAGCAGCGTGCCCATGAAACGCCCCGCAGCGTTCGCGGCGTAGTAGAAGCCGACATCCTCGGCGGCCTTCTCGCTGCCGGCATAGGCCAGCACGAGATACGAATGCACCGAGGAGTTCACCGCGAACAGCACGCCGAACAGGCACAGGCCGACCGGCACGAAGAGATCGGCGCGCGGCAGGCCTGCCAGCATCCCCGCGGCAAGCGCCAGCGGCACCGCCGCCAGCGCCAGCGACCAGGATCGCGCCGCCGGCACCTCGGCGCTCAGCCCGTCGGCACTGCGCGCCACCAGCGCCGGCGCACTCGCCTGGATGACGCCATACCCGATGGTCCATACCGCGAGAAAGGCGCCGACCATGGTGAAGGTCCAGCCGCTGGCATAGAGGAACACAGGCAGGCCGACGACGAACCACACATCGCGCGCGCCGAACAGGAAGACGCGCGCCGCCGCCAGCAGGTTCACGCCGCGGTTCTTCGCGAAGAGTTCCTTCGCGGATTTCGATGCCTTCGCCCTGCCCATCAGCGGCGGCAGGGAGAGCACGACGCCGGCCAGCACCAGCAGCAGCATGGCGGCCATCGCCCAGAGCGCGCCGCGGAAGCCGAGCGCCTCCAGCAGCAAGCCACCCAGGAAGAATCCGGCACCCTTCATTGCGTTCTTGCTGCCGGTGAAGAAGGCGACCCACTTGAAAAGGCGCCCGGACGCGTCGCCCGCGGTCACCTTGATGGCGGATTTGCTGGCCGTCTTGGTCAGGTCCTTGGCCACGCCGCAGACGCCCTGGGCGACCACCACCCAGGCAACCGACAGTGCCGCGGCCCAATCCGGCGACATCGCCGAGAGCATCAGGAAGCCCGCGACCTGCGTCGCCAGCCCGACCGCCAGCATGCGCGCGATGCCGAAGCGCGTCGCCAGCCAGCCGCCGATCAGGTTGGCGCCGATCCCCGCCGCCTCGTAGAGCAGGAACAGGAAGGCCAGCGTGAAGGGCGAGTAGCCCAGGCGGAAGAAGTGCAGCAGCACGAGCATCCGCAACGCGCCATCGGTCAGCGTGAAGCCCCAATAGGCGGCGGTGACGATGGCGTAGTTGCGGGTGCCGGCGGTGCTCACAGGCCGAGGCCCTCCATGTGGCAGGCCAGGTCCACCATGCGGCAGGCGTAGCCCATCTCGTTGTCGTACCAGGCGTAGACCTTGAGCAGCGTGCCATCGGTGACCATGGTGGAGAGGCCGTCCACGATGCTGCTGCGCGTGTCGCGCGCGTAGTCGGCGCTGACCAGCGGCCGCGGCTCGAAACCGAGGATGCCGGCGAGCGGCCCGGCGGCGGCGGCGCGGAACAGGTCGTTGACCTCCTCCGCGCTGGTCTCGCGCGCCATCTCGAAGACGCAGTCGGTCAGCGAGGCGTTCAGCACCGGGGCGCGCACCGCATGGCCGTTCAGCTTGCCCTTCAGTTCGGGGTAGATCAGCGCGATGGCGGTGGCGCTGCCCGTCGTCGTCGGCTGGAGCGACAGCATGGCCGAGCGCGCACGCCGCAGATCCTTGTGCGGCGCATCGACGACGACGTTGGTGTTGGTCGGGTCATGGATGGTGGTGATCTGGCCATG
>NZ_JAAEDL010000043.1 GCF_018129005.1 Neoroseomonas eburnea
GCGACATCGACTTCCCGCTCCTTTCCTTCACGGTCAATGACACCCGCCGCACCTGAGCAGGTCGCCGGTCCGCCCTCATAGGATCTCGATGGCGATCGTCCGGCCGGGGGCGGGCGCCGACGCACCCCACAGGGGCCGCAGCGCAGCGGAGGACGGGGCCGGGAGACTTTCTTGCCTCGCGAGGAATGCGCGGCACGCGCAGGGGAAGAAAGTCGCACCGGCGCCGTTGCGGCCGAGGCGCCCGAGGCGTCAGCCGTTCCTCGGCCAGATCAGGCCATCCGAGGCGGCGTGGCAGCGCGACACCGGACGGACCACGGAGACAGCAGGCGACTGTCGCCACACCAGGCACAAGCCCGATGAACCAGGCATCGCGGTCGCGACGCCCAAGGCGTGCACAAGGGAGGATCCGGCCGGAACAGGGGAGGCGAGATGCTGGACAGGTGACCCATCTTCCCGGTTCGGTGAGGCATGGCGTGGATGTTCCCGCCGAGGGCCGCCCTCCCTCCGTTCAGCCGCGCTATTCCGATGACGGCGCGGGCAGGCGTGCCGTGGAGCGGGATGGCAGGCGAGGCTGATCTGGTCCCGCCCCTTCGGTGAACTTCGCGTCAGGACGGCCAGCGGTGACCTGCGTCGGCTGGGTGCCGGCGCCCGCGAAAGCCGCCAGCTGCACGGCAGCGGAGACACCCACCACGAGGCCGCCGATCGCCGCGAACACGTGGCGCCAGGCTTCCGACGGTACAAGCAGCACCGAGATCCCGAGCACCACGTGGTAACCGGCCACGGCTGCCGGTGCGGCGAACAGCAGCGCGATGACGGCCCGCAGGGCGAGTGAGCGCACAGAGGCGAAGAGCAACTGCGCGGCGAACAGCGCGAGCACGCCCGCGACGAGGCCGACCAGCACGGCGCCGATCACGCCCGCGCCCGTTTCGAACGCCCACATGCAGACCGTCAGCCCGACGAAAAATGGCACCGCGTAGATGGCGAGCGTGAACAGCAGCACGAGCGCCGTGCCGAGGCCGAACAGGCTGACGACAATGCCGAGCGTCATGCGACCCTCCCCGGTCGAGGCGCGATGATGCGCCGCGACTGTAGCGGATCGCGGGCGCGCAGAGGTTCGCCTTTGCGCGAGCGCATCATGGTGCGGGCGGCGCTAGCCGCCGCCCCCGCGGAAGTCGAAGAGCGGGATGCCGAGGCGCTTCGCCTTGTCGGCCAGGTTGTCGGTGACGCCCGAGCCGGGGAAGACGATGACGCCGATCGGCAGTGTCTCGAGCAGCGCGTCGTTGCGCTTGAAGGGCGCGGCCTTGGCGTGGCGGTGCCAGTCGGGCTTGAAGACGATCTGCGGCACCTTGCGCTGGTTGGCCCAGCAGGCGGCGATGCGCTCGGCGCCCTTCGGCGTGCCGCCATGCAGCAGCACCATCTCGGGGTGCTTCGCGTGCACGCGGTCGAGCGCGGCCCAGATGCGCTCGTGATCGTTGCACTCGACGCCGCCGGCGAATGCGATCCGCATACCGGCAGGCAGCAGCGGTTCCGTCTCGGCACGGCGTCTGGCGACAAGGAAGTCGCGGCTGTCGATCATCGCCGCGGTGATCGTGCGGCGGCTGATCATCGACCCGGCGCGCGGGCGCCAGGCGGAGCCGGTGTGGTGCTCGAAGTGCTCGGCGGCGGCATCGCGGAGGAACTCGAAGGCGTTGCGGCGCTCGATGAGCGTGAGGCCCTGGGCGAGGAGGCGTTCCAGCTCGACGGAGCGGACCTCGGAGCCGTCCTGCTCGCGCTGGGAGCGCTGCTGCGCGGCCTCGTTGGTGTCGAGCTCGCGGCCGATGCGGTCGATGCCGCGGTGGAAGAGGTTGACCAGCGACCAGAGCAGGTCGGGGAGGTCGGGCTCGAGGCGCGTTTCTCCGAGGCTGGCGACGAGCGCGTCGAAGATGTCGGCGACGGCGCCGGAGAGGCGGTCGGGATCGGGCAGTGGCCGCGGGTCGGGCTCGTCGGCGAAGGGGCGGTAGCCGTGGAGCTGCAGCTCGTCGAGCAGATGCGCGGTCGCGGAGGCGGCGTGGGTGGGTTCGGCTTCGTCGAAGCGGTCGGTCATGGCCGGGTCCTCGCTGTCACGGGCCGCGCCCATCGCGGCCTTCGTGGCGATCACCCGGCCGGGGGCGGGACGGATCGGCACCCGCAGGCGAAGGCGGAGGGCCGCAGCGCAGCGGAGGACGGCGGCGCGCGGCTTTCTTGCCTCGCGAGGAAGCGGCCCGTCAGGGCCGCGGGGAAGAAAGTTGCGCGACGGCGTTGCGGGGAGGGACCGGCGCCGGCCCGATCGCCGGCGAGAAGGACGCGGACGCGGTGCCGCTTAGCCGGCGAGTGCCGGGAGCCGGGTCGCGTGTGACGTACCGCCCTGTTCAACTCGAGACGCACAGCCGCTTGCCTCGACTAGCTCCGACGGTTCTGTTCAGCGAAGTCAGTCACCGTGCTTGCCTTCGTTTGTTCTTCTGGACGCCCGCCCCGGCACCACTCGACGCGCCCGCGCCGGATCCAGAAATGGCAGCCGCAGCCGTCGCGGCGGTGCACTGATGGACTCACGCTTGGCCGGCCGAGCCAATCGCTCACGACCTTCCAGCGCGGGCGTCGCGAGGGGTTCAGCGACAGCTTAATGTCGGCCCCGCACCCTCCGGGGCATTGCATGCAAGCCCACTTCAGGTGCTCGCCATCGCGCACCACTACGAGGTCGCCCGCGCAGACTGACGCCGCATCGGGGTGCGTGGCTTGTTCGCGCACGAGGAAGTCGAAAGACAGAAGGCCCAGATTCCGGCAGAGACGCGCGATTGTCCGGCGCATCAGGCCACCATGCCGAGGAAGGGATCGACGTCCCCACGGCCCCAGGCTTGGCCTGTGTCGCAAACTGGACAACCCGGCCGAGAGCGGACCGCCAGGAACCGATCGTCGCGCATGTGGAAGCGTCGATAGCGCGTCGGGATCATGCCGCCGCCCCCGTGAAAGCCCGTCAGCATCGCCACCAACTCGTTCACAGCGACGCTGGCCATCTCGGTAGTGAAGGTGACGACCGCGGGCGCCGGGTCGCCTGAGCCGAGCACGTACGCCTCCGCCTTCCTTCGCGCAAACTCCGCGGGGTCGACGCGCTCCAGGGCCTCCTCGGCGGCGCGCCTCGGGTTGATGAAGCCTCCGCAGAGAAGGCAGGGATAGCCGGGGACAAGGCTCGTCACCCGGCCGTTCAGGTCGTGGCCGCCGTCGGGTCGCCGGATCATGCGGAGTCCAACGTCGATCACTGGGATTCCGTAGTAGTAAGCTAGGCGATTGAGGAACGCGCGACCCGCATGGTCGTCGGTGCAGCTGAAGACAGCGTCGCAGGAGCGCAAGTCGTCATGAAGGCCGGGGTCGTTCACCCAAGCGCGCCTAGTGCGCACCGCGACGCCGAGACCTGCCAGGCCGATCTCGCGTTCGAGGACATCCACCTTCGGCTGGCGGGCGTCCGCGTCGGACCGCCGCGAGCCGTGAACCCGGTTCAGGTTGGTGACCTCGACCACGTCTCGGTCAACCAGCAGGAGGTGCCCGACGCCGAGGCGCGCGAGGAGCATTGCGGCGGGGCTCCCGGTGCCGCCGGCGCCGACAACCGCGACCTTGAGGGCGCGCAACAAGTTGTTGAACTGCGGCCCGAAAAGGCGGGCCTGCCGGTCGAGATGCTCGGCATCTCGGTGTGGCGTAGACAGCGCCGCCCAGCGCGAGAGCCGCCTGTCGACCGCCTGGACCCAGGTCGCGTCCTGCGTCGAGCCATCCGGCATCCAGAGCCGCGCCACAACGGAGCCGTCACCGCCGAGGACGATGCTGGCCAGCCCACGCAGCCGCTTATTGCGGGCGGTGCGCGCGAGCTCCGCCTCGTTCGCGTTGTCCTGGTCGGAGAAGAATGCCCGGCCGTTCGGGTGCGTGTGCACGATGGCCGGAACCAGGTCACGGGCCAATGCGTCCGAAAGCAGGCGCATGTAACCCGCCGTCCCCCAAGTGACGTGGCGCGCCGAGGCGCTCACACGATCGGCCTCGGGTATCTCGCGGTGTTCGTGCGAGACGAGCCGCAGCCGCGCCTCGCCTGTCCAGGGGTCGGCGGCGACGGTGGCGTGGCCGAGCAGCAGATAGGCGGCAGCCTCCACGCCCTTGCCGTCGAGGAGGGTCCGGAGCCGCACCCAGTGCGGCTCCAGGATCGTGACGTCGAGCGTCGCCAAGATCACTTCGAAACCTCGAGCGCATGCCTGATCCGGGCAACCATCGTGCGCAACCCGTCGATGCCCGCGCGCCACTCCTGCGAATGCCGCGACCAGCGCTGCCAGCGCAGCCCGGCGAAGACCTGCTCGACGTCCGCGTTGAGCGGGCTGCGGCCGTCGGGGAAGCAGATCCAGGGGGCGGCGTAGAACATGTCGGGGCAGGCGTCCGGGTACCCTGGAGGCAGCAGGACAAGGATGTCGGCCCGCTCGCGGTTGTAGCGGCCGGCGGGCAACGGAAACTCCTTCAGCACCACGCCCGGCTGACCGCCTTCAGCGACGAGCTCGTAGGCGATGCCGTTATCCGCGAGGAACGTCGCGTCGGACGCAGGCAGGGCCGAGCGACCCTCCGTCGTGTCCTTGATGACGGTGAGGAAGCGCTCGATGCCCGATGCGTCCAGCCGAACCACGCTGTCGTCCAGCACCTTCACGTCCTGGCCGCCGCGGACCTCCAGGTAGAGGTCATAGCCCGGCTGGACATCGGCGAGGCGGCGCAGGATGGTCCCGGAGATAACTGGCTTGCCCCAGCTGAGGTGCCTGCCGTCGATCTCGAACTTGAAGTCGCGGTCCGTCCGGAACATGACGAAGCGCTCCGCGCCGCGGCCCCGCAGTTCGAACGGCTCGTGCAGGCGCACGTCCTCGAAGTCGCCGCCCGGCAGGATGGCGAACAGGCTGAACTCCTCGACCGGGGAAGCCCCAGCGGCGGCGAGGATCTGACGCCCGAGCGGCTTCGGGTCGTCGACCTGGAAGTCACGGAAATCCAGCCTCTCGTCCGCGACCTCGACGCGATAACTCTCCGGGCGCGCCGCGCCCTCCTTGTGTGCTTCCACCTCGGTGGTCCCCTTTCCCCTCGGCACGATGCGTCGGGGCTCACCATGCCAATCGCCGGCTCCAAGCCTGGGCGGTAACGGGGCCCGCAACTTTTCTCAGGCGCTCGGGTCAGGCAGGTGACCGCAGTGAAAGAAGGACGGGCAGCCCGGGCACCAGGGGCTCGGCTTCCGCCCGAACTCGCCGGCGCGGATCGCGGCGATCGCGTTCGCGACGGCGGCACGGCCCTTGGCGAGGCCCTTCTCGTCGAGAAGCAACGGGGTGACAGCCGGGTCGGCAAGGTGAACAAGCTCCACCGTGCAGCCGGGGTGGGCGGCGGCCGCGGCGATGCGGAACGCAACCGCCGACAGCTTACCGGCATCGGACGCCCTGCTGTGCCCCGTTCGGATCCGCCGGAGTGTCAGGCCGCCCGGTTGCTCCTCGGCCACCTCGTCCGGCCGCACGACGACCTCGCCGCCCTCAACTTCGAACCTCAACTCGGCGGCGGGCAGTAGGGTCCGGCCGCGCCGGAAGCTGACAAGCTGCGCCAGCAGGCCGGAAGCTACGGCCATGTAGTCCCTTGAGTAGCCATGGTCGTGCGGGCCGTGCTGCGCCCAGGCGGCATCGAGGCGCGCCTGGACCTCGCCGGGTGTCGGGTCCAGGCGGTGGTCGGAGCCGAGCCAGGACACCACCTCCTGCACGGCGGCGTGCATCTGCCGGAATGCAGCTTCGGCTTGGCGTCCGCCCGTACGGAGCACGGTGGTGTAAAGAAAGCGCCGCGGGCAGGTGTCGTAGAGGTCGAGGTCGGATGGCCGAAAACTCGACGGTACTTCGACGTTCGCCGGAAGCGCGGCGTCAGCGGGCCGAGGCGGCAACGTCAGAGTGGGGATGACCTCTCTGGAAGCTAGCGCCTTCCCCAGTCGGTCCAGGAACGCCGATCGCTGGCGTCTGGCGCCGTTCGCCTTACGCAGCGGTGAGTAGAGGATTAAGCGGTCCCGCGCGCGGGACAGCGCGACAAAAAGCAGGCACTCCTGCTCCTCGTCGTGCCCCTCGCGCATGGCCTCCTCGCCGGAGGCCGCGGTGCCCTCGATCATGCCGTCCGGCGGAAGGCACCCGTCGGCCCTGAACCGCTTCGGGATCGTGTCAGCGCTGAGCCCGGGCAGATGCACGACAGGAAATTCCAGCCCCTTGCTGCCGTGAATGGTCATGATCCGGACGGCGTCGATACCGGCCGCTGCGGCCGGGAGGCGGCGCAGCTCGCGGTCCTCGGACAGCAGCAAAAGCCGGCGGATGCGGCTCAGGAACCGCTGGGCCGGCAGGCCGCGCCCGGCAGGCTGGGCACGGGCGAAATGCAGCAGCTGCCAGACGGCGACGCCCCGGATCCGATCCACCGTCTCTGTCGAGACCGCCAGGTCCGCCGCGATGCGGGTGTGGTCGAGCAAAAGGCCGGCAAGCACATCCCATGGGCTGGCGTCGGGCTTCAACCCGGAGAAGGCGGCCGAGAGTCGTTCCAGGCCCTGGCGTCCTTCGGCCGACATGCCGGGGATAGTGACGCCGATGTCTCGCCAAGCCAGAGCAGCCGCTCCGGTCTCGGCGAGATGAGCGATGGCAGCGGCGACGTCCCCGACCGGCATTCGAAAGGCCGGCATGGCTGCGGTTCGTAGGAGGCCCGCGGCGCGCCGGTCGGTCAGAAGCGACAGAAGGCAAAGCAGGTCCTTCACCTCGGCCCGCTCGAACAGCTTCCCCAAGTGGAGCACGGGGACGCCAAGGGACTCCAGGGCTGCCCCGATCTCGGCGATCCGCTCGTTGCTGGTGCACAGCACCGCCTGGCCGCCGTAAGGCACCCCGGCTACGTGCAACTCGCGGATAGCCTCGGCGACGGCCAGCGTCTCGCCGTCCTTGTGCGGCGCCCCGCGATACTCCACCACGTGCCCCGAGGGGCCGCGGAACGCCTCGAACGACACCTCGCCGGCTGGGGCCGCCTTCATGCCGGCGGACGCGAAGTGAGCGAAAGTCTCCACGATCTCCTTGCGCGATCGGTAGTTCACCCGAAGGCGCTTGCGCTGGCCGCCCGGAAAATCCGCCGCCCCGAACCGCGCGACATTGAAGGAGGACGCGCCTCGGAACCGGTAGATGGACTGGCGCACGTCACCGACGGCCCACAGGTTCGCTCCGTCGTCGGTCAGGAGCTTCAGCAACCTCACGCTGGCCCTGTTCACGTCCTGGAACTCGTCTACCAGGACGTGGCGGTATGTGCCCCGCAGCGCCGCCAGTGCGTCGGAGTTCTGTTCGAGGAGACGGACGGGGCGCGCCACGAGATCCCCGAAGTCTAGGCAACTCCTCTCGCGCTTCAGCGCCTCATAGGCCCGGAACACCACGCTGACCTCGGCGCACCTGCGGGCAGCGTTACGCTTCTCCTCGGTTGTCGCGGAGGCCAGCATGGCGGCCGCGAGCTCGGCGTACCGCTCGGCGTCCACGACCTCATCGTTCGCCCGCGAGATGGCATCGAGGATGGTGTCGATGTGCCCGGACGGATCGTATAGGTCCCGGTAGATGCTGAGATTCAGACGCGGGAACACGTCCTCCAGCAGCTCGATGGCCTCGACGCGATCCAGCAATCGCGGGTTCGGCGGTAACCCCTCACGCTCATGAAATCGGTGCAGGAGGTCGAGGCCGAAGGAGTGGAAAGTCCCCACCCACACGCTCGGCGCCGCCCCAGGACAGCGGGCCGCGATGCGTTCCGCGAGCTCGGCGGCAGCCGCGTTGGAGAATGTCAGGACAAGGATGCTCGCCGGGTCTGCGCCGCCTTCGACGAGCCACGCCACTCTTGCGACGAGGGTGCGGGTCTTGCCCGTCCCCGGCCCCGCCTCGAGCAGCAGCGGCGAGCCCGAGTGCGTCGCTGCGTCCAGCTGCTCCGAGTTCAGGGGTGGCTCGGGCGTAGCAGCGACGGCACCCCGAGGTGGCGGGAGGAGGAGCGCGTCCAGCAACTGCAGCGCCACGACGTTCCAGGGCAAGCCGAGCCGCGCCGCGATGGCCTTTGCGGGCATGCACCCCCGCAAGTGTAGGTCGCGCGCGACCTCGCGCGGGAGCAGGAGCTCGCGCGCGAACAGGTCCATCATCACCTCCCGGCGCTGCCGCCGGCCGTAGTCCAACACGGCGTCCGTGCCGGAGGGCGGCTCGGATCCCCGCATCGGGTCGACCCCAGAGGCTACGTGACGACCCGCGCCGTCCTCGAGCACGACGTGCCCAAGTTCATGCGCGACCAGGAACGCCTCCTCGAACGGGTCCGCGCACGCCTGATGGAGGATGAGGCGCGTGTCCGGGTCGTAGGTCGCTTCACCTCCGTGAAGCAGTGGATTGCCGGCCTTCACCCTGCGGACGGCCAAACGCTCGCGGCTCGCCGCGGCCTTCGCGAGGTCATAGGGACCTAAGCCTTCAGAGGCCTCTGCGGCGACTGCGCGATGCCGGTGCGCCGCGGCCTGCCTCGCCAGCTCCAGCCCGTCCACGTCAGTCGACGTCGGACAGGAGGTCGTCGCGCTCCGCCTGCGTGAGATCGAGGTCGTCCAAGAAATCCGAAAAGGACACCTGCGGCTGGACGGCCGGCTTGCTCCGGGACGAGTGGGCGGCCCTCGCGGGAAGGATAGGAGGAAGCGCCAAGTAGGCGCGCATGTCCGCGGCGCGCACGGATGCGGCCTCAGCAACGCGACGTAGAACGCGACGTGGAAGGGACTCTGGCACGAGGCACCGGTCGCGAATCGCCACCAGTACTTCCAGCGGCAACCCGGAGGCGCGCGATAGCGTGGTTGTACCCCTCAACCGCAGCGCCTCCGCGAACGCCTCGGAGGATGCCTCGCCAGCAGCCTCGGGCGAACAATCGAGCAGCTTCTTGAGCGCCGTGTCGACGAGTCCTTCACCGAGCCTCTCATCCTCCCCGGGGCCAAATTCCTCATCAAGGACGATCTCGTAAAGGAGATCGAGTAGCTCATCCCGGAGGTGGGGGTACCGCGCGAGGTACCGCGTGAGCGTCTCCTTGTCGTGCAGCGTCTCGGCCGCGAAGGCGAGGAGGATCTCCTCGTCCGAGGATGCGCTCATCTAACCGGCTCCAGGCCAAGGGCGCGTCGGAGGTCGCGGTGGATCCGATCGCGCCGGTTCCTGACTGTCTGCTCGCCGCACCCAATCAGACGAGCGACCGTGGTCACGGTCGGGTCTTTTGAGTGGATCGGGATATCCTCATTGAGAAGCATGAGCAGCCTCCTGTCCTCGTCTGGCAGGAGTTGAATCGCCGCGAGGAGCTTGCGGCGGTAATCCCGGCGCTCGATTTTCTCCTCAGTGCCGGGAACGTGGCGCAGGAGCGCGTCCTCGACGTCCGAAGATGGCTCAGCCGTCTCAGGATCGTCCGATAGAGGTTCCAGCCGGCTCCGCTGCCGACCGACAGACCTTCTCGCCGTCGCCCTGAGCGTCTTTAGGGCTGCCTCGAAGGTCGCCTCGTAGATGTCCAACCGGTCATCGTAACCCTGTCGGTCGAGGCACAACATCTCGGTCAACCTGTCGATGGCGAACTCGCGCACGGCCAGGTCAGCGGCGGACAGCCCCTTGGCGTTTGATCCCGGAAGCAGTCGCTCAGGGACCGGGAGCGCCCGTGCGATACGGCTCGTGAAGAGGCGGAAGAGGCGCTCCAGGTAGGCTTGATCATTGTCCCGCCCGGCTCGCCGAAGCAGATGCAAAATGCACTCTGAAGGAACGTAATCAGCGCGCTGCCTGTCATTCAGAGCGCAAGCAGCGAGAACCTCCTGCCGCGACATGCCTAGTAGTCGCCGGATCGCCGCCTCGACTTCGGCTGGTCGATTATACAGCGTGCCGTCGCCCTTAATCTTGCGGAGGGGTGCCACCACGATCTTCGCGTTCATCCGCCTCACTGTTACGCGCCTGCAGGTGCGGAAGATAGAACGACTGTCATGGGCTGTGACAAGCATTTGGTTTGCGATGCCGACTGCCTTCGTCCGGGCATTACAGCGATGGCCTGCTGGGCGCCAAGCCGAAAGCTCCTGAGCCTGTCCCTTCGATGTCGCGAATGCAACGGGCGGGCTACGGCTTTCCAAAGATGTCGAGCATCTGCCGGCGGCGATTGCGCGGAGAGCGGCTTATGCCGCACCGGCACATTATGCAAATTAAGGGTATCGAGCTGATGGATTATCAGCTTCCATTATCGCTCAGCATTTAACCTAATGCGCGGCTATTGAGTCGCTACATAGCCAAGAAATATCTTGTGGTACAATTTGTCTGCGTATTTGAAGAAACAGATCTATTTTGGACATATGGCGGAGGTCTTCGTTGAAATCGGCCTCGCGTGGAGAAAGGATAAATGCATCTATGCTCCGTAGTTTTGTACGCTTGGCGAGTACTTTGGCGCTGTGTGCTCCGGCCTCATCTTTGTCATGTGCGATGTAGAGGCTGCGCAGTCTCGGCGGTATGCCCACCGCGGCCAGATGGCTTGCCGACAGCGAGGCGATCATTGGTAGCGTCGGTAGAACGCAGCGCAGGGCTAGCATCGTCTCGATTCCCTCGCCAACGGCAACGACATCCTCCACAACGCCGAAGCGTACACCATTACCCAGCAGCCGCCCCATCGCGCGCCGCGGCGTCGCGACCGGCGCCTTGCCGCTGCCATCCCGCGCGAGCCAGGTGCGGTGCACGCCAGTGATCGTGCCGTCGAGGTCCGTTACCGCGGCCAGCATCGCAGGCCACGTCTCGACCGGCGCGCTCTCGTCGGCGCGGTAGTAGCAGCGCGGGTGGAAGCGCAGCGCCGGCATGTCGTCCAGGTAGGTAATGCCGCGCGCGCGCAGATAGGTCTCGGCGAGCGTGCCCTTGATCGGCTGCCCGGCGTGGAACAGTCGACGCGCCGCATCCGGCGAGCCCGCCGCGACAGGCGCGCGTCGCTCCGGCCGCTGCGGCGCCGGCAGGCTCAGGAACCGCCGCGCTTCCTCCAGCACGTCGCGCAGGCTGTCGAGGCCACGCGCCCGGGCGATCAGGTCCAGCAGGTCGCCATGCTCGCCCGTCGCGGCGTCGGTCCACTTCCCGGCGGCGCCACGCCCCGTCTCCGGCCCGTGCAACCGCACGAAGAGGCTGCGCCCCGGCGTGTTCGCGACATCGCCAACAGTCCACCAGCGCCCCTCGCGCCGGCCGTTGGAGAGGTAGTGGCGGCAGACCGCCTCGGCGTTGCGGGCCAGGCGGCGCGCGAGCGCGGCGGCATCCTCGCGCATCGGTCCCTCCATGAAGATGCGGGCCCGCCTTGCGACGGGCCCGCGAGGTGCAGGGAGGCCGGTTACTCGGCGGCGATCGCGGCGGTGGGGATCGCCGCGGCGTCAGTTTCCTCACTCGGCGGCTCGGGCGCGATGGCCGGTTCGCCGCCGTCGGCCGCCAATTCCGCTTCGCCTTCCGTCGCGGCCTCGGTCTCCGGCTCCACCGCCGCGAAGACCTGGCCCGGCGTGCGCAGCGGCTCGGGCACCCAGCCGGTGCCGGCGAGCAACTCCTCGGCGGCCGTCGCCATCTCCGCCTTCTTCAAGCCGGCGATGCGCTCCGCCGCCCGCGCGCCGCGCGCCTCCCGCACTGCGGCGAGGATGCGGCCCTTGGTGACGCGGCCGAGATAGGCCTCCGCCGTCGGCCGCCAGCCGACCGCGGCCATGTCGAGGCTGACCGCCTCGGCGATGCGGTCGGCATGCGCGATCGCCTTGGGCCGGCGGTTGTAGGCCTCGTGCACCGCGTTGACCGTCAGCCCGACGCAGTGCGCGAACAGCGCCTCGCGGCTGTCCGGGTCGAAGCCGGCGAGGACCGGCCAGAGCTCCCCCGGCTCCTGCGGCATCTGCGCCTGCCAGCGCGCGTGGCGGGCCGCGATGGCGCGCGCCGAGGTGGTGTCGGCGAGGCCGGGCGCCTGGGCTGAGAACAGCGCGCTCTTCGGCTCGATCTCCAGGCAGGAGTCGAGGCCGTAGCGGTAGAACAGCCGCAGGCAGAGCGCGTGCAGCGCGGCGAGGAAGGCCGTCTGCGGATTGGCGGCAACCGCATCGCGCAGCGCGAGGGTGCGGTGCGCGGTGAGCTCGGTCAGCAGCCGGTCGGGCAGCGGGCGGATGCCCTCGTCCTCCTCCGTCGGCTCGGCGGGCGGGATGGCCGTGCCGGTGTCGGGCTCGGCCGTGGTCTCGCCCTCCGGCTCCGCACCGGCCGTGGGCTGGTTGGTCTCGACCTGCTCCTCCTCCGGCTCGGCCGTGACCGGCGGTTCGTCCTCCGGCCGGACATAGCCGCGCTCGACGCGCAGCACGCCCGAGCCGTCGATGCTGACGAAGACGCCAGCGCGCGCCACCTCCTCGGCATCGTAGGCGACGGGCCGGTCGTCGAAGGCGGCGAACGCCTCCTCGATCTCGGCCAGGCGCCGGTCGGTCTCCTCCGGCACCTCGTCGGCCTCGGCGCAGTCCTGCTCCAGCCGGTCGAACTCGGCCTGGAGCGCTTCGCGCCGCGCCGCCTCTTCCTCGCTCAGCGGCTTCACCTCGCCGGCGAGGCGGCGCAGACCGTAGTTGTGGCCGTAGGGGAAGTCGGGCGCGGCCTCGACCCAGCGCCAGCCCTCGGCGCGGATCGCCTCGGCCTCGCGCTCCAGCCGCTCGCGCGCGAGCCGGTCGAGCAGCCCGGCATCCTGCCACCAGCCGCCATCGTCGGGCTGGAACAGGTCGCGCAAAATCAGCCCGCCCGCCGCCTCGTAGGCCTCGGCGCCGACGAAGCGAGCGCGCTTGTCGGAGGCGCGGACGGCGCCCTCGGTCAGCAGGCGGCGGATGTGGTAGGGCTCCTTGGTGTAGGAGCGCTGCAGCACCTCCCAGACCTGCTCCTGGCGCTCATGGTCGGGGCTCACGGTGAAGGCCATGAGCTGCTCGAGCGTCATGCCGTCCTCTGCGTAGAGATCGAGGAGACGCGGCGAGACGGCGGCGAGGCGCAGCCGCTGGCGGACGACGCCGACCGAGACGAAGAAGGCGGCGGCGATATCCTCCTCCGAGCGGCCTCGCTCGCGCAGGGCCTGGAAGGCGCGGAACTGGTCGAGCGGGTGCAGCGGCGCGCGCTGCACGTTCTCGGCCAGGCTGTCCTCCTCGGCGATGCCCTCGGTGCGGATGATGCAGGGGATCGGCGCAGTGCGGGCGAGGCGCTTCTGCTTCACGAGCAGTTCGAGCGCGCGGAAGCGCCGGCCGCCCGAGGGGACCTCGAACATGCCGGTCTCGCGGCCGTCATCGTCCAGCACGGGGCGGACGGTGAGGCTCTGGAGCAGGGTGCGGCGGGCGATGTCCTCGGCCAGTTCCTCGACGGCGATGCCGGCCTTGATGCGGCGGACATTCGCCTGGCTGAGCACGAGGCGGTTGAAGGGGATGTCGCGCGAGGCGGAGAGCGCGACCTTCGGGGCGGACTTCGACATGGGGGTTCTCCATGACGGGCCGGCCGGGAGCCTCTCTCCCGACCCTCAACCCGTCACGAAGACCGCCTCGGCCCTCTCACTCTGACCGCGCGAGGTGGACTCACCGCTCCGACCGGTGCAGCGCGACGCCCAAGATGACCAACCCGATGCCCGCGATCTCCACCGGCGTTGGGATCTGCCCAAGCACCAGGACACCGATCGCCGCCGCGCTCGCCGGCAGCAACGACAGCAAGAGAGCAAATGATGCACGCGGAAGCCGGCGCATCGCGAGCTGGTCGCAGACGTAGGGAATGACGGAAGAGGATATCCCCACGCCGACAGCTGCGGCGAGCAGAAGCGGGTCGGCAAAAGCCGGCGTCGCCTCATGCCAACCGAAGGGCAGTGCGGCGATGGAGGCCACGATCATGGACAGCGCGAGACGATCAACGCCGGAGACGCCCGCGCCGCCGGCTGACATGCTGTGGCCGAGGACGATGTAGAGCACGAACAGGCCGCAATTCAGGAATGCGAAGAGATAACCGAGCGGCTCGCCGGCCAGTCGAACGTCGGTCAGGAGCCAAACGCCACCGACGGCGAGAAGCAGCGCGAGGAGGTTGCGGCCGGTGCGCACGCCCCATGCAGCGAGCGCGATGGGGCCGAGAAATTCGATGGCACCGACGGTGGCGAGCGGGAGGCGCGCGATGGCTTCGTAGAAGATCGTGTTCATCGCCGCGAGCACGGCACCCATTGCGGCGATGATCCAGCGGTCGCGCGGGCGCAGTGCGGCCAGCGCACGCCAAGGTCGACGCCACAGCGCGAACACCAGCCCTGCGCTTGCGATGCGCAGCCAAGCGACGCCGGCCGGCGCGAAGTTGGCGAAGAGCAGGACGGCGAAGCTCGGGCCGAGATAGTGGAAGACGGCGCTGATCAGGAAGAAGGCGTGCGGCGGCACGCGATCGACGAGGGGTCGTTGAGCGGTAGGTTCGGCGACGCGCATCGGACCATGGTCGCACCGAGGCCGTCCATGCTACATCGCTATACGAAGCTGGAAGTATGTCAGGCCCTTCGGATTGGAGGCCAAGTGAGTAAATCCAATACGTCTTCAGAGCTCCTCCGCGATGCACGCAATGTCGAGCTTCTGCAGTTGCTCGTCGATGACCCGCGGATGGGCACGGCGGATCTTGCGCGTCGCGTCGGCATGTCCGCGCCTGCTGTGCGCGAGCGTGTGCTGCGCCTGGAAGAGGCTGGAGTGATTCGAGGCTGGCGTCTGGACCTCGACCCTGTCGCGCTTGGCTACCCCGTCTGCGCCATCGTCCGCGTGCGACCCGCGCCGGGCCAGCTTCCGAAGGTGACCGAGTTGGCACGAGCGCTGCTGCAGGTGGTCGAGTGTCATCGCGTCACCGGTGAGGACTGCTTCGTGCTGAAGGTTCACCTGCCTTCGATCGACGGGCTGGACGTGGTGCTCGATCGCTTCCTTGCCCACGGCCATACGACGACCAGCATCGTGCAAAGCACGCCTGTTCCTTCACGCGGGCTGCCGTTGGCCTCCGACGCCCCTGACGCTGGCGCTGCTCGGAAGCGACGTAGGTGACCAATGAGCCGCCCTGCGGCTCCTGCCTGCGATCACGATCCGCTGCTCCTACTGCCTGATGACGTTTCGTTGGGCTCGCTTTAGGCCCCGAAGGCGAGCCGTCACTCAGCCGCCGCCAGGGCGTGCGACACGCATGATGCCGCGACGGCGCGTCAAGCCGCTGTGCGCTGTGCCGTGATCAACGCGCGGCAAGCCTGTTCCGCGGCGTCCCAGGTGCCGGACGGCGACGCAAGCGGGCGAACCATAATGAGCGACGGCATGACCGCGCCGTAGGGCGAGGACGACATCACGGCGAGCCAACCGCCGATGCCCTGGCCGGTGAGCTGTCGCTCGACGTCGCGCAACTCGTCCTCGGTTGGGTCGACTGCCCGGCCGAGGGTCACGTACCGCCCATCCTCGCCGATCACGACCCAGCGTCGGTCGCTGGCGCCGTCCGGCTGCCGGTCGGGGAGGGTCGCATTGCGCTGCGTCATCGTTCGCATCCGCGCATGGCGGCAGGGTTCTCCCGGGCGACCCGCTGGGTCAAGCCGAATTCCCCTGTTGGCGCCTCGGCGTGCCCCGCATCTGGGGTCGCGTTCGTGACCCCGCCATCCGGCGCGAATGCAAGCAGGAAGTCTGCCGCCTTCGACGCGGCGCTAGCGGCCCGGACGATCGCGCGATTGTCCTCGCGCAGCACCTCCAGCCAGGAGCCGATGTAGTCGGCGTGGCGCACCGTCGGCACGATGCCAAGTGCGGCGCAGGTGAAGGCCGCGGTCATCTCGGCGACCAGCTCCTCCTGCGCGTACTTCTTCGAGCCGAAGCTGTTGGCGATCTCGCGGCCGAGGCGCGACGCGTGCCCCGTCCAGTGGCCGAGCTCATGCAGCGCGGTCCGGTGCCAGTCGATCGGCTGGAAATAGGCCTGCGGCGGCGGCACGCGGATGAAGTCGCCGAGCACGTCGTAGTACGCGCGCTCCCCACCGATGCGGAGGTCGGCGCCGGAGGTTGCGATAAGCGCCTGGACCTGCGGCTCGATGAGCGAGGTATCCGCAGGCGGCGCCGTCGCCGCGAGCTCAAGCGGCAGGCCGTCGCACTGCTCGACATTGAAGACGGTGAAGCGCTTGAGGAAGTGGATCGCGCGGGCGTCCTTGCCTGTCTCCTGCGCGCGCTGGCGTTCCTCACCGGGGATGAAGCGGTCTGCATACACGACCGTCGTGCCGCGCTCGCCCTTGCGCACGCTGCCGCCGAGCGAAAGGGCTTGGCGGAAGGTGAGCCAGCTCTGGCCGGCGTAGCCGCGCTCGACGACGGCACCCCAAAGGATCAGCACGTTGATGCCCGAGTAGCGCCGGCCGGTCGATGCGTTTTTCGGAAGGGCGAGGGGTGCGGCGACACCGGAGGTTCCCCAGGGCTGCACCCAGGGCAGGCGTCCGGCCTCGAGTTCGCCGATGATCCTGTCGGTGATCTCGTCGTAGAGTAAGCGCGGCATAGAGACCCTTGCGGCGGGCGCTTGACGATCAGCCCTGTTCGGCTGCGGTCCAGCACCACGGCATGAGCTCGTCGATGCGGCTGTTGGGCCAGCCGCTGACGAGGCGGGTCAGCACGTCGGTGAAGTAGCGCTGCGGGTCGACGTCATTGAGCTTGCAGGTCTCCACCAGTGAGGCAACGGCCGCCCAGCGTGCCCCGCCATCGTCGCCGGAGGCGAACAGCGCGTTCTTCCGGCTGAGGCAGATCGGGCGGATGGCGCGCTCGACGGTGTTGGTGTCGAGCTCGATGCGGCCGTCATCGAGGAACCGCACCAGGCCCTCGCGATGGTTCAGCACGTAGCGGATGGCCTCCGCGGTCGGGCTGCTGCCCGGCAGGCGCGCAATCTGTGCCGGGAACCAGGCGAAAAGGTCGTCGACGAGAGGGCGGCTTCGCTCCTGGCGGACGGCGCGGCGGATGTCGGCCGGCTTGCCGCGCAGTTCCGCCTCGACCGCGTAGAGGGCAGCGATCCTCTGCAGCGCCTCCTGCGCGACCGGCGCCGTCCTACCCTTCGCCAACTCGATGAACTGCCGGCGGGCGTGCGACCAGCAGAACGCCAGAGTGATGCCGTCGCCCGCCGCGGCCAGCGTCTTGTAGGCGCCGTAGCCGTCGCACTGCAGGATGCCGCGATAGCCGCCCAGCAGCGCCTTGGCGTGCTCGGCGCCGCGGCCCGGGGCGTAGTGGAACACCACCGCCGGCGGGTCAGTGCCGCCCCAGGGACGGTCGTCGCGCGCGATCGCCCAGGCGTAGCCCTTCTTCGTTCGGCCGCGGCCGGGATCCAGCACCGGCATGGTGGTTTCGTCGGCGAACAGCCGCGGCGAGCCCAGCAGGATCTCCCGCATGCGGCGCACGACCGGCATGACCTCGTTCGCCGCCGTGCCGCTCCAGTCGGCCAGCACCTCGCGGCCGATCTCGATCCCCTGCCGCGCCAGGATCTGCGCCTGGCGATACAGCGGCAGGTGGTCGGCGTAGCGCGAGACCAGCACATGCGCGACCGTCGCCTCGGTCGGCACGCCGCCCTCGATCAGGCGGGAGGGCGCCGGCGCCTGCACGACCACGCCGGAGCAGGCGCGGCACGCCAGCTTCGGTCGCTTCGTCACGACGACGCGGAACTGCGCGGGGATCACGTCGAGCCGCTCGGCCGCGTCGACGCCGATCTCGACCAGCGGGCCCCGACAGCACGGGCAGACCGTCGCCTCGGGCGCCAGCACCACCTCGACGCGCGGCAGATGCGCCGGCAGGCGGCCGCGTCCCTCGCGGCGACGCTTCACCTGGTTGTCCCGCAGGGCAGGAGACGCCTTGCCGGCCACCGCCGCGTTCTCGGCCAGCGTCGCCTCGATCTCCTCGAACGCGAACAGTAGTTGCTCCTCGGGCAGCCGCTCCGACTTCTGCCCGAACTGCCGGCGCTTGAGCTTCAGCAGCAGGTGCTGGAGCCGCTCGTTCCGCTCCGCCAGCGCATCGCGTTCAGCGGCGATGGTTCCAAGCTCGGCGCTGAGCGTGTCGCACTTCGCCAGCGCCTCGAGCAGCAGCATGCGCAGCGCCCCGGCATCCTCCGGCAGTGTCGGCGTGTCGTCCCCCGCGGCGCGCATCGCGACGCAGATTCTACGCAGGCGCGCTCGGCGTGGGAATCTCCCGCACCGCCTGGACACGCCGCCAATCGATGCCGTCGAACAACGCGACGAACTCCACCGGCGTCAGCCGCAGCACGCCGTCCACCACTGGTGGCCAGCGGAACGCGCCGCCCTCCAATTGCTTCCAGACCAGGACCAGACCACTGCCATCCCAGACCAGGATCTTGATCCGGTCGGCGCGGCGCGAGCGGAACACCAGCACCGCGCCGGAGAATGGGTCCGCGCCCAGCACCTCGGCCGCGAGCGCGGCCAGGCTGTGCGCGCCCTTGCGGAAGTCGACGGGCTTCGTGGCCAGCAGGATCCGCGCGCCCGCCGCAGGCGCGATCATGCCGCCGAGGCCCGGATCGCGCGCAGCACCGTCGTCAGTAGTTCGCCGTCCGTGCCGGGTGCGACGCGCAGCACCGCGCCCGCCAGCTTGATCTCGATCGCAGGCGTGGCGCGGGCGGGCGCCGCCACCGGCTCGGGCGACGACGGGGGCGGTGTCTCCGCCACGATCGGCACGAAGGCCGGCTCCGCCGGAGCCGTGGCCGCCGCCAGCGCCTTGCGAGCTTGCCGGCGCCAGTCGAACACCTGCTGCGGGCTGACCTGCCAGCGACGCGCCACCTCGGTCACCACCGCACCAGGCTGCGCCGTCTCGGCGATGATCCGCGCCTTGTCGTCGTCCGACCATCTCCGCCGCCGGCCAGGGCCCGTCAGAACCTCGATCCGGCGATACCCGACGCCACTCGCGTCGTCGTTAACGCTATCCATAACGTCAGCCCGAAGCCTCCCGCTCCAGGCTGACCCAGCACATTCAGCACCCGCGCCGGAAGAACGGCCTCGTCGCCGCGCTTACGTCGTAGAGGATCGCGCGGTCACCCGAGGCTCGGCCGCTCGGGGCCGGCCGCGTCGCGGAGCGGGTCATGGCGGTTCTCCATGACGGGCCGGCCGAGAGCCTCTCTCTCGGCCCCGAAACCCGTCACGGCGACAGCCGCAAAACTCTCACTCTGGAGGTGGCAAAGGCCCCGGCCCATGGGGCCGCAGACTTCGGCAGCACCAATGGGCATCCAGTGCGGCCCTGGCGCAGCCGCCCAAGCTCACCACCACAGCGCCGACAGCGGTGCCGCGAACAGGCGCTCGGCGAACGGCACCACGCGATCCGTGTCGTGCAACAGGAGGCCGAGCGCGAAGCGTTCCGGACCGCTGAGGAACGACATGCCGCGCGCGGCGACCGTGCGCGCCCGAGTGGTCTTGCCGGCCTGGCGTGGGCCGGCGAGCAGGACGACGCGCGTGTCCTCCAGCGCTTCGCGGACACGCGGCTCGAGGAGGCGTGGAAACATCGAAGAAACGCTCCAAAGGAGGCCCCCGGTGTCGCGGCTGACGGACAGTCAGCAAGCGTCTATCTGAAAGTCAAGAAGCGTCCATCTGAAAGTGATTCGAGGTCCAGATCGGCCTACTCGCGGCGACCGGCGGCGCACGACGGCCATTGGTCACAGCCTGTCACGCAAGCGGACATGCGTCGGTCGAGGTCAGACAGCTACGCGGTCGCGGGTCGAGCCGTCCAAAGTCTTATTGGTTCGACCAGTGTCGCGCTCGTCGAGCAAGCGGTTGACTTCCGCAGAAACCCGATCTGCGGCCATGCGGACGGCCTCGTCGATATGGACATAGCGTTGTGTCACGCCGCGGGCTGCGTGGCCGAGCAAAGCGGCAATCGTCAGTTCCGAGAAGCCCAGATCACCGGCAACGCTCGCGAAGGTGTGCCGCAGAACATGCGGCGTGACGCCATCCAGTTTTGCTTCCGTGCAGAGCCGGCCAAGCGTGCCCGCAACGGCCGTGAAATGTCCGTCTCCCCAATCAGCCGGAAAGACGTAGCGCGAGCTGGCGCGGACAGGTTGATCGAGAAGCAGGTCCAGCGCGGCTTGGCCGATCACGCGCACCTGCGCACCACTCTTCGTGTCGGGAAACCGCACACAGCGACTGTCGGCATCGATCCACGCGCGCTCGAGCCCAAGCCCTTCCTGCCGGCGGAAGCCGGTCAGCAGGAGCAGGCGAACCGCCGCGAGGCCGGTCGGATGCTCACCATGTTCGAGCGCCGTGCGCATCACCTGCCCGAGCCGGCGAATCTCAGCCGCACTAAGCCGGCGCTCGCGCGGCGCAACGGCCAGCTTGCGAACACCCCTCGACGGGTTTCGGGAGATCGTCCCGAGCCGAGTCCCGTGTTCGAGCAGGCTGTGCAGCGTGGAGACAGTGCGCGAGGCAACGCCCTCACCGCCTGAGACCGCCCCACCGCGGCTGCCGCTGCGCGGCTTCGCGGTCCTGCCGCGCGCGATATCGGCCTGCATGCCTTCGATGTCGCCGAGCGTCAGCGTCGTGACCCGGCGACCTCCGATCAGTGGCTTGATGTGCCGCTCGATGCGGCTGCGGTCCATCGCGAGCGTCGAAGCCTTGATCGGCCGACGCCGCTTTCCAAGGATCCGGCCAGCTTCGGCTTCTTGCAGATACCAGTCGCAGATGTCGGCGACAGTCAGCGCCTCAGCGTCCCTGCTCGGTTCGGCAGCTGGATCGATGCCCTTGGAGACCGCGACAAGCTTCTCGTGGGCGATCTTGCGCGCCTCTTCTACGGTCATGAGCCCGTAGCGGCCGAGGACGCTGCGTCGGGTGCGTCCTTCTGCGTTTCGGTACTGGATCACGAAACTCTTGAGACCAGACGGCATGACCTGCACGCCGAACCCGCGCAGCTCGCGATCCCAGGCCAAAGTCTCCCGAACCTTGACTCCAACCTTTGAAGGTTTCGGAGGCTTCAGGGCATCGACAACGCGTTTCGTGAGCTTTTCCTTGGGCATAGGCACCACCCGTCGCAGGCTGCTTAGAATCGCCCGAGCATACCCCATCCGAAGCCGTTTCCAAGCAATTCGTATCAGGTCGCGGGGTGCCTGCCGGCTACTCCCGAGGTTGGTGGTGCGGGTATCACGCTTTCTATTTCAGTATCTTGGCGTGCCATGGCGTGGCCTGGAGGGGCACGGCGTAGTCGTCTCGGGCACCTTGCCAAGGTCGGGGTCGAGGGTTCGAATCCCTTCGCCCGCTCCAATCGGTTTCCCAACCTCATTCTCCCGCCTGACGTCAGCCACCGCCAAGGCCAGGTTTGGCGGGCTTCTCTGCGCGCGGGTTGGGAAATACCCCGAGCCGAGAAGCCCTATTTCTCTCTCCGCAGGGCCAATTCTCTCCGCACCTCGGGACGTGCGCGATTAGTTCCCGAGCTAATAGCGGACTGATTTTGAACAAAACTCCCCGAAATGCCGGCGCTGATAGTTGCGTCCAGCACCGCCCCCCGATGACAACCGGGGTTCAACTCGCGGCTTTGTTGCACCCGACCCTGATCGCTTCTCGGCCGGCCAGATGGCCGCGGACGTGTCCTTCAGACGACTCGCCGCATTACCCTTCGGGATTGTTCGGCTGAAACGAAGCCGGCCTGCTCTCGGAGGCCAACGCTCTGCTTTGGTCCGGCCAGAATGCGGGTAGAGGCCGGAGTAGCGTCGTCAGGCCGGCCTCACAGCGGCCCTCCAAGATCGCCTCAACCAGATCCGGCGCCAGGAGCGTCAGGCTGAGGAGTTTCCCCAGGAAGGACCGGTCGACCTTCTCGGCCGCCGCCAGTTCGGTCAACGATCCATGGCGGCCGTGGTCGAGCAGGCGTTGGTATCGGTGCGCGCGAGCCAACGCCTTCACCAGCGCCGGGTCGGCCCTTGTAGTAACCGCGGCCGGCCCTGCCTCCGCCGGCATGACGATGGTCTTCCGTCCTGGCCGGTGCCGAATCGCCAGTGGCACACGGACCGTGATGCTGGTCGCGTTCGTCATGCTGCTGCCCTCAGGGCGGCCGGCGCTATGGCGGTGAGGTCACGAACAAGGCCGCCAAGCCCATCCAGCCGTAACCGAATGTCCGCGCCGGCCGGGCCGACGACCACCCGCTCCACCAGTGACCGCACGATCCGCGCCTGCTCCGCCGGAAACAGGTGCTCCCACAGCGGATCGAGCCGGTGCAGCGCGTCCTGGGTCTCGGCTTCGGTCAGGTCCGGCGCGTCCTTGCGCGCCGCCCGCCACGTGCCGACCACGATCTCGGGCTGCCGCAGCAGCGCCCGTACCTGGTCCACCACGGCTGCCTCGATCTCCGCTGCCGAAACCCGGCGCACGATGCTGGCGTCGCCGGCAGCGTCGCCCTTCAGAACGCGCTGAGCCACGTAATAGCGGTAGAGCCGGCCGTTCTTCCGCGCGTGCGTCGGCGACAGCGCGCGGCCATCCACCCCAAAGATCAACCCCTTCAGCAGCGCCGGCGTCTGCGCCCGGTTCTGGTTGGCGCGCACACGCGGGCTGATCTGGAGCACGGCATGCGCCCGATCCCATAGCTCCCGCGGCACGATGCCCTGGTGCTCGCCGGGATAGACCTGCCCCTTGTGCGCGGCCTCGCCGACATAGGTCCGGTTGTTCAGCAGCTTGTAGACGTCGCCCTTGTCCAGTGGCCGGCCGGCCTTGCTGGTGGCGCCCTCCGCCCGGAGGCAAGCCACCGTCTCGATGCCTGATCCCGTCTCGGCGAAAATCTCGAACACCCGACGCACGCGCGGGGCCTCGTCCTCGTTCACCACCAGCTTCCTGGCCACGACGTCGTAGCCGAGTGGCACCTTGCCCCCCATCCACATGCCGCGGGCGCGCGACGCGGCGAATTTGTCTCGGATTCTCTCGCCAATAATTTCTCGCTCATATTGTGCAAAGCTGAGCAGCATGTTGAGCGTCAACCGGCCCATCGACGTCGTTGTAGAAAAGGACTGAGTTACACTCACAAAGGTGACGCCGTGTGCCTCCATCGTCTCCACGAGCTTGGCGAAGTCCATCAACGATCGGCTGAGCCTATCGACCTTATAAACAACGATATTGTCTATCAGCCCCTGCTCGATGTCGGCCAGCAGTCGCTTCAACGCGGGGCGGTCGAGGGTACCGCCACTGAACCCGCCATCATCGTAGCGATCGCGGACCAGCACCCACCCCTCGGCGCGCTGGCTGGTAATATACGCCTCGCACGCGTCCCGCTGCGCGTCGAGGGTGTTGAATTCCTTCTCCAACCCCTCATCCGTGGATTTGCGCGTGTAGACCGCGCAGCGCAGCTTCTTCGTGGTGCCCGGCATCGCCGGCTCGACGCGGGCGCGGCGGCTCATGCGTCACCTCGCGCGCGCAGCCCGAAAAACGTCCAGCCATTCCACCGCGTGCCGGTGATGTGGCGCGCGATGGCCGAGAGCGACTGATAGGGCCGCCCCTCGAATTCGAAATCGTCGGCGCGCACCGTGACGACGTGCTGCACGCCTTGCCATTCTCGGATCAGCCGCGTGCCGGCGAGTGGGCGACTGTCGGCGCGAATGCGGCGCAGGACGACGTTGCTGCCGTCCAGCTGCTCGCCCAGCGCCACGAGCCGGTCGACGGTCTCGGGCTTCAGCCCGCCATAGGCCAACTCCTGCACCCTGTATGATAGCCGGCTGACCAGATACGGGCGGTTGAAGGGTGGAGGCTCCTTGCCGAACAATTCCCGCCATTGCTGCTTGAGGTCAGCGGTGGGGGCAGTCTGCAACGCGGCGAGGCGCGCCAACACCTGCGTCGGCGGGATTGCCGGGATGGTCGGCGCTGGCGCGGCCGCGGCGGATGATCGTTTGGTCATGCGAGTCCCTCTCCGTTGGGGCTCGCATCCAGGCGCTGCCTGGCGGTGGAGTGGAGGCGAATGTCTCCCGGCCCCCAAGCCTTTCGGCTGGCGCGGCTGCGGAGCCGCAGCGGCACTCGCGATATGCCCAGCGCTGGGAACATCGCACGGGCGCATTTCGGGGGGATGGAGCTTCGTGGGGTTCGACCGGGCATCGAGATCCAGCACGCATGGTTGTGCCTCTCATATACGGATCGGCCCGCCTGAATTTCCCACGGCCCGGCGATCGACACGGCGGCGCTGATGTTCGGTGGTGTGCTCATCCGCGCCATCAAGCACATCGCGCTGGGTCTTCGGGAGCGCGTTCTTGTAGCGCACGTGTCACTGCGCAAACAAAGGAAGCACTGCGCAGACGGCGTAGCGCGCGGGGGCGACAAAGCGGCAGGCTGCCAGGATGTCGGCGACGCGCCTGCCGCGAATCCGCGCTGCGCATCGTCGCCGCTGTGCCGGCATTGGTCTCGTGGCGATGGTGGTGATTGGCATGCGAAGCCCTCCACCCATCCATTACCCATCAAGACGCAAATCCGTATCAGCCGCTTTGTGGCAAGCGCGCGCCACCCGTGGAACGCTGCCGGCTTCCGCGCTGCACGTGCTTCCCGCCCGCGGGAACCAAGCCAGCCTTGAGCCCAGATCCAAGCTTGGGGGTTTCGACGCACGGTTTGCAGTATCGACTGCCTACCAAACGCAACTTCAACTACTCTCCGTCAGTCACCAGCCTCGGTTTCAGGCGATTCGATTTACAGATCGCGCTTCTGCGTAGAAGATCGCATTCATTCGTAGGCGATCTATGCTTAGAACGGCTGGACCGGAAATCAATCTCGTGGTCCTATGGGCATGGGCAAATCTGCGGGCGCCAACCGCCGCGGCACCTCCCCACACCACGATCTGCCGGCCCGCTGAGACGTTTTCGTGGGTCCCTCGGTAGTCAATAAGCAGGGGGCCTCGCGCTCCCCACCGATCGCAACCCGCCGGGCCGGCGCACCTCGAATTCCCACCGCGGGGAAGTCGATGCGCCGCCCGTGGCCAGCAGGAGGAAACCGCATGAGCCGCGACCTCGAGGAACTGCGCAACGCGCTGATCGCCAGCTGGTCCGCGCTGCTGGAGGAACTGCTCGGCAAGCCATCCCGGCGTACCGCACGCCAATGGCGCTGGAACCGCCGCGGCAGCCTCTCCGCGGTGATGAGCGGTGCCAAGATCGGCACCTGGTTCGATCACGCTGCTGGCAGCGGCGGTGGCCCCTTCGAGCTCATCGCCCGCGAGCGCGGCGGCGACTGGCGCGATGCCGCTGATTGGGCGCGGGCCTGGCTCGGCATGCCGGCCTGGGCACCTACCGAACGTGCGCCCACACCTGTCCCGGAGATTGTGCTGGCGGCGCCCGCGAATGATGTGGATCCCATTGAGCAGCACCGCATCGCGCGCCGGGCCGCTCAGGCACAATGGGAGCATGCTGGCCCCGCCGATCCGGACCAGGCCTATCTCCGACGCAAAGGCGTGCAGCCGTTCGGCATCCGCATGGACATTGGCGCCACGCTGATCATTCCGCTGATCGATTTGGACGGCACCATCCACAGCATTCAGCGTATCTATGAGGATGGCACCAAGCGCTTTCTGTCGGGCGGTGCCAAAGCAGACCACTTCGCGCTGATTGGCGGGCCGTTGGAGAGTGCGCCCGCCATCCTGCTCTGCGAGGGCTGGGCCACCGGCGCCACGGCCCATGCCGCAACCGACCTGCCGGTGGTCGCTGCGATGGACGCGGGCAACCTCGTGCGCGTCGCCCCGCTGATCCAGGCGCGCTTTCCGGATACGACGCTTGTCATCCTGGCCGACAACGACCTCAAGCCCGACCGCGACACCAATCCCGGTGTGGCAGCCGCTACCGCCGCGGCGCTCGCAACCCAGGCCCTGCTCGCCATCCCGTCGCTGCCAGGCGACTTCAACGACCTCGCCGCGGCCTGCGGGATCGACGCGGTGCGCGACGAGATCTGGGCCGCAGCGCCGCTCGCCCCGCTCACGCCGACCTATCCGCTGGCCATCCTCGACCTCACCAGCATCCGCGCGACGCTGGATCATCAGGTCGCCGAGTTCATGGCGGATGTGGCGGCGCTTTGGACGGCCGACCCGCTTGACGCCGATTGGGAGCCGGCTGCACCGCCCTGGGCGAACGCATCGGTCGACGGCGCCGCCGAACAGCGGGAGACGGCATGCTCCTAGACTTCAACGCCGAGCCCCGTCCGCCGCGTCTTGCCCTGCCGGTCGGCGTGGGCATTGGCAAGACCAGGGCGATGCAGCGAAGCGTCGCCGGCCTGCTGCGCAGCGAGGTCCTGCGCGGCCGCAAGGTCGTCATTGGCGTACCGCGCCATGATCTCGCCGAGGAGCAGCGGGACGCATTCCACGCTCTCGACGTGGACGCGATGGTCTGGAAGGGGCGCACCGCCCCCGACCCGACTCCGGAAAACCCCGAGCGCCTGATGTGTCTCGATCCCTCGGCACCCTTCGATGCCATGGAGGTCGAGCGCATCGTCGAGACCACCAGTTGCAAGGTCACCCGCCGCGGCATCACGCATATCTGCCCGCTCTACAATTCATGCGGCTACCAGGCGCAAAAGCCCAGGCTGGAGGCGGCCCAGGTTGTGCTGACGGCGCATGAGGCGCTGTTCCACCAGGCGCCCAATGAACTCGGCGCGGTGGGCCTGCTGGTGCTGGATGAAGGGTTCTGGGGCGCCGGGCTGCGCGGCACCGACGGCAAGGCACTGCTGACGCTGGATGGTCTCCGCCCGCACCTCGGCACGGTGCAGTGCTGGACGCTGCGCAACCACGAGGATTGGGAGGCGACGGCCGATCTCGCAGCCCAGCGCGAGCGGCTGTGGAAGGTCCTGGCCACTGCGAGCAACGGCCCGCTCTCCGTCGCCGTACTGCGCGCGGCCGGGTTGACGCCGGAGCGCTGCCGCCAGGCTGCAGGCCTTGAGCATCGCCGCATGCGCAACCCGGGCCTTACTCCCGGCATGGATCCGGGCGAACGCCGACGCCGCATCGCTGCCGTGCTCCCAAAGGAGGGCGAGCCCTGGGCGCCGCCCAACCGCGCGGCGGCCATGTGGCTGCTGATCGCCGAGGCGCTGGAGAATGACCACGACGTCGCCGGCGCGGTGCTGGTCGACACCATGTCGGAAAATGGCACGGTCCGCTGCCTCCGCCTCGCCTGGCGTGCGGATCTCCGAAACGGCTGGGGGGCCCAGGGACCGATCCTGCATCTCGATGCCACGCTACGGCCTGAACTCGTCACCCCCTTCATTCCCGAGGTCACCATCGCCGAGCCTTTGATGGCGGCGGAGCCGCATGTGCGCGTGCGCCAGGTTCTTCGCGCGCCGGTGAGCGCCCGGGCTCTGACGCCGGGCGAGGATGCCAAGCCCCGTGATCGCAGTGCGGCGGAAAACCATCGGCGCCAAGTCTCGGCGCTGATTGCCTTGCGGGCGGCCAGTCTGCGCGGTCGCAGCGTTTCACCGCCCGACCTGCTGATCATCGCCCAGAAGGCGGCCGTGGATGCGCTGCGGGCGACAGGCCTGCCGCGCAACGTCCAGGCGGTTCATTTCAACGCCCTCAGCGGCATCGATCGCTGGCGCAGCGTCGCGGGGCTGATGGTGCTCGGCCGCACGCTGCCGGCGCCGTTGACGGTGGAGGCGCTGGCCGCCGCAGTGACCAACTGCCCCCCGCTCGCCAGCCGCGGTGGCGTGGACTGGTGGTATGAGCAGGAGGAGCGCCGCATCGCCCTGGCCGATGGCGGCGCACATGTCCTGCCGGGCGAGGTGCACGCCGATCCGACCGCCGAGGCCATCCGCTGGACGATCTGCGAGGGCGAGCTGATCCAGGCGATTGGGCGCGGCCGTGGCGTGAACCGCACGGCGGCAACGCCGCTGGAGGTCGATCTGCTGACCGACGTGGTGCTGCCGGTCGCGGTGCATGAGGTGCTGGACTGGGACGAGGTTTGCCCGAGCCGCCAGGACATGATGGCGGCCTCCGGCGTGGTGCTGGAGAACGCCGCCGACATGGCGAAGGCATTCCCGGACCTCTGGCCGAGCCGGGAGGCGGCCAAGAAGCAGAACCAGAGGAGGGGGACAAACTGCTATTATAGGGATCTTTCTAATAGCAATTTGTCCCCCTCCTCCTCGATTGTCGCCTACCGCCCGGCGGGGCCCGGGCAGAAGGATCGGACGGCGCGGTTCGACCTCGCGCTGATCGCCGATCCGCGCGCCTGGCTGGAAGCGAAGCTCGGGCCGCTCGCCCATTTCGAGATGATCAGCGGCAAAGCCCCGCAGCACACGACGCCCCCTATTGCCGATGCCCGCGCGCGCCTCAACGCGCTCAGCGCCCGGCTCGACGCTGCCCTCGCGCAGCGCATCACCCATGACCGCGCCCGCCTCACGGCGCTGTCCCACCGCATGGAAGCCGCTCAGCCCAACCCGGCCGCGGCATGACCGGCACCGCGTCCGCGGTGTTGCAACTCGAGCTCGGAGAGCTTCATGGATCAGGACAACACCATCACGATGTTCCACGCTGGCAGATTATCGACCGAGGCCGCGCCACCCTGGCTCATCGCGATCCGGGAGCGGCGCTCCAAGGCCATGGACTGGAACAAGGCTGCCCTGGCGGTCCTTGGCTACACCACCGCGCACGTCACCATCGGTCATGACGCATTTCCCATCGGCGAGATGCGCGCCTATCCGACGCCAGATGGTGGACGATACGTCGAGCTTGGTGAAGGCGAGGGCACCTTTGCTGAGATCTGGGTGGCCGAGGCGACGGACTGGCTGCCGTTCAACAGCTCCTATGTCGAGCCGTTTCTGCTCACCCGGGCCACGCTCCATCAGGCCGATAGGACAGAGCGCCTGGGCAATGCGCTCATTGCATTCGCCAGGCACGGAGAGGGCAAGCACTTGGATCGCGAGACAGGGGAGTCGCGCATCGACCATCGGGAGGATTGGGAGAGGGAGAAGCGCGAGCGAGCCCAGCAGCGCGCCCTCAGTGCCGCGCACGCCAGCCAGAACGCCTGAAAGGAGACGAACATCATGGCCAAGCGCAGCAAGCGCCACGTCCCGACCCTCGAAGAGCTGTCCAAGCCCTCGCGCTGGCGCCTCCAGCATGGCGGGTTCAGCGAGCCTGTCCGCGACGCCGATCCCGACACCGGAACACCCGTGCAACATCGTCGCGCGGTGGACTCCATCGCCGCCATGCTCGGCAACGGCACCATCACCCCGGAGATGCACGAGGCCGGCGCGATGTTCCGCACGCAGTTTCGTGCCGCCGCGCTGGATGGCATGCGCACCACGCAGCTGCTGCGCATCCCCGGCGCCTCTGCTGACCCCATGACCGAGCGCCAAGTCTCGGCACGGCAGCGGGTGCTGTCCGCGATGGATGCCCTGGGCGGGCTGCACAGCCCGGGCGGCTCTGCCGTCTGGCACGTGCTCGGGCTGGAATGCTCGATCCGCGAATGGGGATCGCAGCAGGGTTGGCAGGGACGCCCGATCGCGCCAGCCCAGGCGCAGGGCATGTTCACCGCGGCGCTGGCGGTGCTGGCCATGCACTATGGTCTGGTGCCGCGACCGCGCATGGCGGCGTGACGAGAGACGGCGCGATGCGCTCATGCGAAAGATCGAAAGGCAACGCATGAGTGCATTGCGCCGTCGAATCTGCGGGGTGTAGATTCGCGATACGCCGAGAAGCCGCGGCAGCGACGGCGATGTCGAGGCCATGGTTCCTTCCGGACGATATCGTATGCGGGGGGCCATCGCGCGCAAGGTCGCTAGCGGTAGGCGATAAACGAGGTTGCCAAGGCGTGAGGATCGTCGCGTAAGCGATGCATGAGACTCAATTTTGATCCGCTGCCAGGTGCAAACCGATTGCCAGGCCGAAGCCACGACAGGAGATGCACTTGCCAGAGCGCATCACCTCCGCACGTGACGTCGCCCGTCGCCTGGGCCTTTCGCACACGGCGATCCAGAAGGCTGAGCAGGTCGGGCGCATCCGCCGTGAGGCGGATGGGTCCTGGGATGTTGAGCGTGTTCGCCGCGATCTGACCGCATCGGCTGTGCCGGGACGCTCGCCGATGGCGCCGCCAGGTGATGACACGCCGCTGGGCCGGCTGACGCTGGCGCGGCTCGCCCTCGGCGTCGAGGCGCAGCGCCTGGCCATAGATGAGAAGAAGGGCCGCCTCATGGACGTCACCGCGGCTAACTACCGCATCGACGAGTGTGCCGCCGGCATGCGCGATGCGGTGCTGAACTGGCCGGCGCGGGTGTCGGGACAGATCGCCGCCGAGATCGGCCGCGATCCGCATCTCGTGCAGACCATCCTGCAGGAGCAGATGAATGCGTTACTGCTGGAGGTCGCGGATCGGCTCGATCCGTCTGCTTCATCGGTGCGAGACCCGCGCGCGTGATGCGCGCGATACAGCGCACCAGCGGCCTACATCGACTTCCCAGCGGCGGGAAGTCGACCAGAGCAAAGACACCTCGGTAAGCGGGCGCCACGTCCACATCATGGATCATGACGTGATCCAGACCGCCGAATCATAGCATGTGTGGATGGCCCCCGGGCTTCAAGGGCGGTGGATGGCAATCTGATGCAGCGGGTTGCCTGCGGTCATGTGTCCGGCCTGTTG
>NZ_JAAEDL010000044.1 GCF_018129005.1 Neoroseomonas eburnea
ACTTCCTCCTTTCGCGGCCCTCGCGGCCCGCCGTGACGGAAGCCATGCCATGGGGCGCGTGGCGTGCCCCTGAAGCCGACGGCACCAGTCTGCTCCCCGCTTCGCGGCGGAACCCTGGCGGCCTGCCGTGATGGCCAGACCCGTCAACCTGCGAACCCCGAATGGGCGTTCTGGCCCGGATGAAGGTCGCCCACGGCCGAAGTTCAAGACCTGTATCATGCGTTGGGCGCCAGGCTGCCATTCCGCCGGCGCTAGCCGCCCGCAGGCCAGCCGACATGCGCGGCTGCGCCTCGAAAGCGCCTGGCTGCACGGCGACCGCCTCACGCAATCCGCGTTCCCGTCCAGGCCGGTGGGTCACTTGCCGGAAACGATTCCAGACTGGCCTCCTCGACAGGGTCCAGCTTCGCCTCACCCTTGGCGTGGGCGGCAAGGAGCCAAGGCCGTACGCGGCTGATCGCGCCGCTCATGTCGCTCCGGAGCTGCTCCGCGTAGCTTCTGAAGCGCACGCGGCGCGGGGGTGCCTCCGCGACCTCGTAGCGCCATCCGTGTCGCTCCGCGAAGGCTTCCGCGCTCTGCCTGTCCGGGAACTCAAGCCGCACGAGCGCGAGCGGATCCGTGCTGCCGATCCACCCGGTGAGCGGGTCGATCGGCGGCGGCGACGATGGCACGAACTCCAGGACCCAGCGCTGCCGTCCTGGCGCGGATTGCGTGACGGAACGGCCCGGCTGATGGATGCGCACGAGCGGGAGCCGCCATCGGCCGGCCGATGCAGCGCCGCCCGGCAGGAGCGGCCCCGTCTCTTCCCGGCCGGTCCCGCTCCCCGTTCCGGTAGCTGGCCCCACTGCCTCGCCCCCGGTCGGAAGGCAGGCCGGAATGGCTGAAGGTGGGCGTGAGGCCATTGCGGCGCGTCTAGTCCGCCGCTTCGGGCGCGCCCTCCACCGCGGGCTTGGGCGGCGCCGTTCCGGGCCGCGGCTCGAGGACCACCTGCTCCGCGGCCGCATCCCAGCGCAGCGTCACGGTGTCGCCCTTGGCGACCTCGCCGCCCAGCATGGCGCGCGCAAGGCGGGTTTCGACCAGGCTGCGGATCTGCCGCTTGAGCTCGCGCGCGCCGCATTCGGGCCGGTAGCCCTCGGCGGCCAGCATCGCCGTGAGGCCTTCGTCGAACTCCAGCGCCACACCCTGGCTGGCGGCGGTGCGCTTCGCCCGGTCGAGCTGCAGCAGCAAGATCTGGTGGATCTCCTCCTTCGAGAGCGCGTGGAAGACAATGATCTCGTCGATGCGGTTGAGGAACTCGGAGCGGAAATGGCCGCGCAGCACCTCCATCAGCTCGGCCTTCAGCTTCTCGGGCTGCTCGGCCACCGTGCCGCGCAGGTGCAGCCGCCTCTAGACGCGATCCGAGCCCAGGTTCGAGGTGGCGATGATGATCGTGTGTGGGTGAAATCCACCACCGTCGCCTGCCGCCCGCGGACATCGCACTTGCCGTCCATCACGTCCGTTCCTTCTCCCGATCCGCTGCCACGGCATCCGATCCCGTGCTGCGCGTCTGGTCGCCTTCCCTCCTGTGCGCCTGCCGCAGCGGCGGGAAATCGTCCGGGGTGATCGTCTCGCGCTCGAGCAGCAACCGCGTGCCGGCCTCGAGGTCGGCTAGGCGCTCGGCGAGCAGCGCCTTGGCGCGCGCATAGGCCTCGTCGATCAGCCCGCGCACGGCGACATCCACCTCGCGCGCCGTGGCTTCGGAATAGTCGCGCGGCGTGATGCCCGGCACACCGTTACCGAGGAAACTCTGCCGTTCGGGCTCCAGCACCGCCTGGCCGAGGGCGGGATGCATCCCGAAGCGGGTAACGATCTGGCGCGCGATGTCGGTCACGCGCGCGAGGTCGTCCGCCGCGCCGGTCGAGATCTCGCCGAGCACGAGGTCCTCGGCCGCGCGGCCGGCCAGCAGCACGACCATGCGGTTCTCGAGGTCGCGGCGGGTGATGAGGAAGCGGTCCTCGGTCGGCCGCGTCATGGTGTAGCCGAGCGCGCCGATCGAGCGCGGGATGATCGAGACCTTGTGCACGGGGTCCGCCCCGGGCAGAGAGGCGGCGGCGAGCGCATGGCCCATCTCGTGCCAGGCCACCGCCTCGCGCTCCTTCGGGTTCAGCACGCGCCCCTTGCGCTCGAGGCCGGCGACGATGCGCTCGATCGCGGCGGTGACATCGGCCATGGTCACGGCGTCCGCGCCGCGGCGGGTCGCCTGAATCGCCGCCTCGTTCACCAGGTTGGCGAGTTCCGCGCCCGAGAAGCCGGGGGTCAGCCCGGCGATCTGATCCACATCCAGCTTCTCATGCTTCACCTTCTTGAGGTGCACGCGCAGGATGGCCGCGCGGCCGGATTTGTCGGGGCGGTCCACCACCACCTGGCGGTCGAAGCGCCCGGCGCGCAGCAGCGCGGGGTCGAGGATCTCGGGGCGGTTCGTGGCGGCGAGCAGCACGATCCCCTCGCGCGGGTCGAAGCCGTCGAGCTCGGTGAGGAGCTGGTTCAGCGTCTGCTCCTTCTCGTCGTGCCCGCCGCCGAAGGCGCCGGCGCTGCGGCGGCGGCCGAGCGCATCCAGTTCGTCGATGAAGATGATGCAGGGCGCTGCCTTGCGCGCCTGCTCGAAGAGGTCGCGCACGCGGGCCGCACCTACGCCGACGAACATCTCGACGAACTCGGAGCCGGAGATGGAGAAGAAGGGCACCCCCGCCTCGCCGGCCACGGCACGTGCGACCAGGGTCTTGCCGGTCCCCGGCGGGCCGACCAGCAGGATGCCCTTCGGGATGCGCGCGCCGAGCCGGCCGTATTTCTCGGGCTGCTTCAGGAAATCGACGATCTCGCGCAGTTCGGCCTTGGCCTCGTCCACGCCGGCGACGTCGTCGAAGGTGACGCCGGTGTCCTTCTCGACATAGACCTTGGCCTTCGACTTGCCGACCGACATCAGCCCGCCGAAGCCCTGCTTCTCCGCCACTCGGCGGAAGACGAACATCCACATCCCGAAGAAGACGACCGCCGGCACCACCCAGGAGAGCAGGTTCATCAGGAAGGTGTTGGTGATGGTACCGTCGTAGCGCGCGCTCGACTGCTCGAGCCGGCGCGTGAGATCCTCCGGCACGATGGTGGTCAGGAAATGTGTCCGGCCGTCCATCGCTTCGCGGTAGCGGCCGACGATGCTCTCGGGGCGCACCTGAACCTCGGCGATGCGGTCCTGCTGCAGCAGTTCGAGGAAGCGCGAATAGGGGATGCGCTCGGTGACCGATGCGCCCTGCCACCAGCCCTGGAAGAGCAGGAGCAATAGGAAGGCCCCGATCCAGTACCAGATGTTGAATTGTTGCTGCTTGTTCACTTACGGCTCCGGCCGCTGGCGCGGAGCGGAGTGAAGCGCGAACAGCCCTCCGGCCGCAAGGGACGGAAGCGGGCGGATCAGGGCGGCCGCGTCTCGGCGCTTTCGAGGGCCACGGCCTCCGCCTCGCGCCGGTCCTGGTCGCGCACCAGCCAATAGACGATGCCGAGCGCCAGTATCGCCGCGCCGAGCGCGAGCAGCTTCATCGCCTCAGTCTGGCTGAGATCGAGGATGATGAACTTCCGCACCACCGCGAGCATGGCGATCATCACCACCGCGCGCACCTGGACGATGCCGAAGCGCCGTTCCACGACGACGAGCAGGGAACGCTTGAACTCCAGAGCGATGACGACGGTGAAGATCGCGCCGAACACGGTCTGGAACACCGCCGGATCCGTGGGGTCGAAGATGTCCACCAGAAGCAGCGAGGTGGCGACCAGCTTGAGCAGGTTCCACAGCGCGGCCAGCACGATCAGCGCGATCAGGATCGTCAGAACGAAGACGACGGACTGCTCGAACTTCTCGTAGAAGGTCAGCGATCTCCAGAGCACGGAGTTGCCACGCGGTGACTTCGGTTCGCTCATCGGCCCGCATCCAATGTGACAGCGATCTCAAGGCGCGTGCCGTCGCGCAGGATCGTCAGCGTGAGGGTATCACCCGGCGCGTGCCGGTCGAGCGCGGCAAGCAGTTCCGCCACCCGGCGCAGCGGGCGGCCCTCCACCGCGAGGATGACATCCCCTGCCTGGAAGCCGCCGTCGCGCGTGAGACGGGCGGGGCGGATCCCGGCTCGCTCCGCGGCCGAGCCTGGATCGACCTCGAGCGCGAAGACACCCTCGATGCCAAGGCGCGCCGACAGCGCGGCATTGAGCTGTTCCTCGGCCCGGACGCCGAGCGAGGGGCGGATGTAGCGTCCCTGCGCGATCAGCCGCGGCACCACGCGGTTCACCGTGTCCACCGGCACCGCGAAGCCGATCCCGGCCGAGGCGCCGGAGGGGCTGTAGATCGCGGTGTTCACGCCGATCAGCCGGCCGGCGGAATCGAGCAGCGGCCCGCCCGAATTGCCCGGGTTGATCGCGGCGTCGGTCTGGATCAGCCGCTCGATGACGGCGCCGGTCTCGCTGGGCAGCTCGCGGTTCAGCGCGGAGATGATGCCGGTGGTCAGGGTCCAGTCCAGGCCGAAGGGATTGCCGATGGCGAAGACCTTCTGACCGACGCGCAGGTCGTGGCTGGTGCCGATCGGCAACGGCTCGGGCCGGCCGGTGCCGACGCCGATTCGCAGCACCGCGAGGTCATGGGCCGGGCTCGTGCCGACCAGCACGGCGTCGTAGGCGCGGCCATCGGCCAGGCGGACCATCGCACCGGACGCGCCGGCGATGACATGATCATTGGTGACGACATGGCCGAGCCGGTCCCACAGGAAGCCGGAACCGGTCCCCCGCGGCACCTGCAGGGCGTTGCGCGTCCAGGGGTTCAGCACGCGTTCGGTGGTGGCGATGAACACCACCGATCCGCGCGCCTGCTCGAAGAGGGCGATGGTCGAACGCTCGTCCTCCGCAAGGTCGCCGCGCGGCGTGACGACGCGCGGCTCCGCCCGGCCGGCGAGAAGTTCGGCCTGCAGCAGCGGGAAGCTCTGCCAGGCGGCGATGAGGACGAGCGCCGCCAACATCAGCAGCATGGTCCGGAACATGAATCGACCATTGTCCAACGCGGAACTCTCCTGCCAGCTGAGCCTCCGGGACGCAGGGTGCCCCTGCCGCCCGATCATGCGAAGCCCCGTTCTTCAGCCGCGCCCTTCTCGCTGAAGCGGCCGGGCGGGGGCGGGCATCTGCCCATCAACCGCTACCGGTCAGGATATGCGATCCGCCAGAAGGCGGAGATCATGGTCGACCACTTCCACGACCAGGTCGTCGCGCGGCAAAAGATTGGCGGCAACGCGCGGGCGATGGTCGTGACAGGAGGGATTCAGCGCGCGATCCAGTACTTCCACGCGTTCCGCGACTCCCTGCGGGAGAGAAAGAGCCCCTGTCAGGCCATCGTCGCCTTTTCGGGCGAGCACGAGTATGGCGGGCAGAAGGTCACCGAGGCATCGCTGAACGGCTTCCCCAGCAGCGCCATCGAGGAACGCATCCAGAAGGGCCCGCATCGGTTCCTGATCTGCGCAGACAAGTTCCAAACCGGCTACGATGAGCCGCCGCTCCACACGATGTATGTCGACAAGGCGCTCCTGACCTGCCGCGCCTGGTCGGTCTTCAGGCCGCCGTATTCGCGCCGCCAGCGGTAGTAGCTCTGCTCGGTCACCCCGATCGCCTTCGCCGCATCCGCCACGCTCCGGCCCTTCGCCAGCAGCACCTCTACCTCGCGCAGCTTGCCAATGATCTCCTCGGCACTGTGCCGCTTTCTCGCCATCTCACCCTCCTCCGGCGCTCCATACGAACATACGTCTCGGACCACCCAGAGGGGGGAGGGTCACTGCCAACACAGTCTGGTATCCGGCGACGTGATGGTCCGCGCGCTGCGGGCCACGACCAGGGGTGCCGCTTGATGAAGGTTGTGTCAGCCGCGTAGCCAAGGGCCGTTTGATTGATGTCGATCAAGATGGCCGAGGCCGGGAGCCGCGAAAAACCAAAAGAATCACCATCGCGATCAAGCCCGGGCCTCTCCCGCGCACTGGCCCAGTAGTGTCCAGTGGAGTTCCAGAATGGAACGCGCCTCCCCGCACCCACCACCGCCGGTCCCTTTGCCGCCGAAGCCTGCGACGAAGCGATGGACTTGGTTGCTTCAAACGACAATCGCTGTGGCCGTCATTGTGGCCGGCTTCTTCGCTTGGCAGTACTTCAAGCCAAAGGGCCTGCCGGACGGCTTTGCCAGCGGCAACGGCCGCATCGAGGCGACGGAGATCGATGTCGCTGCCAAGATACCGGGGCGCATCCGGGAGATACTGGTGAACGAGGGCGACTTCGTCGCAGCCGGCCAGATTGTCGTCCGGATGGACACGGCGGTGCTGGAGGCGCAGCGGCGCGAAGCCGAGGCGCAGCTGCGCATGGCGATCATCGCCATCAACGTCGCGCGGAGCCAGGTGACGCAACGCGAGGCCGAGAAGGCGGCGGCAGAGGCCGTGGTGGCGCAGCGGGAAGCCGATCTGGACGGCGCGCGTCGCCGCTTCGCGCGATCTGAGGAGCTGGCGCCACGGAGCGCGGTGCCCTACAGCAGACTGGATGATGATCGGGCCGCCTTCCTGGCTGCCCGGGCGGCAATCGGGACCGCCAGGGCGCAGGTTGCGGCGGCGGATGCCGCCCTTAATGCAGCCCAGGCCATGGTGATCGGGGCGGAAGCGGCAGTCGATTCGACGCGCGCGACGATCGAGCGCATCCAGGCTGATATCGATGACAGCCAGTTGCGGTCGCCGCGGGACGGGCGCGTGCAATACCGCGTGGCGGAGCCCGGCGAGGTCCTTCCGGCCGGGGGACGGGTGCTCAACCTGGTCGATCTCGCCGACGTCTACATGACCTTCTTCCTGCCGACGGCGGCGGCCGGCCACGTCGCCATGGGGGCGGAGGCGCGGCTCGTGCTCGACGCCGCGGCGCAATACGTCATCCCGGGGCAGGTGTCCTTCGTCGCCGACGTTGCCCAGTTCACACCGAGGACCGTCGAGACGGAGGAAGAGCGCCTGAGGCTGATGTTCCGGATCAAGGTGCGGATCAGCCCCGACCTGCTCCGGGACTACGTCCGCGACGTCAAGGCCGGGCTGCCGGGCATGGCCTATGTCCGGCTTGATCCCCGCGCGGAGTGGCCAGCCGCGCTTCAGGTCCGGCTGCCGCCACCGGCTGGACGGGCGCCATGACCAGCCAGCCCACAGGCGCCGCCGTGGGCACCTCGGCGGAGGCCATCGCCAGGCTGAGCGACGTCAGCCTGCGCTACGGCAAGGTGTGCGCCCTGGACGCCGTCAGCCTCGATATTCCGGCAGGCTGCATGGTCGGGCTGATCGGACCGGACGGGGTGGGCAAGTCCAGCCTGCTGGCGCTGATCGCCGGTGCCCGCAAGCTGCAGACGGGCCGCGTCGAGGTGCTCGGGGGCGACATGGCGCAGGCGCAGTACCGCGCCACGGTCGGACCGCGCATCGCCTATATGCCGCAGGGCCTGGGCAAGAACCTCTACCCGACACTGTCAGTGTTCGAGAATATCGACTTCTTCGGTCGCCTGTTCGGCCAGGACCGCGCCGAGCGCGAGCGCCGCATCGCCGAGCTGACCGAGAGCACGGGCCTCGCGCGCTTCACCGGGCGGCCCGCCGGCAAGCTCTCGGGCGGCATGAAGCAGAAGCTCAGCCTCTGCTGCTCGCTGATCCACGACCCCGATCTGCTGATCCTGGATGAGCCCACCACCGGCGTCGATCCGCTGTCGCGCCGGCAGTTCTGGGAGCTCATTGCCCGCATCCGTGCCGAGCGGCCCGGCATGAGCGTCATGGTCGCCACTGCGTATATGGAGGAAGCGGCGGCTTTCGACTGGCTGGCTGCGATGGATGCGGGCCGCGTGCTCGCCACCGGGACGCCGCACGAGCTCCTCGCGCGCACCGGCACCGCCACGCTGGAAGAGGCCTTCATCGCATTCCTGCCGGAAGAGAAGCGCCGGGGACACCAGCAGGTCGAGATCCCGCCGTACCAGGCGGAAGCCGACGCGACGCCCGCCATCGAGGCGCACGGCCTGACCCAGCGCTTCGGCGACTTCACGGCGGTGGACCATGTGACCTTCCGCATCATGCCGGGCGAGATCTTCGGCTTCCTCGGCTCGAATGGCTGCGGGAAGACGACCACGATGAAGATGCTGACCGGCCTGCTGCCGCCCACCGAGGGGCAGGCCTGGCTGTTCGGCCAGGCGGTGGATGCCGGCGAACTGGAGACGCGCCGCCGCGTCGGCTTCATGACCCAGAGCTTCTCGCTCTACAGCGAGCTGACGGTGCGGCAGAACCTGGTGCTGCATGCCAGGCTGTTCCACCTGCCCGAGGCGACAATCCCCGCGCGGGTGGAGGAGATGGCCGATAGATTCGGCCTGGCGCAGATCATGGAGACGCTGCCGGACGCCCTGCCGCTAGGGCAGCGCCAGCGCCTCTCGCTCGCGGTGGCCATGATCCACCGGCCGGACATGCTGATCCTCGACGAGCCCACCTCGGGCGTCGACCCTGTCGCGCGTGACGGGTTCTGGCAGATCCTGATCGAGCTTTCGCGCCGCGACAGGGTCACGATCTTCATCTCGACCCATTTCATGAACGAGGCCGAGCGCTGCGATCGAATCTCCCTGATGAACGCCGGCAAGGTGCTGGTGAGCGATGCGCCGCGCATGCTTGTGGAGAAACGCGGTGCCGCAACGCTGGAGGCGGCCTTCATCAGCTACCTCGAGGAGGCGACCGGAGTCGGCGAACCGGGGCCGACCGCACGCGAGCAACCCGTGCCGGCGGCCGAAGGCGCCGCCCACCTGGACGCGCGGGATCCGCGGCGCGGCTTCGACCTTCGGCGGCTACTGAGCTACTCGCGCCGGGAGGCGCTGGAACTTCGGCGCGACCCGATCCGCGCAACGCTCGCGCTGCTCGGCTCGCTCATCTTGATGGTCATCATGAGCTATGGGATCACCGTGGATGTCGAGAACCTGACGTTCGCCGTCCTGGATCGCGACCAGACCACCACCAGCCGCGACTACACGCTGAACATCGCGGGCTCTCCCCGCTACTTCATCGAACAGCCACCGATCCGCGACTACACCGATCTGGACGAGCGCATGCGCTCGGGCGCGCTGAGCCTGGCGATCGAGCTCCCTCCCAACTTCGGGCGCGACGTGGACCGTAGGCGCCCGGTGCAGATCGGCGTGTGGATCGACGGGGCCATGCCGCTGCGTGCCGAGACGATCCGCAGCTACATGGCGCAGATGCACTCGCTCTGGCTCACGCAGAGGGCGTCCCGGATATCGAGCGAGGTGCTGCCGGCCAGCCCATTTCGGATCGAGATCCGTTACCGCTACAACCCCGATGTCAGGAGCGTACCGGCGCTCGTGCCGGCCATCATCGCGCTGCTGCTGCTGCTGATTCCAGCGATGCTCACCGCCCTCAGCGTCGTGCGCGAGAAGGAACTGGGCTCCATCGTGAATCTGTACGTCACGCCAACCACCCGGCTGGAGTTCCTGCTCGGAAAGCAGCTTCCCTATGTCGCGCTTGGGACGATGAACTTCCTGCTTCTGACACTCATGGCCATCGCCTGGTTCGGCGTGCCGGTGAAGGGCGACTTCCTGACCCTGGCCCTGGCGACACTGCTCTACGTGGGCGTTGCGACAGCGATCGGCCTCCTGGCCTCCACCTTCATGCGCAGCCAGATTGCCGCCGTGTTCGGAACGGCGATCGGCACCATGGTGCCTGCGACCAGTTTCTCCGGGGTGATCTACCCTGTCTCCTCGCTGCAGGGTGCCGGCGCCCTGATCGGGGAGATCTTCCCGACCACCCACTACCTGACGATCGCGCGGGGCATCTTCTCGAAGGCGCTGGCCATGCCTGAGCTGGCGACGTCCTTCGTCCCGCTCCTGATCGCCCTGCCGGTGCTGATCGGGTTGAGCGTCGCGCTGCTTCCGAAGCAGGAGAGGTGAGCCATGCGGACCGCCTCCAACATACTGCATCTCGGCATCAAGGAGCTGCGAAGCCTGTATCGCGACCCGATCATGCTGGCCCTGATTGTCTGGGCGTTCAGCTTTGCGGTCTATACGGCGGCGACCGCGGTGCCGGACACGCTCAGCCGCGCCACGATCGCCATAACGGACGAGGATCGGTCGCCGCTGTCCACGCGCATCTCCAGCGCCTTCTACCTGCCCTACTTCGTGCCGCCTGAGTTGATCGATCGGGCCCAGACGGACGAACGAATGGATGCCGGCCGAAGCACTTTCGCCCTCGACATCCCGCCGAGCTTCCAGCGCGACCTGCTGGCGAGGCGCAGGCCGACGATCCAGCTCAACGTGGATGCGACGACGATCACCCAGGCATTCACCGGCAGCGGCTACATCCAGTCCATCGTGAGCGGCGAGGTGAACGCCTTTCTCCGACGGTATCGCGCCACGGAGCAGTTGCCGGTCGATCTCGCGCTGAGGGTCCGCTACAACCCGCAGCTCAGCAGATCCTGGTTCTATTCCGTCGTCGAGGTCATCAACCAGGTGACGTTGCTTTCCGTGACGCTGACCGGCGCGGCGCTGATCCGGGAGCGTGAGCACGGTACGCTCGAGCATCTGTTGGTGATGCCGCTCACGCCCTTCGAGATCATGGCCGCCAAGGTCTGGTCCATGGCGCTCGTGGTGCTGGTCGCCTGCGGCCTTTCCCTCACCCTGGTCGTGCAGGGCCTGCTCGGCGTGCCGTTCCAGTACCAGGGCGCGGTCCCTCTTTTCCTGGCCGGAGCCGCCGTGAACCTCTTCGCCACGACCTCGATGGGGATCTTCCTGGGAACCGTCGCGCGCTCGATGCCGCAGTTCGGGCTGCTGGTGATCCTGGTGATCGTGCCGCTTCAGATGCTGTCTGGCGGCTTCACGCCGCGGGAAAGCATGCCCGAATTCGTGCAGATCGTCATGCTGGCCGCGCCGACGACGCACTTCGTCTCACTGGCGCAGGCGATCCTCTTCCGGGGAGCAGGCCTATCGGTCGTCTGGCCGCAACTCCTGGCGATGGGCGTGATCGGTGCCTGCCTGTTCGGCTACGCGCTTACGCGCCTGCGCAGAACCCTCAGCGCGGCGACATGAGGCGTCGCGCCACGACACAAGCCGCTGGGGGCAGCGAATAACGAACGCTCTCCTACTGATTCTGCGACGGCGTTGGTCGCTCTCAAGTTCCCCGCGGCTCGCGTATCAGGAGGATCAAGCGATGGATGCAGGAGAGGTAATGACGTCCGACGTGTTGTCGATCGACCCCGACGACAGTGTCGGCATCGCCGCGCGCAAGCTCAGTGAGCGTGGTGTCAGCGCCGCGCCGGTCATCGACGCAGAGGGCCGCCTGATCGGCGTGATTAGCGAGGGCGACCTGCTGCAGCCCTTCTGCCGCGAAAAGCAGTTGCAGCGAGCCTGGTGGCTCAGAATCCTCGCTGAAGGCGAGGCAATTCCACCGGCGCTCGTCGACTACATTCGCCTCGATAAGCGGCGAGTGCGTGACCTGATGACCTCTCCGGTGGTCACGGTGACCGAGGATACCCCACTCCCCGTGGTTGCAGATCTACTGCTGCGTCATCGCATCAAGCGTGTCCCGGTCCTGCGCGACAGTCGTGTGGTGGGCATCGTCAGCCGCGCGGACCTCGTCCGCGCTCTTGCAAGGGCGCCGGACGCGATCACGGAGCCGATCTGATGCTAGGCGTCGTAGGCGGCATCGCCCTTGGAGAAATGTCGTGATCGGCCGGAGGAAGTTATGGACCCTGCGATCCTAACCGCCGCCACTGGACTGATTGGCTCGCTGGTCGGCGCAGCGTCGTCCATCGCCACCACATGGATTGCGCAGCGCGGCCATGACCAGGCGCAGTTACGTGCTCAGGAAGCGAAGGCGCGGGAAGTTCTCTACGCCGAGTTCATCGCCGAAGTATCGCGACGCTTGGTCGATGCTCTCGGCAATCAGGCCGAAAGTCTCGAAGTGATGGTCGGTCTTCACGCATCCCTCGGGAGGATGCGCCTGATGTCGTCGCGAGAGGTCATCAACTGCGCCGAGCGGCTGATTCAGCTGGTCGGTGACACTTACGCCTCACCAAAGAAAGTCACGTTCGAGCAGGTGATGGAAATGGGTCGGAGCGGCGTTGGCGATCCGCTGGAAGATTTCGGCGAGGCCTGCAGGGTCGAGCTGCGGGCGCTCCGCGGCTTATCGCTGGCGCCGTGGACAGGTGGCGGAGCCCCGGAGTGAGCCCGGATGTGCTTACGATCCCGTCTCTCGAATCACGGCACCCACCGCTTCGTCACCTGCACCGACAGCGTCGCCGCGCCGAGGTCGAAAGTCGCCGGCGAGATGTTCCTGGCCATGACGCGCACGGTGTTGTTGGACCACGCCGCGGCGTCGAGCTCGATGAAGCGCGTCGAGGACGCCCGCGCCGCGTAGGCGAGGTCGCCCTGACGGGCACCAGCGACAGTAACGTCGAGCAAGGTGGTAACACTGGGCGCGAGGCTGGGCAGGTCCCACGCCACCTCCGCCGCGAATTCCCGCTGGCCTATTGGCAGGGCGGGCGTGCCGCAGAGCAGCGCTGGCGTGGCCTCGGGCAACCCGTAGAGCCGCATCGCCTCGACCTCGATCTGCCCGTCAAATCCGACGATGCCGATCTGCGCGAAGGCGACACCGGGCCCGAGCCGTACCGTCATGCGCTTGTTCAGCGAGGCGTCGGCCATGGCCGCGCCGCCAGTCCACGCCTTGGACGGGACGTTCCACAGCAGCGTGGTGATAGACGCCAGCGCATCGCCTGCGATGTTCTCCCGCACATTCATCGCCGCGTCGATGCAGCGGACGAAGACCCGTCCTCCGTCGGCGCCACCGACGAGGGAATGCACCAGGGCGAGCTCTTTCGCCTGGCCGCACTCCACCACAAAGGCCACGCGTGTTGGCGCAAGACACTTTCGCGATGCTGCTCTTCGCCCTTCAGGACAATTGCAACGGCGATCTCACTCAGCTGACCCTCAAGTCGCTGTTCGCCATCCTCCCAAAAATGTCCATCTGACCTACCATTGTCTCCGGGGCCGAGCGCGATGCGGATGCGCTCAGCCGTAACCGTCTTCATCTCGGCGCCCTTGCCGGTGCGTTGCTTGGTCTCGATGACGGCGACGGCGGCATCCGGGTTGGCGAAGGCCGGCCTGTTCAAACGAGACAGCGACGGGTTGCAGCCTAAGGTTTCGATCCCCGGCGAGGGTCGACCGAGGGTGTACGTGCTGTCCGGCCGTATCCTTGACGAAGGGTGAAGCGTGATGGTGGGCGGTCGGGCAGCCCGACCGCGCCTCTCTCTGGCCGGGCGCCTGACAGGCTTGGCTTTCCTCGGCCCGCCCGGGGTGCCCGGCCTGCCCAAGTGAGAAAGAGGAGTAGGTAGGCGCGCGCGGCGACCGTGGGCGGACGTCTCCGTCAGGCACGTGGAACGGCTTCTTCGTGCCTGCGGCATGAGCCTGTGGGCGCCGGGCAGGCCGGGCACCCCGGGCAGGATGGGGATCTCGGAGCCTGTCGGATGCCCGGCCGCCCGACCCGTCCGGGCAGTCGGCAACAGGGAGACGACTTGGACCTCGGGACACTGCCCAGATGGTGCCCAACGGGCGGCCGGGAAGAACCCGGAAACGCCGAGCGCCCGATGGAGGCCATCGGGTGGAAACTGGCGGCTTTCTGCGGAAAAGATGGAGCGGCGGTGGGAACCGGGGACGGAAAGTCTCTGGGCAGATCCGCGCGACGGGAACGACATGCCGCGCCCCCGTACTCAAGGCCGGTCGCCTCCGCCCGCGAGGTAGCATCGCAGCCCCTCGGCCAGCGCATCGAGCACGACCCGCACGCGCGGCACGGCGCGCAGGTCGGGGTGCGTCACCAGCCACATCTCGAGCGAGGCCCCGAGTGCGGGAAGAACCCGCCTCAGTTCCGGCAGGCGGGCAGCGAGCGGCACCTGGCAGATGCCCGCCCCGATCCCCGCCCGCAGCGCCGCGAAGGCCGACACATCGCTGTCGCAGCGCAAGGCGAAGGCCTCGCGCGAGAGGGCCATCCCCTGCGCGGCCAGCGCCCGCGGCAGGGCATCGCCGCGATCGGGCCCGATCAGCGCGCCGGCCTCGATCAGCGCGGGGAGATCCGCGGGCTCGCCATGCGCCTCGAGCCAGCGCCGATGCGCGAAGAAACCGAGCGGCACCGCGCCAAGCCGTTGCGCGATCAGCCCGCCGCTGGCGGGCCGGGCCATGCGCACCGCGATGTCGGCGTCGCGCCGCAGCACGTCCAGCGTCGCGTCAGAAGGCACGAGCTCGAAGGCAAGCCGGGGATGCCGCGCGCGCAGCCCGGCGAGCAGCGGCGGCAGTACCTCCACGGCCACGATCTCGCTCGCCGTGATCCGCACCGTGCCGGCCGCCTCCTCCGCCGCGGCCGAGGCCTCGCGCAGGAGGCGCGCCGCCGCCGCTTCCATCGCCTCGGCGGCCGGGCGCAGGGCGAGCGCGGCGGAGGTCGGCACGAGCCCCGCCGACGAGCGCGTGAAGAGCGGTGTGCCGAGCGCTGCCTCCAGCGCCTCGAGGTGCCGGCGCAGAGTGGGATGCGCGAGGTGCAGCGCCCGCGCCGCGCCGGCGAGGCTGCCGGCGCGCAGCACGGCGAGGAACGAACGCCACAGCCCCCAGTCGGGGCCGGCATGCGGTCGAGCTTTGCGCACAAGGAACCGTACAGCGGCTGGACGCATCTGCCCAATCGCGTTCAGCCCTTGGCGGTGGGACGCTTCGGCATCCGCCAGAGGAGACCGCCATGGACACGCCCACCGCCACCGTCACCGGCCAGCCCCTGCTGCTGTTGCGGCTCGAGGGCCTCGCCACGCTCGCTGCCGCCGCCATCGCCCATGATCTTGCAGGCGGCTCCTGGCCCCTCTTCGCCGTGCTGTTCCTCCTGCCCGACCTCGCCATGCTCGGCTACCTCGCGGGGCCTCGCGCCGGTGCTCTCGCCTACAACCTGGCCCACAGCCACCTTGCTCCGGCGCTGGTCGGCGGGGCAGGCCTCGCCACGGGGAACGAGGCCACGGTCGCGGCCGCGCTGGTCTGGGTGGCCCATATCGGCTTCGACCGGGCGCTGGGCTACGGACTGAAGTACCCGACAGGCTTCACGGCGACGCATCTCGGCACAATCGGGACGCGGCGTCCCTCGCCGCAAGTGTGATGCACCGACGTAAGCGGACGAACTCTGGGGGTTGCCCGCCGCTCCTCATGCCGCGTCTCGCCGGATCGCAGGCGGAGAAGATCGTCGGCCTGCCACAGGGTCGAATCGCGGCATTGGAATCGCAGATCGCCGCATGGCCGACGGCTGCCCGCCCCCGCACGCATTCTGGGCGGAATCCCTATGGGGCATCGCGGCCGCACCTGCCCTTCACCTCGCATAAGAGAGCGGTCTGGATAAGCCTTGTCGCGATGGCCCAGTTCTCGTCGCCTGCGTGACCTGCCGGCGAGCCGCTCGCGCTCGGCAGCGCTTCAGCCTTGAGCACCTTTCATAAGCAGTGAGGAGAATAAGCGATCTATGGCCGCGGTCGTACGTCATCATTCGAATCCAGCTCGGACCGAGGCATGACGAGCCATTCTGCGTTCACCACCCATTCACCGGCGAGTCGCGCAGTGACGAATCGGTCGCAATGCTAGTCTCCACCCGTGTGTCCTTGGTTCCGGCCTGGCGGAAGTGGCGCTCTGCCGATGATTGCGCAGCGTGTCTGAGCCCTCGGACGCGATGCCAATCGTTGGGGGCGTCGTCCAGACCTCCTCCGCCTGCTTTGAGGCAAACGCTGGTTCGTAGCCGAGTGCAGCGGTGTGACACACATGACTCATTCGCCTGAGATTTCTGCTGCTCGCTCCACGCCGGCCGCGCCGATGGCCTGGCCGGCACTCAAGTCTGAAGCGATACGCGCCGCAGCAGCCGAACCGCTGCTGCGCAGGCTTCTCGATACGGCCGTGACGCAACACGACGATTTCGCCGCGGGGATCGGCACACTCCTGGCCCATAAACTGGCTGACGCCGAGGTCGGGGCTGCACCTCTTGCGGAGATCGCATGCGCGGCCATGAGGGCAGGCGCCGCAGCGGCAGCGGAGGCGGACCTGCTGGCTATCGTGGATCGTGACCCGGCCGCTGACTGCTTGCTGACGCCCTTCCTGCACTACAAGGGCTTCCATGCCCTCCAGGCGCACCGCGTCGCGCATTGGCTCTGGAATCAAGGTCGTCGCGACGCGGCGCGCCTTTTGCAAGCGCGAACTGCGGAGCGCCTCGCAGTAGACATCCATCCCGCGGTGCCGATCGGCCGCGGCGTGTTCATCGACCACGGAACCGCGCTCGTCGTCGGCGAGACTGCGGTGATCGGCAATGACGTCTCCATCCTCCAGGAAGTCACGCTCGGTGGCACAGGCAAGGAACGTGGCGACCGTCATCCCAAGGTCTGCGATGGCGTATTGCTTGCTGCCGGGGCGAAGGTGCTCGGCAACATCGTCGTGGGCCGCGGAGCAAAGGTCGGCGCGGGCAGCGTTGTCCTTCGTGACGTCCCGCCCTGCGCAACCGTCGCTGGTGTTCCGGCACGCATCGTCGGATGGTGCAGGGACGCAATCCCCGCCCTCGCGATGAACCAGGAGCTTCCTGAATGACGAAGAGCGCCAGCGAACAGTTGCCGGCAGCCGGTGCGAACCCTCCGCCGACGGGCGGCCCCGCACCTCGCTACCGGCTGCACTACTTCCCCGAGTCGGGAAACAGCTACAAGCTCGCGCTGATGCTGACCCTCTGCGGACAGTCCTGGGAGCCGATCTGGACGGACTTCATGGGCGGTCAGACGCGTTCACCCGAGTGGCGTGCAGAGGTGAACGAAATGGGCGAGATTCCGGTGCTGGAAGAGGACGGGAGGCGGCTGACGCAAACGGGCGCAATCCTGTTGCGCCTCGCGGAGCGGCATGGCCGCTTTGGGGCAGTGGATGAGGCCGGGCGCTTCGAGGTGCTGCGCTGGCTTCTATGGGACAACCATAAGCTCACGAGCTACATGGCGACATACCGCTTCATGCGCGCCTTTACGCGTGCCCCGAACCCCGACGTGCTCGCCTTCTTTCGTGGTCGCCTCGACAGCATCCTTGCCGTCGCGGAGCGCCATTTCGAGCGCCAGCCGTTCGCGTTCGGCGGTGAGCCGACGGTCGCTGACCTATCGATGTGCGCTTATCTCTCCTATCCGGCGGAGGAAACGGGCTACGATCTGCCAGTGACGCATCCCGCCATCGCGGCTTGGCTCGGTCGGCTTGCGGCACTGCCGGGATGGCGCGCGCCCTACGATCTGCTGCCGGGGCCCCGATTCATGACGCAATTCGGCTGACTGCGAACAGAGCGCTCTCCGCATTCGCTCCTGCGGATGGCAAACGTGGCGGCCTTCGCTGTCGTGACACCGCGTCGCGACACCTGACGCACAGCTGCCGGTGCTGTTAGCCGCCGATCTGTGCCATCTGCCGTTCGTGGCCAACAGTTCTCCTCATCTCCGGTGAGACCCTCTCACGCGCAGGCAGCCGGGAGGGCGAATTCTTCTTTCTCTTCAAGGCCTAGAAGGGCTCTCGTCCCGCTCGGCGCGACTGCCTTCCCCAACTCGCGGGTCGGCGGCCGCGACGTTAACGTGCGTTGCAGCTCATCGGGGGGATGCGATGATCTTAGTCGGACAGTACGATTCACCGTTCGTGAGGCGTGTCGCAGTTGCACTCAACATCCTCAGTCTGAAGTACGAGCACCGCCCCTTATCTGCCTTCGGGGACGGCAGCCGCCTGGCAGCGCTGAACCCCCTCCAGCGCGTGCCGACTTTGGTGCTGGACGACGGGGACGTGCTGATCGACAGCGCTGCAATCCTGGACCATCTGGATGAGATCGCGGGCAAGAGCCGGCTGATCGCGCCCTCCGGCCCAGCGCGCCGAACGATGCTGCGCGCTTGTGCCCTGGCGACCGGACTCTGCGACATGATGGCCAGCCTGCTCTACGAGCAGCTGCTTCACGACGAGCCATCAGCGGTCTTGGTGTCACGGCGTTCGGCACAAATCCGAGCCACTCTCGCGGCACTCGAGGCAATGCGCGCAGAGTGCGCGACGGAGTTCTGGTTCGGTGCGACGCCCGGCCATCCCGACATCGCGGTCACCTGCGCGCTGCGCTTCCTCGCTGAGGCGCATCCGGCACTGCATGACGCGACGGCATGGCCGCACCTCGCCGCTCATGCTGCTGCCTGCGAGGCGATGCCGGCCTTCTCAGCGGTCGTGCAGCCCTTCAGCCCACCAGGTCGCAGGCCGCGGCGCTCCGGGACTTCCGGCGTCACACCGGCCTAGATCGGATGCGTAGGATCGTGCCCCCGATGTCCTCCACGGAGCTCGGCCGCCCCATCATCGCGCTCTTCGCGGTAGCCTGCGGCCTATCCGTCGCTTGCGTCACCTTCGCCGAGCCTCTCCTGGACAGCATCGCCGACGAGTTCGGGATCAGCCATGCAGCCGCCGGCACCGTCACGACGGTGACGCAGCTGGGCTATGGGCTTGGCCTGATCCTGCTTGTCCCACTCGGCGACCTTGTCGATCGCCGCCGGCTCATTGTCACACACACGGTCCTCGCCGCAGCAGCGCTGCTCGCCGTCGCTGGGGCGCGGTCCGCCGCGATCTTGTACGCGGCCTTCGCGGCTGCCGGTCTGCTTGCCGTGGTGACCCAGATCCTTGTCGCGCACGCGGCACTTCTCGCCGCCCCCGCCCAGCGCGGCCGCGTGGTCGGATTGGTCACCAGCGGTGTCATTACAGGTATCCTGCTCGCACGGGCAATATCGGGCGGCTTGGCCGATCTCCTGGGATGGCGCGCGGTCTACTTCTGCGCGAGTGCGGCGATGCTCGCCGTCGGAATGCTGCTTCTCGCCTTTGTGCCCCCGGGGCCACGCATAGCAGCGCGTCTGACGTATCCGCAGTTGCTCCGATCGCTTGCGACGCTCTTTTTCGATGTACCGATCCTGCGCGTGCGGGCAATTCTCGCTGGCCTCATCTTCGCGTCCAACACGATCCTCTGGACACCCCTGGTCCTGCCTCTGACGCGCGAGCCCTTTTTGCTCACGCGAACCGAGGTCGGCCTCTTCGGGTTAGCAGGGGTCGCAGGCGCCGTCGGCGCCACTGTCGCCGGACGGCTGGCCGACAGAGGATTCGTGCAGCACATCACCGCTGCCGGCCTTCTCCTCATGATCTTGGCTTGGTTACCGATCGCGCTGATGCACGCTTCGCTCTGGTTCCTGGCGCTCGGTGCTCTGGCAATCTCTTTCGGGTTGCAGGCGGTGCACGTCTCGAACCAGAGCCTGATCTACATGACCCGACCCGACGCCCGCAGCCGTCTGGTTGCAGGATACATGGTCTTCTACTCGATTGGCAGCGCGCTCGGCGCGGCGGCTTCGACGCTCGTCTATGCACGTTCCGGTTGGTCGGGCGTGTGCCTTGCCGGTTGCGCGACGAGTGTGGTCGCAACAGGCTTCTGGTGGCTGACCAGGAAGGCGGCGCCCGACACGCCCGGTGACGGTGCGCGGAGCTGAAAGCAAGCTGCCCGGGGGTACGTTCAGTAGGAGCGCTGTTTGATGCCCCAGCGGCCCTCGTCCTGCGTTACGATCCAAAGATTCTGGTGGCGCGAGATGACCGAACCATCGCCTCGGTTCCGGGTGTAGTCCACGAAGAGATGCACCTTGCGCACGTTGAGCAGCACAGCGCGCAGTTCGACATAGTGCGTCCGTGCCCAGCCCGTCGTCCTGACAAGATGCTCGAAGAAGTCAGCCGGCATCTGCCCCGGTTGGTCCCATACAACCAGCTTCTCGCCGGACAGGATGACGTGAGGAAAGTGCAGCAGCGCATCCATGCCGGCAAGATCGCGGGCGTTGAAGCGCTCCGTGAAGGCTTCGGCCGTCGTGACCGCGGCCTTCACCCTGGCGCCCGGATCGGTGCCATCGCCAAGCGGATTGAAGATCGCAGAGCGGTCAGACATCAGGGCTCTGTGAACTGGGACCCCATTCGCGCGCAGCGATGCGGCTGGCTCGACGTGCGGTAAGGCGACGCTCTATGCCCGGCGTACGGCAGGTGCCGTAAGGCAGCCGGTGTGTCACGCATACTGCGCGAGTCCATTGCCGAGCGACCAGTTCTCCTTCGCAACCTCAACGAGGCTCACAAACACGTCCTCGGGTCGGACACCGGGCTTCTCGGCCAGCAGTTCCGCGATGCGCCGGAACAGGGCCTTCTTCTGATCGAGCGTACGGGTGTTGTTCGCCGTGATCTGGATGAAAACCACATCGTCGCTGCGCACAACGCCGAGGTACGAGTCCCCGAAGCGGAAGTTCGCGGCGCTGTGCTCCGTTATCGCCATGAACTGGTCGCCCTCGGGCACATCGAAGGTCTCCCGCATCGCCCGATAGAGCCCATCGAAGATCGCCTGGCGATGGGCGTCCGGCTTCCCGGCGCGCAGGGAGACGTGGAGCAGAGGCATCGGAAACTTCCTTCGTTCCGTCGGCAGTATCTGACTGGCGTCGCTTGTGGCAGCGCGCCGGAATGGCACAAACCGATTCCTCCTCAACGTATGTGAGCAACACTCAGTGGCCGTTGGTCGCGGTGCGCAGAAGGTGGGGATCAGGGGGCGACGATCTTGTGAAGAATCGTCATCGGCGTTGAGAAGATCTCGCGCCATTCGGCGCACCCGCTACGGCAGATTGCATGCTCCTATCGGATCAGTGAGACCGAATGGCCGAGCAGTACGACTGTGCGATCCCCTGGCTCCGTTCGGAGCGCCCTCCGGCCTCGCGGAGCGGCGCCGAACCTCGCTCGCCGTCGGGCGGCAGGACGTGACCTGGCTCTTCAATTTTGCCGCCGGCGCCACATTGATCGGCATCCTGACAAGCTTCACGCTAGCGTCCCGCCTCGCCTACGGCGATTCGCTCGCGCCGCAGGATCTCGTGGCCATCCGGTTCGCCACGAGCGGTCTGCTTCTCCTGCCTTTCGCGATCACGCGGCGGGGATGGGCGCTCCTCAGCGCAGAGTCGCTGATGCTGGCTGCGGCGGGAGGGATCGGTTTCGCCATTCCGGCCTTTGCTGGCCTCGCCATCGTGCCCGCGTCGCATGCGGGCGCGCTTCTGCACGGATCGCTGCCCGTCTTCACTGTCGCGATCGGCCTCGCGATGGGCCGGTCAGGCACCAATCTACGCCGGGGGATCGGGGTCGGTCTCATGGCGATCACGCTCGCCGTCATCGTCTGGGACAGTGTGGACAATTGGGGAGGACGACAACTCGCGGGCGCGGGGCTGATCCTGTTGGCTTCCGCCACTTGGTCGGGCTTCGGATTGCTCGCGGCGCGCTTGAAGCTCGATCCGGTCGTCACGGCGGCGACGGTTAGCGCATGGTCGGCCGTGGTCTACCTGCCGTTCTACTTGCTGTTCCTTGAATCGCAGCTGCCCCGCGCCGGGCTCGAGGTGGTGGTCACACAGGTAGCGGTTCAAGGTGTCATGGTCGGCACCGTCTCGGTCTTCGTCTACAGCTGGGTCGTTCTGCGATTGGGAGCGGTCGGCGCCGCGGTGTGCACGGCGCTGGTGCCCTCTGCGACGGCGCTGACCGCGCTGCCGCTCCTGTCCGAGCATCCCACGACGACCCTTGCTTTCGCGTTGGTGCTGCTGGCAGCAGGCAGCCTTCTCTCGTTGACGGGCGCCAACCCAGACTCGCGTCCTGTACCGGATCCGCGCCCTTGAAAGGGAGGATTCAGGCCGCCAGGGTCTCGCCATCCAGCTGCTCCCGCAGCCATGCCGCCAGCTGCCTGCCCTGGCGCTGCCGCAGCAGGCCGGGGCGGGTCACGAGCCAATAGGCGGTGCCGCCCTCGATTGGCGCATCCAGCGCGTGGACCCGCCCGGCCGCGATGTCGTCCGCGCAGACCGGCAGCCGTGCCAGGGCCAGGCCCAGGCCCTGAGCCGCCGCATCCAAGGCCAATTGAATAGTGTCGAAGCGGAGGCCGCGCGACGGATCGGGTGGAGGAAGGCCCCGCAACGCGGCCCAGGAAGCCCAATCCTCCCCCGCCGCCGTGACGTGAATCGCGGGCAGGCGCGCCAGTGCCTCCGACAGCGTTAGACGACAATCCGCCGCGGCCACCGGCACTAGTCGGACGGATACCAGCCGGTGCCACTCCGCAGGCCCGGCAGGCGCGCTGGCCATCCGTATGGCGAAGTCAAAGCGTCCGTCACCGATCTCCACATGCTCGCGCTCCGTCGAGATCGACAGATCGAGCGACGGATGCCGCCGCCGCAGGTCAGGCAAGCGCGGCATCAGCCATCTTGTGGCGAAGGTCGGTGCCACGCTGCCGGTCAGGCGGCGACCGGCGCGCGGCCCCGTCAATGCCTCAACGCAGCGGGAGAGACCTTCGAATGCCCGGGTCGCCTCGCGCAGGAGCGTCTCTCCGGCCGGCGTGAGACGCATTCCGCGCTGGTCGCGGTGGAAAAGCGGCACGCCGAGGGCGTCCTCAAGCGCGCGGACGCCGTGACTGACGGCGCTCGGCGTCACGCCCAACTCGCTGGCGGCGGCGGTGAAGCCGCCGCAGCGACCGGCGGCCTCGAACATGCGCAAGGCGGAGAGCGGGGGCAGCTTGTGCGCCATGGCCAGTGGACCTCCAGCGCCATTGCAGGGCGAATTGAGCCGCGTCTCCATGCAACGGTCAGCATGGCTGACCTGTCAAGATCGCGCCCCTGGTCCACGTCGTCGGCCGCGGCCGCATGACGACGACGACGACTCATTGGACGTGAGGAGTTCGCATTCGCGCTGCACGGAGCACTGCCGCAGGCTGCAAGTATGGACAGGAGAGCATCGCCGTCTTCCGCGAGCGGCGCCCGCAGCACGTCCGCGAGCGGTGAAAGACTGCCGGCTCGACGGAGGGTAGGCAATCGGCTTGCGCGATCCACCGCACTTCCGCCGTCCGGTCCGTTTGCGCCGCGGCGACGCTGTCCTGCCGCATTGGCGCGCCGGACCCGGACGAATGGAGCCGCAGGCGTGATTCTAGCGCAACGAGGAGACTGCCATGTCGAACGAGTTCCTGCAGATCGGGCTCATCCACCACACGCCACATCATCACCACCCGAGGCACGGCCAGGACGTGGCACCGCGGCGCGCTGAACTCCTCTCGGGCGCGAGCCGGTTGCGTGCGCGCATCCTGCGCTCTTCGATGTGCCGCGCCGTTGGGCGGCTCACGCGACTGATGCACCTGTGGCGTCGTCGCTTGGCCGAGTCGAACAAGCTGAGGGAGATGTCGGACCGCGAGCTGCGCGACATGAACGTCAATCGCTACGACGTCGCGCATGCCGTGCGGCGGCCATTCTGGAGATCGTGATGTCGAAGTGCTGGCAAGGTCCGCTGATGGAAGCGGCTTGACCATGCCTCGGCGCGTGCCGTGTGCCTACGCGGTGACATTTGAAGGAGAGCCATGACCCGATGACCGACAGCACAGGCAAAGCCTTCCTCCCGGCAGTGATCGCGGCCGGGGCGCCCGCGCGCTCGAAGCCGAGCAACTATCCGGCGCCCTTCGCCGCCCGCATGGCTGGCCGCGTGAAGCGGCCGCTCGGCGACCTGTTCGGGCTACGAAACTTCGGGGTGAATCTCACCCTGTTGCGCCCTGGCGCCGTCTCGGCGCTGCACCATGTGCATTCGCGGCAGGACGAGTTCATCTACGTCGTGGAAGGCGAGCCAACTCTCCTCACCGACCACGGCGAGACGCACCTCCGCCCCGGCATGGTGGCCGGTTTTGCGGCTGGCGGCACCCCGCACCACCTCGAGAACCGCACCGACCGCGACTGCGTCATCCTGGAGATTGGTGACCGGACGCCGGGGACAGCGCAAGCTACCCTGACGATGACCTCCAGGCGGTACTGGGGCCGGATGGAGCCTGGCACTTCGCGCGCAAGGACGGAACGCCCTGGTGACGCTGCGCCGATGGCTGCCGAGGATATCCTGAAGAGTTCGCGGCGATACCACTGCTTCGCGGAGCAGGGAGCCGCGCACCGGTTGTCGCTCTAGGAAAGCCTGCCCCAAGCATCGCCTGGGACCCGGTTGCCGTCGGTGAAGCGACAAGCGAAGAGCATCCAGGCGGGCGCGAAGCCAGCCGGCGGCATCAAGCGGGAGGCTCCCGGCCCGATGTCGTGGAGGAGATTCATGCCGGTGCGGCACCAGGGAGCGAGCGGGGCCGATCGTCCATGGGCCATTGCAGCAGTGCCGCCGCTGCACCCACGGCGATCAGCGCCCACCAGGCCGCCGCGTAGCCGCCAGTCGCGTCGAGCACGAGCCCTCCCATCCAGGCGCCGGCGAAGCCGCCAAGCTGATGCCCGAAGAAGACCACGCCGAAGAGCATGTTGAACCGCTCCAGCCCGAAAAGCCGCCCGATCAGCGCCGAGACGAGGGGCACCACGCCGAGCCAGGTGGCGCCCATCACCGCCGCGAAGACCAGCGTGCTCGTGGCTGATACGGGGGCGGCGAGATAGGCCAGGATCGCAAGCGTGCGTATCGCGTAGATCCCCGCCAGCAGCCGCTTCGGGCTGTAGCGCTGGCCGAGCCGGCCGAAGGCATAGGACCCGAAGGCGTTGCACACACCGATCACCGCCAGCGCCTGCGCGCCGACCGCGGGCGCTAGCCCACAGAGGCCGAGGAACCGCGGCAGGTGCGTCGTGATGAACATCAGTTGGAATCCGCAAGCGAAGAAGGCGACCGACATGACGACAAACCCGGGATGCGCAAGCGCGGTACGTAGCGTCCGGCCGAGCGGGATTGCCGGCTTGCGGACCGCCGACCCCCGCGGCGCACCGCCGATGAAGACGGAAACCACCACCATTGCCCCGCAGGCTGCGGCATAGCCGAGTGCCGCGCCGCGCCATCCGAAGGCGGCGATCATCGCCTCGCCCGCCGGCGCGAGGAGAAGTATGCCCACCGAGCCGGCGCCCGAGACGAGGCCGACGAGCAGGCTGCGCCGCTCCGGCGCCGCCGCACGGGAGACGGCACCGAGCAGCACGCCGAAGCCTGTCCCCGCGATGCCAAGTCCGGTCAGGACGCCGAGGCCGAGGTCGAGCCCGATCCAGGGCGTGCGCGAGGTGGCCATCAGAAGGAGCCCGAGCGCATAGAGTACGCCGCAGCCGAGCAGCACGGGCCTTGGCCCGTAGCGGTCGCCCAACGCGCCGACGAAGGGCTGGGCCGCACCCCAGACCAGGTTGTGAAGTGCAACCGCGAAGCCGAAAGCGGCCGCCGTGACTCCCAGTTCGGTGCCGACCGGGCCGAGGAACAGGCCGAAGCACTGCCGCAGCCCCATCGAGACGGACATCACCGCCGCCGCGACCACGACCACCCTTCGCAGGTGCGTCCCTCTGGCGCCGTCCGTCATGCGCTCGCGCTCCCCGGCCTGCAATGAATGCAGCGTGGAGGTGGCAGGACGACGCTAGAACCAAGTTCTCCTCATCTTTGCTGAAGGCAACTCATGGTGCGGCAGCTTGAGCGCGGCCAGGTGCGCGCGCAAGCTGCGCCTGAACGAGGACGCCACATGACTGACGCCATGCATTCGCCAATCACGTTCTGGTTCGACTTCGGATCCCCGTATGCCTGGCTTGCCTCGACACAGGTCGAGGCGGTCGCCGCGCGGTGTGGCAGGCCGGTCGAGTGGCGGGCGATCCTTCTCGGCGTGATCTTCCGGGAGACCGGCATGCGCCCGCTCGCCGAGCAGCGCCTGCGTGGCGACTACGCGCGCCGCGATGTGGCGCGAATCGCGCGGCACCTTGGCCTCGCCTTCGTGACGGCCACGCCAGCGGCGGGCACGTCGCTCTCTCTGGCCCGGGTGTTCCACGCGATTGCCCTGTCGGACGCGGAACTCGCCGCACGGTTCGCCCGCGAAGCCCTTGCAGCGGTCTTCGCACGCGGTGAGGCCCTGGATGACCTCGAGAGCGCCAAAGCCTTCGCCGCGCGGCTCGGGCGGGAGGCCGACGACGCGGCATGCGATGCGCTCTCGCCGGCAGCGCGGGAGGCGCTGCGGGCGGCGACCGCGGAAGCGCTGGCCTTGGGGGTGTTCGGCGCGCCGTTCTTCGTCGTGGACGGTGAGCCCTTCTGGGGGCAGGACAGACTGCCGATGCTCGAAGCGTGGCTGCGCGAAGGGCCCTGGTAGCCTGGCTTGTGCCGTGTGGCAGGTGCCGCGATGCACCGATCTCCCCCCGCGAAACCGGCTTCCAAGTACGCCGGCGCTGGTGGCACGACTGAAGTCCAAGCATGCCCAACGAGGTGCGGATCGCGCGCTGGCCGACGCTGATGCCCGCTTACGGCAATCGTCGCTTCGGCGGTGCAGCGGCGGACGATGTCTGCGCCGCCGCGGAGGATGGTTCGTCGGCGGGCAGCGACAGCGCATCCGCCATCCGCGCCCAGCGCCCCTCACCCCAGCCACCCATGCCGAGGGCGGCCGCGGCCGCGCGTGCATAGACGCGGCAGTCCAGCGCCTCGTTGCGTTCGCGGGTCTTCACCCATTCGAGGCGGCGAAAGCCGTTGCGGCCAGCGCGGGCGACCAGCTGCTCGGCGGTGAGCTGCCGACAGAACTCCTCGCCGGCGGCATGGATCGGCAGGTGCACGAAGCCGGAGGGGAACGGATCACCGCTCTCCGCGGTGGGGCGGTCGAGCTTGAGCCAGCCATAGGTCCGGCCTTGAGGAAGGAGGAGCCGACCGGCCAGACCTTGAGCCCGCCGAGCTTGCGGCCGTTGCGCCGCACCTCCGTCGCCGCGGGCTGGCCGATCGCGGCGCGCAGGCCGTCCTGGCCCTTGACCGCGATGGCGCGACCGGCCCCGGCCCGCCGCACGAAGGAATAGACCTCGGCGGTGGTCATGCCGTCGCCGCTGTCGATCGCTGCCATGGCGATGGGCAGGCGGTGTCCCGAGGCATGCCGCCAGCTCTCAGCCCCCGCCGCAGCGCGAAGCATGCGTCACGCGCCGCAGACCGGCGCCGCATCGCCCCGCACGGGGCTCGGGGCCGTAGCACCCGGATTCTCGGGTGCCGAACCAGGAGCCCCGAGATGAAGCTCTCCGACACCCAGCGGATCATCCTCAGCCAGGCCAGCCAGCGCGACGACCGGCTGGTCGCGGAAACGCCGGCCTCGTTGCGCCATTCCGGATCGTAGTTCACGCCATAGGGCGGGTCGGTGACCATCAGATGGGGCCGCGCCCCGTCGAGCAGCCGCGCGACGTCCGCGGCGCTGGTGCTGTCGCCGCAGAGCAGACGGTGCGGCCCGAGCAACCAAAGGTCACCGGGGCGCGTGACGGGCGCGGCCGGGGGCTCCGGCGCCGGGGCGTCGGGATCGCCGCCCGCCGCTGCTGGAGCATCAGGCGCTGCATCGGCGAGCAGCCGATCGAGCATCGCCCCATCGAAGCCGATCAGCCCGAGATCGAACTCCTCGGTGCGCAGCGCGCGCAACTCGGCTGCCAGGAGGCCCTCGTCCCAAGTCGAGTTCAACGCCAGCTGGTTGTCCGCCAGGCGATAGGCCCGTGCCTGCGCCTCGGTCAGATGGCCGAGGCGGATGGCGGGGACCTCCTGCAGCCCGAGCGCTTTCGCGGCCAGGACGCGGCCGTGCCCGGCGATCAGCACCCCAGCATCGTCGACCAGCACCGGCACGTTGAAGCCGAATTCGGCGATCGAGGCGGCGAGTTGCGCCACCTGCTCGGTCGGATGCAGCCGGGCGTTGGCAGCATAGGGCGCGAGTGCTGCGACCGGCATCGTTTCGACGCGAAGATCAGGCTGCATTGGCCGTGACCTCCGCACCCCGCTCGGCGGCAATCGCATCGTAGGCACGCCCGTCGCCGTCAAGCGTGACGCTCAGTTCAGGGAACATCATGCGGTAGCGCGCGATGGCAAGGTCGACATAGGCCGGTGCGAGTTCGATCGCCCGCACCTTCCGCCCCGTCCGCTGCCCGGCCAGGATCGTGGTGCCGGAACCGGCGAAGGGCTCGAACACCGCGTCGCCGAGATTGGCGTAGGTCTGCATGAGCAGTTCCGGCAGCGCGACCGGGAACACAGCCGGATGCTGCGTCTCGATGCCGCGCCCCTTATGACGGGTGATGCGGAGCACGCTGTCTGGGATGCGCATCTCCTGCACCGGCAGGCCGACATGGGTATAGGCTTTCACCTCGCCGTCGACGGCGCGCAGCCCACTGCCCTTGTTCGGCGTGCCGGCCCATTTGCAGGGGATGATCTTGTTGGGCGCCCGCGCCTCGCGATTGAAGTGGAACACCAACTCGAAGGCCGGCGCCAGGCGACCGTTCCAGTCGCCCGGCAGGCCCGGCCCCTGGTCCCAGGCGTAGAGCCCAAATCGGCGCCAGCCACGGGCGCGCATCCAGTCGAGCCAACCCGACCAGTAGGGCTGCCACTCGCCGTCGCGATGGATCAGGCCGAGGTTCACCAGCACCTGACCGTCGCCCCGCAGGGCCACGTTGACATGCTGGAACACGCCCTGCATCAGCGCGTCCCAATTCGAGACGCCGCCCGTGGTGTAGGCGCGCTGGTTGCCATAGGGCGGGGAAGTGAACAGCAGCACCGCGCGCTCGTCGCCCATCAGCCGCGCGACGCTGGCGGCGTCGGTGCTGTCGCCGCAGAGCAGACGGTGCTCGCCGAGCAGTCATACCAAGCGCACTATGGATTGACCTGTCGCGCCCACTCGAAGTCGGTGAGGGAGCGGATGCGTCCGGTCTCGGCGATGAGGCTATTCCAG
>NZ_JAAEDL010000045.1 GCF_018129005.1 Neoroseomonas eburnea
CCGGATCGATCACCGCGCCGCGCTTCGTCGCAGGATCCCACACCAGGTAGCTCACCGTGTTCGTCGGCTCGTCGAAGAAGGCGCGGATGGCTGCGTCTGATGTCGTCATCGGCGGTCTCCCTCCTGCCATGATGACAGCAGGCCGTGGCGGAGGTGAACCGAATCCCGCCGCCGCTTGCCAGGCATCACGCCCCAAGGTTGCATGCCGCGCACCTGAAGGGGATATCGATGCGCTGCCGGGCCGCCTTCCTCGCGCTGCTGTTCTGCCTGTTCGCCGGCGCCGCCGCCGCGCAGCCGGCGGTGCTGGTGCTCGACGGCTCGTCCTCGATGTGGGGCCGCATCGGGACCCGCAGCAAGGTCGATATCGTGCGCGACGCGGTCGCCGGGCTGATGTCCCGCTGGGCGGCCGCGCGCCCGGTCGGGCTGGTCGCCTACGGCCATCGACGCGCGCAGGACTGCGCGGACATCGAGATGCTGCGCGCGCCGGCGACGAATGCCGCCGGGATCGTCGCGCTGACGCAGCGCATCACGCCGCGCGGCCGCACGCCGATGGCCGATGCGGTGCGCCTGGCGGCGGAGGCGCTGGGCCCCGGCGGCGGCAGCATCATCCTCGTCACCGACGGCATCGAGACCTGCCACCCCGACCCCTGCGCCGTTGCACAGCAGATCGCGCGCTCCGGCGTGAGGCTCGTGGTGCATACGGTCGCCTTCGCGCTGGCCGACCCCGCCGCGCTCGCGCAGCTCCGCTGCATGGCGCAGGCGACCGGCGGCCTCGCGCTGGCGGCACCCGATGCGGAGAACCTCGCCACCGCGCTCGACCGTGCCGCCGCTATGCCGACGCCGGGGCCGCGCGCCGCCGCGCCGCGCGCCGAGCCGGTGCCGCAGCCGCGGCTGGTCGTCACGCTCCGCCTCTGCCCGCAATGCGACCCGATGACGGGCGATGCCCGCATCATCCTGCGGCGCGGCGAGGAGGTGGTCGCGACCGATGGCGAGCCGTTCGGCCGTTTCTTCGACCTGCCGGCGGGCGACTACACCGTGGCGGTGGAAGCCACGCTGTTCCATCGCGCTCCGGTGCCCGTCAGCGTGCCGCCGGCCGGCTTGGCGCGGGCGGAGATCGTGCTGGACGCCGGCTGGCTGGTGGCGGAGGCGCGGACCGCCCCCTCGGGCAACGCGGTGCCTCCCGCCTTCGGCGTCGAGTGGGCCATCGCGTCCGGGCCGTCCGGTTCCGAGGCGGCCGGCGCGGAGGTGCGGGCCGGCCCCGTCTACCTGGTGCCCGCCGGCGCGCACCGGCTGCGTGCCCGGTTGGGCAATGCGCAAGCCGCGGCGGAAGCCGTCGTCGCGGCCGGGGAGGTGGTGACGCGGCGCCTGGCCATCCCCTACGGCGTCCTGGCGCTGGAGGGCACCGGCGCCGCAAGCATCACGATCACCGCGCTGGACCGCGACCCGGCAGTGTTCGGCGAGTGGCACCTCGCGGAAGCAGGGCGCATTCCCCTCGCCCCCGGACGCTACCTGGTGACGGCCGACCGCGACGGGCGGCGCCTGGCGGCGGAGGTCGAGATCCGCGGCGAGATGGTGGTGGAACCGACCCTGGAGCCGCGTGACTGAAATCAGCGGCCGCTGGCACCAGCCATTCCGCGCCCGCAATCGCCGGGTGCAAGCCTCCGGTTTGCGCCCGGCGCCTGAGGGCATGAAACGGCCGATGCTAGCGGTCGCGAATAGCGGCCGTTGGTATCAGCCCACCCGTTCAACCCCGACGCCCGCCACGCGCCGGCCCGGTCGCCGCCCCACGGCCTGCGTCGAAGCCGAGGAACCCCGCCTCCGGCCGTGCCGCCCCGCCATCATTGGCGAAGAGCCGAGGGCGCGTTGCCGGTGCCGGACCGCGCACCGCCGCCCCGCGATTGGCCTGCGCCATGGCGCGCGCGGCTGCCGCCGCCTCGGCCTGGGCGGCGCGGTCGCGCGCGGCGCGCTGCGCCGGTGTCAGCGACGCCTCGGCCGGCGGGGCCGCGCCGCGCGCCGCGCCGCGCGCCGAGAGCAGGTAGAACAGGATGTCGTTGCGCCCCTGGTCCACCGCCGCGTCGATCGCCGTCAGTCCGAGCACGTTGCGCTCCTCGAGGCTCGCGCCGCGGTTCATCGCATCCCGCGCTGCCGCCATGTCGCCGCGGTTGATCGCGTCGAACAGCGCCGCGGTGGGCGAGAGGTTGGCATTGGGGTCGGCCGGGATCGGCTCCGGCGCGCGGCGCGCGGCCAAACCGGGCAGCGCCGGCGGCGGTGGCCGTGCGGTCTGCCCCTGTGCCTGGGGACCGGCGAACTGCGCCCGCGCCGGCGAAGGCCCGAGCGGCTGGCCCGGCAGCAGCGTCATCGCGAAAGGCGCGAGCAGGAGGATACGTCGCATGAGCACCATGTAGAGCAGATTCAGCCGGCGTGGAATCACGCGCTCGTGCGCAGCCGGTGGGGCGGGCGCGCCGCTGCAGCCAGCCATTCGATGCGAGCAAGGAAGTTCGGCGCTGTCGGGCCGGGAATTCCGGGGGTGGCAGCGATGCCGGCCACTCCGGTCCGGACCACCGGCGATCCGCACACCGAAGGCGAGGGCCGGCGCGTGCCCTCCTCTCGCAACCGGGGAGTCCCTCGGCGATCAACGGCAGGAAGGGCTCGGCCGCGGCCCCGCGCGCATGACACCGTCCGCACCGCCCGGCACGCCGACCCAGCGCCGGCTTCGTCCGAGCCGTGACGCTCCCCGGGGATCGAACTGATCCCGGCTGCCGGTCCTCACCGTCCCTCGCGTCGCCAAGCCATCACCGCCGCCCCCAGCACCAGCGCCAGGGCCAGCCAGGCGGGCAGCAGCGGTAGGGCGGAAATGCCCGTCACGCTGTGGTCCCCGTTGCGTCGCAGCCCGATCCAGCCCGCGCCTGCCACGTCGCGCCCCGGCGCCACGCGGCGCAGTTCCGGCACCGCCGGCGCGGCGCCGTCGCCGAGGAACCGTGCCGCGCCGCCGGTCCCGGCCAGCAGCGGGCGCAGCTTCTCGGGGTCGGCGCGCAGGTCCGCGATCTCCATCGGGTTGGCGGCGGCCGAGGCGGCGAAGGCGGTGCGTCGCCCATCGGAGGCCTGCCACACCCCCGGCTGCGACGCGGGCAGGGACAGCGTCGCGCGGCCGCCACCCGCTTCCTCGGGCCGGGCGCGGATGGTGGTGCCGTCGGGCGCGGTGACGGTGACCTCGGGCGCCGGGCCAGGGTCGAGGCTGCGGCGTGTCACCGTCAGCCGCCCGGCCTCGATGCGCGCGGTCAGGTCCTCCTCCTCGAGTTCCGTCTCGCGCATCAGCCAATGGGCGACGCGGCGCAGCACCTCCTGCTGCGGTCCGCCGCCGTCATGGCCGCGCGACCACAGCCAGATGTGGTCGGACAGCAGCAGCGCGACGCGGCCCTCCCCCACACGGTCGAGCACCATCAGCGGGGCGCCGTCCGGGCCTTCCATCACCGTGCTGCCGCTGCGTGGATCTGCGCGCAGGTAGCGATACCAGCGACCCCATTGCGCCTCGGCCTGTTCGGTATTGGACCCGGTCAGCCCTTCCGTGACCGGATGGCGGAAGCCGAGCGCCGAGACGCGCGGGCGGAAGGCCCCTTCGGCCACGATGTTCTGCCGCCCCGCCGGCCGGGCCGGCAGCACCTGGCCGAGCGGCGTCAGCGCCAGGGAGACCGGCCCGCTGAATTCCGGCCCGGTCGACATCAGCAGCGCGCCGCCGCCGCGGACGTAGTCGGCGATGTTGCGCAGATAGGCCGCCGGCAGGATGCCGCGGTTGGAGAAGCGGTCGAAGACGATCAGGTCGAAGTCGCGCAGCTTCACCTGGAACAGCTCGCGGACCGGGAAGGCGATCAGCGCCAGCTCGTTCAGCGGCGTCAGGTCGTCCTTCTCGGGCGGGCGCAGGATGGTGAAGTGCACCAGGTCCACATTCGGATCGGCCTTGAGCAGGCGGCGCCAGGTGCGCTCGCCGGCATGCGGCTCGCCGGAGACGAGCAGCACGCGCAGCCGGTCGCGCACGCCGTTGATGGTGATGACCTGGCGGTTGTTGCGGGTGCTGACCTCGCCGGGGCGGGCCTCGGCCTCGATCTCCACCACGGTCGGGCCGCCGCGCTGGATGGGCACGGCGATGCGGTGGTCGCGGCCGATCGGCACGCTCTCGCTGCGCGGCGCCTCGCCGTCGCGGCGGATGTTCAGCCGCGCCGCCCCCTGCGCATTGGGCACGCCGAGGTCGTCCACCGCGACGCGGATCTCGACCTCCCGCCCGACGATGCCGAAGCCGGGCGCCTCGATGACGCGCAGGCGCCGGTCGGTTTCGCCGGGCCGGCCGGGCAGCAGGGCATGGAAGGGGGCGTCGAAGGGGGCAGCGGCGGGGATGTCGTGCGCCTGGCCGTCGGTCAGGGCGATCACGCCCGCGAGCCGCGCGCGCGGGATCTCGGCCAGCGCGCGCTCGATGGCGGTGAACAGGCGCGTGCCCTGGTTGCCGGCCTCGGGCACCTCGACGGTGCGCAGTTCCAGCTCGGGCAGGCGGGCGGCGCGGGCTTCGACCTCGCGCCGCGCCGCCTCGATCTGCGTGGGGCGCGTGCCGAGGGTCGCGCTCTCGCTGCGGTCGACCACCAGCAGGGCGATGTCAGGGCGGGTTTCGCGGGATTCCTCGACCAGGCGCGGATTGGCGAGGGCGAGCAGGATCAGCGCGAAGGTGACGGCGCGCCAGAGCGTGCCGCGGGCGCGGCGCCACGCTGCGGGCAGCAGCGCGAGCAGGGCCAGCACCGCGGCGGCCCCCAGCAGCCAGAGCGGCAGGACAGGGGCGAAGTCGAGGCCGGCAATGGTGTGGTTCATGGCGTCACCCGGGAAGGCGCCGCCGTCCTCCAGGCGGCGAAGCACTGCTTCGCCCCGTCGAGGACCAAACCTGCCTCGGCAAGCACGGCATCAAGTCTCCGCGGGTCCAGGGGACCGCGGTCCCCTGGCAGGGGAGCCCAAGGGGGCAAGGCCCCCTTGGGCAGGCCGTGCCGCACCATCAGTTCCCCAACCTCTCGAGGATCGCCGGCACATGCACCTGATCCCCCTTGTAGTTGCCGGTCAGCGCGTACATCACGAGGTTCACCCCGAACCGATAGGCCAGGATGCGCTGCCGCGCCCCGCCGGGGATGGTGGCGTAGGGATTGTTGCCGCGCGAATCGATCGCCCAGGCGGCCGCCCAGTCATGCCCGCCGATGATGACCGGGCTGACGCTGTCATTCGCCCGGTCCTGGTCGCGCGCCACCCAGACCTGGCCGCCGGAGAAGCGGCCCGGCAGGTCCTGCAGCAGGTAGAAGGCGCGCTTGAGCACATGGTCCTCCGGCACCGGCGCCAGCGGCGGCACCGCGAGATCCCGCGTCACCAGCCGCAGCGCCGCCCGCGATCCGGGGTTCATGCCCTCCCCCGAGCCTTCGTCCCGCGTGTCGAGCAGGATGATCCCGCCGTTGCGCATGAAGGTGTTGAGCGCCGCCGCCGCCGCGGCATCCGGCTGCGGCGCCTCTGCCAGCACGGGCCAGTAGAGCAGCGGGTAGAAGGACAGGTCGTCGCGCCCCGGCACCACCGGATGCGGTTCCGCCAGCCCCGCCGCGGTGCGGCGGTTCACGAAATCCGACAGGCCGAGCAGGCCCATCCGTGAGATCTCGTCCACCTGCGCATCGCCGGTGACCACATAGGCGAGGCGCGTCGCATTCGCCGCCGCCGCGTCCTGGTCCTGCGCCCGGGCGGGCGCCGCGGCGAGCAGCAGCGCCAACGCCGCCGCCCCCGCCGGCCGCGACCACTGCTTGCCGATCAGCCCGCGCTGGGCAAGCGATACCACCAGGTCCGCCGCCAGCAGCAGCAGGGCCATCGCCAGCAGCCAGGGGCCGAGGTCGCGCTCGGCCGGCACGCCGCCGATCGTCTCCAGGCGCGACCCGGCGGGCGGCGCGGCGGCCGCGCGCGGTGCGGGCAGGTGGGCGGACAGGTTGAGCGCCCGGCGCCAGGCGGTTTCCTCCGCATGGCCGGGCGTGCCGTACCAGCCCGGCGGATGGCGCGGGGAGGCGACCGTCTCCTCGACCCGGTTCGCCGGGATGGGGGCCGCGGCCGGCGGAGCGGGGCCGAGCCGGCCGAAGCCGTCCAGCATCTCGAGCGGGGCGAGCGGCGCCTCGCCCTCCGCCCCCTGCACGCCGGCGGACAGCGCCACCAGCCGGCGCAGCATGTCCACGAACAGCCCCGACAGCGGCAGGTTCGACCACTCGGCATTCGCCGTGACGTGGAACAGCACGATCCGCCCCTGCCCGCGCGCGATCTCGGTGACCAGCGGGGTGCCATCCGCCAGCCGCGCCCAGGATCTTTCGCTCAGCCGCGGCGAGGGTTCCGCCAGCACCTGGCGTTCCACCGTCACCTCGGCGGGCGGCACCAGGCCGGCGAAGGGCGAAGCTTCCGGAAAGGGCGCCAGCGTCTGCGGCCGGTCCCAGGAGAGCGCGCCGCCAAGTGCGCGTTCCCCCGCCCGCAGCGCCACCGGCAGCAGCGGGTCCGGCCGCTCGGCGAGGCGCGGTCCGGCGAAGCGGATCAGCATGCCGCCCTGCTCGACCCAGCGGGTCAGCGCCTCCCGCTCGCGCCCCTCGGGCACTTCGCGATCGGCCAGGATCATCACCGCGAGGCGGCGGCCGAGCAGCGTCTCCGGCGTCCCCCGGCGGATCTCCGCATAGGGGCCGAGGGCGCGTTCCAGGTAGTAGAGATCGCCCGTCAGTGGCGCGTCGGCGCTGGTCTCGACCGCGGCGGACAGGCCCACGGGCCGGCGGCGGAAGCGTTCGTCCAGCAGCACCGTGCCGGCCGCGCCGGCCTCCGGTTCGAGGTCGAGCCGAACAACCTGGTTGCGGATCTCGATCGGCAGGTCGAGCGCGGCCTCGGCCGAGCCGGCACCTGGCGCGAAGGCCAGTGTCGCCGAGGCGATGGCGCGGCCATCGCCGGTGCGGGCGAGCACCGTCGCCTCGGTCGGGGCGCCGAGCGGCGCCTGCAGCGCCCGCACCACCAGCCGGTCGGCCTCGGCGCGCGGCGGCGGCAGGATGCGGGCCGGTCGGGCCTCCGCGCGCGCGACGGTCAGGGGGCCGGCCACGGCCAGCGCGGTCGCCAAGGGGCTGAAGGCGTCGCCCTCCGCCGCATGCTCCAGCCCGTCGGCGAGGTAGAGCGTGGCGAAGGCGCCCGGGTTCGCGGCGCGAAAGGCGTTCAGCGCGGCCAGCGCCGCGGCGCGGTCCGGCGCCCAGGCACGCGGGCGCAGCGCGGCGAGGCGCGCCCGCGCGTCCTCCGCCGGCATCAGCGCGCTGGCGGCGAGCGGCTCGCCGGTCTCCGGCGCCGCGGTCGGCAGCAGGGCCACCCGCCGCCCCTCCCGCCCCGCCGCTTCCAGCGCCGCCGCCGCGGTTGCGGCCCGCGCCGGCCAGTCGGGCGCGGCCGCCCAGCCATTGTCGATCGCCACCAGCAGCGGCCCCGATCCGCCGCCGCCCGTCTGCGGCTGCCAGACCGGCCGCGCCAGGCCGCAGATGAGCAACGCCGCCGCCGCCAGGCGGAGCAGCAGCAGCCACCAGGGAGTGCGGTGCGGTGTCTCCTCGGTCGGCGGCAGGTCGCGCAGCAGGAGGATGGCCGGGAAGGCCTGGGCCCTGGGTGCCGGCGGGGAAACGCGCAGCAGCCACCACAGCAGCGGCAGCGCCGGCAACGCCAGCAGCAGCCACGGTGCGGCGAAGGCGAGAGGCCCGATCTGCCACATCACTCGGGGGCCAGCCTGCGGTAAAGGGCCAGCAGCGCCGCCTCCGGCGGCTGGTCGGTGCGATGGGTGGCGAAGGACCAGCCCGAGGCCGCGGCGATCGCCGCAAGCCCGTCCCGGTGCCGCGCCAGGCGTTCCTCATAGAGCGCGCGCACGCCCTCGACGCGCGGGACCAGCGCATGCTCGGCGGTGCCGAGGCCTTCGAAACGGATGCGGCCGGTGAAGGGCAGGGTCTCCTCCGCAGGGTCGAGCACCTGCACCAGATGGCCCCGGACCGAGCGCGCCGCCAGCGCGGCGACCGCATTCCGGGTCTCCTCGAGCGGCGCGAGGAAATCCCCCACCAGCACCGCCCGTGCATGGCGCGGGATGCGCGCATCCTCGGCGGCGGCGGCCTGGCGCGGCAGCGCCTCCGCCAGCGCCGAAAGCGCCCCGCGCCCGGCGAAGGCCCGCGGCAGGCCGAACAGCCGCACGCGCTCCCCGCCACGGAACAGCAGCGCGGCGACCGCCAGCAGCAGCAGCTCGGCACGGAAGCGCTTGGCCGGCAGGTCGCGGTCGCTGCGCCAGTCCATGCCCGCGCCACGCTGCGACCACAGGGCGACCGTCTGCGCCGCTTCCCATTCCGTCTCGCGCACGAAGAGGCGGTCGGACTTGGCCGATTGCCGCCAGTCCACCCGCGCGGCGGCATCGCCGACGACATAGGGGCGGAACTGCCAGAAGGCATCGCCCTGGCCGGGACGACGACGGCCATGGACGCCCTGCATGACCGTCGCGGCCACACGCTCGGCCTGCACCACCAGCGGCGGGAGCGCGGCACCGAGGGATTCGGCCCATGGGACGGAAACCGGAGGGATCGTCACGGCGCGGCGCGGCCGTAGGGAGGGCGCTGCCCTCCCCACACCCCTCCCGCCAAAGGCCCAAGGGCCCTTGCAACCCTCGACGTGATCGGGGTGGCGGCGGAGGGGGCATGGCGCGGCCGTGACCGAGGCCGTGCCGGTCGCGCCCCCTCCGCCGCCACCCCGACAAAAACTGGTTTCCAAAGGCCTTTCGGCCTTTGGCGGGGTGAGGTCTGGAGAGGGGCAGCGCCCCTCTCCAAGGCCGCGCGCATCGTCACGCTACCCCACGCTCTCCTTCAATGTGTCGATCACCTCCGACAGCCGCACCCCGTCCGCCCGGGCGGCGAAGGTGAGTGCCATGCGGTGCCGCAGGACGGGTTCGGCCAGGGCGATCACGTCGTCCACGCTGGGGGCGAGGCGTCCGTCCAGCAGGGCGCGCGCGCGGGTGGCGAGCATCAGCGCCTGCGCCGCGCGCGGCCCCGGGCCCCAGGCCAGGTTCTGGCGCACGGCTTCGATCCCGGTGGTCTCCGGCCGCGCCCCGCGGACCAGCCTGAGGATGGCTTCGAGCACCTGCTCGCTCACCGGGATGCGGCGGATCAGCCCCTGGGCGGCGATCAGCTCCGCGCCCGTCATGGCCTGGACGGGCCTCGCTTCCCGCGCGCCGGTGGTGGCCAGCAGCATGGCGCGCTCGGCCTCCTCGTCCGGGTAGCCGACCTCGATTTCCAGCAGGAAGCGGTCGAGCTGCGCCTCGGGCAGCGGGTAGGTGCCTTCCTGCTCGATCGGGTTCTGGGTGGCGAGCACGTGGAAGGGCACGGGCAGGGCGTGGATCTCCCCGCCGATGGCGACACGCTGTTCCTGCATCGCCTGCAGCAGCGCCGACTGGGTGCGGGGGGAGGCGCGGTTGATCTCGTCCGCCATCAGCAACTGGCAGAAGACCGGGCCCTTGAGGAAGCGGAAGGCGCGCTTGCCGTGCGCGTCCTCCTCCAGCACCTCGGAGCCGAGGATGTCGGCGGGCATCAGGTCCGGGGTGAACTGCACCCGCCGCGCATCGAGGCCGAGCACGGTGCCGAGCGTATCGACCAGCTTGGTCTTGCCGAGGCCGGGCACGCCCACCAGCAGCACATGGCCACCGGAGAGCAGCGTGATCAGCACGCGCTCGACGACCAGGTCCTGGCCGAAGATGACGCGGCCGACCGCGTCCCGCACCCGGGCCAGGCGGGCGCCGAGCGCCTCCACCTCCGCGACGAGGGCGGCAGGATCCTGTGGCTCGGCCACTTCACTCATCCGGGCAGGGCTCCCTATATGACGGGGCGGAGGCGCGCGGGCCGGTGCCACCCTCAACACCTAGGTTCGCATCGGCCACGCTGAGTGCAAGGGCGACGATGGGCATGACGCTCCACGGCATGGAAAAGGCTGGTTGCGCGGTACCCCCGGCAGGGGCCGTGCTGGCGCGCGCGAAGATGGAGTGTGGCGACTACGCCATCCGCATCGGTCGCGACGGCACCTGGTACTACCGGGGCAGCGCGATCCAGCGCAAACCGCTGGTCTGCCTGTTCGCCTCGGTCCTGAAGCGGGGCGATGACGGCACCTATTGGCTCGAGACTCCGGCCGAGCGTGGGCGGATCGAGGTCGAGGACGCGCCCTTCATCGCGGTCGAGCTCTTCTGGCGCGATTGTGACTGCGGCGGCAGGGAGCCGCGCCAATGCCTGACTTTCCGCACCAACCTCGACGAGATGGTGACGGCCAACGCCGAGCACCCGATCCGCGTGCAGCTCTGCCCCGTCACGCGGGAGCCGCGGCCCTACATCACCGTGCGGCCGGGGCTGGAGGCGCGGATCAGCCGCGTCGTCTTCTACGAGCTGGTGGCGCTGGCGCAGCCCGAGACGATCGACGGGCGCGAAGTGCTGGGCGTCTGGAGCGAGGGCGTGTTCTTCCCGATCGACGACGTGCCGGCCATCGACATGGCCGCGGATTGACCGCGCCTCGGGCCGCGGGGATGCGCGGCCGCACACCCGCCGCTATGGTGCCCCGTGCCCGCTGAGACAACTGCCGCCCCGCCCACCCTGGACCCGGAGGCGCTGCGCGCCCGGCTCGCCGACCCCGGCTCGATCCCGCGCGACCGCGCCACGCCGGAGGACGATCTTGACCGCGCCGCGCGCGCCGGCGGGGTGTCCGTGCCGGCGGCGGTGCTGGTGCCGCTGGTCGCGCATCCCGACCCCACGGTGCTGCTGACGCTGCGCTCCGCGCGGCTGAATTCTCATGCCGGCCAGGTTTCCTTCCCCGGCGGGCGGATGGAGGCGGGCGAAACGCCCGAGGAAGCCGCCCTGCGCGAAGCGGAGGAGGAAGTCGGGCTGGACCGGTGCCTGCCGCAGATCCTCGGCCGGCTGCCGACGCTGCTGACGGGCACGGGCTACCTGGTGACGCCGGTGGTCGCGCTGCTGCGCCCGCCATTCGAGCTGCGCCACGATCCGGCGGAGGTGGCCGAGCCCTTCGAGTACCCGCTCTCCTGCCTGCTCGACCCCGCGGCGCCGGAGCGGCGGCGGCAGGAATTCCGCGGACGGATGCGCGAATTCTGGGTCTGGCCGCATGAGCGGCACTACATCTGGGGCGCGACGGCCTCGATGTTGGTGACGCTGGCGGGGGTGCTGCGGGAGCGGGACTAGGCGGCGGCACGACGGCGTGGATTGCGCCACATGGGCGCGAAGATGCGGCGATGGAGGAATCGGAGAGGGGCTTTGCCCCTCTCCGGACCTCACCCCACCAAAGGCCGAAAGGCCTTTGGAAACCGTCACCTGGTGTTGGGCAGGGCAGGAATTCCGCGGCGACGAGGGATGCGCCGCGCCCGGTGCGCGCTTCTTCGTACCGGCGCGGCCGCCCCATGCCCGGCACCAGGTATCGGCGGGTCCAGGGTGCCCTGCACCCTGGCGGGGTGAGGCTCGGAGAGGGGCAGGGCCCCTCTCCGATCAACAGCGCCAACAGTTCGCGCGTGTGCGGCAACGGCCCCTCCAAGCCACCTCCGCCACGGCGCCCTCGCAGGCCGAAGGGCCTTCGGGAACCATGCGGCGACGTGCGCGATGGCCGGAGCGGGCGCGGTGGAGGCGTGCGGCGCCAATCGTCGGGACGCTGCGCCATGCGGAGCGACGGAGGGTGTCCTCCGTCCCGTGCTACCTTCGGCCCGGCGGCCCTGTCCCCCCGGGCGGGCGCGCCCAACTCGCGAGGAGACCCGCATGGCCACCAACATCGCCGCCGAACGCCGCCTGCTTGGCGACGACTTTGCCATCGTCGCGCCGAGCCACTACCCCGCCCTCGCCGACCTTGGCGCGGAGGAGGCCCTCGCCCTCGCCCGCCAGCTGCGCGAACAGCGCAATCGCCTGCGCGGCATGGCCCATGCCAATCGCCGCGCGCGCCGCGGCAAGGCGGAACCCCGCGCGACCGCGCCGTCCGATGCCGCGCTGATGCGCCGCAAGCAGGTGTTCGCCGCCGCGCTGAAACGGGTGAACGCGCGGCTCGACACGCTGCACGGGGAAGCCCGCCGCGCCCGCCGCACGGAAGCGCTGCGCGACGCGCTCGCGCGCAAGCGCGCAGCCAAGGTGCACCACCCAGGCGGCGGCGCCAGCGCGGAAGCGGGCATGCGCGTCAAGGCGAACAGCAAGCGCAGGACGCGGATCGACCCGCGCCAGGTCGGCAGCGTCTCCCAGGCGGGCAAGGCCGCGCAGGCGCGCCGCGACGGCTGAAGCGGGCCGCGGCGGCGGGGCGTCGCATGCGATGCCTCGCCGGACCGTTCATCTGGCCTTGAGGGCCATGAGGGACTATCCGGGAGGCATAGCTGCACCGGGAGAAACCAATCCATGACGACCCGCCGTACCCTTCTGGCCGCCGGCGCCGGCCTGCTCGCCGCGCCCGCGGTCCATGCCCAGGGCGGATGGCCGAACCGCACGGTCCGCGTCATCGTGCCCTGGCCGCCGGGCGGCTCCACCGACGTCCTGGTCCGCATCTACTGCGAGCTGCTGCAGCCCGCCCTCGGCCAGACCTTCGTGGTGGAGAACCGCGCCGGCGCCGGCGGCAACATCGGCATCGACGCCACCGCGAAGGCGGCGCCGGACGGCTACACCATGGGCATCGCCTCGGTCGGGCACCTGGCGATCAACCCTTACCTCTATGCCCGCCTGCCCTACGACCCGGTGAAGGACCTGCTCCCGGTCGGCATCGCGTGGGACCTGCCGAACGTCGCGGTGGTCTCCGCCCAGCACAACCCGTCGCGCACGCTGCAGGATTTCATCACCTGGGCGAAGGCCAAGCGCGGCGGCTTCACCTACGGCTCCCCGGGGGTGGGCACGACGCCGCATCTCTCCGGTGCGCTGTTCGCCTCCCGCGTCGGCATCGAGGCGACGCACGTGCCCTTCCGCGGCGCGGCACAGACCATCCCGGCGATGCTGTCGGGCGACCTCGACTTCGCGCTCGACAACCTCGCCTCCTACGTGCCGGTCATCACCGAAGGGCGGATGCGGGCGCTTGCCATCACCTCGGCCAATCGCTGGCCGACCATGCCGGACATCCCGACCATGGCGGAGGCCGGGGTGCCGAACTTCGTCGTCTCCTCCTGGCAGGGCTTCGTCTTCCCGGCTGGCACGCCGCGCCCGGTGATCGACCGGCTGAACGGCGCGCTGCGGCGCATCGCGGGCGAACAGTCGCTGAAGGACCGCTTCCTGCGCGTGGGCGCCGAGGCGGTGTGGAGCACGCCGGAAGAGATGACGGCGCGCGCCGACCGCGAACGGCCGATGTGGCAGGAAGCGGTGCGCGTTTCCGGGGCGCGGGTCGAGTAGGAAGGTCGGGGGGCCCGGGGGGACGTTCCCTTCCCCCCGGCCTTTCTCCTTCTTCCCCAAGCGGGCATAACCCGCCGGTCATGTCCGCCCGCGACCTCTCCGCGCCAGGTGCCCGCCGGGCCGCCTGGCTCAATTCGCTGTTCGTGGACCATGCCCTGCTGCGCCTCGGCTGGCGCAACTGGGGCGTGGTGGAGAGCGGCCGGCTCTATCGTTCCAACCACCCGACCCCGTGGCAGCTTGAGCAGGCGGTGCGCCGCTACGGCATCCGCACCGTCATCAACCTGCGCGGCCATCGGGAGGCCTGCGGTTCGGATGCGCTCGGGCGCAGGGCCGCGGCGGATCTCGGGCTCGACCATGTCGATGCGCCGCTCGAAAGCCGCGGCGCGCCGCACAAGGACCGCGTGCTGCGCCTCGCCGGCATCTTCGCGCACATGGAGGAACCGGCGCTGATCCACTGCAAGTCCGGCGCCGACCGCACCGGGCTCGCGGCCGGCATCTGGCTGCTCCTGCAGGGGCGGCCTGTCGAGGAGGCGCTGACTCAGCTCTCGCTCCGCTTCGGCCATGTGGCGGCGGCGCGCACGGGCATCCTCGATGCCTTCTTCCGCGCCTATGCGGCCCACCGGAAGGCGAAGGGGCCGAAACCCTTCCTCGACTGGGTGCGCGACGACTATTCCGAGGACGCGCTGCGCGCCGATTTCCGCAGCACCCCCTGGGCCGACCGGCTGGTGGACGGGGTGCTCAGGCGGGAATGATGCCGCCGCGCCCTGCCGCCGGGCCGCACATCGGCGGGGCGGACGGCATCGCGCGCGGGGCTGGTGCGGCAGTCGGGGGGCTCATGCCGGGTCAGCCGGATGGCTGGTGGGCGTGAGCGCCTCGAGCGCCGCGATGTCACCCTTCGCCAGCGCAGGCACGGCACGCGCGACCCGTTCGGCCGGCCAGTCCCACCAGGCGGCGCGCAGCAGCCGGTCCACCGCCGCCGCGTCGTAGCGCATGCGCACCACCCGCGCCGGATTTCCCGCCACGACGGCATAGGGCGGCACGTCGCCCGCCACCACGGCGCGGGCGCCGACGACCGCGCCATGGCCGATGGTGACGCCTGGCAGCACGAGGCATTCGGTGCCGAGCCAGACATCGTGCCCGACCGTGATCGGCCCGCCGCCGCGCCAGGGGTACTCGTCGAGCGGCAAGGCCTCGGCAAAGGACCCGCCGAGGATGCCGAAGGGGAAGGTGGACGGCCCCGCCATCGCGTGGTTCGCGCCGGGCATGAGGAAGGTGGCGCGGTGCGCGATGGCGCAGTAGCGGCCTATCGACAGGCTGCCGAAGCCGAAATTGTAGCGCACGCAGCGTTCGAGGAAGCGCAGCGGATCCTCGTGGTCGTGGTAGTAGGAATACGCCCCGGCCGTGACGTTGGTGACCTCCGGATGCCGCGCGAGCAGCGGCGCGAGGAGCACCGTGCCGGCGTCGCCGGGTACCGGATGCAGCAGGTTCGGATCAGGCGGCTCGGTCATGCGGCGATCCTCGGCGGCAGGCGCACATACACGGCCAGCGCGACCAGGGCGATGCCGAGGAACGCGACGCCCGCCCAGAGCGGTGCCGCCGGCGTGCCGGTGATGTCCCGCGCCATGCCGGCGAGCGGCGGCAGCAGCGCGAGCGAACCGTAGAACAGCGTGTAGTGCACCCCCATGCCGAAGGCGCGGCTGGCCGGGGAGAGCGCGCGGCCCACCATGGCCATGACCAGCGAGGCCGGCGGCGCCGTCAGCGCGCCGAACAGCAGCAGGAACACCCAGGGCGACAGCCCCGCCGCCACCGCGACCAGGCAGGCGGCCATGCCGAGGATGCAGGCGACGGTCACCAGGACCGGCCGCCCCGCGCGCTCCGCCAGCGCGCCGCCCATCGGCAGCAGCGGCAGGATGGCGAAGCCGAGCAGGGAGGCCGCCGCGCCCGCCTGCTCCACCGGCCAGCCGCGCGCCACCAGGAAGGCCGGCGCGAAGCCCAGCGCCACGACATAGGCGGCATTGTAGAAGCCCCACAGCGTGCCGGCGGAGAGCAGCGGCGCCCATTCGGCCGCGAGCAGCCCGCCTCGCCGCGCCGGCGCCGCGCCGGGCCCTTCGCCGCGCGGCGGCGCCCACCACAACGGCAGGAAGGACGCCGCGCAGACCAGCGCGGAGAGCCACAGCCCGGCGCGCCAGTCCGTGCCCAGCAGCGGCAGTACCAGCAGCGAGATGCCGATGCCGCAGGGCCAGGCCATCAGCATCAGCCCGAGCGCCGGCGCCAGCGTGGCGCCCGAGAAGCGGTCCAGCACCATCTTGGCGCAGGCGATCGCCAGCAGCGCCCCGCCGACGCCCGAGACGAGCCGCCCCGCCAGGGCCAGCGCGAAGCCCGGCGCCAGCGCCAACAGGATGCCGCCCACCGCCATCAGCCCGACGCCGGCCAGCAGCACGCCGCGGTCACCCAGGCGCGCCATCACCCAGCCCGCCGGCAGCGCCACGAAGACGCCGGCGAGCGAATAGGCGCCGATCAGCGAGCCGAGTTCCGTCCAGTCGGCCGCCAGCGCGCCGATCAGCAGCGGCCCGAGCGCGCCTACCACCTGGAACTGCGCACCCATGGCGGCACGCGCGGCGGCGAGGATGCCGAGCTCGGCCCAGCGATTCCGGGAAGCGGAGGTCATGCCCGATAAGGCCGGGGATGGCGCCGTGGCGCCAGCCCCCCTGCGCGTCTCGCCGAGCCGCGCGGAGCGCCCTATCGTTCCGGGCGGAGCAGATGGGGGGAGACTGGATGCTGCCGTTGCAGGGGGTGCGCGTGATCGAGGTCGGCCAGGCGCTGGCCGGGCCGCTCGCCGGCGCGATCATGGCCGACATGGGCGCCGACGTGATCAAGGTGGAGAAGCCCGACGGCGGCGACGACGCGCGCGGCTGGGGCCCGCCCTTCGCGGATGACGGCACCACGTCGCTCTATTTCCACGGGCAGAACCGCAACAAGCGCGGCGTGACGCTCGACCTCAAGAAGGCCGAGGATGTCGAGGCGCTGCACCGGCTCTGCGAGACCGCCGACATCCTCATCCAGAACCTGCGCCCCGGCGTGGTCGATGAGATCGGCATCGGGCCGGCGGCGATGCTCAAGCGCCATCCACGCCTGGTCTACTGCTCGATCTGGGCGTTCGGCGACCGCGGTCCGATGCGGATGAAGCCCGGCTTCGACCCGCTGCTGCAGGCCTATGGCGGCATGATGAGCGTGACCGGCCGGCCTGAGGACCCGCCGACCTTCTGCGGCGCATCGATCAACGACAAGGCGACCGGGATGTTCACCGTGATCGGCGCGCTCGGCGCGCTGCGGCGGCGGGACATCACGGGGCGCGGCGGGCTGGTGGACACCTCGCTGTTCGAGACGGCGGTGCACTGGGTCGAGGGCCAGGTGAACAACCACCTCGCGACCGGCGACATCCCCAAGCGGCACGGCACGGGCGGCGCGGTGATCGTGCCCTACCAGGTGTTCGACTGCGCGGACCGGCCGCTGTGCCTCGCCGCCGGCAACGACCGTCTCTGGGCGCGCTGCGCCGTGGTGCTCGGTCATGCCGAATGGGCGGATGACGAACGCTTCGCCAAGGGTGCCGCGCGGGTGCGCAACAAGCCGGCGCTGATCCCGCTGATCGCGGAGGTGCTGAAGACGCGCCCGCGCGACGAGTGGATCGCCGCGCTGGAGAGGGCCGGCGTGCCCTGCGCGCCGGTGAACGACATCGGGGAGGTGGTGGCGAGCGAGCAGTTCGCCGCCATGGGGATCGTCCAGGACCTGCCGGGCGACGGGCCGAAGGTGGTGGGGCTGCCGATCAGCTTCGATGGCGTCCGGCCGCGCTCGGCGCGCGGGGCGCCGGCGCTGGGCGAGCACAATGCGGAGTTGCTGGGGCGCTGACGGCGGCGGCCCCGGGCGCCGCGCTGCCATCGGTGCCTCATTGTGTCGTCCGGTCGGCATGGCGTGGCGCCAGGCTGGATGGAGCGGGCTGGCCTGCCAGGTGCGAAGCTTCGCCCGCCCTGCCCTGGGCACCGGGGGCGCGCGCCCCGGTGGGCTGGCCGCGGTGCGAGCCCGGACCCGACCAGTGTCCTGATTCCGAAGTCGCCGGGACTTCGGGATCAGGACATTGGAGCGGTTTCCGTTCGCCTTGGCTCACGGCAACCGCTCCAGCCTTCTGTTTTCGCGAGCATCTTTACCCGATCAGCTGATTCCAGCTGGTCGGGATCTGCTCTAGTCGTCTTCCTCCAGCCGCGCGATGTCCTCGTCCGACAGGCCGAAATGGTGGCCGATCTCGTGGATCAGCACGTTGCGCACCAGACGGAACAGGTCCTCCCCGGTCTCGATCCATTCGAGCAGGATGGGCTCGCGGAACAGCAGGATCCGATCCGGTTCGCGCGGGATGTCGCCGGTGGATTTCGCCGTCAGCGGCACGCCCTGATAGAGGCCGGTGAGCTCCCAGGGGTTCTCGATCCCCATCTCGCGCAAGGTCTCGTCGTCGGGCGCATCCTCGACGAGGATCGCCGTTCCGCGCACCAGGTCGCGGAGCGGGACGGGGATTGCGGCGAGCGCGTGCTCGGCCATCTCAACCAGGTCGTCGAGGCCGGGCGGGGTGGAAAAGCGCATGGTGCCTCATGCGGGGCGGACCCGCCCGCCGTCAAGAAGAGGAGGAGCCGATGGTCGATCGACTGGACGCAGCCGGCCGCGCCGCCCTGGCGCAGGACCTGCCGGGCTGGGCCATGGTCGAAGGGCGGGATGCCATCCGGCGCGGCTTCCGCTTCGCCGACTTCAACCAGGCCTGGGGCTTCATGAGCCGCGTCGCCCTGCTGGCGGAGAAGCAGGACCACCACCCGGAATGGTCCAACGTGTGGAACCGCGTGGAGATCACGCTGTCCACGCACGATGCGGGCGGGCTCTCGACGCGGGACGTGGCGCTGGCGAAGGCGATCGACGGGCTGCTGCGCTGAACGGCGATGGCGGCGCGGGGGAAGGGCTCTGCCCTCCCCCCCGAACCCCCCACCCGCCAAAGGCCCGGGGCCTTTGGAAACCAATCCATCGATTCGGAATTCCGGGGAGGGACATCGCGCGCCCGCGGTGCGGCACCCCTCCCCACATCCCGGACCGGGTTCCGGTGTCCAGAGGCCTTTCGGCCTCTGGTGGGGGGAGGCCCGGAGGGGGGCAAAGCCCCTCTCCGGTCCCGCCCTCCCGCGCTCAGAGCGCCCGCCAGCCGATATCCCTGCGGCAGAACCCTTCCGGCCATTCGATCGCATCGACAGCCGCATAGGCCGCCGCCCGTGCCTCCGCCAGCGTCGCCCCCGTCCCGGTGATGCCGAGGACGCGCCCGCCGGTGGCGATCAGCGCCCCGTCCTCCCGCCGTGCCGTGCCGGCGTGGAACACCTGCACCCCCGGCACCTGGGCCGCGCGTTCCAGGCCGCGGATCTCGGTGCCCTTCGCGTAGGGCCCGGGATAGCCGCGCGAGGCCATCACCACGACGAGGGAATGCAGCGGTTCCCAGCGCAGGTCGAAATCCGCCAGCTCGCCGTCGCAGGCCGCGAGCAGAGCCGGCAGCAGGTCGGACCGCAGCCGGACCATCAGCGCCTGGCATTCCGGATCGCCGAAGCGGACGTTGAACTCGATCAGCTTCGGGCCGTGTTCGGTGATCATCAGCCCGACGAAGAGAACGCCGCGGAAGGGTGCGCCGCGCTTCGCCATCTCCGCGAGCACCGGCTGCACGATGCGGGCCATCACCGTGTCCTGCATCGCCGCCGTGAAGGCCGGCGGCGGGGAGTAGGCGCCCATGCCGCCGGTGTTCGGGCCGGTGTCGCCGTCGAAGGCGCGCTTGTGGTCCTGTGCGGCGCCGAGCGGCAGCGCGGTCCTGCCGTCGCAGAGGGCGAAGAAGGAAACTTCCTGCCCGATGAGGCATTCCTCGATCAGCACGGTCGCGCCGGATTCGCCGTGGATGCGGGATTCCATGATGTCGGCGATGGCGGCTTCGGCTTCGGCGACGCTGGCGGCGACCACCACGCCCTTGCCGGCGGCGAGGCCATCCGCCTTCACCACGATCGGCGCGCCCTGTTCGCGGACATAGGCCTTGGCGGCGGCCGGGTCCTCGAAGCGCCGCCAGCGGGCGCCGGGCGCGCCGGCGGCGTCGGCGACCTCCCGCGTGAAGGCCTTGCTGCCTTCGAGGCGCGCCGCGGCAGCCGAAGGGCCGAAGCACTTGATCCCGGCGTCGGCGCAGGCATCGGCGAGGCCGAGGGTGAGCGGCGCCTCCGGCCCACCCACCACCAGATCGACGGCGTTCCCGCGCGCGAAGGCGACCAGGGCGGGGATGTCCTCCGCGCCGATCGGCACGCATTCCGCGACCTCGGCGATGCCGGCATTGCCGGGCGCACACCACAATCTGCTCAGCAGCGGCGATGCCGCGATCGCCCAGCACAGCGCATGTTCCCGCCCGCCGCCGCCGACCACCAGGACCTTCATCGCCCACCCCCGTTCCGGAACGGGCGCGCCTTAGCATAGGGTGGGGCGATGGACACCCCGACCGCCTCCAACATCCCGGAATATGGCGTCTCCGACCTGGCGGGGGCGATTCGCCGCACGCTGGAAGGCGCCTTCGGCCGCGTGCGCGTGCGCGGCGAGATCACCGAGATGAAGCGGTATCCGTCCGGCCATGTGTACCTGTCGCTCAAGGACGCCGATGCGAAGATCGAGGCGGTGATCTGGAAGTCCGCGCTGCGCAACCTCGGCACCATGCCGGAGAACGGCGTGGAGATGATCGCGACCGGGCGCATCTCCACCTATGCGGATCGTTCGAAGTACCAGCTTGTCATCGAACGGCTGGAATATGCCGGGGAGGGCGCGCTGCTCGCGCGCATCGAGGCGCTGCGCAAGCGCCTGCTGGAAGAAGGCCTGTTCGATGAGGCCCGCAAGCAGTCCATCCCGCGTCTGCCCGCCGTGATCGGGGTGGTGACCTCCGAGAAGGGCGCCGTCATCCAGGACATCCGCACCACCGTCGCGCGGCGCTTCCCGCGGCGCATCCTGCTGTGGCCCGTCATGGTGCAGGGCCAGGGCGCGGCGGAGCAGATCGCCGCCGCCATCCGCGGCTTCGATGCCATCGCGCCCGGCGGGCGCGTGCCGCGACCCGACGTGCTGATCGTCGCGCGCGGCGGCGGCAGCCTCGAGGACCTGATGGCGTTCAACGAGGAGATCGTCGTCCGCGCCGCCGCCATGTGTTCCATTCCGCTGATCAGCGCGGTGGGGCACGAGACCGACACCACGCTGATCGACTTCGCCTCCGACCGCCGTGCGCCGACGCCGACGGCGGCGGCGGAGCTGGCGGTGCCGGCGCGGGCGGAACTCGCTGCCGCGTTGGCGCAGACCGGCGCGCGGCTGGCGCAGGCGGCGGCGGGGCTGCTGAACGGTGCGCGGCTGCGCCTGCTGCGCGCCGAACGCGGCCTGCCGGACGTGCCGGCGCGGCTCGCGCAGTCCCGCCAGCGCCTGGACGATATCGGCGACCGCCTGCCGCGCGCGCTGGTGGCCCTGCTGACTGCGCGCCGGCAATCGCTCGCGGCGCTGCGCGTGCCGCATCCGCGTGAGGGCATCCTGGCCCGCCGTGCCGCGGTGCAGGCGCTGTCGCAGCGGCTCGGCGCCGCCTGGGGCCGGCAGCGCGATGCGCGTGTCGCGGCGCCCGCCTTTGCGCGGTTGTCGCCGGCGCCGGTGCAGGCCCTGATCCGCCAGAAGCGCGCGGTGCTGGAGGGCCTGTCGGCACGGCTGGAAAGTGCCTCCTACCAATCCGTCCTCGCGCGCGGCTTCGCGCTGGTGCGCGATGTGGACGGCCACGCCGTGACCGCCGCCGCGCGCGTTTCGCCCGGCCAGTCGCTGCGCCTGACCTTCGCCGATGGCGACATCCGCGCCCACGCTGAAGGCGCGCCATTGCGACGCAAATCACCCTCGCCCGACCAGGGATCCCTGCTGTGACCGGCCCGCGCAACCGCATTTCCATCGGGCACTGCCCGCCGCCCCCGGCACCAACGGCCGGTTCCCAAAGGCCCTTCGGCCTTTGGTGGGGTGGTGTGGAGGGGCGACGCCCCTCCACGATCGCCCGCCGGACCTTCCTCGCCGCGCCATGCCTGTTGCTCGCGCGCCCCGCCGCGGCCGTCACCTTCCCCGATCGCGGCCTGGCCCAGGGCGGCTTCGTCGTCGGCCGTGCTGCGGCCGGCGCGCGGCTGGCACTCGAAGGCCGGCCTGTGCGCGTCTCGCCGGAAGGCGCCTTCGCCTTCGGCTTCGGGCGCGACCATGGCGCGAGTGCTGCGCTCGCCATCACCCACCCGGACAACCGGCGGGAAGACCGGCGCCTGACCATCGCGCGGCGCCAATGGCAGGAACAGCGCATCAATGGCCTGCCGCCCGCGCAGGTGACGCCAGACGAGGACACGCTGCAGCGCATCCTGCGCGAGCGCGAGAGGCTCTCGACCGTGCGTGCGACCGATTCCGCGCTGACCGGCTTCGCCCAGGGCTTCGTCGCACCCGCCACCGGCCGCATCTCCGGCGTCTATGGCAGCCGCCGCATCCTCAACGGCCAGCCGCGGCAGCCGCATTACGGGCTCGACTTCGCGGTGCCGACCGGCACGCCGCTGCTCGCCGCCGCGGCGGGGCGGGTGACGCTGGCCGATTCCTTCCATTTCTTCGGCGAGCTGGTGGTGATCGACCACGGGCACGGCGTGAATACGCTCTACGCGCATCTCTCGGCGATCGAGGTCCGCGAGGGCCAGATGGTCGCGCAAGGCGAGCGAATCGCGCGCAGCGGCGCCACCGGCCGCGTGACCGGCCCGCACCTGCATTTCTCGCTTTCCTGGTACCAGACCTTCCTCGACCCGCAGCCCGTGGTGATGCCCGCATGAGCAGTTCTCTCGCCTGGGACGAACGCTACGCCGGCGGCGACTTCCAGTTCGGCGAGGCGCCGAACCTGTATCTGCTGTCGCAGGCGCACCGGCTGCGGCCGGGGACGCGCGCGCTCGCCGTCGGCGACGGGGAAGGGCGCAACGGCGTCTGGCTGGCCGAACAGGGGCTCGATGCCACCTCGGTGGATTGGTCGGAGGTCGGGCTCGCCAAGGCGCGCGCCCTTGCCGGACACCGCGGCGTCGCGCTGCAGACCGTCACCGCCGACCTCACGCGCTGGGAGTGGCCGGTGGCGCGCTTCGATGTCATCGCCTGGATCTTCGTCCACCTGCCGCCGGAGGACCGCGCCATCGCCTGCGCCGGCGCGCTGCGGGCGCTCGCGCCGGGCGGGCTGCTGCTGCTGGAATGCTTCACGCCGGCACAGGAAGGCCGCCGCAGCGGCGGGCCCAAGGACCCCGCGCTGCTGTGGACGCGGGCGCTGGTCGAACGGCACTTCGTGGGGCTCGAGGTGCTGGAACTGCTGGAAGGCACCGTGATGCTGGACGAAGGGCCGCGGCACCAGGGGGCGGCGGAGGTGGTGCGGGCGGTGCTCAGGAAGTAGGCGGGGGGGAGAAGGGAACTTCTCCCCCCGGCCCCCCCCTCAACCTTCTTTGGAACTTGGAGACTGACAGCGGAAGTCAGTTCCCGAAAAGACAAAAAAGGGAGGGGGTTTGGGGGAGGTTCACCCTCCCCCAACCTGTCCGCCGCCTTATTGCATGCTATAGGCTCCCTCGAATGCCCCGTGCCGTCGCGCCGCGGGTGCGGCGCCCCCCCGTTGCCGCTCCTGCCCGACCCGCACCCCCCGCCCGACCGCGACGCCGCTTGGCGCCGCGCCTGTTTCGCTGGTCGGTGATGCTCGCCGTCTGGGGCATGGTCGCGGGTTTCGTCGCGCTGCTCTGGTTCGCCTGGGACCTGCCTCGGCCGGAGGATGCGCTCGGCGCGACGCGCCGCCCCTCCGTCACGCTGGTCGCCGCCGATGGCGCGCTGCTCGCGACCTCCGGCGACCTCTATGGGGAGACGGTGCGGCTGGCGGACCTGCCCGCGCATGTGCCCGCCGCCTTCATCGCCATCGAGGACCGCCGCTTCCGCGACCACCACGGGCTCGACCTGGTCGGCGTGGCGCGCGCGCTGGTCGCCAACCTCACCGCCCGCCGCGTGGTGCAGGGCGGTTCCACGCTGACGCAGCAGCTCGCGAAGAACCTGTTCCTGACGCCGGAGCGCAGCCTCAGGCGCAAGGTGCAGGAGGCGCTGCTCGCGCTCTGGCTGGAACAGCGCTTCACCAAGAATGAGCTGCTGACGATCTACCTGAACCGCGTCTATCTCGGCGCCGGCACCTTCGGCGTGGATGCGGCGGCCAGGCTCTATTTCGGCGTGCCGGCGCGGCGGCTGACGGTGGGCCAGGCGGCGGTGCTGGCCGGCCTGCCCAAGGCGCCGTCGCGCTTCAATCCTCGCGTGAATCCCTCCGCCGCCGTCGCGCGCGCGGTCGAAGTGCTGGAAGCGATGGCCGAGACCGGGGCCATCCCGGCCGCCGCCGCGATGCAGGAAGCCGAGCGCCTGCGCTTCCCGCCCGCCCCCTCCCGCGATGCCGGCTGGTTCGCCGACTGGGTGCGGGACAGCCTGGGCGAGCGCGCGCCGCCGACTGCCGACCTGCTGCTGCGCACGACGCTCGACACCCGGCTGCAGGCGGCGGCCGAGGCGCGGCTTGAGGCGCTGCTCGCCGGCCCAGGCCGTGCCGCCGGAGTCTCCCAGGGCGCGGTGGTGGCGATCGAGGCTGCGAGCGGCGCGGTGCGCGCCATGGCGGGCGGGCGGGACTACCGTGCCAGCCCCTTCAACCGCGCGACGCAGGCGCGGCGCCAGCCGGGCTCGGCCTTCAAGCCCTTCGTCTACCTGGCCGCGCTCGAAGCCGGCGCACGGCCGGAGGACGGCGTATCCGACGCGCCGATCAGCCTTGGCGGCTGGTCGCCCGGCAACGGCAACTGGCGGTCGCGCGGCGAGATCACTTTGGAGGACGCGCTGGCCCATTCGGTGAACACCGCGGCGGTGCGCGTGCTGCAGCGTTCCGGCGGGCCGCGCCAGGTGGCAGCGGTGGCGCAGCGGCTGGGCCTGCCGGGGCCGTTCCCGCGCGATGCCTCGATCGCGCTCGGCACGGCCGAGGTGACGCTGCTCGACCTCGTCACCGCCTATGCGCCCTTCGCCAATGGCGGCCACCGCGTCGCGCCCTTCGGCGTGGCGGAGGCGCGTGCCGAGGGCCGCCCGATCGCCTGGCTGCCACCCGCCCGCGCGCCGGTGATCGCGGCCGAGACGGCGGAGGCGATGCGGCGGATGATGACGGCGACAGTCGCCCGCGGCACCGGGCGCGCGGCCGCCGTGCCGGGGCTCCCGGTGGCAGGCAAGACCGGCACCACGCAGGACAACCGCGACGCCTGGTTCATCGGCATGGCGGGGGGCAACGTGATGGGCATCTGGCTCGGCAACGACGACGCGACGCCGATGGAAGGCGTCGCCGGGGGCGGACTGCCGGCGCGGCTGTTCCGGGAGATCCTGGAGACGGCGCGCGGGAGAAGCGGATGACGCAGACAGCGCGGGGGAGGGTGAACCTCCCCCGGACCCCCTCCCTTCTTTGGTTTCCTGGCGCCGGCCGCGGCTGTCAGTTCCCAAATGCCAAAGAAGGTCGGGGGGTTCGGGGGGAAGTTCCCTTCCCCCCGACCTTCCCGCGGGCTTCGCCATGACCGACGACCTCCTCGCCTTCGCCCGCCCGGTCCGCCATGAGGCGAACAACCTCATCGCCGTGCTGTCCGGCACGGCCGACATCCTGTTGCGCGTCGCTGCGACCGATCGCGACCGCGCGCGGGCGAGCCGCGTGCGCGAGGCGACGGATCAGCTCGATCGCCTGCTGAAGGCGTATCTATCCCTCGTTGCTCCGTCGCCGGAGGAAGGCGGCACGGACGGGCCCAGGCTGCTGATGCGGCTGCATCCGCTGATCGTGCTGCTGCTCGGGCCCGGGCGCGTGGTGGAGATCGAGGTGTCGCCGAGGCTGTCCCGGATCGGCATGCCGGTGGTGGAGTTGCAGACCGCCGTCCTGCGCCTGGCACGCGAGGCTGCCGCCGCGGTCCCGCCGGGTGGCGGCCTGCGCGTCGTGCTGGAGCCCGCCCCGGGCGGCGCGACGCTGCGTGTTGCGCCCACGCCGTCGGGCAAGACGCCGCCGCCGGTCTTCCTGCCGGCGGCGCCCTAATGTCCTGCCCGCTTGGTTCGCTGGATCTCCCAGCGAACGTCCCGGGCGGGAGGCTACGCCGACCGGCTCTCCGCCGGGCAGGTCCGGATGCCGACGATCGAATAGGCCGGGCAGTACCGCATCAGCCCGGTCGCCAGCGGCACCAGCCCGACAAGGCCCCACCAGCCGAGCGGGCCGAAGGCGCCCAGCGCGAGGATCACCAGTCCGGCGACGATGCGCAGGATCCGGTCCACGCCACCCACGTTGCAGCTCATGCTTCCGCTCCTTCATCCTGCCGGCGATGCCCGGCCGCGTCGCCTTGGTGGCAGGCGCGGGCAGGCCGCGTCGGTGATGAAGTCACGCGACGGCGGTGCCGTCCTTGATCCGTGTCAGCCCCGCGAGGTCGAGCGGCGTGACGGCGCCGCGCTCGGTGTGCACCAGCCCCGCCTTCGCGAAGGCGGCGAGGCGGCGGCTGACCACCTCCCGCGCCGTGCCGATGTCGGATGCGATCTCCTGCTGCGTCGCCGCCACCGTCCCCGGCGCGCGGTCCAGCAGATAGGCCGCCAGCCGCGCATCGACGCTGCGGAAGGAGAGTTCCTCGATCCGTCCCATCAGCGCCGCGAGCCGCGCCGCAAAGCCGGCAAGGACGAAGGTGCGGAAGGCGGCGCTCTCCTCCACCAGCCGCGCGAACAGCGGGGCCGGCAGCAGCAGCCCCTCGCAGTCCGTCTCCGCCGTGCCCTCGGCGCTATAGGCCTCGCCGGCGAAGAGGCAGGAGGTGGTGATGGCGCAGGCCTGACCGGGCTCGACACGGTAGAGCAGCAGCGCGTGCCCGTCCTCGGCGATCAGGTCCACGCGCGCGCGGCCCGCGCGCAGGAGCACGAAGCCCTGGCACGGATCGCCCGGGCGGAACAGCACGGCGCCGGCCGGAGCGCGCAGCGGCAGGGCGGCGCCGAGGATGCGTGCGCGGGTGGCGGGATCGAGCGTGGCCGGCAGGGCGGCATCCTGGGATGGCATCGCTGGAGACCTTGGCGCCGCCCGGGACGTGGCTCAAGCAGCAGCGGGGCGTTCGCGCCGGGGCAGGGGGGCACCGCCGGGGCTGCGCGGCCCGGCGGGAGGAGGCGACCGACCCGGCGGCGAGGGTCGCGTCATGCCGCCGCGCGGGCCCGGCACCGTGGCGCGTCGGACACGCCGGCCCTGTCGCGGCATTCCGCCGCGCCGTGAAAGCGATGCAAACCAGACCCTTCCCATGTAGGATTGCGACAGAACCTCAAGACACGTCCCGGATATGCCGCGCGCCGCACTGACCGACGATTCCCGCAGCACTGCCCGTAGCGCCGGCGGGGGCGGGCGCTTCGCCTCCGCCGCCGTGCGCGCCGTGCTGCGGCGACGGGTGATGGAGCTGTGCGGCCTGCTCGTCGCGCTGCTGGGCGTGGCGCTGCTGGTGGCGCTGGGCAGCCACAACCCGGCGGACCCTTCGCTGAACACCGCGACCGATCGGCCGGTGGGCAATCTCGCGGGGCCGGCCGGGGCGGTGATCTCGGACATCCTGCTGCAGGGCTTCGGCTTCGCCGGGGCGCTTCCGGGCGTGGCGCTGCTCGCCTGGGCCTTCCGGCTGGCGACCCATCGCGGGCTCGGCTCCATGGCGGCGCGGCTCGGTGGGCTGGTGGTGGGGCTGCCGCTGGCCGCGGCGGCCGTTTCCCTCCTGCCCATGCCGGCGGGCGTGCCGGTCGAGGCCGGGCCCGGCGGCGCCATCGGCCCGGTGCTGGCGGGCGCGGCGGTGGACGGCATGTCAGCCGTGCTCGGGCCGCTCGGCGCGCTGGTCGCACATGGCGTCATCGCTGTGGCCGCGGTCGGGGCGGTCTTCATCGCCTGCGGGCTGACAGTCGGCGAATGGCGCGGCGCGGGGCGCGCGGCGGTGGGTGCGGGCCAGGTGGCGGTGGTTGCGGCGCGGTCCGGCGCCGCGGTGCTGCGCCGGCCGGCGTCGGAACCTGACCCCCCGCCCGCGCGGCCGCAGCGGCCCGGGCTGTTCGCGCGGCTGTCCGGGCGCGTCG
>NZ_JAAEDL010000046.1 GCF_018129005.1 Neoroseomonas eburnea
CGCCCACGCCGGCGCCACCCACCGCCGCACCGCCCCAACCTGCCGAGCCACCGCCCGGCCGGCCGGTCGAAGCCCCGCCCCCGCCGCCACCGGCGCCGCCCCGACCGACGCCGTCTCCGCCGGCGGCAGCGCCGCCCGTCGCCACACCGGTCACACCACCGCCGCAGCTCCCCCCGCCGCCAATTGCAACGCCGCCGCAACGGACGGCGCCGCCCGCCATCGCGGCCTTGCCGATGCCGCCGCCCTCGCCGCCCGCACCGCCACCGGAGGCGCCACGTCCACCACTCGACCTCACCGATCGTCCGCCGGTTCGGCTGGGGGAGGCCGACCCGTCACGCCCCGGGGCGCCGCGCCGGGGCCTCGACCTGCGGCCGGGGGCGAACCTGCCCGGCCCCGGCGATGTCGAGAACCTGCGCGTGCGCGGCGCCGAGGCCGGCCCCGACTGGCGCAACGCCTTGCGCGCCTGGCTGGACCGCACGCTGCGCTACCCGCGCGAGGCGGCGGAGCTCGGCGAGCAGGGACCGGTTACGGTGCGCATCACCACCGGCGCGGACGGGCGCGTGCGCAGTGTCGAACTGCGCACGCCGTCGCGCTCGATCTTCCTCAACCACTATTCGCAGGCGGTCTTCCGCGGCGCCGCGCTGCCGCCCTTCCCGCCCGGCACGGCGGAGCAGCAGGTCACGATCGACCTGACCATCCACTACATCCTGCACCGGCGCTGAGACTCGTTTCGGGAAGGCGCCGAACGGCACATGCCCGACGCCGCCACCGGCCCCGCGCCGCGCCATCCGGCAACGCTGTCGCGGGGACGGGGTGCGGGCCGGTGCAGGACTTCCGCAACGGTCTCTAGAGCAGAGCCCGATCAGGTGGAATCACCTGATCGGGTAAAGATGCTCGTGAAAGCAAGAGCTTAGAGCGGTTGCCGTGACCCAAGGCGAACGGAAACCGCTCTAAGCCGCTTCGCGGCAGAGCCCGAGCAGGAGTTCGGCGAGGCCCGGCTCCGAAACCAGCGCCGCGGCCTCCAGCGGGGGCAGCCAGCGCTTGCGGCGCTGGCCGCGTTCCGGCCAGTCGGTCGCCCGCGCCTCGACCTCGAGGGTGAAGACCTCCACCTGACAGACGGCACGGCGGCCGTCCGGCAGCCGCTTTCGGTAGCTGTAGGCGCCGATCGGCTGTTCCGCCGTGCGGCCGAGCAGTCCGGCTTCCTCGAAGGCCTCGCGCGCCGCCAGCGCGTGGGGCGCGACGCCGGCCTCCGCCCAGCCCTTGGGGATCACCCAGCGGCCACGGCCGCGGGTCGTGATCAGCAGGACGTGAAGCACCCCGTCGCGCTCGCGGATGGGCAATGCCGCGCATTGGCGGCGCCGCTCGCGGCCCCAGGCCGGCCCGATACTCCTGACCACGCGGAACTCCCCTGTTCTGCGGCCGCGACTCGGCGGCGCGAGCAGAATCGCAGGAAGTGGATTCCGCCGTCCACCGTGCCGGCGCACGGGTGGCCCGCTCGGCAGCCGGCGGCGACGGAGCGGTCTCCGTTCGCCTCGGCGCAAGGGCGGCCGCGTCGGTCCCTCGCCGTCACGAGCATCCTCACGGGACCGGGAGGGGGACGCCCGATCGGGATCTGCTCCGGGCGGTCAGGGCCAGGGCCGGGAGCATCGCGGCGAAGTGTTCAGGCGTGCCCGATCTCGCCGAAGGCTTCGCGGTTGGTGGCACGCACCACCGCGGCGAAGAGCCGCAGGGCGTCCGGGCCGCCGCGATCGAGCAGGGCGCCGTCCTCCATCTCCCGCGCCAGGATCTCGGCGTGGCCGGCGAGGGTTTCGGCGGCGCGGCGCAGCGCCTCCCGCGACAGGGTAAGTTGCACGTCGTCGCTCAGCAGATTCCAGTCGGCAGGCCGCATGGTGTTTCCATCCGGATCATCGCCGTCCTGGCGCGGTTTCGGCATCGGGGGGCGCCGCGGGCCGATCATGCCCGCGCGCCGGTTAACGACCCATGACGACGCCTGCGTCGTGCCGGCCGGTCGGGCGGGGCGCCGGACCTCGCCGCCGCGGCCTCACTTGCCCGCCGGCGCCGGCTTGGCCGGCGCGGTGGGTTTCGGCACCGGCGGGCGCGGCGGCGTCGAGGGGCCGGAGATGACGTCGAAATCGTATTCGGTGCGCTGCATGGCGGGCCTTCTTCTGGCTGGGGCCGCCGGCGCTCTGGAGGTCTTGCGGGAGGCGGGACGTCAGTGTCCCGGAACGCGAAAGCCGCCGGAGCGTGGCGGCTTTCGGGAGGAATGATCGCGAGGCGTTCCCCTAGGCCGCTGGTGGATACCAGCGGTACCAAAATCGTGCGGCGGGGCTGCCGGTCGTGATCATGTATTCATGCTATGCGCACGCCGGCCCGGACGCAATGCCCTCCTGGCCCCCCGCCCTGGCCGGGGCGGATCGGCACGCGGCGGCGCAGGCCCCTGCGCGGGCGCCGGTATCGCGCCGCAGGTCGCGGCTCCGCTCCGTCCGGGGCGGACTGGCATCCGGCTTGCTGGGCCTTTGCGCCGGCCGGTGCGTCCGATAGCCTCGCCCGCCAGACATCACTGCCGGGGCCGTCGCGGCCCCCAGCAAGGAGAACATCGCGATGCGTCGCCGCAATCTGCTCGGGACCACCGGCCTTCTCCTGGCCGCGCCCGCCGCCCTGCGCGCCCAGTCCCTGCCCAAGATCACCATCGGCATGTCCGGCTGGACCGGCTTCGCGCCGCTCACGCTGGCCGAGCAGGCCGGCATCTTCCGCGCCAACGGCGTCGAAGTGGAGACGAAGTTCGTGCCGCAGCGGGAACGCAACCTGGCGCTCGTCGCCGGCGCGCTGAACTGCGTGGTGACCACCGTGGACACCATGATCCTGTGGGCGAGCTCGGCGCCGCTCGTGCAGGTGCTGGTGCTCGACCGCTCCCGCGGCGGGGACGGCATCGGCGTGCGGCCGGCGATCAACACCTGGGCCGACCTCAGGGGCAAGACGGTGGCGGTCGATGGCGCCGGCACCACGCCCTATTTCGTGCTTGCCTACATGATGCGCGAGAACGGCATGTCGATCCGCGACGTGACCACCGCGACGCTCGCCCCGCAGCCCGCCGCGCAGGCCTTCGTCGCCGGTCAGTTCGACGCCTGCTCGACCTATGAGCCCTATCTCTCCCAGGTGCGCGCCATGGGCGCCGACAAGGGCAAGATCCTGGCGACGACGCTGGACTACCCCTGCGTGGTGGACACGCTCGCCTTCCAGCCGGCCTTCATCCAGGCCAACCCGGAAGCGGTGCGTCGCGTCGTGAAGTCCTGGTTCGACGCGCTGGCGATGATCGCGCGCGAGCCCGACCGCTCCTTCGAGATCATGGGCCGCCGCGTCAACCAGACCGCCGAGCAGTTCAAGGCCAGCGCGCAGTTCATCGAATGGCTCGACCAGGCGAAGAACAAGGACTACGTCGCGGCCGGCCTGCCGGAATTCATGCGCAAGGCGCACACCGTGCAGCGCGAGACCGGCGTGGTGCGCCAGGACGTGAACCTCGGGCCGCTGCTCAACACGTCCTTCCTGGGGTGAGATGAAGCCTCTCGTTCCCGTCTCGACCGGCGCCCGGGTGATCCTGGGCGTCGGTTTCTTCGTGCTGTTCGTCGCCGGCTGGGGCGCGGTGACCTGGTCCGGCTGGGTGCCGCCGCTCTTCCTGGCCAGTCCGGGGCGGACGCTGCTGGCGGGCTGGTCGCTGCTGACCGAGTTCGGCTTCGCCGGCGACATCGGCATCACCATCTTCCGCGTGGTCGGCGGCTTCCTCATCGCCGCGGCCATCGGCGTGCCGCTCGGGCTGATGATGGGCGCCTTCAAGCCGGTCGAGGCCTTCTTCGAGCCCTTCATCTCCTTCGCGCGCTACCTGCCGGCCTCGGCCTTCATCCCGCTGCTCATCCTGTGGGCGGGGGTGGGGGAGGCGCAGAAGCTCTCCGTCATCTTCATCGGGTCGTTCTTCCAGATCGTCATCATGGTCGCGGTGATCGCCGGCGCGACGCGGATCGACCTGGTGGAGGCGGCCTACACGCTCGGCGCGCGGTCGCGCGGCATCGTGCGGCGGGTGATCATCCCCTCGGCCGCGCCGCAGGTGATGGAGACGCTGCGCCTCGTGCTCGGCTGGGCCTGGACCTACGTGATCGTGGCCGAGCTGATCGGCGCCACCTCGGGCATCGGCCACATGATCATGGACAGCCAGCGGCTGCTCGACACCGGGCAGATGATCTTCGGCATCGTGGTGATCGGCGTGATCGGGCTGGTGACGGACTTCCTGTTCAAGGCACTGAACCGGAAGCTGTTCCCCTGGGCGGCGATCTGATGAGCAACAAGACCCTTCGCATCGCCGGCGTGACCCGTACCTTTCCCGGCCAGGGCCGCGCGGCGCCGACCCTCGCCTTGCAGCCCACGAACCTGACAGTGGAGCCAGGCGAGTTCGTCGCCATCCTCGGCCCCTCGGGCTGCGGGAAGTCGACCCTGCTGCGCATCGTCGCGGGGCTCGACCGCCCCACGGCCGGGCAGGTGACGCTGGACGACGCGCCTGTCGTCGCCCCCGGTCCCGACCGCGGCATGGTGTTCCAGTCCTACACGCTGTTCCCCTGGCTGACCGTTGCGCAGAACATCCGCTTCGGCCTCGCCGAGCGCGGCATGCCGGAAGCGCAGCAGCAGACCGTCGCGGAGAAGTTCATCGCCCGCACCGGCCTCCGGGGCTTCGAGAACCACTGGCCGCGCCAGCTCTCCGGCGGCATGCAGCAGCGCACCGCCCTCGCCCGCGCGCTCGCCAACGATCCCGAGATCCTGCTGCTCGACGAGCCCTTCGGCGCGCTCGACCACCAGACGCGCGAACTCATGCAGGAACTGCTCCTCGAGATCTGGGAAGCGGACCGCAAGACCGTGCTCTTCGTCACCCACGACATCGACGAGGCGATCTTCCTCGCGAACCGCGTCGTGGTGATGTCTGCCCGCCCGGGCCGCATCAAGGCGGAGGTGCCGGTCCCCCTGCCCTATCCGCGCGACTGGACGATGAAGACGGCGCCGGACTTCGCCGCCCTCAAGGCCCGGCTGATGGCCGAGATCCGGGACGAGGTGCGCAAGGCCGCCACCGTCGCCTGATCCCCTCCGCACACGGCTTCTCCCTGTGCGCGGAGCGTGTCGCGCTCCGGGTCGGCTCGGCGGCCGAGCAGCGGACGGCGCCGCCGGCACCGCGCGGTGCGGCATCATGCTTCGCCGACCCGGCATGGGCGCCCGATGACGACCCGGCGGGGGCGCGCTACATCCGCGCCGATGTCGCCCCCCATTCCCACCACCATTCCCCGTGTCGCCGTCGTCACCGGCGGGGCGAAGCGGCTCGGCCGCGCCATGGCGATCGCCCTGGCCGAGGCCGGCTTCGACCTCGCCATCCACTACTCGGCCAGCGCCGCCGAGGCCGAGGCCGTCGCCGGGGAGATCCGCGGCCGCGGCCGCCAGGCGGTGGCGCTACGCGCCGAGCTGACGCGGGAGGAGGACGTCGCCCGCCTCCTGCCCGAGGCCGCGGCCGCCCTCGGCCCCGTCGGCGTGCTGATCAACAACGCCTCGACCTTCGTGCGCGACGAATGGCACGACGTCACGCGCGCGAGCTGGGACCTGCACATCGAGCCCAACCTCCGCGCGCCCTTCGTGCTGGCGCAGGCCTTCGCCCGCGCACTGCCCAAGGGTTGCGAAGGCGTGGTGGTGAACATGCTCGATCAGCGCGTCTGGTCGCTGACGCCGCACTTCGTCTCCTACACCGTCTCGAAGGCAGGTCTGTGGACGCTGACGCAGTCGCTCGCCCTCGCGCTGGCACCTCGCATCCGCGTGAACGCGATAGGACCCGGCCCGGCGCTGCCCAGCCCGCGGCAGTCGCAGGAGCAGTTCGACCGTCAGGCGCTGTCGGTGCCGCTGCGCCACGGTACCTCCCCGGAGGAGGTGGCGCGCGCACTGCTCGCCATTCTCTCCCTGCCCTCGATGACCGGGCAGATGATTGCGCTCGACGGCGGGCAGCATCTGCAATGGTCGCCGAGCCACGGCACGGAGCCCGAGGAATGACCTTCGCCCCGGATGCCGCGCGCGGCCTGCGCCACGTCTTCGTCCGCGGCCTGACGGTGCAGGCGCGCCTCGGCGTGTACGCACATGAGGAACTTCGCCCGCAGCGTGTGGTCATCGGCATCGATCTCGCGGTGCGCGACGAGGCGGCGCCGGGCGCGGAGGGCGTGGACGAGCTCTCCCGGGTGGTGGACTACGGCCTCGTCGCCGCGACGGCGCGGCGCATTGCCTCTGCCGGACATGTGCGACTCGCCGAGACCCTGGCTGAAAGGATCGCGCTGGCGCTGCTTGGGGACGACCGGATCACCGCGGTACGCGTCTCGGTGGAAAAGCCCGACGTCCTGCCTGACGTGACCAGTGTCGGCGTTGTCGTTGAAAGGACGCGATTTTGAAACAAGCGGTGATGAATTTTGTCCACCGCGCCGAGCGGCGGCGATCCCGCAATCTCTCGGTCAAGCGAAAAATGGGTCTTGACCCATGCATTCGCGGGCACGCGAATACTTCTTACAATGAAAACAATGGCTTAGAAGATTTCTACGAGATCGCGCAAATCGGCGGCAAATCGTCGAAACCGTCCTGTAACCTGCCACTGCGAACCATGACGCAGGCTTCGCCCACAGAGTTGTCCACAGGAATCGTGGACAAGACGGGTCGATTGCCCCCGGTTCCGTCGCCGTGACGAGTTCCGAAGCCTCTCCGGCGCCGCAGGACGGATTGCACGTCATCGAGGCGGCGCTGGCAACCTTGCCGCTCGCGCCGGGCGTGTATCGCATGCTCGATGCGAAGGGGGATGCGCTCTACGTCGGCAAGGCGCGCTCGCTGCGCAGGCGCGTCACCGCCTACACCCAGGTCTCGCGGCTGTCGGAACGGCTGCGGCGCATGGTGTTCGAGACCCGTAGCCTGGAGATCGTCACCACCGGCTCCGAGGCCGAGGCGCTGCTGCTCGAGGCCAACCTGATCAAGCGGCTGCGGCCGCGCTTCAACATCGTCCTGCGCGACGACAAATCCTATCCATGGCTCGTCATCACCGACGAGCACCCCTATCCCCAGATCGCCAAGCACCGCGGGGAACGGCGCAAGGGCGCCTCCTACTACGGCCCCTTCGCCTCGGCCTGGGCGGTCAACCAGACCATCACGGCGCTGCAACGCGTCTTCCTGCTGCGGTCCTGCCGCGACACGGTGTTCGACAGCCGCACGCGCCCCTGCCTGCTGTTCCAGATCAAGCGCTGCTCGGCACCCTGCGTGCACCGCATCAGCCACGAGGCCTATGGCGAACTGGTACGGGAGGCGAAGGAATTCCTTTCCGGCGGCACGCCCTCGATCCAGAAGCGCCTCGCGGCGGAAATGGAGGACGCGGCCGGGAAGCTCGAATTCGAGCGCGCGGCCGCGCTGCGCGACCGCATCCGCGGCCTGACGCATGTCCAGGGAAAGGACAGGGTGAACCTGGAAGCGGTCGGCGATGCCGACGTCATCGCGCTGCACCAGGCGGCCGGCCAGTCCTGCGTGCAGGTCTTCTTCTTCCGCGGCGGGCGCAACAACGGCAACCGCCCCTATTTCCTGAGCCACGCCAAGCAGGACCAGTCGCCGGAGGAGGTGATGGGCACCTTCCTCGCGCAGCTCTACGACGACCTGCCGCCGCCGCCGCTGGTGCTGCTCTCCCACGAACCGCCCGAGGCGGCGCTGATCGCCGAGGCGCTCTCGCTCAAGGCCGGGCGCAAGGTGGAGCTCCATCGCCCGCAGCGGGGCGAGAAGAAGGAGGCGGTCGACCACGCCGCGACCAATGCGCGGGAGGCGCTGGAACGCCGCCTCGCGGAAGGCACCGCCCAGGCGCAGTTGCTGGACGGCGTGGCGAGCCTCTTTGGCCTGCCTGCCCCGCCGGAGCGCATCGAGATCTACGACAACAGCCACATCCAGGGCGCCAACCCCTACGGTGTCATGGTGGTCGCCGGTCCTTCCGGCTTCATGAAGCAGGCGTACAGGAAGTTCTCGATCAAGGCGGCGCCGGGCAATGACGACTTCGCCATGATGCGGGAGGTCTTCGAGCGGCGCTTCGGCCGCGCGCTGCGGGAAGATCCCGGCCGCGAGGCCGACACCTGGCCCGACCTGGTGCTGATCGACGGCGGCGCCGGGCAGCTTTCCGCCGCCCAGGCGGTGATGACGGAGCTCGGCGTGGAGGACGTGCCCCTGGTGGGCGTGGCCAAGGGGCCGGACCGCGACGCCGGCCGCGAGTGGTTCCACATGGCGGGGCGGGAGCCTATCCAGCTCCCGCCGCGCGATCCCGTCCTCTACTACCTGCAGCGCCTCAGGGACGAGGCGCACCGCTTCGCCATCTCGGCCCACCGCGCCGGGCGGTCCAAGGCGCTGACGAAATCGGAGCTGGACGACATCCCCGGCGTCGGCACGGCGATCAAGCGGCGGCTGCTCAATCATTTCGGCTCCGCGCGCGGCGTGCGGCAGGCCGGGCTCGCGGATCTCGAAGCCTGCCCGGGCATCGGCCCTGCCGTGGCGCGGCGCATCCACGAGCATTTCCATCCCGGCGCGGTGGCCCCGCGCGACGGGACGGGGTAAGCAGTCCGCGCACCATGCCGACCGACCTGCCCAACCTGCTGACGATCTCCCGCATCGCGGCCATCCCGGTGCTCGTGGCCTTCGCGGCGATCGGCGCGCCCTGGGCGGACATGGCGGCCTGCCTCGTCTTCTCGGTCGCCGGCGTCACCGACTACTTCGACGGCAAGATCGCGCGGGACCGCGGCGTGACCTCCTCCTTCGGCCGCATGCTGGATCCGATCGCCGACAAGCTGCTGGTGGGCGCGGCGCTGATGCTGCTGGTGGGGCTCGACCGGCTCTCGCATGCCGCGCTCTATCCCGCGATCGTGATCATGCTGCGGGAGATCATGGTCTCCGGCCTGCGCGAATACCTTGCGGAGCTGCGCGTCGGCCTGCCGGTGACGCGGCTGGCGAAGTGGAAGACCGGCTTCCAGATGGGTGCGCTCGGTACGCTGCTGGCCGGCGACACCGGCGCCTCGACGATCGGACTCAGGTTCCTGCCCGTCTCCATGATCGGGGAGGCCGGGCTCTGGGTGGCGGCCGCGCTCACCCTCGTCACCGGCTGGGACTACCTCCAGGCGGGGCTGCGCCACGCCGGGCAGCAGGATGCCCGACCACGCCCACCGAGGGCAGGAACGCCGGCGGCACGCCCTTGAGCAGCATGCCCGGCAGGCTCATCTTCACCTTCACGATGGCGGAGCGGAATCCGATGCGACGCGGAATTGGCGCCGGGGCAATGCTGCTGGCTCTGGCGGGATGCGGCCCGGACTGGCAGCCTTCCTGGGACATGTCGAGCCGGCCGGTCGTGACCGGCGACAGCCTGACCATTCGCCGGGTGACCGGCGAGGAACCGGCATTCGAGCCGTTGCGCAGCGAAGGCATCGAGCAACTGCGCCTGAGCGCCGGCGCGCTGCAATCCGCGCGCCCGGCCTCGCCCGAGGCGGCGGTGACGCACGTGCCCGACTACCGCCCCGTGCCGCGCCCTGAAGTCGATGCGCAGACCACGCCGCCTGGCGCCTCTCAGCCGTCGTCGGGCACGCGGCGCGTGGGCAGTTCGACGCCGCCGCCCTCGGCATCCGTCCCGCCGCCGGTGCAGGTGCCGGCGCCAAGGCGCGCCGCCCCCCCGGTGCCCGAGCCGCCCGAGCGGGAGGAACCGCGCGTCGTCACCATCCCGGGCCAGCCGCCGGCCGTCACCACCGGCGGCACCGGCCGCGTCCAAGGCATCGTCCAGCCGGGCAACCCGGCCGGCGGCGTCGCCATCCAGGATGGCGGCACCACCACCATCATCCAGCCGGGCGGGCGCGTGACGACCGTGCCCACCCCGCGCTAGTCGCCATGCGCGTCCTCTACTTCGCCTGGGTGCGGCAGAAGGTCGGGGTGGCCGAGGAAGAGGTCGCGCCACCGGCCGAGGTGCGCGACGTCGCCGCCCTGGTCCGCTGGCTGGCGGAACGTTCACCCGGGCACGCCGCCGCCTTTGCCGATCCGCGCCAGCTCCGCGCGGCGGTGAACCAGGATTTCGCAACACCCGACCACCCCATCGCCGCGAATGACGAGGTCGCCTTCTTCCCGCCTGTCACCGGGGGTTGAGATGGCCAAGGTGCTGGTTCAGGAAGCGCCCTTCGATGCAGGGGCCGAAACCGCCGCTCTGTCGGCCGGGCGCGCCGATGTGGGCGGCATCGCCAGCTTCCTCGGCATCTGCCGCGGTGATGACGGGCTCGCGGCGATGGTGCTCGAGCACTATCCCGGCATGACCGAGCGCGCGATCGCGCGCATCGCCGCGGAAGCCGAGCAGCGCTGGCCGCTGACCGGCTGCACCGTGATCCACCGCGTCGGCCGCATCCTGCCGGGAGAGCCCATCGTACTGGTGCTGACCGCCTCGGCCCATCGCGCGGCGGCGCTGGAATCCTGTGCCTTCCTGATCGACTGGCTGAAGACCAGGGCACCCTTCTGGAAGCGCGAGGAGTTCGCCGCCGGCACGCATCGCTGGGTCGAGGCGCGCGCCGAGGACGACGCGGCGGCCGCCCGCTGGGCCGCGCCGGACGCGTGACCCCCGCCCTTCGACTCGAGGCCGTGGTCATCCCCTGCCGCGATCTGCCGCGGCAGCGCGGCTTCTATGAACGCCTGCTGGAACGCCCGCCGGCCGAGGCCCGCGCCGGTTGGGTGCGCTTCGACCTCGGCGCGATGAGCCTGGCGCTGCGTGCGCGCGGCGATGCGCTGTTCACGCGCGAGGGCGAGCCGGGGGTGATGCTCGCCTTCCGGCTCGACACGCTCGATGAGCTGGAACGCTGGCATCGGCGGCTGCTGATGGCGAAGGTCGCGGTGCTCGAACCGCCGACGGCGCAAGCTTCCGGGGAACACACGCTGCACGCGGCGGACCCGGAGGGGAATGTGCTGTGCCTGTTTGCGGGCGGGTGATGCCACGGGAAGGTCGGGGGAGGGGAACCTCCCCCGATCCCCCTCCCTTTTCTGTCGGGGCGCTTCGCCTGCGGCGAAGCGCGAAGTTCCCAAGGAAGGAGGGGGGATTCGGGGGGAGTTCCCTCCCCCCGACCTTCTTCCGCCCGTGAAGACCCTCGGCGCCATCCTGCTCGGCGCCGCCCTGCTGGCCTGGCCGGCCTTCCTCAACCGCTACCCGCTCGTCTTCAGCGACACCGGCGGCTTCCTGCACCAGACGCTCGGCCCGCTGATGCTGTGGGACAAGCCGTGGATCTATGGCCCCTTCCTGCACACCTTCCACTGGCGCGTGACGCTGTGGGGGCCGCTGGTCGCGCAGGCGCTGATCGTCTCGCATCTGCTCTGGCTGACGCAGCGCGTGTTGCGAGGCGCGGCGCCCCCCATCGCCCATGTCGCCGTCTGCGCGGTGGCCGCGGCTCTGACCATCGCGCCCTTCACCGTCGCGCTGCTGATGCCGGATGTCTTCGCGCCGGTGGTGGTGCTGTCCCTGTCGCTGCTGAGCTTTGCGCGGTCGCGTCTGTCACGCGCGGAAGCGGCGTATCTCGGCGTGCTGGCGAGCCTCGCCGTCGCCTCGCACCTGGCACATCTGCCGCTCGCCTTGGCGATGGTGGCGCTGGCGCTGGCGGCCGACCTGCTGCGGCGCGGGCACGGCCTGCCCTGGGGCGCACCGCGCGCGGCGGCGCCGGTGGTGGCCGCGGTGGCGCTGCTGCTGGCGACGAACTGGGTGGGGCACGGGCGCGCGGCGCTCTCGCCGCATGGTGCCACCTTCATGCTCGCGCGCCTGCAGGCCGACGGGCCGGCGACCGAGGTGATCCGCGCGCGCTGCCCGGCGGCCGGCTGGTATCTCTGCGCCTTCGTCGACCGGCTGCCGATGGACGCCAACGACTTCCTCTGGGCGCCGGACAGCCCGGTGAACCGCGACGCGGCGGGACAGGCACGCTTCCTCGGCGGCGCGCTGATCTCGGCCGAGGCAGGCGAGATCGTCGCGGCGACCCTGCGTGCCCATCCGATCGAGGTCGCGCTCGCCATCCTGCGCAACACTGCGCGGCAGGTGACGACGACGGGCATCGGCGACACGCTGGGCGACGACCACCTCGCCACCGCGCTGCGCCCGCGCATCGCCGAGGGCTTCCCGGCGCGGGAACTCGCCGCCTACGACGCCGCGCTGCAACCGCGCGGGGAACTGCGCGCGGCAGTGCCGGCCTTTGGCCTTCTGCACCTTGCGGTGCTGCTGCTTTCCCTGCCGCTGCTGGCGCTGGCCGGCTTGCGGGCGGCACGCGCCGGGGATGCGCTGCGGCTGTGGTTGCTCGCCGCGCTGCTGGTCGGCGTGGTCGGCAATGCGGCGGCGACGGGGGGGCTGTCCGGCGTGCATGCGCGCTACCAGGCGCGGATCGCCTGGCTGTTGCCGGTGGGGGCGCTGCTGTTGCTGCTGCCCGCCGCGCCGCGCAGGGACACGCCGTGAAGGCACCGGCCGCGATCCTCGCCGGCGCGGCGCTGCTCGCCTGGCCGGCATTGCTCAACGGCTATCCGCTGGTCTTCATCGACAGCGTCTCCTACCTCGGCCACACGCTGTTTCCCGAGTGGCCCTGGGACAAGACGGCCGCCTACGGGCCTTTCCTGCACCTGTTCCACTGGGGCTGGTCGCTCTGGCCGGCGCTGGCGGCGCAGGTGCTGGTGGTCTCGCACCTGCTGTGGCTGGCGCAACGCGGGGCGCGAGGGGAAGCGACGGCAACGGCGCATCTGCTGCTCTGCGCCGGGCTCGCGGCACTCACCTCGGCCCCCTGGTTCGCGGCGACGCTGATGCCGGATGTCTTTGCCGCGCTGGCGCCGCTCTGCCTGCTGCTGCTGGGATTCGCGCGGGACCGCTTCTCCCGCGCCGAGGCGCTGTGGCTGACCCTGCTCGGCGGCTTCGCGGTGGCGGCGCATCTGTCGCACCTGCCGACGGCGCTGGCGATGGTCGTGCTCGTCGCCGTGCTGGCGCGCGGCATCATGGCGCCGCTGCGGGCGGCGGTTCCGATCGCGCTCGCCCTCGGCGCGCTGGTCGCGGCCAATGCCTGGGCCTTCGGCCGGCCGTCGCTGTCGCCGCACGGGGCAGTGTTCCTGCTCGCGCGGCTGCAGGCGGACGGGCCGGCCGCGGCGACGATCCGCGCGCATTGCCCGCAGGCCGGCTGGCATCTCTGCGGCTCCGCCCGCGACCTGCCGATGCCGAGCGACCATTTCCTCTGGAGCGCGGAGTCACCCGTCAACCGGCAGCGCAACGGGACGCCGATCGCGATGGGCGGCATGCGCCTCGCGCCCGAGGCGGCGGCGATCGTCGGGCGGACGGTCGCGGAACGTCCGGGCGAGGTCGCCGCGGCCATGGCGCGCAACACCGTCGAGCAACTCGGCATGACGTGGGTCGGGGACACGCTGGCAAGCACGCATCTCGCGGCCTCCGCCCGCCGCGCGGTCGCGGTGCTGCCGGCGGAGGAGCTCGCCGCCTTCGATGCGGCGGCGCAGATGCGAGGGGCATTGCCGGGCCTCGCCGAGCCCTTCCTCGCGCCGCATCTGCCGGTGCTGCTGCTGAGCCTGCCGCTGGCGGTCGTCGCGCTGCTGCTGGCCGCCTCGCGAGGGGACCGCGCGCGGCTGGGGCTGGTCGCGGGGCTGCTGCTGGCGGTGGTGGTGAACGCCTTCGCCACCGGCGCGCTTTCCGGCCCTGCCGCGCGTTATCAGGCGCGCATCGTCTGGCTGGTGCCGCTCGCGGCCGTGCTTGGCCTCGCGCCACGTTTCGGTGCGGGCCTCACCGACGACGAGAAGATCCGCGCCAGGATGGCCGCATGGCCGAATTCCTCCTCATCCTGCCTGTCTTCCTGATCGCCGGGCTCGTGAAGGGCGTCGCGGGCTTCGGCCTGCCGACGATCAGCATCGCGCTGCTCGCGCTGTTCCGCCCGCTGCCCGAGGCCATGGCGCTGATGCTGGTGCCCTCGCTCGCCACCAACGTGTGGCAGGCGTTGGCGGGCGGCACGCTGCGGCGGGTGGCGCCGCGCATCGGGATCTTCCTGATCTGCGCGGCGGGCGCGACCTATGCGGCGGCGGGGCAGCTCGCGCGGACCGATGCGCTCCTGCTCTCGGGCCTGCTGGGCGTGATCCTGGTGGCGTCCTCGGCGCTCGCGCTGACGGCGCCGCGGCTTCCGGCACCCTCGCCCGCCGCCGAACGCTGGCTGGGGCCACCGATGGGGGCGGTCTCGGGCGCGATCGCGGGGCTGACCGGGAGCTTCCTGGTCCCCGCCGCCCCGTGGTTGCAGGCCATCCGCCTGCCGCGCGAGGAATTCGTGCAGGGCTTCGGGCTCGGCGTTGTGCTGGTGAACGGGGCGCTCGCAGCGGCGCTGGCAGGCGGCGGGATGCTGCCGGCGGAACTGGGGCTCGCCTCGCTCGCCGGGCTGGCGCCGGCCTTCGCAGGGATGGAAGCCGGGCGGCGACTGCGGGTGCGGCTGGACGAGGCGGCGTTCCGCAAGGTCGTGCAGGTGGCGCTCGGACTGCTCGGGGCGTGGCTGGCAGTGCGGGCGTTCGGGGGGTGAAGGCCGGGGGGAAGGGAACTTCCCCCCGGACCCCCCAACCTTCTTTGCGACTTGGAGACTGACCTCCGAAATCAGTTCCCAAGTAACAAGGAAGGAAGGGGGCTCGGGGGAGGTTCTCCTCCCCCGACCTTCCTCAATCGATACTCAGATTGAGCCGCGCCACCATCCGCTGCTCATACGCCGCGCGTTCCCGCGCGAAGGCGGTGTACGCCGCCGGCCCGAGGTATTCGTCCGGCATTTCGTTGCGCACCATGTAGTCGCGCATCATCGGGCTTTCCTGCATCCGCTTGAAAGCCTGGTGGAGAAACTCGGTGATCTCCGGATCCATGCCCTTGGGGCCGACGATGCCATAGGGTGAGGTGACCACCATCCCGTAGCCGAGATCCTGGAGCGTCGGCACATCGGGGAAGCTGCGCAGCCTTTCGCGCGTCCAGACCGCGAGCAGGCGCATCTGCCCCGCCTCCACGCCTGGCTGCCAGGCGTTGGAATTGGCGATGACGTCGAGCTGGCGCGCCAGCAGGGCGGTGATGTTCTCGCTCGTCCCGCGATAGGGGACGTGGATCATCTGCACGCCCTCCTTCTCGCAGAGTTCCTCCATCGCGAGATGGTTGGAGGTTGCGATGCCCGAGGTGCCGTAGGTGAGCTGCCCCGGTCGCGCCCGCGCCGCCGCCCACATGTCGGCCAGCGTGTTCCAGCCCGATTGCGGGTGGACCACATGGCCGAAGACGAAGCCCGATTGCTGCATGATGTAGGTGAAGTCGTTCACCGGGTCCCAGGTCGGCCGCTTGGTCAGGAAGGGATGACGCAGGACCGAGAGATGGTGGTGCGCGATGGTGTAGCCATCCGGCCGCGTCTGGCCGACGAGCTGGATCGCCGCCCGCGTGCCGCGCGCGCCCGGCATGTTCTCGATGATCAGGCTCTGGCCGAACTCGCGCTGGAAGGTCTCGGCCTGCAGCCGCATGAAGCCGTCCAGCGTGCCGCCGGGCGCCCAGGGAATCAGGAAGCGCACCGGCCGGTTGGGAAAACGCCCCTGACCGAGCGAGGGGCGCGCGAGGGCGAAGGACGCCCCCGCGAGAAGAAGGGTGCGCCGCAGCGTCGCCATGCCCGCCCCCTCAGCCGTCGAGAGTGAGGTTGAGCCGGCGGACCATCGCCTTCTCGTATTCCACCCGCTCGGCGATGAAGGCGCGGTAGGTCTGCGTATCCATGTAGACGAGCGGCATGTCGAAGCGCGAGCGGACCTCGGCGTTCTCCGGCGTCATCAGCGCGGCCTTCATGACGTCGTGCAGCACGCGGACGATGCCTTCGTCCATGCCGCGCGGGCCGCTGACCCCGTAGGGCGAGGTGACGACGAGGTCGTAGCCGAGTTCCTTCAGCGTCGGCACGGTGGGGAAGCGCCGCACGCGCTCCGCCGTCCAGACCGAGAGGGCACGCATCTGGCCGGATTCGACGAAGGGCGCCCAGGTGCTGCTGTCGCAGACCATGTCCACCTGCCCGCCGATCACGGCGGTGACGGCTTCGTTGGAACCACGATAGGGGACGTGGGTAAGCTGGATGCCCTCCTTCTCCTGGATGGATTCCATCGCCAGGTGGTTCGTCGTGCCGATGCCGGAGGTGGTGTAGGTCAGCCGCCCGGGGTTGGCGCGGGCGAAGGCGATCATCTCCTGCCAGGTGCTGAAGCGGCTGTCGGCCTTGACCGCGGTGCCGAACAGCCAGCCGGTCATGCCCATGATGTGGGTGAAGTCGGCGACCGGGTCCCAGCCCGGGGTGCGCATCATCCAGGGCCGGCGCAGGACGGACAGATGCATCTGCGTCAGCGTGTGGCCATCGGGGCGCGCCTGCTGAGCGACGGAGAGCGGGCCGAGCGTGCCGCCGGCACCAGGCCGGTTCTGGACGACGACCGGCTGGCCGAGGGTGCGGCTCGCGATGTCCCCGATCGAGCGAAGCTGGACATCGGCAGAACCGCCGGCCGGCCAGGGCACCACGATCTGGATCGGCCGGTCGGGGAAGCGGCCCTGGGCACGGGCAAGACCAGGGGCGGCGAGGCCCGCGGCGCCGGCTGCCAGCAGCAGGCGGCGCGTGGGCGCGATTCGGGCGGTATCCCGGACGGGCATGCGAACGATCCTCTCCTTGCGGCAGCGCATCTGACGGCGCCGACCTGCCCGGCAGGATAAGCGCTTGACGCGGCGCGGCCCAAGGGGTTCTCCGCGCCTTGATCCGGCGCGCGGGGGGAGGCACCTTCCGCGCGCCTTTCCGAAGCCCACAGCCCAGGACGACCGCCCCATGCCCGAAACCTTCGACGTCATCGTGATCGGCGCCGGTCCCGGTGGCTATGTCTGCGCCATCCGCGCGGCGCAGCTCGGCATGAAGGTGGCCTGCGTCGAGAAGCGGGACACGCTGGGCGGCACCTGCCTCAACATCGGCTGCATCCCGTCCAAGGCGCTGCTGCATTCCTCGGAAGTCTTCGAGGAGACCGCGCACCACCTGGCCGACCACGGCATCGGCGTCGGGCAGGTTTCGCTGGACCTCGCGAAGATGCAGGCGCGCAAGGCCGATGTGGTCAAGGCCAACGTCAGCGGCGTCGAGTTCCTGTTCAAGAAGAACAAGATCACCTGGCTCAAGGGCGAGGGCCGCATCACCGCGCCGGGCGTGGTGCAGGTGAACGGCATGGACTACGCCGCGAAGCACATCGTCATCGCCACCGGCAGCGAGAGCATGCCGCTGAAGGGCGTGGAGGTGGACGAGAAGCGCATCGTCACCTCGACCGGCGCGCTGGAGCTGGAGAGCGTGCCGAAGCACCTCGTCGTCATCGGTGGCGGCGTGATCGGGCTGGAGCTCGGGTCGGTCTGGCGCCGCCTCGGCGCCGAGGTGACGGTGATCGAGTTCCTCGACGGCATCCTGCCCGGCAATGACGGCGAGGTGCGCAAGCAGTTCGAGCGCATCCTGACCAAGCAGGGCATGAAGGTCCGCCTGAAGTCGAAGGTGACCAGCGCGGTCGCCGACGCCACGGGCGTGACGCTGAAGGTGGAACCGGCGGCCGGCGGCGATGCGGAGGAACTTCGCGCCGATGTCGTGCTGCTCGCCATCGGCCGCCGTCCGTATCTGACCGGCCTCGGCCTCGATGCCGTGGGCGTGGCGCTGGACGAGCGCGGCCGCGTGAAGACCGACGCGCATTTCGCGACGAACGTGCCCGGGATCTATGCCATCGGCGATGCCATCGCCGGCGCGATGCTGGCGCACAAGGCCGAGGACGAGGGCTACGCGCTGGCCGAGATGCTCGCCGGCCAGAAGCCGCACGTGAACTACGACGCCATTCCGGGCGTGGTGTACACATGGCCGGAAGTGGCCTCGGTCGGTGCGACCGAGGAGACCCTGAAGGCCGCTGGCGTCGCCTACAAGGTCGGCAAGTTCCCCTTCATGGCGAATGGTCGTGCGCGCGCCATGGGCGCGACGGACGGGTTCGTGAAGGTCCTGTCGGACAAGGCGACCGACAAGGTGCTGGGCGCGCACATCATCGGGCCGGATGCCGGCACGCTGATCGCCGAGATCGCCATCGCCATCGAGTTCGGTGCATCTGCCGAGGACATCGGGCGCGTCAGCCACGCCCATCCCTCGCTGAACGAGGCGGTGAAGGAGGCGGCGCTGGCCGCCTGGAGCAAGCCGATTCACATCTGAACGATTGGAGGGGCGAGGCCCTTCCCCCGCCCGGTGCCAGGTGACGGTTTCCAAAGGCCCTTCGGCCTTTGGTGGGGAGGTTCGGAGGGGCAAGGCCCCTCCGGTCCCTCTCACTCCGGCGGCATCTCCGCCTCTCCCCCCTGCGCCAGCAATTCCGCGAGGATCGCGATGCCCTCGCGCATCGCCGGCAGGGCGGGCGAGGAAAATGCCAGCCTCACCCCGTTCGGCGCGTGCCCCGGCTGGGTGGTGAAGGCGCTCGATGCCGTCACCGCCACGCCGCGCCGCAGCGCCGCCGTGGCGAAGGCGTCCGACCGCCAGGCCTCGGGCAACTCCAGCCAGAGGTGATAGGCGCGCGGGTCCCCGCGCAGCGCGTGTGAGGCGAGCCCTTCCCGCAGCACGGCCTGGCGCGCCCTCGCATCCTGCCGCTTGCGCGCTTCCAGCGTCCCCAGGAGCCCGCTGTCCATCCACGCCGTCACGGCCGCCAGGCCGATCGGCGAGGCGTGCCACGCGCCGGCGCGGATCGCCGCCGCCGCGCGCCGCCGCAGCGTGGCGGAAGGCGCCACGACGAAGCCGCTGCTCAACCCAGGCGAAGCCCGCTTCGACATGCCGTCCACCAGCAGCACCCGATCCGGCGCCAGGGCGATCAGCGGCGGCAGCGGCGAATCGTCGAGGAAGCCGAAGACCGCGTCCTCGATCAGGGCGATTCCCTCGCGCGACGCGAGCGCCGCGAGGGCGCGGCGGCGCTCCTCCCCCATGGTTGCGCCGGTCGGGTTGTGGATGACGGGCTGCACATAGACGGCCTTGAGCGGCCCGGCGCGCATCGCCGCTTCCACCGCCTCGGGCAGAAGGCCCTCGGCGTCCATGGCGAGCGGCACGGGCACCAGCCCGAGGCGGGCCGACATGGCCTTCACCGCCGGGTAGGTCATGGCCTCGACACCGAGGCGTTCCCCGGCCGCGACGCAGGCCGCAATGGCGGCGCCGATCGCCTGGCGACCACCGCCGGCGAAGAGCAGGTGCTCCGGCGCCGGGGTCCAGCCGCCGCGGGCCAGATGGCGGGAGACGGCAGCCCTGGCCGCCGCGTGGCCCTGCGCCCCCACCGGCCGCATCGCCTCGGCGGCCCGCTCCGGCGACAGCGCCTCGCGCAGCACCGCGGCCAGGGCCTCCGCCTGGCCGGGGACGGTCGGGAAGTTGAACTCGAAATCAACCAGATCGGCCCGGCCGGGCTCGGCGAGCGGCGGCGGCGCCAGTCCGGCGCGCACATAGGTGCCGCGCCCGACCTCCCCCGCCACCAGCCCACGGCGACCGAGCTCGGCATAGACCCGGCTGGCGGTGGAGACGGCGATGCCGTGCTCATAGGCGAAGCGCCGCACCGGCTCGAGCCGCGCGCCCGGGCGCAGCCGCCCCGTGCCGATCTCCTCCGCCAGCGCATCCGCCAGGCGTCTGTAGTCCGTCTCGCCCATATTGATCTCAGGACAATATCTCGATTGATCCGAGACATTGTCTCGCACACTCTCCGCCCCGCTGTCGCCTGTCCTGTCCCGGAGACGCCATCGTGCCTGTCCTTTCCCCCGAAGCCCTCGCCGCCCAGGGCGTGGAAGCCCGCGCCACCTACGCCCGCCTCGCCGCCGCCGGGCTGAAGCTCGACATGACGCGGGGCAAGCCCTCGCCCGAGCAGCTCGACCTTGCCGAGGGCATGCTCGCCCTGCCGGGCAACCGCGACCACCTGACGGAAAGCGGCGAGGATGCCCGCAACTACGGCGGCCTGCAGGGCCTGCCGGAGGCGCGGCGGCTGTTCGGCGCCATGCTCGGCGTGCCGCCCGAGCTGCTGGTGGTGAACGAGAATTCCAGCCTGGCCGTCATGCATGACTGCATCGTCTGGGCGCTGCTCAAGGGCGTGCCGGGCTCGGCCGCGCCCTGGGTGGGCCAGGACGTCGCCTTCCTCTGCCCGGTGCCGGGCTACGACCGGCATTTCGGCTTCTGCGAAGGCTTCGGCATCCGCCTGATTCCGGTTGCGATGCGCGAGGACGGGCCGGACATGGAGGAAGTCGAGCGCCTGGCCGCCGACCCTGCGGTCAGGGGCATGTGGTGCGTGCCGACCTATTCCAACCCGACCGGTGCGACCTATTCCGAGGCCACCGCCCGCCGGCTCGCCGCCATGCGCACCGGCGCATCGGATTTCCGGCTGTTCTGGGACAATGCCTACGCCGTCCACCACCTGACGGAAAACCGTCCGGCGCCGCACGACATCCTCGGCCTTTGCGCCGAGGCGGGGAACCCGGACCGCGCCTTCATCTTCGCCTCGACCTCGAAGATCACACTGGCCGGGGCGGGGCTCGCCTTCTTCGCGGGGTCCAAGGCCAATGTCGCCTGGTATCTCGAACAGGCCGGGCGGCGGACGATCGGGCCGGACAAGCTGAACCAGCTCCGCCACACCCGCTTCCTGCGCGACCTCGACGGCATCCACCGCCACATGGAGGCGCATCGCCGCCTGATCGCCCCGAAATTCGAGGCGGTGCTGGAAGCGCTGGACCAGCGCCTCGGCGGCCTCGGCCTGGCGCGGTGGACGGAGCCGGAAGGCGGCTACTTCATCACCGTCGAGATGCTGCGGGGCTCCGCGAAGCGGGTGGTGGAACTCGCCCGCGGCCTCGGCATCGCGCTGACGCCGGCGGGTTCGACCTCCCCCCACGGCAAGGACCCGACGGACAGCATCCTGCGCCTCGCGCCGACCTATCCGTCCCTCGCCGAGGTGCGCGCGGCGGCCGAGGGGATCGCCCTGTGCATCCATCTTGCAGCCCTGGAGGCCGACGGGCTGGAAAGGGCCGCGTAGCCGCCGGGCTGGCGGCGGGGCGGCCGATTGCACCGGCCGCCCCCCGAGCCCATCTCCCGCCCCATGGTCATCCTGCGCCCCTCCCTGCCGCGCAAATGCCTCGGCTGGACCTTGCTCGTGCTCGGCGTGCTCGGGCTGGTGCTGCCCTTCCTGCAGGGGTTCCTCTTCCTCGCCCTCGGCGTCTTCGTGCTGCGCGACCAGCATATCTGGGCGGCGCAGCGCTGGGGCTGGGTGCAGCAGCGCTGGCCGCAGCATATCGCGCGGATCGAGGAGATCGAGGCCGGCTTGTGCCGCCGCATGGCCGGCGCGGCCGAGCGGGTGCGGCGCCTGTTCATCCGCGCATGACGTCGGCCAGCCTTTCGGCTGAGGCGGAGCAAGAGTCCGTTTGAAGAGTCCGGCACCGGCCCGCAGCCGCGACACCAGCACTGCACGCGATGCCGTTCGCCCTGCCGATGAGAGGTCATCAGCAATGCTCGGCGGGATCACCTGTTCACCGGAAAGGCCGGACCCGCCGTGAACGAAAGCAGCCCCCGTGAGGACACGATCTCCGCTGGCTGATGCTGTTACCGCCCGAAGTCCGGGCTTCGCGTACGACGACCCGACCAGCCCCGCGCGCCATGCGACTGAGCCTCGCCGATGACCTCGTCGGCCGGGCGCCTCGGCATGCCCCCCTGGCCCTCCGCGCGGCGCGCGCGTAAGCAGCGACTCATGCATCGTCTCTGGCTCTTCCTCGGCGCCATCGCCGGCCTCGTCGTCGTCGCCCTCGCGGCCTGGGCGGCCCATGGCACGCCCGCAGGGTTCGACGGCGTGCAGCGCCGCGCGGTGGACAGCGCGCTGATGGTCCAGGGTTGGCACGCGCTGGCCATGCTCGCCGCCGGGCTGATGGCCGAGCGCGGGCGCTGGCTCGCGCATCTCGCCGGCGCCGCCTTCGCGATCGGCACGGCCATGTTCTGCACCGCGGTGTGGTGGAACGCGCTGGGCCACCCTTCCCTCGGGCCGGTCGCGCCCACGGGCGGCACGCTGCTGATGGTCGGCTGGGCGCTGCTGGCGGTTTCGGCGCTGAAGCGGTGATCCGCAGCGCCTACCTGGCCGCGGAGGGATTCGAATCCGACCTCGCCGAGGATCTCCGCCGCGGCGGCACACGGATCGCCGCCTGGCACGGGCGGCTCGCGCTGTCCCCCGCTGCGCCGGTCGCCGCACCCTGGGCGCTCGATATCTGGACCGACCCGCGGGAGATCCCGGTTCCCTCGGTGAAGGCCGGCGCCGACGCGCTGCGCGCGATCCAGCGCAACTGGTCGCACCTGCCGCTGCTGCACCATCGCCGCTCCGCCCTGATCGCCGAGCGCCTGCCGCCGGTGAAGGCGCGCCCGCTGGTCTTCCCCGAGCCGGCCCCGACCGCGCATCTCGGCGCCTGGACGCTGCTGGCGCCTGACCGGATGCTGGCCAGCCCCACCAAGACCAGCCCCTTCGTGAACGGGGAACTCCGTTTCGCCGAGGATCGCGAAGGCCCGCCCTCGCGCGCCTACCTCAAGCTGTGGGAGGCGCTGACGCGGATCGGCCGGCATCCGGGGCCGGGGGAGACCTGCCTTGACCTCGGCGCTTCCCCGGGCGGCTGGACCTGGGCGCTGGCGCGGCTCGGCGCGCAGGTGACAGCGGTGGACAAGGCGCCGCTCGATCCCGCCATTGCCGCCATGCCCGGCGTTTCCTGCCGGCAGGAGAGCGCCTTCGGCCTCGACCCCCGGCAGGAAGTGCCGGTCGACTGGCTGTTCTCGGACATCATCTGCTACCCGGCCCGGCTGCTGACGCTGGTGAGCCGCTGGATGGAAGCGGGAGCGGCACGGAACTTCGTCTGCACGCTGAAATTCCAGGGCGACACCGACCACGAGACCGCCGCGACCTTCGCGGCCATACCGGGAGCCCAGGTTTTCCATGGGTTTCACAACAAGCACGAGCTGACCTTCGCGCTTCTGGCGTGACACGGGGGGGAGAAGCGAACTTCTCCCCCCGTACCCCCCTCAACCTTCTTTGGCACCTGGGGACTGACCTCCGATGTCAGTTCCCAGGTGCCAAAGAAGGGAGGGGGATCGGGGGAGGTTCCCCTCTCCCGACCTTCTGGCACGCCCCCTGCAATGCGTCCTCCGCCCCAGGACGGGGTCGCCCGGCAGAAGGACGGGTGCATGACCATCACGGAGTTCGCAGCCATGCAGATCATCCCGGAGAGAACACCTACCGCCCCCCAGGCGATCCGGGCCTTCCGCATGCAGAGCCAGCAGGACGCGGCTCGGCTTCAGGCTGCAGGCGGCATCCAGGAGTTTGCCGCCACGCTGCAAACAGTGCAGCAGCGCCCCGCCAACATGGCGGGGCCGGGAACACCCACGGGCAATACGCTCGCCGCCCTGCTCCAGCGGCTGGATACCGACCAGGATGGACGGATCACGCCGCTGGAGTTGCGGGCTGCCACGGACCGGCAGCGGCCGCCTGAGGCCGCCATAGCGCCGCGCGAAAGCTGACGGAACGATTCCCTCGCGGCCCGTTCTGGCCTACCTGATGGCGCATGGACGTCATGCCGGCATTCCGGAATCGCGCCTCGCGCCGGGAGGGTGCCATCGCGATCGCGCGCCGGGTGATGCGCGCCGCCGCATCCGACCGCATTTCCCTGACCGCCGCGGGCTGCGCCTTCTACGCCATGCTGGCGCTGTTTCCCGGCATCTTCCTGCTGGTGCTGGTCTACGGCCTGGTCTTCGACAAGGCGACGGTCGAGCCGCAACTGGAAGTGTTGCGCGAACTGGTGCCGGAGGAGACCTTCGAGCTCATCGCCGCGCGGCTGCACGACCTGGTCACGGCGCCGCGGCCGCGACTGGAGTGGGGCGCCATCGTCTCCGGCGTCGTCGCGATCTGGTCGGCCTCGGCCGGCACGCGGGCGATGATCGGCGCGCTGAACATGGCGCATGACGTCACCGAGCAGCGCGGCTTCTTCCACTACCACCTGCTGGCGATCGGCATCACGCTGTCGATCACCCTGGCGGCAACGCTGGCGATCGCGTCCCTGGTCGCGCTGCCGGGGGTGGCGGCGCTGCTCGGCCTGCCCGCCCCGCATGCCTGGGCGCTGCGCGGCATGTCGATGAGCACGCTGCTCGGCCTGGTTTTCATCGGCCTGGTGGTGGTCTACCGGCTCGGGCCTTCGGGGGAGCATCCCGGCCTGACCTGGACCCTGCCGGGGGCGGTGGTGGCGACGCTGCTCTGGGCGGCCGCCTCGGCGGCCTTCTCGCTCTATGTCTCCAACTACGCGACCTACGACCTGATGTACGGGCCGCTCGGCGCGACGGTCGGCCTGCTGATGTGGTTCTGGGTCAGTGTCTACGTCGTGCTGCTCGGGGCGGAACTGAACGTCGCGCTGATGAAGGTGGTCGCCTCGACGGAAGGCTGAACGGCGGGCAGGATCGCGGGCGGAGGGAACCGCCCATGACGACGCCGATCATCCGGGACGTGCGCGTGCGCGCGGTGGATGCGCCACTCGACCCACCGCTGCGCAACAGCCTGAACACCATTCCCCGCGCGCCGCTGGTGATCCTGGAGGTGAGGACCGAGGATGGCGCGGTCGGCACGTCCTATGTCTTCCCCTACACGCCGGCGGCTCTCGGACCGACCGCGGCACTGGCGAGGAGCCTTGGCGCCGGGCTCGCCGGCCGGAAGCTGGCGCCGGCGACGATCTGGCGGGAACTGCACGATGCCGGCCGCATCCTCGGCACCGAGGGGCTGGTGCAGATCGCGCTCTCGGCGCTCGACATGGCGATGTGGGATGCGCTGGCGGTCCTTGCCGGCGTGCCGCTCTGCGAACTGCTGGGGGCGGAGGCGCGGCCGGTGCCGATCTATGCGTCCCTGCGCGGCTGGGGCGCGGCGATGCTGGCGGAGGAAGCCGGACGCGCGGTCGCGACGCTCGGCGCCAGGGCGGTGAAGTTCAAGCTCGGGCAGGCGCGGCTGGAGGACGACCTCGACACGGTGCGCGCCGTGCGCGGCGCGGTCGGCGATGGCGTCGGGATCCTGGTCGACTACAACCAGGCACTGACCCTGCCCGAGGCCGAGCGCCGCGGCCGCGCGCTGGAAGCACTGGACGTCCGCTGGCTCGAAGAACCGCTGCCGGCGCAGGACGATGCCGGGCTGGCCGAGCTCGCGCGGCGGCTGTCGATCCCGGTCCAGGGCGGCGAGAACTGGTGGGGTCCGGCCGGGATGCACCGCGCGCTGATGGCGGGGGCGGTGGACCTCTGCATGCCGGATGCGATGAAGATCGGCGGCGTTACGGGATGGCTGCGCGCGGCGGCGCTGGCGGCGGCGCACCGCGTGCCGATGTCCTCCCACATCTTCGTCGAGGCGAGCGTGCACCTGATGAACGCGACGCCGACGGCGCATCTGCTGGAACACCTCGACGTGGCCGCGCCGCTGCTGGTGGAGCCGGTCGCGGTGAAGGGCGGCATGGCCCTGGTGCCGGATCGGCCGGGAATGGGCATTGTTTGGGACGAGGCGGCGCTCGCGAAGCACGCCGCGGATGTGTGAGGAGACCGGAATGCGCGCAGCCTTCGTCGATGCCAACGCCTCCCTCGCCGACGTCATGCGGCGCCTGCACCGCGCCGACGACCTCCCGGTGGCGATCCACGAGGACCCCGACATCACGCCCGAGGCGCTGCCCGCGCTGCTGAAGGGCGTGCAGATCGCGATCGACGACCACACGCATTTCCCGGTCGATGTCGTGAAGCGCTGTCCCGAGCTGAAGCACATCGTCTTCCTCGGCACCGGGGCGCGGTCCTACATGGACCCCGAGGCGCTGGAGGCCGAGTGCGGCGTCAAGGTCCACATCATCAAGGGCTACGGCGACACCGCGGTGGCCGAGATGGCCTTCGCGCTGATGTGGGCCGCCGCGCGCGGCATCGGGCTGATGCACCACGCCATCGTCGGTGGCGGCTGGCCGCGCACGGACGGGATGCAGCTCACGGGCAAGACCGTCGGCATCATCGGCTTCGGCGGCATCGGGGCGGAGATGGCGCGGCTCTGCGCCGGTGCAGGGATGAAGGTCCTGGCCTGGAACCGCTCGCCGAAGACGCATCCCGGCGTCACCTTCACCGACATCGACACGCTGCTGTCCGAAAGCCACGTGGTCAGCCTGCACCTGCTGCTGAACGACGAGACGCGCGGCTTCCTGAACGCGGAGCGCCTGGCGCGCATGCGGCCCGGCGCGCTGTTCGTGAACACCGCGCGCGGAGCGATCGTGGACGAGGCGGCGCTGACCGAGGCGCTGAAGGCGGGCCGCATCGGAGCGGCGGGCCTCGACGTCTTCATCCAGGAACCGCTGCCGGCCGGGCATCCGCTGGCCGCGCTGCCGAACGTGGTGCTGGCCTCCCATTCCGCCTTCCGCACGCCGGAGGCGACGGACAACCTGATCGAGGCCTCGCTGGAGCATTGCCGGCGCATCCTGCGCGAAGGGGCATAGCCTCGTCGCGCGCCCGAACCACCCTTGAGAGGGGCGACGAGGAAGGATACTTCCGCCGCGCAGGCAGCGGCATGCCAGCCGCCTGCAGCGCCGACGAACAACACTGCCCGCCTGGCGGAATGGTAGACGCAGCGGACTTAAAATCCGCAATCCGCAAGGATGTGCCGGTTCGAGTCCGGCGGCGGGCACCAGCTTCTCGACGGCCTGCATGGCCGAAGGATGCTGGG
>NZ_JAAEDL010000047.1 GCF_018129005.1 Neoroseomonas eburnea
CCGGCCGCGCCGAGATCGGGGCGGCGTGGAAGAAGACCTCGAACGAGGGCCGCGACTACCTCTCGGTCAAGCTCGACGACCCCTCCCTGCCTGCGCCGATCCTGGCGAACCTCTTCGAGATGGAGGGCGGCGAGTTCGAGCTGATCTGGTCCCGCCCCAACGGCAACCGCGGCCGGGAGTGAACCCAACGGCGCCCCGCCCGGGAGGCGGGGCGCCGAACCCGAAACAAACCGGGATGGAACTTAGCATGGACGTAGCCTCCCCCGAGAGCGTAGAGCGGCATATGTTCTCGCCCCGCGCCCCATTGCACCCGGAAGCGCCGGCAGTTCCCGCAGAGCGGGGAGGGCGCGGCATCGAGCGCCGAGCCGCGAGACCCGATGGCACTTCGCGCGTCGCGAGGAGGCGACTCAATTTTACTCGGAAACCCCTGCGGCGGGATGGAATGGTTAGCACCACCTGCTCATGTATGTAGTATAGCTCCTCGCTTTGCGGCCGCTGACCCGGCTATATCCGCAACGAGCGCCTGCCCGACAAGGCGCTCTGCGAGGTCGCGCGGGAATTGGTGGCGGGCCGACTTGGCCCGGGCGAGGCGGACCCCTTGGACTGACTCTGGAACAAGCGTCCGGCGCGGCCCGGCGGCGGCAGAGCGGCGGCTACCGCGCGGCCTTGGCCTACCAGCCGACGCAGAGTAGCCCGTTGGTCTTCGCCTTCCCCTTCAAGAAGAATGCCACCTCGACGCTCACGCCGGCCGTGCACAAGACAGCAGCGAACTTAGCCGACAGCAGCGAACCCGCCGTCGCAGAACCAGTCGCTCTTGGCCCAGGCCTCGTAAGCCGCTCCTCGCCAGCCATTCAGCCGCGCCTGGAGGCAACTCTCAGCGTGCTCCTCGAGGTAGGCGCGAACATGGTCGACTCCGCCGCTCGCCTGCAGGCCGATCAGGAGATGTCGAATGTTGAGCAGTTCCTCCGCGGCTTCGGAACCGTAGAGAGACGATAACTTCAGGCCCCGGAAATGCCTCCTCACCCGCTCGGCCCGCAGGGCGTCCCAAGCCGTCGAGGGCTCAACCCGAAAGCGCATGGAGGCCGGCGCCACCTGCACAACGTCGGCGAAAAGCCACCTCTCGTCGGCGACATCGTCGAAGTAGGGGTGAATCGAAACGTCCTCCGGAGCATGGGGGACGCTCGCGAGCTTGGCCTTGTTGCAGTCGCTGCACGCCGGAATGAGATTTACGGGCACGATAGCGAGCGCGGGATAATGCGCCTTCGGCAGGTGGTGATCGAGCGTGGTCACCGTTCGATGCGCGCACAACGGACAACGCCCTTTGGCTGCCGCGAAGATGTCGTCGTAGATGGCGCGGCCGGGCCCGCTCTGCTTCGCCATGCGATCAGTGTAGACCGCCTCCATCTCCGCCGTAGTCACCGTGCCGTTGACGAGGGGATCGCGTACGATCTGGTCGAGCGCCTGCGCTTCCGCCGCCGCCACATAGGCATCCGACGCATCGCGAATCGCCTGGGTGGCGGCTGCCAGCTTTGCCTTCAACGCCGGCACACGCACCCGGCTGATGCAAGCGGCAAACGTGTCTTCAGCTGAGTATGGCGGACGATCGAGCTTCAGCATCACTCGTCGTCGATCTGGCGTGCAGCGATGAGGGCGCGGATGATCGCCTTCGCTTCGCCGCCCAACTCGCCGTCGAAGCGTCCGACGACGTCCTCATAGTCGTCGCCCTCAGCGACGGCGTCCCGCAGCATCTTGTGAAAGCCCGAGTCGGTGACTTCCAGTCCAAAGATCTCACGCGTCAGGATGCCAACGTTCTCGCCGAAAGTCTCGATCTCGGGACGGTCCGCCTCCACGCGAACATTGGTGCGGCGCACCTTCCAGACACAGCTTCGCGGCACCTCCTGCAACACGACCGGTGAATGGGTTGCGATGATGCCGACGCCGTTGCGGTTGATGAGGAGATCGGAGAGCGCGCGGACGAAGGCCGACAGCAGCGGCGGATGAAGATGCGCCTCGGGCTCATCGAGCAACACGAGCGTGCGCTCTTCGACGGTCTCCACGAGGCGCGTGATCGTCAGCAGGACGATCTTGTGTCCCGAGCTCAGTTTGCCGAACAGGGAGCGCGCCCGCGCCCGAAACTCCTTCTCGGGCAAATCTTCATCCGCAAGCGACGCAACCTCGGCGTCCTTGAAGATCGGATCGGCCTCGAGCATCTCCAGGGCGCGCCGCCATCGGCTCACGCGCGCACCCTGCCGGCACAGCCAGACGCTGCTGCCGAAGACAGACGAAAGCTGGTCGGGGGTCCGCGGCGGGTGCGGCTTGCCGTCTTCGCCGAGGCCGGTCCGTCGCAGTCCAATATAGGCGTACTGCACGCCGCTCGACTTGTCCTGGCGGTTCGGGAGCGGGCCGAAGGGATCGAACGCGCTGAACGTCACCGAGACCAGGTTGGCGAACAACCGTTCGTCGATCAGGTCCTCCGTGTCGCCCTCGAACGCCCCGACATCCTCCTCGTCGGTCTCGGCGCCGACGAGCGCGCGGGTCATCCCGTTCAGCAGGCGCGTCTTGCCGACACCATTCCGGCCGATCAGCACGTGGATGTTGGTGGGTGGCTGCGACTCCGGCTGGACCTCGAAATCGAGCCGGACCGGGTTGATCCGCGACCGAGGCGGCTTGGACGCCGTATAGCTGAACTTGTAGCTCGACAGACGCGCGCCGCCGCGAGCCATTCTGTAGAACTGTCCCTGGACGGTTGCTGGCGTGACGGCGCGCAGCAGCGAGACGCCGGTCACCTTCTCGTCAAGAGCCCGCCGAAAGAGCTCGGTGTCGAAGGCGACGTCCTTCAATGCCCGCAAGATGCGGTCGCGCTGTTCGGGCCCGAGCGCGTTCAACGCCTCGTAGTAGCTATCGTCTTGGCCGAGCGAGAAGAACCGATCGTCGAGTGCATCGAAGTTCTTCGGAATGGCGGCGCGGCGCTGGCCCTCTTCCATCTCGAACTGGCCGATCTTCACGCTCCCGATTTGATGGCGCTCGCCGTCCTCGTCATAGACGACGAGCGTGTACATGGTGTTGTATTTGAACCAATCGTCCCAGTTGTCGGTCATGAGGTAGGCGCGATCCTTCGCGTCCGCCGCCGGTCGAACCCCGTGATCAAGGACGCGGAAATACATCGTTCGCCCGCCTCGTGCTCCCGCGCCTGATCATGCTCGGCTGTCCGTTGCGTTCAGCGCACGCTCAAGAGCCCCGACGCTTCCCAGCACATCATCGAAGGCCGGCGGCTCGCCGAAGATCATGCCCGTCATCGCGCGATAGTCGGTCCGCAGCTGATCGACCATGCCGTCATGGGGCATCAGCGCGAAACTGCCGGGCGCGGCGCTGGCCAGGTCGAAGTCGGGCCTGTTGAAGAACATGCGGGCGTGGGCGACGCAGTCGGCGCCGAGGTCGAGATCACCTGCCGCCGTCGTTCCAACCGCGTCCTGGGTGAGCCTATGGAGGTCGTAATAGTGCCGCGACACACGCTGACCGCCACCTTTGAGTTCGCCGCGGTTGTCGAACCAACGGCGTAGGCCATGGAGGATGACAACCTTGTCCCAGAAGGTGCGCTCCGGCTCAACGGTCCGCACCGCCGGCACCGTCAGGTCGAGCGCCGGCAGGTCGTCGTCGACATAGGGCTTGATCGGCACCTCGCGATGGGGGTCGAGCGCCGATTTCGCGCCGGACTCGATCTTGATCGCCGCCCGCACATAGTCCGAGCGCGGGGTCGTCGCGGGATACCAGATCAACAGCGTCTGCCCGTCGGGATCGGCGTCGTCCGGCTCGACACGGGTGCCCCCAGGTTGGAGCCCGGCAGCGGTCACGCGGTCGTTCAGGATGGCGGTCAGCGCCTCGCGTACTGGCCCGTTGATGTAGGCCTGGCAGGCGTCCCGGATCGCATCAAGCCGCGCTTTGCGCTTCTTGCCGCTGAGCGCTTCAAGCTCTGCGATGGTCGCATGCGCGCCGATATCGTCACGGAACACCGTGACGTCGATGTCTTCCGAAAAGCGGCTGATCAGCCCGAAGCCTTTCGATAGCGAGGTGCCGCCCTTGAAGAGGAGGCGGGGCCCGCCGTCGGGGAGACCGTGGAAGAGCGCGTCCAGGGTCCAACAGACCCAGAAATCCTTCTCGACGTTCTGCGACGTCGTGCCGAGCCGGGCCGCGGTGGTGTCGAACGCGCTGAGCATCGCCTCGGCGCCCGCCGAGAACACCTCGTCATAGGCTGGGTTCATGCGTTCGATGTCCGTTTCGGCGCGCGACGTGCGGGCGACGCCGGCTTTGCGGCGCGGGCCGTTCGGCGCGGCCGCTCGAGATCGCCGGCCTGCCGCGCGGCCGCCGGACTGCGGCGACGATGATGATCATGATCATCATCGTCGTCATCATGGCCATGATGGTGATCATCGGCGCCGCGTTTCGCCGACGCACCGTCGTCGCCCTCGACCACTGTCTTCAGGAAGACGCGCATCCAGGTCGGGAGCGTCGTCATTCCGTCTAGAAGGTCCGCTCGGAGCGGCGGTCCCGCGACGGGATCGTCGAGCAGCGAGCGAAGCTTGCGATGCACCCGGTCGGCCTCGCCATACCGCCCGAGCAGGTCGCGCATCCAGTGCAGCGCCTGGACGATGCGCATGGCCGGGCGTCCGGCCCAGAAGAGCTTGCTGGCCGCCGTCGGGCGGAAGCTGATCGTCACGTTGCCCAGCCGCAGCGCGCGGCGCCGGGCGTCGGAATGGACGACGATCTTGGCGGGGACGGCGTCCGTCAGGCCGAGGTCGTTGGCCGCGGTCATCCCGTCGACCAGCATTCGGACCTGGTCGCGCCGACCGAGCGCCTCGATCACGGAGCGAGGATCGGGCGGATTGGGCTTCTGGGTCAGCTTATTGAAGCCAGGCTGATCATACAGCCCGCGGTCAATCCGGCGCAGCTGCTCCGCCTTCGTCAGCCGCTGAAGCGCCTTGTCGACCGCGTCGCGCGAGCCGAGGTCAAGGAAGTCGGCGGGCGTCCACACTTTGCGCGGCCCGTCCTGCCGCATCCGGTGCAGCACGGCGGCCTTGAGGTCTGGCGGCGAGTCCATCATGTCCGAAACTTGTAGTCGTTTTTCGGACAAACGCAAAGAGGGCGGTCCGAAGAAGGTATACAAACTTCGGACAGATGCTCGCTTCTCTCCTAGCGAACTGAGGAAAGCCACAGCGTAGTGCGGGATACCCTTGACGGGCGCTTCTTCTTCACTATCGTCATGTCTATAAAGTGAGGATAGTGAATTGCGGCATCGACTGATCGATCTAGCTGGCGGCCAGACCGTCCTCTCAGGCGCCATCCCGGGACGGAAGCTGCTGAGCATGCTGATCGCGGCTACGCGCTCGTCGGAGCCGCCGACGCCCGCCTTCCTCGACTTCGACCGGGTCGAGGTCGCGACCGCCTCCTTCCTGCGTGAGGCCGTGATCGGCTTCCGCGACTACGCCCGGCAAACCCTGCCCAACATCTACCCCGTTGTGGCCAACCTCCGCCCGGCCGTTGCCGAAGAGCTGGAGTTCTTCGTTCGCGCCCGTGGCGATGCGCTCTGGAGCTGCGAGCTTGACGCCCGCGACCGCGTCCTCGGCGCCCGGCTGATCGGCGACCTCGACCCCGCCCAACGCTCGACCTTCGAGGCGGTGATCGAGCTCGGCGCCATCACCGCCCCAGAACTCGCCGCCCGCTTCGGCAGCCAGGGAATCGGGCCGACGGCCTGGAACAACCGGCTGTCGGCGCTGGCCGCCAAGGGCCTGCTCGTCGAACGCAAGCAGGGCAAATCCAAATCCTTCAGCCCGCTCCTGGAGACCGCCTGATGGGCCTCGACTATATCCGCGCGCAGACTGGCAAGCCGTGGCGCAAGCGCTGGGATGGCGGCCTCGACCGTCTGAAGGCGCCGACGCTCCTCGACCTCACTGTGTCCGAGGCTGCCCGCACCGTCACCGCCGAGCTGAACGCCGGCTCCCGCGTCAGGGCCGGCGACACGCTGATCGTCCAGAGCGGACCCGACGGCCTCGCCGTGAGCGATGGCCTGCGCGCGATCGGGCGGGTGGCCAACCCCTCGCCTGAGCTGACAGCGGCCATCCGCGACGGCGGCGGCTACGCCGAAGGGGTGCTCCAGCGCGTGGGGCTCTTCGGCGACACCGCGGAGATCAGCGTGAAATGAACCGCCGACCGTCCCATGAGCCCTCGCACCATTTCCCGCAGCCACGCCGGCTTTGGGACGACGCCACCCGCCACGCCCCGTCTCTTGGCTGCCCGACCTGCCTCGAACGCGATCGCTGTGGTGGCATCCACACCGATGCTGGCCTTCTCGACTGCCGTGACCTTTGCTCCTGCAGGGACAAGACCAAGTGCGACATGGTCTGCCGGTTCAATCCGCGCACCTTCGTGGCCCGGATGCGCGAGGTCGAGGGTCTCGGTTTCGAAACGGCGCCACGCGCCGTGGCCAATGGCGTGCCCCCACTGCCGGCGATCGTTCCCTTCGTTGACCACCGCTACGGACGTGCGGCGATCCTCGACGAGCCGGCCGTCGCGATCTCGCTCTATGATTTCGTAAACCTCGCGACGGGCAAGCCGCACGTCGCTTCCCGCGCCGGACTCGCGGCGCGGTTCCTGATCCCCGAAGGCGCGGCGATCGTGGTGTCCGGCGTCGACAAGGACGGGCCCATCGAGCGCTGGTGGGAACTCCAGGACCGCCCCGCCATCCTGGCCGCCTTGCGGGCGCTCGGCGTCACGCTCGTCACGACGCCCAACTACAGCGTCCTGACGGACGTGCCGCGCACTGACAACCTCCACGCCATGAAGCGCATTCTGCTGGCCTGGACGGAGATGGCGGGGGCTGGCCTGCCGGCCGCCCTGCACGTGAACGGCCGCACCCAGCAAGACTACACCAGGTGGGCCGAGCTCATCGCTGACCGCCCGGAGATCGAGATCCTCGCATTCGAGTTCGCGACCGGCTGCGGCCGGGGCGAGCGGATCGACTGGCATGTCGCCCAGCTCTGCGCGCTCGCCGATCGCGTAGGCCGGCCGCTCGCGCTCGTCATCCGGGGCGGCGGGCGTAAGCTGGACGTGCTGCGCCGGCATTTCTCCGACGTCACCCTGGTCGAGACCGAGGCCTTCTCGCGCACCATCCGCCGGCGACGGGCCCATCTGACGGAGTCGCGACGGCTGAAATGGGTGAAGTTCCCGACACCGGAGGGTGCGCCGATCGACGACCTCCTCGCGCACAATGTCGCGATGGTGCGGGCCTCCTATGAGAACTGCGCCAGCCCCGCAATACGCCTACGGCCGCCGACGCGGCGCATTCGGCGCGCAGCGCACCGAGACGGTGAGTCCAGCCAGCCAAGCCTTCTGCGCCAACTCCACCTGCCCGGTGAGGCTCGGGGCGTCTCCCCAGAGCCGCAGGGCGTGGTCGCCGCTGCGAAATCGTAACTCGGCGGCGTCATGGGCGAGTGCGCGAAACAACCGACCGATGCCGTAGCCGTGCCCTGTGCTTCGGGCATATCGCGATGCGCCGTCGGACGCGGCTACCCGCAGCGCCGTTCCGGAATCCGTCAGCTCGGCGAACTCCGGGTTCTCGCGCAGGCTCGCCAGCACGCCGCGCCCTGCATCGGCGACGACGAACTCGAAGGCGCCGTCGCTCGCGGCATAGGCCACGACGCCGCTCTCCGGCCGACCGCTATGCTCGAAGACATTGTCCAGCAGCTCGCCGAGGGCACCCATGAGCCCCGCTGCCAGTCCCCGCGCGAGACCCGCCGCGATGGCCGCGTTCTCGGCATGCTTGGCCCACTGATCCCAAAGCAGACGTTCGGGGCCATCACCCTCAGGGTCGTGGCGCGACAGCGGGAATGCGCCCGCTCGATCGCGAGCGCCCGCGCCGCTGACTGCTTCCTCTCGAAGCGCGTGAATAATCTGGTGGAACGCCGGCGGCTCCACCGTCACTGCGCTAAAGGCATCGGGCAAGGCGGCGGTTGCCATCGCCAGTTCGACCAACGGCCCGATCCGGCCCGACCGGCCGAGCGTGACTGCCCCGAGCGTGGGCAACCGTCCAGCTACCGCCTGCCACAGCAGGTCGTCGGTCGCCTCGAAGCTCGCACTGACCCGCTTTGCCTCCCGGCTCACTCCGCCCCCCGCCTTCGCCTTGGACTCACCCAAGGCGTTTGCCTAGCCCCGCTCCCAGGACCGACTTCACGTGATGGTTGCAATATCGTGGACTTTAGCTTCAAAAACTACCCTATTCAGTCCACTTTTCACTTGAGGATAAGCCATTAGTTCGATCCGCTCCATCGATTTGAGATTTATTGATGACCTCGTCGACTTTGTCCGAGGCCCGGGCTTCGTGTTGGATTTTTCCGACACCAGCTTCTCGGACTTCTTCGCCTCCGAACTCAAGATCAACATCGACGATCCAAAATACGCGGCGAACGGCAGATCGAAGGGCAAGCGCCTGCGCAATTTCCTCCGGACCTGCGACGACACAATCGCCATTCGCACCCTCGAAGCGCTCTGGGAGCATCGCAGCGAGTATCTCGCTCGCTCCGGCAGTGAAGATCCCGTTGCCAATGCCGAGGCACGCTACCAAGGCCTGATCAGCCGCCTCTCGGGCGGTGCTGCGCCACAGCGCCCCTCGGCAAGCCCGCAGTCCGCAACCGTCGATCGCGCGGCGATCGTCAAGATCAAGGCCGACCTGCTGCAGGTCACGGCGCTGGCGCCGCACGCGCGCGGCTATGCATATGAAGGCTTCCTCAAAGGCCTGTTCGATGCCTTCGGCCTGGCCGCGCAGGAGCCCTTCCGGCTGCGCGGTGAGCAGATCGACGGCAGCTTCCAGTTCGGAAGCGAGACCTACCTCCTCGAAGCCAAATGGCACGGTCAGCCGATCGGCGTCGCCGAGTTGCACACCTTTCACGGCAAGATCGAGCAGAAAGCGGCCTGGACCCGTGGCCTCTTCGTCAGCAGCAGCGGTTTCACTGACAACGGTCTCGCCGCCTTCGGACGCGGCAAGCGCGTCATCTGCATGGACGGCCTCGACCTCTATGAGATGCTCGACCGCGAAATCTCGCTCAACCTAGTTCTGGAACGCAAAGTCCGCCGCGCCGCTGAAACCGGCGCGCCGTTCATCCGCGTCCGCGACCTCTTTCCTCAATGACCGGGAGGAACGAGAGTGGCGCAGTTCAACGATTGGTGCATCTCGGTCGACGAGCAAGTGGGGAACCATCATCGCCGCGTGATGACGGGGCAGGCCGCACACCTCGCGGTCGGCATCCAGGCGACGGCGGCCATCGTGCCAGCGCACTACGCGTCGGAAGAACAGGTCGCGCGCGCGTTCGCTCGGCTCGGCAAGCCCGCAGCCGCGGCGCTGATCGAGAGCAAGCTGCCGACGACCAAGCAGATCCGGTCGGGCGATCTCGGCGAGATCTACGCGACAGAATGGATATACGCCCATAGCGGCGGCTATCGTGCGCCAATCAAGCGCTTGCGCTGGAAGGACCATCGCAACATGGCCATGCGTGGCGACGATGTGATCGGCATCCTGCAAGATCCCCAGTCGCAACGCCTTCAGTTCCTTAAGACGGAGGCGAAGAGCCGCGCCGCCTTAACGGCGCAGGTGCTGACCGAAGCCCGCGCCGGACTGGACAAGGATGGGGGGCTGCCCTCGGCGCACGCGCTGCACTTCATCTCGGCGCGCCTGCTCGAGCTCGAAAATCTGCCGCTGGCCGACGCGATCGACGACGCGCTCCTCAAACATGGCATCCCGCCGCAAAGTGTCCGGCATCTGCTTTTCACATTCTCGGGTAATGCTCCTGACGCGCTGCTGGCCGCCTCCCTTCAGGCCTATCCCGGCCCCATCAGTCAATGGGGCGTCGGGCTTCGCGTGGAAGGACATGGCGCCTTTATCGGCGCGGTCTACGATCGAGTGATCGCCGATGCCAGCAACCCCTAACGCCATCGCCGCCGACATCGCCGAAGCGGCGACTGCCGGCTTCCGGGGCCGGCTGATCGCACGCGGTCAGGCCCGCGCCATCATCTGGCGCGATGGCGCCCTTCCGCCCGACGCCCCGGCTTTCGCGCCTCAGCTGAGCTACGACCTGCACAGCTACGCCTATGCCCTGCTCGGCCTTGGCCTCAGGCTTCGCGAGCTTGGCGGCGATCCGACCCAGGCGCGCACGGCCTTTGAGCAAGCTGCCACGGCGCTTGAGGCGGTGATGGCCAAGGGCAACCGCCAGGAGGTCGATCGCGACTTCCATTTCGTCATGGCCGCCGCCGCCTATCATCTCGCCCACCTGTCCGCGCGAGCCTATTCCCTCCTCGCGATCGTCGAAGCCGACGAGAATTTCTCTCCCGTCGAGCGCGCCCTCGCGCTGCTGATGCGCCGCAACTTTGGCGCCTTGCGCAGCAGCGTTCTCGATTATCGGGCCTCCGGCCAGGGGAGCGATGCGCGGATAGCCGCCGGCATCCAGGCCCGGCTCGATCAGGCCGAGGGCGTCGCCGCACCGCCGGATGCCGATGGTGACGATTTTCTGTTCGACGGCCTCGATACCGCGCTCACCGATGCCTTCATGGCCGCCATGTCCCTCTACCTGCTCGCGCTCGAACGTGGCGAGCGAGCGCTTGTCGATCAGGCGCTGGAACGGCTTCGCGTCAGCCTGGCGATCTGCGGCGAGATGAACATGCTGCCGCAATGGTGGGTGCATCGTGTCGCGATCCACCTCCTCTCGGATTTGTGGTCGAGTACATTCCACGAAAGGGTGCCGCTTTTGCCCGCCGGTGGATTGGCAGCCGACTGGCCGCGCCTGCGCGAATTGTTCATCGCGCTTCTGCAACGTCGAGCGAAGGCGGAGATCGACCTTTGGCCGTCGCAGACCGAGGCGGCCACCCGCGCCGTCGACCAGTCTGACGACCTCGTCGTGTCGCTGCCGACAAGCGCCGGCAAGACGCGCGTTGCCGAACTCTGCATCCTGCGCTGCCTCGCCGGCGGCAAGCGGGTGGTGTTCGTCACACCGCTGCGCGCCTTGTCGGCGCAGACCGAAACCACACTGCAACGGACCTTCGGCCCGCTCGGCAAGACCATCTCGGCCCTCTATGGCAGCATCGGCGTCAGCGGCTTCGACGAAGATGCGATCCGCGAACGCGACATCGTGGTCGCGACGCCGGAGAAGCTCGACTTCGCGCTGCGCAACGATCCTTCTCTGCTCGACGATGTCGGCCTGCTGGTCTTCGACGAAGGGCATATGATCGGCCTCAACGAACGTGAGGTCCGCTACGAGGTGCAGATTCAACGGCTCCTGCGCCGCGCCGACGCCCAAGAGCGTCGGATCGTTTGCCTCTCGGCCATCCTCCCCGATGGCGACCAGCTCGACGACTTCGCCGCGTGGCTCCGCCGCGATCACCCGGGCGGAATCATCAAGAACGACTGGCGGCCGACCCGGCTGCGCTTCGGTGAGGTAGTATGGACGTCGCCGGCCGCCCGGCTCAATTTGCGGGTCGGCGACGAGCGGCCCTGGGTCCAGCGATTCCTCACCGGCGCCGCGCCGCCCAACTGGATTCCGCCGAAGCGCCGCCGCACACGGCTCTTTCCCGACGACCAGCGCGAACTCTGCCTGGCAACTGCCTGGCGGCTTGTCGATGACGGCCAGACCGTCCTTGTCTTCTGCCCCGAGCGGCGCAGCGTGGAACCGTTCGCCGATGTCATCGTCGATCTGCACGAGCGCGGCGCGCTGCGCTCGCTACTCGACGCCGATCCGAACGTCCTCAGCACCGCGATCGCGCTCGGCGAGGAATGGCTGGGCGCCGGCAGCACCATCCTCAAATGTCTGCGCCTCGGCGTCGCTCTTCACCATGGCGCGCTGCCGACCGCCTACCGCAAGGAAGTCGAGCGTCTGCTGCGCGAGAATGTACTCAAGGTCACAATCTCCTCGCCGACCCTGGCCCAGGGCCTCAATCTGTCGGCGACCGCCGTCGTCATGTATTCCCTGCACCGCGCTGGCGAGCGGATCGAGATCAGCGAATTCAAAAATGTCATTGGCCGGGCCGGACGCGCCTATGTCGATGTCGAAGGCATTGTTCTCTTCCCCATGTTCGACGACATCCCCAAGAAGCGGCGGAACTGGGAAGCGCTCATCACGGACCTTGGCGCGCGCGAGATGGAAAGCGGTCTCGTGCGGTTGGTGGCGGTGCTGCTTACGCGGATGCGCGCGAGGGTCGGTGGCGACCTCAACCAGCTTGTCGACTATATCGTCAACAACGCCACGGCCTGGACCTTCCCGGAAATTGCCAACGAAAAGCCTGAAGATCGGGACCGCGCTCTTGCCGATTGGGAGCGCCACGTTGCGACGCTGGACACGGCGATCCTCAGTCTGATCGGCGAGAACGATATTCCTGACGAGGGCATCGAGGCGGCGCTGGACGACATCCTACAATCCTCACTCTGGCATCGCCGCCTGCAACGGCAGGATGCTCAGGTCCGGCAGGTGCTGAAGGCCGGCCTCGTTTCGCGCGGCCGACTGATCTGGAACCAATCGACCGCTGCCAGGCGCCGCGGCTATTTCCTTGCCGGTGTTGGTCTAACGACAGGCCATGCGCTCGACGCGATCGCTGCTGACGCCAACCTGCTCCTCGTCCAGGCCAATGGCGCCATCCTCGAGGGCGACGCCGAGGCGGCGATCGCCGCGATCACCGGCCTCGCCGAGCGCGTCTTCACCTTCTATCCCTTTACGCCTGACCCCTTACCGGCAAATTGGCGCGACATCCTTCGAGCGTGGCTGCTTGGCCAGCCGCTCGCTGCGCTCGGCGCGGCCCAATCCTCGGAAACCCTGCAGTTCGTCGAGGGCGGTCTAGTCTATCGACTGCCTTGGGCGATGGAGGCTATTCGCGTACGGGCCGCCGCCAATGGCGACACGATAGGAGTATTCGACCTGCTTTTGGAAGACCATGAGCTTGGGCTCGCTTTGCCGGCCGTCGAGACCGGAACATTGAATCGCTCCGCGTCGATCCTCATCCAGGCTGGCTTCAACTCGCGGCTCGCAGCGATCAAGGCCGTCACCGACACTGGCGCCACTTTCACAACAGCAGCCGAATTGCGAGCCTGGCTGCGCACGCCCGAGGTTGCGCTGTGGTCGGCTAAACGCGACTGGCCGACGGCGGAAACCAGGGCCATGTGGCTCGACTTCGTGAAAGAGTTCGAGCCAGCCGAGAACCGAACCTGGGGCGAACGCACCTACCTCGGGAATGTCCAGTGGTTCGCAGGATCAGCGCCGACCGGCTCACTGCTCCATGTCCAGCATCACAACGGGCAGCCGCTTGTCCTATCGTCTGACGGCCAGCCGGTGGGTTTGCTGCCACATCCGCTCAACCCTAATCGACGGGGCTTGTTGCGCGCGAGCGTTGCGCAGAACCCAGCGCAGCTTGATCTCAGCTATCTTGGTCCCGACGACCTATGGATGGTTTAGAGTTGGGCAAGTCGCCTGAACGGATATCCCGCGTCCTCACCCGGATCGCCCCCGACGAAGTATCGGGGAGGTAGCGGTCGCGCAAGCCAGACGACCAACCGTGCCGGTGCCGATCCTGGCGAGCCTCTTCGACATCGAGGGCGGCGAGTTCGAGCTGATCTGGTCCCGCCCGAACGGCAACCGCAGCAGGGAGTGAGCGGATAACGGCGCCCCGCCCGGGAAGGCGGGGCGCCAGCCTTACCCGGGCCACGCGAGGACAGCGGGGCAGCTACGGCTTCGCCTTCGTGGCGGACGCCTCGCGGCGTGTCGGCCGCCGTAGCAGGTCGGCGGCGTCAACATCGAGCTCACGCGCCAGCCGGTCGACGACCTCGATGCTGGCAGCGTAGACACGGCGCTCAAGCGCGCTGACATACGTCCGGTCGACGCCGGCGCGGTGCGCGAGCTCCTCCTGCGACAGCCCCTTCGCCTGCCGCGCCTTCCGCAGGTTGCGCGCCAGCACCTCCCGAATCTCCATCTATGGGAGCGCGCCGTCTTGAGGCGTATTTCACCACGGAGTATTCTCAACAAAGCGTCTGCGGAGCCCAGTTGCCGCCGCCTCGTTTCACGGCAGACGAGAACGGGTGCAGCGCGCAGGCCGGGGTAGCCATGGCGCCGGAAATCACCCATGACTCCAGCCGCTCGACCCGTGACCTCAGCCGCCGCGGAGGCCCCGTGAACCCAGCCCTCCTGGATGCGCCACCCGACGAACCGCGCGTCACGGCCTATGACCTGGCCCACAAGATCGTCTACCTCCGCCTGCTCGATGCCGCCGCCGAGGGCGCCGATTGGAGGGAGGTTGCGCGCATCATCCTCGGCCTCGACCCAGATTGCGATCCCGACCAGGCACGGCGAATCCACGATAGCCACCTGGCCCGCGCCCTTTGGATGACCGAAGCCGGCTACCGTGACCTGCTGCGGGAGGGCTCAACGAACTGACAGGCGTTGCGCCGTTGGCAACATGTGTTGCTCGGCGCGCGCCTCCACAACACATCGGATGGTCGCATCTCTCGGCATGCTGCGCGCGGAGCGTGCGCTCCGCGCTGTGCCGGAGCCTTGCCATGCCGTCGCGAGACTGGCGGTCGGCAGCCGCCTACGCAGAGCTGGAGAACGCCTCGGCGCGCGATCTCGCCTGGGAGTTCCTCCGGCGCAACCCGCGCTACGTGCGCGACTGGGAAGAGCTCGACGACCGGCGGCCCGACGACGCGGCCGACGCCGTCGCCGAGCGTTGGGGGTTGCGATTTCCCGGCCGACCCGGCGCTCGACGCGCGCACCGCGGGCGTCGTCTGGATGCCGGCGCTCTGCACCGCCACCGTGGCGCTCTCGGCCTCGCCGCCGTCATTCTCGCCACGCTCTCAGGCTGCCCTGCCGCCTGTGACGTCGCCGCGCCAGGCGAGTGATGGAGTGCACTGCACGGTTGGTGAACCGCCGATCCCGGTCTGGGTCCCGCGCGACGCGTCCCGGGACAGCCATCTCGGCGCCCTAATCCCCTTCGATGACGCCCTTCCGCAGCGCCTCGCCGCGGTCCTGCGCCTGTGGCACGCGCTGCAGGGCCCGGTGCAGCCTGACGTCGAACTGACCGCACAGCGCCGACGGCGCCTCGTCCTAGCGCTCCGCGCCCATGACGGGCACCGCGGCGGCCACAGCTACCGCGACATCGCCATCGGCCTGTTCGGTGCCGCGTGCGTGCCCCGCGGCGCAGCCTGGAAAACCCACGACCTCCGCGCCCGCACCATGCGCCTCGTTGCCGATGCCATCGCGCTCCGCGACGGCGGCTATCGCGCCCTGCTGCGCCTCGGTCCGCGCCTGAAGCTCGCGCGCTGACGCGCCGGGTTACGCGCAGCCGACCCGCGCTTTCGTACTCCCCCGACGCTGCCGCGCTTCGCCAGCCTCCGTTGCAACCGCCGCGCCCCATTCGCGGCATCCAACAGCATCACCGGAGGCTCCCGATGCCCGACCCGAATGCCGGCTTGCCGCCGCGCTATCTCCGCACGCCGGAGGCCGCACGCTTTCTCGGCCTGTCCGGCCGCACCCTCGAGAAGCACCGCACCTACGGCACCGGCCCGCGCTACTCGAAGATCGGCGGCCGCGTCGTCTATGCCGTCACCGATCTCCAGGCCTGGGTGAACCGCGGCACCAAGGCCTCGACCAGCGACGACACCGGCGAGACCGTGCTGCCCGCCAAGCGGCATGTCGCCGTCTCCCCGGCCTACGCCGCGCGCCTGCGCGGCTGACGCCATGGCGCCGGGCCGTCTCCAGCCGCAGGCGAACAGTGAACGGGCGCGGCTCGACCCGTTCGATGCGCTGGCCGGGGACGTGCCGCCGCGCGATCAGCGCGACCTCATGGAACGGCCCTTCTTCTCGCTGGCTAAGGCCAAGCGCATCGCGCCGATCCACTACGCGGCCGGCGACACCCAGGTGCAGGTCAACGGCGTGCCCGAGCACGGCATCGCGACCATCTGGGACGCCGACGTGCTGATCTGGGCCGCATCGCATCTGGTCGAGGCGCTGGACCGCGGCCTGCCCACCTCGCGCTTCTTCCGGTTCACGCCCTACCAGCTGCTCGGCGCCATCGGTCGCGGCCGCGGGCAGCGCGATTACCTGCTGCTCAAGGGCGCGCTGGCGCGCCTGCGATCCACCGTCATCCACACGACGATCCGTCACGGCGCGCACTGGCGCCGGCAGCAGTTCAGCTGGATCAGCGAGTGGGAGGAGCTCACCACCTGGTCCGGCCGCGTCGAGGGCATGGAGTTCGTCCTGCCCGACTGGTTCTACCAGGGCGTGCTCGACCGCCGCCTCGTGCTGAACGTCGACCCGGCCTACTTCCGGCTCACAGGCGGGCTGGAGCGCTGGCTCTACCGCGTCGCACGCAAGCATGCGGGGCGCCAGCCGGGCGGCTGGCGCTTCGAGCTGCGGCACCTCCACGCCAAGAGCGCGAGCCTCGCCCGCTTCTCCGACTTCGCGCTCGACATCCGCCGCCTGGTCGCACGGCAGCCGCTGCCGGGCTACGCGCTGGCGCTGCGGCAGGACGCTGCCCACGCGCCACTTCTCCACATCCGGCCTGTGGATAACCTGTGGACAAGTGCTGCGGGTCACGGGACTTCGGGCGCATCCGATATCGGGACTTCGGGCGCACCAGGCACGGGACTTCGGGCGCACGAATCGTCCGATCCGCCAGCAGGATCAATGCGTTGCGGCGGCCGTAACTTCTCTAACCAAGAGTCTAACCCTCAAGGAGTGGTTGAGCCGGCGCACCGCGGAGGACGCGACCGGGACAGGGAGCGGGGGGCGGCGCCATGACGGCGCTGACCCGCGTCGAGCTGCTGTGGCTCGAGGGCCGCGTCGAGCGCTGGATCCGCTTCGGGCGGATCGCCGAGGAGACGATCCTCGATCGCCGGCGCCGCATCGTCGCCTTCGCCGCGGGCGAGGTCTTCGCCTTCGTGCGTTGGGCGTCCAACGGCTACGGCACCGTGGTCAGCCGCATCGACATCCTGCGCGCGGTTGGGCCCGGCGAGGCATTCAGCACGATCGGATTCGTTGAGCCGGGAGCGGAGATCCTGCTGCGCATCTCTGCCTGGCCGAAGGTCAACGAGGTGCTGCGCGCGATCGACGCAGTCGAGCAGACCGGCGTCGCGCCCGAGGATGCCTGCCCCGACCACTGGCGGCACGTGATGAACCGCCTCGCGGCCGGTGAGCCGCGGCGCGCCTACACGCGCGAGCGCCACCGCGCCTGGCTGCTGCGTCGGAGGATCGACGCATGACGGCGCGGCGGAAGCGGCGCGCGGCGCCGGTCGCGGCCATGCTCACCGGGCTCGGGCTGATCGCCGTCCCGACCGTCGCGGGTTGGCAGTCGCGCGTCTTCTGGAACGCGTCGGCGAGCGTGCCGCTCGGCCTCTACATCGCGGCACCGGCCGACGACATCGCGCTGGGCGACCTCGTCCTCGTCCGCCCGCCCGAGACACTGGCAGCGTTCCTCGGCGAGCGAGGCTATCTCGCGCGCGGCGTGCCGCTGCTGAAGCATGTCGCCGCCCTGCCGCCGCAGGTGGTGTGCGCGGAGGGCACCGCGATCATCGTCGACGGCGGGTCGGTCGCACACCGCCGTGCCACGGACCGCCTGGGCCGCGCGCTGCCGACCTGGCACGGGTGCCACGCGCTCGAACCCGGCGAGGTGCTCCTCCTTAACGGAGGCGAGCCCGACAGCCTCGACGGCCGCTACTTCGGGCCTCTGCCGCGCACGAGCATTGTCGCCCGGCTGCGCCCGGTCTGGATCACGGGGCGCGGACCATGAGCACAAGGCCCCCTTCCCACGCGCGCCCACTGGCGACGCGCGGCGCTCTGGCAGGGCGCGCTGGACAGCTCGCTTCCTCCCTTCCGTCCCGGTCATGGCCCTTCATCGCAGCCTTGCTGCTGATGGTCAGCCTGCCGCCGTCCGGGCTGGCGGCGCAGACGATCCATGCTGCCGAGATCGCTGCCGCTTCACAGCGCTTCGGCATTCCGGAAACCTGGATCAGGGCGGTGATGCGCGCGGAGAGCGCCGGCGATCGGCACGCGGTGTCGCACCGCGGCGCCATGGGGCTGATGCAGGTGATGCCGGCGACCTGGGCGGGCCTGCGCGCCCAGCACGGCCTCGGCGCCGATCCGTTCGCGCCGCACGACAACATCCTGGCGGGCACCGCGTATCTGCGCGAGATGCTGGACCGGTTCGGATCGGTGCCGCTGATGCTGGCGGCCTACAACGCGGGGCCGCGTCGGGTGGAGACGCATCTGGCGACGGGGCAGCCGCTGCCGGCGGAGACGCGCGCCTACGTCGCAGCTCTCGCGCCGCTGCTCACCGGTGACGCCGGGGCCGTTGCGCCTGGCCAGCTTGCGGTGCTTGCTGCGCGCGAGGCTGACGGCATCTTCGTGCGGCTCGGCAGTGAGGATATGGCAGCGACGCGGTCGATCTTCGTGCCGGTTGCCGGTGCGACAATCGCAGCCGATCCACCAACCGAGCAGCCATTCGTCGGCCGATCCCGAGCAGCCGAGCCGCACGACGCCGACGGTCCAGCGGGCCATCGCGGCTCCATCTTCGCCATCCGTCGCAGCGCGGGCGGTGCACCGTGAGCGATGGTGTTGAGACGCAGGGCATTACGGGACCGTGCAGCCTCGCCTCTGTCGGTCCCGCGCGCACGCTCGGGTGCTTCTGTCGCGCTGCCGGCTACCCCAGGACCGACCACGAGAGCGCGGGAGGCGGAGGACGCAGGAACCCCGACGTATGCGTCCGGTCCCTGCACGTCGGTCAGGCCTTGACGTGATGCTCGCTCTTCCAGGCCCAGGGCAGCAGCTCATCGAGGCGGTTCGCGGGGTGGCCCTCGACCATCCGCGTGAGCACATCGCGCAGATAGGCGTAGGGCTCGACGCCGTTCAGCTTGCACGTCTCGATCAGGCTGCAGACGATCGCCCAGCGCTCGCCGCCGCCGTCGCTGCCCGCGAACAGATGGTTCTTGCGGCCCAGCGCGACCGGGCGGATCGCACGCTCGACGGGATTGGTGTCGAGCTCGATGCGGCCATCATCGAGGAACCGACACAGCGCCGGCCATCTCGCGAGCGCGTAGCGGATGGCCTCGGCCAGCTTCCCGCGCCCGGGCAGCAGCGGGAGTTCCGCTTCGAGCCACAGCTTCATGGCGTCGATGATCGGTCGGGAGAGGGATCGTCGCGCGGCCAGTCGCTGCGGCGGCGACCGGCCGCGTACCTCTGTCTCGACAGCGTAGAGACCGGCGATGCGGCGCAAGGCCTTGTGCGCGACTGGCGTGTTCGCTGCTTCTGCCACCTCGTAGAACTTCCGCCGCGTGTGCGCCCAGCAGGCGGCCAGCGTCACCTCTCCCCGGCCAGCCAGGCGCTCGAACCCGGCATAGCCGTCGACGTGGAGCACGCCCTTGAATCGCTCGAGATGCGCGATCGGACGCTCGGCCTTGCGGTCCGGCGCGAACACGTAGAGGGCGGCTGGTGGTGCTGGGCCGCTCCAACCGCGCTGGTCGCGCGCATAGACCCAGAGCCGCCCGGTCTTGGTGCGACCGCGCCCGGGATCGAGCACGGGAACCGGTGTGTCGTCGGCAAACAGATGGTCGGAGGCCAGCACGTCGCGGTGCAGCCGCGCGTGCAGCGCCTCCAGCCACCAACACGCCCCGCCGACCCAGCCGGCGAGCGTCGAGCGCTCGAGGTCCATGCCGTGCCGAGCCAGGATCTGTGCCTGGCGGTAGAGCGGGGTGTGGTCGGCATACTTGCTGACCAGCACGTGGGCGAGCAGTGCGGGGGTGGCGAGGCCTCCGGCGATCGGCCGCTCAGGCGCCGGTGCCTGCACCACCTTCGTGCAGGTCCGGCACGCGAATTTGGGCCGCACTATGCGCAGCACCCGCAACTGCGCCGGGACCCAGTCGAGCTGCTCGCTGACGCTTTCGCCGATCGCGTGCAGGCCGCCACCGCAGCACGGGCACTGCGCACTCGGCGCATCGAGCATCCGCTCCACGCGTGGCAAATGAGCCGGCAAGGGCTTGCGGCGCGGACCGGCACGAGGCGCGTCATCGGCCGGCGGCGGCGTCTCCGGATCGCGTTCCGCCACGCGGCCGATGTCGGCCTCAAGATCTTCCAGCCCAAGCGCCAGTTGATCGGCATCCAGGCGCTCCGAACGACGGCCGAACTGCGCGCGCTGGAGCTGGCGGATGATGGTCCGGAGGCGCTCGATCTCGCCATCGCGCCGCTCGACAACGTCCGCCATGTCGCGCAGCAGGCGGTGCAGCAGCGCGACATCGGACGGCAGATTGTCGAGGTTGAATCGCACGCCCGATTCTACGAATCGGCGAGTCCACGACCAAGCAAATTCGAGAGCAACTCGCTGCGATTCAGGCTGGTGTCAGCCTACCTTGGCTGGTCGCCAGACGCGCTCGGGCGAGCGCCAGTCGATGCCCTCGATCAGCATCGCCAGCTGCGCTGGCGAGAGCGCGATCGTGCCGCCCGGATCGACCATGCGCGGCCAGACGAACCCGCCCTGGTCGATCCTCTTGGTGAACAGGCAGAGCCCGTTGCCGTCCCAGAAGAGCACCTTGAGCATCGACGCATTGCGGCCGCGGAACGCGAACAGATGGCCGGAGAACGGGTCCTTCCTGAGGTGCTCCTGAACCAGGGCCGCGAGCCCATCCATGCCCTTGCGCATGTCGGTGACACCCAGCGCCAGATGCACCTTCACGCCCGCGGGGACGATCATCATGGGGCCGACACCCTGCCGGCCACGTGCTGCCAGACTGCCTCCGGATCGGTGCCCACCGGTGCGAACACACGACGGCCGTCCGGCAGATCGAATGCAGCCATGCCGTCGGGTGTTGGCATCAGGTCGGACAGCACCACCGCCTCGCCCGCTCGGTCGCCGCGCAGCCGGACGGCCGCCAGCTTCGCCCTCTCGTCCCGGCCGTATCCGAATTGCACACGCCACCGGAAGATCATGCTGGTGGCGATGCCATGGTGTCGCGCGACTGCCGCGACGCTGACACCCGGCTGTTCGCATTCGAGCACGATGGCGACCTTGTCGGCGTCGCTGAAACTGCGTCGGCTTGCGCGCCCGTCGCGCGCAACACTCGCCGTCTCGTCGCCTGACAATACACGTTCTGTCGGCAGCGCCGTAGCAGCGCTGCTTGCACCAGTGCTTGTTCGCGGGAGCGCACTCGGATGAAGCCGCGCCCTCCAGTCGATCGTCACCTCGCCGCTGTCGATGAGATCGCGCCATCGACGCAGGCTGTGCACCGACAGGTGATGCGCCGCGGCATAGTCCCTGACGCCCATCCCGCACCAGGTCATCGCCTCGACATGCATCGACCAGAATGCCTGAACGGCGCGATTGCGCGTGCGGTCGGACTGCGGCTGACGGTGCCGCTTGCGTCGCAGGCGCTCCTTGGCTCGCAAGGCTTCGCGCGCGTCGAGCTCATGCAGCCAGCGGTCGAACGTGCTCTTCGTCAGCCAGTGCTGCCGACAATAGACGGTGCGTGTCAGCCCGCTCTTGCGCCACGCGGCGACGTGCACCGACCACCAGGAGCGACGCGCCTTGTTCTCGAAATGTCTCGACCCCACCGGAGATCCTCCACCGCACGAAGGAACCCGACATGGCACGACAACGCACCCCAGGAAGCAGGTGCCGACACCGGACGCTTACGGGATGCAGCTCGACGTCCCAGGAACCCCGACCGCAGATTGCCAGATAAAAGCAGGGCTGGCGGTCGGTCGTATGTGCCTGATCCAGCACGGCAATTCGCGTCCCGCGCCAAAGCGGCGGCTGGCGCTTCCTGCCAAAAGCCAAGCCAGATCAACGGCCTCAGCGCCAGCCGCCTCTGCGCGCGGGTGGATCGGCGGCCATGACGACCCGCGACGACGACCTGCACGTCCGCCCCGGCCGCATCGGCGACACGCGTGCGCCAACCCGCCGCGCGCGGAGCTTCGTCGGCCAGGTCATGCGCGCTGTCCGCAAAGCCGGCCACACCGGCACTGGCTTCGGCCGCGGCGCAAGGAGCGCTGGCCGCTCGCGCTTCGGACGGGGCCGCGCCGCTGCAGCGCAGGCCGCGCTCCGCTCGCCGTCGCGACGCGTTGTGATCAAGGCGCGCGTCGTGCGCCATCAGGGCACGCGCTTCCGCTCCGCCTCCCTCGCCACGCACATCGGCTACCTCCAGCGCGACGGGGTGACGCGCGACGGCGCCAAGGCGCGGCTCTTTGACGCCGGCTCCGACAATGCCGACGGCGGCGAGTTCGCGGAGCGCTGTACGGATGACCGCCACCACTTCCGCTTCATCGTCAGCCCCGAGGACGCACCCGCGCTCGTGGACATCAAGGCCTGGACGCGCGACCTGATGCGACAGGCCGAGCAGGATCTGGGCAGCCGTCTCGACTGGGTCGCGGTCGATCACTGGAACACCGACAACCCCCACGTCCATGTCCTGGTGCGTGGCCGCGCCGATGATGGCGGCGACCTGGTGATCTCGCGCGACTACATCTCGCGCGGCTTCCGCGGCCGCGCCGAGGCGCTGGTCGAAATGGAACTCGGGCCGCGGACCGAGCAGGAAATCCGAAGCTCACTCGAGGCCGAGGTTGGTGCCGAGCGCTGGACCGGTCTCGACCGTGCACTGCGCGCCGCCGCCGATGATGGTGGCGGCATCCTGGACCTGCGTCACGGAGGCGCGGACGCTGCCGATCCGGAACTCCGCCGGCTGATGATCGGCCGGGCCCAGACGTTGGAGCGGTTCGGGCTCGCCGAACGCCATGGACCCGCAGTGTGGACGCTTAGGCCCGGCATGGAGGAGACGCTGCGTGACCTCGGCGCGCGGGGCGACATCATTAGGACCATGCACCGCGCCATTCAGGGGCTCGGTGCCGAGCGCGCAGCCGGCGACTTCGCCATCCACGGCGACCGGCCCGAGCCGATCATCGGCCGCCTCGTCGAGCGCGGCATCGCCGACGAACTCAAGGGCAGCGGCTACGCCATCATCGACGGCATCGATGGCCGCGTGCACCACCTACGCTTCGCGGACATCGACGCGACCGGCGACGGGCATCCGGGGGCGGTCGTCGAACTCCGCCGCTACCAGGATGCCGGCGGGGGCGAGCGCAGTGCCCTCGCCGTGCGGTCGGACCTGCCGGTCGAGGCACAGATCACCGCCAACGGCGCGACCTGGCTGGACCGCCGCCTGCTGGACCGAGAGGCGCTGCCGCTGGCGGGGCAGGGCTTCGGTACGGAAGTCGAGGGCGCGCTCGCTCGCCGCACCGAGCATCTCGTCGCAGCCGGTCTCGCGCGCCGGCAGGGTCAGCGCGTGGTCTTCGCTCGCGACCTGCTCAACACGCTGCGGCAGCGCGAGGTGGAGGTGGCTGCCGCCCGGGTCGCGACCGAGACAGGGAAGCCGTGGCGGCCGGCGCTGGAGGGCGACAGCGTCTCCGGGGTCGTCGCGCGGCGCCTCGACCTCGCGTCGGGGCGCTTCACGATGATCGATGACGGGCTCGGCTTCCAGTTGGTGCCGTGGAAGCCGTCGATGGAGCGGCAGCGGGGACTGGCCGTGGCGGGGAGCATCGCGCCCGGCGGCGGTCTCGAGCTTACGCCTGCGCGCAAGCGAGGCCTCAGCCTCTGACCAGATGCCGCGCTGCCGGGTCGGCCCGGACCGGGTCCCCCGCCGATTCGCGCGATGCGCTCGCCGCCGGTACGACGGCGGTCCGCGATTGCTTGAACGTCACCGCGTCGATCGCGCACGTCTGGCGGCATGGTCGCCGTGCGCCCCACCCACCCATGACCGCCACCAAGATCCTCTGGGGCCAGGTCCTGGTCGTCTTCCTGATCGTGCTCGCCGCGGTCTGGGGCGCGACGCAGTGGGTCGCCTGGCGCCTCGGCTACCAGCCGCAGCTCGGCCAACCGATGGATGTCTGGGCGGGCATGCCAGTCTACCCGCCGCCCGCCTTCTTCCTGTGGTGGTACTGGTACGACGCCTACGCGCCGGGGGTCTTCTACGAGGGAGCCGTCATCGCCGCGGCCGGCGGCTTCGCGGCGATCGGCATCGCCATCGGCATGTCCGTCTGGCGTGCCCGCGAGGCCCGTGACGTGACCACCTACGGCTCGGCCCGCTGGGCGACGGAGCGCGAAGTGCGGGACGCCGGTCTGCTCGCCCCCGACGGCGTCGTGCTCGGCTGGTTCGCCCAGCGCTACCTCCGCCATGACGGGCCGGAGCACGTGCTGTGCTTCGCGCCGACGCGCTCCGGCAAGGGCGTGGGCCTTGTCGTGCCGACGCTGCTGACCTGGCCGGGCTCGGCCATCATCCACGACATCAAGGGCGAGAACTGGCAGCTCACCGCCGGCTGGCGGGCGCGCTTCGGCCGCGTGCTGCTTTTCGATCCGACCAATCCGGCGAGCGCCGCCTACAATCCGCTGCTCGAGGTCCGCCGCGGCGACAGCGAGGTCCGCGACGTGCAGAACATCGCAGACATCCTGGTCGACCCCGAGGGCGCGCTGGAGCGGCGCAACCACTGGGAGAAGACCAGCCACTCGCTGTTGGTGGGCGCCATCTTGCACGTCCTCTACGCCGAGCAGGACAAGACGCTCGCTGGCGTGGCGGGCTTCCTGTCCGATCCGCGCCGGCCGATCGAGCGGACGCTCGCCGCGATGATGACGACGCCGCATCTGCGCGATCGGCCGCATCCTGTCGTCGCCTCGGCTGCGCGGGAGCTGCTCAACAAGTCGGACAACGAACGGTCCGGTGTGCTCTCCACAGCGATGAGCTTCCTCGGCCTCTACCGGGATCCGGTCGTTGCGCAGGTCACCCGGCGCTGCGACTGGCGGATCGCCGACCTGGTCGAAGCGCGCGAGCCGGTCACGCTCTACCTCGTCGTCCCGCCCTCGGACATCGTCCGCACCAAGCCGCTGGTGCGGCTCGTGCTGAACCAGATCGGCCGCCGGTTGACCGAGTCGCTGGAGAACGAAAGGCGTCGCCATCGGCTGCTGCTGATGCTCGACGAGTTCCCCGCGCTCGGACGCCTCGACTTCTTCGAGAGCCAGCTCGCCTTCATGGCAGGCTACGGCATCCGGTCCTTCCTCATCGCGCAGTCGCTGAACCAGATCGAGCGTGCCTACGGGCCAAACAACGCGATCCTCGACAACTGCCACGTCCGCGTCGCCTTCGCGACGAACGACGAGCGCACGGCCAAGCGGGTATCTGATGCGCTCGGCACGGCGACGGAGATCCGCGACAGCCGGAACTATGCGGGCCACCGACTGTCGCCTTGGCTCGGGCATCTGATGGTGTCGCGGCAGGAGACGGCGCGGCCGCTGCTGACGCCGGGCGAGGTGATGCAGCTGCTACCGACCGACGAGATCGTCCTGGTCTCGGGCTGCCCGCCGATCCGCGCGCGGAAAGCACGCTACTACGAGGACCGACAGCTGCGTGCGCGCGTGGTCGCGCCACCGGATCCGGCGGCGGCTGCGCCCTGTGCGCTTCGTGCGGATGACTGGAGCGCACTGAAGCCTCTCTCGCGTAATGATGGGGCGGCATCCGCCGACGCAGGTGACGATGCTGACGGCGGCATCCGCCGAGAGCCGAGTCTGCCCGAGCACGAACAGATCGCGCCCGAGCCCAGCCCGCCACCCGAAAGAGAGTTCATCTTCGCGGAGGACGATCAGAACGACGACGCATCGCGCACCCGTGCCCTCGCAGCGCGTGCTCGCCGCGTGGCCCGCCAGGCGGCACTCGACCCCGACGACGGCATTGCCCTCTGACCTGCCATGCGCACCAAGGCGACCTTCCGGCTGCCCCCTGATCTGATCCGGCGTCTCGCCGATTACGCGGCGCGGAAGGGCGTGAGCCAAGCGGTCGTGGTCGAGGCCGCGCTCGAGAGCTACCTTTCGCCGGATGGTTCCGACCGGCTGGAGGCGGCTCTGGCACGTCGGCTCGATCGCCTGTCGCGCGCCAGCGAACGGCTGGAACGCCACGTCACCATCGGCAACGAGGCGCTCGCGCTCTTCGTGCGCTTCTGGCTCACCATCACACCACCACTACCAGACGCGGCCAATGCCGCCGCTCAGGCCAAGGGACGGGAGCGATACCAAGCATTCATCGAGACACTCGGACGCCGACTTGCCCAGAGCGGTGGCCTCGCCGGTGAAGTGGCTTCTGAGCAGTTGCGTGAGCACTCGGACGCACAATCACATTAGCGGTGCAGGATATGGGCAGCATGCAGCAACATCATGGTGGCGAGTCACGACCACAGCGCCTGCTTGCCGGCAAACGATTGTCAGCGAGGTCACCGCAGCGACGTATGCAGCCCGCCCCTCAGCAACGCGAATCGGAGATCGCCCGGCTCATGAACATCGAGAGAAGGCAATGGGCCAGGCTGATGGGCGATCAACCGCACCAACACCCACACGAGAAGCGAAATTCCTGCAAGAACTAGGGTGAGCTGCGCGATGTTATTCAGGCGAGCACGGATTACAAGCGCCATCGGCAACGCTCATCCAGCGCGGCGTCGAGCCCCGACAAGGCATCGGCGACCGTCGGCCGGCGCGCGGATCGCGGGGCCGGCGGCCGCGACGCCAGGTTCAGCCCGCCTTCACCTCAATCCGCTTGACCTTGGCCTGCGCCTCGGGCGTCTGCGGCAGGCGGATGGTCAGCACGCCGTTCTTGAAGCTCGCCTCGGCCTTGCTGCCAT
>NZ_JAAEDL010000048.1 GCF_018129005.1 Neoroseomonas eburnea
GCGCCCGCGACCGTGGCCGCCACGCCCGCGGAGGTGGAGCCTGCCCCCGCGCCGGCCGCCGAACCGCCCATCGCCGCCGCGCCGGCCCCGGCGGCCGCGGCGACGCCCGACGCCCATCCCGAGGGCGCCGCCGGTGGCATCGCGGCGCCGCAGACCATCCGCGTCTCGGTGGACGTGCTCGAGGACCTGATGATGCTGGTCAGCGAACTGGTGCTGACCCGCAACCAGCTCCTGCAGCTCGCCCGCGCCAACCAGGCGGATGCCTTCGCCGTGCCGCTGCAGCGGCTGAGCCACATCACCTCCGACCTCCAGGAAGGGGTGATGAAGACTCGCATGCAGCCGATCGGCAATGCCTGGGCGAAGCTGCCTCGGCTGGTGCGGGACCTGGCGCATGAACTGGGCAAGAAGATCGAGCTCGACATGCGCGGCGCGCAGACCGAGCTCGACCGGCAGGTGCTGGAACTGATCCGCGACCCGCTGACGCACATGGTGCGCAATTCGGGCGACCACGGGCTGGAGACGCCCGAGCAGCGCCGCGCCGCCGGCAAGCCTGAGACCGGACGCATCCTGCTGAATGCCTACCATGAGGGCGGACACATCATCATCGAGATCGGCGACGACGGGCGTGGCCTGCCGGTCGAGAAGATCCGCGCCAAGGCGCTGGCGAACGGACTGGCGACGGAAGCCGAGCTCGCGCAGATGCACGAGCGTGACGTGTTGCGCTTCATCTTCGCGCCCGGCTTCTCCACCGCCCAGCAGGTCACCTCGGTCTCCGGCCGCGGCGTCGGCATGGATGTGGTGAAGACCAACATCGAGAAGATCGGCGGCACGGTCGAACTCGCCTCGAAGGAAGGCCGCGGCACCACCTTCACGATCAAGATCCCGCTCACGCTCGCCATCGTCTCGGCGCTGATCGTCGAGGCCGGCGGCGAGCGCTTCGCCCTGCCGCAGATCGGCGTGGTGGAGCTGGTGCGCGTCGGCGGCGGGCAGGAAGGCGCGCCGCGCATCGAGCGCATCAAGGACACGCCGGTGCTGCGCCTGCGCGACCGGCTGCTGCCGCTGGTCTCGCTGGCCGGGCTGCTGCGCCTCGCCTCGGCGGAGGAGGTGGCGCAGGAAGGCTTCGTCGCGGTGATGCAGGTGGGCGGGCAGGCCTTCGGCATCATCCTCGACCGCGTCTTCGACACCGAGGAGATCGTGGTCAAGCCGGTGGCGCCGATCCTGCGCCACGTGACGATGTTCAGCGGCAACACCATCCTCGGCGACGGCAGCGTCATCATGATCCTCGATCCCAACGGGATCGCGCGCGCCACCGGGGTCGGCGCCGACGCGCCGGCCGAGGAGCGCCGCCGCAACGTCGCCGCCAGTGCCGCGCTGCGTTCGGATGCGCGCAGCTCCCTGCTGCTCTTCCGCGCCGGGGACGAGACGCCGAAGGCGGTGCCGCTCGGCCTGGTGGCGCGGCTGGAGGACATTCCGGCGGAGCGCATCGAGATGTCGGGCGCGACGCCCGTGGTGCAGTACCGCGGCGGGCTGATGCCGCTGGTCGCGGTCTCGCCCGGCTGGATGCGACCGGCGGGCGCGGCGCGGCAGGCCGTGCTCGTCTTCACCGAGAACGACCGCACCATGGGGCTGCTGGTCGACGAGATCCTGGACGTGATCGAGGAGCGGCTCGACATCCAGCCCGGCTCCGGCCGGCCGGGATTCATCGGCAGCGCGGTGATCGCGGGCAAGGTGACGGAAGTGCTCGACACCGCCTACTGGCTCTCCTCGGCCGGGGATGACTGGTTCCGCGGCTCGCGTGGGGCCGCCTCCGGTGCCGCGCGGCCGCGCCTGCTGCTGGTGGAGGACAGCGCCTTCTTCCGGCATCTGGTGGTCCCGGCGCTCGCCGCCGACGGGTATGACGTGACCGCGGTGGACACGCCCGTTGCCGCGCTCCGGCTGCGCGAGGAAGGGGCCGAATTCGATGCCGTCGTCTCCGACATCGAGATGCCGGAGATGGACGGGCTCGCCTTCGCCCGCGCGCTGCGCGCCGGCGGTGCGTGGTCGGAGATGCCGCTGATCGCGCTCTCCTCCCGCGCCGATCCCGCCGATGTCTCCCGCGGGCGCGAGGCCGGCTTCACCGACTACGTCGCGAAATACGACCGCGAGGCCCTGTTGCAGTCGCTGCGCGATTGCCTCGGCGCGCCGCTCGCGGCCTGAAGGAGGAGGGAGCCGATGCAACATCAGGCCGTGTCCCCTGCACCGCCGCGCGCGGGCCTGCCGTCTGGTTCGACCGAACGGGAGGAGGATGAGGTCTTCCTCACCCTGACCGTCGCCGGGCAGGGCTGCGCGGTGCCCGTGCTGCTGGTGCGCGACGTGCTCGGGCCGCAGGCGATCACGCGCATCCCGCTCGCGCCCGCCGAGGTGGCGGGCAGCCTGAACCTGCGCGGGCGCATCGTGACCGCGGTCGATCTGCGGCTGCGTCTCGGCCTGCCGCCGCGCGAGTCCGGGGCGGCGCCGATGAGCGTCGTGGTGGAGCAGGCGGCGGAGCTCTATTCCCTGCAGGTGGACGAGGTCGGGGAGGTGGTGCCGCTGCCCGCCGCCGGCTTCGAGCCGAATCCACCGACCCTCGATGCGAGCTGGCGAGATGTCTCCCGCGGCGTGCACCGGCAGGAGAACCGGCTGGTGATCGCACTCGACGTCGACCGCGTGCTGGCGATCGGCTGAGGGAGGGCGCCATGGCGCAACGGACCTGCCTGGTGGTCGACGACAGCCTGGTCGTGCGCAAGGCCGCGCGCCGCATCATCGAGGGTTTCGGCTTCACGGTGCGCGAGGCGAAGGATGGGCAGGAGGCATTGGATGCCTGCCGCGAATCCCTGCCCGACGGCGTGCTGCTCGATTGGAACATGCCGGTGATGGACGGGATCACATTCCTGCGCGCCGCGCGCGCGGAATTCGGGCCGGAGCGGCCGCGCGTGGTGCTCTGCACGACGGAGGCGGAACTCGCGCGCATCGTCCAGGCGCTGGAAGCCGGCGCCCAGGAATACGTGATGAAGCCCTTCGACGCGGAGATCATCCGCGACAAGTTCACCCAGGCCGGGTTGCTGGAGGATGCGGCATGACCGTGCCGCCCCCGGCGGCGGAGGAAGTGCGGGTGATGCTGTGCGACGACAGCGCCACCACGCGCGCCATCCTCGCGCGCATCCTCGAAGGCGAGCCCGGCATTCGCGTCGTGCATCGCGCGGGCAACGGGCAGGCGGCGCTGGAGGCGCTGCCACTGACGCGGCCTGATGTCGTGCTGCTCGACCTCGAGATGCCGGTGATGGACGGCATGACGGCGCTGCCGCTGATCCTGAAGGCGGCGCCACGGGCGGCGGTGATCGTGGCCAGCGCGCTGACGCAGCGCGGCGCCAAGGCGGCGATCGCGGCGCTGGCGGCAGGTGCGGCGGACTACGTGCCCAAGCCACAGGGCGCGGCCGGTGGCGCGGCCGACCCCGGCTTCCGGGCCGAATTGCTGGCGAAGGTGCGCGGCTGGGCGCGGATGAAGCGGCGCGAAGGGACGGCGCCGGCGCCGCGCCTGCCAACGCCGCCGCCGCGCGCCCTGCCGCCGGCCTCCAGGGCGCGGCCGGCGCTGGTGGCGATCGGCTGTTCCACCGGGGGGCCGCAGGCGCTGGCGACCCTCGTGAAGCGCCTGCCGCGCCTTCCCGTGCCGGTCGTGCTGGTGCAGCACATGCCGGCCGGGTTCACGACGATGCTGGCGGAACACCTCGACCGTCTCGGTCCAAACCGCTGCGCCGAGGCGCAGGACGGGGAGGCATTGTCCGCCGGCCGCATCCACCTGGCGCCGGGCGACCGGCACCTGCTGGTGGAGGCGACGGCCGCCGGGCTGCGCGCGCGGTTGACCACCGATCCTCCGGTGAATTTCTGCCGCCCGGCCGTCGACCCGATGCTGCGCAGCGTCGTGCAGGCCTGCGGCGGGAAGCTGCTCGCGGTGATCCTCACCGGCATGGGGCAGGACGGGCTGGAGGGCTGCCGCGCCGTCACCGCCGCTGGCGGCACGGTGCTGGCGCAGGACGAGGCGAGCTCCGTGGTCTGGGGCATGCCCGGCGCCGTCGCGCGCGCCGGGCTGGCGGCCCAGCTCGCGCCTCCCGAGGCGTTGGCCGAGCGCATCGCCGCCCTGGCGGCCGAGAGGATCATCGCATGACGCCCGAGAGCTTCTCCTTCCTCGCCGGGCTGGTGAAGACGCGGTCGGGCATCGTGCTGACCGCGGACAAGGGCTACATGCTGGAGACGCGGCTCGGCCCGATGCTGCGGCGGGAAGGCCTGACGGGGCTCGATGCGCTGGCGCTGCGCCTGCGGTCCCCGCGGGAGGAAGCTCTCGCGGCCGAGGTGGTCGAGGCGCTGACCACCAACGAGAGCTCCTTCTTCCGCGACGGCAAGCCCTTCGAGCATCTGCGGAAGCTGCTGCCGGCGCTGGCGGCCGCACGACCGGCGGGACAGCCGATTCGCATCTGGTCGGCGGCCTGTTCCTCCGGGCAGGAGGCCTATTCGGTCGCCATGGTCGCGGCGGAGCTGGGCCCGGCGCTGGGCGGTCGGCGCGTCGAGATCCTCGGCACCGACCTGTCGCGGGAGATGGTGGAGCGCGCACGCGACGGGGTCTTCACCCAGTTCGAGGTGCAGCGCGGCCTGCCGGTGCAGATGCTGGTGAAGCACTTCCGCCAGGAAGGGCAGCGCTGGCAGGTGGCGCCGGAGCTGCGCGCCATGACGCGCTGGCAGGTGTTCAACCTGCTGGACGACGCACGCGGCCTCGGCCGCTTCGACGCCATCTTCTGCCGCAACGTGCTGATCTATTTCGACTCGCCGACCAAGTCGCGGGTACTGGCGATGCTCTCGCGCATGCTCGCGAGGGATGGCGTGGTCTATCTCGGCGGCGCGGAGACGGTGCTCGGCCTGACCGACCGGCTGGTGCCGGCGCCGGGCGAACGCGGCGTCTACGAACCGGCAAGGGCCGCAGCGCATGCGGGCTGACGCGGCCGCGCTGCGGCACCGTGCGGGAGGGCAGCCGATTCGCTTGCGGCCGGGCCATCTGGGCCCGGCCAGGGCAATGCGGCAATCAGGCCGCGTGCATGTCTGCCAGTTCGGCGGGCTGTCCGGTGGCGGGCGCGGCCGGCTGCCACGCTGTGCCCTGAGCCGCGGCGGGTTCGCGCAGAACGTAGCCGCGACCCCAGACGGTGCCGATGAGGTCGCTCGCGCCTGCCTGGGCGAGCTTCTTCCGCAGCTTGCAGATGAAGACGTCGATGATCTTCACCTCCGGCTCGTCGATGCCGCCATAGAGGTGGTTGAGGAAGGCCTCCTTGGTCATCACCACGCCCTTGCGCAGGGCGAGGAGTTCCAGGATCGCGTATTCCTTGCCCGTCAGGTGGACGGTGCGGCCCCCGACCGTAACCTCCCGCGAGCCAAGGTTGAGATTGAGCGGCCCGACCGACAGCGTCGGCTGGCTGAAGCCCTTCGCGCGGCGGACGATGGCCTGCAGCCTGGCAACCAGTTCGTGTTGGTCGAAGGGCTTGGTGATGAAGTCGTCGGCGCCCATGCCGAAAACCTTCACCTTGGTCTGCGGGCGGCTGACGCCGGAGAGGATGAGGACCGGCGTTTCGATGCGGGCGGCGCGCAGGCGACGCACCACTTCGGACCCGTCGATGTCCGGCAGCATGAGGTCCAGGATCACGATATCGTAATCGTAGAGGCGGGCCAGCTCGACGGCCTCCTCACCCGTGTCGGCAGTGTCCGCGATCATGCCCGCCTGCTTGAGCATCAAAGTGATGCCCCGCGCGGTTGTGAGATCATCCTCGACCAACAAGACACGCATTCCGCTGCCCTCTCACGCTGCGAGGACAGAATACCACCTATGCGTGCATTTTCAAGCGCGTTTTATCATATTTTCGCCTCAAGAAAAAAACGTAAACATTCCAGATGATATAATTCTCAGGAAAAACGACATGTTGGCGTTCTTATCTCACCGAGAGCTCCTGGAGGGAAGCTACCCAGGGTTGTGGTGCCTCGCGCGGCATGAAATGCCCCACGCCGGCGACAACCTCCCGCCGGAAGGGGCCGGTGAAGTGAAGCGCGCAGCCTTCGCTGTTGGCCGGCGGGTCCACCCCGTCCTCGGCCCCATGCAGCACGATAGTGGGCACCGCGATGCGCGGCCGCCGTGCCAGGCGGGCCTCGATGTCCTCCAGCGCCGGATCGCCCGGTGCCGCCCGATGCCGGTGGCGATAGGAGTGCACCACGGTCGCCACGAAATCGGGGTTGTCGAAGCTCGCAGCGGTCAGGGCGTATTCCGCCTCGGTCAAGGGGTAGGTGGGCGACCACAGGCGCCAGAGCAGACGACAGAATGCCGCGCGCCCGGTCTCGAGTCCGGCCACGCCCCGTTCGGTGTGAAGGTACCATTGGTACCAGTAGCTGAGTTCCCGCTCGGGCGCCGCCGGGCGGATCGAGCCGCCAATGTCCTGGATGTTGTAGCCGGTGGCCGACACCAACCCGCGCACGCGGTCCGGCCACAGCGCCGCGACGATGCAGGCGGCCCGTCCGCCCCAGTCATAGCCGGCGAGCAGCGCGCGGCCGATGCCGAGCGCGTCCATCAGCGCCAGCAGGTCCGCCCCCAGTGCGGCCTGCTGGCCGGAGCGCAGGGTGGCCGGGTCGCGATAGCGGGTGGGGCCATAGCCCCGCAGATACGGCACCACCACGCGAAAGCCGGCCGCAGCGAGGGGCGGCACGACGCCGTCCCAGGTGCGTACGTCGTCAGGGAAGCCGTGCAGCAGGACGGCCGGCTGGCCATCCCGCGGCCCATGCAACTCCACCGCGACGTCCAGCGCCCCGGCGGTGACCATGACATGGGGCATGCGCGCGCTCCCTTCGCTGACGGGCACGATCCTCTATCGCCAGCGGCGGTGCATCCAGAGCCACTGTCCCGGGTGTTCGCGCACCCAGCCGGCGATGACGTCGTTCATCGCCTGGGTGGCGCCTCCGACGTCGATCAGACCCTCCGCGTCGCGCGGCAGGGCGATCTCCTCCGTCAGTTCCAGCCGGAAGCGGCCGCCTGGCAGGCGGATGGCGCGCGCGCCATGCACCGGGCAGTCGAAGCGCCGCGCAAGCTGCGCCAGCAGCGGGTTCGCGAAGGCGGGCCGGCCGAGGAATTCGATCCGCGGCCCACGCCCGAAGCGCTGGTCCACCAGCATGCCGATGTGCCGCCCGCGCTCAAGTGCCTTGGCCAGCTTGAAGGGTGCGGACATGCCTGCGGCAACCAGCGTGCCCATGCTGTCCTGGCGCAGGCGCAGGATTTCCTTCGCCACCGCCGGGCTGTTCGGCGTGCGATAGAGCACCGCGCTTTCGATGCCGTGCTTCGCCGCGGCGATCGCCGGCAATTCCCAGTTCGCGAGATGCGCCGAGAAGACGATCGCCGGCTTCCCGTCGTCGCGCAGCCGGTTGTACAGCGCGATGGTTTCCGGGCTGGCGGTGATGTGCCCGGCCTCGGGACGCTCAAGGTCGAAATCCCAGATGCGGTCCATGTGTACGTACTCGCAGGCGACGCGGCCGAGATTGTCCCACGCCTCGCGCAGGATGGCGGCGCGCTCCGCCTCGCCCTTCTCCGGGAAGGCGCCGGCGATGTTCTCCCGCCCGATGCGGTTGGCGCTGGTCAGCGGACCGAGATTGCGGGCGAGAAAGGCCCCCAGCCGGGGGCCGAAATCCGGCCCGAGCAGGCGCAGCAACGCGAAGGCGCCGCGGACCACAAATCCGAACAGCGCATCCGCGGCACGCCAGAGCCGGTACTTAAAGCGTAACAACGATCTTCCCGAAGACGCGCCGGCTCTCCAGCCGGTCGAGCCCTTCCGTGAAGCGTTCCACCGGCAGCACCGTGTCGAGCACCGGCAGGATGCCGCGCGCCATCTTCGCGTAGCCGTCGGCGATGTTGCGCATCGAGGCGCCGAAGGACCCGAAGATGCGAAGCTGGCGCTGGAACAGCATCATCAGGTTGGTTTCGGCCGAAACGCCCGAGGTGGACCCGCAGGTCACCAGCCGCCCGCCCATGCGCAGCGACAGGAGGCTGCCCGCCCAGGTCGAGGCGCCGACATGCTCGAACACCACGTCCACGCCGACCTTGCCGGTCACGCGCCGGGCCACTGTCGGGAAATTCTGCGTCGTGTAGTTCACCACATGGTCGGCGCCGAGCGCGCGGGCCTTGGCGCATTTCTCGTCGTCGCCGGCGGTGGCGATGACGGTGCAGCCCATCTCCTTGGCGATCTTCACCGCCACCGTGCCGATGCCCGACCCCGCAGCATGCACCAGGATGGTCTCGCCGGGTTCGAGCTTCGCATTGTCGAACAGCATGTGCTCGACAGTGGAGAAGGTGATCGGGCCGCAGGCCGCGTCCTCCCAGGAGATGCCCTCCGGCACGCGCACCAGCAGGCGCGCTTCCTGGTTCACCAGCTCGCAGGCGAAGCCGCCGACATGGAAGCCCTTCACGCCGCGGACGTCCTCGCAGAGGTTGTCCTGGCCCGCGAGGCAGCGCCGGCACTTGCCGCAGGTCAGCGCGCCATAGGGGGCGGCGCGGTCGCCGACCTTCCAGTTCGTCACGCCCGCGCCGACGGCGACGACCTCGCCGACCGCTTCGGCGCCGACGGTCAGCGGCATCTCGCGCTTGGCGAAGGCCATGCCGCGGAAGCCCCAGACGTCGATGTGGTTCAGCGCGACAGCATGGATGCGCAGCGTCACCTCGCCGGGGGCGGGCGGGGGCGGCGGGGGCACCTCCTCGAGGCGCAGGTCGCGGTCGGCATGCAGGCGCAGGGCACGCATCAAGGCATCTCCTGAAATCGGGGGGAGAAGAGAACTTCTCCCCCCGAACCCCCCTCAACCTTCCTTGTCATTCGGGAACCGACCGCAAAGGCCGGTGCCAAAAAGCCAAAGAAGGGAGGGGGTTCGGGGGAGGTTCTCCTCCCCCGACCTTCAAACCAAACTCAGGGCGCCGCGCTCACCACGAGGCACACATTCTGCCCGCCGAACCCGAAGGAATTCGACAGCACATGGCGAAGCCCGCTCACCTTCCGCGCGACATTCGGCACCACATCGAGCGTGATCGTCGGATCCGGCTCGTGGTGGTTGATCGTCGGCGGCAGGATCTGGTCGCGGATCGTCAGCAGGGACAGCGCCGCCTCGATCGCCCCGGCGGCGGACAGCGTGTGCCCGATCATCGACTTGTTGGACGAGATCGGCGGCGGCGCGTCACCGAAGACGGCGCGCATGCCGAGCGTTTCCATCTTGTCGTTCTCGGGCGTGCTGGTGCCGTGCGCATTGACATAGCCGATGTCGCCCGGGGCAAGCCCCGCATCGGCGATGGCGTTGCGCATCGCGCCGATGATCGCATGCCCGTCCGGGTTGGACCGCGTGCGATGGAAGGAATCGGCACGTTCGCCGCAACCCGAGACGATGCCCAGCACCGTGGCGCCGCGCTTCGTCGCGTGCTCGAGGCTTTCCAGCACGAGCGCGGCCGCGCCCTCGCTCATCACGAAGCCGTCGCGCCTCTTCTCGAAGGGGCGGGAGGCCCCCTCGGGGTCGTCGTTGCGCGCAGTCAGGGCCGAGAGCAGGGAGAAGCGGATCACCGCCTCCTGCTGCACGGAGCCGTCGGCGCCGAGCGCGATCGCCGCGTCGGATTCGCCGCGCTGGATCGCCTCCACCGCCATCTGGATGGCCGAGGCGCCGGTGGCGCAGGCGGTGGTGAGCGCGATCGGGGCGCCGCGCGTGCCGAAACGGGCCGCGAGGCGTTCGCCGACGCCGCCGAAGAGGAAGGTCTCGTAGATGTCGGCGCGGCCGGTCGCGGCCTTGGTGATGGCAGGATAGGCGCCATTGCCGTTGGCCTGGCGGGCAAGCGCGAAACGCTGCGGCCATTCGAGTTCGACCGGCGGCATGCCGACCATCAGCGGGCCGGGGAAGGCGCCAGGCTCGCCGAGCGCGGCCTGGCTGAGCGCCTCCTCGACCGCCGAGGCGGCCATGCGCTCGACCCGCACGGCGGAGGAGACGGGTTCACCACCTGCGGCTTCCTCGGGCAGTTCCACCGTGCCGGCGATGGTGGTGCGCAGCTTGTCCACCGGGAAGCGGCGGATGCGGGAGATGCCGGACTTGCCGGCCGTGATCGCCGCCCAGTTCGCCTCGCGCCCCCAGGCGAGAGGGGTGACGAGGCCGATGCCGGTGACCGCGACGAGCGGGCGCCCGAGATGGTCCTTCATGCCGCGCGCTCCAGAAGGGCGAGTGCCTCGCCGCGCCATTGCCCGAAGCCGGTGACGAGGATGCGGTCCACCGGGCCGTCTCCGGCGTCGGCGGGATCCATGGCGGGGAAGAAGCCGCCGCGCGACAGCGCCAGGGCGCCGAGCGCGACATTGGCCGGGAAGGCGGCCTCGACGCCGTGGCCGAGCAGCGAGCCCGTGCGCCGCACCGCGGCGTCGCCGAGGCTGGCCAGGAAGGCTTCCTCCTCGGTCCGTGCCTCGGCGACGCCGGTCATGCCGGAGAGCACGCCGAGCCCGTCCCTGGGCGCACCGAGCTTCTGCCACAGAGCCCGCGCCGTCGCGGCCGACCTTCCCGCGCGCCCATGCGTCGCATCGGTCGCCACGCCGGCCAGCTTCGCGAGCGGCGTCGCACCGCGCGCGGCGGCGTGTTCCGCCGTCTCCAGCACCAGGAAGGCGCCGAGCGCCCCGCCGACGAAGCCGCCCGCGCCGCTGCGTGCCGAGACCGGCGCGAAGGGCCCGCGCCACAGCGCATCCCCCGCGCCATAGAGCAGCAGCAGGTCCCAGCGCTGGGAGGCATAGGCGCCACCTACCAGCGCGATGCCGCCGCGGCCTTCGGACAGCCGGGCGGCGGCGATGCGCACCGCATCGGCGGCGGCCGATTCCTCGCCCATGAAGGTGCGGGAGGAGCCGGTCACGCCATGCACGATCGAGATATTGCCGGCGAGCAGGTTGGACAATTGCGCGAGGAACAGCGTCGGCCGCAGTTCGGTGGCGAGCTTTTCGTTCAGCGCGGGGCCGGCCTCATCGGGCGGGGTGGCGCAGAAGGCGGTCGCCACCGCCTCGTCCACCGCGATGTCGCGCTCGCCGCCGCCGGCGGCGACGATCAGGTGCATGTCGGCGACCAGGCCGCGCGCGCCGGCCTGGTCGATGGCAAGACCTGCGGCATAGGTGCCGAGGCGCTGCCAGGGCTCCATCTGCCGCTGGTCGCCCTTCTTCGGGATCTGCGCGTCGAGCGAGAGCGCCGGCAGCGGATGAACCGGATAGGGGGCGAAGGCGGCTTCGTCGACCACCGGCTTCGCACCGGGCCGCGACAGCACGTCCCAATGCGTGTCCGGGCCTTCGCCGAGCGAGGAGACGAGGCCGATGCCGGTGATGACGACGTCCTGGCGGATCATGCGAGGCCGAGCTCCTTCCCGCGGCTGCGCATGGCGGCCGCGAGTTCGGGGGCGGGGAAGTCCATGATGCGCAGCGTCAGCTCGGCATCGCAGATGCGCTTGCCGGCGGCTTCGATGCGCGCCTGCGTCACCGCGTAGCCGGAGCCGTCATGGATGCGCCTGGCATGGACGGTGACGGGGGTGGAGGGACCGACGAAGGAGCGGAACTTCGCCTCCTTCACGCCCATCAGGAAGGGCATGCGGGAGAAGTCCATCAGCTTCAGAAGCAGCCAGCCGGAGGCCTGGGCCATGGTCTCGACCAGCAGCACGCCGGGCATCAGCGGATAGCCGGGGAAGTGGCCCTCGAAGACCGGGGAAGCCTCGGGGATGGTGCTTTCGACGACGATGGCCTCGCCGTCGAGCGAGGCCACCCGGTCCACCATCTGGAAATATTCAAGGCGCAAGGCGGGGACTCCCCGGCCGTGGCGCGGCCTCAGCCGGCCTTGGCGGCGACCAGCTCGTCGATGCGGGCGGCCAGGTTCTTCATGACGAAGTACTGCTCGGCCGGGGCATTGCCGGCGTTGACTTCCTGCGTCCAGGCCTCGACCGGCACCTTGATGCCGAAGGCCTTGTCGATGGCGAAGACGATGTCGAGGAAGTCGAGGCTGTCGATGCCGAGGTCGTTGATGACGTGGCTGTCGGGCAGGATGTTCTCGCGCGGCACTTCGCTGTTCTCGGCGATGATGTCGGCGATGCGGTCGAAGGACGAGGCCATGGGTGGCCCTCCGTGCGGAATCAGGGGTCGAAAGGGGATCGGGGGGCGTCTTTCGCGCGAATGGGGGCGGAAGGCAAGATTCGCCCCCTGCCGTGGCGCAGACCCGCCTGGGCGCTGACGGAACTGCGCAAGACAACACATAACTATCTGGTTGACTGTTGCGCCGAAAGAGCGTGGACTGCCGCTGTCCGGCCGCGATCCGCGCGGTCCGGCCGCGATCCGCGCGGTCCGGCCGCGAGGAGGGGCTTTCCAGGCCCCATCAAGCACCACTCAAGCCGGGAGCCTCCGACGCCGATGATCCCCTACCTCCATTTCGACGGTACCTGCGAGGAAGCCTTTCAGTTCTACGTCAAGGTCCTGGGCGGCGAGATCACCGCGATGATGGCGCATGAGGGCACGCCTGCCGCGGAGCATGTGCCGCCCGAATGGCGCGGCAAGATCATCCATGCCCGGCTCAAGGCCGGGAGCCAGGAACTCATGGGCTCGGACGCGCCGCCGGGCATGTTCCGTCCGATGCAGGGTTTCAGCGTGTCGCTGCACCCGGACACGGGGGCGGAGGGCAAGCGGATCTTCGACGCGCTGTCGGAAGGCGGCACGGTTCACATGCCCTTCGCGCCGACCTTCTGGTCGACCCAGGGCTTCGGCATGTGCGTCGATCGCTTCGGCGTGCCCTGGATGGTGAACTGCCCATGAGCGCCGTGCAGAACGGGGGCGCGATCCGCCCGCCGGTATGGTTCCGCCTGATCGCCGTGCTGGCCCTGCTGTGGAACCTGGCCGGGGTCGGTGCCTTCGCGATGCAGGCCTCGATGGGCGCCGAGACGGTGGCGGCGCTGCCGCCGGCGCAGCGGGACCTCTGGTTCGGCATGCCGGGTTGGGCGTGGGTGGCCTACGGGCTTGCCGTCGCGGCGGGGACGCTGGGCGCGGTCGGCCTGCTGCTGCGTCGGGGGTGGGCGCTGCCGGCCTTCGTCGTCGGCTTGGCGACGGTCGTCGTGCAGTTCACCTATCCCTTCCTCATGACGGACGCGCTGTCGGTCATGGGGCCGGGGATGGCCGTGCTGCCGCTCGCCATCGTGGTGATCGCGGTAGCGGAGGTCCTGGCCGCGCGCGCCTGGCGAGGGCGGGGATGGCTGCACTGAGACCAACGGCCGCTATTCGCGGCCGCTGGCATCGGCCGTTTCGTGCCCTCATGCGCCGGGCGCAAACCTCCGGTTTGCTTGGCTTCGCCGGACCACCGGCGGGCCGCTTTCGCGGCCTCGGCACGAGTCACAAACTCGTGCCGCCGGTATGAGGCCGCAGGGCGCGCCGGCCGCCAGCAGGAGCGGTTCGCCGGGGTCCCGCGCGTCTTCGGGGCGACCCGACGCGCCGGTGGGATCTGGTGCGGGTGGTCGGTTTCGAACCGACACTCCGTTGCCGGAAACGGATTTTGAGTCGTCGCAGATGGGCTATGCCGAACATACCCGGTTGCCTGCCTCTGCGCTACTACGCCCTGAAAACACTGGGCTTTTGGGGCCATGGAGCGAAAGTCGGACCGCCGGCCATACGCCCGGGCCCGATCTCCCGCCGCACCTATGCCGCACCCGGGATCGGGCCCCCGAAGGAGGTCCCATGCCCAAGCTCAAGCTCACCAAGACCGTCGTCGACGGTGCCAGGCCCGAAGCCAAGGACTACGAAATCCGTGACACCGTCACGCCGGGCTTCCTGCTGAAGGTCACGCCGTCAGGACGCCGCATCTTCATGCTGGCCTACACCGCCGCGAACGGCCAGCGGCGAAAGCCGGCGATCGGCCGTTATGGCGAACTGACCGTGGAGCAGGCGCGTGGCATCGCGCAGGACTGGCTTGCCGATGTCCGTCGCGGCAGCGACCCCAGCGCCGACCGCGCAGTGGCGCGCGCCGCGCCGACAGTGAAGGAGCTCTGCCAGCGGTTCATCAGCGACTACTCGCTCCCGCGCAACAAGCCGAGCACAGTCCGCGGCAACCGCGTCAACATCAACGCCCACATCATCCCGAGGCTGGGCCATCTCAAGGTGCCGGACGTTACACGCAGCGACGTCGCGCGCCTGATCGCCGGCATGGAGCGAACGCCTACCGCCGCGAACCACACGCTCGCCTGCCTGCGCAGGATGTTCGGCATGGCCGAGGTTTGGGGATACCGACCCGATGGAACCAACCCGACGCGGCACATCCCGAAGTATCCGCAGAAGGGGCGCACACGGCTGATCACCGATGACGAGTTGCGGATGCTGTTCGCGTATCTCGACCGTGCCGACACGGAGGGGCTCGAGCATCCGTTCCTCACACTGGCAATCCGCCTGCAGTTTGCCTTCGCGGCCCGTCGCTCCGAGATCCTCGACCTGCAATGGGAGTGGGTGGATTTCGCAAACCGCCGTGTGGCTTGGCCGGACAGCAAGACCGGTGGGATGTCGAAGCCGTTGAGCGCGGAAGCCATCGATCTTCTGCGCAGCGCACCGCGGATCGAAGGCTCGCCTTACGTGGTGCCGTCGATCTTCGATCCGGCCAAACCGATGTCCGGCCACACCTACACGCACGGATGGACCCGCATCCTGGAACGCGCCGGACTGCAGCATTGTGGCACGCACGCGATCCGTCATCGCGCCGCGACCGACATCGCGAACTCCGGCGTTCCGTTGAAGGTCGGCATGGCGCTGACAGCGCACAAGACGGTGACAATGTTCATGCGCTACGTCCACGCGGAAGACGATCCCATCCGCGCGGCGGCGGAAGTCGTGTCGGCGCATCGGCGCAGCGTGGTGTCAGGGACTGCTGTTCTGTCGCCGCCAGAAGACACCAAGGCACCCGCCGCACCCGCGCCTGAAGCAGAGGTGTCTGCGTCAGCCGATGTTCCACATGGCTTGGAGGAACGTTCGAGCAACGTGCGCACCGGGCTACGGAACTACCGGCCCTTCCGAAAGCGCAGCGGTCCAAATCGGTCGGCTCCGCCGAACACGAAGTCGGCATCGGAGGAGGCGGACCATGTCTGACTGCCGCAATGCCGGCGGACGCTGGCCGCCTGCCGAGATCATGCGTCGCGCTGTGCTGGAGAAGGACGCTGGCCCGATCCCGTTCGTCGATACGGAGGCCGCAGCCCGCCACTTGGCGCTTACTCCCCACACGCTCGAGTGCTACCGCTCCGTCGGCGGCGGGCCGGCCTTCTACAAATTCGGGCGGCATGTCCGATACGCGGTGCGGGATCTCGATGCCTGGGCGGCCGCACGTCGCCATGAGCGAACCCGGGGCGACGGATCACGGCGATACTGACGCTGCCTCCCTCCACGTTGCAGTGCGCTTTCGACGCGCGGAGTGCTGAGGCCTGCGCTGGCCGTGGCGATGGCCCAATAAGAGTGAGAGCGCTGCGGCTTTCGCCGTGACGGGTTTCGGGGCCGAGAGAGAGGCTCGCGGCCGGCCCGTCATGGAGAACCGCAATGACCCACTCCGCGACGCGGCCGGCCCCGAGCGGCCGCGCCTTCGGTGACCGCGCGAACCTCTACGACGAGATCACCGACAGGATCATCGCCGAACTCGAGACCGGACGCCTGCCCTGGGTGCAGCCCTGGGGAACCTCCGGTGTGGCCGCGCCGCTCGCCCTGCCGAAGAACGCATCGACCGGCCGTCGCTACTCCGGGATCAACGTCCTCATCCTCTGGGGCGCCGTCGTCGAGCGCGGCTACGCCGGCCAGAGCTGGCTCACCTTCCGCCAGGCGCTCGCGCTCGGCGGCAGCGTGCGCAAGGGCGAGCGTGGCACCACCGTCGTCTACGCCGATCGGTTCATCCCCGGCGAGGAGCGCCAGCGCGCGCAGGAAACGGGCAAGGACGCCCGCGCGATCCACTTCCTCAAGCGCTTCACCGTGTTCAATGTCGAGCAGTGCGACGGCCTGCCGCCCGAACTCGCCGCGGCGGCGGCGCCCGCGGATACCTCGCTCATCGAGCCGCGGGTCCAGGCGCTGATTGTGACCTCGGGCGCCGATCTCCGCATCGGCGGCGAGCGCGCCTACTACGACGTGCTTGGCGACTTCATCCGCGTGCCGCCGCCGCAGGCTTATTTCCAGCCGATCGACTGGCACCGCACCGCGCTGCATGAGCTCGGCCACTGGACGGGGCACGCGGCGCGCTTGGGCCGGGAGATCGCGAACAGGTTCGCCTCCAAGAAGTACGCGCAGGAGGAACTGGTCGCCGAGATGACCGCCGCGTTCACCTGCGCCGCGCTCGGCATTGTGCCGACGGTGCGCCACGCGGACTACATCGGCTCGTGGCTGGAGGTGCTGCGCGAGGACAATCGCGCGATCGTCCGCGCGGCGAGCGCTGCATCGAAGGCAGCTGACTTCCTGCTCGCCTTTGCGCCCGATGGCGAAGGGGTGAACGCGAGCCCAGATGTGGGGCACATCGAAGCGCCACGAGGGGAATTCGGCTTGACCCAGCGGCTCACCGCGGAGAACCCTTCTGCCATGAGCGGTTGCGAACGATGACGAAGCGCAATGCGACCCTTCCCGACCGGCAGCCTGACGGCGCCAGCGACCGACGCTGGGTCGTGATCGGCGAGGATGGGCGGTACGTTACGCTCGGCCGGGCAGTAGACCCTACGGAGGACGAGGTGCGCGACGTTGAGCGGCAGCTTGCCGCCCAGGGTCTTGGCGGCTGGCTCGCCGTGATGTCGTGCTCGCCCTACGGCCCGGTCATGCCCTCGCTCATGATGGTTCGACCACTGGCGTCACCGTCTCGCACTTGGGACGCCGCGGAACAGGCATGCCGCGCGTTGATCACCTCGCAGCGCACGGCGGCGTAGCTCCCCCCGACGCACAGCGAGCCCCGCGTCGAAGGCGACCGACTACCCTCTTGCCCTTGCCGCGAATGGGGAGTCGGCGGACGGCAACGCCAAGGCAGCGCCGTGATGCGCCCCTGTTCCGTCAACACGCTCGACACTTGTTCGTCGACAGATCAGCAGGCCTGGGCCCGACAAAAAGGCCAAAGTCGTGCCCAGGGGCGATGCGTCCGTTATTGGCCCCCCCGGGTGGCCAAGATCGGCGGCTCTTCAGAGTCTGAGACATCCCTCATTGAGGCCCCGGTAACCGGTTCATCTGCCCCTCGTGGTTCTTGGATAGCCCGTCTCTGCTTCTGGAACAGGGCGTCATCGGCAGTATTGCTCGGACCTGCGCTCTTGGACGCCGGGATCATCGTCCACGCCAAACGGCGCGTCTGGACCCGCGATAGGACAGCGGCGTCACGATGCCGACCGACCGAGCCTGTCTGCGGATGTCCGAATAGCCGCGCCGCACGGCCCAGAACAGCGCGTCCACCACCCCCTTCGGATCGTCGGTGGGCTGGTGGTTCGTCACCACGATCGTGTCCACGTCGGGCCGGGTCACGACGCCGTCGACCTTCCGGGGCCGGATCGCCGTGTCCCGCTTGTAGGAGCCGGAGAGGAAGTCCGTGACCATCAGCGCCTTGAACTCACTGTCGGCCCACAGATGATCCCGCAGCGCGCGGTGGGCGCTGGCGGCGTTGGCCTTTGTGGTGGCGCTCGGCTCAATGTCCTGCAGCAGTTCCAGAAAGCGCGCGTGGGGAACCATTCTGGGGAGCCTCGGGCTGAAAAAGTGCTCTTGGCGGTAGCCGCGGTTTGGCCTTCGCCGTGCGTCCGATACCGCCGTTCGATCCAGGGCGTCGGCGAGGAGCGTGGCCCCAAGTAGCATCTACCATAGAGCACCGAGTCGGCGAGGTATCTGATCCCTGGCGAGAACGTCCGCGCGCCCGGTCGGCGGAACAATCCGCGGCCATCATTAGCTCGGTGGTGAGGCGGATGCGGTCCGGGTCGGCCCGGGTCGCCCTGGAGGCCGCGCTCGCCATAGGCAGCGATGCAGGGAGCTCAGCCAAACTACGCCCCAAAAACATGACGCCGGCTGCGCTGTTTGGATGTCCGGTGAGGGAGGTGGACCGGACCGTAGAGGGAAAGCACTTCACTACCGCTTTCCGCCCAAGGAAGACGGTCGTCGATTTTGCACAAACTAGGGTTCCACGCTTGCCGCCGGCCTTGCGGTGATCGACAGGAGCGGCTTGGCCTTTGATGTCACCCACGATCCCGCGATGCGCGGGCCGGATGGTCGCGATCATCGAGTCCGCCGGCCCGCCGCCCTGGGGTGCCTGTTCCTACGCGCCGCTCGCGGCTGTCGCGGATGCCTATCGCGCGGCCGGGGCAGAGGTGTGGAACCTCCCCGCTGCGGCTCCAACGGCGCGCAGAGAGTGAGAGGGCCGAGGCGGTCTTCGTGACGGGTTAAGGGTCGGGAGAGAGGCTCCCGGCCGGCCCGTCATGGAGAACCCCCATGTCGAAGTCCGCCCCGAAGGTCGCGCTCTCCGCCTCGCGCGACATCCCCTTCAACCGCCTCGTGCTCAGCCAGGCGAATGTCCGCCGCATCAAGGCCGGCATCGCCGTCGAGGAGCTGGCCGAGGACATCGCCCGGCGCACCCTGCTCCAGAGCCTCACTGTCCGCCCCGTGCTGGACGAGGAAGGCCGCGAGACCGGCATATTCGAGGTCCCCTCGGGCGGCCGCCGCTACCGCGCGCTCGAACTGCTGGTGAAGCAGAAGCGCCTCGCCCGCACCGCGCCGATCCCCTGCATCATCCGCACCGAGGGCATCGCCGAGGAGGACAGCCTGGCCGAGAACGTGCAGCGCGCCCCGCTGCACCCGCTCGACCAGTTCCGCGCCTTCCAGGCCCTGCGCGAGCGCGGCCGCTCGGAGGAGGAGATCGCCGCAGCCTTCTTCGTGTCGGTCGGCGTCGTCCGGCAGCGGCTGCGCCTCGCCGCCGTGTCGCCGCGCCTCCTCGACCTCTACGCCGAGGACGGCATGACGATCGAGCAGCTGATGGCCTTCACGGTCAGCCCCGACCATGAGCGCCAGGAGCAGGTGTGGGAGGCGCTGCAGCGCTCCTACACGAAGGAGCCCTACCAGATCCGCCGCCTGCTGACCGAGGGCGCCGTCCGCGCCTCCGACAAGCGCGCGCGCTTCGTTGGCGCCGAGGCCTACGAGGCGGCGGGCGGGCTGATCCTGCGCGACCTGTTCCAGCCCGACGACGGCGGCTGGTGGCAGGATGCCGGGCTGCTCGACCGGCTCGCACGCGAGCGGCTGGAGCGCGAGGCCGAGGCGATCCGCGCCGAGGGCTGGCGCTGGGTCGAGACCGCGCCCGACTTCCCGTACGGCCACAGCTACGGCCTGCGTCGCCTCTCCGGCGAAGCGCAGCCGCTGACCGAGGAGGAGACCGCGCGGCGCGATGCGCTCCAGGCCGAGTTCGATCGGCTGGAGCAGGAATGCGCCGAGGCCGACGAGGTGCCGGAGGAGACCGATCGGCGCCTGGCCGAGATCGAGGAGGCGCTGGCCGCATTCGAGGACCGGCCCGTCGCCTACGATCCCGACGAGATGGCGCGCGCCGGCGTATTCGTCAGCATCGACGGCTCGGGCGTGCTGCGTGCCGAGCGCGGCTATGTCAGGCCGGAGGACGAACCGCCGATCACGGCCGATCCGGAGCAGGAGCAGGTCGAGACCGACCAGCCCCAGGCAGGTGCGGAGCCGGAGGGCGAGACCAGGTTCGAGCCCATCGCCGGCCCGGCCGCCCCGCCCACCGCGCCGCCGGAGGAGGACGAGGGCATCCGCCCGCTTCCCGACCGGCTGCTGACCGAGCTCACCGCGCACCGCACCCTCGCGCTGCGCGATGCGCTCGCCGCCGATCCGCAGACGGCCTTCCTCGCCGCGCTGCACGCGCTCTGCCTGCGCCTGTTCTACCGCTACGGCCTCGACTCCTGCCTTGAGATCGAGCCGAAGAGCGCGCTGTTCTCCGCCCAGGCGCCGGGCCTCGCCGACACCGCCTCGGCACGCGCCATCGAGGCCCGCCACGCGCGCTGGCTGGCGCAGATGCCGACGGAGCTTGGCGAACTGTGGCCAGTCCTCGCCGGCTTCGACGCCGACAAGCGCCTCGGTCGGCAGAAGAGCCACCGCGATCACTATCTGCGAGACCGGGGTCTCGGACGGTTCGTCACTGGCATTTACAGCCGACGCCAAGCCGTGGCCGCGATGGTGGGGATCCTTCTAGATCCCGAAGCTGAGGTAGTTCCCGGCATCCGCGACGCCTTAAGTGATGCGGCTCTGGCGACGCTCCTCCGTCTGCGTCCGGCGGCGTCGGGCTTGCCTTATGCCCGGCCGTCCGTGTTGTTCTCCGGCGCCGATTTCGACACCGACCACGAGCGCGACGCCAGATTGGCCCCCGTGCACAGCTACATTCGCGTCTCGCACTTCTTCTTCGCGTTCGGCTACCCGACCAGCAGCCGGTGGCCGAAACGCTGACGACTTCCGTTACTATGTCCATCCTTGGCGTGAAGGGCCTGACATGTGCGGGCACCTCGCTGTGCTCGCGGCACACCATGAGCAATTCGCGCAGTGCGACGTAGCCGGCTACTTGCCCAGATCGCGCCCGCTGCCGCCTGTCTCGAACCCAGCAGCGAACCCACTGCTCCCGGTCAGGACGGACCGCCATACGATGAAGGTGTACGCTCAGTCCCTTGGACGCCGGCAGTCTGTCGATCGCGTCTTGCGCGTGAACCAGCACTCCCCGCAGGTTACTGCATCCGCGCCCTTCTCTCCGGCGATCGGGCCGGAGCCGAACCCTCCCCGCAACGCCGTCGCGCAGCTTTCTTCCCCGCGGCCCTGACGGGGCCGCTTCCTCGCGAGGCAAGAAAGCCGCGCGTCGCCGTCCTCCGCTGCGCTGCGGCCCTCCGGCTTCGCCTGCGGGTGCCGGTCCGTCCCGCCCCCGGCCGGGTGATCGCCACGAAGGCCGCGATGGGCGCGGCCCGTGACAGCGAGGACCCGGCCATGACCGACCGCTTCGACGACGCCGAACCCACCCACGCCGCCTCCGCCACCGCGCACCTGCTCGACGAGCTCCAGCTCCACGGCTACCGCCCCTTCGCCGACGAGCCCGACCCGCGGCCACTGCCCGATCCCGACCGCCTCTCCGGCGCCGTCGCCGACATCTTCGACGCACTGGTCGCCAGCCTCGGCGAGACGCGCCTCGAGCCCGATCTGCCCGACCTGCTCTGGTCGTTGGTCAACCTTTTCCATCGCGGCATCGACCGCATCTGCCGTGAACTCGACACCAACGAGGCCGCGCAGCAGCGCTCCCAGCGCGAGCAGGACGGCTCCGAGGTCCGCTCCGTCGAATTGGAACGCCTCCTCGCCCAGGGCCTCACGCTGATCGAACGCCGCAACGCCTTTGAGTTCCTCCGCGATGCCGCCGCCGAGCACTTCGAGCACCACACCGGCTCTGCCTGGCGCCCGCGCGCGGGATCGATGGTCAGCCGCCGCACGATGACCGCGGCGATGATCGACAGCCGCGACTTCCTCGCCGCCAGGCGCCGCGCCGAGACCGAGCCTCTTCTGCCCCCGGGCGTGCGCATCGCCTTCGCCGGCGGCGTCGAATGCAACGACCACCAGCGCATCTGGGCCGCGCTCGACCGCGTGCATGCAAAGCACCCCGAAATGGTGCTGCTGCATGGCGGTACGCCGAAGGGCGCCGAGCGCATCGCCGCCTGCTGGGCTGAGCAGCGCAAGGTGCCGCAGATCGTCTTCAGGCCGGACTGGCACCGCCACGCCAAGGCCGCGCCCTTCAAGCGCAACGACGCGCTGCTCGAGACGCTGCCGATCGGTGTCATCGTCTTCTCCGGCTCGGGCGTCACCGACAACCTGGCCGACAAGGCGAAGCGGCTTGGCATCCCGCTCTTCGACTTCCGCCGGGGCGGCGGGTAGCGCCGCCCGCACGACGATGCGCTCGCGCAAAGGCGAACCGCTGCGCGCCCGCGATCCGCTACAATCGCAGCGCATCATCGCGCCTCGACCGGGGAGGGTCGCATGACGCTGGGTGTCATCGTCAGCCTGTTCGGCCTCGGCACGATGCTCGTGCTGCTGTTCACGCTCGCCATCTACGCCGTGCCGTTCCTCGTCGGGCTGACGGTCGGCATGTGGGCGTTCGAGACGGGCGCGGGCGTGATCGGCGCCGTGGTGGTCGGCCTCGTCGCGGGCGTGATCGCGCTGTTCGCCGCGCAGCTGCTCTTCGCCTCGGTGCGCTCACTCGCCCTGAGGGCCGTCATCGCGCTGCTGTTCGCCGCACCGGCAGCCGTTGCCGGCTACCACGCGGTGCTCGGGATCTCGGCGCTGCTCGTGCCGTCGGAGGCCTGGCGGCACGTCTTCGCGGCGATAGGCGGCCTGGCCGTGGGTGTCTCCGCGGCAGTGCAGCTGGCTGCGTTCGCGGGCGCCGGCGCCCAGCCGAGGCAGGTCACCGCTGGCCGTCCTGACGCGGAGTTCGCCGAAGGGGCGGAACCGGATCAGCCTCGCCTGCCAGCCCGCTCAACGGCACGCCTGCCCGCGCCGTTATCGGGATCGCGCGGCTGAGCCGAAGGAGGGCGGCCCTCGTCGCGAACATCCGCGCCGCGACCCGTACAGCCGGCAAGATGCGCCACAGGATAAGCATCTCGCCTTCCCCGTTCCGGCCGGATCCTCCCTTGTGCACGCCTTGGGCGCCGTGACCGCGATGCCTGGTCCATCGCCCTTGTGTCGGGCGTGGCGACCGTCGCCTGCTGTCTCCGTGGTCCGTCCGGTGTCGCGCTGCCACGCTGCCTCGGATGGCCTGATCTGGCCGCGGGACGGCTGACGCCTCGGGCGCCTCGGCCGCAACGGCGCCGGTGCGACTTTCTTCCCCTGGCAACCCACCCCACGCGGCAAGCCGCGCGGGGACCCCGGGTGGGCCATTCCTCGCGAGGCAAGAAAGTCTCCCAGCCCCGTCCTCCGCTGCGCTGCGGCTCCTGAGGAGTGCGTCGGCGCCCGCCCCCGGCCGGACGATCGCCATCGAGATCCTATGAGGGCGGACCGGCGACCTGCTCAGGTGCGGCGGGTGTCATTG
>NZ_JAAEDL010000049.1 GCF_018129005.1 Neoroseomonas eburnea
CCTCGCAGACCCCGAGGTCCGCGCGCGCATGTCGGAGGCGAGCAAGCGCGCCCTCGCAGACCCCGAGGTCCGCGCGCGCATGTCGGAGGCGAGCAAGCGCGCCTGGGCTGACCCCGAGGTTCGCGCGCGCATGTCGGAGGCGAGCAAGCGCGCCCTCGCAGACCCCGAGGTCCGCGCGCGCATGTCGGAGGCGCGCAAGCGCGCCTGGGCTACCCGGCGCGGCTACCAAATCCCCGCATGGGTCCATGCCGCCGGGCTCGCGGAGGATTTCGCCGCTGTCGCGGCGGAGCAGGGCGAGGAAGCGGCGGCGTCGTTCTGCCGCGCGTTGAAACGCGAAATGGAGATGGCCCGATGACGCGCGTGGAAATGCTGGCGCTCGCCGCCCGCGACTGCCTCGCCTATTGGACCGTGATCCTCGCCTCCGGCCGGCTGCCGCGCTGCATCTGGTGGGCGCTGCTCCCCTACGCCGGCAATTGGGCCTACCGCCACGAGCGCGCCCGCGCCGAGGAGGCTCGCGATGCCTGAGGTTGATCGCGCTCGCCACTTCGGCCGCGGCTTCGTGCGCGGCCTCATAGCCGGCGCGCTGATCGGCGCGCTCGCTGTCTGGAGTGTCGTCAGATGACGGGCCCGATCCTGAGCCGCTGGCCCGATGGCGACGTCGATCTGGAGCAGCTGGCCGATACGTTGGAAGGCGCCGCCGACGCGATCGACAACGCGATACGACGCCTACCGCATACCGACATCGACATCCACGCGATCTACTCGCTGTCGAGCCTGTGGCGCCTCGCCGGGGAGCTAGCCGGCATCGCGAATGCGCTGCGGCTCGTCAGGCTGGCACAGCAGCCGCCGGAGCGCGAGGGAGGCGGGGGTGGGTGAGGTCTTCCTGACCCTGACAGATGCTTTGGAGCGCCTGCGCTGCGGGCGCACCTTCCTGCTCGCCCATCTCGCCGCGCACCCGATGCACGCCGGGAAGCCAACCCACAGGCGCGTCGGACGGCGTATCATCTTCTCCCCCGAGGACTTTGCCCGCCTTCTGGAGACCTTCGCCCCATGCCCCTCAAGCTCGTCCGGCGCAAAGGCAGCGAGATGTTCTACATCCGCGGCACCCTCCGCGGAGAAAGAGTATACGAGAGCGCTGGCACTAGCGATCGCGGGCTCGCGGAGGAAGCCAAGGCCAAGCGGGAGCGCGAGATATTCGAGCGAGCCATCTACGGCGCCCACGCCGTCGTCACCTTCGCTCAGGCCGCAGCGTCATACCTCGAAGCTGAGCCTCGTTCACCCCGCACCCATGGACACGTCGCGCGACTGATCAGCCACTTCGGCAAGATGCGCCTGGCCGCTATCGACCAGGTCGCGCTGGATGCCGGATATCGGGCCATCCTGGGCAACGGCGCGAGCAATGCCAACAAGCTCCGGTCGGTCCTGACGCCCCTTTCCGCGGTGCTGGAACATGCGGCAGTCCGCAAGTGGTGCCAGCGCCCTGCCTTCGAGAAGCCGAGCCAGCCGAAGACGACGACGACCTTTTTGCGCCCGGCCGAAGCGACGCGCTTGGTTGATGCCGCAGCCCCCCACCTGAAGCCTCTGCTGGTGTTCCTCATCGGCACCGGCTGCCGGCTCTCCGAGGCGCTGGAACTGGAATGGTCGAGGGTGGACCTGCGGGGCGCGCGCGCCGTGGTCTGGCAGAAGCAGGGGAACGAGCGTCAGGTGGACCTGCCACTGGTCGTGTGTGATGCCCTGGATGGGCTGCCCCATCGGCACGGGCATGTCTTCCGGCCGCCCCCCAGGCGGCGGCGGGGGAAGCTCATCGAGCCCAAGAGCTACTTCGGGCTGACGCGGGAAAGCGGGGGCCAGATCGACACGGCCTTTCATGCTGCCGTGCGGCGGGCCGGGCTCCCTGGTCAGTGGCGGACGGTCATGCGGAAGGGCAAGGAGCGGCGGGAATGGGTTTCGGCGATCACGCCGCATGATCTGCGCCACACCTGGGCGTCGTGGCATTACGCGATCCACAAGGACCCGCTGCGGCTGATGGTGGCCGGCGGCTGGTCGGGCCTGGCCATGACGCAGAGGTATGCACATCTGATGCCGGAGGCATATGCTGCTGAGGCTGCCGCCTGGTGGCGCGGTGGTGCAGTATGTGAGCAGAAAAGCGCGATCGCTTAATAGGGCGTTGGAAACACTATGCTTTCTCACGGCGGCGGCGTCCTCGCCGAGGGCGCAGGCGAGGACCATGGACACTGACGAATCCCGGGCTCCGGAGGCCTCGCGACCGCGGGGGACCGCGCTCGCCGAGGCGGCCGCCGCCTCTGAGGCGCTGCCCGAGGTGAAGCCAGGCGAGCGCCACCTCATCCTGGTGGACGGCTCCGGCTACATCTTCCGCGCCTATCACGCGCTGCCGCCGATGACGAACCCGGAAGGCGTGCCGGTGAACGCCGTCTATGGCTTCACCTCCATGCTCTCGCAGTTCCTCACGCGGCATGCGGGCAGCCATATCGCGGTGGTGTTCGACGCCGCGCGGCTGAATTTCCGCAATGAGATCTACCCCGACTACAAGGCGCATCGCCCCGATCCCCCGGAAGACCTGATCCCGCAATTCGACCTGATCCGTGAGGCGACGGATGCGCTCGGCGTCGCGCGGGTGCAGCAGGAAGGCTTCGAGGCGGATGACCTGATCGCCGCCTATGCCAAGGCCTATCTCGCCGAGGGGCCGGGCCGGGTGACCATCGTCTCCTCGGACAAGGACCTGATGCAGCTCGTCCGGCCCGGCGTGCAGCTTCTGGACCCGATCAAGCAGAAGCCGATCCGCGAGCCCGAGGTGCTGGAGAAGTTCGGCGTCACCCCGGACAAGGTGGTGGAGGTGCAGGCGCTCGCCGGCGATTCCACCGACAACGTGCCGGGCGTGCCGGGCATCGGCATCAAGACCGCGGCGCAACTCATCAACGAGTATGGCGACCTGGAATCGCTGCTGGCCAACGCGGAGAAGATCAAGCAGCCGAAGCGGCGCGAGGCGCTGATCGAGAATGCCGAGAAGGCGCGCATCTCCCGTCGCCTGGTGCTGCTGGACGAGAACGCGCCGCTGCCGCTCCCGATCGAGGATTTCGCCGCGAAGCCCCCCGGCGACCACAAGTTGGAACGCTTCCTCCGCGCGATGGGCTTCCGTTCCATCCTCGCGCGCATGGGCAAGCTCGGCGAAGGCAGCGAGCCGGCCCGCCGCGGCGCGCCGCCCGCCGTGTTGCGGCACGCGCCGGCGCCGGGGCCGGTCGCGCCGGACCTCGCCGCGCCCTTCGGGCCGTACGAGACGGTCACGACCGAGGAGGCGCTGGCGCGCTGGATCGCCGCCGCGACCGAGACCGGCGTGGTCGGGCTGGACACCGAGACGGACAGCCTCGATGCACGGCGCGCGAAGATGGTGGGGTTCTCCCTCGCCACCGCACCCGGCAAGGCCTGCTACGTGCCGATCCGCCATGGCGACACGGGGGACATGCTCTCCGGGCCGGCGCCCGCGCAGATCCCGCTCGGGCGCGCCTTCGCCCTGCTGCGCCCGCTGCTGGAAGACGCCACCGTGCTGAAGGTGTTCCAGCACGCGAAGTACGACCTCGAGGTGCTGGCGCGGGAGGAGAATGGCGGCTTCGCCGTCATCGCGCCGATCGACGACACCATGATGCTCTCCTACGCCATGGAGGCGGGGAAGCATGGGCATGGCATGGACGAATTGTCGATCCTGCACTTCAACCACGCGCCGATCAAGTTCGACGAGGTGACCGGCACCGGCAAGGCGCGCATCCCCTTCGGCCTGGTGCCGCTCGACAAGGCCACCGCCTATGCGGCGGAGGATGCGGACGTGACCCTGCGCCTGTGGCTGCTGCTGAAGCCCCGGCTGCGGGAGGACGGCGCGCTGGCGCTCTACGAGCAGGTCGAACGCCGCATGGTCGCCGTGCTGCGCGACATGGAAGCCGCCGGCATCAAGGTGGATGGCGCGGAGCTCGCGCGCATCGGCGAGGACTTCGCCCAGCGCCTCGCGGTGCTGGAGAAGGAGATCCACAAGCTCGCGGGGCGCGAGTTCAACGTCGGCTCGCCCAAGCAACTCGGCGAGATCCTGTTCGACGAGATGAAGCTCACCGGCGGCCGCAAGGGCAAGACGGGCGCCTATTCGACCGATGCCTCGGTGCTCGAGGACTTCGCCGCGCAGGGTGTGGAGCTGGCGGCGCGGGTGCTGGACTGGCGCCAGCTCGCCAAGCTGAAATCGACCTATGTCGAGGCGCTGGCGGCGCAGATCGATCCCGCCGACCGGCGCGTGCACACCTCCTACGGCATGGCGGGGACCAGCACCGGGCGGCTGTCCTCCAACGACCCGAATCTGCAGAACATCCCGGTCCGCTCGGAGGAAGGCCTGCGCATCCGCCGCGCCTTCGTCGCCGAGCCCGGCCATGTGCTGGTGTCGGCCGACTATTCGCAGATCGAGCTGCGCTTGCTCGCCCATCTCGCCGAGGTGCCGACGCTGCGCGAAGCCTTCGAGCATGGCGAGGACATCCATGCGCGCACGGCGGCGGAAATCTTCCACCTCGAACGCGGCAAGGTGGACAAGGAAGCGCGCCGCCGGGCGAAGACGATCAATTTCGGCATCATCTACGGCATGTCGGCCTTCGGGCTGGCCTCCCGCCTCGGCATCCCGCCGGCCGAGGGGCGCGCCATCATCGACGCCTATTTCGCGCAGTACCCCGGCATCCGGCAGGAGATGGAGCGGCTGAAGGAGGAAGCGCGGACCAACGGCTTCGTCCGCACCCCCTTCGGCCGCAAGCTCTGGATCCCCGACATCGCCACCAAGGACCCTGTCCGCCGCGCCGGCGCCGAGCGCGCCGCCATCAACGCCCCCTTCCAGGGAGGTGCCGCGGAGATCATCAAGCGCGCCATGGTGCGCCTGCCGCGCGCGCTGAAGCTGGCGGGGCTCAAGGCGCGCATGCTGCTGCAGGTCCACGACGAACTGGTGTTCGAGGTGCCGGAAGCCGAGGTCGAGCCGACCGCCGCGCTGGTGAAGGACATCATGGAATCGGTCGCCTCCCTGCGCGTGCCGCTCGCGGTCGAGGTCGGCACCGGCCATTCCTGGGCGGAGGCTCATTGAGATGGCGGCCGGCTGGACGGCGCAGGAACGCCGCACGCTGGCGGAGATCTGCGCCGCGCATTTCGTCAGCCACGTCCACTACCTGGTCATCCCGCCGCTGTTCCCGCTGCTGCGCGAAGGCCTCGGCGTCTCCTATGTCGAACTCGGCCTGGCGCTGACGGCGTTCAACATCGTCTCCTTCTTCACCCAGGCGCCGATGGGCTTCGTGGTGGACCGGCTGGGTCCGCGGCGGATGCTGGCGGCGGCGCTGCTGCTCGGCGGGGCGTCCTTCATCCTGCTCGGGCTGACCGGCAGCTATGCCTGGCTGATCGCGGCCGCCGCCATGGCGGGGCTGGCGAACAGCGTCTACCACCCGGCGGACTACGCCATCCTCGGCGCCTCGATCGGCGAGGCACGGGTCGGCCGCGCCTTCTCCATCCATACCTTCGCGGGCTTTCTGGGCGGTGCGATCGCGCCGGCCTTCGTGCTCGGCATGGCGGCCTGGCTCGGCATGGCGGCGGCGCTGATCGCGGCGGGGCTGCTCGGGCCGATCGCCGCCGTGCCGCTGCTGCTGGCGCAGGCGCCCCAGGCCACGCCCAAGCCCGCCGGCGCCAAGGCCGCGGCGGCGGGCAGCGGGGCGGTCCGGGTGCTGTCGCCCGCCGTGCTGGCGATGACGCTGTTCTTCGTCACCCTCGCCATGTCCAATGGCGGCATCCAGAACTTCTCCGTCGCCGCCTGGGTCGATGGGCAGGGGCTGTCGCTCACCCTGGCCAATGCGGCGCTGACGGCCTTCCTGTTCGCCAGCGCCGGCGGCGTCCTGGCCGGCGGCGTCGTCGCCGACCGCACGCGGAACCATGGGCTGGTCGCCGCCTTCGGCTTCGGCTCGGCGGCGGCGCTGGTGCTGCTGGTGGGCGGCGGCAGCCTGCCCGGACCGGCGCTGGTGCCGGTGATGGCTGCGGCAGGGTTCCTGTCGGGCATGATCATGCCGTCGCGCGACATGCTGGTGCGCGCCGCCGCCCCCCCGGGGCAGGCCGGGGCAGTGTTCGGCATCGTCTCCACCGGCTTCAACCTCGGCGGCATGGCCGGGCCGCTGCTCTTCGGCTGGCTGCTCGATGCCGGGGAGCCGCGGCTGGTCTTCTTCGCCGCGGCCGCCTTCATGCTGCTGACCTCGGTGATGGCGCTGGGCCAGGAATGGCGCATCCGCCGCCGCCGTGTACCGGAGCCGGCACCGGCGGAATAAAATCGGGCTCGCAAGGCTTGATCGCGTGGCCCGGGTTGCGGCAGCCTGCCATGTCTCGCGGCGAGTGATTCTCCGCGTCGAATGATCCGGCGGCGGCGGCCGGGACGCAGCGCCAGTGTCGCCGACGGCGGCGGATCCGCACAGATTCGGGGACCCTTCGCTTGTTCGATTCGTCCAGCACCATGCCCGGCCATCGCAGGCGGCACCTCGTTCCGGTGCTGATCCTGCTGGCCGCGGTGCTGATGCCGGGCCTGCTCTTCATCGTCCTGACAATGCACGACAAGGGCTACCGGCGGGAGGAGACGGCAGCGCAGGTCACCCGTGCCTGCCTGTTGGGGCGCGAACAGGTGCTGCGGCTGGTCCAGGTCGCGCAGGCCTCGCTCGACCGGCTGGACGATGCCACGGCGACCCTCGCCTGGTCGCAGGTGCAGGCGCGCCGGACCGCCCTGCAGGCGGATATCCGCCGCATCGAGCAGAGCCAGCCGATCCCTCTCTCCCTCCTGCTGGTCCGGCCGGATGGCCGGGTGGCGGCCGCGAGCGGGACCGAGGCGGCCGCCTCGGCCGACCTGCGCGGTCTCGAATCGCTCCGTGCGGCGCGGGACGGACTGCGCGGCCCAAGTTTCGAGACGGTGCCGCGCGACCTTCCCGGCCGCTGGCCGGGACTGCTGATCGGCCAGCCGCGCGCGCCGGAAGGCCGCCCATTCGACGGCGTTCTGCTCGCCGCGCTTCGGGGGGATGCCTTCGCCGCGGTCTGGCAGCCCGCCGGCGCCCCCGGGGGCCGCTTCGCGCTGCTTCGGGAGGACGGCACCGTGCTGCTGCGCCAGGGCGCCGGCGAGACGCTGCCTGCCCCGCTCGGGCCGCAGGACCCGCTGCGCCTTGCCATCGCCCGCGGCGACCACCGGATGCTGACGGCCGACCCCTTCGGGGACGGCGCGCAGCAACTCCTCGCCTGGGAGCGTGTGGGCGATCTTCCCCTCTACCTCGTCTATGCCCTGCCCGCCGCCCAGCGGGAGGCCGAGCCACCCGCCCGGATGGCGACCAACATCGCGGTCTGCCTGGCGCTGGCCGGTCTGCTCGCCTTCGTCGCGCTGCGGGCCTGGCGGATGGAGCGCACGGACGACGACACGCTGCGCCGGCTCGAAGCCAATGCCGCGGAGCTGCGCGCCGAGATCACCCGGCGCGAGACGGCGGAGGAGAACCTGCGCAACGCGCAGCGGCTGGAAGGACTCGGCCGGCTGACCGGCGGCGTGGCGCACGACTTCAACAACCTGCTGACCGCCATCCTCGGGACGGCGCGCGCGCTGGAACGCCACCTGGGCAGCCGCGCCGACGAACGGACCAAGCGCCTGATCGCCGCCACGGTCACGGCGGTGGACCGCGGCGCGCGGCTGAATGCCAGCCTGCTCGCCTTCGCCCGCCGCCAGCCGCTGACGCTGACCACGGTGGATGCGAATGCGCTACTGAGGGACTTCCTGCCGCTCCTGCGCCGCGCGCTCGACGAATCGATCACGGTGGAACTGGCGCTCGACCCGAAGCTGCCGAGCTGCAGCGCGGATGCGGCGCAGCTCGAAGCGGCGCTGCTCAACCTCGCGATCAATGCGCGCGATGCCATGTCGCGCGGCGGCAAGCTGCGCATCGTGACGCGCCGCGCCTGGCTGCAGGAACAGGCGCTGGCCGGCAATACCGAGGCGCAGCCCGGCCCCTATGTCGCGATCGAGGTGCGCGACACCGGCCAGGGCATGGCGCCCGCGGTGCGCGAGCGCGCCTTCGAACCCTTCTTCACCACCAAGCCGGCTGGGCAGGGCACCGGGCTCGGCCTCTCGCAGGTCTTCGGCTTCATCCGCCAGATCGGCGGGCATGTCGCCATCCAGTCGGCGCCGGGGCGGGGGACGACGGTCACGCTCTACCTGCCGCTCGGCTCGGCGACCGAGGCGGCGGTCGGCGGCACCGCCGCGCCGGCCCGGCCGGGCAGCCACTCCGGCGTCGGCCTCTCGGTGCTGGTGGTCGAGGACGAGCCGACGGTGCGCGCGGTCGCGGTGGACATGCTGCAGGATGCGGGCTTCGCCGTGCTGGCGGCGCCGGACGGGCCGACCGCCCTGGCCCTGCTGCAGGAAGGCGCGCAGGTGGACATCCTGTTCTCCGATGTGGTGATGCCCGGCGGCATGACCGGCGTCGACCTGGCGCGGGAGGCGCGGCGGCTCAGGCCCGGGATCGGCGTGCTGCTCGCCTCCGGCTATGCGGCGGAGGCTCTGACGCAACACGGCGGCGCCGGCGAGTTCGACCTCATCGGCAAGCCCTACGACGTCGAAACCGTGCTGACGCGCATCGCGGCGCAGCGGCCGCGGCATGCGGCGCCAGCCGCATAGGCCACGATACCGGCCAGCCTCAGCGTTATCACTCGCCGACAGCGTGCGCGAGGAGGTGGTCCCGCGTCGTCACCCGCAGCGCCGCCTCGTGCGTCGCCTCCAGCAGGACGGGCGGCGCGACGCCTGCGCGCCGTGCTTCCTCCCACCGCGCGGCGCAGAGGCACCAGCGGTCGCCCGGGTGCAGCCCGGCAAAGCCGAATTCCGGTCGCGGTGTCGAAAGGTCGTTGCCCCTCGCGCGGCTGAAGGCGAGGAATGCCGCCGTCATCTCGGCGCAGACCGCGTGCAGGCCGACGTCGTCGGGCCCAGTGGTGCAGCAGCCGTCGCGGAAGAACCCGGTCAGCGGCGCGACCGAGCAAGGCAGCAGCAGCCCGCCGAGCACGTTGCGGGCCCGTGGCCGGCTGTCGCGACGGTCGTACAGGTCATCCATCCCTTCATCCTGCCAAAAGCCGCCGACGCATTCACGCCCCGCGCGCGATGCGGAAGGCGGTCCAGGTGGCCGTGCCGCCTGGCGGGGGTCTCGCGGGCGGCGCCCCTGGGAGCGAGCCCGATCAGGCGGATTCACCTGATCAGGTAAAGGTGCTCGCGAGAACAAGGGGCTGGAGCGGTTGCCGTGAGCCAGGGCGAACGGAAACCGCTCCGGCGGAGCGCGAGGCGGAGCCTCGCCCGCTTGCGCCTACCCTACCGGCAACCGTGCGACGAAGCGCGCCCCCACGACCTTGCCATCCGCGTCGCGCCGGTTCTCAGCCGAGATGGTGCCGCGCAACCCTTCGACGATCTGCTTGCTGATGGAAAGCCCGAGGCCGGAATGCTGGCCGAAACGCTCGCCGCGCGGCCGCTCGGAGTAGAAGCGCTCGAAGATGCTTTCGAGCTTCTGTTCGGGGATGCCCGGGCCTTCGTCCTCGATCGCCACTTCGATCATCGCGCCGGCGGGCCGTGCCTTCACCCAGACATGCCCCCGCGCCGGGCTGAAGGAGATGGCGTTGCCGAGCAGGTTGCGGAACACCTGCACGATGCGTCCTTCCACCCCGCGCACCACCAGCGGGCCGGGCGCGGCCTCCAGCACCACGACGGGGTCGTCCTGCTTGCGCGTCGCGTCGTGCAGGTCCGCGAGCGCCGAAAGGATCGGCGCGATGTCCACCGGCGCCGAAACGGTGCGCGACAGTTCGGCATCGACGCGCGAGGAATCGGAAATGTCGGCGATCAGCCGGTCCATGCGCACGGCGTCCTCGGCAATGATGTCGAGCAGGCGGTTGCGGTTCTCCGGGTTCTCGATGCGGCGCAGCGTCTCGAGCGCGCTGCGCACGCTGGTCAGCGGGTTGCGCAGCTCATGCGCGACATCGGCGGCGAAGCGTTCATTGGCGTCGATGCGCGCCCACAGCGCGCGTGCGGAATTCTGCAGGTCGCGCGCCAGGGTGCCGATCTCGTCGTTGCGGTCGAGCAGGGGCTCGGGGACGGATTCCTCGCGCCCCTCGCCTTCGCGGATGCGTTGCGTCGCGCGCGCGAGATCGAGCATCGGCGTCGCGATGGTGCGCGCGAGGTAGAAGGAGAGCATCACCGTCAGCACCAGCGCCGTGCCGAACAGCAGCAGGACGGAGGCGCGGATCTGGAACAGGCGCTGGTCGACCTCGCGCGCCTCGCGCGTCAGCAGCACGATGCCGACGCCCTGGCCGCCGCGGCGTGCAGGCTCGGCCACGCTGACCAGCAGGCGCCCGTCGCCGGTGCGGCGGATATAGGGGCGTACGCCGCCTTCGAGGGCGAGGCGGAGCTCCTCCCGCCGATCCGGGCCGAGATCCGGCTGCCAGTCGAAATCCGGCGCTTCCGGCCCGACATCGACCGCGACGCCCCCGCTACCGCCGGTGCTGCGCAGCGGGCCGGGCAGCACGGTGACCAGCCGGTCATAGACCCCGGCGACGGTCGTGGTCAGCGCGCCGCGCGGTTCGGGCGGCGGCAGCGGCTCGGTGACCACCGCGCCGCCAGGGCCCTCGCGCACGCGGCTGTCGGCGACCAGCAGCCCGGTGTTGTCGAATAGGCGCGCCTGGGTGTTGGGGGAGGGCTCGACGAGCCGGCGCAGCAGCGGGCGGGCGGCTTCGGGCACCAGGATGGCGCGGTCCCCGTCGATGCGCACCGCGGCTTCGGCGATGCCGCCGGCGTAGATGCGCGCCTGGGTGCGCAGCGCCTCGACCTCGGCGGCGATCAGCCCGTTCTGGTACTGGTCGAGGTAGAGCAGCGAGGCCGCCAGCAGCGCGGGCGGCACGGCGTTGACCAGCAGGATGCGGCGCAGCAGGGGGGAGAAGCGGCGCATGCGCCGCGGCTCGGCGGACAGTTCCGCGCGCGGCTTCGCCACCGGCCGGCGGGCCGAGCCGTCAGGCATGCGAAGCCGCCCCGTTCACCGTGTCAGCCTTCCTTGTAGCGGTAGCCGATGCCGTAGAGCGTCTCGATCTGGTCGAATTCGCCATCGACCTGGCGGAACTTCTTGCGGATGCGTTTGACATGGCTGTCGATGGTACGGTCGTCGACGTAGATGTTTTCGCCGTAGGCGGCATCGATCAGCTGGTCGCGGTTCTTGACCATGCCGGGGCGGATGGCCAGCGCCTTCACCAGCAGGAATTCGGTGACGGTGAGCTGCACCTGGCCGCCCTTCCAGACGCAGGTGTGCTTGGTCTCGTCCAGCACCAGGTCGCCGCGGGCGATGACGCCGCCCGGGGGCGCGCCGGAGCCCTCGGCGCGGGAAGCCTCGTTGCGGCGCAGCAGGGCGCGGATGCGCTCGAGCAGCAGGCGCTGGCTGAAGGGCTTGGTGATGTAGTCGTCGGCGCCGAGGCGCAGGCCCATCAGCTCGTCCACCTCCTCGTCCTTCGAGGTGAGGAAGACGACCGGCATGTTGGACCGCTGGCGCAGCCGCTGGAGCAGCTCCATCCCGTCCATGCGCGGCATCTTGATGTCGAGCACGGCAAGGTCGGCCGGGCGGGCGAGCAGACCCTGCAGCGCGCTCTCCCCGTCGGTGAAGGTCCGGACGGTGTAGCCTTCCTGTTCGAGCGTCATCTGCACGCTGGTCAGGATGTTGCGGTCGTCGTCCACGAGGGCGATGGTCTGGGGCATCTCTCTATCCGGTGCTCCGGGGCGTCGGTCGGGCGGCCGCGGTTGCGCGGCGGTGGGGCTCGACCCACCATCACGCAGGATTGTGGCACGAGACGGGCCGGGGAAAGACATGGGCTCTCAGCAGGGGATTTGTGAGGCCCGGGCGCTGATCCGAGGGGGGCTGGCCGCGACGCTCGCCAGTTCCGCCGCCGGGCAGCCCTTCGCCAGCCTGGTGACGCCGGCGCCCGCGCCGGACCTTTCGCCCCTGCTCTGGCTCTCGAGCCTGTCCGAGCATACCCGGCACCTGGCCGCCGAGCCGCGCTGCGCATTGCTGTTCACGGGCAGGGCAGAGGGAGCGAACCCGCAGACCGCCCCGCGCGTGACCGTCACCGGCCTCGCCGCGCGCGTGCCGGAGGAGGAGACCGCGCCGCTCAAGGCCCGCTGGCTGGCCCGGCACCCCTATGCGGCGCTCTATGCCGGTTTCGCCGACTTCGCCCTGTGGCGGGTGCGGATCGGCGGCGCCCTGCTGGTCGGCGGATTCGCCCGGGCGGAGCGGCTCAAGGCCGGCGACCTCTCCCCCGACCCCGAGGCGGTCGCCGCCGTGCTGGCGGCGGAGGCCGGGATCATTTCCCACGTGAACGAGGACCACGCCGACGCGGTCGCCGCCATCGCCGAAGGGCTGCTTTCGGCCGGTCCCGGCCCCTGGCGGCTGGTCGCCGTGGATGTGGACGGCTGCGACATCTCGGAAGGTAACCGGACGGTTCGTCTTGCCTTCCCGGCGCCGGTGCGCGATGCCGATGGGGTGCGCGCGGCCCTGATCCGCGCGGCGCGGGAGGGACGGACGACGCCCGGGCGGTCCGGCTGAGGCGCGGCGGGTTTCGCCGCAATTCTGCCGCCGCCGTCGCGGACATGCGCCGTCACTGGCCCGCAATGTGGCTTCCAGGAGTACGGTTCCGCATGTCTTCCGCTTCCACCGCGCTCGCCGGCACCGGCGTTTCCCCGAGCGGGGAGGTCCATTCGAACCTCACCGCCCCTGCCCTGGTGGCGCAGGCGCTGCGCCGCGGGGAAGGGCGGCTGTCCGCCGATGGCGCCTTCATCGCCGTGACCGGCCAGCACACCGGCCGTTCGGTGCAGGACAAGTTCGTGGTGGACGAGCCCGCGACCCGGGACGCCGTGTGGTGGGGCAAGATCAACCAGCCCCTGCCGGCCGACAGGTTCGCCGGCCTTGCCGGGCGCGTGCGCGCCTATCTGGGCCAGAAGGCGGAACTCTACACGCAGGATCTGCATGCAGGCGCCGACCCGGCGCACCGGATCCGCGTGCGGCTGGTGACGACCAATGCCTGGCACGCGCTGTTCGCGCGCAACATGTTCATCCGCCCGGAGAAGGACGGGCTGGACGGCTTCGCGCCGGACTGGACCATCCTGCACGCCCCGGAATTCGAAGCCGACCCGGCGATCGACGGCTGCCGCAGCACGACGGTGATCGCGCTCTCGCTCGAGACGCGGACCATCCTGATCGCCGGCACCTCCTATGCCGGCGAGATCAAGAAGAGCATCTTCACCGTCATGAACTGGCTGCTGCCGGAACGCGGCGTGCTGCCGATGCATTGCAGCGCCAATGTCGGCGCCAGGGGCGACGTGGCGCTGTTCTTCGGCCTGTCGGGCACCGGCAAGACGACACTGTCCTCCGACCCCGAGCGGCAGCTCATCGGCGATGACGAGCACGGCTGGTCCGATGCCGGGGTCTTCAACTTCGAAGGCGGCTGCTACGCCAAGGTCATCAAGCTGAGCCAGGAGGCCGAGCCGCAGATCTGGGCCGCCTCCCATCGTTTCGGCACGGTGCTCGAGAACGTGGTGGCGGATGGGGACGGGCATCTCGACCTCGATGACGGCTCGCTGACCGAGAACACGCGGTCCTGCTACCCGATCCACTACATTCCGAACGTGGTGGAGAAGGGCACGGCCGGCCTGCCGAGGAACGTGGTCATGCTGACCGCGGACGCCTTCGGCGTGCTGCCGCCGATCAGCAAGCTCTCCTCGGCGCAGGCGATGTACCACTTCCTCTCGGGCTACACGGCGCGCGTCGCCGGCACCGAGAAGGGGCTCGGCAAGGAACCACAGGCGACCTTCTCCACCTGCTTCGGCGCACCCTTCCTGCCGCGGCATCCGGAGGTCTACGGACGGATGCTGCAGGAGCTGATCGCCAAGCACGGCGCCGATTGCTGGCTGGTCAATACCGGCTGGTCGGGCGGCGCCTACGGCACCGGGTCGCGCATGCCGATCAAGGTGACCCGCGGGTTGCTGCGCGCGGCGCTGGACGGCTCGCTGGCGAAGGTCGAGTTCGTGCAGGATCCGTTCTTCGGCCTGCTGGTGCCGAAGGCCGTGCCGGGAATCCCCAGCGAGTTGCTGAACCCGCGCGACGCCTGGGCCGACAAGGCGGCCTATGACCGCACCGCGACGCAGCTCGTCGGGCTGTTCGAGAAGAACTTCGCGGCCTTCGCCGGCGCGGTCGGCGACGACGTGAAGGCGGCGGCGATCCGCGCCGCGGCCTGACGCGCGGCGGGGGCGCTTTTCGCGCCCCCGTTTCCCGATGCTAGGCTCCCTGCCGTCGCCCGCCGCCAGACGCGGGCTTGGGAGGGAACCGCATGATCACACGTCGCCTCGTCCTCGGCGCGGCCGGCGCCACGCTTGCCGCGCCGGCGCTGCGCGCCCAGGGCACCTGGCCCGACAAGCCGATCCGCTTCGTCATCGGCGGCGCCGCCGGCGGCGTCTCCGACATCTTCCTGCGCATGATGGAGAACCGGCTGCGCGAGAAGCTCGGCCAGCCGATGATCATCGACCCGCGCCCCGGCGCGGGCGGCATGGTGGGGGCGGAGGTGACCGCGCGCTCGGCGCCGGACGGCTACACCTACTACGTGAACCACATCGCCTCGCATGGCATCGGGCCGACGCTCTACCGCCGGCTGTCCTTCGATCCGCTCAAGGACCTGCCGGGCGTCGCGCGCCTCGCGGCGCTGCCCAACGTGCTCATCGTCAAGGGCGACGGGCCGGTGAAGAGCGTGCAGGAACTGGTCGCCTTCTGCCGCGCCAATCCGGCGCGGGCGAACTTCTCCTCCGCCGGCTCGGGGACATCGTCGCATCTTTCCGGCCTGCTCTTCGGCATGCGCATGGGGATCGAGGTGACGCACGTGCCCTATCGCGGCACCGCGCCCTCGATGGCCGCGGTGATGAACGGGGAGACGCTGTTCGCCATCGACAACGCGCCGGCCTCCCGCCAGCAGGTGCTGGCGGGGATGCTGCGCGCGCTCGGCGTCTCCACCGCGCGGCGGGCGAGCACCATGCCGGAAGTGCCGAGCCTGCAGGAACAGGGCGTGCCGGATTTCGACGTCGCCTCCTGGTACGGTATCGCAGCGCCTTCGGGCGTGCCGGCGTCGATCCGGGAACGGCTCGGCGGCGAGATCGTCGCGGCGCTGGAAGACCCCGGAATCGCGCAGCGCATCCGCGAGTATGGGGCGGAGCCGTGGCCGCTCGGCCCGGCGGCCTTCGATGCCTTCATGCGGGAGGAGGTGGCGAAGTGGGCGCCGGTGGTGCGGGCTTCGGGGGCGCAGATCGATTGAAGGTCGGGGGAGGGTGAACCTCCCCCGAACCCCCTCCCTTCTTTGGCACCTGGGAACTGACTTCGGAGGTCAGTCCCCCAGTGCCAAAGAAGGTTGAGGGGGGTACGGGGGGAGAAGTTCTCTTCTCCCCCCGCCTTACGCATTCCCGCCACGCTCACGACATAGCGTCGCGTCGTGCCCGCCGAATCCCCCTTGCCGCGCCGCATCGCCTTCCTGCTTCTCGCGCTCGCCATCACCGCGGGCCTGGTGGCGCTCGCCGTCGCGGTGCTCGCGCCGGGCGGCTGGACAGTGTGGGAAGTGCTGATCCTGCTCTGCTACCTCGGCACCATTCCCTGGAGTGCGCTGTCGGCGGCAAATGCCCTGGTGGGTCTCACGATCCTGCTCGGCGCGCGGGACCCGCCGGCGGCGGTGCTGCCGGCGCTGAGCCGCGCACGCCAGGGGCCGCCGCGCGGCCGCACGGCCATCGCCATCTGCGTGCGCAACGAGAACATGGAGGCCGTCCTGCCGTCGCTCGGCCGGCTGATGGATGGGCTGCCGCCGGACCGCTTCGTGCTCTGGGTGCTGTCCGACACCCCGGCAGGACCGGCGGCCGAGGTCGAGGACGCCGCCATGCGCGCCTTCGCCGCAAGCCGCCCCAACGCGCGTTACCGCCGTCGCGCGGTGAACGAGGGCTTCAAGGCCGGCAATGTGATGGACTTCCTGGACCATCACGCGGAGGGGCTCGACTACTTCCTCTGCCTCGACGCGGATTCCGAGATGACACCCGAGGCCGTGCTCCGCATGGTCGCCTGCCTGGAGGCCGATGACCGGCTCGCGATCGTGCAGCAGCTGATCCATGGCCGGCCGGCGACCGCCGCCTTCCCTCGCCTGTTCCAGTTCGGCATGCGGCAGGGGATGCGGTCCTGGGCCACCGGCCAGGCCTGGTGGCAGGGCGACGAGGGGCCTTACTGGGGCCACAACGCGATCATCCGCATCGCACCGTTCCGCGAACTGTGCCGGCTCGATCCGCTGCCCGACGGCTCGCGCATCCTCTCCCACGACCAGGTGGAGGCGACGCGGCTGCACGCCGCCGGCTGGAAGGTCCGCGTGCTGCCCGACGACACCGGCAGCGCGGAAGGCAACCCGCCGACCTTCGGCGACTTCGTCACGCGCGACCTGCGCTGGGCCGGCGGCAACATGCAGTATCTGGCGCTGCTGCGCCTGCCGGGCATGACACCGATGGCGCGCTGGCAGCTGGTGCAGGCGATCCTGCTGTTTCTCGGCGCGCCGCTGTGGTGCGCCATCCTGGTGCTCGCGGCCGTGAACGCGCTGACCGGCGGCGGGGAGGCGACGCCGACCGGCGCGCTGGTCGCGCTGTTCGCGGCGACCTGGGCCTGCCACTACGCGCCGAAGCTCGTCGGTTATGCGGAGGTGCTGCTGAAGCCGGCGCTCGCCGATCGCTACGGCGGGCGCGCCGCCTTCGCCCGCGGTGCGGCGGCGGAGATCGCCTTCACCACGCTGATGGAACCGGCGCGGCTGATGGCGCAGACGCTGTTCCTGCTCGCGCTGCCCTTCGGCGTGAAGGTCGGCTGGGCAGCGCAGAACCGCGCCGACCGCGGCGTGGCCTGGCGCGACGCGGCGCGGCAGTTCTGGCCGCCGACGGTCGCCGGCATCGCGCTGACCTTGGCCTTCGCCGGCGCCTCGCCGCTGGCACTGCTGCTGGCCATGCCTGTGCTGGCCTCCCTGCTGCTCGCCATCCCCTTCGCCGTGGTCACGGCGGATCCGGAGTTCTCGGCGCGGCTGCGCGCCGCCGGGCTCTGCGCCCTGCCGGAAGAAATCCGCGCGCCGATCGGATAGCCTGCCGCCGATGCCGTCGCTCCGTACCCTGCTGCGCCCGCCGCTGCTGCTCCTCGCCTTCCTCTGGGTGGTGCTGGAGGAGACGATCTGGCGCTGGGCCAAGGCGATCGGCGGTCTGATCGCGCGCATCCCGGTCTTCGCGGCGCTGGAGCGGCTGGTGCTGCGGCTCGATGCGCATATCGTGCTGCTGTTCTTCCTGGTGCCGATCGCCGCGCTGTTCCCCGTGAAACTCGGCGCGCTGTGGCTGATCGGAACGGGGCATCCGCTGGCCGGGCTCGCGCTGCTGTTCGCCGCGAAGAGCATCGGCACCGCTTTCTCGGCCCGGCTCTACGTGGTGGCGGAACCGAAGCTGATGGAGATCCGTGCCTTCGCCTGGGCACGCGGCCAGGTGCTGGCGCTGCTCGCGCGCGCGCATGCCTTCCTCGATGCCTCCGCCGCCTGGCAGGCGGTGCGACGCGCAATGCGCCGGGCGAAGGCGGCGCTGCACGGCGCGGCGACGCGCGCGCGGGCAATGCTGCGCGGCACGGCGCCGTCACTGCTCGAACGGGTCCGCGCCGTGCGCGCCTATTGGAGACGCCAGGCATGACGCCTCGCCTGCGCCTTTACGCCGCCATCTCGCTCGATGGCTGCCTGGCCGATTCGCAAGGGGAGGTCGGCTGGCTCGGGCCCTTCGAGGCAGAGGACTACGGCACCGCCGGGTTCCTCGCCGGGATCGCCACGGTGCTGACCGGACGCGCGACCTACGACCAGGCGCGTGGGTTCGGCGACTGGCCCTATGCCGGCAAGCGCATGGTGGTGCTCACGCACAGGCCGCTCGACGCCGACCCTCCGGCGGGGGTGGAGGCGGCGGCCGGCGATGTCGCGGCCATCGTTGCGCGGCTGAAGGCGGAGGCGGCGGGCGACATCTGGCTGCTCGGCGGCGCGGCGGTGGCGCAGCATTGCCTGGCGCTCGACCTGGTGGACAGCATCGAGCTCTTCATCGTGCCGGTCACGCTCGGCGCCGGGCCCAGGCTGTTCGCGGCGGAAGGCGCTGCGCGCGGGTGGCGGCTCGTGGCCACGCGGCCGTTCCCGAACGGGGTCGTCGCAGTGGAGTACGGCCGGGTCTAGCGGGAAGGTCGTCGGCGGGTGTTCCGCGAGGGGCTTTGCCGCAAGCGCGCGAAGTCATGGCGCCGTCGGTTGGAGAGGGACGCCGCCCCTCTCCAAGCCTCACCCCGCCAGGGTGCAGTGCACCCTGGACCTGCCGGTACCTGGTGTCGGGCACGACGCCCGGAGAGTTTCCCGGGCTTCGGGCAGGGCGTTTCCTTCGTCGTCGCGAAGTTCCCGTCCCGCCCAACACCAGGTGATGGTTTCCAAAGGCCCTTCGGCCTTTGGTGGGGTGGCGCGGGGGGGGCACGCCCCCCCCCCCCCCCCCCCCTTTTCCGGGTGAGTTTCGCACCCCCGGGAGCAAGCCCCCGTCAACAGCATCGGGCCGCCGGTTCCGCCGCCGCGGCCGTGTCACGTGGCGGCTACCTGTCCGGATGATGAAGAATTCCCCCGCTATCGTCCGGGCAAAGGCGTTGATAGCCTCGTCTTCCGTGGCTTTGACGCCCGCCCCGTTGATCTGGCGCAAGGCGAGGGGGGCGCGATCGCCCCACCTTGCGCTCATCCAGTTCCGGAGGAAGACCATGACCGGCCCCGTCGCTCGCGACCTGATGACCCCTGACGTCGTGACCGTGCCGCCCGAGACGCCGGTGCTGGCGATAGCCCGGCTGCTCGCCGACCGTGGCATTTCTGCCGTTCCGGTGGTGAGTGCGGAGGGCAAGGTCCTCGGCATCGTCACCGAGGCGGATCTGATCCGCCGCCTGGCGGGCGAGGAGGACAAGCCGACCTCCTGGTTCGGGGCGCTGTTCTCCGATCCGGCGAGTCAGGCCGAACGCTACGCCCGCACCCATGGCGTGACGGCGAAGGACCTGATGACGGAAAAGGTCGTTTCCGTGACACCGGACACCACCGCCGCCCATATCGCCCACATGATGGAGGACCTGAAGGTCCGTCGCGTGGTCGTGGTGGAAGGCGAGAAGCTGAAGGGCATCGTCAGCCGCGCAGACCTGCTGCGTGCTCTGGTTGCACCGCCGCACGTGGATGCCGAGCTCTCGGACGAGCGGGTGCGCCGCGCGGTGATGGCGGCGATGAAGAAGGAACCCTGGACCGACACTTTCTACACCATGGTCGAGGTCAAGGACGGCATTGTGACCTTCCACGGCTTCCGCCGTAGCGACGCGGTGCAGAAGGCGCTGCGCGTACTGGCGGAGAATGTGCCGGGCGTGAAGGGCGTCGAGGACGACACCCAGCCCATGCCGGTGTTCATCTACGGCGCGGCGTAAGGCTCCGACCGCTGTGCTCGGCTGCGAGCGCAGCGGACAGGCAGGTCGCCGGCAACAGGGGCCGGCGATCCGCGAATCATCTCCGCAGCGCTTTCGGACCCACGACGCCGGCGGAGATGCCGATCGGGTAGAGCAAGACGGATTTGCCGCCGAAATTCGCAGGAGCAGAGGCGTGGAGCGCCCGCCGTGAGGCGTGGCAAAGGGGGCCGCTCCAGAATTTCGCCCCAGGCTGTCCGGAGCGCCGGCGGTGCACCCGGCCAGCGTATGGCCGGTGGCCGTGGGAGGTATGACACGGTCGCGCAGCGCGCCGCGGGCGGGCATTCGATCGGTCACAGGTCGCGCCGATCGGCGCAAGGCCGGGGGCGGTAACGCGCGGCGCGGCGGTGTAGTCTGCCGGCGCTGCCGAGGAACCGACGCATGGCCCGTGTCCGCATCCGCCACACCACCCGCTACGCCTATCGCAATCCGGTCGGCCTCGCGCAGCACAGGTTGATGGTGCGCCCGCGCGACAGCCACGACCTGCGCTTGCACGACGCGACGCTCTCCGTCTCTCCGGCTCCGGCCGTCACGCGCTGGGCCCATGACGTCTTCGGCAATTCCGTCTGCCTGCTGGAATGGTCGCCGGAGGCGCGCGCCGACCATCTCGAGATCATCTCGGCGCTCGACCTCACCCACTACCCCGCCGGGCCCGAATTGCCGCGCGCGACGCTCGATCCTGCGGTCGAGATCTTTCCCTTCTCCTATGGGGCGGAGGAAGCGCCCGATGTCGCCCGCCTGCGGGAGCGGCACCTGCCGGATCCCGACCGTAGGGTGGATGCCTGGGCGCGCCGCTTCCTCGCCCAGGGTGGCCTGACCCGCACCCTGCCGATGCTCGAGGCGATGACGCGTGCCATCCGCGACGAGTTCACCTACGAGGCGCGGGACGAGGAAGGTACCAACAGCCCGATTGCGACGCTGAGTTCCGGGAAGGGCGCCTGCCGGGACTTCACCCTGCTGATGATGGAGGCGGCGCGCTCCCTCGGCCTCGCTGCCCGCTTCGTCACCGGCTACCTCTACGAGACGGCCGGCGACGGCGTGGTGGGCGGCGGCGCGACCCATGCCTGGTGCTCCGTCTATGTCCCTGGCGCCGGCTGGGTGGAATACGACCCGACCAATGGCCTCGTGGCCGGCGAGAACCTGATCCGCGTCGGCTCGACCCGCACGCCGGAACAGGCGGTGCCGGTCGGTGGCGGCTATATCGGCAAGGCGGAGGATTTCGAGGGGCTGCATGTCGATGTGACGGTGCAGGTCGGCGATGACCCGCCCCCGGCCGTGGCGGAGGCTCCGCCGGTCGAGGTGACGGCGGGCGCCTGAAGATCGGCCGCTGCGCTAGAGCAGATCCCGATCAGGTGGAATCACCTGATCGGGCAAAGATGCTCGCGAAAACAAGAGGCTGGAGCGGTTGCCGTGAGCCAAGGCGAACGGAAACCGCTCTAGGCGCGCCAGGTCCGCGCGAAGCCGAGGCCCGCGGATGCGGGCCGCCCGGTGTCTGCGGGCTAAAGAGTCAAGCAGCCGGCCGCGGGCCGGCTACCTTCGGCACCGCCACGCCGACCAGCGCGTCGCGCGTGATGATCGACGCCAGCCGCGCTTCGTCCCAGCCTTCGGTTCCGGCGGGACGCATCGGCAGCACCATCCAGCGGTAGTCCGCCGTGCTGTCCACCACGCGGACCTCAACGCTGTCCGGCAGGTTCAGCCCCCATTCGGCCAGCACGACACGCGGTTCCCGCACGGCGCGCGACCGGTAGGCGAAGGATTTGTACCAGCCCGGCGGATAGCCGAGCACCGCGCGCGGGTAGCAGGAGCACAAAGTGCAGACGACCAGGTGATGCCGCGCCGGGGTGTTCTCCAGCACGCCGAGCGGCGGCGCGCCGGCCATCGACACGCCCATCTGCTCCGCGGCCGCCTTGCCGTCGGACAGCAGCAGCGCGCGATAGGCGGGATCGGTCCAGGCCCTGGCGACCATGCGGGCGCCGGTTTCCGGGCTGGCCTTGTCGGTATTGGCCTGGCGCTCGGCGATCTCGGCCTCGGTGACGACGCCCTTGGCCTCCAGCGCGGCCATCAGGCGATCGAGCAGCGCGAGGCTCTCGGGGCGCGGGGGTGCGGCCATGATCAGGCCTCCTCCGGGATGCCCGCAGCGCCGGGCGCCGCGGGGTGGGGTTCCAGCCAGTGCTCGAAGACCTCGACCATCACGGTGTCGCCCGGCCTGCCCTCGTGCCAGATGGGCTCCTGCTCGAACAGCACGTGGTAGAGCGTGCGCTTCGGCGCCGGGCGCGCGAAGGCGAGGTCCTCGGGGTTGGCGAAGGCGCCGAGCGGGCGCACCACGGTGCCCGTGCGGCCCCGGATGTAGTGCGGCGTGCGGATATGGCAGGGGCCGCGGCGTTCCGGCCAATCGTCCTTCACGCGCACCGTGGCGCCGGGGGCGAAGCGCGGGGCGTCGCTCATCCCAGCACGTCCTTTCCGACGATGCCCTTCTCCACCATCAGCCCGGCGATCGAACGCAGCCAGCGCTCGTAGTAGCCGAGGGCGAAATAGTCCCCCTCGGGGATGCTCTCAATGCCGCGGCGGAGCTCGTCCACGGTCATCAGGCTCTTCTGCGCCAGCACCTGGCGCAGGGCATCGACCTTCTTGCCGAAGGCGTCGGGCGGGGCCTCGTCGTGCTCCACCGGCGTGCAGTGGAAGCGGGCCAGGCCGCCGATGTCGTGGATCGCGGGGATGGGCGTCTCGTCCGGCATGAACGGCAGGCTAGGCCCGGCGGCGGCGGGGCGTCCAGCGTCGCTACTTCACTTCCTCATCCGGCATGACGCCCCAGACCTCTGCGCGGAGGATGTAGCCGCGGTAGTCGCCGACCTGCACCTCGCACCAGGGGTTGCGCGCCTCGCATTGGCGCAGGCGCACGACGACGCCCGGGCGCAGCCGGGCGACCGTCGCAGCGCCCTCCTCCGGCCGCCGGCGCAGCGCTGTTTCGCCGTTCGGCGCGCCGCGCACGATGGCGCTACGGCGACCCATCAGCGTCGACTGATGGACCCAGCCTTCCGTGCCCTCGGGGTCGCGGATGCGGCGCCAGAGCTCGAATTCGCGGGTGATCTCCACCGGCAGTTCGCGACGCTGGTAGGTCCATTCGATCGGGAAGCGGGTGCCTGGGCCGGTGCGCAGGTTCACCTCGTCCGAGCGCAATGCGGCGAAGCGCGGCAACGGCAGGTTGGTGACCGAACCGACCGAGGGTTGCGGCTCCGGGGCCGGCGCCGGCTGGGGGGCGGGTTCGGCTGGCCGGGCGGCGCCGGCTGCG
>NZ_JAAEDL010000050.1 GCF_018129005.1 Neoroseomonas eburnea
CGCCGAGGCCGGCACCCACGTACACGCCCTGGACCCGCGGGTCCCAGCTCTGCGCCTGCGCGGCCATCGGCAGCGACAGCAGCGTCGCGGCCAGAAGCGTCTTCCTGAAGCTCATCGTCGTTCCTCGCGTCCAACTCACGCACCGGCCGCGCCGGCGCTGATGGCTCCCCTCCGTAGGGGCTGGCATGGAGTTAAACACACTCCGCCAGGAATGACGCCTGATCCAACGCCCGGTGATTACATATCCAGCGCAGTGTGGCCGCAACGCCACAGCCATGTGGCCCTTCGGCGCAGGCCGGCCGCGGGGCGCCCCACCCGTCAGGCGGGAGGCGGACCATTCCGCCCCCGGGGCCCGCGTTCCACCCCGGCACTGCCGATTCCGCCAGGGCCGAAAGCGCACTACTCTTTTCCCGGCGGCCACCCGCCGGGCCGCCGTCCAACACGGCCGGTCCACGGCCGGAGACCAAAGGGAGGCCCGCCACCATGCCCGAAACCACATCCAGACAAGATGCCGGGGTGCAGCCCCGCGCCGTTGCCCTCATCGGCCCTCAGGGCAGCGGCAAGTCCACCCTTTTCGACGCGCTGCTCACCGCCGCAGGCAGCCCGCCGCCGCGCCGTCCGGGCGATCCCCGCACCCGCGCCATGGGCACCGAGGCCCGGCTTGGCCACTGCGACTTCATGGGCGACCCCTGGGCCCTGCTGGATTGCCCAGGCTCGATCGAATTCGTGCAGGAAACCGCCGCGGCGCTCGCCATCGCCGACATCGCCGTGGTGGTCTGCGACCCCAACCCCGCCCGCGCGGCCGGCCTCGCCCCCGCCTTCCACGCCCTCGAACGGGCCGGGCTGCCGGCCATGGTCTTCGTCAACAAGGCCGACACGCTCGGCGACCAGCAGATCCGCGATACCCTCGCTGCCCTGCAGGCCCATTCCCGCCGCCCCCTGGTGCTGCGCCAGGTGCCCATCCGGGAGAAGGGCGAGGTCACCGGCTATGTCGACCTGGTCAGCGAGCGCGCCTATCGCTGGCGAAAGGGCGAGCCCTCCGAACTGATCCGCATGCCGGATGCCGTCGCCGCGCGGGAGGCCGAGGCCCGCGCCGCCCTCGCCGAGACCCTGGCCGACCACGACGACACCCTGCTCGAAAAGGTTGTGGAGGACGCCATCCCCACACCCGAGGATCTCTATCGACCCCTCCATGCCGACATCGCCGCCGGCGCAGTCGACCCGGTCCTGTTCGGCTCGGCGGAACGGCGCCACGGCGTGCTGCGGCTGTGGAAGGCGCTCCGCCACGACACGCCGGGCCCCGACCAGACCGCCGCCCGCCGCGGCGTCGCGCCGGAGGGCGAACCCGTCGCCCAGGTCTTCCGCACCGTCCATGCCGGGCATGGGGGCAAGCTCTCCTACACACGGATCTGGCGCGGCGCGCTGAAGGACGGCGCCACGCTCGACGGTGCCCGCATCGGCGGCATCACCCGCTTCCCCGCCGGTGAGGCCGCCAAGGCCGCCGAGGCCACCATGGGCGAGGTCGTCGCCCTCGGCCGCCTGGACCCGGTGCCGACCGGCGCGACCCTCTCGCCCTCCGGCGCCGTGCCGGCGCTGCCCTTCCCGGCGCCGCCCGCGCCCGTCTACGCCCTCGCCATCACCACCGAGGACCGCAAGGACGATGTCCGCCTCTCCGGCGCGCTCGCCAAGCTGACGGAGGAAGACCCCTCGCTCTCCATCACCCACGACGCGGAGGCGGGGCAGATCGTGCTCGCCGGGCAGGGTGACATCCATCTCGGCTACGCCGTCGCGAGGCTGGCGGAAGCGCATGGCCTGCGCGTCAACACGTCCCGGCCACGCATCCCCTTCAAGGAGACCATCCGCGCCGCGGCGCGCCACCATGCCCGCCACCGCCGCCAGACCGGCGGCCACGGCCAGTTCGCCGACGTGACGCTGGAGGTCTCCCCACGGCCGCGCGGCGAAGGCTTCGCCTTCGAGGACCGCATCGTCGGCGGCGCCATCCCGCGCAAATTCATCCCCGCGGTCGGCGAGGCGGCGGAGGAAGCAGCGCGCAAGGGGCCGCTCGGCAACCCGGTGGTGGACATCGCCGTGACCCTGCACGACGGCGCCTTCCATTCCGTCGATTCCTCCGACATGGCCTTCGCCACCGCCACCCGCATGGCCATGCAGGAAGCGCTGGCAAAGGCCGAGCCGGTGATGCTCGAACCGGTGGACCAGGTCACGGTACTGGTGCCGCAGGACGCCACCCCGGCCGCGCAGCGGCTGCTGACGGGGCGGCGCGGGCAGATCCTCGGCTATGCGGAGAAGGACGGCTGGCCAGGCTGGGACGAGGTGCAGGCCCTGGTGCCGGAGGCCGAGTTGCACGACCTCATCATCGAGCTCAGGTCGCAGACCATGGGGCTCGGGACCTATACGCGGCGGTTCGATCACCTGGCGGAGACGCGCGGGCGGTAGGAAGGTCGGGGGAGGCGAACCTCCCCCGAATCCCCCTCCCTTGTGTGCGAGTTTCGCGCGTGGCCTTTCAATGCGGCGCATGCGTGGCACACTCCCCGACGAGGAAGAGGGGAACGTCACATCATGAACAGCCAGTACACGGTCGCGGACCTGGTCGCGGACATCCTGCCGCGCATGGGGGTCTCGACCGTCTTCGGCATCGTCTCGGTCCACAACATCCCGATGCTCGACGCGATCGGGCAACGCAACGCGCTGCGCTACGTGATGGCACGCGGCGAGATGGGCGGGGCGCACATGGCCGATGCCTATGCGCGGGTGACGGGGCATCTCGGCGTGCTGTTCACCTCGACCGGGCCCGGCATGGCCAACGCCATCCCCGGCCTGGTGGAAGCCCGCTTCGCCGGCAGCCCGGTGCTGCACATCACCGGCCAGACGGCGACGAAGCACATCGACCGCGACGCCGGCACGGTGCACGACGTGCCGGGGCAGACCGCGATCCTCGCCGCCGCCTGCAAGGCGGCCTATCGCGTGCGCACGGCGAACGAGGCCTTCGGCGTGCTCGTGCGCGCGGCCGCCGACGCGCTCTCCGCCCCCCGCGGGCCGGTCAGCGTGGAGATCCCGATCGACGTGCAGCGCGCGCCGATCGCGCGGCCGGCGGGGCTCGACGCCCTGGCGCTGCCCGTCGCGGCGCCGCTGCCGCCCAACCCGGCCGAGCTCGACGCCGCGGCCGAGATCCTCGCCGGCGCGACGCGGCCGATGCTGTGGCTCGGCAACGGTGCCAGGCGGGCCGGCGCGGCGGCGATGCGGCTGATGGACCTCGGCTTCGGCGCGGTGTCGTCCTGGAACGGCCGCGGCACCATTCCCGAGGACCACCCGATGACGCTCGGCGGCCTGCACGGCAACGGCTCCCCGCGCGTGCAGGATTTCTACGGCACGGTCGATGCGATGCTCGTCGTCGGATCCCGCCTGCGCGGGCACGAGACCGGCGACTTTTCCCTCAGGCTGCCGAAGACGCTGATCCACGTGGACTGCGACGCCACCGCCAACGGCCGCACCTATCCGAACGCCCTCTTCGTCCATGGCGACGCCGCGCTGGCGATGGCCGGCATCGCCGACCGCCTGTCAGGCGGCACCGCACTGGATGCCGGCTTCGCCGCCGATTTCGCCGCCATGAAGTCCCGCGCGCGGGAGGAATACCTCGCCACCCTCGGCCCCTACGCGGCCTTCCCCGACGCCATCCGCGCCGCCCTGCCGCGCGACGGCGTCTGGGTGCGCGACATCACCATCGCCAATTCCACCTGGGGCAACCGGGTCTTCCCGATCTACGACCCGCGGAACTCGGTCTACCCGGTCGGCGCGGCGATCGGGCCGGGACTCGCGCTCGGCATCGGCGCCTCCATCGCGGCGCAGGGGCGCAAGACCATCGCCATGTGCGGCGACGGCGGGTTCTCGCTGGGCATGTGCGAGCTCTGGACCGTCGCGCAGGAAAAGCCCGACCTCGTCACCATGGTGATGAACGACGGCGGCTACGGCGTGATCCGCCACATCCAGGACGCGGTCGCGGACGGACGACAGTTCGGGCACGACCTGCTGACGCCGGAATTGCAGGGGCTCGCGGCCCTCGCCGGGCTGCCGTTCTTCCGCGTGTCGAGCGCGGAGAATGTCGGGCAGGTGGTGGCGCAGGCGCTCGCGGTGAAAGGGCCGGCGCTGGTGGAGGTGGACATGCGCGCGATCGGGGCGGTGCCGCCCTATGCGCCGTATGCCTCCATGGGGAAGCACGCGGAGCGGGCGCGGCAATGACGCGCCGGGGAGGGCGCCGCCCTCCCCGGACCTTGGCGGCAGTGCCGCCAAGCCCGCCAAAGGCCGAAAGGCCTTTGGAAACCGGGACCTGGTGTTGTGCTGGCCGGGCGAGGGCGAAGCGTCCGGCCGCGGTCGTGCCTGCGGGCGGGATGGCTGGGCGCGCTCCGAGGCAAGCACGAGAACCCGGCCGTAACGCACCACTACAGCGGAATGCGAAAGAGCAGCCCCTCCTGCCCGCCATAGGCTGCATCCTTGCGGAACCGTTCCACCAGATATCCGCCCTGGGCCAGGATCACCCGCTGCGAGGCGATGTTCTCCGGGTCCGTCGTCAGGTCGACATGCGGCAAGCCGACCGCCCGCGCCTCCGGCAGCAGCAGCGCCAGGGCACGGCGAGCATGGCCCCGCCCCCGTTTCCACGGCACCACCGCGTAACCGACATGGCCGAGCACATGCGACGGCAAGGCTGCCGTCCCCGGCTGCCAGCGGAAATGGACCGCCCCGCAGAAGCCACCATCCCAGATCCAGCGCGTGTAGCCTGGCAAGCGTGGCACGTTCGTCCCATCCGGCAGCGCGATCGGCGCACCCCTGGCCTCCGGGTCATGAAGGCTCTCCAGGAATGCATCAGCATCGCGGCCGATCGCCGCGAGATGCGCCCGCACCACCGCATCCCCCGCGACATTCGCGGGCGACCATCCGCTCTCCAGCGCCGCGACATATTCGCCCAGCGCCTCCCGTCGCGGCCTGATGAGCGTGCCCGAGGTCCCGGTGTCCAGAGGCCGTTCGGCCTCCGGCGGGGAGGTCCGGAGGGGCGGCGCCCCTCCGGTCACGTCGCCAGCACGCGCCTTGCCGTCCATCCCGCCACCCCGCACCCGGCGATCACCGCCGCCATCGGCACTGCGGTGCCGTCCTGCAGCACGCCGAGCAGCGCCCCCACGCCCGCCCCGATCCCGAACTGCAGCGTCCCCATCAGTGCCGAGGCGCTCCCCGCCACCGCACCATGCGGCCCCATGCCGAGCGCGACGGTCAGCGGCATGACCGCCCCGATCATCGCGACGTAGCAGAACAGCGTGACCAGCAAGCCGACGAAGCCGCCGATGCCTGTCACCGCTGTCCCCAGCAGCGCGAGCCCCGCCAGGAGCGGCACCCAGACCACCACCGGCAGCAGCCGCGCCGGCGCGACGCGCTGCGCGAACCTGCCGACCACCTGCCCCGCCGCCATGATGCCGAGCGCATTGGCCCCGAAGTAGAAGCCGTACTGCCCGGCCGGAACGCCGTGCAGCTCCATGAACACGAAGGGCGATCCGCTGATGTAGGCGAACATGCCCCCGATGATGAATCCGCCGGTCAGGGCATGGCCGAGGAAGCGGCGATCACCCAGCAGGCCGCGCCAGACATGCAGCACCGCGAGCACGCCGTCGCGGCGCCGGCGCGCCGGCGGCAGCGTCTCCGGCAGCAGCAGCGCGATCACCGCGAGCATGCCTCCGCCATACAGCGCCAGCAGCCAGAAGATGCCGCGCCAGCCGAAGACCGGCAGCAGCGCCCCGCCGATCATCGGCGCGACGATCGGCGCGACACCCATCACCAGCATCAGTTGCGCCATCAGCCGCACCGCGCCGCGTTCGTCCGTCACGTCGCGCACCACGGCGCGCGCGATGACCATGCCGGCGCAGCCGCCCAGCGCCTGCACCAGCCGCGCCGCGGTCAGCGCCTGCACATCCGGCGCCAGCGCACAGACCACCGCCGCCACCGTATAGAGCCCGAGCCCGACGAAGAGCGGGGCGCGCCGCCCATGCCGGTCCGACAGCGGCCCATAGAGCACCTGCCCGAAGGCCAGCCCGAGGAAGTAGATCGCGAGCGTCCCCTGCACCGCCCCCGCCGTCGCATCGAGCGAGGCGCCGATCGCCGGCAGCGCCGGCAGGTACATGTCGATCGAGAACGGCCCGATCCCCGCCAGCGCGCCGAGGATCAGCGCCAGGCGCCGATGGCTCGGCGCGCTCACGCGGAGGGTGCCGCGGCGAGCGCCTCCGCGGCGAGGGCGAGGGCACGTTCGACCGCCATGCGCCCCTCGGCGGACAGCGGCGCCTGCGGCGGCACCGGGTCGCCCACCGCGAAGCCCTGGATCTGCAAGGCGCCCTTGATGCAGGCGGCGAGCGAATGCGCGGCGAACAGCTCGTTCACCCGCCACAGCGCCCGCTGCAGCGCGAGCGCCGAGTCCCATTTGCCGGCGCGGCACAGCTCGTACAGCCGCACGGATTCGCGCGGGATGGCGCAGGCCGGCCCGGCCATCCATCCCTTGCCGCCGATCATCATCACCGCGGCCGGAATGTGGGCGGAGGCGGCAAAGACCTCGAGCCGACCCTCGGTCCGGTTCAGGATGGACAGCAGCCGCCCGGTATTGGTCGAGGCGTCCTTGATCCCGACGATGCGCGGATGACGCGAGAGCGTGTCGATCGCCGGCAGCGTCAGATCCGACCGCTGGAAATTCGGGTTGGTGTAGAGCACCACCGGCCTGTCGGTGGCATCAGCGATGGCGGTGAAGTACGCCACCACCGCCGCTTCCGAGAGCGGGAAGTACGCCTCCAGGATCGCCAGGATCCCGTCCGCCCCGATCGCGGCATAGTCCTTCGCCTGGCGCACCGCATCGGCCGTGGTGGTCGCGGCGACGCCGGCGACCACCGGCACCCGGCCGCGCGCCTGGTCGACCACGATCTCGACGATCCGCCTCCGCTGCGCCGTGTCGAGATAGGCGAACTCCCCGGTGCTGCCGAGCGGGGTGAGGCCATGCACGCCGGCCCCGATCAGGTGGTCCACCAGCCGGCGCAGCTCACCTTCCAGGATCGCGCCATCCGGCGCGACGGGGGAAACGAGATAGGGAAAGACGCCGTGGAACGCGCTCATGTCGATCCTTCATCCAGGTCGCGCAGCACCGCCAGGATCTCCTGCCGGGCCGGTTCGGGCAGCCCCTGCATGGCGGCGGCGACGCGGCGCAGTGCACGCCGCATGCCGTGGAGCTGGTCGATCAGGCCGAGCGCCACCGCCACGCCCTCCTCGTTCACGCCCATCGCGTCCCGCAGGTCGCGGATCAGGCAGGCGCGGGCCAGGTCGGCCTCGCTGTAGCCCGGCGCCCCGGGCCCGCGCGGCGCGATCCAGCCGGCGGCGACCCAGTGCTCCATCACCGCCGCCTCGATGCGCAGGCTGCGCAACACCTCGGTCTCCTCGGCCATCTCAGCCCTCCATCCCTGCGCGCGGGTTCTGCGCGCGGCCGGCCTCCCAGCGCTCGGCGAAGGCTTCGAGCTCCGCATCCGGCGCGTCGGGCAGCACGATGCGCAGCGTCGCGAAGGCATCGCCGCGCGTGCCGTCGCGCCGCTTCACCCCCCGCCCCTTCAGCCGCAGCACGGTGCCTGTGTTCGACCCCTTCGGAATCTTCACCGCGACCGGACCCGCCGGCGTCGGCACCTCGACCTTCGCGCCGAGCACCGCCTCGGTCAGCGACACGGGCAGGTCGAGCAGGATGTCGTCGTCGCGTCGCGTATAGTGGCGATGCGCGCCGATGCTCACCTCGACCAGCAGGTCGCCGGCAGGCCCGCCGCCGAGGCCGGGCGAGCCCTTGCCGCGCAGCCTCAGCACCTGGCCTTCCCGCGTGCCGGGCGGGATGGTCACGTCCACCACGGCGCCATCCGGCAGGGTCACCCGCCGCGTCGCGCCGTTCACCGCATCGAGGAAATCGATGTCGAGCCGCGCATGGATGTCCCCGCCCTGCATGCGGAACTGCGCACCGCCGCGCCGCCGCCCGCCGCGGCCGAACAGCGCCCCGAGCAGCTCATCCTCGTCCACCATGTCGGCGAAGCCGGCATCGCTGTGATAGGTGCCGCCCTCCGCCGCATGGTCGCGGTAGTAGCGGGGCGGCGGCTGCGGCGGGCGCTCGTTGCCGGAAGCGTCGATTTCGCCGCGGTCGAAGCGCGCGCGCTTCTCCGCATCGCCGAGGATGTCATTGGCGGCCGAGACCGCCTTGAACTTCTCCTCCGCCGCCTTGTCGCCCGGATTGAGGTCCGGGTGCAGCTTGCGCGCGAGGGCACGGTAGGCGCGGCGGATCTCCTCCTGCGAGGCGTCGCGCTTCACGCCCAGGACGGCGTAGGGGTCCTCGTTCACGATGCCTCCTCGCACCCGCTATCCTTCGGCGAGCGCCGCGAGCAGCCGGACATGGCTGTCGATCCCACGTTCGAAGCAGGCGAGATCGAATTTCTCGTTCGGGCTGTGCACCTGGTCGTCCTCCAGGCCGAAGCCGACCAGCAGGCAGTCGAGATCGAGGATCTCCTTGATCTGGCTGACCACCGGCAGGGAGCCGCCGCAGCCCATCAGCACGGCGGGCCTGCCGAACACCGCCGCCAGCGCGCCCCGCGCCGCCGCGACATGGGGGCTGTCGGCGGGCACCTCGATGCCCTCGCTCATGCTGAAGACCTGGATCGAGACCTGCGCGTCCTCCGGCAGCCGGGCCACGATGAAGTCGCGGAAGCCCGCCAGCACCTTGGCCGGGCTCTGCCCGGGCACGAGGCGGAAGGAGACCTTGGCATGCGCCTCGGCCGGGATGACGGTCTTCGAGCCCTCGCCCATGTAGCCGCCCCAGATGCCGTTCACATCCGCGGTCGGCCGCGCCCAGAGCCGCTCCAGCGGGCCGCGCACGAGCTCGCCCGCCGGCACCGACAGGCCGACGCCGCCGAGGAAGGCCTTCTCGTCGAAGTTCAGCGCATCCCATTGCGCGCGCTGCGCGGGCGAGAGTTCCGGCACCTCGTCATAGAAGCCGGGGATCAGGATCTCCCCCGCCTCGTCCTTGAGGTCGCCGAGGATGCGCGTCAGCAGGTTGATCGGGTTCAGCGCCGATCCGCCGAACAGGCCGGAATGCAGGTCCTTGTTCGCGGCGCGGATATCGACCTGTGTGTAGAGCAGCCCGCGCACCCGCGTGCTGATCGCCGGCGTCGCCGGATCCCACATGTTGGTGTCGCTGATGATCGCGACATCGGCGCGCAGTTCCTCGGCGTTCGCCTCGAGGAACTCGGCGAGGTTGCGGGATCCGATCTCCTCCTCGCCCTCCACCAGCACGGTGACGCGGCAGGGCGGGCCGCCGGCGACGTCATGCCAGAAGCGCAGCGCCTCCAGCCAGGTCATGGTCTGGCCCTTGTCGTCCACCGCGCCGCGCGCGACCACGCGCGGGCCGTTCGGGCCGTCGGTCAGCGCCGGCTCGAAGGGCGGGCTGGTCCAGAGCTCGATCGGCTCCGGCGGCTGCACGTCGTAGTGGCCGTAGAACAGCAGGTGGCGACCGCCGCCGGTCGGTCCCGGGTGATGCGCGACCACCACCGGATGGCCCTTGGTCTCCCGCACATTGGCGGTGAAGCCGATGCCGCGCAGTTCCGCGCAGACCCATTCCGCCGCACGCCGGCAATCCTGCGCATGCTGCGGCTGGGCGGAGACGGAGGGGATGCGCAGCAGCTCGAACCAGCGGGCGCGGGAGTCCTCGCGCCTCGCCGCCGCATGCGCGAGGACGGTATCGACTGTGGTCATGCTTCTTTCGCCTGGCTGCGCAAGACGTGCTTCTGGATCTTGCCGGTGGAGGTCTTGGGCAGTTCGGCGAAGACGACCTGCCGCGGCACCTTGAAATGCGCGAGATGCTGGCGCGCGAAGGTCATCAGCTCCTCCGCCGTGGCGGCGGCCCCGGGCTTCAGCTCGACGAAGGCGCAGGGCGTCTCGCCCCATTTCTCGTCGGGCTTCGCCACCACCGCCACCACCGCGACGGCGGGGTGCTTGTAGAGCGCGTCCTCGACCTCGATCGAACTGATGTTCTCGCCGCCCGAGATGATGATGTCCTTCGAGCGGTCCTTGAGCTGGATGTAGCCGTCCGGGTACTTCACCGCGAGGTCGCCGGTGTGGAACCAGCCGCCCTTGAAGGCGCCGTCGGTGGCGGCCTGGTCCTTCAGGTAGCCCTTCATCACCACGTTGCCGCGCATCATCACCTCGCCGAGCGTCGCGCCATCCGCCGGCACGGGCTGCATGGTGGCGGGATCCATGACGTCGAGCCCCTCGAGCGCGAGGTACCGCACGCCCTGGCGCGCCATCAGCGCGGCCTGCTCGGAGGCCGGCTTCGCGTTCCAGTCGCCATGCCATTCATTGACGACGGACGGCCCGTACACCTCGGTCAGCCCATAGACGTGGCAGACGGCGAAGCCGGCGGCGCGCATCGCGGCCAGCACCGCCTCGGGCGGCGGCGCGCCGGCGACGATGAACTTCACCTGGCCGGCGAGCGCGCGCTTCTCGGCCTCCGGCGTGTTGAGCAGCGTCGCCATGACGATCGGCGCGCCGCACATGTGCGTCACGCCCTCCTCCGCCATCAGCCGCCACATGTCGGGCCCGCGCACCGCGCGCAGGCAGACATGCACGCCCGCCTGCGCCGTCACCGTCCACGGGAAGCACCAGCCGTTGCAATGGAACATCGGCAGCGTCCAGAGATAGACAGGATGCCTGGCCATCTCCGCCGACAGCACATTGCCCACCGCCAGCAACTGCGCGCCGCGATGATGGTAGACGACCCCCTTCGGCTTGCCCGTGGTGCCGGAGGTGTAGTTGAGCGTGATGGCATCCCACTCGTCGGCCGGCGGCGACCAGGCGAAGGCGGCGTCGCCTTCCTCCAGCAGCGCCTCGTAGCCCATCCCGCCCAGGGTCTCGCCCTTCGCGGCGGCGGGCGCCAGCGCATCATCCACCTCGACGATGAGCGGCTTCACCTTCGCCTGGACCAGCGCCAGCCGCACCGCCGGCATGAATTCCTTGTCCACGATCAGCACCTTCGCCTCCCCGTGGTCGAGGATGTAGGCGATGGTCGCGGCATCGAGCCGCGTGTTGATCGTGTTCAGCACCGCGCCGGCCATCGGCACGCCGTAGTGGCATTCCAGCATCTCGGGGATGTTGGGCAGCACCGCCGCCACCGTGTCTCCCCGGCCAATGCCTCGCTTCGCCAGCGCGTGCGCCAGCTTCACGCAGCGTTCGCGCAGCTCGCGGTAGCTCCGCCGCGTCGCGCCGTGCACCACGGCGAGCTGGTCCGGATAGACCTGCGCCGCGCGCTCCACGAACAGCAGCGGCGTCAGCGGCTGGTGGTTCGCGGCGTGGCGCGCCAGCCCCGTCTCGTAATCGGTCATTTTGCTTCCTAACGATCTTCCCAGACGGGCCGGCGCTTCTCGAGGAAGGCGCCGATTCCCTCCGCCGCGTCATGCGCCATCAGGTTCTCGGCCATGACGCAGGCAGCCTCGCGATAGGCTTCGCCCAGCGGCAGATCCACCTGGCGGTAGAAGGCGCGCTTGCCCATGCGCACCGTCAGCGCCGACCGCGCGGCGATGCGCCCGGCCAGTTCCAGCGCGGTGTCCATCACCTTCTCCGCCGGCACCACGCGATTCACCAGGCCGATGCGGAAGGCTTCCTCCGCCGGGATCATGTCGCCCAGCATCAGCATTTCCATCGCCGCCTTGCGCGGCACGGCGCGCGCCAGCGCCACCGCCGGCGTCGAGCAGAACAGCCCGATATCCACCCCCGGCGTGCAGAAGCGCGCATGGTCCGACGCCACCGCCAGGTCGCAGGTGGCGACGAGCTGGCAGCCCGCCGCCGTCGCCACCCCCTGCACCGCGGCCACCACCGGCTGCGGCAGGCCGACGATCGCCTGCATCACCCGCGAACAGGTCTCCATCGCGCGGTCGAAGAAGCCTCGCCCGCCATCGGCGTCGGCGCGGTGCGCAGTGATCTCGCGCAGATCGTGTCCGGCGCTGAACACCGGGCCCGCCGCGGCAAGCACGACGCAACGGATGCGCCCGTTCTCGCCGATCTCGGCAAGGCTGTTCTCCAGCGCCTCCAGCATCCGCAAGGACAGGCTGTTGCGGGCCGCCGGGCGGTTGAGCGTGAGGATGGTGACGCCGTCCGCGCCGTCCTCCCGCAGCAGCAGCGGCGCCTCCGCGCCCATCTCCTTCGCCGCGCTCATCGGGTCGTCCTCCTGCCGTGCTGTGGCGACTATAGCCTGCGCGGCGCCGTCGCATGAAGGCACCCCCCCTTGCCGCCCCCCCGCCACCGGGGCCAGCCTGCCCCTTTCTCCGGGGGAGAGAGCCGCGCATGGCCTGGTCTGCTCACACCATCATCCAGAACGGGAAGCCGATCCCCTTCGAGGAGGCGCGCGTCCATCCCCTCTCGGTCGGCCTGGCCTACGGCGCCGCGGTCTTCGAAGGCATCCGCGCCTACATGAACCCGGCCACCGGCCGCCTTTCGGTCTTCCGGCTGGAGGAACACCTGGCGCGGCTCGACCAGGGCATGAAGTTCATGCGATTCGACGATCCGCCCTCCCGCGACGTGCTGCGCCAGGGCGTGCTCGAGTCCGTCCGCGCCAATGCGCCGGATGACGACTGCTACATCAGGCTCCAGGTGCACATCGAAAGCCGCGGTTCGCAATCCACCACCGGCAAGGTCGGCTGGGTCTGCGCCGCCATCCCGCGCGATCGCTCACCCAAACGTGAATCGGGCCTGTCGCTCGGCGTCTCCTCCTGGACGCGCATCGCGGACAACACCATGCCCGCCCGCATCAAGGCGACGGCCAACTACCACGCAGGGCGCATCGCCACGCTGCAGGCCCAGGCCGATGGCTACGACGCGCCCATCCTGCTGACGCGGGAAGGCAAGCTCAGCGAGTCCGCCGGCGCCTGCCTGTGCCTGGTGCGCGACGGGGTGCTGATCACCCCGGCCCGCGACAGCGACATCCTGGAAAGCGTGACCCGCGGCACGGTGATGGAACTCGCCGCGGAACTCGGCGTGCCATGCGAGGAACGCCGGGCCGACCGCACGGAGCTCTATGTCGCGGACGAGGTGTTCCTCTGTGGCACCGGGCAGGAACTGGTGCCGGTCACGCGCGTGGACCGGCTGCCGGTCGGCGACGGCAAGCCCGGCGCGATCACGATGCAGTTGCAGGCCGCCTACGAGGCAGTGGTGCGGGGGACGACCGACGCCCACGCGGCTTGGCGGACGCCGGTTCCGTAGGAGAGGCCGAGCCAAGAAATTCCGCCTTATCGGCAGGGCGGGCGTTGGAGGGGCGCCGCCCCTCCAAGCCACCCCGCCAAAGGCCGAAAGGCCTTTGGAAACCATGACCTGGCGCCGTGCACGGCGGTCTGGACGGACCCCGGGACCCGCATTTGTGCACCGCGCGCGTCGGGACGACCGGGACCACCCTGCCTGCACGGAACCACGTCCCGGTTCCCAAAGGCCTTTCGGCCTTTGGCGGGGAGAGCTTGAGAGGGGCCGCGCCCCTCTCAACACGCCCGTCCGGCACGCACCAAGCCCCCCGTCCGAGGGCCTCGCGGCCCTCGGAACCCAGGGGGATCGGGGTCAAGGAGCCTGCCGGCCCCTTGCGGGTCCAGGGCGTTGCCCTGTTGGGGTGCGGGGCGCAGTCCCGCCCTGGACGTCAGCCCGCGTTCAGCGGGATGGCGACGAAGCGCCGGGCGCCTTCGCGCTCCACCTGTAAGGCGATGGAGGGCCGCCCGGCGGTGCGCGCCGCGCTCACCGCCTCGGCGACGTCGCGCGGTTCCTTCGCCTCGCGGTCGCCGGCGCGCAGCACCACGTCGCCCGGCATGAGGCCGCGCTCGGCCGCCACGCTGCCCGGCTCGACGCGGGTGATGGCGACGCCGCCCTGCGGCCGCGGCGCCAGGCCGATGCCGATGCTGGGCTGGGCGGCCGGCGTGCCCGGCTTGCCGGCGGCGCGGCTCGACGGATGGGTGCCGATCTGCACCGCCTGCTCGATCGCCGTGCCGTCGCGCAGCACCGCGAGCGTCGCGGTGCGGCCCGGCGCGACATCCGCCACGCCGGCGGCGAGGTCGCGCGGGTTCTCCACCCGGCGGCCGTCGATCGCCGTCACCACGTCGCCGGCGCGCAGCCCGGCCCGGGCGGCCGGGCTCTCCGGCTCGACGCCCGCCACCAGCGCGCCCTTCGCATCCTCGACGCGCAGCGCCGTGGCCAGGTCGCGGTCCATCGGCTGCAGCGAGACGCCGAGCCAGCCGCGCTGCACCGCGCCGTGCTCGCGAAGCTGCGCGACCACGTTCTGCACCATCTTCGACGGCACCGCGAAGCCGATGCCGATATTCCCGCCGGAGGGCGAGAAGATCGCCGTGTTCACGCCGACCACCTCGCCGGCCGCGTTGAACAGCGGGCCACCGGAATTGCCCGGGTTGATCGAGGCATCGGTCTGGATGAAGTCGTCATACGGGCCCGCACCGATCTGCCGCCCGCGCGCCGAGACGATGCCCGCGGTGACGGTGCCGCCGAGGCCGAAGGGGTTGCCCATCGCCATCACCCACTCGCCGACGCGGGTCCTGTCGCTGTCGCCGAAGGCGAGCGCCGGCAGCGGCGCGCCGGCCTCGACCTTGAGCAGCGCGATGTCGGTCGCGGTGTCGCGGCCGACGACGCGCGCCGGCAGTTCCCGCGCATCGGCAAGCACCACGCGCACCTCGGCGTTCTCGCCCACCACATGGGCGTTGGTCACGATGTAGCCGTCGGCCTGGACGATGAAGCCCGAGCCCTGGCCGGCGCGGCGCTGGCCCTGCTGCGGCGCCTCACGCCCGCCGAAGCGGCGGAACATCTCCTCCATGGGGCTGCCGCGCAGCTCGGGCGGCACCTCGGCGGTGGCGGCGGCGGCGCGCTCGGTGGTCAGCACGCGCACCACGGAGGGCCCGACGCGACCGGCGACCTCGGCGAAGTCCGGCGCGGCGACGCGGGCCGCGGCGGCCGCGACCGGCGCCGGCACCTGCTGCGCCGTGCCGGGAATGGCGGTCAGCGCGGTGGTGCCGAGGGCGAAGGCCAGCATGCCGGCAGCCAGGGCGGAACGGCGGAGGGTGAAGGGGGAAGCCATGTGTCTCTCCCGAAGCGAAGGTCTCGGAACCCCGCCGGGTGGCGAGGCATCGGGGGGAGAAGACGACATCGCCCCTCGTCCCCCCCTGTCGCCGTCCTTACCGATCCGTATGTTGATGCCGTCAGCCAGGGGGGATCCGTTGCGCATCCTGCTCGTCGAGGACGATGCCGAGACCGCCGCCTATGTCGCACGCGGGCTGGAGGAGGCCGGCCATGTGGTGGACCGCGCGGCGGATGGCCAGGACGGGCTGTTCCTCGCCACCGGCGGCGGGCATGAGGTGATGGTGGTGGACCGCATGCTGCCGCGGCTCGACGGCCTGTCCATGGTGCGCGCCGCGCGCGCGGCCGGGATCATGACGCCGGTGATCTTCCTGACCGCCCGCGCCGGCGTCGGCGACCGGGTGGAGGGGCTGGAGGCCGGCGCCGACGACTACCTCGCCAAGCCCTTCGCCTTCGCCGAATTGCTGGCGCGCATCAACGCCCTCGCCCGCCGCCCGCCGCTGCAGCAGGAAGTCACCGTGCTGCGCGTCGCGGATCTCGAGATGGACCTGATCCGCCGCAGCGTGACGCGCGCGGGCAAGCGGATCGACCTCCAGCCGCGCGAGTTCCGCCTGCTCGAATACCTGATGCGTCGCGAAGGCCAGGTGGTCACGCGCACCATGCTGCTCGAAGGCGTGTGGGACTTCCACTTCGACCCCAGGACCAGCGTGGTCGAGACCCATATCAGCCGGCTGCGCGGCAAGGTGGACAAGGGCTTCGAGCGGGAGCTGATCCACACCGTCCGCGGCGCCGGCTACGTCATCCGTGCCGATGGCTGAGGCACATCCGCGCTGGGTCTTCGCGCGCACCACCGCCTTCCGGGTGACGCTGCTGCACCTGCTGCTGACGCTGGCCGGCACCTCGCTGGTCGGCGGCGTGGCCTGGTGGTCGACGGCCGGCTTCGCCGCGCGCCAGGCGGCGCAGGAAATCGAGCGCGGCATGGGCGTGCTGCTGCAATCCGGCGCGATGTCCGGCCCGCGCGGCATCGCGCTGTCGATCGAGGCGCGGCTCGCCGCCGACCGCAGCGGGGTGGAGTTCTACCTGCTCGCGGCGCCGGACGGGCAGCGCATCGCGGGCAACCTGTCAGGCGTGCCGCAGGGGCCCGGCTGGCACGAGGGTACGGCGCGCCTCGCCGAGGGCGCCGAAGCGCCGGTGATGATGCTCGCCACGCCGCTGCCCGGCGGCGGCGCGCTGGTGGTGGGGCGGGATCTTTCGGCGGTGCGCGCGCTGGAACAGCGGCTGCTGTCGGGCGCGATGTGGGTAGGCGGCGCGGTGCTGCTGCTCGGGTTGGCGGGCGGCCTGCTGATCGGTCGTGGCGTCGCGAAGCGGGCGGCGGCAATGGAAGCGGCGCTCGCCGCCGTGCAGGCGGGGGCGCTCGACCGGCGCCTCGCCGTCGGCAGCGGCGGAGACGAGTTCGACCGCCTCGCCGCCCGGATCAACGCCACGCTCGACCGCCTGCAATCGCTGATGGCCGCGCTGCGGGAAGTGACGGACGACATCGCCCACGACCTGCGCACGCCGCTGACGCGGCTGCGCCAGCGCCTGGACACGGCTGCGCAGGCGCCGACGCCGGCGGCGATCGCCGCCGCGCAGGGCGAGGCCGACGCGCTGCTCGACATCTTCGCCGCCCTGCTGCGCATCGCCCAGGTGGAATCCGGCACGCAGCGCGCCGGCTTCACGCGCGTCGACCTCTCCGCCATCGCGGAGTCGGTCGCCGAGGTCTATGCCCCCGCCGCGGAGGAGCGCGGCCAGACGCTGGCGACGGACATCGCGCCCGGCGTGACGCTCACCGGCGACCCCGCGCTGCTGACGCAGATGCTGGCGAACCTGGTGGAGAACGCCGTGCGTCACGGGCGGGAGGCGGGTCGCGTCGCCCTCGCCGTCACCGGCGAGGGCGTCACCGTCACCGACGATGGTCCCGGCATCCCGCAAGCCGAACGCGAGCGCGTCTTCCGCCGGTTCCACCGGCTGGACGCGGCACGCTCCACGCCGGGCAGCGGGCTCGGCCTCGCCCTGGTGCGCGCCGTCGCGGAACTGCACGGCATGTCCGTCATGCTCGAAGACGCGTCGCCCGGGCTGCGGGTGCGCGTGTGGCTCCATGGTGAACCCGGCATCCGCGCCAACTGATACATAGCTCTTCATGTCTTCATAAATACTCAATGTTTACAATAACTTAGATCGCCCCCAGGGTGGTCCGAACCTCGGACGGAACCACCATGCGCCTTGACCATTCTGCCGCCGCGGCCCTGCTTGCCGCGTTGCTCCTGTCGCCCGGCATCGCCGGTGCGGAGGAACCGCCCGACTGCGCCGAGGGCTTCGCCCTGACGCCCGGGCTCTGCCTTTCGACCGAGGTGACGGTGGACGCCATCGCCAATCTCCGCGGCGGCATCCGCCGAGGGGTGGCGGGCATCGGGCAGGTCTGGTCGGAGCTCGACGCGGATCTCGGCACGCTGGCGGGGCTCGACGGCTGGAGCGCGCGGGTCTCGGTCATCGGTGTCCTCGGGCGGCAGCCCTCGGCGACGCTGACCGGCGGCCTCGCCCCGGCCAGCAACATCGAGGCGGTTTCCACCGTCCGCCTCTTCGAGCTCTGGGCGGAGCGCTCCTTCGGCGCGTGGGGCTCGATTCGCTTCGGGCAGCTCGCGGCGGACGGGGAATTCGCCGTCGCCGATCCGGCGAGCACCCTGGTCAACGGCACCTTCGGCTGGCCGGTGGCGCTTGCCACCGGGCGCGGCGGGGGCGGGCCGGCCTATCCGCTGGCGGCGCCCGGCATCCGCCTCGCCCTCGGTGACCCGCAGGACGGCACGGGGCTGCGGCTCGGTCTGTTCTCGGGCAATCCCGGCGGGCGCTACGGGGACGGCACCGACCCGCAGCAGCACAACCGCTACGGCATCACCTTCAGCACCGCCGGCGGCGCCCTGGTGCTCGCCGAGGCGGTGACCGGCGCCGCCCCGCCCGAGCCCGGCGGCCATCGGCCCTGGGTGCTGAAGCTCGGCGGCTGGTTCCACAATGGCGGCTTCGATTCGCCGCGTTACGACGAGAACGGGTTGTCGCTCGCCGACCCGGCCTCGAACGGCGTGCCGCGGCGCTACGACAATTCCTATGGCGCGTTCGGCGTCGCCGAGGCGATCCTCTGGCGCGAGGACGACACCCAGATCGCCGTCTTCGTGCGCGGCTTCGCGCAGCCGGCGGACCGCAACACGGTGGCGCTCCAGCTCGATGCCGGGCTCGCGCTGCGCGGCCCCTTCGGCCGGGCGGAGGATACGGCGACGCTCGGCGTCTCCTGGGCGCGGATCGGCAGCGCGGCGCGCGGCTATGACCGTGACCTCGCCGTCTTCGGCGATCCCGTCCCGGTGCGCAGCCACGAGACGGTGATCGAGGTGAACTACGACGCGGCGGTGGTGCCGGAGCGCCTGTTCCTGCGCCCCTTCGTGCAGGGCCTGTTCAACCCGGCCGGCGGCGCGCCGGACGAGCGGCGCGGCGCCACCAGGTCCATGCCCGATTCGCTCCTGGTCGGGTTGCGCGCCGTGACGCGGTTCTGATCCGCCTCGGATCCGTCGCGCTTCAGCTCCCGGCTCGGATCGCCGAGACGCGACGGTTCAGCGCCCGGCCCGCCTCGGTGGCGTTGTCCGCCAGCGGCTGGTCCGGTCCCTTGCCCTCGACGGCGAGCCGCCCCGCCGCGATGCCCTGCGCCGCCAGCCAGGCGCGCACGCTCTCCGCCCGCCGCAGCGAGAGCGGGCGGTTCAGCGCCGCGGTGCCGGTGCTGTCCGTGTGGCCGACCAGCGTCAGGCGCAGCGCCGGATCGGCCTGCAGCGCGGCGCGCAGCTCGCCGAGCACGCCGGCGGCCGAGGCGTCGAGCTCGGCCGAATTGGTGCGGAAGGTGATGTAGAGCTGCACTTGGCCGCGCGCCGCCAGCGTCTGCGCCACCGGCGCCTGCACCGGCACCGCAGCCGAGGCGGGATTGGCAGCAACGTTGGCGGCGACGCCCTCGAAGCGGAAGCTGCCGGGCCAGGCGTCGAAGTCGCTGCTGCGCACGCCGTTGCGCAGCGCCCCGCGATAGGCGTCACGGCCCGGCAGGCTGCGCAGCGTGACGACGCCGCCCGTCACCGGAATCGCGCCCGCATGCACCGCGGCGCGGCAGATGCCGGAATCATCCGTATAGATCTCCACGCCCCAGACGCTGCCGATCGCCGCCGCCTCGCCCGGGCAGAGGCAGCGTAGCGGCTCGGCGACGCCGCGGTAGAGTGCGAAATTCTCCGGACAGGGCTGCGGCGTGGCCGTACGGGCAGCGGCGGGGCGCAGGGTGAAGCTCGAATCGTACGCCTCATACTCGTCGCTGGTGACGCCGTTGCGCGTGCTGCCGCGATAGCTCGCCGCGCCGCGCGTGGCGGTAACGACGACTTCGCCGCCATTCGCGGTCAGCAGGCCGGCATGGCGGGCAGCGACGCAGATGCGGGAATCGGCCGTATAGGTATCGGTGCCCCAGACCTGTCCCTCGGCGGCGCTGCCGGCGCGGCAGGCGCAGGTCATGCTCTGCCCCGGGCGCCGGCCGGTGAAGTCGTCGGGACAATTGGGCAGCGGGCCGTCCTGCGCGGTGGCCGGGGACATCCAGGCGAAGACCGCCAGGGCGGGCAGAAGGCGCACGGCAACGGACACAGGCAGGCTCCTCAAAGGTGGATCGGCGGGCGATGCGCGGAGGCGGGCCGCACCGCGATACGCGCCGGCCCGATGGCTTGCGCTGAAACCGTGCAGGGCGCGGCGCGTCAGCGCGGCCCGGCCTGGTCCGGCCAGAACCGCACGCCTTCCCGCGCCAGCCCGCCGCCGACGCCGATCGCCGTACCGTCCGCACGCCAGCATGCCGCGCCCTCCATCGTCCCGTCCGGATGGAAGCCGATGGCACACATGCCGCCGCCGACATGCGGCATGCGCGCGATCCGGTGGCCGCGGGCGGCGAGCTCGCTGCGAACATCCTCGCCGAAGGCAGGTTCCATCTCCACCGCCTCGCCCTGGGTCCAGAGGCGTGGCGCCTCCACCGCCTCCTGCAGCGACATGCCGTGGTCCACCAGGTTCAGCATGCCCTGCATGACGGAGCCGAAGATGCGCAGGCCCCCGGGCATCCCTAGCGCATAGGCCGGCTGGCCGCCGCGCAGCACGATCATCGGCGACATCGATGTCGTCACCCGCTTGCCCGGCGCGATGGACAGCGCCTTGCCGGGTCGCGGGTCGAAGGTGGCGAGGTAGTTGTTCGGGATCATCCCCGTGCCGTGCACGATGAAGCGCGCGCCGAATGTCGAGTTGATCGTCTGCGTCATGCAGGCGATCCGCCCTTCCGCATCCGCCACGGTGATGTGCGTGGTGTTGGGGCTTTCCGCCGCCGGGATGCCGGCGCTCCAGTCCTGCGCGCGCGCCATGTCCAGCATCGCCCGGCGCTCGTCGCCATAGGCGGCGGAGATCAGCCTCTCCACCGGCACCTGCACGAAGTCCGGGTCGCCCGAGGCCGCGGCGCGGTCGGCGAAGGCGATCTTCAGGCATTCCGCCAGCAGATGCGCCGTGTCGGCGGAGCCGAACCCCATCGCCCGCAGGTCGTAGCCCGACAGGATGTTCAGCATCTGCAGCACATGCACGCCGGAGGAGGCCGGCGGCGGCGGCAGCACGATCTCGACATCGCGATAGGGGCCGCGCAGCGGGGTGCGTTCCACCGTGCGATAGCCGGCGATGTCGGCGGCGCTCACGATGCCGCCGGCGCGCGCGATACCGTCCGCCACCGCCTGGCCAAGCGCGCCGGACAGCGCCGCGGCACCTTCGCGGGCGATGGTCTTCAGCGTCTCCGCATAGTCGGACTGCACCACGCGGTGGCCCGGCTTCAGAGGCGCCCCGTCAGGCAGGTAGATCGCCGCGATCGCCGGGTCCTTCGCCATGTCCGGCGCCGCTTCCCTGGCGCATTCCGCGAGGTAGGGCGTGGCGCGGTAGCCGCGCTCGGCATGGCGGATCGCCGGCGCCATCACGTCGGCCAGCGGGACGGACCCGAAGCGCTCCAGGATCTCGCACCAGGCCTTGAGGTTGCCCGGCGTCGCCACCGACAGCCCGCCGACCACGTTGACGCGGCCGACCGCTTCGAGGAAGCGCGGGTTCTCCGGCTGCGCGGGCGTGAACATGTCCGGCCGCGCCGCGGCGGCGCAGGTCGCCATGCCGTCGATGATGGTGTGCGTCCCGTCCGGCAGGCGCAGATGCGCCGTGCCGCCGCCGAGCAGCCCGACCATCATCGGCTCCACCACCGTCAGCGCGAACAGCGCCGCGATCGCCGCATCCACCGCATTGCCGCCGGCGGCCAGCATCTCCGCCCCCGCGGCGGAGGCGAGCGGGTGGTTCGTCACCACCATGCCCTTCGTGCCGGTGGCCGGCCGCTTGTCGCAGGTGAAGCGCGTGCCTGCGCGCGTCGTCCAGTCGCTCGTCATGCCGTGGTGATCCGTTCAGTTGCCTGGTGTGGACAGCCGCAACACGCGCTGCGGCTGGCAAAGATCCTCGCCCACGCGATCCTCCGTCCGTCCGTTGGACCAGCGGATGCGCAGGTCGTTGCCGCAGGGGCTTTGCGATGGCGGGGTGATGTGCAGGGCATTGCCGGGCGGCAGCTCGACGCGGCCGATCAGCGAGCCGCCGTAGCGCCCCTCGCCCGCAGGCGAGATCTCCACCGCCACGATGTCGGCCGGGCCGAGGTTCATCACCACGAAGGGTCGGGGCCGGCCCTCCTGCTGCGCCGCGGCCGGCGCGGCCGCCAGCATCAGCGCGACGAGGGCGCCCCGGCCGACTTGCTTCCCTCGAAACGCAGTTCCGGCGCGGAGCAAAGATCAACCCCCGGACGATCCTCGGTTCTTCCGCCAACATAGACGACGCGGATGTTGAACGCGCAACCCTGCCCCGGCGGCGGGCGCAGCAGCACCGCGTTGCCGGGCGTGATCTGCGCATTGCCGAGCCAGTCCTCGCGCCCGATCCCTTCCTCTTCCCGCGCGACGTAGAGGCGGGAGATGGTCTCGCTGGCGAGGTTCATCAGCCGCGCGGCGGCGGGCCTGGGCGCCGGGGAGAGCGGCAGGGACCCGGCGGCGCCGGGCCCGCCCGGCGGGGCGGCCTGTGCCGGCGGGGCGGGCCGCGGTTCGCTGCCCGGCACGGGGATCGGCGGCGGACCCGGGCTCGGGATGATCGTCGCCGGGACGGCCGGCGTGGGCGGAGACGGCGGCGCGGGCGGCAGCGCCGCAGCGAGGGACCGCAAGGGATTCGGCACCGCCCCGAGCAGCGCGCGCAACCGCGGCTCGAACAGCCAGGCCGCGGCTGCGAGCGCCGCCAGCAGCAGCACGACCAGGAGGGCCAGCGCGATCCCCCGCCCCTTGCCTGGACGCGGCAAATGCGGCGCGGGATCGTTCGCCGGCACGCCCTGTCCTAACGGCGCGCCCTGTCCCGCCGGCGCGGCCTGCCTCGCGGGGGCCGCCGCGCGCGGCGGTGCGCCTCGTGGCGCCGACGGCGGCGCGACACCCGCCGATCGCGCCGCGGCGGT
>NZ_JAAEDL010000051.1 GCF_018129005.1 Neoroseomonas eburnea
CTTTCTTGCCTCGCGAGGAATGCGCGGCACGCGCAGGGGAAGAAAGTCGCACCGGCGCCGTTGCGGCCGAGGCGCCCGAGGCGTCAGCCGTCCCTCGGCCAGATCAGGCCATCCGAGGCAGCGTGGCAGCGCGACATCGGACGGACCACGGAGACAGCAGGCGACTGTCGCCGCGCCCGGCACAAGCGCGATGGACCAGGCATCGCGGTCACGGCGCCCATGGCGTGCACAAGGGAGGATCCGGCCGGAACTGGGGAGGCGAGATGCTGGCCAGGTGACCCATCATCCCGGCTCGGTGGGGCGTGGCGTGGATGTGCCCGACGAGGGTCGCCATCCATCGGTTCAGCCGCGCGATCCCGATGACGGCGCCGGCAGGCGCGCCGCGGAGGGGGATGGCAGGCGAGGCTGATCCGGTCCCGCCCCTTCGGCGAACTCTGCGTCAGGACGGCCAGCGGTGACCTGCCTCGGCTGGGCGCCGGCGCCCGCGAACGCAGCCAGTTGCACTGCCGCGGAGACACCCACGGCCAAGCCACCGATCGCCGCGAACACGTGCCGCCAGACTTCCGACGGCACGAGCAGCGCCGAGATCCCGAGCACCGCGTGATAGCCGGCCACGGCCGCCGGTGCGGCGAACAGCAGCGCGATGACGGCCCGCAGGGCGAGCGAGCGCACGGAGGCGAAGAGCAGCTGGGCGGCGAACAGCGCCACCACGCCCGCGACGAGGCCGACCAGCGCCGCACCGATCACGCCCGCGCCCGTCTCGAATGCCCACATGCCGACTGTCAGCCCGACGAAGAACGGCATGGCGTAGATGGCGAGCGTGAACAGTAGCACGAGCGCCGTGCCGAGGCCGAACAGGCTGACGATGACACCCAGCGTCATACGACCCTCCCCGGTCGAGGCGCGATGATGCGCCGCGATTGTAGCGGATCGCGAGTGCGCAGCGCTTCGCCTTTGCGCGAGCGCATCATCGTGCGGGCGGCGCTACCCGCCGCCCGCGCGGAAGTCGAAGAGCGGGATGCCGAGGCGCTTCGCCTTGTCGGCCAGGTTGTCAGTGACACCCGAGCCAGGGAAGACGATGACGCCGATCGGCAGCGTCTCGAGCAGCGCGTCGTTGCGCTTGAACGGTGCCGCCTTGCTGTGCCGGTGCCAGTCCGGCTTGAAGACGATCTGCGACACCTTGCGCTGGTCGGCCCAGCAGGCGGCGATGCGCTCGGCGCCCTTCGGCGTGCCGCCATGCAGCAGCACCATGTCGGGGTGCTTCGCGTGCACGCGGTCCAGCGCGGCCCAGATGCGCTGGTGGTCGTTGCAATCGACCCCGCCTGCGAAGGCGACGCGGACGCCCGGGGGCAGGAGCGGTTCGGTCTCGGCGCGGCGCCTGGCGGCCAGGAAGTCGCGGCTGTCGATCATCGCCGCGGTCATCGTGCGGCGGCTGGCCATCGATCCCGCGCGCGGGCGCCAGGCGGAGCCGGTGTGGTGCTCGAAGTGCTCGGCGGCGGCGTCGCGGAGGAACTCGAAGGCGTTGCGGCGCTCGATGAGCGTGAGGCCCTGGGCGAGGAGGCGCTCCAGCTCGACGGAGCGGACTTCGGAGCCGTCTTGCTCGCGCTGGGAGCGCTGCTGCGCGGCCTCGTTGGTGTCGAGCTCGCGGCCGATGCGGTCGATGCCGCGATGGAAGAGGTTGACCAGCGACCAGAGCAGGTCGGGCAGGTCGGGCTCGAGGCGCGTCTCGCCGAGGCTCGCGACGAGTGCGTCGAAGATGTCGGCGACGGCGCCGGAGAGGCGGTCCGGATCGGGCAGCGGCCGAGGGTCGGGCTCGTCGGCGAAGGGGCGGTAGCCGTGGAGCTGGAGTTCGTCGAGCAGGTGCGCGGTGGCGGAGGCGGCGTGGGTGGGTTCGGCGTCGTCGAAGCGGTCGGTCATGGCCGGGTCCTCGCTGTCACGGGCCGCGCCCATCGCGGCCTTCGTGGCGATCACCCGGCCGGGGGTGGGACCGCCCGGCACCCGCAGGCGAAGCCGGAGGGCCGCAGCGCAGCGGAGGACGGCGGCGCGCGGCTTTCTTGTCTCGCGAGGAAGCGGCCCGTCAGGGCCGCGGGGAAGAAAGCTGCGCGACGGCGTTGCGGGGCTGGCGCGGCTCCGGCCCGATCGCGCAAACGAAGGCCGTGAGGGCGGCGCTGGACGACAAGCCTTGGCCAAGGAGCTCGGTGCGCGCAGGCCGGCCCGAGGGCGACATCTGCCGCCCTGAATACCGAACGGCGACACGGCTGGCATGCGCCGGGAGCGGACGGCCGGCTTCCGATGGCAGATGCAGTTAGAGCAGACTTCTGCCTCTCCGGTGCAGGCCTACGTCGGCATTCACACCGCCGGCGTTGGAGGGGTTGTCGCGATCATGCGGCTTTGGTCACCTTGCGGAAGCACGCGACTCCCGCCGTGTTCAGACCGAGGTTCCAGGCCCGGTTCGTCCAGTACGGCCCTTCCAGCACAAGGTCGTCGCCCTCGCGCCGGAGGGTGAGCTTCGCGGCTCCCTGATGCGTCGAGACGTCGGTGGATTTCGGGGCGAGCGTTGTGTTCTCGTATAGGTAGCTGATCGTCACCTCGCCGGTCGTGCCATCCCTCTCGACCCCGGTCGTGAAGGTGCGCGAGATGGAGTAGCGGTCGTCTGTCGCTAGCTCCATGCATACGGTGAGCAAGTTGGCCGTGATCGTCGCTCGCGCCGGCCTGACAAGCAAATCGATGTCGCCTACGCCGTCCGCGCCGCGCGCAGAGATCCGGGGCCAATTCGAGCGTAGCTCTCCCACCCACTCGCCCGCGAGGTCCGGGAACACGCCGCAACTCCACCTTTGTCGGCAGCACCAGGGGAAGATCTTCCCGCTCCCCAGCAGCGCCACCGTTCCCGAGGCGATGGCGATGCCGGTACCGGCGGCGGAGAAGACTGCCTTCGCCCAGCCCCAGCCTGCCGGCACCTCGATCAGGGCGCTGATCGCCACGATTAGGACGGCGAGCGCGACCACTGACCAGCCAAATACTTTGAGAAGGATTGGAAGCCCAACAATCTGGTACACCGCACCACCCCTTGTGGTTGAAATCAGGTCAGAGACACCATAGGTCGAATGAGGCGTTGACGCAGAGGGACTTTTTCGTGGCGGCCAGGTTCCATCGGGTACTTCGCGGGGTTGGGGACACCCCCGGCTTCATCCGCAAGATTGATCTCCCCGACCGGGAGGAGGCGGCCTTGCGGTCGGCGCGGGACGACATCCGGGAGTGCATCCGGGCGGCGTTCCGGTCGGTCGCCGACCGCGCCCCGCTCCAGAAGCGCTTCCTGTTCGAGGACGCGTCGCCCGCCTTCCGCACGGATGAGTTCCTGCGGGGGCTGCGTCCCTCCCCCCGGTTCCGGGGCCAGGGCAGCTACTCGTACAAGACCCTGAACGATCCCGTCCCGGACCACACGCCGCCCCAGCAGGTCGACCTCGACGACGGAGTGTTCCTGCCGACCTCGTTCATGAACCAGGGCGAGAGGCCTGCATTGGCGGCGAAGGCGTATTTCAAGGTCATCGAGGAGGCGTTGGAGCCGCTTTGCAAGGAGCGGGGCTGGACGCTCTCCCGTGAGAAGCCGTCCTGCGTCCGTGTGGTGATCAACGCAAAAACCCACGTCGATCTCCCGCTCTACGCAATCCCCGATGAGGACTACGCGAACGTCGAGCTGCTGGAGAAATCCCTGCACTCGCGCGGCATGTTCACCATGGACTCGGCGGAGTTCGCCGACGACTCTTACAGGAACCTGCCCGACGATCACATCATGCTCGCCCGCCGCGACGGCGGTTGGATCAAGTCGGACCCCCGCAAGCTGCACGACTGGTTCCAGGGCGCGGTGGCAAAGCACGGGCCGCACCTGCGCCATGTCTGCCGCTACCTGAAGGCGTGGCGCGACCACGAGTGGGAGGAGCCTGAGGACGGCATCTCCTCCATCACCCTGATGACGATGGCGGTGCGCGCCTTCGACGAGAACCGCACCCGGCTGGACTCCTCGCGCGAGGACGAGGCCCTGCTCACTGTCGCCGAGCGGATGCCCGCTCTCCTCGCGGTCACGATCAAGAACCCGGTGGTCCCCGACCCCGAGGCCAACCTGGACAAGGACTGGTCCACTGAGACGCGGCGGGGGTTCATCGTCGCCGCTGAGATGCTGCGGGACGATCTGCGCGCTGCTACGGCGGCGACGAAGGCGGACGCGGTGATCTCGCGGTTGCAGGGCTGCCTGGGCGGACGGGTGCCCAGCGATCCGGCCCTCGTCGAGATCGTGCCCACTGAGGAGGCCCGCATCCTCGCCCAGCCCCGCGCCGCCGTGCCGCTCGCCCCGGTGGTGCGCACGACCTCGGGGTGACCCCCGGCGAGGCACTGGCGCGCATCGGGGAGGCGCTGACCGGCCTGGGCTTCACTCCCGGGCAGGGCGAAGCCCCGGGATTCATCGGGGCCGTCGATGTGGGAGGCCGGCCCGTTCGAATCTCCGTCTGCTTCCCCTGCCTGCGCTTCTCGCGTCTGCCCAGTGTTCGCCTGACCCATCGGAGCGAGGACGCGCCCGATGCCCTCGCGCATGTCGAGACGGGCGACTATCTCTGCTACGCGACGCAGGGCTCGCTGGTCCTCGACCACCACCGGCCCGCCGAGAGCGCCCTGGCCGTGCTCCGTGAGGTGGTGAACACCCTGGAGCGGTCGCTGTCCGCCGGGGCGAGCCGCGAAGTCGCCGCCGAGTTCCCTCAGCACTGGCGCGCAGGAGCGGACGTGCACGTCGCGCTCCCGCCCGACGCGCCCGGCGGCATGGCCTCCCTCCTCACTGTGCCGCGCCTCGGGGCGCTCCCGCTGTCCGTACTGACCCGCCAGCTCGACAACGGCGGGTTCGAGGGCGGGGCGATGGGCCGGCTGCGCGGCGCGGAGACGGGACGTGCCTGGCTTGTCCGCGTGCCTGGCGAACTCTCCCTGACGACGGGTGGACCGCCCACGACCTTTGCGGCGTTCCTCGACTGGGCCGAGGTTCAGGATCCCGCGCTGCGCGCGCGGCTTCTGGATGCCGCGTCGCAACGCTTCTTCGACGAGGATGTGTGTCTCTTTGTAGCCGGAGCCAACGGGTGCGTCGGTGTCCGCCTGCGGTTGCCCGTGCTCTGGCAGAGGTGCGTCCGCACCAAGGGCTTCTGGGCGGCCCGGATGCGCGACGGCGCGGCGAAGATCGGAGTGGAGCGGCTGCGGGGCCAGCGGATGGACGCGGAGCACGCGAGGACGCGCAATCTCGCGGGCAGGGCTACGCTGGCCGGGCGGCTCGTGGTGCTCGTTGGGTGCGGAGCCATCGGGGCGCAGCTGGCCCGATACCTCGCCCAGTCCGGTGCAGGATCGGGCGGCGGTCGCCTCGTGCTGGTCGATACCGACGTGCTGTCGACGGGCAATCTCGGGCGGCACTGGCTCGGGGCGGAGCATGTCGGGGACGGCAAGGCAGCGGCGGTCGAGGCGGAACTCAAGCGCCTTTCGCCCGGCATAGCCGTGCAGGCGGTTCCCGATGACGCAATGGCCAAGTTGGACCTAGCATGCCGCGCCGACCTAGTGGTGGACGCTACGGGCGAGGAGCCGCTCTCCCGCGCGCTGAACCACGAGGTGCAGGTCCGTCGGCCTGGCGGGCCGGCGATGATCTTCGCGTGGCTGCTCGGCCAGGGAGCCGCGGCCCAAGCCCTGTTCGTCTCCGCGTCACGCGACGGGCGAGGCTGCTACGCGTGCGCCCGTCCCTTCGGCGAGAGGCCGCGCGCGCTGCGCGACGGCGCGGATGCGCTGCCGGTCCCCGCGGCCTGCGGCGACGCTGAGTTCATGCCCTATGGCGTGGCCGCGCCGGGCGTGGCCGCCTGTCTCGGAGCAGCGATGGCTCTTGAATGGGCCGCTGGCGAGGTGCGTCCCTCGTTCCGCACGGTCAGGCTCGACCACGCGTCCACCCGCGACGACCCCGACCGGGACGTGGCCGCCGTGCCGGGCTGTCCCGAGTGTGGGGACGGTCCGGCGTGAGGACGCGCGTGCTCGTCCACCACGCGGTTAGCGAAAGCCTCGACCTCGCGGCGGGGACCTGCAGCGCGATGCCCGAGGCGGGCGGAATCCTGCTCGGCGCGTATCGCGGTGCGGACATGGAGGTGACGGGACGCACCGATCCGGGTCCGGGAGACGAACGGCAATTGTTCTCCTTCACCCGCGCGGACCCCCTTCACGATGCCGCAAACAGGGAGGCTTGGCACGCGTCGGGCGGGACCGTGAGCTACGTCGGGGAGTGGCACACGCATCCCTGGAGCGGCGTGGAGCCTTCCTCGACCGACGCTGCCACATGGCGGTCCGAAACCAAGCGCTGTGGCCGCCCGATGGTCTTCGCCCTCGTCGCGCCGGGCGAGTGGGGGCTGTTCGTCGTCCGCCCTCGGTGGCCGCGACCTTCAATCTCCCGCCTCGTAGTTCTAGAGGCGGGAGATGTCGGCGTGGTTCACGGGTAGCGCCGACGCGCATGAGCGACGAGGTCGACGTATCGCAGCCTTTTGGAAGGGATGAGTCCATCACCTGGGCCGGCCTCAAGACGGAGCGCGGGGCGGTACTGCTCGCCGAGACTGTTCCAATGAACGCTGAACAAATGGGTCAGCGTGAGGTCGCGCAGCCGGCGCTCGCGGTCAAGCCAGGTGCCGACCGCCGAGACCTGCTGGCGGGATCTTCGCCTCGGATGCCTCCGCCGCAGCGCGTGTGCGGATGGCGGCCGAGTTTGCCGATGCTCCATGGTGTTCAGCTCGTACGCCTTCGGCAAAGCTGAACGAGCCTCCGCTTTCGGACAGTGCGCGCCCAAACACCGGCGACCGGGATGGGCGCAAAGCGGACAACGAGGCGCTGGCGCAGGCCTTGGCTGCGGCGGCAGAGGTAGTGCGGGCCTAGGCACGAAGGAACGCCACATCCTTGGGCGCCAGCTGGACGCGCACCCACGAGGCCAAGTCGGCAGGACCGATCTGACGCAGATCGTCGTTGAAGTCGTCGGAGCGTGGGTTCAGTGCCAGGGGCTCAATGCCCGCTCGCCCCGCCCCCTCGATCAGCGTCGCTGCAGCGCTGGTGCCCGCATAGTCGTTGTCTTGCGCCACGTAGAAGCGGCGAACGCTACCGGGCAGGACCAGCGCCGCGAGATGACTCGCCGACAAAGCAGCAATCATCGGCAAGAGCGGCGCGACGCAGCGCAGCGCGAGCATCGTCTCGATGCCCTCGCCGACCGCGACAACATCGTCCACCACGCCGAAGCGCACACCATTGCCGAGTAGCCGCCCCATCGCGCGCCGCGGCGTCGCGATCGGCGCCTTGCCGGTGCCGTCGTGCGCGAGCCAAGTGCGGTGCACGCCGGTGATCGTGCCGTCGAGGTCCGTCACCGCGGCGAGCATTGCGGGCCACGTCTCCACCGGCGCGTTTTCGTCCGCGCGGTAGTAGCAGCGTGGGTGGAAGCGCAGCGCGGGCAGGTCGTCCAGGTAGGCGATGCCGCGCGCGCGCAGATAGGTCTCGGCCAGCGTGCCCTTGATCGGCTGCCCGGCGTGAAACAGCCGACGCGCCGCATCCGGCGAGCCAGTCGCGACAGGCGCGTGCGGCTCGGGCCGCCGCGGCGTCGGTAGGCTCAGGAACCGCCGCGCCTCGCCCAGCACATCGCGCAAGCGGTCGAGACCGCGCGCACGGGCGATTAAATCCAACAGGTCGCCATGCTCGCCCGTCGCGGCGTCGGTCCACTTCCCGGCAGCGCCGCGCCCCGCCTCCGGCCCGTGCAGCCGCACGAACAGGCTGCGCCCCAGCGTATTCGCGACATCGCCCACGGTCCACCAACGGCCCTCGCGCCGGCCGTTGGAGAGGTAGTGGCGGCAGACCGCCTCGGCGTTGCGGGCCAGGCGGCGCGCTAGCGCGGCGGCATCCTCGCGCATCGGTCCCTCCATGAAGATGCGGGCCCGCCTTGCGACGGGCCCGCGAGGTGCAGGGAGGCCGGTTACTCGGCGGCGATCGCGGCGGTGGGGACCGCCGCGGCCTCAGTGTCCTCTGCCGGCGGCGCCGACGCGATGGCCGGTTCGCCGCCGTCCACCGCCGATTCCGCTTCGCCCTCCGGCGTCGCCTCGGTCTCCGGCTCCACCGCCCCGAAGACCTGGCCCGGTGAGCGCAGCGGCTCGGGCACCCAGCCGGTGCCGGCGAGCAGTTCCTCCGCCGCCGTCGCCATCTCCGCCTTCTTCAGGCCGGCGATGCGCTCCGCCGCCCGCGCCCCGCGCGCCTCCCGCACGGCGGCGAGGATGCGGCCCTTGGTGACGCGGCCGAGATAGGCCTCCGCCGTCGGCCGCCAGCCGACCGCGGCCATGTCGAGGCTGACCGCCCCGGCGATGCGGTCGGCATGCGCGATCGCCTTCGGCCGGCGGTTGTAGGCCTCGTGCACCGCGTTGACCGTCAGCCCGACGCAGTGCGCGAACAGCGCCTCGCGGCTGTCGGCATCAAAGCCCGCGAGGACCGGCCAGAGCCCGCCAGGCTCCGTCGGCATCTGCGCCTGCCAGCGCGCGTGGCACGCCTCGATGGCGCGCGCCGAGGTGGTGTCGGCGAGGCCGGGCGCCTGGGCGGAGAACAGCGCGCTCTTCGGCTCGATCTCCAGGCAGGAGTCGAGGCCGTAGCGGTAGAACAGCCGCAGGCAGAGCGCGTGCAGCGCGGCGAGGAAGGCCGTCTGCGGATCGGCGGCGAGCGCGTCGCGCAGCGCGAGGGTGCGGTGCGCCGTGAGCTCGGTCAGCAGCCGGTCGGGCAGCGGTCGGATGCCCTCGTCCTCCTCCGGCGGCTCGGCGGGCGGGGCGGCCGTGCCGGTGTCGGGCTCGGCGGTGGTCTCGCCCTCCGTCTCCGGATCGGCCGAGGGCTGGTCGGTCTCGACCTGCTCCTGCTCCGGCTCGGCCGCGACCGGCGGCTCGTCCTCCGGCCGGACATAGCCGCGCTCCACGCGCAGCGAGCCCGAGCCGTCGATGCTGACGAAGACGCCGGCGTGCGCCATCTCGTCGGGGTCGAAGGCGACGGGCCGCTCGTCGAAGGTGGCCAGTGCCTCCTCGATCTCGGCCAGGCGCCGGTCGGTCTCCTCCGGCACCTCGTCGGCCTCGGCGCAGTCCTGCTCCAGCCGGTCTAACTCGGCCTGGAGCGCATCGCGCCGCGCCGTCGCCTCCTCGGTCAGCGGCTGCGCCTCGCCGGCCAAGCGACGCAGACCGTAGGTGTGGCCGTAGGGGAAGTCGGGCGCGGCCTCGACCCAGCGCCAGCCTTCGGCGCGGATCGTCTCGGCCTCGCGCTCCAGCCGCTCGCGCGCGAGGCGGTCGAGCAGCGCGGCATCCTGCCACCAGCCACCATCGTCGGGCTGGAACAGGTCACGCAGGATCAGCCCGCCCGCCGCCTCGTAGGCCTCGGCGCCGACGAAGCGGGCGCGCTTGTCGGAGGCGCGCACGGCGCCCTCGGTCAGCAGGCGGCGGATCTGGTAGGGCTCCTTCGTGAAGGAGCGCTGCAACGCCTCCCAGACCTGCTCCTGGCGCTCATGGTCGGGGCTGACGGTGAAGGCCATCAGCTGCTCGAGCGTCATGCCGTCCTCGGCGTAAAGGTCGAGGAGGCGCGGCGAGACGGCGGCGAGGCGCAGCCGCTGCCGGACGACGTCGACCGAGACGAAGAAGGCGGCAGCGATCTCCTCCTCGGAACGGCCGCGTTCGCGCAGCGCCTGGAAGGCGCGGAACTGGTCGAGCGGGTGCAGCGGGGCGCGCTGCACGTTCTCGGCCAGGCTGTCCTCCTCGGCGATGCCCTCGGTGCGGATGATGCAGGGGATCGGCGCGGTGCGGTCGAGGCGCTTCTGCTTCACGAGCAGTTCGAGCGCGCGGTAGCGCCGGCCGCCCGAGGGCACCTCGAACATGCCGGTCTCGCGGCCGTCATCGTCCAGCACGGGGCGGACGGTGAGGCTCTGGAGCAGGGTGCGGCGGGCGATGTCCTCGGCCAGTTCCTCGACGGCGATGCCCGCCTTGATGCGGCGGACATTCGCCTGGCTGAGCACGAGGCGGTTGAAGGGGATGTCGCGCGAGGCGGAGAGGGCGACCTTCGGGGCGGACTTCGACATGGGGGTTCTCCATGACGGGCCGGCCGGGAGCCTCTCTCCCGACCCTCAACCCGTCACGAAGACCGCCTCGGCCCTCTCACTCTCTCCGCGCAGCTGGTGCGTCAGGGGGCAGGTGCCAGACCTCCGCTCCGGCCGCGCGATAGGCATCCGCAACAGCCGCGAGCGGCGCGTAGGAGAAGGCACCCCACGGCGGTGCGCTGGCGGGCTCACCGACCGCGACCATCGGGCCGCGCACCGCGAGATCGCAGACGACGTCGAAGGCCAGGCCGCGACTGTCGATGACCGGCAGGCCGGCGGCGAGGCAGGCCGTCTTGATGGTCTCGCAGTCGTGCCCGCTGAGATATGCACCGCGAGCGATGTACAGGGTGAAGCCGCCGCGGCCGATGGCGAGATGGCCACCCTCCGTGATGAGGGCTTCGTGGATGTAGCGGCCGTAGCGCTCCTCCTCCTCGGGCGCGACGACCGGAGCACTGGCGTTGTGCCGCCGGGTCACGACACCACCTCCGCCACGTCTGCGTCATCGTTGATCGCTTCGCCATCAGGCGCGAAGGCGAGCAGGAAATCAGCCGCCTTCGATGCCGCGCTCGCCGCGCGGACGATTGCGCGATTTTCCTCGCGCAGCACCTCCAGCCAGGAGCCGATGTAGTCGGCGTGGCGCACCGTCGGCACGATGCCGAGCGTGGCGCAGGTGAAGGCCGCCGTCATCTCGGCGACCAATTCCTCCTGTGCGTACTTCTTCGAGCCGAAGCTGTTGGCGATCTCGCGGCCGAGGCGAGATGAATGCCCCGTCCAGTGACCGAGCTCATGCAGCGCGGTCCGGTGCCAGTCGATAGGCTGGAAGTAGGCCTGCGGCGGCGGCACGCGGATGAAGTCGCCGAGCACGTCGTAGTAGGCGCGCTCCCCGCCGATGCGGAGGTCGGCGCCGGACGTTGCAATCAGCGCCTGAACCCGCGGCTCGATGAGCGAGGTATCTGCAGGCGGCGCCGTCGCGGCGAGCTCGGGCGGCAGGCCATCGCACTGCTCGACGTTGAACACGGTGAAGCGCTTGAGGAAGTGGATCGCGCGGGCGTCCTTGCCCGTCTCCTGCGCGCGCTCGCGCTCCTCGCCGGGGATGAAGCGGTCTGCATAGACCACGGTGGTCCCGCGCTCGCCCTTGCGCACATTGCCGCCGAGCGCGAGCGCCTGGCGGAAGGTGAGCCAGCTCTGGCCGGCGTAGCCGCGCTCGACGACGGCACCCCAAAGGATGAGCACGTTGATGCCGGAGTAGCGGCGGCTCGTCGCGGCGTTCTTCGGCAGGGCGAGCGGCGCGGCCACGCCCGAAGTTCCCCAGGGCTGCACCCAGGGCAGGCGCCCGGCCTCGAGTTCGGCAATGATCCTGTCGGTGATCTCGTCGTAGAGGTTCGCGCGGTCACCCGTGGCTCGGCCGCTCGGAGCCGGCCGTGTCGCGGAGCGGGTCATGGCGGTTCTCCATGACGGGCCGGCCGCGAGCCTCTCTCTCGGCCCCGAAACCCGTCACGGCGACAGCCGCCAAACTCTCGCTCTTGGCGGCGCTGTCAGACGTTTACCTTGCCAGCGTCACGCCATCCGATTTTCGCGCTGCGACGCGCCGCGGCACTACGGCATTCACTCTCGGCTTTTCCCTGCTCGATAGATGCCGCTGCATGGCGATAGCGATCGTCACGGAGCGGCACATGTCCGAGAATCAGCGCAGCATTCCCGTCCTTCGCCGTACCCTTCGACGGCACGAGCTTCGGGATCTCGTCCCGCTATCGGACACGACGATCTACGAGATGGAGCAGCGGGGCGAGTTTCCACGACGCTTCCATCTGACGCCGCGTTGCGTGGCTTGGGACTATGCAGAAATCGCAGCATGGCTCGCAAAGCGGCGGCACGGCGCTGACCGTGGCGGATCAATGCGCGCGCCAATACCCGATGTCAGGATGCGGCGGACGCGGCCTGTGAAGGCATGATGTCAGTCGGCCCAAGCTGCATCGTAGGCGGATAGAGGGTGGGCACCCGCTTCTGGCCGCTGCACCACGCGTCGATCATGTCCGCCCATTCCTGGAGCATGTGTCGACGTTGCGGTTCATACTCCGCCTTGTTGTAGACGCCGCGCGACGATCGATTGTCCTCATGGGCAAGGCTTTTCTCGATCCAGTCGCTGTTAAAGCCGAGCTCGTTCAGCAACGTCGCGCCAGTGCGCCGTAGGTCGTGCACCGTGAAGGCGCCCAACGGCAGCCGGCTGGTCTTCGCACGCCCGACAACCGCGTAGATGACGCGATTGAAGGTCGCACGCGACATCGGCTGGTCGGCCTCATAGCGAGAGGGCAACATATAGGGTGAATTGCCAGCGCAGGTTTTCAGCGCGACCATGATGTCGAGTGCCTGTCGCGCCAGATAGACGTTGTGCGCACGCGAGCGCTTCATGCGCTCCTTCGGAATAGTCCAGACAGCGTTTTCAAAATCTACCTCGTCCCAGGTCGCATCGAGCAACTCGCTCTTGCGCACCATGGTCAGGAGAATGAGGCGGAGCCCGAGCCGTATAGTCGGTAGGGTTGCGACGTGTTCGATCTGGTCGAACAGAATGCGGATCTCCGACGGCGAAAGCGCACGATCCTTCGGCACGAAGGTGGCGATTGATGCCGGCCCCACTTCGTCGGCCGGGTTCGCAATCTTCTCGCCATGCAGGATCGCGTGGCCGTAGATCTGCTTGATGATGTCGCGAACATGGATCGCGGTTGCGGGCGCGCCTCGCTCCTTCACTTTGGCGCAGAGCCCGCGCAGGTCGTCGGGCGTGATCTCCGACAGGAGCCTGTTCCTCCATGTCGGCTGGATGTCCCGGTCGAAGATCGCCTTGCGCATCGACCGTGTGCTCTCGGCCATTCGCGCGTCATCGAACCAGCGCTTCCCGGCGGCCGCGATTGTGAGTGCTTCTGCCGCGCGGCGCTTCGCGCGCTGCTTCTCCTGCGCGGGCGACTGTCCGGCGGCAACGGTCTTCCGAGCAACGAGGCAGCGCTCGCGGGCTTCGGCGAGCGTGAGTCCGCCAGGTCCGTAGGCGCCGAGGGTTAGCGTTTCGCGGCGCCCGTTCAGCCGATAGTCGTAGCGGAACGAGATCGCTCCTGACGGCAGGACCGCGACATACATACCGTCACGGTCAGCAATCTTGTACGATTTGTCTTTCGGTTTCAGCCGCTTGATGGCGATATCGGTGAGCATGACATCCTCCTCAGCGACTACGATACGCCCCGCTCCAGGGCCGTCCATACCGTCAGAGCCGATACCGTCAATCCTATCAAAAGGTTCAACAAATTCAGCGCGTTGTCCGTGAAATTTGGATCGCGTTTGATGGATCTCCAGGCGGACAAGCTTCAACACGCCGGCACTGCCCGCCAGATGATACCGTCAATGATGCCGTCAGATCAACGCGCTTGCACACGATAGATCGTGAAGCATCTCACCAGATAATATCAATGATTTTATCTACTTAGCGCCGTTCGCGCGATAGGTCTCGAACCATACCGAAGCCTATCGCATCACTCCCACTCGATCGTCCCTGGCGGCTTGCTCGTGATGTCGTAGGTCACCCGGTTGATCCCCCGCACCTCGTTGACGATCCGGTTCGCCACCCGCGTCAGGAACCCCATGTCGAAGGGATAGACGTCGGCGGTCATGCCGTCGGTGGAGGTCACCGCGCGCAGCGCGCAGGCCTGGTCGTAGGTGCGGCCATCGCCCATCACGCCGACGGTGCGCACCGGCAGCAGCACCGCGAAGGCCTGCCAGATCGCGTCGTACAGCCCTGCCGTGCGGATCTCCTCGAGGAAGATGGTGTCCACCTTGCGCAGCAGGTCCGCCTTCTCGCGCGTCACCTCGCCGGGGATGCGGATGGCGAGGCCCGGCCCCGGGAAGGGATGGCGGCCGACGATCTCCTCCGGAAGGCCGAGCTCGCGGCCGAGCTCGCGTACCTCGTCCTTGAACAGGTCGCGCAGCGGCTCGACGAGGCGCATGCGCATCCCCTCCGGCAGCCCGCCGACATTGTGGTGCGACTTGATCGTCACGGATGGTCCGCCGGTCGCCGACACGCTCTCGATCACGTCCGGATACAGCGTCCCCTGCGCCAGGAAATCCGCGCCGCCGAGCTTGTTCTGCTCCTCCTCGAACACCTCGATGAACAGCCGCCCGATGGTCTTGCGCTTCACCTCCGGATCGGTGACGCCGGAAAGCTGCCCGAGGAAGAGGTCGGACGCGTCGCGATGCACCAGGTGGATGTTGAAGCGGTCGCGGAAGGTGGAGACGACCTGCGTGCTCTCGTTCGCCCGCATCAGCCCGTGGTCGACGTAGATGCAGGTGAGCTGGTCGCCGATCGCCTCATGGATCAGCACCGCGGCGACCGAGGAATCCACGCCCCCCGACAGCCCGCACACCACGCGGCCCTTGCCCACCTGCGCGCGGATCCTGGCGATCGCCTCGGCGCGATAGGCGCCCATCGTCCAGTCGCCGGCGCAGCCGCAGACGCCATGGGTGAAGTTCTTCAGCAGCGCCGCGCCATGCGGCGTGTGCACCACCTCCGGGTGGAACATCGTGCCATAGAAGCGCCGTGCATCGTCGGCGATGACGGAAAACGGCGCCCCCTCGCTCGACGCCACGGACCGGAAGCCCGGCGGCAGGGCGGTGATGCGGTCGCCGTGGCTCATCCACACCTGCTCGCGCGCGCCGGGCGCCCAGACGCCCTGGGTGATGGCGCATTCGCCCGTCACATCGACGAAGGCGCGGCCGAATTCCCGGTGGTCGGACCCTTCCACCACGCCGCCGAGCTGCGCGGCCATGGTCTGCTGCCCGTAGCAGATGCCGAGCACCGGCACGCCGAGCCGGAACACGACCTCCGGCGCACGCGGGCTTTCGCCCTCGTTCACGCTCGCCGGTCCGCCCGAAAGGATGATCCCCTTCGGGGCGAAGGCGCGGATGCGTTCCTCCGGTGCGTGGCTGTAGGGCCAGACTTCGCAATAGACCCCGGATTCCCTGAGGCGCCGCGCGATGAGCTGCGTCACCTGGCTACCGAAGTCGAGGATCAGCACATGTTCGTGCCGGAGGGCGGAATCAGGAATCGGGTCGGCCATGGCGGCTTCCAGCACAACGCCGCGCCGCCGGCAAGCGCCTGTGCGCTACCTCTCGCCCGCCGGGGCCGTCGCCGCGAGCAGCGCCTCGATCGGATCCCACACATAGGCGGCCTGTTCGACCGCCTGGCCGCCGACCCGGATCGTCTCGCGTGCCGCCTCCTTGCCGCCGAGATGCCGGTAGAACCATCGCGTCGGATTGTCCGCCAGCACCCAGAGCATGGCGGAGCGGCACCCCACGGCGCGCAGATGCGCCCCCATGGCGCGCATCAGCCGGCGCCCGGCGCCTCTCTCCCGCCAGTCCTCGAGCAGGTAGAGCGTCTCCACCTCGCCATCCGCGAGGCCGGCCCGGCGCGCCCGGCCGCCGGAGGCGAAGCCCACCACCGTCGAGCCCATCGGCCGGCCCGGCCAATCCTGCCCGCCCGCCACCGCGACGAAGACCGCATGGCCCTCCCGCCGGTCGAGGATGGCGCGTTGGTAGAACCCCGCCAGCCGCGGCGCCGACAGGGCGGCGAGGTAGCCATCCGGCAGGATGCCCGCATAGGCCGAGCGCCAGACCGCCGCATGGATCTCCCCGATCGCCGGCGCATCGGCGGGGCGGGCGCGGCGGATGCTGATCACGCCGCCCGCTCCAGCACCGCGCAGAAGAATCCGTCCGTCCCCTGCGCCGCGGGCGAAAGGGCAAGCCAGGGTCCGGCGCAGGGTACCGGCACGCCCGGCACCAGCGCCCTCCACAGCCCTTCCAGGGGAACCGGCGCGAAGCCCGGCCCGCGCGCCAGGAAGCGCTCCATCTGCTGCTCGTTCTCCTGCGGCAGGATCGAACAGGTAGCGTAGATCAATCGGCCGCCCGGGCGCACCAGTTCTGCGGCCTTGGCCAGGATATCATGTTGCACCGCAACAAGTTCGGCGAGATCCTCCGGCCGGGTGCGCAGCCGCGCATCCGGGTTGCGCCGCCAGGTGCCGGTGCCGGTGCAGGGCGCGTCCACCAGCACGCGGTCGAAGGACCCCGCGCGGCGCTTGGCCCAGCGGTCGCCGGGCGCCAGCAGGTGACGCTCGGCATTGTCCACCCCCGCCCGCCGCAGCCGCCGCGCCGCCCCTTCGAGCCGCGCGGCGGAGGTGTCGCAGGCGGTGATCCGGCCGCGATTGCCCATGGTCGCCGCCATCGCCAGCGTCTTGCCCGCGGCCCCCGCGCAGTAATCCGCCACCCGCATCCCCGGGCGCGCATCGGCGAGCAGGGCGATGAGCTGGCTGCCCTCGTCCTGCACCTCGATCAGCCCGTCCTTGTAGGCGGCGGTGCCGGTGATCGGCTGACGCGACGGCAGCCGCAGCCCCCAGGGGGAGAAGGGCGTCGGCGTGGCGGCGATGCCTTCCGCCGCCAGCGCTGCGGCCGCCCGGCCGCGGTCGGTGCGCAGCAGGTTGGCGCGCAGGTCGAGCGGCGCCTCGGCTTCCAGCGCCGCGGCCTCGCGCGCCAGCGCCTCCCCGAAGCGCGCGGCGAGCGCCGGCAGCGCCCAGCCCGGCAGGTTCAGCCGCGCGGAGTCCGACATGGCAGGATCGACCAGCGCCCGCCCGGCGAGCGCCGCCGCCGCGCGCCGCTCCGCCGCATCGAGCACCGGCGGCCCATAGCGGGACCCGTCGAACACGGCCTCCGCCGCCTGCCGCGCGGTGCCCTCGACCAGCAGCATCTGCGCCAGCAGCAGCAGCCGCGGCGTCGGCACCATGCCGATCCGCCCCAGGTGCCAGTCCAGCCGCAGCCTCTGGCGCACCACGCCCCAGGCGGCCTCGGACACGGCGCGGCGGTCCCCGCCGCCGATGAAGCGGCGGGCGCGGAAGAAATCGCTCGCCACCGCATCGGCCGGTCGGCGCCGGGCCTCGGGCGCGAAACACTGTTCCTCGAGCGCCGCGACCAACTCGATCGCGGCGGCAGCACGGGCGGAGGGGGTCACGCCAGCAGGTCTGGCAGGCCGGAGAGGTCGGGCAGCACCGTCACCTCGGCGGCCGCCAGCCCGTATTCGTCGGGTCCGCCGCTGCGGTCCACGCGGACCACGCTCATGTTGAACGCATGCGCTGCCTGCACGTCCCAGGCATTGCCCGAGACGAAGACCAGCCGGTCCGGCGGGCAGCCGAACTGCCGCGTCGCCAGCCGGTAGACGCGCGGATCGGGCTTGAAGACGCCGACCTCCTCCACGCTCAGGATCTCGTCGATCAGCGGCGCGATGCCCGCGGCCGCGACGGCATCGGCCAGCATGCCCGGCGTGCCGTTGGACAGGATGGCGGTGGCGATCCCTTGCGCCCGCACGGTCGCGAGCATGGCAGGCACTTCAGGATAGGCAGGCAAGGTGCGGTAGGCCTCCATCAGGTCCTTCGCCAGGCGGGGGTCGGAGATCTTGTGACGGGCGAAGACGAATTCCAGCGCGTCGCGCGTGCAGAGCCAGAAATCCTCGTGATGCGCCGCGCCGGTCAGGCTGCGCACCCAGGTGTATTCGAGCTGCTTCGCCCGCCACTCGGCCGACAGCGCCGCCCAGCGATCGCCGAGCCGGGCGGCATGCGCCGCCATCGCGGCGTTGACATCGAGCAGCGTTCCATAGGCATCGAAGACGACCGCTTCCGGCGCGGGCATGACGGCTTCCTCTGATCTTCGCCGGCAAGGATGGCCGAGAAGGGCCGGCGTCGCCAACCATCGCGCCGCCGCGCCGGCACTGCTCCGGGGCCGGGCGCGGCCCGAAGCGAGGTGTCGGGCATCACGTGACGGCGAGCGTCCGCCGGATCCTGACGCGCCTCGGCGACGATGTGGCATGGCCGCCGCGCGTCCAGGCCCCGTCCGGCGATCCGGCGCCGGTATCCTCGCCAGGGACCGGGTCGGGGCGCCACCCCGTGCGGCGCCCGGGAATGCGCCTGTCGGCGTGCTCCCCGAACGGTTCCTCAGCCTTCGGCCCGGTAGTTCGGGGCCTCCCGCGTCACGGCCACGTCGTGGACATGGCTCTCGCGCAACCCGGCGCCGGTGATCCGGCGGAACCGCGCGTTGCGCTGCAGGTCGGCAACCGTGGCGCAGCCGGTGTAGCCCATCGCCGCGCGCAGGCCTCCGACCATCTGGTGCAGCACCGCGCCCACCGGGCCCTTGTAGCCGACGCGGCCTTCCACGCCTTCCGGCACCAGCTTCAGCGCGTCCTGCACCTCGGCCTGGAAGTAGCGGTCGGCCGAGCCCCGCGCCATGGCACCGAGGCTGCCCATGCCGCGATACGACTTGTAGGAGCGGCCCTGGTAGAGGAACACCTCGCCCGGTGCCTCGTCCGTGCCGGCGAAGACGCTGCCCATCATGGCGCAATCCGCCCCGGCGGCGATCGCCTTCGCCAGGTCGCCCGAGGAACGGATGCCGCCATCGGCGATGCAGGGCACGTCCTTCTCCCGCGCCGCCGCGGCACTTTCCATCACGGCGGTGAGCTGCGGCACGCCGACGCCGGCAACGATGCGCGTGGTGCAGATGGAGCCCGGCCCGATGCCGATCTTCACCGCATCGGCGCCGGCCTCGATCAGCGCCAGCGCGCCTTCCGGCGTCGCCACATTGCCGGCCACGACCTGCACGGAGTTGGACAGGCGCTTGATGCGCTCCACCGCCGCCATGACGCCATGCGAATGGCCGTGCGCGGTGTCCACCACCACCACGTCCACATCGGCGGCGACCAGCAGCTCGGCCCGGCGCAGCCCGTCCTCGCCCACGCCGGTCGCGGCGGCGACGCGCAGCCGCCCCATCGCGTCCTTCACCGCGTTGGGGTTGGCCTGGGCCTTGTCCATGTCCTTGACGGTGACGAGGCCGACGCAGCGATAGGCGTCGTCCACCACCAGCAGCTTCTCGATGCGGTGCTTGTGCAGCAGCGCCCGCGCCTGGTCCGGCGTGACGTCCGGCGAGGTGGTGATCAGGTTCTCCCGCGTCATCAGCTCATAGACCCGCAGGTTCGGGTCGGTGGCGAAGCGGACGTCGCGGTTGGTGACGATGCCGACCAGCCGGCCGGTGCCGCGCTCGGTGACGGGAATGCCACTGATGCGGTGGCGGTCCTGCAAGGCGCGGACCTCGGCCAGCGTCTGGTCCGGGTGGACCGTCAGCGGATTCACCACCATGCCGGATTCGAACTTCTTCACCTGGCGGACCTGGGCGGCCTGGTCCTCGGGGCTCAGGTTCTTGTGGATCACGCCGATACCGCCCGACTGCGCCATGGCGATCGCCATGTTCGCCTCCGTCACCGTGTCCATGGCGGCGGAGATGAGCGGGATGTTCAGCATGATCTCGCGCGTCATGCGCGTGCGCGTGTCGGTCTGCGCCGGCAGGACGGTGGAGAAGGCAGGCACCAGCAGCACGTCGTCGAAGGCATAGGCCTCTTCGATCATGCGGATGCCCGCACGGGGGGAGTCAGGGGAGCTGTCGGGAGCCATGGGGGACCTTTCGCGATCCGTACCTTGGCGGCCCTCCTTAGTCGGGGTGACGAGGCAGGGCAAGCGTGCGGCAGTGACGGGAGGGATGCAAGAAAGGTCGGGGGAGGAGAACCTCCCGCGAATCCCCCCTCCCTTCTTTCGGGAGTCGGGCGGGAGTGCGGGCGGGGAGCGCTGCGCCCGGCCGGCAGAAGCGGGGCACGCGGAGCATTCCACGCCACGCGATGCCTTGGCTCAGCGCCGACTTTGGTGGACTTGCGGGAGATTGGATGCTAGGAAATAATTCCAGACCAGCGCTGGGGTGACGCCTGCTCTTTGAACGCGTCATCCGAACCATTCCCCCGCCCGGAACCGGAAGCGGGCATTTGTCCGAAAGCGACGGGGGCGGCAGGCTGAGGGCTGGGCCACTTGCATCCGCGCGCGGATCAGCCCCGCGCCCCATCCCCGCGAAACCCCGTCGCCACCACGTACAGTTCCGCGCTGTCCTTCCGGCTCGCCGGCGGCTTCATGTGCCGCACCACGGCAAAATCCCGCTTCAGCGTCGCCAGCATCTCCTTCTCCGTGCCGCCCTGGAACACCTTCGCCACGAAGGCCCCGCCCGGCGCCAGCACGCGGCGGGCGAAGTCGAGGGCGATCTCCGCGAGGCCCATGATCCGCAGGTGATCCGTCGCCTGGTGGCCGGTCGTGTTGGGCGCCATGTCGGACAGGACCACATCCGCCTTGCCGCCCATCGCGGCGATGGTGCGGTCCTCGGCCTCCTGCTCGGTGAAATCCCCCTGCAGGACGGTGGCGCCCGGCACGGGGTCCATAGGCAGGATGTCGATGCCGACCACCTGGCCGCGCGGCCCCACGGCCTGCACCGCGACCTGCGTCCAACCGCCCGGCGCGGCGCCGAGGTCCACCACCCGCATCCCCGGCTTCAGCAGGTGCAGCTTCTCGTCCATCTCCAGCAGCTTGAAGGCGGCGCGCGACCGCAGGCCACGTTCCTTCGCCGCCTTCACATAGGGGTCGTTGAGCTGCCGGGTCAGCCAGCGCTGGCTCGCGGTGCTGCGGCCGGTGGCGGTGCGCAGGCGCGTCGCCATGCCGCGGCCGGCGCCGGGCGGTTGCTTCGCCATCAATGTCTCCTTCAGCGCGCGGAGCCGTGGCGGCGGCGCGCGGGCGCGCGATCGGCGCGCATCATGCGGGTGAGCATCCCTTCCCGCAGGCCCCGATCGGCCACCGTCAAGCGCGGCGTCGGCCAGACGCGGCGGATGGCGGCATAGACCGCACAGCCGGGCAGCACGAATTCCACCCTCTCGGGCCCGACGCAGGGATGCTGCGCCAGCCCTTCCCGCCCGAGGGCGAAGAGATCCCCCAGCGCCAGGTCCGCCGCCGTGCAGTCGAGCGTCGTCCCGTCCACCAGCGGCCGCCGGTAGCGCGGCAGGGCCATGGCCACGCCGGCAAGCGTCGTGACTGTGCCGGAGGTCCCCATCAGCCGCACCCCGCCGGCGCGGATCTCCTGCCCGATGCAATGCACGCGGTCGAATTCCGCGAGGTGGGTGGCGACCTCGTCCACCACCTCGAAGAAGCCGTGCTCGGTGAAGCAGGACTGGCCGGCGCGTTCGGCCAGCGTGACGACGCCGAGGGGCAGGGACAGGTAGCCGATCAGTTCCGGCGGCGCGCCGCGGCAGGCGCCGGCGGGCACGCGGATCCAGGCGATCTCGGTGCTGCCGCCGCCGATGTCGAACAGCAGGGCGCGCCGATCGCCCGGTTCGAGCAGCGGGGCGCAGGATTCCATGGCGAGTTCCGCCTCCTCCCGCGCCGAGATGATGCGCAGCCGGAGGCCGGTCTCGGCAACGATGCGGGCGAGGAAGGCGGAGCCATTGGCGGCGCGGCGGCAGGCCTCGGTAGCGACCGCTTCCAGCCGCCGCACGGGCCGCCGGGCGAGCTTCTCGGCGCAGGAGGACAAGGCCGCCGCGGCGCGGTCCATCGCACCCTCGGCCAGCCGGCCGGTGTTCGCCAGCCCCTCCCCCAGGCGGACGATCCTGCTGAAGGAATCGACCACGCGAAAGCCGGAGGCGGTCGGCGCCGCGACCAGCAGCCGGCAGTTGTTGGTGCCGAGGTCGAGCGCCGCGAAGGTGGAGGGCACGTGATCCGCGCGCGCGAACACCTGCGCCGCCGATTCGGGCGGGACGTCGGGGGTGTAGCGTGCGGAGGCTTCGGTCATTTCGGTATCCGGACCGACGGCGTCTGCGGCCGGTCGCGCGGGAATGATCCGGAGATGTGGGGCGCGGGGCAAGCGGTTTCCATGTCGCTGGCCCGGGGAAGGCGCGGGACGGCGGAAGGAAGGCCCTGGCCGCGGCCTGGGCGGCTGCCGCGGCATGGCGCTGCCGATGCCGGGAACGTTACGACGTGCGATCGCCGCATGGACGGTGTTGCCGGGCGCGGACGAGGGCGCTATATGCGCGGCCCCGGCCGCTGCCGGACCCGCTTGGGGGATAGTTTAGCGGTAGAACTCCCGGCTCTGACCCGGGCAGCCTTGGTTCGAATCCAGGTCCCCCAGCCACCGCCCTGCCAACTCGTTGATCTCGCAAGCCTTTTTGCTCCGGCACAGCACCGGAAGCCGGCTTGTGCCCGATACTGTCCCACCCTGGTCCCACCACCCCTGCACGCACATGGTCCGCAGGGGTTGCATCTACCGCTACCGCATGCGGCCTCCCGGCAAGGCGCGAGGGCACGAGGGAGATCTCTGCGAAACGCGCCTGATCGTTTGTTGGAGGTGTGGGAGCGGGCTGGAACGGGCGTTGGCGATGGGTTTTGCGCCGCGGCAGT
>NZ_JAAEDL010000052.1 GCF_018129005.1 Neoroseomonas eburnea
CCTGCCTCGGGCCGGGAGCGCGAAGCGCGACCGCGCCCGGACTGCCCGTGGCCGCCGGGGCAACAGCGCACGGCGCGCAAGCCAAGCCGGCCCGGAGCCGCCGCTCGACCCGCCAGAGCACCACCCGCCCGACCTCTTTCGGCCCGAGGCCCTGCCTCGGGCCGGGAGCGCGAAGCGCGACCGCGCCCGGACTGCCCGTGGCCGCCGGGGCAACAGCGCACGGCGCGCAAGCCAAGCCGGCGGAGGCCGGCGCCGGCGCCTGAGGACCAACAAAGACTCACGCGATGATGTCGGGGACGAGGCGGCCTTCCAGCCAGGCGATCTCGTCCTTGAGTTTCAGCTTGCGCTTCTTCAGCCGCTGCAGTTGCAGCTGGTCCACCGCGGACCCGTCCAGTCGTGCGATGACGGTGTCGAGGTCGCGGTGCTCGCTGCGCAGCTCGTGCAGGCGGCGCAGCATGGCGTCACGGTCGGCGATCATGGCCGGCGGCCCCGATGCGAAGTTGATGAGTGCATTCCTGCCCGGAACGCCCATATCATGCCATGGCCGGGGCGCGACAGGCCATTCCCGGCGGTCGCACCCCCGGACGTGTCGGGGCCGGTTGCCCGGCCCGCGGCGCGTGCCTCGGCCTCGCGCCGAGGCATCAACCCGGATGAGGAAGCGCAACGCATGCCGCTTGATGCCCGGATCGCATCCCTCGAGGAACGCCATGCCACCCTCGAGCGCCGGATCGTGGAAGAGGACCGCCGGCCCCGGCCCGATGACCTGGAACTGGCCCGGCTGAAGCGAGAAAAGTTGCGACTCAAGGAAGAAATGGAGCGGTTGCGCTCCGCCACCAGACACTGACAGCGTACCGGCGCCGGAGCGGCTGCGCCCGCAGCCACCGGCGCCGGAATCGCCTCAGGCCGCGTCGTCGGCCGCGTGCGCCTCGGCGGGCTCGCCGCCGCCGATGTCGGCGACCGCCGCGTTGAGGTCGCCCTGGCTGCACAGGCCGAGGATCACGGGATCGCGCGGCTTGATGTTCGCGCTGTTCCAGTGGGTCTTGTCCCGCACCTTGGCGATGGTGTCCTTGGTCGTGCCGAGCAGCTTCGCCACCACAGCATCCGGCAGGGCAGGGTAGTTGCGCAGCAGCCAGGCGATGCCGTCAGGCCGGTCATTGCGCTTGGAAACCGGCGTGTAGCGCCCGCCCTTCGCCTTCTGCTTCGGCAGCACGATGGTGCTTTCCTGGAGGGTCAGGCGGGAGGCGGGGTCGGCCTCGCAGCGGGCGATCTCCTCCCGCGTGAGCTGGCCGGAGGCGATCGGGTCGAAGCCGACGATGCCCTGCGCCACCTCGCCATCGGCGATGGCCTGGATCTCGAGCGGGTGCATGCCGACGAAATCGGCGATCTGTTCGAAGGACAGGGACGTCTTGTCGATCAGCCACACGGCGGTGGCTTTCGGCATGAGTGGCTGTGGCATGGCGAAACCTCGAGGGGGGAGGGGCAGGAGCGAACCCCCGCATCGTTGCCGCCCCCTATAATGACGCGGCAGGGCAGGGTCAAAGCCCTGATGTGGAAAGGAAGCCATATGGCCCTGACGGACGAGGAAGAAAACCGCCCCCGCCGGCGAAAGGTGCTGGAACCGCCGCGCTTCGACGGCTGGGACCTGGCGCAACTGCAGGACTACATCGCCGAACTGCGCGCCGAGATCGCCCGCGCCGAGGCGGCGATCGATGCCGGCGCGGCGCAGCGCGCGGCGGCGGAGGCGCTGTTCCGCAGGCCGTAGATGCGCCGCCGGCAGGCGGACCCGCCCGCGGCCCGACGGGCGCCCAGAGACCGTTTGAGAAATCCCGCATCCGCCCGCACCCCCGCTTGGCCGCCCATTCCAGCATGCTGACCTGGGTGGCCGGGTGGGGGTGGGGGCCGATGCCGGACATGGAAATGCGCCACACGGCGCTCTTCCAAACAGATCCTCAGGCCGGTGTCGCCAGTTCGAGCCGGCCCGGCGGCAGCCGCCCGGCGGGGGCAAAGCCGCTCAGTCCGAACCAGGAGGGGAAGGCCGCGACATGCGGCTTTGCGCCTTCGAGCCGAAGCTGGTCCTCCCGCACCGCCTGCGCGATGCCGAGATGGCCGAGCCAGACCTGCGTCAGCACGCGCAGCGCCGCGGTGACGAAGAGCGCGATCTCATGCCCCGGGTCGCGATAGCAGAGATCCACCTCGCCGCGATCGAAGACGAGCCAGTAGCGGCGATGGGTGATCGGCGCGCCGCTCAGGAGGAACTCGACGACGAAGCGCCGGTCGCCCGGCAGGCGGTCGCGCACGATGTTGCGCCGGATGTCCCACATCAGCAGGTCGGGATCGAGGTTCGGCGTCTCGACCAGGCGGTGGCGCAGCCAGCGCTGCGCCCAGAGGCCCATCTGCTCGACGAGGGGGAAGATCTCCCGCCCCGCCGGCGTCAGATGATATTCGAAGCTGCCGGCCGCGGCTTCCCGTCGCTCGACGATGCCGGCGTATTCCAGTTCCTTCAGCCGTCGCGCCAGCAGTGAGGACGACATGCGCGGCACGCCGCGCTGCAGGTCGCTGAAGCGCACGCTGCCGCAATGCAATTCGCGGATGACAAGCGGCGTCCATCGCTGCGTCAGCACCTCGGACGCAATCGAAACCGGGCAGAACTGCCCGTACAGCGTTGCCTGTGCCATGGCCCAGACTACCACGCCCGGCCCGCCGACCCACTGCATATTGTGAAGTGGAAACGACCTCGCCCGCGGCGCACACCACCCCGGCAAGACCATGCACGGGAGACATGCCATGACCCGCTACCTCGACCTGCCGGCCCTGGTGCACATCATCGGGCCGCGCTTTGCCGAAGGCGCCGCGGAGCGCGACGCCGGCGACGTCTTCGTCGATCCCCACTACGACGTGCTGAAGGAACACAAGGTCTTCTCGGCGCTGGTGCCGAAGGAACTCGGTGGCGGTGGTGTGACCCACAGCACCATGTGCGCCTTCCTGCGCGAGCTGGCGCATTACTGTTCATCGACCGCGCTGGCGCTGTCGATGCATCAGCACCTGGTCGCCGCCGCCGTCTACAACCACCGCAACGGGCGGCCGGGGCAGAAGCTGCTCGAACGCGTCGCGGCGTCGGAGGTCGTGCTGGTCTCGACCGGCGCAGCGGACTGGATGGAGTCCAACGGCAGCGTCGAACGCGCCGAGGGCGGCTTCCGCGTCAGCGCGCGGAAACCCTTCGCCAGCGGGTCGCCGCGCGGCGGCGTGCTGGTCACCTCGGCGCCGTACCAGGACCCGCAGGAAGGCTGGCAGGTGCTGCACTTCCCGGTGCCGTTCTCGGCCGAGGGCGTGTCGCTCGCCGACGACTGGCGCACCCTCGGCATGCGCGCGACCGGCTCGCAGACCGTCATCCTCGACAAGGTCTTCGTGCCGGAGGAAGCGGTGGTGCTGCGCCGCGCGCGCGGGCGCTTCCACCCGGCGTGGAACGTCATCCTGACGGTCGCCATGCCGCTGATCATGTCGGTCTACACCGGGGTCGCCGAGGCGGCCGCGGCGATCGCGCGGCAGGAGGCGGCGAAGCGGCGCGACGATCCTTCCGCGCCCTACCTGATCGGCGAGCTCGCGAACGAGCTGACCACCGCGCAGCTCGCGACCGACGCCATGGTGCGGCTCGCCGACGACCTGAACTTCGCCATGGGGCTCGACGTCACCGACGCGATCCTGGTGCGCAAGACGATCGCCGCGACGCATGTGGTCGCGACGGTGGAGAAGGCACTGGAGGCGGCCGGCGGCGCCGGCTTCTACCGCCGCACGGGGCTCGAGCGGCTGCTGCGCGACGCGCACGGCGCGCAGTTCCACCCGCTGCCGGCCAAGCGGCAGCAGCGCTTCACCGGGCGCGTCGCGCTCGGCCTCGACCCGATCGCGGACGCGTGACGGCGCATGCCGGCAACCCCATCCTGCGGGAGAACGACGATGCGGAGCATCTTCCTGGCCTGGGCGATCGGCTTCGGCGGCACGGCCCTGGCGCAGCAGGCATCGCCCGTCGCGCCGATGCACCACGGTGCGCCGGCGCCCGCGGCAAGTGCGGCCGCGCCGCCGGGATTCCGGCCCACCGTGCTGCTCGAAACGCCGCTGCTCGGCACCGAACAGCGCATCTACCGGCTCTACACCATCGATTTCGGGCCGGGCGGCGCGACGCCACGCCACATGCATCCGGGCGACGAGATCGCCCTGGTGACCGATGGCGCGGTGACGCTGGAGATGGAAGGCGAGCCGCCGCGCACCTTCCAGGTCGGGCAGACCTTCCACCCGCGGCCGATGACGCCGCATGTGGCGCGCAACGCCTCGGCGACGGCACCGGCACGGGTGACGGTCAGCAGCATCACCGAGGCCGGCAGGCCGAGCACCATCATGCTGCCGCCGGCGGCGACGAACTGATGCCAGCGGTCGCGAACAGCGGCCGGTGGTAGGAAGGGGATGCGAGGCTCCGCCTCGCGCTCCGCCCGGAGGCGCCGCCCCCGGGGCCCCCGCCAAGGGGACCGGGTCCCCTGGACCTCCATCCGATGGGGGCGGGCCCTTGTGCCGGGGCGTTGGCGGCGCGATCTGCGGGGGGTGATGCCCGATGCACCGCTCCTCGCTCCCGCCCCACCAGCCGAGGCCGGCCGCCCGCCGCGCTTCGACAATTCCTATGCGCGGCTGCCGGAGCGGCTCTTCGCCCGGCTGCCGCCGACGCCGGTGCCGGCGCCGCGCCTGCTGCGGCTGAACGCCCCCCTGGCCGGGGCGCTCGGCCTCGATCCGGCCTGGCTCGCGAGCCCGGCAGGGGTGGCGATGCTGGCCGGCAACGCCATGCCGGAGGGCGCCGAGCCGATCGCCCAGGCCTATGCCGGGCACCAGTTCGGGCATTTCGTGCCGAGCCTCGGCGACGGGCGCGCCATCCTGATCGGCGAGGTGGTCACGCCGGAGGGCCTGCGGCGCGACATCCAGCTCAAGGGGTCCGGCCCCACGCCCTTCTCCCGCCGCGGGGACGGGCGGGCGGCGCTCGGCCCGGTGCTGCGCGAGTACATCGTCAGCGAGGCGATGGCCGCCCTCGGCATCCCGACGACGCGCTCGCTGGCGGCGGTCGCCACCGGCGACTGGGTGATGCGGGATGACGCGCTGCCCGGCGCCGTGCTCACCCGCATCGCGGCAAGCCATATCCGCGTCGGCACCTTCCAGTACTTCGCCGCGCGGCGGGACACGGAGGCACTGCGCATCCTGGCCGACCACGCCATCGCCCGGCACGACCCGGCCGCGGCGGAGGCGGCGAACCCGGCCCTGGCGCTGCTCGACGGCGTGGTGGCGCGGCAGGCCTCGCTGGTCGCGCGCTGGATGCTGGTCGGCTTCATCCATGGCGTGATGAACACCGACAACTGCGCGGTCTCCGGCGAGACCATCGACTACGGCCCCTGCGCCTTCCTGGATGAATACCACCCGGAGAAGGTGTTCTCCTCGATCGACCGGATCGGACGCTACGCCTACGGCAACCAGCCGGGCATCGCGCACTGGAACCTGGCGCGGCTGGCGGAATGCCTGCTGCCGCTGATCGCCGAGGACGAGGACAAGGCGCTGGAGCTGGCGCGGGCGTCGCTGGCCGGTTTCGCGCCGCGCTTCGGCGCCGCCTGGAGGGAAGGGCTGCTGGGCAAGCTCGGCCTGACGGAGGAGGAGGAGGACGACGAGGCGCTGGTGCAGGACCTCTTCACCCTCATGGCCGAGGGCGGGGCGGACTTCACCCTGACCTTCCGGCGGCTGTGCGATGCGGCGGAGGGCGAGGACGCCGCGCTGCGGTCGCTGTTCGCCGAGCCGGCGGCGGTCGATCCGTGGCTTGTGCGGTGGCGCGCGCGGCTGGCGCGGGAGGGTGCGGGCCGCGCCGCGGCGATGCGTGCGGTGAACCCGGCCTATATCCCGCGCAACCACCTGGTGGAGGAAGCGATCGCCGCTGCCGTGCAGCGCGACGACCTGGCGCCCTTCGAGGCCCTGCTGGCAGTGCTGGAGCGCCCCTTCGAGGATCAGCCCGGCCGGGAACGCCATGCCGAGCCGCCGCGCCCGGAGGAACGTGTCCTGCAGACCTTCTGCGGGACGTAGGGCAGATCCCGATCGGTGGATTCACCTGATCGGGTGAAGGTGTTCGTAAAATCAATTACGCTGTTCTACTTAGGTGTGGATAGGTCCAGATCGCAACAAATCGGTTCGCAGAATGGGGCTCATGAGACACTATCCTGATGGAATTTCAGAGGTTTGAAGCCCTCAAGACCGCGATCCGCACCGCCTCGCCGGATCAAGTCCTCGACCTCGAAATCCTCATCCAAGCCGTCGTCTCGGAACAGCTTGGCGCCGTCTCCCTCGCCCGGCGCACGCAGGCCCTCGTCCAGTCGCGCACCTGCCCCCATTGCAAGGGCACAGACGTGGTTCTCCACGGCAAGGACATGGACGGCAGACAGCGGTTCCGCTGCCGCGCGGTGGATTGCCGCCGCACCTTCAACATCCTCACCGGCACGCCGATGGCGAGGGCACGCAAGCCCGAGAAGTGGGGCCGCTATCTCGGCTGCATGAACGACCACCTTTCGGTGCGGCGGATCATGGAGACGCGCATCGGGCTTAACCACAAGACCATATGGCGCTGGCGGCATCGGTTCTTGAAGGCGGCAGCCAACGACAACACGCCCGTCCTCTCGGGTGTGATCGAAGCCGACGAGACGTTCTTCGTTAGGTCGTTCAAGGGCGACCGAGGCTGGAAGAAGGGGCGCCCTCCCGAACTCCGCGCAGCGCGTCCTTCGGGATGGGGCGCGCTGACGCGCGGGTTGTCACACGCACAGGTGCCGGTGCTGACGGCGCTGGATACGGGTGGGGGCATCTACGAGGCCATTCTTGGCTCGCGCTACGCCATTGCGGAGGCGCTGGAAGGCCGGATCGCGGCGGGTTCGGTCCTGTGTTCGGATGGGCAGCAGGGCTACGTGAAGGCGGCGGTGAAGGCCGGTGCGGAACACCGTCGCGTCGTGGTCACCACTGTCACCAGCAGTGCCGCGAAGGCCATCGTGGGGCCGACCAAGCCGCGTCGGAAGGGCCGTCTCGGGTTGGGCCGGGTGAACGCCCATCATGGGCAGATCAAGGTGCTGGTGAACGGGCGTTGCCGAGGGGTAGCTACCAAGTATCTCGGCAACTACTTCGGCTGGCACGGGGCGATGGTTAAGGAGGCTGCGGGGACGGCGCTGCTGGATCGCTCTCTCCTCTAAGGCGGGCTCTGATGCGCTCAGGCAGCCTTTCCGCAAACATGAGAGTAATCTGCCTCGCGTCTTCCAGAACCTCTACCAGTTCTTGAAAATTGAGCTTGACACTGGACCCATTACTTTTGTCCGTGCTTTCGATTCCATCGTTAACAAACCAAATAGGAGACGATGGCGGCGTATTGCCAGCAACCATGGCTTCCTCCACATCTTCGTCAAAATGCTTGACGCGGTTGTGGATCATCCTGAGCCGGTCAAATACTGCGTTTGGCGCGTAAACGATGTTCCTGCGATTGACCGATGATACGTCCGGAACGGGAATTCCAATTGCGTTGAAGTGACGAACCCACATGTTGAGTGCAAGATAAACGCTCGAAATGCATGTCTCGAAATATTGAACTGCCTCGGCATGTGCCTGCAAGTTGTCCGCCTTAATAGGAGAATTCACGAAGTCAATCAGGAACCGCCGGCCGTTGACGTAGGCAGCAATCGCCTCTGATGATCGGCGGCATACTTGAACAATGGCTGTGCGCTGAGCGTCATTCTTAACTGGCAGATTTCCGAAGACGCCTTCAAACATCAACCGCCCAATGGGATTGGCGAGTGAAATGATTTCAGGCGCGCTGCATGAGATCAGTGCCGACAATCGAGGAGCGACGAACCATTCAAGGACGACAATACCGAAGCTTCCTTTGCCGATGGAAGCCGATTTCACGGTGGGTGTGGACATGGTGTGAGGTTTATAGTGACGCAGGAGGGGAGGTCAAAATCTTTGAGCCTCTATCCACACCTAAGTGGAACAGCGCAAAATCAATCAGTTAGAGCAGATCCCGATCAGGTGCAGTCGCCTGATCGGGTGAAGATGCTCGCAAGGACGATAGGCCAGGGCGGTTGGCGTGAGCCGAGGCGAACGCAAACCGCTCCCGGGAGGTTGTAGCGAGCCAGGGCGAACGAAGGCCGCTCTGGCTCGATGTCGGGAAGGTCCCGGGGGAGGTTCCCCTCCCCCGGGAGTCAGGTCAGGCCGCCTGCGCCGGCGTGGCCTCGCTGGCCAGTGCCGGCCGGGAGCCCTGGATCTGGATCCGGCGCGGCTTCAGCGCCTCCGGCACCACCCGCTTCAGCGCCACGTGCAGCAGCCCGTTCGCGAGGTCCGCGCCCTCGACCACGATGTGGTCGGCGAGGACGAAGCGGCGCTCGAAGGCGCGCCCGGCGATGCCGCGATGGAGGAAGCGGCGGCCATCCTCCGGCTGGGCCTGGGGCCGGCCGGCGATGGTCAGGGTGTTCTCCTGCGCCGTGATCTCGATGTCGTTCTCGGAGAAGCCGGCCACGGCCATGGTCAGCACGTAGCTGTCATCGCCGGTCTTCTCGATGTTGTAGGGCGGGTAGCCGTTGCCCTCGGAGACGGTCCGCGCGTTGTCCATCAGCCGTGCGAGACGGTCGAAGCCGATGGCGGTGCGGAAAAGGGGAGAGAAGTCGATCGCGTTCATGGAACCTCCTGCCTCAGCAAGGTTCGTTGCGGGGCGGATCCGGGCTCATTGGGCCCCAGAGGGCGACCCTGCCGTTCCGCGCCGGCGGCCCCGTGCAGGGCACCGTCGGCCCCTTGGAGATGGAGCAGGAGATGGCCGGTTCAAGGGGAGGGCGGACCGGAGGGGCGCCGCCCCTCCGGACCTCCCCGCCAGGGGGCGACGGCCCTCTGGACCACGGAACTCTGGCGCTTGGTCAGCGAAGCGGTTTGCGGGCGCGAAGGATCAGGAACAGCGGGGCGATGCGGGTGTCGGCGATGGTCGGGACGCGGGCGGCCAATTCGGGCTCGGCGATCGGTTCCTCGGCGGCTTCGAGGTGGAGGCCGGTGCACGCGACGGCATTCAGCCACCAGGCGAGGCTGCGGTCGAAACGCGGCACCTGGAAGGGCGGGTAGGCGTCCCGCAAGGCGGGCGGGGCGCTCGAGAAACGCCAGCGTTCCACCGTGCCGTCCGGGAGCGTGGCCTCACGCAGTTCGATGGCGTAGGCGGTGCCCTCGGCGTCGCGCAGGACGCGCCGGCCGGGGCCCGTGTAGCTCGGATGCAGGATGGAGAACTGCAGGAAGCCGCCTGGGCGCAGGATGCGCGCGGCCTCGGTCAATGCCCGGTCGGGGTGCGGCACGTCCATCAGGCACATGAAGGATGTGGCGAAGTCGAAGGTGCCGTCCGGAAAGGGCAGGGCCAGCGCGCTGCCCCGGACGAAGCGGATGCCGCGCGGGTCGGCGGCTTCGGTCGCCGCCGCGGCGGCGAGGAAACTCGGTGCCACGTCCAGCGCGGTGATCCGGGCGCCCCGGGCGGCGACGGTGCGGCTATTGGTCGCCTCGCCGCAGCCGATGTCGAGGCCACGCAGGCCTCCGACCGGCGGCAGGATCCGCAGGAAGGCGGGCGTGTTCAGATGGTCGCGGTAGAGATCCCAGCCGGCGCGCGAGAGCGCGATCCAGGCGGGCGCATTCGCCTCCCAGAGGCGGGCCACCTGGGCGGGGTCGGTCGCGACCTCCTCGCCGCCCAGGGGCATGGAAGGATCAGGCCTTCTTGCGCACGCCGATGCCGGCGAACTTCTTGTTGAACTTCGCGATCTGCCCGCCGGTGTCGATCACGCGCTGCTGCCCGGTCCAGGCCGGGTGCGACTTCGGATCGATGTCGAGACGCAGCGTATCGCCCGCCTTGCCCATGCAGGACCGCGTCTTGAACTCGGTCCCGTCGGTCATGATGACCGTGATCTCGTGGTAGTCGGGATGGATATCGGGCTTCATGGGCTGGACTCGCGACTGAACGCCCGACGATGCCGACCGGCGGGCAGGGAAGGGCGCGTATAGGGGAGAGGGGGCCAGCTTGCAACCGGCCGGCCCCGGTTCCGCTCCGCTGCCCCGCATCGATCCGGTTGCCCTCCGGATCGGGGAAGACGGAGGCCCGCTGGCCGTAGCCCCTGTCCCGCAGCCGCTTGATGACCAGCACCCCGGCCGCCTGGCGGACGGCGTGCTCATGCCCGGCCGGCCGCAAGCCGGATCAGTCCGCCGCGATCTCCCCGCGCTCGATCACATAGGTCTGCTCGACCAGGGGGCGGAGCAGTTCCGGGTTGGATTCGGTGATCAGGATGGCGACGTCGGGCAGGGCGGCGCGCAGGCGCTTCAGCGCCTCCGCGTAGCGCAGGGCCAGGGCGGGGGCGAGGCCCTGGAAGGGTTCGTCCAGCAGCACCGCCTTGGTGCCGACCATCAGCGCGCGGCCGAGCGCCACCATCTTGCCCTGCCCGCCCGACAGCCCCGCGGCCTTGCGCGGCGCCAGGTCGCGCAGTTCCGGCAGCAGGGAATAGACCCGCTCCAGCCGCCGCCGCGTCTCCTCCGCCGGCAGGCGCAGCACCTGCGCGGGCAGGAGCATGTTGTCCTCCACCGTGAAGGAGCCGAACAGGCGCCGCTCCTCGGGCGCATAGCCGATGCCGTGGCGGGGGCGATGATGCGGGGGCAGGCGCGTCTCGTCCTCCCCGTCGATCATCACCTTGCCCGAGGTGGCGGTGACCAGGCCCATCAGGGTGCGCAGGGTCGTGGTCTTGCCCGCGCCATTGCGCCCGATCAGCGCCACCCGCGCGCCGGCGGGGACCGTGAGGGAGACCTGGCGCAGCACCGGCACCCCGGCGATGGAGACGGACACCCCGGAGAGTTCAAGCATGGGGCGCCTCCGGCGTGGCGGGGTGGCGTTCGATGCCGATGACGTCGCGCTGCACGGCCGGGTCGGCGAGCACTTCCTGCGGCGGGCCGAGGGCCGCGATGCGCCCCTGGCTCCAGACCGCGACGCGGTCGGCGAAGCGTTCCACCACATCCATGTCGTGCTCGACGAAGACCGCCGTGACCTTGGCCTCCCGCAGCACGCGGGCGAGGGTTTCCACCACCGCCATCTTCTCGGAGGCGGCGACGCCGGAGGTCGGCTCGTCCATCAGCAGCAGGCGGGGCCTGAGCGCCACGGCCATGGCGATGTCGGCGAGCTTGCGCGCGCCCTCGTTCAGCGCATCGGCGCGCGTGCCGGCGATGGCGGCGAGGCCGAAGCGTTCGAGCAGGTCGTGCGCCTCCTCCCGGTAGCGGGGGCGGCGCAGGGGCGCGAGCGGCGACCAGATCCCCTCGCGCGAGGCCACCGCGAGGGCGAGGTTCTGTTCCACCGTGTGTTCGAGGAAGAGCTGCGGGAGCTGGAAGGACCGCGCGATGCCGAGCTTCACGATCGCGCGCGGCGCCATGCCGGTGATGCGCCGGCCCTCGTAGGTGATCTCGCCGGACTGCGGGCGCAGGTAGCCCGTGGTCATGTTGATGAAGGTGGTCTTGCCGGCGCCGTTCGGGCCGATGATGGCGAGGAACTCGCCGCCCATCACCGCGAGGTCGATGCCATCCGCCGCGCGCACGCCACCGAAGGCGAGACGCAGGCCGGCGGCCTGGAGCAGCACCTCGCTCATCGCCCGCGCCCCCCGGCCAGCCGCCCGGCCATGCCCCACAGCCCGCCCGGGGCGAACAGGATGACCAGCAGCAGCGCCGCACCCAGGATCATCTGCCAGGCATCGGCGAAGGAGGCGGCGGCATAGACGCGGATCAGCTCATAGGCCGCGGCACCGAGGAACGGCCCCAGCACCCCGCCGGCGCCGCCGAGGATGGCGATGAAGACGAGTTCGCCCGAGGCGGTCCAGTAGGAGAGCAGCGGCGTGACGTGGCGCGAGGTCATGGCGATCAGCGCGCCGCCGATGCCGCCCACCACGGCCGATATGACATAGGCCGAGAGCAGCACGCCGCGCGCCGGCACGCCCATGAATTCGAGCCGCGTCTCGCGCGTCTTGATGCCGGCCAGCGCCTCGCCCATCGGGGAGGACAGGTAGAGCCGCAGCAGGATGCCGAGGCCGAGGGCGAGGGCCAGCGCGATGCCGAAGATCGCCCATTCGTAGGCGACGCGATCGAGCGCCTGGCCGGCGACGGGCATCACCTCCACCCGGATGCCGTCGCTGCCGCGGGTGATGTGGTAGAGCTTCTCGAGCAGCGAATAGAACACCATGCACATCGCCAGGTTCAGCATGCCGAAGAAGATCTGGCGGTAGCGGGCGACGAACAGGCCGATGAGCAGGCCGAGCAGCCCCGCGCCGACGGCCGCGGCCGCCAGCAGCAGCACCGCGTCGTTCAGCCTGGGTGCGAGGAAGGCGACGACATAGGCGCCGAAGGCGACATACAGCGCGTGGCCGAAGGAAACCTGGCCCGCGCGCAGCAGCAGCATGATGCCGAGCACGGCGATGCCCTTGGCGAGCGCGATGGTCAGCACGAAGCGCAGCCAGGGCGCGGCGATGGCGGCGGCGATCATCGCCGCGGCGAGCAGCACCGCCAGGATGGGTTCGATCTTCCTCATACGCGCCGGGTCTCGGTCACGCCGAACAGGCCCTGCGGGCGCACCAGCAGCACCAGCACCATGATGATGTAGGGCACCACGACTTCCAGCTCCGGCTCGAAATACACGGCGATGGACCGGCCGAGGCCCATCATCAGGGAGGTCAGCGCCGCGCCCTCGATCTGGCCGAGGCCGGCGGTCGCCACCACGGCGAAGGACAGCACGATGGTCTGCGCCCCGATGCCCGGCACCAGCGCCGCGGTGGGCGAGGACAGCGCCCCGCCGAGGGCCGCCAATGCGGCGCCGAAGCTGAAGGTCAGCAGGTAGATGCGGCTGGCGTCGATGCCCATCGCCGTCGCCGCCTCGCGGTCGGTGGTGACGGCGACGATGACGCGCCCGGTCAGCGTCCGGCGCAGGAACCAGGCGAGCCCGACCAGGGTGACCACGGCGAAGCCCGGCAGGACGAAGAGCTGGTAGTTGGTGAAGGGGATGACGTCGCCGGCGAAGGGAATGTCGATGGTGCCGAGCAGCGTCATCGCCGTGTCGTGGTGGATCGGCTGTACGCCCCAGACCAGCTTCTGCACGTCCTCGAGGACCATGAAGAGGGCGAAGGTGACGAGAAGCTGCACCACCTCCTCCTGCGCGTAGATGCGGCGCAGCAGGAAGCGTTCGATCAGCGGGCCGAGCACCGCGCCGACCAGCGCGGCGGAGACCACCAGCGCCGGGATCGAGGCCCAGCCCGGCAGGCCGAGGCTGGCCAGGAAGATGCCGATCGAGGCCGCGGAATAGGCCCCGATCGCATAGAGCGAGCCATGCGCGACATTGACGATGCGCAGCACCCCGAAGACGAGGTTGAGCCCCACCGCGACGAGGAAGATCAACCCCGCGGAGGACAACCCGTCCAGCAGGGCCAGGCCGAGAAGAAGGCCATTGTCCTGGAACCACTCGGCCATGGCGCGTGCCGCCTCAGATCGAACGGCCGGCTTGCTGGATGAAATCCGGCGTCAGCGTCTTCAGCCAGTCGGTGCTCTTCTGCCCGACGGGCGCCGAGACCTGCGCGCCGGGGAAGAGCATCATCTCCTTCGGCACCGAGAAGGGGAACCGCTCGTTGAAGGAGGACAGGCCGACGATCTGGTCCTCGAGCCCCTGGCCGTCCTCGCGCAGCGTGATGGTCGAGGTGGGGGTCGGGAAGGTCAGGCCGCGGAAGGCGTTCGCCAGCTCGGCATCGGAGGGCCAGCCGCCGTTCTTCGCCGCGACCGCCTTCTCCAGCCCCGCCTTCAGCGCCCACAGCGCCTGCGCCATGTGGTGGCAGGGATAGATCGGCCACTCGTTGAAGCGCTGGCGGTAGGCGTTGACGAAGGAGGCGAAGAGCTGCGGGTTGGCCGGTGCGGGGTGGTTGTTCCAATGATCCCCGCGCGTGCCGATGATGTGTCCTTCCGGCATGGAACGGCCGAGGGCCGGCAGCGAGGCTTCCGCCACCGGCAGCACGAAGGTGCTGCGTTCATGCAGCCGCCGCTCGGTCGCCTGGCGGACGAAGGTGACGAGTTCGCCGCCCCAGGAGGTGGAGTAGATCACGTCCGGGCGCAGCGCGAGCAGCCGGGTGATCTCGGTCGAGAAGTCGGTCGAGCCGAAGCGGGGGAACATCTCGGCCACCACGCGCACGCCGGGCTTCAGGGCGTCCATCGCCGCCTTCCACAGCTCCCAGGAGTCGCGGCCCCAGGCGTAGTCCTGGTTGATCACCGCGAGCGTGCGGATGTTCGGCTTGGTCTTGAGCAGGTACAGCAGCGGCGCGAGCACCTCCGGCGTGCCGTAGCCCTGGGTGCGGAAGGCGTAGTCCCAGCGGTTCTCCTCGAAGATCCGCTGCGTGCCGCAATCCCACAGGATCGTGAGCTTCTGCAGTTCCCGCGACAGCGGCGTGCAGGCGAGGCAGGAGCCCGAGGAGATCGACTGGAACATCGCGTGCACGCCCTCGGACTGCACGAGGCGGCGGAATTCGCCGACCAGGTGGTCCGTGCCGGGGGCCTCGTCGACGAAGATCGGGCGCAGCGGGACGCCGGCGATGCCGCCTGCGGCGTTCATCTGCTCGACGAGCAGCTCGCAGGCCTTGCGCGACGGCACGCCGAAGACCGAGGCCGGACCGGAGAGGAAGGTGGTGACGCCGATCTTGAACTCGGCCGGCTTCTGCGCCGGCTGGGCCGAGAGCGTGGCGGGCAGCAGCACGGTGCCGAAGCCGGCGGCGAGTGCCTCACGACGCGTGAGCGATGCGGTCATTCCGGTTCCCTCCCTCAGGGGTTCATTCCCCGGGTTGGGCCCCCGGGCTTCGTTGTCAGCATGGACGGGTCTTGCCGGGCCGCGCAAGCAGGGGGGCGGCGGATTGACCCGACCTCGGCCGCTTCCTAGCGTCCGCGCCCTTCAGCGCGGCGGATGCGGACATGCCCTCGATCCTCTCGATCCAGTCCTGGGTGGCCTACGGCCATGTCGGCAATGCCAGCGCGATCTTCCCGCTCCAGCGCCTCGGCGCAGAGGTCTGGGGCATCCACACCGTCCAGTTCTCCAACCACACCGGCTACGGCGCCTGGCGCGGCCAGGTCTTCGGCGCCGAGCTGATCCGCGACTGCGTGACCGGCATCGAGGAGCGCGGCGCCCTGCCGCGCTGCGATGCGGTGCTGTCGGGCTACATGGGCTCGGCGGAGATCGGCGAGGCGATCCTCGATGCCGCGCGCCGCGTGAAGGCGGCGAATCCGGCCGCGCTGTGGTGCTGCGACCCGGTGATCGGCGATGTCGGCCGCGGCGTCTTCGTCCGCCCAGGCATCCCGGAATTCATGCGCGACGAGGCGCTGCCCGCCGCCGACATCGTCACCCCCAACCAGTTCGAGCTGGAATGGCTGACAGGGACCGGGGTGCGCACGCTGGAGCACGCCAAGGCGGCGGTGACGGCGCTGCAGGCGCGCGGGCCGCGCTGCGTGCTCGTCACCTCGCTGCACCTCGACGACACGCCCGAGGGCGAGATCGGCATGCTGGCGGGGGAGGGCGGGCGCTTCTGGCGCATCTCGACGCCGATGCTGCCGGTGTCGGTGAACGGGGCGGGGGATGCGATCGCGGCGCTGTTCCTGTTCCACAGGCTGCGCGGCGGAGCCGATGCGGCGCTCGCCGCCGCCGCGTCGTCGGTGTTCGGGCTGCTGCGGCGGACGGCGGAGGCCGGCTCGCGCGAGATCCTGACGGTCGCGGCACAGGAGGAATTCGTCGCGCCGTCGCGGATGTTCGCGGCGGCGGCGTGCTGAACGGGGGAGGGCGCCGCCCTCCCCCGGACCGCCACCCGCCAGGGGCCGAAAGGCCTCTGGACACCGGGAACCGGTCGGCCGTGCCGGGCGGCGCCCCGGGCCGGTGTCACCCGCGCCGCACGTTGATCGGCAGCGCCATGCCCTTCTGCACGCCGCCGATGTCGCGCCGCCAGGCGCTGTCGATGAAGTACTGCCCGAGCGGGATGAAGGGCAGGTCCCGCCAGAACTGCGCCTGGATGCGGCGGGCGATCGCCTGCTGCGCGGGCAGCGGGCCGGCGGCGAACCACTCCTCCCGCAACGCCTCCAGCGCCGGGCTGGTCGGCCAGCCGAACCAGGCCTGGGCGCCGTTGGCCCGCAGCAGCGGGTGCTGGCCGGGATTGGCGAGGTCGATTCCGCCGAACAGCACCACCAGCGCATTCCAGCCGCCGCGATCGGGCGGTTCGCGGTTGGCGCGGCGCTGCAGCACGGTGCCCCAGTCGGAAGTCGCACTTTCCGCATCGAGGCCCGAGCGCTTCAGCGCATCCGTCAGCACGGTGGTGAGGGTATTGTTGTTCACCACGTCGGTCGGATGCAGGACCGTCACCTTCTGGCCCGCGTAGCCGGCTTCGCGCAGCGCGGCGCGGGCGGCGTCGGTGCTGCGGGGGCCGGTCAGCGCGGACAGGCCCTCGTCGTTCGCCAGCGGCGAGGAGGTCGGGAAGACGCCGACGCCGTCGCGCCACAGGCTGCGGTCGTTCCCCATGATGGCGGTCATGAAATCCGCCTGGGTCACGCTGTGCAGCAGGGCGCGGCGCACCGCCGGGTTGTCGAAGGGCGGATGCAGGTGGTTGAACCGCAGCATCGCCATCAGCCCGCCGAAATCGACGCGCTCCAGCACGATGTCGCGGTGGCGGCGCATGACCGGCCGCAGGTCGGGGGCGACCTGTTCCCACCAGTCGATCTCGCCGGCCTGGATGGCCGCGGCGGCGGTGCCGGCATCGGGCATGATGTGGAACTCGACGCGCTCGAAATGCGCGAGCTTGGCGCCGCCCAGCAGGCTCGGCGCGGCCGGGGCGGGGCGATAGCCTTCGAAGCGCCGATAGACGGCGCGTGCGCCGGACAGCCTTTCCTCCGCGACGAAGCGGTAGGGGCCGGAGCCCACGACCTCGGTGAAGGGCCGCGCCGGATCGACCTCCGCGAAGCGCTGCGGATAGACGAAGCACGGGTAGGAGGACGGCTTCGCGAGCGCGTCCAGCATCGGCCCGAAGGGCGTGCGCAGGCGGATCTCGAAGCGGCGGTCGTCGAGGGCGCGCATCCCGGCCAGGCGCTCGGTCAGCGACTGGCCGAGCGAATCGCGCAGCGCCCAGCGGCGGATGGACGCCACCGCATCGGCCGCGCGGATCGGCTCGCCATCGTGGAAGCGGATGCCTTCGCGCAGGGTGAAGACCCAGCGCAGCCCGCCATCCTCCTGCGCATGGCCCTCGCAGAGCTGCGGCCGCGGCACGAAATCCGCATCGAGCCCGTAGAGCGTGTCCCAGCACATGTGCCCGTGGTTGCGCACGCCGTAGGAGGTGGTGGACATCGGATCCACCGTCGTGACGTCCGCCTGCGGGATGAAGCGCAGCGCATGCGCCGCATTCCCCTGCGCGAGCCCGGGCCGGGCGAGGAGCAGGCCGGCACTGCCGGCGAGGATCGATCTTCGCTGCATGACTGCCTCCGGTTGCGGATGCGGCGAAGCCTCGCACCGCCGCGCGCAGGCTGCCAAGCGGCGTTGCGGCATCGCGGCAAGCCTGTTCTTATGTGGCGGTTCGGAGGCTAAGGAGGCTGGGAATGACCCTGTTGATCGGGCGGCGAGGAATCGCGCGCGGCACCCTCGGCGTGGCGCTCGCCACGCCCTTCGTCCGCACCGCCACGGCGCAGACGACGCTGGAATGGGTGGCGGGCTCCGTCGGCGGCGGCTGGTACACCATGGCGGCCGGCCTCGCTTCCCTGATCCGGGAGGAGAATCCGGACATCCAGATCCGCGTCGTGCCCGGCGGCGGGCTGGCCAACCCCACGCGCATCAACAACAACCAGTCGCAGATGGGCTGGGGCATCGATGCCTTCTCGGCCTCCGCCGTGCAGGGGATCGAGCCCTACACCGCGAAGCACGAGAAGATCCGCAGCCTCGGCACCGGCTATTCGCCGACCGAGCACCACTTCCTCCGCCACACCGGCGCGGGGCCCGAGGACATGCGCGCGATCCTGACCCAGCGCGGGCTCAAGATCGCGGCGCCGCAGCGCTCCAGCACGGACGAGATGACGCTGCAGCGCATCCTGCGCTTCCTCGGCACCTCGCCCGACAAGATCCGTGCGGAAGGCGGGCGTTACCTCAACGGGTCCTATGCCGACATCGCCGCGGCCTACAATGACGGGCAGGTGGACTACCTCTACGTGGCGCTGGCCAAGCCGGCGGCGATCATGACGGAGATCGCGCAGGGCCGCCGCGGCGGCCGCATGGTGGCCTTCCCGCAGGACATCCGCGACCACCTGACGCAGCAATACGCCTATGCCCAGGGCATCCTGCCGGGCGGCACCTATCCGCAGCTGATGACCGGCGACGTGCCGGTGACGATGATGGACAGCGTCATCCTGGTGCACGAGAGTATCCCGGCGGACGTCGTGCAGAAGATCACGGCGACGCTGATCAGGAACAAGGGCCAGCGGCTCGCGACCATCCACGCCAGCATGGCCGGATGGACGCCGGAACAGGCCGTCGGCTACCGCGGCGTGCCGTTCCATCCGGGTGCGGCCGCCGCCTTCCGCGCGGTCGGCGCGAGCCCGCCGGCCTGACGCCGGCGCGCCGCGACGGGACGGGGAGAGCGCGGTGCGCGAGCTTCCGGCATGGCTCAGGGGCACGGTCACGCTGTGGCTGGCCTTCTGGGCCGCGGTCCATCTCTATTTCGGCGGCTTCGGCTTCCCCGAGCCGATCGAGATGCGCAGCCTGCATCTGCTCGTCTTCACGCCGCCGCTCTTCCTGCTCTATCCGGCCTTCCCGAAGCGCTCGCCGATGCGGCGGCCGAGCGTGGCCGACTGGGCCTGGGCGGCGGCCTCGGCGGCGCCGCATCTCTGGGTCTTCGTCTTCGCCGCCGCGGTCTCCGACCGCATGGAGTATGTGGATCCCTTCACGCCGACGATGATGGCGTTGGCCATCATCTGCATGGTGACGATGCTCGAGGCGATCCGCCGCGCGGTGGAACCGGGCCTCGCCTGGATGGTGGCGATCTGCCTGCTCTACATGTTCTTCGGGCACCACCTGCCGGGCGTGCTGAACACGCGCGTCTTCACCGCCGCCGAGATCATGGAGGCCGCCTGGCTGGTGCCGACGGCGGGCGGCGTCTACGGGCCGCTGACCGGCATCGTCGCCACCACCATCGCGGTGTTCATCCTGTTCGGGTCCTTCATGCAGGGCAGCGGGACGGGGCGGCTGTTCTCGAACCTCGGCGCCGTCGCGGCGGGGCGCTACACCGGCGGCCCGGCCAAGGTGGCGGTGATCTCCTCGGGCCTGTTCGGGACCATGAGCGGGTCCTCGGTGTCCAACGTCATCACCACCGGCGCGATGACCATCCCGCTGATGGTGCGCATCGGCTACAGGCCGGCGGTCGCGGCGGGGATCGAGAGCGCGGCCTCGGTCGGCGGCGCGCTGATGCCCCCGGTGATGGGCGCGGCCGCCTTCGTGATGGCCGAGATCACCAACATCCCCTACGGCGACATCCTCGTCGCCGCGGCGATCGGCGCGGTGCTCTACTACTTCGCCATCGTCGCCGCCGTGCATTTCGAGGCCAAGCGCGCCGGCATGAAGCCGATGGCGCTGCAGGACATCCCCGCCTGGCGGGAGGTCCTGGCGGACCTGCACCTGGTGGTGCCCATCGGCCTGCTCGTCCACCTGATGATGGAACGCTGGAGCGGCAACTACGCCGCCTTCTGCGCCACGCTCGCCATGGTGGCCGTGTCGTGGCTGCGGGCGCGCACCCGCATGGGCTGGCGCGAGATCCTCGACAGCCTGACCAATGCCGGGCTGACCATGGCGCCGCTCGCGGTGTCCATCGCCGCATCCGGCGTGGTCGTGTCGGTGCTGACGGCGACCGGCATGGTCGTGGCCTTCGGCGGCATCATCAAGGAACTGGCCGGCGGCAACCTCGGCCTGCTGCTGCTGCTGCTGTGCCTGACCGTGCTGGTGCTCGGCCTCGGCATCCCCACCACGCCGTCCTACATCATCGCCGCGGCGATCGGCGTGCCGCAGGTGCTCGAACTCGGCCGCCCGCTCGGCGTGGACATGATGCAGGCGCATCTGTTCATCTTCTATTTCGCGGTCATCGCCGACGCGACGCCGCCCGTGGCGGCCGCCGCCTTCGCCGCCGCGGCCATCGCCAAGGCCAGCCCGACCATCGCCAGCCTGCATGCCTCCCGCTTCGGCATCGCCGGCTTCACCGTGGGCTTCGCCTTCATCTACGACCCGGGCATCATGCTGCGCGGCGGACTGGTCGAGATCCTCACCGCCACCTCGATCCAGGTGGTGTCGCTCCTGCTGATCACCGCATCCTATGCGGGCTATCTGGTCCGGCCGATGGGACTCCCGCTGCGCCTGCTGCTCGGCGGCATCGGCCTGTTCGGCGCCTTCGGGCACATCGCGCCGGACATGCTCCGGCTGACCGTCACCGCCACGGCGCTGTGCGCGACGGCCGCGCTGCAGACCATGATCACGAGGAAGGATTCGATGATACGACCGGTCGTGGTGCTGGCGGGCCTTCTGCTGGCGCTGCCGGCGGTCGCGCAGGACGTGGCGCCGCAGCAGGCGGGGCCGACGCCGTCGGCGATCCGCGCGCGCGGCGAGTTCAACTGCGGCGTCTCCACCGGCGAGCCGGCCTGCAGCCCGCCGGTCCGCTGAGGCGGTTCCCCCGGCGATGTCCGGGGGCCGTCCGGCCTTCGGACGAACCGGCCGCGTGGGTATCAATCCTCCGGCCCAAACCTGCGAACGCATTCACAATTCGGGAGAAGCCATCATGAAACGGACCGTCCTGACCGCTCTCGCACTGCTCGCGGCCGGGTCCGCCGTTGCGCAGACCGCGCCCGGTCCCACCCTTGCCACCATCCGCGGACGCGACGCCGTCATCTGCGGCGCCCATCCCGGCGCGCCCGGATTCAACGTGCTCGACAGCCAGGGCGTGCATCGCGGCCTCACATGAGGGGTTCAGGTCAAGGTGCTGATGATCTGCGGAGGGTTGTGGCGTGCAGATCGGACGCCCCGCCGCTGGCGGG
>NZ_JAAEDL010000053.1 GCF_018129005.1 Neoroseomonas eburnea
CCCCCCCCCCCCCCCCCCCCCCCCCCCCCCCCCCCCCCCCCCCCCCCCCCCCCCCCCCCCCCCCCCCCCCCCCCCCCCCCCCCCCCCCCCCAATTCCGCCCTCACCGGTCATTCCAAAGGGCCGTTGGTATGAGGGCACGAAAAGGCTGATGCCAGCGGTCGCGAATAGCGGCCGCTGGCATCATGCCCTCCTCACAAGGAATGAGGATCGGGCCGGTTGCGATCGTCGCTATCGCGGCGCGCCGGCCCGCAGCGCCGCCGCGATCTCGGCCGCCCGCGCATCCGTCAGCCCGGCATGGGACGGGCTGAAGAAGCGCGCATCGGGAGTGAAGAGCAGGTAGGCCATGGCCTCGTTCATCATCACCTCCTCCAGCGCGGGGTCGTAGCCCTCGCGTTCGAGGAAGGCGCGGAAGCTCGCGCGTTCGGCCTCGGTGAAGACCTCCCGCCAGACGCGGGCGACATGGGCGGCGAAGCGGGCATTGGTGAAGAAATGCCCGTGGCCGATCTCGTGGTGCAGGATGGCACGGCGCATCGTGGCATCGACGCGCGGGCCAAGACCTGGGACGGAGATCATCGCGAAATCCTCCGACGGCGGCAGCAGGCGGCGCAGGCGAGCCACCTCGCCGCGCAGCCAGGTCTCCTCCGGCGTCAGGGCGATGCCGTCGCGGTCGGCGAGCGCGAAGAAGCGCTCGACGTCGCGGCCGCGGTAGTTGTGGCCGTAGTAGTAGGTGTCGGGCGTGTCGCCGTTGGCCGCGATGGCGCGGGCCAGCGCTGCATCGTCCAGCACGCGGTCGCGCGGCTGGCCGACCTTCTCGACGAGCGCCGCGACGCGGTTGAGGGCGGCGCCCTGACTGGCGAGGCTCGGGAAGTCGATGATGAAGACGTGCGGGTTCTCGGCCAGGCGGAACACTGTCGGTGCCCTCGCCTGGTGGGCGAGGATCTCGTCTTCCGTGGCGATGGGCGGGCCGATCGCCGGCGCCGGCACGGGAACGACCGGCGGGGTCGGCGCCGGCAGCGAGGGTGCCGGCATGGAGGGCGGCGCCATGGCGGCGGATGCTTCCGGCTTGGGCGGCGGCTCCGGCGGCGCCTGCCGGCCGAACATGTACCAAGCCGCCCCGACGGCGACCGCGAGGGCGATTGCGATGCCGGCGGCCAGCAGGGCCGCACCGATCAGCGCAGCCCGCGGCCCGCCGCCCCCCCGGGGTGGGGCGGCTGCGCCCGGTGCAGCCGCCTGCCGCGCCGGCAGGCGAACGGTCGCGTCGTCCTCCGTCACGCGCAGCCCGTCAGCTGCCGATGTTCACCACCTGCACGCGGCGGTTCCGCGCATTCGGCGTCTGGTCCGGCGTCGGTACGAGGAGCTGGGTCTCGCCGAGGCCGACCGCTTCGAGCCGCTGCGGGCTGACGCCGAACTTGGCGATCAGGTACTCGCGCACCGCCGCGGCGCGGCGTTCCGACAAGGACTGGTTCGTGGCGGTGTCGCCGACCGTGTCGGTATGGCCTTCGATGCGGAAGCGGTAGCCGGCAAGGTCCTGGGAGGAGAGCGCGCGGCCGAGCGGTGCGAGCGCACGCTCCGCCTCCGGCGTCAGCATCGCGGAACCGGTCGAGAACATGACGGTGATGGAGGCCGACGGCGCGTCGGAGGTGGTCTCGCGCACCGGCGGCCGGGCGACGGCCTGGACAGGGCGCGAGGTGCTGGTCGGGCTGGCGACCGGCGCGCCCGGACCGGCGACGGAGGGAGCCGGCGTCGGCGCCGGCTGCTGTCCGTAGATCGGCGCCGGCTGCACCGGTGCGGAGGGCGGCGGCGCGGCCTCGGTGCCGCCCGGCACGCGGATGCCGCGCGTCTGGCCCCCGGCCTGCGGCCGCAGCCGTTCGATGAGTTGCAACGCGGCCGGGTCGGACTGCGCCAGCACGGGCGGCACACCGACGGCGAATGCCAGCGCGGCGGCGCCGGCCAGCAGGAGCGAACGGGTCATGCAGAGCCCTCCTTCGATATCATGAGATTTAGCATGGGCAGACCGTGCCCGCATCCGAAGCGGTTCATACCAGGCCGATCCTGCGCCAGGCCGGCAGGCGCTTCTCCAGCAGCCGGGCGATGCCTTCCGCCATCCGCGACCGCGCCTCGGGACCGTCGCGGGGGCTGACCAGTGCCTCGATGAGGGCCGCGGTTTCCGCCGGCACGCCGGCCTGCAGCGCGACGATCGCGGCAAGTTCCGACGGCGATGCCGGGATGGCGGTGCCGAGCGCCGGCACGACGGCGCCGAGCGGCGCCGAGGCCGCAGCGGCCTCCGGCGCGAGGCGCCGCAGCAGCGTCGCGTTGCAGCGCGCCGCGCGCGCGCGCGCCTCGGCGCCGACATCGACGTCGCGCCAGAGCGGGCTCGCGACATCGCCTTCCAGCAGCAGCACCGCGAGGTCGAGCGGCGTCAGCCCCTCGAGCGCCGGCAGCGCGGCGAGTTCCCCGAGCGACCTCGGCCCGGCGGCGAGCGCGGTGAGCAGCGCCTCGGCCTGGTGCGGCGGCAGCGAGGCCTCGCCCACCTCGGTCGGGATGTGGATCTTCGCCGCCTCCGGCGCGACGTCGAGCGCCATCCGGATGCCGGGGAGCATTTCCCGTCCGCCAGGCCGGCGGCCGCGCACGAAGATGTCGGTTCGGAAGCGGCGCGTCAGGAAGACGTCGAGAACCGTCTCACGCGCCAGGCCCGGCGGGGCGGCGGCCACCGCGTGCAGCCGCGTCTCCGTCAGGTTGAGGTCGGGCAGGCTGCGCGCCGGGCGGGCGCAGCCGCCGTAGTCGAGCCGCGCGCGCTCAAGGTCGCGCGCCAGGTCCGCGTGGAAGAGCGGCCGCCAGAAGCTGGTCAGCCATTCATGCACCATGTAGGCGGGCGCGCTGCGGCCGCGCGAGAGGATGTAGTCCAGCACCTCTTCCCGCGGCAGGTGGCGGGCGCCGGCGGCGCGCAGCGCCTCGATGGCGGCGAGCGCCGCGGCGCCGCGCTCGGTGTCGGTGCCCGGCATGCCGCGCACCGCTTCCTCGAGCAGACGCTGCAGCGGGATGCAGTCGGCGAAGCCCGGCAGGGCGTTGTAGCCCATGAAGACGAGGCCGCCCGCCTTCACGCGGGACCGCAGCAGCCGGACGATGCCCTCCCGCACCGCGTCAGGCACCCAGGTCCAGACGCCGTAGCAGATGACGACGTCCACCTCGGGCAGCAGGCGGGCGCTCGATTCCTCGTCGAGTTCGGCGAGGTCGGCCTCGATGAAGCGGGCATTGTCGAGGCCGGCCTCGGCGGCGATCTCGCGCGCCTCGGCGATGTGCACCGGCTGGAGGTCGAGGCCGATGACGTCCCAGTGCGGATTGGCCGCCGCCAGCAGGCAGGCGGTGACGCCGCGCCCGCAGCCGATGTCGAGCACGGTGATGCGCTCGCGGTCGGCCGGGCGCCACACGGTATCGGCGATGGCGAGCGTCATCTGCAGGCGCGGCGGCGCGGTATCGGGCTGGTAGGCGGCGACGTAGCGCACATCGGCGGCGCCGTAGCGGGTGCGGGCGTCAGCCATGGCGGGCCATCCCTGCGCGGCGGATCATGCCAGCCCCATCAGGCGCCAGGCCGGCAGGCGTTGCGCGAGCACACCCTCGATGCCGGCGCGCGCGCCCTCGATCGCCTGCGGCCCGCCATCGGGATCGGCGAGCAGCGCGGCGAGTGCGTCAGGGTCGGGCGGCGCGCCCTCCTGCAAGGCCACGGCGACGGCAAGTTCCGCCGCACCCATCTGGACCGCGCAGCCGAGCGCCGGCACGGCGGCGCCGAGCGGCGCATCGATCGCCACCGCCTCCCGCGCCAGGCGGCGCAGCAGCGTCGCGTTGCAGCGCGCCGCCCGCGCCGTCGCCTCGGCATCCACCGCCGGATCGCGCCACAAGGGATGGGCGAAGCCGCTGTGCACCAGCATGACCGCGAGGTCGAGCGGATTGAGGTCTTCATTGCCCGGCAGCGCGGCGAGCTCGCCGAGCGTGGCGGGGCCGCGCGCGAGGGCCTCGGTGATGGCGGCGGACTGGTGGTCGGGCAGCTCCGCCTCGCCGCTCTGCGTGCGCAGCACGATGTTCGCCGCCCCGGGCGCGGCAGCGAGCGTCACGCGCACGCCCGGCAGGCTACGGCGGCCACCCGGGCGGCGCCCGCGGACGAAGATGTCGGTGCGGAAGCGCCGCGTCAGCAGCGTGTCGAGCAGCGTCTCGCGCGCGAAGCCCGGCGGCGCGGCATCCATCGCCGCCTGCTGCTCGGGCGTCAGGTTGAGGTCGGGCATCCCCTGCTCCGGCCGCGCATAGCCGCCGTATTCGAGGCCCGCGCGCGTCAGGTCGCGCGCCAGGTCGGCATGGAAGACCGGCCGCCAGCAGGCGGTCAGCCATTCATGCGCCATGTAGGCGGGGTTGCGCCGGCCGCGCATCAGGATGTGGTCGAGCACCTCAGGCTTCGGCAGGTAATGGGTGCCCGCCTCGCGCAGCGCCTCGACCGCCGCCAGGGCCGCCGCGCCGCGTTCCGCCTCGCCGCCCGGCACGCCGCGCGCGGCATCCTCCAGCAGGCGTTGCAGCACGATGCAGTCGGCGAAGCCGGGCAGCGCGTTGTAGCCCATGAACAACACGCCGCCGGGCTTCAGCCGCGCGCGCAGCAGGCGGAGGATCCCTTCCCGCACCGGGTCCGGTACCCAGGTCCAGACGCCGTAGCAGATCACGACGTCCACTTCCGGCAGCAGCCGCGCCGCCTTCGCCTCGTCGAGTTCGGCAAGGTCGGCCTCGATGAAGCGGGCATTGCCGAGGCCCGCCTCGGCGGCGAATTCGCGCGCCTCGGCGATATGCGCAGGTTGGAGGTCGAGGCCGATCACGTCCCAGCCCGGATTGGCCGCGGCCAGCAGGCAGGCGGTCACGCCGCGGCCGCAGCCGATGTCGAGCACCGTGATCCGGTCGCGGTCGGCGGGCGTCCACACCGTGTCGGCGACGGCGAGCGCGAGCTGCAGGCGCGGCGGCGCGGCTTCCCGCTGATAGGCGGCGAAGTAGCGTACATCGGCCGCGCCGTAGCGGGCCCTGAGGTCAGACATCGCGGCAGGCACCCCGCATCAGACGACTTCCCGCGGCTCGAAGACGGCATCCCGCGCATCCTTGCGCCGCGCGCGGGAGGTCGGCGTCCAGGTGGACCAGCCGAGCCGCGCGCCGCCGCCGGCGGTCGCGGCCGGCACTTCCTCCTTGCGCAGCACCAGGTTCACCGCGAAGGCAGTGTCCGGCCCCACGAAGAGGCGCGCGAGCTGGGTCACGCGCAGCCACATCGGCGTGCCCGGCAGCAGCGCCTCGAATTCCGCCCGCGTCAGCGGACCGAAGCGGATGATGAAGCGCGCCTGCGGATCCCACACCTGCGCGCCGGCCGTCGCGGAAACGCCAAGGGCGCAATGCTGGAGCGCGCCGCGCCCCTTCGGCATGCGCGTCTGCTCCTCGGCCGGCAGGCGGATGTAGCCGCCGGCGAATTCCTCGATCTCCACCGGGCGGCTGGTCTCGGCTTCCAGCATCGCGCGCAGCCGCTCCGCGCTGCGCGTCCGGGATGAGAGGTTGCCGGCGTGGAAGAGCAGGTCCTCGAAGGGCACGCGCATGCGGCCGTCGAGGTGCGGCGTCCTCATGCCGATGGCGGCGGCGAGCGCATCCGAGGTCGGCTCCGGATTGCGCGTCGGCCGGTACTTCGCGCCCGCCTTGGCGTAGAGCCCGGTCGTCCGGCGCGACAGCATGTCCAGGAAGGCGTGCAGCGCGAGGGACCGCTTGCGCTGCTCGGCCGCCACCATCGCCGTGTGGTGGCGCGGCAGCACGCCGCCGGCACCCACCAGGCCGAAGGTGCCGAGGGTGAGTTCGCCCTCCTCCGGCCTCGCCTGCACCACCGGCCCGCCTGGCATGGCGAGCCGTGCCGAGGTGGACAGGCGCAGCGATTCCGGCTCGTTCCTCGGTGCGCGAGCGGCGCGCTGGGTCACCGCCACCGCCTGGTCGAGGTCGAAGCGCGTCGGTTCCCGCCGCAGCCGCTCGATCGGCGAGAGCGGCGCGAGGCTTGGCGAAGGTGGCGGTTCGGGCGGCGGCCGGGCGGCGGCGGCTTCCTCCTGCGTCGCCACGGTGAGGGCGTCGAGGTCCGGCAGCGCCGGCGGCGCCTCGGCCGGCACCACGACTGGCGGCCCGTCCTGCGGCGTGCCGCTCACAGCAGCGTCCGCGTGCCGCTGCGCGGCGCGAAGCGAGCGACCAGACCGGGTCGGCCACGCAGCGCGACCTGGGTCCGGGAGAAGGCGTTGACCGAGACCTGCAGCGCCAGGAAGCGTTCCAGCACCTGCGCCAGCGGATAGAGCCCGGCGGCCGCCCAGGTCTGCGCATCGAAGGTCAGCGTCACATCGAGCCCGCGCGCGAAGGCGCCGGCGCGCCCGCCGGGCAGGCGCGCCACGCCGGGCCGCGCATCGACGGCGGCAAGCGCGCCGATCGCCGCGCGCGTCTCGGCCGAATCGCGCAGGTCGTGCAGGCGCAGGATCTCACGCAGCGCCGCCGCCCCCTGCTCGCCCCCGGTGATCGAGAGGTGGTTGAGCGCGAGGTGGGAGATCAGCCGCCAGGCGCCGCGGTCGTTCAGCCCGGGGCGCAGCGTGGGCGTCGGCGGGGAGAGGCAGTCGATCGCGGACAGCGGCGCGCCGCCCTGTGATACGCGCAGCCGCGGCTGGCCGGCGCCGAAGGGCAGCATGGCGGGCAGGTCGCGGTTGCAGCAGAGGGCTTCGACCGTCAGCACGCCCTCGGCCGGGCGAGCCGGGTCGAACCCGGCGTCGCGCAACTCGATCCAGGTCTGGGTGCCGGTGATGGGCGGTGTCGCGCCGCGGCGGAAGGTGACGTAGTTCGCCTCCTCCATCGCCGCCTCCTCCGCCTCCGCGCGGCCGAGCCGGTAGAAGGGCAGCACGCTGCGGCGCAGGCCGTCCGGGCGGCTCTCGCGCACCTGCTCGATGGCGTAGACCTCGAGCGCGGCGGGGCGGCGCGCATCGGGCATCACCATCCACTCGGACTGCGTGCCGTCGAGGGCGATCGGCTCGCAGCGGTGCGGGAAGAGGTTGATCGCCGGGGTGCAGCCGAGCGCCACGTTCTCCGGCCCCAGCACGCGCTCGAGCTCCGGCATGGCGCGGCTGAGGTAGACATAGATGTCGAGCCGGTCGCTCTCCTGCAGCAGGGTGCGCGCCTCGAGCCCGGTGATGTCGAGGTAGAGGAACTTCTCCGGAAAGGCGAACCACTCCGTCAGCATGCGGTAGCCGGCGAAGGAGCGGCTCGGCCAGGGCAGCGCCGCCTCGTCCTGCGCGAAGCCGGCGGGTGCCAGGCATTCCGGCCCGAGCAGCGTCGGCCGCGGGTCGGCCGGGCTGTCGGCGAGCGCGATGCCGAGGGTCGAGGTGCAGAGCAATTCGTGCAGCAGCGCCGCCTGCGCGCCGACGCCCCGCAGATGCAGCCGCAGCCGGTCCAGCCCCATCTTCGCGAAGGTCAGGTCCTGCGACGCGATGCGCAAGCCGATGCGCAGGCAGGCCGCCGCCCCCTGCACGCGGGGATTGGCCGGCGCGGCGATGGGCTGGCCGGCGAGCTTGAAGGTCTCGATCGCCACCGGCCAGATGGTGACGTCGTGGCAGGTGGAGAAGCGGACCGGCTCCCCGCGCACCGCCTCGGTTTCCAGCAGCAGGCCGCGCGGGATGCGCGTCGCGCCCTGCGCGTCGGGCGGCGCGCCGAGGCGCAGCGTCGTCATCGACGGCACCGGCGCGAGCAGATGCGGCGAGAGCATTTCGAGCAGCGTCTCGCTGAACTCGGGCAGCTCGTCGTCGAGGCGCTGCTGCACCCGCGCGGCGATGAAGGCCACACCTTCGAGCAACCGCTCGACATAGGGGTCGTCCACCGCCTCCGGCGTCACGCGCAGCCGGGCGGCGACCTTCGGATAGGCGTCGGCGAACTCGCCCGCGAGCTTGCGGATCGCGCCGAGTTCCCGGTTGTAGTAAGGGAGCAGCGATTCGGACACCGCTCAGTCCTCCCGCACCGCGACGTCGAGCGTCGTCGGGCGCACCAGCGTCTCGAAGGAGATGTGCTCGGGCACCGGGTCGGTGCGCAGCACGGCCTCGATGCGCAGGCGGAGAACGCGGTCGATCGCCTCGCGCTCCTCCTTGCGCAACTGAACCTTCACATTGGTCAGCCGCGGTTCGAAGCGGGTGATGGTGGCCTGGATCTCGCGCGAGAGCGCCGCCCGCCGCTCCTCCTCGGTGAAGGAACCGGCGGTCGGGTCCGGCACGCCGTAGCCGGTGGGCGAGAGCGGCAGCTCCGCCAGCCCCGGATCGGGCGGCAGGCGCCGCCGCCGCGCGTTCAGCAGCGATTCGATGTCGCGCCGCACCGCGAGGCGAAGCTGCTCCACCGCCACCGACTGCGAGAGCGGCGGATCGCGCGGGCTGTCCGGATCGGCATCCAGCAGCCGGTCGAGCAGCGGCAGGCGGATGCGCGGGCTCGATCGGTTGTCGCTCATTCTGCCGGCCTCGGGCGCCGGCGCGCGCATTCGCGCGCCTGGCTCGCGCGCGGCGCACTGGCGCACCGGGCGCGGCGCACGGTCTGGGCGCGGTCGCGCCTTGCGCTCCCGGCCCGAGGCAGAGCTTCGGGCCGCTGGGTGCGGGCTTGCCGATCGCGTCCGGATGCGTGGCCGCGCCGCACGCCCCGGGTCCGGCGCAGGGCATCGGGCCGAAGGTCGTTCAGCGGAGCAGGCAGCATCATGGTTCTCGTCCGCGACGTCAGTCGAAGGCAATCTCGGTGAGCTCGGTCAGCGTCTTCGCTTCCTCGCCCACCAGGAATTCGCGCATGCCGAGGCCGCGCACCAGGCCGCCTTCCTCCTGCCACTCGGTCCCCCGCCCGAGGCGCAGCGGGTTCGGCATGTCCTTGGCCGTCCAGGGATAGATCACGGGGATGTAGACCACGCCTTCCTGGCCGTCCTTCATCTCGATGCTGGCGCGCCGCCAGTAGAGGTCCCGCGGGCGCTTCGGCGCGTCGAAGGACAGCGCGCGCAGGCGCTCGGTCGGCACCCACAGGTATTCGCCGCCGGCGGTGTGCACCTCGATCATCGCGGCGAAGACGTCGTCGGCGTCGCGGAAATCGTCGAAGGCGGTGCCGTCGATCTTCCCCGGCACGCGCGGACGGAGCGATTCGATCTCGGTCGCGGCGGCCGCCGCGCCCGCGGTGTCGCCCGCGCGCAGCAGCGTGATGGCGCGCGCCGTCGCCTTCTGCGCCTCGGTCGGATCCTCGCCCTGGAACTTCGGCACGCGGCCTTCCGCCAGCACCTGGCGGCGCACCACCTCGCCGCGGATGAGCTGGCGGAACTCCATCACCGTGGGCGAGGGCGTGTCCTCGATGACGGCATCCAGCGCACGGTCGGCGCGCTCGAACTCGCCCGCGAAGACCAGCATCTCGGCGAGCAGCCAGCGCGGCCCCGCCTCCCGCGGAGCCGCCTTGACCGCGGCGGTCGCCGCCGCCACCGCCCCTTCGATGTCGCCCGCCTTGAATGCGTCGCCTGCCGTCGTCATGCCGCTTGCCTCGCCGCCTGGAGATCCGTCACGAGGCGGAAGGCCGCCCCCACCTCGTCCAACTGGTAATGCGGCTGCAACAGGATGGTGCAGCCGTAGACGCCCGGTTGGCCGGGCTTCTCGTTCACCTCGACACGCGCGTCGCGCAGCGGATACCGCGCGCCTTGCTCACCCGCCGAGCCGGAAATATTGGTGAAGCCCTGCAGCCATTTCTGCAGGCGCCGCTGGATATCGTCCGCCGTCTTGAAGGAGCCCACCATGTCGCGGCCCATCAGCTTCACGCAATGGGCGAAGCGGCTGACGCAGAGCATGGCGTTGAACTGCGCCGAGAGGCGCTGGTTGGCATTCGCCGCCATCGCCGTCTCCCCGGTCATGCGCGGGGGGCGGTGGATCGAGGGCGTCGCGGCGAAGGTCGCCTCCGGCAGCAGCTCGAGGCCGATGAAGGGGATCAGCCCGGCCTCGACCGCCTGGCGTTCCTGGTCGTCGGTCAGCGCCACCTCGACCGGCGGGCGCAGCGCGGCATCGCGCGGGTCGCCCGAGAGGCGCTCGGCGGGCAGGTTCTCGATCACGCCGCCGGCGGGTTCGCGGCTGACGGCGGCGCCACGCACGTCCGCCGGCCAGGAGGCGCGCGCGAAGGCGCGGATGGAGGCAGCGGCCAGCGCGTAGCCTGCATTCATCCAGACGCGCGAATCGGAATCGGGTGCGTATTCGCGATAGCGGAATCCGTCCGCCCGCGTCGCATCGTCCGGCCAGGGCGCGCGCGCCAGCGCCCGCGGCAGCAGCACGGCGAGGAAGCGGCTGTCCTCGCGCCCCTGCAGCGCGCGCCAGCGTGTCCGGTCGGCGGCCTTCAGCACGTCCGTCAGGTCGGCCGCGGCGTTCAGCCCGCCCCAGGTGTCGAAGCCGAGCAGCGCGGGGTGCGCCGCGATGGCGGCCGGCGCGAAGGCCGCCGCGGCGACGCCCGCCAGGCCGTCCAGCCCCGCCACGTCGTCGGTCGGGCTGCCGGGGCCCGGCACGTGGCGCACCTCATAGTCAGCGAGGAGCATGCCGAAGGGTTCGCCGCCCGGCGTGCCGAACTCGCCCTCGTAGACCATCTTGAACAGGGCCGACTGGTCGAATTCCAGCGCGCGCTCGAAGTCGCGGCACAGCTCCGCCCAGCGTGCCGTCAGGATGCGCAGCTTGATGCGCGCGCCGAAGGGCACGCGGTCCACCAGCCAGGACAGGGCCCGCCAGCCGCCTTCCAGGCGGCGCAGGCGTTCATGATGAAGAATGCGATCGAGCTGCGTGCCGATCAGCCGGTCGAGCGCGGCGATGTCGCGGTCGACCGCTTCCTCCAGCCGCGCCATGGCGAGCTTGCGGCCGGCGGCACTGCCATCCTGCCGCAGGAGAGTGTCGAGCCGCGGCCCGAACCATGCCTGAAGGCTCGCCGCCGCGGACTCCTCGGCGAGAAAAGCCGCGATGCCCTCCGCACCGGCCGATCCGCCCCCCTGGCCGAGGAAGCGGCCGGAGAGCACGAGCGCGCGGAGCGGCGCGGGCGGGTCAGTGTCGGTTACCTGCGGCATGGCGCCGCACCCCTCTGTCCCCGCCCGGCCGTGGTCAGGCCTTCTGCGGAATGCGCGCGACCATGCGCATGGAGGTGGAGAGTTCCTCCATCTGCAGCCACGGGCGAAGATAGGCGACGGCGTTGTAGACGCCGGGCTTGCCCGGCACTTCCTTCACCTCGACCTTCGCCTCGCGCAGCGGATAGCGGGCCTTCATCTCCTGGCCGGCATTCTCGTTGCTGTTGACGTAGTTGCGGATCCAGCGGTTCAGCCAGACCTCGACATCCGACGCCTCCATGAAGGAGCCGATCTTGTCGCGCGCCATCACCTTGAGGAAATGGGCGAAGCGCGACGTCGCCATGAGGTACGGCAGGCGGGCGGAGATGGCGGCGTTCGCCGTCGCCTCCGGCCGGTCGTACTTCTTGGGCTTCTGCACGGACTGCGCGCCGAAGAAGACCGAGTAGTCGGTGTTCTTGTAGTGGCAGAGCGGCAGGAAGCCGAGGCCGGAGAGTTCGGCCTCGCGCCGGTCGGTGATGCCGATCTCGGTCGGGCACTTGGTGTCGCTGTCGCCGTCATCCGAGGTGAAGACGTGCGTCGGCAGGTTCGACACCTTGCCGCCGCCTTCCGCACCGCGGATGGCGACGCAGAAGCCGTACTGCGCGAAGGCGTCGGTGAGCCGCGCGCCCATCACGTAGGCGGCGTTCATCCAGCAGTAGTGCTCGTGCTCCATCGCCTTGGGCTTGCCCGCGGCGTCGTACGGCGCTTCCTCGTAGTTGAACTCCTCGACCGGCACGGTCGCGGCGCCGTAGGGCAGGCGCGCGATCGTCCGCGGCATGACGAGGTTGAGGAAGCGCGCATCCTCGGTGTCGCGCAGGCTGCGCCACTTGGTGTACTCGGCCGTCTCGAAGATCTTGGCGAGGTCGCGCGGCTTCGACAGTTCGCGGTAGTCGTTCATGCCGAACATCTGGGCGGAGGCCGCCGAGATGAAGGGCGCGAAGGACGCCGCCGCGACCGAGGAGACCAGGCGCAGCGTCTCGATGTCGTCGGGATGGCTGGTCCACTCGTAGTCGCCGATCAGCGCGCCGTAGGGCTCGCCGCCCGGGGTGCCGAACTCGTTCTCGTAGATCTTCTTGAACAGGGTGGACTGGTCGAACTCCACCGCGCGCTGCAGGTCGCGCGACATCTCGCGCTTGCTCATCTGCAGCAGGCGAAGCTTCAGCGAGGTGCCGGTCTCGCTGTTCATGACCAGGTAGTGCAGGCCGCGCCAGGAGCCCTCGAGCTTGCTGAACCGCTCGTGGTGCATAATCTGGTTGAGCTGCTCGCTGACCTTGCGGTCGATCTCGGCGATCGCGCGGTCGAAGGTCTGGCTGAGGTTGCGGCTGAAGGTGACGGTGCCCTTCAGCGCCTCCTCGGTCAGCGCCTTGATCAGGTCCTGGGCGCGATCGCGCTCGGTCTGCTTGGTGGCGCCAATGACCTGGTCGAGCAGGCCGAGGCCGCCTTCGGCCTCGGTCGTCGTCGTCGTGCCGGCGGGGGCCGACTGGGTGCCGCTCATCGTCTCAGCCCTCCTTCTTGTCGAGGCCGAGCTCGGCCGACAGCTTGTCGAGCTTGTCCTTGTCCTGCAGCACCTGCTCGAGAAGCCCCTCGAGCTCGTCCGAGCGGTCGACCTTCGACATCAGGTCGCGCAGCTTGGCGCGGGTCTCGAGCATCGCCTTCAGCGCCGGCACCTGCTCGGCCACGCGGGCGGGCTCGAAATCCTCGAGGCTGCGGAACTTCAGGTTGACCGCCATCTGGCTGCCGTCGCCGGCGAGCGTGTTGTCGACCTTGATGTTCAGGCCCGGCTGGATACGCGCCATCACGTCGTTGAAGTTGTCCCGGTCGATCTGCACGAACTTGCGTTCGGCGAGCGGCTTCAGCGGTTCGGTCGGATCGCCGGCGAAGTCGCCCATGATGCCGACGACGAAGGGCAGTTCGCGCTCGATCTGCGCGCCCTCGGTCTCGACCTCATAGGTGATGTGAACGCGCGGCTTGCGGACCCGCGCGAGCTTGTCGTGCACGCTGCTCATTAGAGTTCCTCCTAAGGGCGAGGTCCGTGGCCCAAGGGTTTCGGTTCGCGCGAAGATTACGCAGGCAGCCCGATCCGGGTCAACGCATCCGGATCACAGGCGACGTTACTCGGGAACGCGTATCCCGAGGCTCGTTAGCATGATCTTTCTCACACCGGCGTCGGGGAGGATCTCCTCCAGGAGCTCCGGCAGCGGCAGGCGCGCCCGGCGCACGGCGTCGTCGAGCGTGAAGGCGAGCGGCGAATGCGGCTCGGTCTTGCGGAAGAAGTTGGCGATCTCCTCGAGTTGGCGGATGGCATCGTCGCGCGTGCGGAGCGCCCGCGGCGCCCCGGCCGCCGCCGCGGGGGCACCGGGGGCGCCGGGGGCGGCAGCGGCAGCCTCGCCCTCGGCGGCGGCCTCCGCGCTCGGCTCCGGGGCGGGCGCGCTGGGGGCGCCGGCGATCTTGGTGCTCACCTCGATGATCGCCGCCAGCGCCTCCGACACCCGCCGGGTGGAGGGTGCATCGGCGCCGAAGACCGTGGTCAGGGCGGCATCCATCGCCGACCAGGCGGCCGCGGCGGCACGCGCGGCGTCGCCGGCCGCGCGCACCGTCGCGACATCCGCGCGCGCCTCGTTCTGCAGTGCGTCAAAGTCGGGCACGCCGGACTTGAGGCGCTGCTCCTTCCGCGCGGCATCGGCGAGCGCCGCGGTTTCCTCCGCGCGCTGCCAGGTGAAGAGGTCGCATGCGCCGCCATCGCCGCGATGGAACAAGGGGTAGCTGCGGATCGCGGCCATCAGGGTGCCGTCCGCCCCTTCCCCCGACAGGCCGCCGATCGGCGCGCTACGCCCCTCGATGCCGTCCTCGCCGTCGAGCGCCGGGTGGCCGTTCTGCCAGTACTGGGTACACAGGCCGGTGATGACCGAGGCGCCGTCGGCCAGACCCCGAAGGCCATCCAGCCTGACCAGGGCCTCGGTCATCCAGGCCGCCACCTCGAAGTCCTTCGACTTGGTCCCGAGGCACTCGATGCCGATCTTCTTCACCTCCCGCCAGGCGGCCGTGACGGCGGCGGGATTGGCGTCCGGATCGGCGCCGTCGATCGCGCGCTCGCCCGCTCGGGCGTCGTTCCGCTGGGTGCGGATGCGCTGATAGACCGAGTTCGGCGAATAGTCCGGGCGGATGTCCTCCCCCGCCCCCTCCCCGCTCGGCAGCGGCGCCAGCAACGCCTCGATATCGAGCACCCCTTCACCCATCGTAAACCCCCGATGTGACGCAGATTTCACGGCCGGACAGCGGCTGCGGCGCGGCACGCTAGCACGCTGGACTCGTTTCGCACGCCCCCTTACCGTTCGCGCCGCGGACCAAAGGGCAGTCCGCAGCGACATGCATATAGAGGTGCGTCCGACATGGTGGCGATCGACCTGAAATCACTCGTCGGGCGCATGAACGCGCTCACCCGCCGGCAGTTGGAAGCGGCCGCCGGCCTCACGCTCTCCCGCACGCACTACAACGTCGAGATCGAGCACGTGCTGCTCAAGCTGGTCGAGACCGGCGGGTCCGACGTCGCGGCCGTGCTGCGCAAGGGCGGCGTCGATGCCGGGCGGGTGGCCAACGAGATCACCCGTGCGCTCGACAAGTTCAAGACGGGCAATGCCCGCGCCCCCTCGCTGTCGCCGGACATCGTGACCTGGCTGCGCGAGGCCTGGCTGCTGACCAGCCTCGAGAGCACGGCGCCGAAGATCCGTTCGGGCCACCTGCTCGCCGCGCTGCTGAACGACGAGACGCTCGGCCGCACGGTCAAGGAAAGCGCGCCGTCGCTGCTGAACCTGCCGGCCGACGCGGTGCGGCGGAACCTCGGCGAACTGGCCGAAGGGAGCGAGGAAGCCGCTGAGGCCAGCGCCGAAGCCGCGGCCGGCCCCGCCGCGGGCGCGCCGGCTGGCGAGGCTCCGCGCGCGGGCGGGCCGCTCGACCAGTTCTGCACGGAACTCGTGGGGCAGGCGAAGGCGGGCAAGATCGACCCGATCCTCGGCCGCGACGGGGAGATCCGCCAGATGGTGGATATCCTGACGCGGCGGCGCCAGAACAACCCGATCCTCACCGGCGAAGCCGGCGTCGGCAAGACCGCGGTGGTCGAGGGCCTGGCGCTGAGAATCGCCGCCGGCGACGTGCCGGAGGCGCTCAAGGGCGTGAAGCTCTACTCGCTGGACATGGGCCTGCTGCAGGCCGGCGCCGGCGTGAAGGGCGAGTTCGAGAATCGTCTCAAAGGTGTCATCGACGCGGTGAAGGCCTCGCCGACGCCGATCGTGATGTTCATCGACGAGGCGCACACGCTGATCGGCGCCGGCGGCGCGGCCGGGCAGAACGACGCGGCGAACCTGCTCAAGCCGGCGCTGGCGCGCGGCGAGATGCGCTGCATCGCGGCCACCACCTGGGCCGAATACAAGAAGTACTTCGAGAAGGACGCCGCCCTGACCCGCCGCTTCCAGGTGGTGAAGGTCGAGGAGCCGTCCGAGCCGCTGGCGGCCGCCATGCTGCGCGGCCTGGTCGGCACGCTCGAGAAGCACCACGGCGTGCGCATCCTCGACGAGGCGATCACCGAGGCGGTGAAGCTCTCGGCCCGCTACATCCCCGCGCGGCAGCTGCCGGACAAGGGCGTGTCGCTGCTCGATACGGCCTGCGCCCGCGTCAGCATGAGCCAAGCGGCGATCCCGGCGCCGGTCGAGGATCGCCAGCGGCGCCTGTCGCTGATCGACACCGAGCTCGGCGCCATCGCGCGCGAGGAAGCGGCCGGCACCGACCACGCGGCGCGGCGCGTCACGCTCGAGCAGGAGCACGCCAAGGTCTCCGCCGAGCTCGAGGAGCTGCAGAACCGCTGGGAGGAGGAGAAGGCGCTCGTCGCGAAGATCCGCGACATCCGCCATCGCATCGAGGCCGCGGCGGTGCCGATGCCGGCACCGGAAGGCGGCACCGCGACGCCCGAGGACACCGAGGCGCTCAAGAAGGAACTGGTCGAGACCGCCGCCGCGCTGAAGAAGCTGCAGGGCGAGGAGCCGCTGGTCTTCCCGGTGGTGGACGGCCAGGCGGTCGCCGAGGTCGTCGCGACCTGGACCGGCATCCCGCTCGGACGGATGGTTTCCGACGAGATCCAGACCGTCCTGAAGCTGAAGGACAAGCTGATGGAGCGCGTGGTCGGCCAGGACCATGCGCTGGATGCGATCGCGCAGGCGATTCGCACGTCGCGCGCCGGGCTGATGGATCCGCGCAAGCCGATCGGCGTCTTCCTGATGGCCGGCACCTCCGGCGTCGGCAAGACCGAGACGGCGCTCGCGGTCGCCGACCTGCTCTACGGCGGCGAGCAGAACATGACGACCATCAACATGAGCGAGTTCAAGGAGGAGCATAAGGTCTCGCTCCTGATGGGCTCGCCGCCGGGCTATGTCGGCTACGGCGAAGGCGGCGTGCTGACGGAAGCGGTGCGCCGGCGCCCCTACTCCGTCGTGCTGCTGGACGAGATGGAGAAGGCGCATCCCGGCGTGCAGGACGTCTTCTACCAGGTGTTCGACAAGGGCGCGATGAAGGACGGCGAAGGCCGCGACATCGACTTCCGCAACACCGTCATCATCATGACGTCGAACGCGGGCACGGACACCATCGCGAAGCTCTGCGCCGATCCCGAGATGGCGCCGGAGCCAGAGCAACTGCGCGAGGCGCTGCAGCCCGACCTGCTGAAGGTGTTCAAGCCCGCATTCCTCGGCCGCTGCAACGTCGTCATCTACTATCCGCTCGCGGATGACATTCTGAAGAAGATCTGCGGGCTCAAGCTGCGCAGCATCGGCAAGCGGCTGAAGGAAGCCTACGGCGTGCCGCTGCAGGTGGACGACAGCGTGCCCGATGCGATCGTCGCGCGCTGCAAGGAAGTCGAGAGCGGCGCACGCAACATCGACAACATTCTGAGCCGCACCGTGCTGCCTGAGCTTTCCGCGCGCATCCTGTCGCGCCTCGCGGACGGGCATGAAATCCTTCAGGTCAAGGTGGGTATGAACGACGACGGCTCGTTCCGCTACGACGTCGGCTGAGCTATAGGATGGCTCACCAGGGGACGACAGCGGGTCGTCTCCCGGGGGCAGGATGGGAAAGGGAAAACGCACATGCCTATCTTCATGAAGTTCAAGGATATCAAGGGCGAGAGCACGACCGAGGGCTTCAAGGAGTGGACCGAGCTCACCTCCTTCGAGTTCGGCATCGGCCGTCGCATCGCCTCCGCCGGCGGCACCTCCACGCGTGAGGGCACGGTCGCGAACGTGAGCGAGATCGTGGTGAAGAAGGTCACCGACGGGACGACGGTGAAGTACTTCCAGCAGGCGCTGTTCGGGAAGCTCGACCGCGAAGTCGAGATCAAGATGGTCCGCACCGGTGCGGGCAAGCCGGAAGCCTTCCTCGGCTTCAAGCTCGAGGGCTGCGGCGTCGCCGGTCTTTCCTTCCGCGCCGCGGGCGGCCCGGGTGTGGACAGCCGTCCCGGCGAGACGCTGCACCTGAACTTCGACAAGATCACGATCGACTACAGCCCGATCGGCGACGACCTGACCGGCGCGCCCGAGCTCTACATGTGGAACCTCGCCACCTCGACCGGCGGCTGAGGACTTCGGGTCACCGGAGATCGAGCGCCGCCCGGAGCGATCCGGGCGGCGCTTTGCTTGAAGAGACCCGTTCAGGGAGCCCCGCATCATGGCCTTGCAATCCGGCCCGGCCTCCGACTCCATCTACATGTGCTTCGGCAGCGTGCCCGGCGAGGCGCGCACCACGCTGCACATCTCGAACTCGCCGGCGAGCGGCGGCTGGATCAAGCTGTCCTCCTGCAACTTCGGCGGGCGCGTCAGCCATCCTCAGCTCACGACCAAGCAGTCGGAGTTCGAAGGCGAGGCGCAGCCGGTGCGTGTCACCAAGGTGACCGACGCCTCCTCGGTCGGCCTGCTGCGGGAAGCGCTGACGGGCAGGTTCGACCAGCCAGTCGTCATCGTCTTCGTGCGCACCACCAACAGCGGACCGGCCGAATACATCCGGCTCGAGATGCAGGACTGCGGCATCGTCGAGTTCGACATGGCGGGCGGGGAGGAGCGGCAGACGGAGAGCTACGAGATCCGCTGCTCGATGATGACCCTCACGACCTGGCGCTTCGCCGGCAACACGCGCGGCGCGCAATCCGTGGTCGTGCTCAACAATGAGGCCGGACGCTGATGACAGTCCTGATGGAAATCTCCGGCATCGAAGGCGAAAGCCGGATCGCCGGCCACAGCGGTTGGTTGGCGCTCACCAGCTTCCGATGGGGTGGCCGTCGCGCGGTGCGGACGCACACCAGCGGCAGCTACCGCATGTCGTCCACCTACTCGACGGCGCAGCTGAGCGATGTGACCGTCACGCGGCAGGCCGATTCCGCGAGCGCCCTGATCTGGGACGCGATGATGAAGGGCAGCCCGGTGCCGATGAAGTTCCACTGGCTGCGTGCCGGCCATGGCGGCGAACCGACCACCTATCTCGAGGGCGAGTTCGAGAACGCGATCATTGTGGCGATCGAAACCGGCTCGGCCGGCGGCCGTCCGGTCGAGACTCTGGTCATCACCTACGAAGCGCTCGAGTTCCGCGTCGTGAACGTCGGCAATGTGCTCAGCGGCCCGCAGGATGTCGTCAGCTACCGGCTCGGCGCCTGAACATCGGGCGCGGCAAGGGTGTTCGTCCTAGCCGCCGCCTCGGCGCCGGGCGACGACCGCCAGGCGCGTCGCATGTTCGGCTATCTTGCACCCGATGTGACGTCCGGTCCGCGGCTCATCCGCTCCGCATCGCGCGGTCGGACTGGATGCGCGCCATGGTGCCGAAGGCTGCGCGACTTGCCCTTCCGCCGAGGCCGCCGGGGCATCAGCCATGCCGGTCGTCGCGCAGGCTGTTCCGTCGCGAGCCGCGCCTCATGCCAGCGGCATGACGCATCGGCACGTGCTGGGGCCGTGCAGGGCACCAGATGATGGTTTCCAAAGGCCTCGGGCCTTTGGCGGGGTGGCTTGGAGGGGCAGAGCCCCTCCAATTCCGCCCTCACCGGTCATTCCAAAGGGCCGTTGGTATGAGGGCTCGAAAACACGGCCACCAGCGGTCCCGAATGGCGGCCGTCGCCATTAGCCCAGACAGTCCACCGCGATCGCGCTGACATTGTCCCGCGCGCCGCGGCCCACCGCCTCGGTGACGATGTCGGCCGCATCGCTGCCTGCCGCCAGCATCGCGGCGATCTCGTGCTCGGCCATGGTCTTGAACAGGCCGTCCGTGCAGAGGAGGAACCGGTCGCCCTCGGCGACGCGGCCGGAGATCTTGTCGAGCTCAAGCTCCCCCATCGCGCCGATCGCGCGGGTGATGACGTTGGCCTGGGGGTGGCTCTCGGCCTCCTCTTCCCGCAGCGCGCCCTGGTCCACCAGTTCCTGCACCAGGCTATGGTCGCGCGTGACGCGCGACAGCTGCCCGTCGCGCAGAAGATAGCCGCGCGAATCGCCAGCCCAGAGCATCGCGAAATGTTCGCCGCGCACGAGCATGACGACGACGGTCGAGGCCAGGATCCGCCCCGGCCCGCGTCGCGCCGCCTCCTCCTGCAACTGGGCGTGCACCTGGGTAAGCTTCAGCCGCACCTGTGCCAGCAGTTCGGCGGCGGAAAGCCCCGGCGGAATGGTTTCCAGCGCGGCGACGATCGCGGCCGAGGCAACGTCGCCGGAGCCGTGCCCACCGGCACCGTCCGCCACGGCCCAGAGGCCGTATTCGGGTCGGTCCAGCAGGGCGTCCTCATTGCGCGGCCGCACGGCCCCCGGATGGGTCGCAGCGTGGGAGGTCAGGCGCCAGCTCATGCCTCGGCTTCCAGCAGGTAGGCGAAATCCTCGGCCGGCGGCAGGGCCGCGAGCGGCCAGACCATCGGCGGCACATGCGCCCCGCCGCGCGTCCACCAGCCGCCACCCGCGGGCGGTGGCGGGGCCTCGGCGGGCGGCGCGGCGGGCGGCGCCCCGGCATCCTCCCCCGGGGC
>NZ_JAAEDL010000054.1 GCF_018129005.1 Neoroseomonas eburnea
TATCTCAGCCCCGTGCAGTTCGAGGAGCAACACGCCCGGCCGCCGGTCAAATCAGCCGCCTGAACCTGTCCGCCTCCAGGGGCCCACTCCAACTCGCTGTGAGCCGCAGTCTCAGAGAAGCTTGAGCGTATCGCGGAAGCGTCATAGTTGAGTGGTAAGTTCAACCCTGCGATGTGGCGATGGGTGATCGCTTCGGAGGTCAACCCATGGCGCGCCCGCCGATCCCCTTTCGCAATCTGACCCAGTTGCTCGCCCCGGCCGCAGGACGCCTGGTGTTCGATCTTCCGGACGCCGCGCAGGCGGCGGTGGACGCCGCCTATCGCGCGAGGCTCGCGGCTTTGGGCCAGTGGAGTTTTTGGACGAAGGGGGCGGCGGACTATCGGCCCGTTCAGGGCTTGCGGGCGCCTCAACGGCGGGCCGTCGCCTTCGTGCAGGCCTATCTCGCCGCCCGCCAAATATCGGCGGCGAATGCCCAGCGTGAGTCCGCCCTGATCAAGATGCCGACCGGAACCGGCAAGACCGGCATCATCGCCGCCATCGCCTGTGCGCAGCCCGGTCCCTTCAAGACCTTGGTCCTGACGCCGCGCAAGGCCCTGGTCCGGCAGATGGCGCGGGACCTGTCCACCAAGTTCTGGCGCAACCTCGGCGCAGCCTATACGGCTGACGGCCTGCAGGAGGGGTTGGGACAGCACGAGCTGGACGAGATCGCCAAACGGCAGAAGGGGCGTGGCAGTCCCATCCGGATCCTCAGCGCCGACCAGTATGCAACCATTTGGGAAGAGCGAGAGCGCGACCAGCAGATCTGGGTCGGGACATTCAACGCCCTGCACCGCCTGTTGCAGATCGAGCCGCCGGCCCACCGCGACCTTTACGGCCGGGAGGTAAAGGCCGCTGCGGCCAGCCTTGCCAACCTGGAGCCTGACGACATCGGAGACCCGACCGAAGAGTTCCGCGCGCTGATCCGCAGCGCGGACCTTGTGATCGTTGACGAGGGCCACCACGAGCCGGCCTATTCGTGGGCCCAAGCAGTGCGGAGCCTCGGCAAGCCGACCGTGGTGTTGTCGGCGACGCCTTACCGCAACGACTACAAATATTTCGAGCTCTCGGGCCGGTTCGTCTTCAACCTGTCGTGGGCGGAGGCGGTCGACCAGGAGCTCATTCGGGAAGTTGTGGTTCAGCCGCCGAGCGCGGCGGGGACGGTTAAGCTCGGCCCCAACGGCCGCTATGGCGCAGCGCAGTTCGTCTATGAACTCGCTCCCGACCTAGCCAACCTGCCACCCGGCAAGAAGGCGATCGTCCATGCTGGCAGCTTGGCGGATTTGAAAGCTATCCAGCGGGCCTTTTTCGAACGGACCGGCGAACGCACTGTCCTTATCCACGACCGAATCAGGGGCAAGGAAAAGGAGGAGCCTGGCGACCTGAAGGGCCTCGCCTTGGCTGAGCTCCAGCCGCTCCGGTTCGCGGAGGTCCATCACGCCACGGGGGATATCCGAGCGCAGGCCGCGCGAGTATGGCTGCACCAGTACAAGCTGCTGGAAGGCATCGACGACCCGTCGTTCATCGAAATCTGGCTCTACGACGGGTTCGGCAGCGCGCGACAGCTGATCCAGCAGATCGGCCGCGCGATCCGCAGGCCTGATGTAACTGACGCGGCGGGCGCTACTGCTATCGTCCGTGGCAGCAGCCAACGCCTGAAGACCATCGACGGCGCCCCGACCGTTGCAGAACTGACTCAGCGCCGGTGGGACGCCTACCTGGAGTTCGAGCGCTATGCGGCTGAGCGTCCGGAAATCGCCTTCACCGCCGAGACTCAGCTCCTGCCACTGCTTAAGCGCTCGTCGCCGGCGGTGCAGTACCTCGCCGGCGAATTTCGCGGCGCGCACTGGCTGGAGCAGATCCCCTCCATGGAGGCCTTTGTGCTGCCCCAGCGCGGCATCTTCACCCGACTGGTCAACGCCGATCCGAACGACGCCGCGCCAATCTCCGACGACTTCATGGACGCGGTGGCGAAGTCCGCGGCTGAGGCGATGCAGTTGGAGGACCGATTTGATATCGCACCGGTCCAGCCCACCGGCCTCGGCGCCCCGTTCAACGATGTGCGGATGGTCCGCTATCTCGTCTGGCGCAACTCCCCTCTGCTAAGGGCGCACCAAATCCCAGAGTGGCGCCTGGGGGTGCTCATCATGGTGCGGGCAGGGGCGTACGTCGTGATGCTGGACACCGAGGGCAATTGCCTGGACCACAACCGCCTGGGCTTGGTGGCACCTGAAGTCACTGAGCTGCGGCGGCTGTTCGCTAAGGCGGCGGCCGATCAACCCAACCGTGTCCGGATCGTCGAGACGACCGCGAGGGGCCTCGACCTCAGCGAGTTGGGCCTTCGGTCTATCAGCGTGCGCCGTCACGCGCTGGACGCGGGCTATTTCGACTTGGCCGAAGCCAGCCAGACGCCGACCTCCGTCGTGGGCTACACCCCGAATGGGCAGGGAGTGGCCCGCCGGCGACTGTCCTTTTCGCAATCAAGCGTGGCGGACGCCGCCAACCAACTGGTCTCCGTGCATGACTATGCAGTTTGGGCGCAGCGCTTGGCCAGAGTGATGACCGACGCGCAGGTCATTCCGCACCACTACTTCAACCGGTTCGCGAAGGAGGTCTCGCCGCTTGACGTCGATGCGGCAGCCCCCCGCTCGATCCTACTGGATGTCCGCGACTTGGTGCCGGAGCCGGGCTCGCCGGGAGATGTCGGCTGGAACCGCAGCGCCCTGAACGCCATGCTGGAGGCCGACACCTGCCTTGAGGTCATGGACGACCACGACAAAGGCGCGAATACCCACCGGTACAGCTTCACCTTCAATGGGCACCAGATCGGCATCACCTATAATTTCCGCAAAACCATACCGGCCTACGGAAAGTACATCCTCAGCTCGGAGACCTTAAACAAGGAACTGACGAAAAAAGATGAGGCGATAGACGAAGTAGAGGGCGGCGATGATGAGGCGGCGGGTGAGAACGAAATCGACACCTTTGGCCAGAAGATCGTGCCGTCGATTACCCGCATGATCAATGGCGAACAGGCCTTCCAGATCATCACTAGCCAGAGCGGGACAATCTATTCCCACGGCCACTTCTACCGCCCGGACCTGGCCGTGGACCTGCTCAGTCTCCTCGAGGGCGATCCGACAATGGTCCCGGTCATAAGCGAAAAGGGCGACACTCGCCTGACCGATGCTAAGGAATGGGGCGTCAAGACCTTGTTTGGCCTCGTCGATACCTGGAAGAACGCCCAAGGCCTAGCGGTAGGAACCATCGGCGCGGATATCGCCGCCTGCGACACCCTGATCTGCGACGACAGCACCTCGGAGACTGCCGACTTCTATGGCATCGACACCAAAGGCAGGCGAGTCTTCGTTGTCCATGCCAAGGCCGACAACGTCGCGAACCCGACAGCCTCTGCCCGAAAGTTGCAGGAGGTGGCGCGCCAAGCCCTGACCAGCCTGGCGCTGACCGGGTCGGCACGACAGTCCTTTCCGAGGCCTGACACTTGGAATCAAGACTGGTCCGTGGAGTTGAAGGCCGCAGGCAACACCATCCTCACGAGACCAAGGCTTTGGAAGGACCTGGGCGGTAATATCGACGCCGCTCACCAGCGGCTTTGCGACGCACTGTCCAACTCGCTTTTCACAACCGAGATCGTGGTTCTCAGTTCAGGTCTGCTGGGCCAGGGTGCCGCGCTGAAAGCCTTCCAAAACCGGTCGCTCTCGGACCTGCAGTTCCTCTACTACTTGGCAACGGTCCGCTCGGTGTTCGATCGGGCTGGTGTGCGCTTCCGCCTGGTCTGCAATCCTTGAACGTTCCGTTTTCGCCTCGGCGGCAATTTCTGCTTAGGGCGCGGAGAGGACGGGCAGAGGGTGGCCGTTTGCTTTCAGGAAATAGTTAAAGAAGTCTGACTTTCGCCGTTTGGCAGCGGGGGAATTTGCCGACTATCGGGCTGGCCAACATGATCGCGGGGCCATCGGCGATGCGCTGCGAGACTGCCGCTGCGGCGTGAAGACGGTTGAGCTGGTGCGGCCCGCGATGAGCGCCCGGAAGAAGGGGAACAGGATCCGTGTACGGGGCTGGGAGGGGCTGATGCCTACGGCAGAAGAATTCCGCACAGCCCTCAGAGAACTCATGCAAGCCGCCCAGGACGTCGGCAAGCCGTGGATCGAAGTCCCGTCGAAGGACCTCCACGAGAGGCTCGGCGGCTACCCGGGATTACGGCACCAGATGCCCGTCTGCTGCGGCGTCATGCGGCAGGAGATGCGGGTCGGGGACGAGATCCGGCGCAGCCCACCTAGCGGCGCTGGCGCCACGCTCCTCGTCCGGTACGCGCTGCCGCGGGATGGTCTAGCGATGCCGGAACCCGAAGACCTCGATCTGGAAGGGTTCCCTGCGGGCGTGCAGCACCAAGCAGCCCGTCAGGCACTGCCGATCATCTCTAGGGCGGCGAGGACCGGCAGCAAGCTGACCTACCAGGGGCTGGCCACCGCGCTGGGCCGCCCGGTTCGGCACGCCCGCGCCATGGCACAGGTCTGCGACCTGCTGGACTGTGCCTCGACCCTGTCCCGGCGGCCGCTGATGGCGCTCTGGACGGTGCGCAGCGCGAACGGTGAGATCAACCCGGATGCCTGGATGAAGGATGCGCTTCCCGAACTGCGGGACCTGCTGATCGCCGAGGCGAAGGCGCACGAGTTCTCAGAGGCCGACGAAGAGGCGATGCGTGGCGCCCTAGACGGTCTCGTCGGGATGGGTAACAGGAAGGCCTGGGCCTATGTCCGAACCATCATCTCGCAGGAGGAGATGGTAGCCAGACTCAAGGGCGAGGAGCCGCCACCGCCGCAGCTGGACAGCATCAACGACCTCGGCACCGACGAGCCGCGCGTGGTCCTCGCGGCGGGCCGCCGCTACGTCCGGGATCCGGCGGTCCGCGAGGCGGTCATCCGACGCGCCAGGGGCCTGTGCGAGTTCTGCAAGGAGCCGGGCTTCCTCAAGGCCGACGGCACCCGCTACCTTGAAGCGCACCATATCATCGCACTGGCGGCCCAAGGCGATGATCGGATGACCAACGTCATCGCGCTCTGCCCAGGACACCACCGAGAGGCCCACTTCGGGAAAGATGCGGCCAGCATGGAGGCGGAGATGGTGAGGATTGTCGAAGAGAAGCAGGCCGCCCGCAGCTAGGGCTGGCTGCATTCAGGACGCCCGGGTTGACCACTTTGACGACTGAGTTGGTCGCGGAGCCGCACGGTGGGATTTGGCCGATAGCGAAGGTCCGCTATTGAAGGCAGTTGGCGCAGAGGCTGCCGTGAAAGTGACCGATCATTATTGGGGCCACCCGCGCAAGCGGTAGTCGGAAACCTTCGGGTCGGTGCTGAACCACACCGGCGAAAACCATGGCGTCAAATCGCCAGGGCTGATCGGGTCATGGTCGTACTCGCGTCAGATTCCGATCCGACACAGGAACAGATCGTCCCCGATGTGGGCGTTAATCGGATGGTGGATCCACGCGAGCGCGCGAATAGGCTAATCCTGTCATGGGGCAGCTGCCGATGGAGGTATCCCCTGCGACACGGGTTTGGGCGCGCGCACGAACACCGAGCCGCATGTTCCGCATACATTCCCAAGGCGGCATAATTCGACCTGATGCCCTCGACTCGCGTAAACCGGCACCTCCCCGTGCCCTACCATGAGATGTCCGCCGACGGGTTCGAGGCAATGACGGTCTCGCTCATGGACAAGGAGCCGGGGGGCGTCAGCGCTACCCTCTATCGCACACAGCGCCAGCTTCAATACGGCATCGATGTCCTCGCACGTCGGCCGGACGGATCCATCGAGGTCGCGTCGTGCAAGTGCTACGCGGCCGTGGACAAGGGCGAGTTGCAGGAGTGGTCGGACGACTTCCTGAAGCACTGGGACGGGCACTGGAAGGACCAGAAGGTTCGCCGCTTCATCCTCGTCGTGGCGGCGAACGTCCACTCGGCGCAACGTGACGCGGAGGTACGGGAGGAACGAGAGCGGTTCCTGGCGATCGGGGTGGAATACGAGGTCTGGGCCCCGCACCAGATCCAGGAGAAGCTCAGACCCCATCCCGGGATCGTCGTCCAGCACCTCGGCCCGGAGCACCTTGAGCGGGTCTGTGGCGTCGTCTCCGCGCCGTTCAACATGATCTCCGGGGCGGGCGCGGTCCCGACCGGCCCGTCGGCGGCCGCCCTCGACGACCTGCGGGGGCTGATCTCGAAGGGGGTCGGGCACCGGCTCGATCACCTGCTCGGCCGGTTACGGACCGGGGAGGTCTCCGCGACGGCCGCTGCCCTCCAGGAAATCCGCGGCGGGACGGAGTGGGATGCCCTGGAGGCGGGGACGAAGGCTCGCGTGCTGCGGCTCCAGGCGTCGATCCTCCTCCACGCTGGTGATGACGCAGCTGCCTCGGCGCTCGCCGATGAGGCAGACGTTCTCGAGCCACAGACAGAGCCCCGGCTCCGGGCGGTGCTGACCTACCGCCGCGCTGGTGCGTCCGCCGCCCTTGAGGTGCTCGGCGATCCCACGTCCCAGGACGGCGCGCACCTCCGCGTCGCGCTACTCCTCGACCAAGGAAAAGTCGCGGCAGCGGGGGCGGTCCTGGACGACCATCCGGCGGTCGAGGCCGACCACGCGGAGACGCTGCGGTTGCGGGCGTTCGTGTCGCTCATGGAGGATAGCAGGGAGGCGGCGCTGCGCTTCGCCGACGCCGCCCACGCGGCAGCGCCGGGGTCGCCCGCGACGATGCGGGTCGCTGCCATCGCCCACTACGCCGCGGCGCTCTCCCCCGCCTTCGGTCCGGACCACACGATCCAGCCCAACCCCGTTCCCCTCGATCTCGTGCGCGAGGACGCGGCTTCGCGGGGACACCTTCTTTGCGCCCGCGAGATCCTCGACGCGATGGGCCGGAAGGAGCTGGACGCCTCAGAGCGCCGAGAGGCCGAGGTGCTCGCCCTCGCCTGCCTCTGCAATTTGCGGGACCGGTCCGCCGACGCCGCCGCACACCTCACAAGAATGCTAGCCGCCGATCCCGCGTGGGCCGCCGCGGCTCATTGGGGACTGGCGCGGGGCCTGCCTCTGGACCGGGACGCCCTTCGAAATGCCCTCCAGGATCGTATCGCGCGCGGGGATGCCGACCCCGATGGGATCCTCCTCCTCACCGTACTCGAGGCGTCCGACGGCAGGTTCGGGGAGGCGATCGGCATCCTGGAGGCCTCGACCGCCTTCCGCACGCCCGAGGCGCTCGCGATCCGGGATGGCTGGCTGGCGAAGTTCCGCCGCGCGCAGCCCGGTGCCGACGAGGTGTCCGACGAGCCCGACGCGACCGATCTCGAGAGGACGGTGGAGGGGGCGAGGAACTCGGGCGACTGGTCGGCGGCCGAGGCCCTGTTGGGGCGACTCGCGGCGCGAACGGGGCGTCCGGACCCGCTACTGTTGCCCCTGGCGCAGGCGCTCGCTGCCTCAGCGCGGTGGTCTGCGATCCTCCGCCATAGGGGTGCCCTGCTGGCCCTGGGGACGCCCGAGCCGATCCGGGTCGTCGTCTATGCGGCCGTGCACGGGGGCGAGCCCGCGACCGCGCTCGACATCCTCCGCCTTCACCGGGAAGTCTTCGCGGGGGGGCGGCTCCCGTCCGACCTCGCTCGCCTCGAGGTGGAGGCCCTCGCGGGGGTGGGCGATCAGGCGGGGGCGATCCGCAATGCGGTGCTGCTGGCGAGCGCCGAGTCCTCGACGGTGGAGGACCACCTCATGGCGGTGGCGGCGCACGTGCGGGCGGGTGATGTCCGAGCCGCGGTGCCCTTCGCCGAGGCGGCCAGACGTTCCGGCAGCCTCGCGCCGTTGCACGCCATCCAACTGGCCCAGGCGATCTCACCAGCGGACCAAGCGGTAGCGTCCTCGCTGCTCCGGCATGCCCTCACCGGCCCCATCGAGCCCGAACTCGCGCCGGGGGCGATCTCGGTCGCATTCCGCCTCGGCCTCGAGCGCCAAGCCGCGCCGCTGCTGGCCGGGTTGATGGCGTTGGGCGACCAGCCGGGATCGGGCGTGTGGAAGTTCGACATCGAAGGTCTGGGAGACTTCCTGCGTCACCAGCACGAGGCGGCCGAACGCCTCTCCCGCATGCACAGGTCTGGCGACGTTCCCGCCCACCTCGCCGCCGACCGGGGCGGAATCAACCTAGCGCGGCTCTACCTGCTCGATGACGGAGGAAGAGCGGGCCGGGGCGACTACCCGATCTTCACGCTTCACGGGATCCGGTCGGCGAGGAACGCCATTTCTCCCGAGGTCGGGGACGGGCCGGTGCACGTGGACGTCACCGCCCTGCTGATCGCCGATCAACTCGGCTTGATGGATCTGCTTGAGCGGATGGCAGGTCGCATCCTCCTTCCGCCCTCGTTGCCCCCCGCCCTTCTCCAGATGGAGGAGAAGTTGCGACCGCACCAACCCGCGCGCCTCGCGGCGATGCGCGAGGTGGTGCATCTCGCCGGGGCGACGACGATCGGGATCTTCAGGCCTGAGACTACTCCGGCGGGGCAGGAGCACGAGGGGCTGCGGGGCGACCGGGGAATGGGGCGATGGTTCCTCGACTTTGATCGCGATCACGCTGATCCACCCGGCCCAGCTCCCCATGCCGGGATGGCGCGCCTGAACCTTCGGGGCATGACAGACGCCCTGCTGGCAGGAGGAGCGATCGGTCCGGACGTTCACCGTACGGCGCTCGAGGGCCTTGGCCGCGCAGGTGGTAGGCCCGCGATCGGCGCGCCCGCCCGGCACGACGAGGTCTTCTTGGCGGATTTCGTGGCCGTCGAGCTCGCGGCGGCGGGAATCCTGGCGAGCGCGGCGCGGACGTTCCGTCTTCTTCTCGACGACGACGCCCTTCAGGCCATGCGTGCGGACATCGCCCGTGCGGAGGAGCGAGAGGCTCACGCCAACAGGGTGGCCACCCTGCGGGCGCGCGTTGCACGGAACCTCGTCGCCGGGACGTTCAGCACTCTTCCAGCGACTGAGCGAGAAGAGGTCGACGAGATCGGCCCCTCGACGCGCTGCCTTCTCGAACTCCTCCGTGCGCCGGGAATAGAGGGCGGCGTCACCTGGATCGATGACCGGCACATCACCGCCCATGGTCTGTGTGGCGCGAACCGCGTGTTCGACACCACAGCGATGCTGGAGGCGCTCACGGGGGCACAGTGGATCACCCCGGCCGAGCGGTGGACGGCGCTCCTCCGTCTCCGGGAGGCGAATGCGCTGTTCGTCCCGATCACGGCCGAGGAGGTCGTGCATCATCTGCGTGCCGCCCCGATCCTGGACGGTGAGGTCGTCGAGACCACCGCCCTCGCCACCTTGCGCCGATACGTGGCGAAGGCGCTTGCGGCGGCGACGGATCTCGATGTCCGACCCGTGCTGGCCGGGACTGGCCCCGGCGAGGTGCCGTTCCTCCTCGCCCTCCGGCGTCTGGCCGAGGACACGCTGCTCGCGATCTGGACGGCTGAGGAGGGCACCGTCGAGGAACGCGAGGTGCGATCGTCCTGGGTGTGGTCGTCGCTCCGGGTGGACCAATTTCCCGATGTCGGCCTGCCCGGCACCGCACCGGGCTGCTGGCGAGCGCTTCTCACCCTCGGCTACGCGGCGCTGCTCGCTAACGGGCTGCACATTCTCCTGCAGGTGAAAGGAGCGGACCGGAAGGGCAGGTTGCGAGCCTACATGACGTGGCTGGGCGGCTCCGCAGTCCCACCGTGGATCACGACCGACGATATATTCGCGAAAGACGTTGGGGGCATTCTGGCCAGAATGCTTACCGGCCTTGGCGATGAGAGCGAAGGCGGCCGCAAGCTGGGTCGGGAAGGACGGAAGACCCTACAGGCGCTGCTCGGGGAAGTCGTCGTGAACGTGCCGGAGCCGTTCCACGACCACCTGCTCGCGCTTCCCGCGCTGTGCCGCGCGGCAGGGATCAGGCAGAGCGAGGCTATCGTGGTGGGGGGCCTCCGGTTTGAGCCATCACCCTTCTGGAAGGCCGCCGAGGCGGCGCTCGCCGGAGGAAGGGCCTCCGTCAAGACCAACGACGGCCGGGGCACGCTTCGCCTGAGGATCCGACGGGGGCGGGCCACCGGCTTGGCGTTGTCGGGGGCTCTGGAGGGAGTTCTCGACGACCCTGCGCTCGGGCTCCTGTCGCGGGATCGCGCCGTCAGGCTCAGGACGGCGCGGACCATCGTGGACGGTCTCGGAATGGTACCCGCCGACGCCGCGGCGGCTGTGGAGCAACTCGTCGCGGCCAAGAAGATGTCGGAGAGGATGGATGCGGCCGTCCGTCTGCGACAGGCGAGCGTTCACGCCTGGCGGAGGGACCTGCAGGAGCGGCTTCGGTCGCGTGCGAACATTCCTTGGAGCGAGTTCGGCCCGCCTGATCCGGGATCGCTCCTCCGCTACGTTGGACTGCTGCCTGGTTCCAGCACGCCTGTTGGCGGCCGGTTCGCGGATGCCGCCAGCAGGCTAGTCGGAGACTTCGGCGCGGCGGAGGCCGTTCGGCGGCTCGCCTCCCTCCCAATCCCCCTGCCTGACGAGGTACTCGCCTCCGTTCGGGCATTGCCGATGCCGGAGCGGGCGGGTCTCCTAACAGATCTCGGCGGCGTGGCGGCAACGCCGGTGCAACGCCTGCACTGCCTGAGGATCCATCGAGACCTGCGGGGCGCCGGTATTGGCGATCGCGACGCCTTCGCCGAGGCGTTGCGCGCGCTGCCCGCGCTGTGGGACGCGCACGCCCGCCTATTTCTCGTCGTACTCAAGCAGTTCGGTGAGGAGCTGCAACCCGATGGTCCGACGTCACGCGGCTTGAGTGCCGACGAGGCGATTGTCGCATCCTGGATCCATGCGGATCACGTGACGCGCGCAATCCTGGCAGCCGGATCGGAGCCGGTGGAATCGGCGCGGCGTTTCTCAGGCCGCCCAGCTCGGCGCGAGGCGGCACGCGCGGTTGTCTTCCGCCGAGGTTACGACGACGCGGCGGCGGCACCCGGGTCCATGACTTCGGAGGGGCTGCTATTCCACGGACTGGGTTACGCGCTCGGGACCGAGCAGCTTCGAGAAGACGCACTGCCAGACGTGCGCCTCGTTGATGGGCTGCGAGACATCCTCTCGGCGGGAGCCGGGCCTCGTCGGATGCCCGTCCCCTGGATATATGCAGACCGAGAAGGCGCGGGCGACGACCTCGGCACGTGGTTCCGTGCACGACCGTCCTGGGTCTTCCCGGAGGAGGTCAGCGTGACGACCGAAGCGGCTCGCATCTCGGTCGGCTCGGCGCTTGGAGACCTCAACATGGCCCAGACCGGACAGGCCCGGCTCTGGTTGGTTCTCAGCATCGTGGCAAGGCCGCACCTAGACGAGGAACGCCGCGCCATAGCTGCGAAGGCTGTCTCCGCCGTGGACTTTGGGGCACTGCTTGAGAACGACTCGGAGATCGGGATGGTCGTCCTGAGGTGCGCGGCGGAAATCGCCCAGGCTTCCGGAGATGATGCCGCGCGATCGTCCTTCGAGGAGAAGCTGGCCTCCTATGCGGAACAGCTGGCCGGGCACCGTGGCGGGCGATTGCTCCCGGCACAAGAGGAGGATGTGGTGCTGAACCTTGTCGAGGCAGCCGCGGCCTGCTCCCGGTCCAACAGCACGGCAGATGGCTTCGGCCGCTTCGGATGTCTGATGGTCGCGTTGGCAACCGCATGGCCAGGGATCGCACCGCATGTCCGCGACGTCGTCGGTTCGCTTGCGACAGAGTCTCACCCCGCAATGTCGGCTCCGATCCAGGATTCTTGGCTGAAGCTCCGCGCCATGAACTGAGAGTATCCGCTCCTGGTCCGCTCGTCGCTGAATCGGAGAAGCCAAACTGCAGCGACGTCCGATTCTGGAGCGCCGCGCTCCCGCTTTTCATGGCTGCTTCGGGCGCAAAGCTGCCGACAGACCTTTGATGGCGGAGTGGTAGTGGTATCCGAAACGGCGATCCGCGACTGTCCAGTCTGTTCCTTATATGTTCCCAACGCGCTACTCTGCAGAGAATGGAGACGCAGGCGCCCCGCAAGATCATCCACATCGACATGGACGCCTTCTACGCGTCGGTGGAACAGCGCGACGATCCATCGCTGCGCGGCCGCCCCGTCGCGGTCGGCCATGGCGCTGCCCGCGGCGTCGTGGCCGCCGCCAGCGATGAGGCGCGGGCCTTCGGCGTCCGCTCGGCGATGCCCTCCGTCACGGCCTTGCGCAAATGCGCCGAGCTCGTCTTCGTTCCACCGCGCTTCGAGGTGTATCGCGCCGTGTCGCGACAGATCCATGCGATCTTCGCGGCGTACACGCCCCTCATTCAGCCCCTGTCGCTGGACGAGGCCTATCTCGACGTCACGGAGAACATGCGCGGCCTGCCCACCGCCTGGGTCACCGCGAAGGAGATCCGCGCCCGCATTCGCGACGAGACAGGCCTGACCGCCTCCGCCGGCATCTCCTACAACAAGTTCTTGGCGAAGCTTGCATCCGACCAGCGCAAGCCCAACGGCCAGTTCGCCGTCACGCCCGAGATGGGGCCGACGTGGGTGGAGACGCTGCCGGTCGCGCGCTTCCATGGCGTCGGTCCGGTCACGGCGAAACGCATGCAGGCCCTCGGGATCGAGACCGGCGCGGACCTCCGTGCAAAATCGATGGCCTTTCTCCAGAAGCACTTCGGCAGTGCCGCAACCTGGTACCACGCCATCGCCCGCGGCGAGGACGACCGTCCCGTCGATCCCGACCGAACCCGGAAATCCTCCGGCTCGGAGACCACCTTCGATCGCGATCTCGTGGATGCCGCCGGGATCGAGGCCGGGGTGCTTCGAATGGCCGACGATGTGTGGGCCTGGTGCGCGAAGACCCAGGCTTTCGGCCGGACCGTCACGGTGAAAGTCAAGTTCGCGGATTTCCGACAGGTCACGCGGAGCCGGACCCTGGCCGCCGCCATCACCGGGCAGGCGCCGTTGCGGCAGGCCAGCCTCGACCTGGTGCGGTCGGTCTTTCCGCCCCGGACGGGCGTCAGGCTGGTTGGCGTGACCGTGTCGAACTTCATGGCCGACGCCGCCGGCGACCTCCCCCTGTTCTCCGAGGCCGGTTGATGGCGCAGCGCGCCGGCAGCGCCGACATGCCGCTGCATGGCGGCCGCGTGCCGGCGTGGCTGGGCCAGCGCATGACCCGCCTAGGCGCCGTGATCGTCGAGGCCATCATCCTCGAATACGGGCGCGACGAGCTGCTGCGGCGCCTGGCGCATCCCTTCTGGTTCCAGTCCTTCGGCTGCGTGATGGGAATGGACTGGCATTCCTCGGGCATCACCACCAGCGTGATCGGCGCGCTGAAGCGCGGGCTGACGCCGCTGTCGAAGGAACTCGGGCTGCATGTCTGCGGCGGCCGCGGCCGCCACAGCCGTGCGACGCCCGCCGAGCTAATCGCGGTGGCCGAGCGCGTGGGGCTGGATGGCGAGGCGCTGGTCAAGGCGAGCCGCCTCGTTGCCAAGGTGGATAGCGCGGCGGTGCAGGATGGCTTCGATCTCTACCTGCATGCCTTCATCGTCGCGGATGACGGGCGCTGGGTCGTCGTGCAGCAGGGCATGAGCGATGCGCGCGGGCAGGCCCGCCGCTACCATTGGCTTTCCGAAGGCATGGCGAGCTTCGTCGATGCGCCGCATGCGGCGATCGAGGGGCAAGGCCAGGGCCGCATCGTTAACCTCACCGACCGTCGCGCGGCGGGCTCGCGCGACGCGCAGCTTGGTCTGCTCGACGGCATCGGCCCGGACGGCATCCTGCGCGAGTTGCAACGCATCGATGGCCAGACGGGGCCGGCGGCACGGCAGTCGCTGCTGCCGCATCTCGTTATGCCCACGCATCACGATGTGCGGCCGGAGAATGTGGTCGAGCGCCGACTGCATGGCGCTCTCGCGGCCGCGGCGGATCGCGGGCCGGCGGATTTCGCGGATCTGCTGCTGGTGCCGGGCGTCGGCGCACGCACGGTGCGGGCGCTGGCGATGGTGGCGGAGGTGGTGCACGGCGTCCCCTGCCGCTTCACTGATCCCGCCCGCTTCTCGCTCGCGCATGGTGGCAAGGACCGCCATCCCTTCCCCGTGCCGACGCGGGTCTATGACCACACTATCCAGGTCATGAAGTCGGCCGTCCGCAAGGCGAGGCTCGGCAATACGGAGGAACTCGCCGCGATCGCCCGGCTGGACGAGCAGGCGCGGCGTCTCGAGCGGCAGGCCACCGGACCTTCCGTTGCCGCGCTGATCGACGATGAGCGCGCGCGTTCGCGCGACTATGGCGGCCGCAGCGGCTTCGGCTGGGAACCCGCCGCGGATGACGCGGAAACCGGCGCATGATGGATCTGTTCGGCACGCGCGTGCTACCCGGGCTGTCCACCAGCGGCGACCTCGTGACGGCCGAGGAGGAAGCCAGCCTGATCGCGGCGATCGATGCCACGGAGGAGCTTTCGCCCTTCCGCTTCCAGGGCTGGACTGGCAAGCGGCTGACCGCCTCCTATGGCTGGACCTACGATTTCGACACCGGCCGAATGAAACAGGCCGTGCCCTTGCCGGACTGGCTGCTGCCGTTCCGCGACCGCGCCGCTTGCTTCGCGAGGCTGCCGGCCGAGGCGCTGGTCCAGGCGCTGCTGATCCGCTACGGCCCCGGAACTGGTATCGGCTGGCACAAGGATCGCCCCGCCTTCGACCATGTCATTGGCCTGTCGCTCGGCGCCGCTGCCGTCATGCGCTTACGCCGCCGGCGCGGCACCGGCTTCGAGCGCGCAAAGCTGCCGCTCGAGCCCCGCGGGGCCTATCACCTGGCCGGCGTAGCCCGGCATGAGTGGGAGCACAGCATCGCCGAGATGGACCAGCCGCGTTGGTCGATCACCTTCCGCAGTCTCGCAGAGCCGTAGCCGCCACCCCGCCTCACCGCCACATGCCGCGCATCTGGGCAGCCAGGTCGATCCGCGGTGCGGCAGCCGTTCGGGCCGCAGGCGCGGCGTTCCGGCTCCCCGGCCAGCTCACATAGTCGAAGTGATCGAGGATTTCGCGCGGAATGAAGCGCGTGCGTGATGCATAGACGTGCCGGTCGCCCTTGGCGTGCTGTGCATGCATGTAGAAGCGTTGTGGCAGCACCAGATGCAGGCTGTCCTTCGCCCGTGTCATCGCGACATAGAGCAGTCGGCGTTCTTCCTCGATATCCGCCGACGTGCCGGTGCCAAGATCCGATGGCATGCAGCCATCGACCGCGTTCAGCAGGAAGACCGAGCGCCACTCCTGTCCCTTCGCCGAATGAATGGTCGACAGGATCAGGTAGTCGTTGTCGAGCGACGGAACGCCCGACTCGTCGCTGGTCGCAGCCGGCGGGTCGAGGGTCAGTTCGGTCAGGAACCGCTCGCGCGACGGATAGCCTGCGGCGATACCCTGCAGCTGCAGCAGGTCCGCAAGCCGCGTCGATGCGTCATCATGCTGCCGCTCCAGGATCGGCTCGTACCACTGCCGCAGGATGTCGAGCTCCGCCGGCCATGCCGTCCCGCGCCCACGGAGCGCCGTCAGCAGCGCGACGAAACCCTGCCATTCCCCGCCGATGCGTGGCGGCGTGGGGAAGGCAGCCAGCGCGCCGACCGGGTCGTCGGCCGTGCTCATCGCCGCCAGGGCGCGCCGCGCCGTCGCCGGCCCTGCGCCCGGCACCAGCAGCATGACGCGGAAGCCCGCCACGAGGTCGCGCGGATTCTGCGCGAAGCGCAACAGCGCCAGCACATCCTTCACATGCGCGCTGTCGAGGAACTTCAGCCCGCCGAATTTCACGAACGGGATGCGCCGCCGTGTCAGCTCGACCTCCAGCACCGCGCTGTGGCTCGCCGTGCGGAACAGCACGGCCTGCTGCTTCAGCGTCGCGCCCGCCTCCCTGTTCTCGAGCACTTGCGTCGCGACGAACCGCGCCTGCTCCATGTCGTCGCGGACGGTCACCAGCTCCGGCCGCTGCGTTCCGGCGCGATCCGTCCAGAGGTTCTTGGTGAATCTCTCCTTCGCCAACCCGATCACAGCGTTCGCGGCATCGAGGATCGGCTTCGTCGACCGGTAGTTGCGATCGAGCGTGACGATCTCCGCCGGAGGATCGAAGGCGGCCGGGAAGTCGAGGATGTTGCGCACCGTGGCGGCGCGGAAGCCATAGATCGACTGCGCATCGTCGCCGACCACGGTCAGGCCGCGCCCATCCGGCTTCATCGTCAGCAGGATGCTGGCCTGCAGGCGATTGGTATCCTGGTACTCATCCACCAGCACGTGATCGAAGCGGGCACTGATTCCAGCCGCCAGGCCAGGCTCGGCCTGCATCCGTGCCCAGTACAGCAGCAGATCGTCGAAATCGAGCACGCCCTGCGCCTGCTTGGCATCCACATAGGCGGCGTACAGCGTGCGGAGTTCACTCTCCCATGATGCGCACCAGGGGAAGGCCTCCTGCAACACATCGGCCAGGGCAGCACTGCCGTTGACGACGCGGGAATAGATCTCGAGGCATGTTGCCTTGGTCGGAAAGCGACGCTCCAGCCGTGAATAGCCAAGGTCGTCACGAACCAGGTTCATCAGGTCGGCGGAATCCTCGCGATCATGGATCGAGAAATCCGGCGGCAACCCGATCTGCTCGGCATAGTCGTGCAGCAGCCGGACACCGATGGCGTGGAAGGTCCCAGCCCAGGGCAGGCCCGCGGCCAGGATGCCGGCGCGCTCACCCATTGCCTGCCGGCAGATCGCTTCAGCGCGGCGCGTGAGATCGCTCGCCGCCCGGCGGGAAAACGTCATCAGCAGGATGCGGTCCGGGTCGGCCCCATTCACCAGCAGATGGGCCACGCGATGAGCGATGGTGTTGGTCTTGCCGGAACCAGCACCGGCGACGACCAACAAGGGGCCGGGGCTGGCCGTTCCGACCCCGTACTCCACCGCGCGGCGCTGGTCTGGGTTCAACCGTTCAAGGTAGGCAGCGGTCATGAGGTGAATCGGGGCATGGCACCGCCGACCCTCTCAGTTTCTTGTTTTGTTCGCAATCCGGGCGATCGACCCGATACGTCACCTATCCAAGTTCGGTCGAAATTGCGGCGCCGCCGTCGTACTCGGTGGCTGAAGACAGCTTCGGTGGAGGACCGCATGCGTATCGCACGGCGCGCCGTCATCATCGCGTTGGCCGCGCCACTGTGGGCGCCCCGGCGGGGGAAGTCCCAGTCGCTGCCAGCGCCCGCGCCGATGGTCCGGCCCGAGGCCCTGCGCAGGATATCAGACCATGTGCAGGTCAAAGCTTTTCGCCGGCCCGCCGCCGCCCCGCGACGCGTCAACGGGGAGGGCATTTGCGGTGCGGTGTGTGTGCAGGTGCCGCGCCCGATGCCCCACCGTTCGATTTGAGGGCGCGCCAGGGCTGGCAGGGGCCTGGCCAGCACCCCCCTACCGCCGAAGCGGAGCGCCATCTGGGCGCCGCCGTGCGGCGCCCGCAGGACGCTTCGGGTTCGGCCTCACCGGAGGGATGCCGGCGGCGATACTTCGCGACAGCCACCCGAGGGCCTGCGACGTGCTGTCCATCTGGTCGTCATGCGCCCCGTTGGGGAAGGCCAGCAGCTCGCTGACATACTCGGCCAGCCACGGCGCATCGCGCGGCAGCAGCACCTGCCCGGCCTCGAACTTCGGGGCCTGGCCCAGCAACCGCGCCTCCTTGTCGAACTGCACCTGCCACAGGATGGGCCGGACATGGCTGTGCAGGCGCATCTCCTGCAGGATGGCCCGCCCGATGTCGGTCTCCTCGATCAACGTCGCGTGCGCGCCATGGGCATCCGCCGTGGCCTCGATTCGCCGCCGCAGGTCCGGCACCTCGAACCGGCCGCGGACGACATCGAGCAGGTAGATGTCGCTGCCCTTCAGGCCCCAAACGGTGCCGACCGAATAGTCACTGGTCTCGCCCAAGGTGGAGGCGGTGTCCCAGCTCGCCATAACCAGATCGAGCTGCGACGGGGCGATGTCGTAATAACGCAGCCACTCGCGCCGGATCGCGTTGCCGTCCGGCGGGACCGGGTCCTGCTGGTACTGGGCGGCGAAGTTCATGCTGCCCAAGGTGCGCCGGACCTGATCGAGCACGGCGCGGTCCTCACGCTGCGGATCGATGACCTCGCCGGCGCGGCGCCGGTAGACCTCGTGCGGTGCCGGCCCAGTGCGATAGTCCTGGTCGTCGGCCGCGATGGCGGGGATCGCCGAGATCTCCCAGGCCTCCTTCGCCGTGACGTGCCCGACCAGATCGTCCTGGTGCAGGCGCTGCATGACGATGACGATCGCCCCGCGGCCCTTGTCGTTCAGCCGGGTGTAGAGGGTGTTGTCGTAGAACTCCTTCACCTTGCGCCGCTCGACTGCGGACAGCGCCGCCTGCGCCTTGATTGGGTCGTCGATGATGATGAGGTCGGCGCCACGGCCCAGGATCGCTCCGCCGACCGACCCGGCGAAGCGGAAGCCGTGCTGGGTGGTCCGCACCTCGGTCGTCCGCGCGGACGCGACCTGAAAGGCGGGGAACAGAGCACGATACCAAGCGCTCTCTACGATGGTCCTGAACGCGGTCGCGTGCTGCCGGGCAAGCTCCTCGGAGTAGGAGACGGTCATGATCTTCAGGGCCGGGTTCCGGCCCATCGCCCAGGCTGTGTAGGCGACCGTCACGCAGATCGACTTGAGGTGCCGCGGCGGGATGGTGATGGCGAGCCGGGTCAGGTCGCCATCGGCCACGCGCTGCAGCTGGTGTCCGATGTGATGGATATGCCAATTGTCGTGGAACGGTCGCCCCGACTCTAGCGTCTTGAAGCACTTGCCAATGAAGAAGGGCAGATCGCTCCGGAGGGCGGCACGCTGCGCGCGGGCGTCAGTCATGGCGGCCTCCCCCGGACTTCCGGCGGACATAGGCGGCGAGGAGGTCCGCGTCCTCGGCGACATTGTCCTCGACGTTGTCGTTGTCCGGCCTGGGCGGTTCCTTGCCGCCGAGCGTGTTGATCATGTCGAGGAGGTCGCGACGGGCCTTGGCGTCGCCCTTGATCGCACCGGCGACCAGCGCGCGGGCGAGGAGCTCGCCCTTGGTGATCGTGATGCGACGCCCCTGCTCGGTGATCTGCACACGGCTGGAGAGTTCCTTGTGCAGGTCGATCAGCACGTCCGGTCGCCGCCCGCGAGGTCGTCCGGCAGGATTGCCGGACGTCCCCTTTTTGAAGCGGGTCCTCCTAGGCGGTCGGCCATAGCCGACCTCGTAATCTCCCTTATTCATGACGGTCGCCCTCCGCCCCGGTGCTGACGCGCTGCTCGAACTGGGCAAACGTCTCGCCGGTCTCTGCATGCCGGGCCTGATCGCCGGTGAGGGCTTGCCAGCGCCGGATGATGACGTCGACGTAGAGCGGGTCGATCTCCATCAGGTAACCACGCCGGCTGGTCTTGTGCGCGGCGATCAAGGTTGTGCCGCTGCCGCCGAATGCATCGAGGACAATCCCGCCGCGGCGGGAGCAGTCCTTGATCGCGTCCATCACCAGCGCAACGGGCTTCACGGTGGGGTGCATGGCGAGCTCCTCGGCGCGTCCGCGTCGGAAGCTGTTCGCGCCCTGGTAATCCCACACGTTCGTCCGGTACCGCCCCTTCTCGCCGAGGCCGAAGGTGTTGATGTGCGGCGCGGTGCCCTTCTTGAAGACGAAGACCAGCTCGTGCTTCGAGCGGTAGAAGGCGCCCATCCCCCCACTGTCCTTGTTCCAGACGCAGAGGTTCTTGAGCTCGGTGTAGACCGCGCTGCCGGCCTTGAGCAGCTCCGTCATGTGGCGCCAGTCCATGCAGAGGAAGTGGATGGAGATCTCTGCGAAACGCGCCTGATCGTTTGTTGGAGGTGTGGGAGCGGGCTGGAACGGGCGTTGGCGATGGGTTTTGCGCCGCGGCAGT
>NZ_JAAEDL010000055.1 GCF_018129005.1 Neoroseomonas eburnea
CCTGCCGGCCCTGCCGCTGCGCCATCGCCGGCGCGCTCAGCAGCAGCAGCGCGAGCAGAGCCGCGCCGCCGGATGCGCCGCCACGCGGGGCGAGCACCTCGGTGCGCCGTTCGGCCGACACCGGCGCGACAGGCCGCCGCAGCGCGTCCCGGCGCTCGCGCCGCGCGCGCCACCAGGCGAAGGAGATCTGCGACCGGCCGGTGAAGACGGCACCGACGGTGGTCACGACTTCCAGCAGCGAACGCAGCGGGCGGTCGCGGCGATGCCGGTCCCAGGACAGCCAGGCATCGGCCCGGCCAAAGACGGCGCGCACGATCGTCGCTTCCTCCTCGACATTGGCGGGGCGGAAGACGAGCTGGGCCTCGCCGCGCTCGATCCGCAGGAAGGTGGCGGGAATGGCGAGAAACTCCCGGCCCATCGGCAACTCCAGCACCACCTCCGCATCGGGTTCGAGCGCCAGCGTCTCCGCCAGCACGAGCCCCGCGCCGCCGAGCGAGATGTCGAGGGTGCGCGCATCGATGCGCCGCCCGCCGGGCAGCACGACCATCGCCGGCAGCGCCGCCGCGACGCGGGCCCGGGCGCGCACCTGCCGCCGTTCCCGCCCCGCCGCGACGGAGGCGAGCGCCGGCACGAGACACAGCGTCGCCCAGATGCCGTTGAGCAGATAGGCCTGGCCTTCGAGGCTGCCCCAGGGATGGGCAAGGACGCCGCTGATCCCGGCCATCACGCCGAGGGTCAGCAGCCCGGTCAGCACCAGGCTCGGCCACACGGCGCGCCAGTCGAAATATCCCTCGGGCAGCAGCCCGCCCTTTTCCGTCACGTTGAACTTGCCCTTCTTCGGGTCGAGCAGCGTCGCGATGGTCACCGGCACCAGCCACAGCGCGAGCACCGTCTCGTAGATTTCGGACCAGAAGGAATGCCGCACGCCGCCGGCGACGCGGCTGCCGGTCGCGACGGCGTGGAAGATGTGCGGCCCGGCAAAGGCGATGATGGCGAGCGGCGAGGCGGCGATGACGCTGTAGCCGAGCAGCAGGAAGGCGAGCGGCGCGGTGAGGAAGACCAGGCGCGGGACGGCGAAGAGGAAGTGGAACATGGCGCTGAAGTAGCAGAGCCGCTGCGGCAGGCTCAGGCCGGGGCCGAGCAGCGGGTTGTCCACCCGCATGATCTGCAGCATGCCGCGCGCCCAGCGCATGCGCTGGCCGATATGGATCATCAGCCGTTCCGTCGCGAGGCCGGCGGCGAGCGGCACGCGCAGATAGGCGGTGTTCCAGCCGAGCCGCTGCATCTTCAGCGAGGCGTGGCAGTCCTCCGTCACCGTCTGCGTCGGCACGCCGCCGGCCTCGAGGATCGCCTCCCGCCGCAGCACGGCGCAGGAACCGCAGAAGAAGGTCGCGTTCCACAGGTCGTTGCCGGGCTGCACGAGGCCGTAGAACATCAGGCCTTCGTTCGGCACGTCGCGCCCGTTGGACAGGTTCCGCTCGAAGGGATCGAGCGAATAGAAGTGGTGCGGTGTCTGCAGCATGCCGAGCTTCCGGTCGCGCAGCATCCAGCCCATGGTCATCTGCAGGAAGGCGCGCGTCGGCACGTGGTCGCAGTCGAAGATGGCGATGAACTCGCCATCCGTGTGCTCCATCGCATGGTTGAGGTTGCCGGCCTTGGCCCCCTTGTTGTCGGGGCGGATCATGTAGCCCGCGCCGCATTCCTCTGCGAAGTCGCGGAAGGCCTGCCGCCTGCCGTCGTCGAGGATCCAGACCTTCAGCTTGTCCGCCGGCCAGTCCATCGCCATGGCGGCGAGCACCGTGGGGCGCACAACCTCCAGATCCTCGTTGTAGGTGGGGATGAAGACATCCACCGTCGGCCAGGTGTCGGGATCCGCGGGCATCGGCGCCGGGCGGCGTTCGAGCGGCCAGAGCGTCTGGAAATAGCCGAGCAGCAACGCCAGCACGGCATAGCCTTCTGCCAGCACCAGGCCGATCATGAAGAAGCCCTGCCAGAAGCTCTCCGGCTCCAGCGTGTCGACGATGCGCCAGTGCAGGTAGCGCAGGGATACGAGGCAGGAGAGCGTCGCGAGGATCATCGTCACGCGCCGCGACGCGAAATGGTTCAGCACCAGGAAGACCACGATGCCGCCGAGCGCAAGCATCGCCTGGTCCCGCGGTTCGAGCGGCGTGACGATCACCGCCCAGGCGATGGTCAGCCCGGCGAGGACCAGGCCGGCGCGCACCGCCCATGCCACTGCGCGCGTCATTGCCGCATCCAGGGAAAGAGCGGCGAGGCGACCGGCGCGACCGCAGGCGGCGGCAGGTGCCGCAGCAGCGCGGCTGCGAGGTCGGCGATGTCGCGTGCCGGCTGGCTGCCCGGCGCATGGGCACCGATCGGCTGCTGGCAGGCCAGCGCCTCGGCTACCGCATCGTCGCGGCAGACCGCTCCGGCGAGCCGCGGGCCGAGATGCGCCGCGACGCCTTCCGCCGCCGCGATCGAGAGACGCGAGCCGCGGTCCACCTGGTTCAGCGCCACCAGGAGCTTCGGCCCGTTCAGCGTGCCGAGCGTGCCCTGGCCCAGGAAGCGGCCGCTCTCGATATCGGGCAGCAGGGCGGTGCTCGCCGCGTCGGCGAGCAGCACCGCCAGCACCAGCGCCGCCTGCGGCTGCAGGATCGACAGCGCCACCGAGGCACCCGGCGGCGTGTCCGCGACGACAATGGTCGCGGGGTCGGCGAGCATGGCGCGCACCGGTCCGGCGAGGAGGTCCGGTTCACGTTCGAGCATGGCGGCGGAGGCGAGCGCGCCACGCATGTCCGTCTCGCCGTGCGGCAGCAGGTCGATGCCCGCCGGCGTGCGCCGCAGGCAGGCGCGCCAGTCGGGCCGGTCCGGCAGCCGCGCGAGATAGCCCGCGCCATCGGTGATCGGCAGGCCGAGATGCAGCCGGAGGGCGTTCTGCGGGTCGCTGTCGATCGCGACCACCGTGCGGCCGGCGCGCTTCAGCGCATCGGCGAGGCCCGCGACGATGGACGTCTTGCCGACGCCACCCTTCGGCGAGGCGACGCAGAGAAGAGGCATCGGCTCAGTGCCCCGTCGCGTCGCCGCGGCCCGCCACCGCAAGGCGCAGCGCGGCGAAGGGGCGGGCGGCCTGCGGCAGGGGGTCCTGCGCGGGGCGGCCGGAGGCGCGGGCGAGCGCATCCCCGAGCAGCGGGAAGTGCGGCGCCGCCGCGGCCGGCCGGGCGGGAGCGCGCGGCGCCTCGGCGGCCGGCGGAGCAGCGTCCGGCGGACGCGCCGCGGGCGGCGGCGTGACTTCGACGGCAACCGGCGGCGCCGCTGAGGGTTCGTCAAAGGACGGTGCGGGTGGCGGATCCTCGACCCGCGCGGCGTCGCGTGCCCGCCGCGCGGCGGCCCAGGCCGGCACCTGCTCGAAGCTGCGATAGCGCAGGCCGCGCAGGCCGAGGCGCGAAGCGAGTGCGGCGATGTCGGGATCGCCCGCGCTCACGATACGGCGCCCCGTCCGGGGCTGATACGGCATCCTGCCGTGGCACTCATCGGAGCAGGCTCCTTGCATCGATCATCGCGTCCGCGCCGGCTCACGCCGCGATCCGCGTGCCTGTCGTGTCACAGGCCAGACGAACCAGCAGGGTCAGCGATGCGGAATAGTAGTCCTGGGACTCGTTGACGGTCGGTAACGGGACGGTCGCGCCGGGACCGGCGATGCGCGCGGCGACGAAGGCGGCGATGGCGCGGACGCCGGGCGAGACGGCGTAGTCGGCCGTTCGTCCGGTGACGAGGTCCACCCAGGCGGGTGGGTCCTGCCAGCGCGGATCGCTCCAGAAGGCATGCGCCCCGAGCAGGGCGGGATGGCGGGTTTCGCCAGCCCAGGCGAGCAGCAGGGGCACCCGCACCGCATCGAAGGAGAAGCGCGGCGGCCAGCGTTCCGGCAGGCCGAGCGGGGCATTCGCCCGCACCGGTTGCATCACCCAGTCGGGACTGAGCGCCCAGGCCCCGAAGCGCGCGCGGCGCAGCAGCGCGAGGCCGTCCCGCGCCAGACGATCCCAGCCGGCCCCCGGCGCGGCGCGGTGCAGCGCCGCATAGGCGGGGAGCACGACATAGGAAGGGTTCAGCACGGTGCCCTGTGCCGATTCGAAGCCCGCCACTCCAGGCAGCAGCACGGCCTGCCCATGGAGGTGCCGCTGCGCGAGGCGCAGCACGTCGAGCGCGATCGCCAGGGCCTCGGCGCGATAGGGAGCATGCCGCCAGCGCGCATGGGCCATCAGCAGGCCCCAGGCGATGTAGAGGTCGCCATCCGTCGCGTTGTTCGGGTCGTCCACCGCGGGCACGGCGTTCGGCCGGAAGCGCCAGGCATGCAGGTTGTCCTGCGGGCGCTTGAGGATGCGGCGGGTCCACGCCAGCAAACGGTCGAAGGTCGGCCTGTCATCGAAGCCGGCGGCGAGCATCAACCCCCAGCCCTGGCCCTCGCTGTGGGAGACGTTGTCATTGCCGGTATCGACGACCCGGCCCTCCGGCGCCACGAAGCGGGCGCGGTAGGCCGCCCAGTCAGATGCCATTTCGGCGCGCGCGGCGGCGCCAGGGTGCAGAAGACAGGCGCCCGCCACCAGCGACCGCCGGCAAAGCAATGCATCGGCGGCGCGCGCGGCGCGATGCCGGCGGCAAGCATCGCCGGAGGCGCCAGCCGCCGTCATGTCGCCCATTCCACCGCCACGAATCGGCTCCTCAAACAAATCCCCTGGACACTCTCACGATAGCGAAAGGAATCAGTGTGTCCATTAGTGGCACTCAAGGCGGGCCGCAGCGACAAAATATGGTGTGTGCCGGTGGATTCGCGCCGATATCACGGCTGCGGAGCCGGCCATCCGCCGACGAGGTCCGGGCGCGGAGCCTGGCCCGGCGCCGCGGTGGCGGCCTGCGGGGCGGATCATCGGCACAAGGCATCGCCCGGATCGCCTGACTGCCCAGCCTGTGCCCATCCGAGACGGGAGAATCGGGGCAATCCCGGCCAGACCTGTCCGCACCTGTCCCGACGCGGCGGCGTGAAAGCGGCGGTTTCTCTACAGATGGATGGTAGCGGCGGGCGGACTTGAACCGCCGACCCCGGCATTATGAGTGCCGTGCTCTAACCAGCTGAGCTACGCCGCCATCGAAGCGAGGGCCGCGAGTTAGGCCGCGGCCCGCGTGCTGTCAACCGATCCCGCGGCGCGCAGGAACCCGCCGCCGAGGACACGTTCGCCATCATACATGACGCAGGCCTGGCCGGGGGCGGCGATTCCCGGCGCGTCCAGCCTCACCCGCGCGAGGCCCGCCGCGGCGTCCCAGGCGACGGTCGCTGCCCTCGGCATCTCCCGCGCGCGCAGCTTCACGGCGCAGCGGAAGGGCGTGGCGGGCGGCTCGATCAGCCAGTTGACCTCGGCCGCCTCGGCCTCCGTGGTTTCCAATGCCCTGCGCGGCGCCACCACGATGCGGCGGCGCCCGGGGTCCACCCCGGCGACATACAGCTTCTCCGGCCCGTCCCAGGATGCCGCGCCAAGTCCCCTGCCCTGCCCGACGGTGAAACGCGCGATGCCCTCGTGCGCGCCGAGCACGCGGCCATCGGCGTGCACCACCTCGCCGGGCGCGACGGCGTCCGGGCGCAGCTTCGCCACCAGCGAATCGTAGCGGCCCTCGGGGACGAAGCAGATGTCCTGGCTGTCCGGCTTCTCCGCCACGGCCAGGCCCAGCCGCGCCGCCACCGCCCGCACCGCCGCCTTGTCGGGAAAGCCGCCAAGCGGGAAACGCGCGAACGCCAACTGCTCGCGCGTCGTCGCCGCGAGGAAGTAGGACTGGTCCCGCGCCGGGTCGGCCGCGCGGTGCAGCTCGGCGCCGTCCGGGCCATCCAGGCGGCGGGCATAGTGGCCGGTCGCCAGCGCCTCGCAGCCGAGGTCGCGCGCCAGCGCCACCAGGTCGCGGAACTTCACCGTCTGGTTGCAGCGGATGCACGGCACCGGCGTCTCGCCACGGGCATAGGTCGCGGCGAAGTCGCCGATCACCTCGCGGGAGAAGACCTGCTCCCGGTCCAGCACGTAGTGCGGGATGCCGAGCCGGTCGGCGACGTTGCGCGCATCGTGGATGTCCTGCCCGGCGCAGCAGGCGCCCTTCTTCGCGACCGCCGCACCGTGGTCGTAGAGCTGCAGCGTGGCACCGACGACCTCGTGGCCTTCCTCGGCCAGCAGGCCCGCGACCACGCTGGAATCGACGCCGCCGGACATGGCGACGAGGATCCTCATCGCGCCGCGTCCAGCCCCTGCTGCCAGAAGCGCTGCTCGAGCCGCGCGGCCTCGGCGAAATCCGCCGCAAGCCGGGCGAAGCGCGCCTCGCCGCCATGGGAGACGCCGAGCGCGTCGATCCGCGCCGCCGCGGCCCGCGCCATGGCCTGGTAGTCCTCGGCCCCGTAGGTATCGATCCAGGACTGGTAGGCGTTGTCCTCGACCTGCCGCGCCGGGTCGGCGAGGACGCGCAGCGCCACCTCCCCATAGCCCACCGTGCAGGGCGCGAGCGCCACTTCCAGGTCGAGGATGTCCCCGAACAGCCCGCGGTCGAGCACCCAGCGGGTGTAGGAGACGGTCTCGGCGCTTTCCGGCGTGGCGATGACGTCCGCCTCGGACAGCCCCCACCCGGCGCAGTACTTCAGGTGCAGCTTGGTCTCGTCGAGGATGGCGAGCACCGCCGCGGCCTTGTCGCGCATCGCCTGCAGGCTCTCGCCCTTGACCACCGCCAGCGCCTTGGCGCGGGCGAAGTGGATCAGGAACAGGTAGTCCTGGATCAGGTAGGTGCGGAAGGCCGGCAACGGCAGCGTGCCATCCGACAGGGACTGCACGAAGGGGTGCCAAGTGTACCCGGACCAGGCCTCGGCCGCGGCGGCGCGCAGCCGCCGGAACAGGCCGCCCGGGGCGCCGAAATCCGTCTCCCAGCGCGGGGCCGCCATGTCCATGGCGTCAGCCCCCTGCGTTGCGCGACCCGGCGGGCAGCTTCACCACCAGCCCGTCGAGCTTCTCGGTCATGATGATCTGGCAGCCGAGGCGGCTCGTCTCCTGCAGGTCGAAGGCAAGGTCGAGCATGTCCTCCTCGTCCTCGGTCGGCGAGGCGAGCTTGGCGAACCAGGACGGGTCCACGATGACATGGCAGGTCGAGCAGGCGAGCGAGCCCTCGCAGGCCCCCTCGATATCGACGCCGTGGCGGTGCGCGATCTCCAGCACCGAAAGCCCGAGCGGCGCATCCACTTCCTTGCGCGTCCCGTCCCGCTCGACGAACACCATCTTCGGCATCGCTACTCCGCCGCCCTGCTTGTTCCGGAAATCGCCCTGGACCATGCCTCCGCCAGCAGGGCGGCCGCCTGGTCCACATCGGCGGGCGAGGTAAAGCGTCCGATGCCGATCCGCAAGGTCGCGCGCGCCCGCGCCTCGTCCAGGCCGATCGCCCTGAGCACGTAGGACGGCTCGACCTCCGCCGAGGAGCAGGCCGACCCGGTCGAGACGCAGACCGCCGGCGCGGCCGCCATGATGTCCTGCGCCGAGACCCCGCCGGGGAAGGCGATGCTGGCGTTGCCGGCGACGCGCGGGGCGCCGGGCGCGTTCATCTCCACCCCCGGCACGGCGGCAGCCAGTGCCGCCATGAAGCGGTCCCGCTGCCCGCCGATGCGGCCGGAATCGAGCATTCCCTCGGTGGCGGCGATGCGGCAGGCCTCACCGAAACCGACCACCAGCGGCGCCGGCAGGGTGCCGGATCGCAGCCCCCTCTCCTGCCCGCCGCCCGAGAACAGCGGCGCGATCCGCACCCGCGGCCGGCGGCGGACATAGAGCGCCCCGATCCCCTTGGGCCCGTAGATCTTGTGGCCGGAGAGCGACATCAGGTCGGCGCGGATCTCCTCGACATCGAGCGGGATGCGCCCGGCACCCTGCGCGGCATCGGTGTGGAACAGCGCGCCGGCCGCCTTGGCGATCGCGCCGATCGCGGCAAGGTCCTGGATGACGCCGATCTCGTTGTTCACCGCCATGACGGAGACGAGAAGCGTCCGCTCATCCACCGCCGCGCGCAGCGCGTCGAGGTCGAGCAGCCCGTTGCCGTCGACCGGCAGGATCACCGGCTCGCAGCCTTCCCCGGCCAGCGCCTTGACGCTTTCCAGGACGCATTTGTGCTCGGTCGCCACCGTCACGACGCGCCGCCGCTCGCTGCCCTGCGCCGCGGCGAAGCGGGCGGCCCCCTTGATGGCGAGGTTGTTCGCCTCGGTGGCGCCGGAGGTCAGCACGACCTCCCGCGCGTCGGCGCCGATCAGCGCCGCGACATGGCCGCGCGCCTCCTCCACCGCTTCCTCGGCGGCGCGGCCCATGGCGTGCTCGACGCTGCCGGGATTGGCGAAATTCTCTTCCCACCAGGGGCGCATCGCCGCGAGCACGCGCGGATCGACCGGCGTGGTGGCGTGGCAGTCGAGGTAGATCGGGCGGTTCGGCGCGGGCATTCCGGGAAGATGGTCGCTCACTGGCGCGGGTGGAAGGCACGGCGGCAGCCCGGCTGCCATGCCGCCGTCGCCCGCCCCAAGACGGCAATTGCGATTCATTCGCAATCACTCTACTCCAGGGCGATCCGATCAGGATCGCGCTCATGCCCGTTCGCCGGTTCCTTCCCCACCTTCTCCTCGCGCTGGGCCTCGGCGCCTGCGCCACCGTCCCGAGGGTGCATGTCGACCAGGACCCGACGGCGGATTTCGCGCGCTACCGCACCTTCGGCTGGGCCAGCCCGCTCGGCACCGACAGCTTCGGCTACACGAGCCTGACCACCGAACGCTTCAAGGCCGCCGTCGAGCGCGAAATGACCGCGCGCGGCTACGTGATGGCGCCGAACCCGGACCTGCTGGTGAACTTCAGCGGCCGGCTCCGCGAACGCACGCGGGTCGAGACCATGCCGGCGCCGCCCATCGGGTACTACGGCTATCGCTTCTATGGCGCCTGGCCCGCCTATGCCTTCGGCGCCACCACCTATGTCGACCAGTACACCGAGGGCACGCTGAACGTGGACCTCGTGGACCGGGCGCGGAATGCCCTGGTCTGGGAAGGCGTCGCGGTGGGGCGCGTCACGCAGGCGGATCGCGAACACGCCGCCGAGCGCATCGCCGCGGCGGTGGCCGCGGTCTTCGCACGCTTCCCCTACCGGGCACCGGCTGCGCCGCAGCGGTAGCGGAACCGCGGATTGAGCGGCCTTCGCCCCCTCAAGCTCCCCCGGCAGTGGACACGGTCCCCTGCACCCGCGGTCACTCGAAGTATCGGTTTCCAAAGGCCTTAAGCCTTTGGCGGGGTGAGTTTGAGAGGGGCGGAGCCCCTCTCAAGACCCGTGCGGCGATCCTGGTGCCCGGCCAAGCCGCGCCCGCATCCCCGTCCAGGCGGCAACGAAGCGCTCCGCCGCATCCTCCGGCGCATTCCACGGCAGGGAGACGCGGATCGCGCAGGCCGCATCCGGCCCGAGCCCCATCGCCGCCAGCACATGGCTCGCCCCCACCTTGCCGGAGGAACAGGCCGCACCGGCGGAGACCGAGACGCCGGCGAGATCCAGCGCGATCACCTGCGTCTCCGCCGGCACGCCCGGCAGCAGGATGGAGGTGGTGTTGGGCAGGCGCGGCGCCTCGCGGCCCGGGAAGCGGGCCTCCGGCGCGATGGCGGCGATGCCGGCCTCGATCGCATCGCGCAGCGAGGCCAGCCGGGCGGCGGCGGCCGGCAGGGCGGCCTCGGCCGCCGCGGCCAGGCCGGCGATGGCCGGCAGCGGCTCCGTCCCGCCGCGCCGTCCGCGTTCCTGGCCGCCGCCGCCGACCAGCGGCATCAGGTCGAGCCCCGGCCGCAGCAGCAGCGCGCCGCCACCCTTGGGCCCGCCCATCTTGTGCCCCGACAGCGCCAGGCTGTCCGCCGGAGCGAGGACGACGGGCAGCCGGCCGGCGGCCTGCACGGCATCGACATGCAGCAGGGCGCCGTGGCGGCGGCAGGCCTCGGCCGCCTCGGCAAGGGGGTGGACCACGCCGGTCTCGTTGTTCGCCGCCATCAGGCAGACCAGGGCGGGGCCGCCCTCCGCCAGCGCCGCCTCCAGGGCGAGGAGGTCGATGGTGCCGTCCGGGCGAACCGGCACTGCCCTGGCCTCCGGTGCGGCGCGCAGCACGGCGGGGTGTTCGGTGGCGCCGACCAGCACGCGGCGCCCGGTGGAGAGGCCGCGAATGGCCAGCGCATTCGCCTCCGTCCCGCCGGCGGTGAAGACGACATCCTGCGGCCGCGCGCCGAATCGGGCGGCAAGGCCTGCCCGCGCATCCTCGAGCACCCGCCTTGCGGCCCGCCCCTCGGCATGGACCGAAGACGGGTTGCCCGCCAGGTCGAGCGCCGCGAGCGCCGCCACCCGCGCCTGCGGGCGCAGCGGCTCGGTGGCGTTGGCATCGAGGCCGAGGCGCGCCGTCATGCCCGGGCGGGGCGTGCCGCCTCCCGTCCCGCGGGTGGGCGGGCGCGGCCGCTCACCTTGCCTTCCACCACATCCGCCAGCGACAGGCCGCCAAGGAACAGCCGGATCTGGTCGCCGAGCTCGGCCCAGAGGTCGTGGGTCACGCAGCGTTCGCCGGCAAGGCAGCCTGGCCCGCCTTCCTCGCAGCGCGTCGCGACGATGGGTTCGTCGGCGGCCTCGACCACCGCAGAGATCGGGATCTCGGCGGCCGGGCGGGCGAGGCGGTAGCCGCCCCCCGGGCCGCGCGCCGACGCGACCAGCCCCGCCCTGCGCAGGCGGCCGAAGAGCTGTTCCAGATAGGCGACGGAGAGGTGCTGCGCGGCGGCGATCTCGTTCAGCGTGACCGGACGTCCACCGATGCAGCCTTCCGCGCGGCCCTCGCGGGCGGCCATCTCGACCATTGCCATGACGGCGTAGCGACCGCGTGTGGACAAGCGCATGACGCGGCTACTCCGCTGATCTCGCAACCCTGGTCATCACGGCGCACATGGGGAGCATGTCGTGATTCTGTTATGAAAACCGGACCCGGCTACGTATAGTGCCGGCGCTCCGGGACACGGGAACCTCCCCCGGGGCATCATGGAATGCGACGTCCTTCATTGTCGGCGTACTGCGCAAGCCGCATCGCCGGTGATGCGCTGCGATGCTAAGATTTCCGACCGGCGCGGTCAAGAAATGCGCCGGGCGGATGGCATTCCCTGAAGGGGCGCCCCCTGCGCCCGCGGTGCGAGGTTCCCCAAACATGCGGCAGGCCGCCGCTCGTCCTGACCCAGGCCCTTCGGGGCGGGTCGGGTCGGTGGGGCCTGCGGCAGAGCGCATTGGACTGAACGCACGATGCCCGAGGTCATGTTCGCCGGGCCGGATGGCCGGCTCGAGGGACGATACCATCACTCGAAGCGCCCCAATGCCCCGGTGGCCCTGATCCTCCACCCCCACCCGCTGCACGGCGGGACCATGAACAACCGGGTCACCTATTCGCTGTACCAGCGGTACCAGGCGATGGGCTTCTCGGTTCTTCGCTTCAACTATCGCGGTGTGGGCCGCAGCCAGGGCCGCTACGACGGCGGCATCGGGGAAGTGGCGGATGCCTGTTCGGGGCTGGATTTCCTGCAGGCGGTGAACCCGAACGCCTCCATGCTGTGGGTGGCCGGCTATTCCTTCGGCGCCTATGTCGGCATGCAGGTGCTGATGCGGCGGCCGGAGATGGGCGGCTTCGTGTCCATCAGCGCGCCGGCGAGCCACTACGATTTCGGCTTCCTCGCCCCCTGCCCGTGCAGCGGGCTGATCTTCCACGGTGCGGACGACGAGCTGGTGCCCGAGCCCTCCGTGCGGAAGCTGGTGGACAAGCTGAACACCCAGAAGGGCATCACCATCGACTACCGGGTGATGCCTGGCGCCGGCCATGTCTTCACGCCGGAGCAGACGGAAAAGGTCGTGGATGCGGCCGAGGACCACGTCATGGGCGTGCTCAACCGCAGCCGGATGGCGCTCGCGGCCGACTGAGCCGCTTTCGCCGCCGCCGATTGCTTCAAGGCAAGGGGCCGCCGGACCAACCGGCGGCCCTTCGCATGTCGGGCAACCTCGCGACCCTGCCGGGGCCGGTTGCACCGCTGGGGAACCTTAAATGTAACATTGCCGCGAATGCGGCCGGTGCGCATTGATCTGAGTCACACCCCTAGCCGTCGCGGCAGCCTGCCGCGGCGGACCTCGCCCGTTTTTTCCGATGTCGAACTGATATCGCCGGGCAAGCGCGGGGCCCGGCGGCCTGCGGCGCGATCGGCCCGCTCCTCCCCCCCTTTGCTGCCGACGCCCGACCGTGCATCGTCGAGGCAACGATCCCTCCGGAGGAAACGACCGAATGACCGCCACCCGTCGCGGCGTCCTCGCCGCAGCGCTCGCCGTGCCTGCGATCGCCCGCGCACAGGGGTCCGGCTGGCGGCCGGACCGGCAGATCACCATGATCGTCGCCTTCGCCCCCGGCGGCGGGACCGACGCTGCCGCGCGCACCATCGCCCGCTTCATGGAAAAGGACCTCGGCCAGCCCGTGGTGGTGCTGAACCGCCCCGGCGCCGGCGGGGAGATCGGCTTCTCGGAACTCGCCCGCGCACGGCCCGACGGCTACACGATCGGCTTCATCAACACGCCGACCATCGTCACCATCCCGATCGAGCGGCGGGCGAGGTTCAAGCTCGACGACTTCGCCCTGATCGCCAACATCGTGGACGATCCCGGCGGCATCTGGGTGCTGAACGACAGCCCGATCCGGGACTTCGCGGGGCTGCTCGCCGCCGCGCGCGCGCAGCCGGGCACCATCGGCTACGGAACGACCGGCATCGGCTCCGACGACCACCTGGCGGTGCTCGCGATCGAGCGGGCGACCGGCACGAAGTTCCTGCACATCCCCTTCGCCGGATCCTCGCAGGTGAAGCAGAACCTGCTCTCCCGCGCCATCCCGCTGGCCGTGATGAACATGGCCGAGGGCATCGCCGAATGGCGCCAGGGCGTGATCCGGCCGATCGCGCAGATGGGAGCCACACGGTGGGACGTGGCGGCCGAGGTGCCGACGCTGAAGGAGCTCGGCGTCGACGTCGTCGAAGGGTCCATGCGCGGCATGGCCGCTCCGGCCGGCATGGCGCCGGAGGTGATGGCGCGGCTGGCGCTGTCGGTGCGCCGGACGGTCGACGACCCCGAGTTCCAGCGCCTCGCCGCGCAGCAGAACCTGCCGCTGCGCTTCCTCGACCCCGACGCCTACCGCACGGAGCTGGTGGCGCTGCGGACGCGCTACGAGGCGCTCTGGGCGCAGCATCCCTGGCGGGAGTGAGCCATGGCCTTCCGCGGCGTCTGGCCCATCCTCTACGCCTTCTTCGACGAGCATGAGCGGCTCGACCGCGCCGCCATGCGGGCGCAGGTCGAGGCCTGCATCCGCGGCGGCGCGCACGGCATCGCCGTGCTCGGCCTGGTGACGGAGTTCCACAAGCTGACGCTGGCGGAACGCCGCACGATCATCGACTGGGTGCTGGAGGACGTCGCCGGCCGCCTGCCCGTCGCCGTGACGGTGAACGAGGCGGGCGTCGCCGCCGCGCTGGAGGTGGCGCGTGCCGCCGAGGCCGCCGGCGCCGCCTGGCTGATCCTGCAGCCGCCGCAGATCGCGGGTATGAACGAGGCCGCGCTGGTGCGCTTCATGGGCGCGCTGGCGGAGGGCGTGACCATCCCCTGCGGGCCGCAGAACAACCCCTCGATGATGGATGTCGCGCTGTCCGCTTCCGCGCTGCGCACCCTGAACCGCGCCCTCCCGCATTTCCGCATGATGAAGGGCGAAGGGCCGATCCTCTACGTGAAGCGCCTGATGGAGGAGACGGACGGCGCCTTCGCGATCTTCAACGGCCTGGCAGGGCTGGAACTGACCGACACCCACCGCATCGGCTGCGCCGGGATGATCCCCGCACCCGACGTCGCCGACGTGCAGGCGCGGGTATGGGACCTGATGGAGGCCGGCGACGAGGCGGCGGCCGAGGCGCTGCACCGTTCCGTGCTGCCGCTGGCGACCTTCATGATGATGCCGCGCACGGCGGAGCACTTCGCGGCCTACGGCAAGCCGTTCTTCGCCGGGCGCGCGGGGATCGCGGCCGTGCATGGCCGGCGGCCCTGCGTGGAGCCGCATCCGCTGGGGGCGGAGATCCTCGCAAGGCTGGGGCGGGGGTTGCCGTCGCTCACAGGCTGAGGAAGGTCGGGGGAGGGGAACCTCCCCCGATCCCCCTCCCTTCTTTGTGCTTTGGGAACCGACCCCCGAAGTCAGCTCCCAGGTGACAAGGAAGGTTGAGGGGGGGACCGGGGGGAGAAGTTCCCTTCTCCCCCCGGCCTTCACCCTTTCAGCGCGATCAGGTCGGCAATGTTCGCCGGCGTGATCAGCCCCGCGAGCCGCCCATCCACCTCCACCGCCACCGCCGGCGCGCCGCCTTCGCGCGACAACGCCTGCAGCGCGTCCGTCAGAGGCACCCGCCGCCCGACGCGCGGGACATCCTTCATGGCATCCGCCACCGGCGTCCCCGGCCCCGCCTGTCGCAGCGCGAGGATGATGGCATCGCGCGTCAGCATCCCCATCAGCCGGCCCGTCCCGTCCACCACCGGGAAATCCTGCTGCGGCGTGCGCAGCAGCGCCTCGGCGGCGGTGCCGACATCGGCCTCGGGCGGCAGCGCCTCGAAGCGGGTTTCCATCGCGTCCTCGGCGCGCAGGTCGCGGGTGGCGGTGCGCAGGTCCTCCTCGGCCGCCTCCCCCGCCGCGCCGAGATAGACGAAGAGCGCGATGAAGATCAGCAGCGGCGCGCCGAACAGCCCGAGCAGGCCGAGCACGAAGGCCAAGCCCTGCCCGATCCGTGCCGCGGTCCGCGTCGCCTCGCGGTGCCCCATCCGGAAGGCGAGCACCGCGCGCAGCACCCGCCCGCCATCCATCGGGAAGGCCGGGATCAGGTTGAACAGCACCAGGAAGGCGTTGACCCAGAAGAGCCGCGGCAGGAAGCCGGCGCGCGGGTCCTCGACCGTCAGCCCCTCCAGCGCCGAAGGGATGCCGCCCAGGATCGCCGCCAGCGCCAGGCAGATCGCCACGTTCACCGCCGGGCCGGCGACGGCGATGGCGATCTCCCGCCAGGGTTCCTCCGGGATATGGTCGAGCCGCGCCATGCCGCCGATCGGCAGCAGGGTGATGTCGGGCGTGGCGATGCCGTAGCGCGCGGCGGCGGCGGCGTGGCCGAGCTCGTGCAGCACCACGCAGGCGAAGACCAGGCTGATGAAGGCGATGCCGGCAAGCGCGTCGGGCAGCCCGCCCCGCGTCGCGTGTATCGCCCCGATCCAGGCGAGCAGCAGGAAGAAGGTGACGTGGATGCGGATGACGGTGCCGCGCACCGTGCCGATGGGAAAGGACCAGCCCATGCCTTGCTCCTGCCGCGTGCCGGGGCGCTGCCGTGTGGTCAGGCGCGCCGGTCGCCTGGCTCCATCCTCGCACGCGTCGCGGCGTCGAGCATCGTGCGGATCAGCGCGAGCAGCGGATGGGCGTCGGTCCGCGCGCGCCCGTAGCCGAGGTTGAAGCCGTAGTCGAAGCCCGGCGCATTGGCGCCCTGGCTGTGCTGGAGGATGGTTTCGAGCTTGTCGAAGCCCTTGGCGAGCACGGCCTCGGGCGTGAGCCCGGCTTCGTACTCGTCGGCGAGGTCGCGGATCTCGGCCCGCAATTCGGGCGCCAGGCCGGACGTCAGCCGTTCGAGGTCGGCGCGCTCGCGGGCGGCGCGGCCATCGCCGTCGGCCTGGAGCACAGCCGGGACGTCGCCGCCGAGCGCCTCCCCCAGATCATGGACGATGCAGATCCGCAGCAGCCGGCCGAGGTCGATGCCGGGCAGGTCGCCGGCGAAGACCACAGCCATCAGGCAGAGCCGCCAGGAATGTTCGGCCGTGCTTTCCTGCCTGCCGGAGGAGGTGCGGCCGCTGCGCAGCACGTCCTTCAGCCGCTCTGCCTCCCGCAGGAAGGCGAGCGTGCCGGCGATCCGGTCGGGGTCCATACCGGTGCGCGTCAGAGCAGCGAACCGACAATGCGCCCGCCCCGCAGCGGCCGCGGCGCGCCCGTGGTGCCGGGGAAGGTAATGGGCAGCCCGCCTGCGACTCGCGCTGCCAGCAACCCGAAGGCCTGCGCTTCCAGCGCATCGCCGTCCCAGCCGGCGACTTCGACCGGGCGGACGGGTTCCTCCAGCGCGCCCTGGAGAGCCTTCATGATCGCCGGGTTGCGCCGCCCGCCCCCGGCGACCAGCCATTGCAGCGGCGGTTCCGGGAACAGCCGCGCGGCAGCGGCCACGCAGACCGCGCAGAAGGCGCACAGCGTCGCCGCGCCGTCCGCGGCGGACAGCTCCGCCGCGCCCGCCTCCTTCAGCGCCCGGTCGAAATCCAGCCGGTCGAGCGATTTCGGCGGCGGCGCGGTCAGGTACGGGTGCGCCATCAGCCGCCCGAGCACCGCGCCATCCGCCTGCCCCGCCAGCGCCAGCCTGCCGGCGGCGTCGTAGTCCTTGCCGGTGTGCTGCCGCGCCCAGTCGTCCAGCGGGCCGTTCGCCGGGCCGGTGTCGAAGGCCAGCATCTCCCCTTCCGGCCCCAGCCAGGTGACGTTGCCGACGCCACCGAGGTTCAGGATCGCCAACGGCTTCGGCAGCGGCGCCGACAGCGCGCGGTGGAACACCGGCACCAGCGGCGCCCCCTGCCCGCCCGCCGCGACATCGGCCGAGCGGAAATCATAGGCGACCGTCATCCCCGTCCGGCGCGCGAGCGAGACCGCATCGCCCACCTGCCAGGTGAAGGGGGTGAAGTTCCGCCCCGCCACCGGTGGACGGTGCAGGATGGTCTGGCCGTGGAAGCCGATCAGGTCGGCCTCCAGCCCCAGCGCCTCGACCGCCTCCGCATGGCGGTCGGTCAGGCGGCGCACGGCGTCCCGCAACTCCGGATCGTCCTCGGCCAGCGTCTCGGCGCGGTCAAGCAGGCCGCGCAGCAGGCGGCGCAGGGCGGGATCGTAAGGCAGGGTCAGCCGCGGGCCGAGCCGCCCGATCACCTCCCCGTCCGTCTCCAGGTACGCGGCGTCCACCCCGTCGAGCGAGGTGCCGCTCATCAGCCCGATGGTTCTCAGCATCCTGAGGACGTGCTAGCCCCCCAGGCCTTCCGGCGAAAGCCCCCGGGAGAGCCCCCAGTGCCCGTGCCTGGCTGCCGGCGCCGCCCGCGATGCGGCGGACCCAGGCCCGGCGCAGAGACGGACGAGAACCAAGGCGAGACGATGAGCGGCCCGACGAGCGACTTCCTGCGCATTGCCAAGGAACGCGGCTACATCCACCAGACCTCGGACGAGGCGGAGCTGGATGCCGCGCTGCGGAAGGGTGGGCTCGTCGCCTATATCGGCTACGATTGCACGGCGGACAGCCTGCATGTCGGCCACCTGCTGCCGACCATGCTGCTGCGCCTGCTGCAGAAGACCGGCGGGCGGCCGATCGCGCTGATCGGCGGCGGGACGACCAAGGTGGGCGATCCCTCCGGCAAGGACGAGGCGCGCCAGCTCCTGACGGAAGAGGTCATCGAGACCAACAAGGCCGGCATCCGCCGCACCTTCGAGGCGCTGCTGGACTTCGACGCCGGCGCGATGATGCTCGACAACGCCGAATGGCTCGACGAGCTGCGCTACATCCCCTTCCTGCGCGACGTGGGCCGGCACTTCAGCGTCAACCGCATGCTGACCATGGACAGCGTGAAGCTGCGGCTGGAACGCGAGCATTCGCTGTCCTTCCTCGAATTCAACTACATGCTCCTCCAATCCTACGACTTCCTGGAACTGTACCGCCGCCACGGCGCCGTGCTGCAGATGGGCGGGTCCGACCAGTGGGGGAACATCGTCATGGGCGCGGAACTGATCCGCCGCATGGAAGGCGGCCACGCGCATGTGCTGACGACGCCGCTGCTGACCACCGCCTCGGGCGCCAAGATGGGCAAGACGGCGGCGGGGGCCGTGTGGCTGAACCCGGACCGGCTGAGCCCGTACGACTACTGGCAGTTCTGGCGGAACACCGAGGATGCGGATGTCGGCCGCTTCCTCGCGCTGTTCACCGAACTGCCGATGGACGAGGTGCGCCGTCTCGGCGCGCTGCAGGGTGCCGAGGTGAACGAGGCGAAGAAGGTGCTGGCGACGGAGGCCACCGCGCTGCTGCACGGCCGCGCCGCAGCGGAGGCCGCTGCCGAGACCGCCCGCAGGGCCTTCGAGGAAGGCCAGGCCGCCGAGACCCTGCCGACCATCACCGCGGCGCTGCCCGCGCATTTCGTGGACCTGGCGGTGCAGGCGGGACTTGCGGCGTCCAAGGGAGAGGCGCGCCGGCTCATCGCGCAGAACGGCCTCAGGCTGAACGACGCCGTGGTGACGGATGCCTTGTTGAGCGTGACCGCGAACGACCTGCGGGACGGCGCCGCGAAGCTCTCCGCAGGCCGCAAGCGCCACGTCCTGGTGCGGGTGGGCTGACCGGCCGGCGGCGTCGCCGGGGCGGTCGGCCTTCGCATCGGCTCGTTGGAAACCGCTCCGGGCTCCCGTGGTCCGAGGCGGCCACCCACGCCCGACCAGGCGGGTCCGCCAGGTCCGGTGCCGCCGCGGCGTGGCATCAGCGCCAGGAGGCGACAGTGGGTGCTTCCGGCGGCCCCGCGACGGCTCGGTTCAGGAAGTTGCGCAGCTCGGGGCTGAGATCGCCCGCGGCCGCCGCGCGGCGTTCGTCGTAATACTGCGCGATCGGCTCCGCGCCGTGCCTCAGCACCATGATCCCCGGTGAGAGGCCCGCATCCAGGCGGCACTCGGCGACCGGATGGGGACGGTCGAGCAGGCTGATCTCCGAGGTGAAGGTGCGCAGCACCAACACCCGGGTGACGCAGCGATGCTCGATCTCGGCCCGGATCTCGCCCGGCGACCAGGCCACGATCCGGTAGGTAAGGAGATCGCTCGCCAGGCTGCCGCCCGTCTCGGCGTCGCGCAGCACCACGCGCGCCGCGGCCTCCACGCATTGCGACTGCGGGCGGGAGCAGGTGAGATGCGAACGATTCACCGGATGCTCGGCCTGCCCGTCGAGAACGGTCCAGGTGCCCGAGGCGATGAGGTGGTTTTCCCCGCTGACCATCATCATCGGACCCGCGGTGATGCGCGATTCCGAGAGGATGTTGCGGACGCGCAGCAGCCGCTCCCCCTGCGCGAGCGTCAGCGTGCCGTTCGGCTCCGCGCCGATCTGGCGCTGATAGGACCGCACCGCCTCGCGGAAGGGCCTCTCCTGCATGGGCCGCAATTCGGCGCTGCTGTAGCCGAGTTGGCGGAGGTTCCGCTCGACCAGGTAGCGGAACATGGTCACCCCCGCCGCGGGATGCGGGTTCAGGGCCGCCATCACCGAGAAGTAGCCGAGCCCGTCGCGTTCCGCATCGGTCATCGCCTCGATCGCCTGGCGGCTCACGCCCTCGGTGGCCTGGGGCGTGCGCCGCGCGGCCGGCGACTGCTGGATCGCGGCCATGGCGTGTTGCGGGGCGGCGGCCTGTGCCGGCCGCGCGGTCACGGCAGGCGGAGGCATGGGTGAGGTGGGGGCGACCGCCGAGGCCATGGCCGGGGCGGCAGCAGGTGGAGCGGGCCGCGCCGGGGTGACGGCCGGCGGCGGAGCGTCCGGTGGCGATGGCGCGACGGAAGGCGCCGGCGCGGCGGCCGGAACCGGGGCCGCGACAGCCGCCTGCGGCGCGGAAGGCGCCGGAACCGCGGCCGGAG
>NZ_JAAEDL010000056.1 GCF_018129005.1 Neoroseomonas eburnea
GGTCGGCAGGCCCGGCGCCGGCGCCGCATGCGCAGCGGCGGCGGCGGCCAGCGCGGCGATGCCCGGCCGCAGCGCGGCGAGCGCATCCTCGAGCGGCTGGGCCGGCGCGCCGAGCAGGTCCTGCGCCGAGGCCTCCTGCAGGCGCCGCAGCGACAGCAGGGCGGAGAGCCGCGTCTCGGCAGGCGCCTCGGCGCCGTCGATCGCGTCGCAGGCGGTTTCAAGGCCGAAGGCCTCGCTGGCGAGCAGCGCGGCGCGGCAGGCGGCGACCGGGTCGGCGCCCGTCGTCAGCCGGCCGATGCCCGCGCAGCCGAGGCGGTTGGCGACGGCATTGGCGACGATGGTCGCCACCAGGTCGCGCCGCAGCCGGTGGCGCTCGATGTAGGCGGCGTAACGCTCCTGGAGCGGCTTCGGGAAATACGCCATCAGCGCGGGCAGCAGGGCGGGCTCGTCGGGAAGGTCGGAATCGCCCAGCGCCTCGGTCAGCCAGAGCTTGGCGAAGGGCAGCAGGGCGGCGATCTCGGGCCGCGTCAGCGCGTCTCCGGCGGCGATGCGGCGCGCCATGGCGGCGGAATCCGGCAGGCCGGCGACGGCGCGGTCAAGCAGCCCGGCCTTCTCCAGCCGGTCCATCAGCTCGGCCTGGGCGGGCAGGTCCTCGGCGCCGCCGAGCTGGTCGAGCGAGACGGCGAGGGATTGCTGCGCATTGTCTCGCAGCACCAGCGCCGCGACCTCGTCGGTCATCTCGCGCAGCAGCTCGTCGCGGGCGCGGCGGGTCAGCACGCCTTCGGCCTCGGCGTCGGCGAGCAGGATCTTGATGTTCACCTCGTGGTCGGAGGTGGAGACGCCGGCGGAGTTGTCGAGCGCATCGGTGTTGATGTGGACGCCCTGCCGCGCCGCCTCGATGCGGCCGGCCTGGGTGACGCCGAGATTGGCACCCTCGCCCACGACCTTGGCGCGGATGTCGCGCCCGTCGACGCGGATGGCGTCATTGGCGCGGTCGCCGGCATCGGCGTGGGATTCGGTGCTCGCCTTCACATAGGTCCCGATGCCGCCGAAATAGAGCAGATCGACTTCCATGCGCAGGATGGCCTGCATGATGGCGGCGGGCTCGGCGCGTTCGGCATCGATGCCGAGCATGGCGCGCGCCTGAGGCGAGAGCGGCAGCGTCTTGGCGTTGCGCGGGAAGACGCCGCCGCCCTCGCTGATCAGCCGCGCCTCGTAGTCGGCCCAGGAGGAACGCGGCAGGCGGAACAGCCGTTCGCGCTCGGCATAGGACGCCTCCGTATCCGGGTCGGGGTCGAGGAAGATGTGGCGATGGTCGAAGGCCGCGCGCAGCCGTGTCTTGCGGGAGACGAGCAGCCCGTTGCCGAAGACGTCGCCCGACATGTCGCCGACGCCCACCATGTCGAAGGGCGCATCCTGCACGGAACGGCCGAGCACTTCCTGGAAATGCCGGTCGATCATCACCCAGGCGCCGCGCGCGGTGATGCCCATGCCCTTGTGGTCATAGCCGGCAGAGCCGCCGGAGGCGAAGGCATCCCCCAGCCAGAAGCCGTATTCGGCGGACAGGCCGTTGGCGATGTCGGAGAAGGTCGCGGTGCCCTTGTCGGCGGCGGCGACGATATAGGGGTCGTCCCCGTCGCGGCGGATGATGTCCGGCGGCGTGACGACGTCCGTGCCGCGATAGTTGTCCGCCAGGTCCAGCATGCCGCGCACGAGCATGCGGTAGCAGGCGACGCCCTCGGCCTGGAAGGCTTCGCGGTCGGTCGGCGGCGGCGGGTGCTTCAGCACGAAGCCGCCCTTGGCGCCGGTCGGCACGATGATGACGTTCTTGAGCCGCTGCGCCTTCATCAGCCCGAGGATCTCGGTGCGGAAATCCTCCCGCCGGTCGGACCAGCGGATGCCGCCGCGTGCGACCGGGCCGGCCCGCAGGTGGCAGCCTTCCATGCGCACCGAATGGACGAAGATCTCGCGCCAGGGGCGCGGGGCCGGCATCTCGCCCGCCGCCGCGCTGTCCAGCTTGAAGGCCAGGTAGTCCTTCCCCTGGAAGAAGTTGGTGCGCAGCATCGCATCGAGCAGCACGCGGCAGCGCGACAGGATGCGGTCCTCGTCCGGATTCTCGACACGCTCCAGCAGGGCGGTCCAGGCCGCGAGAAGCGCCGTCTCGTCGCGGTCCGCCGCGGCCGGGTCGAAGCGGCGATGGAACAGCTCCACCAGCAGCCGCGCGGCCTGCGGATGCGCGGCCAGCGCCGCTTCCACGGAGGCCTGGGCGAAGGGGAAGCCGACCTGCTTGAGCCAGCGGAACATCGCCCGCAGCAGCCAGCATTCCCGCCATTCGAGCCCTGCGCGCAGCACCAGACGATTGAAGCCGTCCGCCTCCGCCGCGCCGTCGAGCAGCGCGCCGAGCGCGCCGAGGATCTCGTCGAAGCGGTCCTCCGGGCAGTCGGCGCCGGCGTCGAGGCGATAGACGTGCAGCACCACTTCCGGCGCGCCGGCGGGCGTCAGGTGGTGCGGCTGCTCCTCGATGGCACGAAGGTCGAGACTCTCGAACAGCGGCAGCGCATCGGCGAGCGGCAGAGGCCCGCCTGGGCTCGCGAGGCGCAGCGTCAGTTCGCGCGGCCCGGCGCCGGGCGCGCGGCAGAGGTCGGCGCGCGGCCGTCCCGCGGCCAGCGCCCGCTCCGCGAGATGGAGGTCCGCCACGCCTTGCGCCGCGGTCGCGGTTTCACGGTAGGCGGCGGGGAAGGCGTCGCGCCAGCGGGCGAGCGCCGTCGCCGCCTCGGCTTCGCCCTGCGCGGCGGCCAGCGCCTCGGACAGGCGGTCGGCGAAGCCGCGGGCCGCCTGGGCGACGGTGGCCTCCAGCGCCGCCGTATCGACCGCCGGCACGGCGCCCGGCGTGGTCGCGACGATGTAGTGCACCCGCGCCAGCGGGGCGTCACCGAGCGCGATGTAGACGGCGGAAAGCCGCCCGCCATAGGCGCGCGCCACCATCTGTCCGGCGCGCTCGCGCAGCCTGGTGTCGAAGGTGTCGCGCGGCAGCCAGGCGATGGCGGAAACGAAGCGCTCGAAGGGATCGTGGCGCACCACCAGCGCGGCGCGCGGGCGGATGGTCAGGTCCAGCGCGCGGCGCGCGCCTTCGAGCACGGCGGCTTCCGGCGCCTGGAACAGCTCGTCGCGCGGCCAGGTGTCGAGGATGTTGCGCAGCGCGCGCCCGTCGTGGCTCTCGGCCTCGACGCCCGCCATCTCCAGGATGCGTTCGACCTTGCGCCGCAGGAAGGGGATGGAGCGCGGGTTGCGGTTGTAGGCCGAGGCGGCGAAGAGCCCGAGGAAGATCCGCCCGCCCACCACGCGCCCCTGCCCGTCGAAGATGCGCGTCGCCACGACGTCCGCATGCTGCGGGCGGTGGACCGTCGATCGCATGTTCGCCTTGGCGACAGTCAGCGGAGTGGGGTCGGCGAGGGCGATGCGCACCGCCGGCGGCACGGACGACAGGTCGCGCAGCGCGTCGAAGACCGGCACGGCGGGATTGGCGAGCAGGCCGAGATTCTCCTCCGCCACCATCGCCAGGGCTGCGCCTTCGGCCATGGTGAAGCGGCGATGGCCGAGCAGGACGAAGTTCTCCTCGGTCAGCCAGCGCAGGAAGGCGGCGGCCTCCTCGCCCTCCGACCCGCCGGCGGCGACCTCGCCCTCGGCGCCCTGCAGCAGCGCCAGCATGGCGGGGAAAGCCGTGGTGGCGGCGCGTACATCGGCCATGGCGTGGACAAGCGCGGCCTCGATCGCCCCAAGCCCCCCGGCGGTGCGCGCCGGCGTGCCCGAGAGCACCGCCCCGGCGGCGCCGAGCGTCACGCGCATCATGCTCTCCCGCGCCGGGGCGACGGGATCGAGCGCCGCGAGCCGCCCCGACGCGTCGCGGCGGACGCGCAGGATCGGGTGCAGCAGGCTGGTCACCGGCCGCCCGTGGAGCGCGAGCGCGGCGAGGACCGAATCGACCAGGAAGGGCATGTCGTCGTTGACGACCTCGGCCACCGCGCGGGGGCCGGTGCCCGGGCCGGGGGGCAGGATGCGCACCTTGGCGGTGCCGGGCGGGCGCTCGGCGGCAAAGGAGAACAGGCTGGCGGCGGCGGCGGCCAGCGCCTCGGGCGGTTCGGCGGCGAGTTCGGCGGTCGGCACGGCGGCGTGCAGGGCCCGGAGCAGGGCCGCGGCATCGGGGGGCAGGGCGGGGGCGAGCCGCGCCAGGGCCTCCTCGGCGGCGCGCAGGACCTCCTCCCGCGTGGTGTCGCGCCCGTCGGCCATGTCGTTCGCCATTGCGTTGCCTCCGCCCTTCGCCGGGGCGGGAGCCTGCGCCCCGCCCCCGGTCGCGTCCAGCGCGCCGCATCGCCGCCCGCCACCGCAGCTTGACCCTGACGCGATCGCCGCGCCGTGGCTAGGATAGCCGACATGAAGATGACGTTGCAGGACCTGCTCGCGCCGATCACGCCCGAGCGCTTCTTCGCCGAGCACCATGACCGCGCGCCGCTGCACATCCAGGGGCCGCCCGACAAGTTCGCGCAGGTGCTGGACTGGGCGGGCATCAACCGCCTGCTCTCGATGACGCATATATGGTCCGAGGCCAGCTTCCGCCTGGTGATGGACAGCGTCCCGGTGCCGCCGGCGCAGTACAGCGTGCGCGCCACCTCGCGCGACAATGCGCCGGTGCTGCAGCCGGTCGCCGCCAAGGTGCAGGACTGGGTCCGGCGCGGCGCCTCGGTGGTGATGAACGACGTGGACAGCCTGACGCCCGGCCTCGCCGCGGTGTCCGGCGCGCTGGAGGACGCCGGCCTCGGCAAGGCGCAGGCCAACGTCTACATCTCCTTCCAGTCGCACAAGGCCTTCCATTCGCACTACGACACGCACGACGTCTGGGCCGTGCAGGTGGAAGGCGAGAAGACCTGGAACATCTGGGAGGGCCGCGCCGAGTGGCCGATCCCGCACCAGGTCTTCCGCAGCCAGACCCAGGAGCATCACGACAGGGCGAAGGGCGCGCTGCGCGGGAAGGTGACGCTGCGCAAGGGCGACGTTCTCTACCTGCCGCGCGGCTGGTACCACGACGCGCTCGCCGAGGCGCCGAACTCCGTCCACATCGCCTACGGCGTGCACGCGCCGCTGGGGATGGACCTCCTCAACATCCTCATGGAGCGCGCGATCTATGATGCGGAATTCCGCAAGCCCCTGCCGCGGCAGGACGGCAGCGCGGCGGGGAAATACGCGCTGGCGCAGCGCGCGGCGCTGCTCGGCGCGCGGCTGGCGGACCTCGCCCGCGACCCCAAGGTGATCGAGGTGCTGGAAGGCTTCGTGCGCGACTACCGCTTCCAGCGCGGCGGCTACGACCTGCTCGCCGCGCGCGGGGAGGTCGCGGAGGCGCCCGCGGCGGCGGCCGCGCCCCCTGCCCTGCACGACGGCCCCACCTTCCGCGTCGCCGGGGAGGCGCGGCCGGTGCGGCGCGGCACCGAGTTCGGTCTCAAGACGCCCGCGGGCGTCATCGCCATGACCTATGGGGAGGTCGAGGCCACGGCCTGGATCCTGACCCGCCCGGCGGTGACCGAAGCGGCGCTGCGCGCGGCCTATCCGGGGGTCGATGCGCCGGGACTCATCGGCCGGCTGCACGAGGCCGGGGTGCTGGCGGCGCCATGATCCGGCTGGCGGCCTTCCTGGCGCTGATCGCCGCGCCGGCCATGGCGCAGCCGCGCGCCTTCAACTGCGTCGGCGCCGAGCAGATCGAGGACGACGTCTTCTCCGTGCCCTTCGCCCGTGGCAATGCGCGCATCACCGAGGCCGCGCGCTCCGCTCTCGCGGCGGCGGAGGAGGCGCTGCGCGCCGAGCCCGGCCGCGTCGCCTGCCTGCTCGGCCATGCGGGGCAGGAAGGCGGCGCCACCACATCCATCCGGCTGGCGGCCGAGCGCGCGCGGGCGGTGGCCGATGCGCTTTCGGCGCGCGGCATCGAGCGCGACCGGCTGCGGGCGGAAGCGCGCAGCGCGCAGTTCAGCCCGCGCGTGCGCTCGGCCGAGCCGCCGTCGCGGACGGTCACGATCGTGGTGCTGCCGGCGCCCTGAGGGCGTCGGCGAGGAAGCCGGAGGGGCCTTGCCCCTCCGAACCACCCCACCAAAGGCCGAAAGGCCTTTGGAAACCATCACCTGGCGCCGGACGGCGCAGGCATTCCGGATCGTCCCACGAGCGTCGTGCGCAAACGCGGCCATCGGCGCGGCTCCCCGCCGTGGTGCGCCGTGCCCGGTTCCGGTTTCCAAAGGCCTTTCGACCTTTGGCGGGGAGAGTTTGAGAGGGGGCGGAGCCCCTCTCACCCCCCTTGCGGCATGCTACGACCCAACCCCTGACCGCGCCGCCGCCGCTCCCGGAGATCCCCGATGCCGCTGATCGACTACGCCGATGCCTCGCCCGAGGTCCGTGCCGTCTACGATGACATCAAGGCGACGCGTGGCGTGCCGGACGTCAACAACTTCTGGAAGGCGCTGGCGGTGCATCCGCCGACGCTTGCGCGTACCTGGGCGAGTCTCAGGCAGGTGATGGCGCCGGGCGCGCTCGATCCGCTCACCAAGGAGATGATCTACCTCGCCGCCTCGGCCGCCGCCGGGTGCGCCTATTGCATCGCCTCGCACACCGCGGCGGCGAAGGCGAGGGGCATGACGGAGGCGATGCATGGCGAGTTGCTCGCCGTGCTCGGCATGGCGGCGGAGACCAATCGACTCGCGGAAACGCTGGGGGTTCCAGTCGACGAAGCGTTCCGATAAAGAATCAAGGCACACTGTGCCTTTTTTGCCGGAATCTTCGCCGCGGCGCTTGCGCGGCCCGCCCGGCCACCCGCATCCTTGCGGCCCGACGCCCCCGAAAGGCCCTTCATGCGTCTGCCTTCCCTGGCGATCGTCGCCTGTCTGCTCCTGGCACCCCTCGTTGCCACCGCGCAGCCGGCCCAGCGCGGCACGAACCCCACCCCGCGCGAGCGGGAAGCCACCATCGTCAACCAGTCCGGCCAGACCCTGCGCGAGCTCTACGCCGCCATCCCGGGCGCCGAGGCCTTCGGGCCCGACCTGCTCGGCGCCGACACGGTGCCCGACCGCGGCTCCTTCCGCGCCCGCATCGCCGGCGCCGAGTGCCTGCTGGAATTCCGCGCCGTCTTCCAGGACGGCACCGAGGAACGGAAGCGCCAGAACATCTGCCAGACGCGCCGCGTGCAATTCGGCGATCCCGCCGTGCCGCTGCGCGAGGCGACCATCCGCAACGAGACCGACATCACCGTGCTGCAGGTCTTCGCCGCGCCACCCGCCGCCGCCGGCCGCGGACCCGACCGGCTGGGCGAGAACGTCGTCGAGGCGGGGCGCGAATACCGCATCCGCCTCGGCCGCACGCGCGACTGCGTCTTCGACGTCATCGCGGTGTTCGAGGACGGCGAGGAGGAGACGCGCGCCGCCGTCAATCTCTGCCGCGAGCCGCGCGTCACCTTCGGCGATCCCAATGCGCCGCGCCGCGAGGCGCGTGTGACCAACGGCGCCGACCGCACCATCCGCGAATTCTACGCCTCCGCCCGCGCACCCCTGGCCTGGGGGCCGGACCGGCTGGGCACCGACGTGCTGCCGCAGGGCGGCAGCATCACGCTGCGCCTGCGCGGCGCCGCCTGCCTGTGGGACCTGCGCGCCGTCTACGACGACGAGGCGGAGGAGGTGAAGCAGGGCGTCGACCTCTGCACGACTCGGGACGTCACCTTCGACGGTTCCGGCGCGCCCCGCCCGCCCGAACGCCGCGTCATGCTGGTGAATCGTCACGGCGCCATGGTGCAGGAGGTCTATCTCTCCGGCAGCGCGGAGGAGGATTGGGGCCCCGACCGGCTCGGCGAGGAGGTGCTGCCGCGCGGCCAGCGGCGGGAGGTTTCGGCCAGGCTCCGCGAGTGCGAGGCCGATCTGCGCATCGTCTTCGAGGAACGCCGCGCGGCCGAGGAACGGGCGAGCATCAACCTCTGCGAGGTCGGGGTCATCGTGCTGCGGCCAGGCTGGACGCTCGCCGAACGGATGGACGAGGGCGAGGCGGCCGACACCGGCCCGCGGCCCGGCAGCGTCCGTCTGCGCAACCTGGCCGACGTGCCGGTGGCGGAACTCTACGCCGATGCGCCGGGCTCGCCGCGCGGGCCCGACCGGCTTGGCCGCACCGTGCTCGGCGCAGGGGAGACGCTGGACTTCGCCCCGCCCGAAGGCGTGCCCTGCCGCGTCGACCTGGTGGCGGTCTTCCGCGACGGGCGGGAAGTGACGCTGGTCGATACCGACATCTGCGCCGGGGTGGAGCTGGCGCTGCAATGAGGCACCTGCTGCTCGCCGCCACCCTGCTGGCGGCCGCGCCGGCCGCGGCGCAGGGGGTGCCGGAGCCGCTGCGCGGCACCTGGGCCGCGGGCGAATGCGCCGCACCCACCGCGCTGCTCCATGTGACCGCGCGCAGCCTGGCGCGGCTGCCGGCCGACGGGCCGGCACGCCTGATGCGCTTCCGACGCCTGCGCGAGCAGGGCGGCTGGACCTTCGGGATCGGCGGCGGAGCGGAGGCGCCGCGCGTGCTGCTGCGCGCGGCAGGCGATGCGCTCGAAACCATCGAGCCCGACGCCAAGACGCGCGACGACCGCCTGCCCGATGCGACGCCGCCGGTGCGCTGGCGTCGCTGCGCCGCGCCGCCGCCTTCGCTTGCAGTGCTGAACGGGGAGGGGCTCGCCTTCCTCGCCGCGCTGGAACGGATGGAGGCGGCCTGCCAGACCGGTACCACGGAGCCTTGCATCGCCGCAGTCGTGGCGGAGGGGGATGTTTCCGGCGACGGGCGGCTCGGTGTCGCCGAGGTTGCGCGCCTGCTGCGCGGCGCCGCATGGGCGATGGCGGCCCAGGAAGGCGCGGAGCCGGAGGGACTCGTCGTCGCCGCGGGGTTGGGCGGGTTGGCCGCGCTGGCTGCCGCGCGGCTGGTGGTGGAAGGGCTGGACTACGACGGCGACGGGCGGCTTTCCGCCGTCGAACTCGGGCAGGACCGGATCGCCTATCCGCCGGGAGTCGGTGCCGCGGGCGGAACGCCGCTCGCGCTCGAGGCGCTCGGCGAAGGCGCGGGGCTGTTGCGGGCGCTGCTGGAACGGGCGGCGGAGAACTAGGCGGCAGGGGGCGGCGAGGCTCCGCTCGGGGGCGCCGCCCCCGAAACCCCAGTCCGATGGCAGGGCCACTCGGACCACCTTGCTGAGGGGACCGGCGGTGCGGTGGGAGTGGTGCCGGGGCGGAACGGTAATTTCGCCTGACGGTTTATGAATCAGAGTGATATTCTCGCGTTGTGCGAAGCCTTTCCTTCCCATGCCTGCTTCTGCTCGCCGCCTGCGGCGAGGTCACCGGCGCCGACCTGCTGCGCGCGGCGGTCTGGCCGATCCCGCTGCCGGACTCGCTCTTCGCCGCGGCACCGACCGAACGCGAGGCCGAATGGGACGCGCCGGCTGCCGATCCAGCCCTGGGGGAGCCGGCCCTCGCGCTCTCGCTCGGCCGACGTCGCGGTGTCGCGACGCTGGTGCAGGAGGAAGGCGAGCGCCGCCTCTGGCGCACCTCCGGCGGGGTGGTCGTGGCGACCGAGGGCGCCCGCGTGGTGGCCACCGCCGGGCTGCGCCAGGTGCTCGCGGCGACGCGCTTCGAGGGTGTCGATCCGCTGGCGCGCCTGCCGGAGATCGGCGCCGAGGAGTGGCGCGGGACGCGGGTGGTGGATGTGATGCGCTCGGCCAGCGACCCGGCGCGGATGCGCTTCGGGCTGCGGCTCGACTGCCGTCTGCGCGCCGCGCCGGCCGAGGCCGAGGACACCCTTCTGGTCGAGGAATCCTGTCGCGGTGCCGCCCGCTTCACCAACCGCTTCTGGGCCGATGCGCGGTCCTACGCGGTGTTCCGCTCCGAGCAGTGGGTCGGCGAGGGTTTGCCGCCGCTGGTGGTGGAGGTGCTCTCCGCCCCCGCCGCGCCGGCCGAGGTCATCCCGCTGACCAGGTGAGCCCCGCGCGCCGGACGCGCCGCGCGACGATGCCGAGCCAGGCGAGCTGCACCGCCAGCGCCGGCAGCGCCACCAGCGGCTTCGCCCCCGGCGGCAGGTGCAGGAACAGCGCCACCAGCGCGCCGTGGAACAGCACGAAGCCCCAATGCACCGCCGCGACGGTGCGGACGCCGAGGCCACTGCGCTGCGCCATCTGGTACAGGTGCGTCCGGTGCGCCGCGGCCACGCGCTCCCCGGCCAGCGCGCGGCGGACCAGCGTGAAGGCGGCATCGAACAACAGCCCGAAGAGCAGAAGCGGCACGATCAGGAAGGAAATCTGCGCCGCGTCGAACCCCGCCGCCGCCACAGCCAGCACCGCCATCACGAAGCCGAGGAACTGGCTGCCGACATCCCCCATGAAGATGCGCGCCGGGTGCAGGTTGAAGGGCAGGAACCCGGCCAGCCCCGCCGCCAGCAGCAGCGCCGCGGCATAGACGAACCAGCCGCCCTGGTCCCCCGCGACGACGCAGAGGATCACCGCCGCCAGGAACACCGAGCCGCCCACCAGCCCGTCCAGCCCGTCCATGAAATTCAGCGCGTTCGTGCAGCCGACGATCCAGAACAGCGTCAGCGGCACGCCCACCCAGCCGAGCGGCACCTCGCCCAGCCAGGGCAGCGCCACCCGGTCGAGCACCAGCCCGCTGCCGATCGCCACCAGCGCCGCCGCCGCCTGCGCCGCGAGCTTCACGGCGAAGCGCAGGTCCTTCATGTCGTCCCACAGCGACACGCCGGCGATGGCGATCGCCGCGCCGATCACGCCGAGGAACTGCGGCGGCGGCAGCCGCGCGAAGGCCGCGCCGGCATAGAGCACCGCCATCCCCACCACGAAGGCGAGCACCACCCCTACGCCACCGCCGCGCGGCGTCGGACGGGTATGGGACGACCGCGCATTGGGATGGTCGAGGATCGGCCAGGCGATCATCAGCCGCACCACCGCCGCGGAAAGCAGCGCCAGACCGGCGGCGAAGGCGAGATGCCTCAGGACGGCTTCGAGGAGCATGGGCGGCGGGGCTATGCCCCGGGACGGCGGTGGCGTCCAGCGGGGAAGGACGCGGCGGGGGGAGGGCGCTGCCCTCCCCGGGCCCCACCCGCCAGAGGCCGAAAGGCCTCTGGACACCATGAGATGGGCGGTTGGAGGGAGAGGCGTTGCAGCCGCTTCCACCTCGGCGGTTGCTGCGTGCCCCTCCCTCCAACGGCCCACGTAACGGGTTCCAAGGGCCTTTCGGCCTTTGGTGGGGGGAGGTCCGGAGGGGGGCAAAGCCCCTCTCCGGCGTCTCTCATGCCAGCGGCCGCTATTCGCGACCGTTGGCATGATGCTTTTCGTGCCCTCGGACGCCGGGCGCAAACCTCCAGTTTGCTTGGCTTCGCCGGACCACATTCGCGGCCTCGGCGCGAGTCAAGAACTCGTGCCGCTCGTATCACCGCGTGAACCACCCCGCCCCCCGACGCAGCGCGTCCTCCCGCCCGTCCCGCGTCACCTCCCACAGCGGGTTGTCCACTGCCAGCCGCTGCCCGCCGTCGCGCTGCGTCGGCCGGATCACCGTGCCGATCGAGGAGCGGCTCTGCACCCCGAACAGGTCGAGCGGCACGCGGATGAAGATCCCCTTGTCGAAGGAGCCCTCGCCGAAGCGCGCGGCGGACACGTCGGTGAAGGTGGCGAAGGCGCCGACCTCGATGCCGGAATCGAAGCGTCGCGCCACTTCGACCGTCCCGCCCCAGTCCCCCGCGAGGTACCGCCCGCCACGAATCGTCGTCGTCAGGTTCCACCACGGCAGGTCGAGATACAGCGACGCATGGCCCGTGGTGACGCGGTAGTCGCGCAGCCCGAAGCGCTGGTCGTAGTCGCGCTGCGCCACGTAGTTGACATCGAGGCCGATGGCGAACGGGCTTTCGCGCGGCCGCCACAGCACCTCGCCGGAGATTCCGGCGAACATCGGCTCCAGATAGCCTGCCGTCGCGCGCGCGAAGACATCCGGTGCGGGCGACCACATGCGCTCCGCATAGAGCGTCGGGATCGCCAGGTTGCGGCCTTCCTCGGCATAGAGCGCGTAGTCGGTGCGCACATGCGGCAGCACGGAATCGGATGGTGCCGCGTCGTCCAGGTTCTGCGCCGCCACCTGCGCGACGCTGCCCGCGAACGAGACGCCGAGCCCGAGGTCGAGCCGCACACCGCCAGCCACCGCCGCCTGGTAGAGCAAGGTGCGGGACGGGTCGCCGAGCACCACCCGCACCCGCGGCTCGATGCTCCAGTCGAGGAAGGGGCCGCGCGCCCGGGCCGCATCCTCGAAGGGATCGCCCGGGGCCATCAGGATGGCGGTGGCGAAGATCTCCTCGGCGCTGCCATGGCCGCGCGCGGCGGCTTCGATCGCGGATCGCAGCACCATCAGCCGCGCGATCTCGACCCCGTCGCGCGACCAGGCGATGACGACGCGCTCCACCTGGCGCGGCAGATATGGCTGCGCGGCGCGCACCACCCGGCCGGCCACCTGCGCCAGCGTGCGGTAGCGGCCGCCGGAGACGGCGATGCGCGCTTCCTCCCCCTCGATCGCGACGGCGGTGCCGCGCAGCCCGGCCTCGCGCAGCGCGGCGAAGATGCGCGGTGCCGCCTCCTGTGCCTCGGCCGAGCCGCCCTCCGGTCGTGCCGCCATGGCGGGGGGCGCCGGCAGCGGCGCGCGCGGCGGGTCATACGGGTCCATGCGCAGCGAGGCGCGCAGCAGCAGGTCCGTGCCGTTCACCCAGTGCAGCCCGACATCGAGCCAGTCGTTCGACCATTGCAGCCCGGCATTCACGCGGCTCGCCGCATAGCCGCCGAGATTTGTCGTGTTCGCCGGATAGCCGCCGCGCTCGTCGCGCAGCCGGTCGCCGCTGAATTCCAGCTTCGCCCGCAGTCCGTCGAACACGCCCCAGGGCGTGTCCAGCGGCGGCACCGTCCATTCCACGCCGCCGAAGATCGAGATGTCCTCGCCGTGGAAATACGACCCCCAGCGCAGCGTTCCGCCTTCGCCCACATTGCGCCGACGATCGGCGAAGCTGTCCGAGATGTCCGTCAGCGGGTTGTTGCCGTCGGCATAGGTGCCGAGCCGCCCCCAGCCGATCCCCAGCGTGATGTCGAAATCCCAGAAGCGCTTCGAGGCGACGAGGTATTCCCCGCCATAGATCCCGGTTCCCGCGATGTCCTGGATGCCCACCGCCAGCGCCGGCCGCCAGTCGCGTTCCTCCCACAGCCGGATCTTCAGGTCGAAGGACCGGTCCGCGACCATGCCCGACCCCGTCGTGCCGTTGAGGCGCTGGCTCAGCCGGAAGGTGGTTTCGAGCCACGGCAAGGCCTGGAAGCCGAGGAACCAGAAGCCCCGCTGATGGCGCAGCGACGTGCCGGCCTCGACCGTGCCATCGGGCCGGAACCGCGCATTGCGCATCTCGATCAATCCGACCCCGCCGTAGTTCGAGCCCGTGCCCTCCACCACGCCGTCCTGGGCGCGGGCGGGGGCGGCCGTAAGCGGGAGGAGCGCCAGGAGGGCAAGGGCGCAGCGGGGGGCCAGCCCCCCGAACCCCCCGCCGGGGGGCCACCGCCCCCCGGACCCGGGGTGATTTGATGGCCCGTTGGGGGGAGGGGCATGGCGCGCCCGTCGTCGTGGCGGCGCAGACGAGCCCCTCCCCCCAACGGGCCATTCAGTTCTCGCGGGTCCGGGGGCACGTATGCCCCCGGCGTCCGGGGCCCATCGCAGATGCAGCGCATCTGCGATGGGGAGCCCGGGAGGGTTCGGGAGGGCAGAGCCCTCCCGACGCGCGCCCGCCATACCCGCTGCCTCCCCCGCCTACCGGTTCGCCTCGCGCGCGATCACGGCCAGCGCGGCGGCGGAGACGGAGACCTGCCCGAGGACCTGGGTGAGGTCGCGGACGAAGCCCCAGGTTTCGTAGGGGCTGGGGTCCTGCGGCACGACGACCAGGCTGCCCGGCGGCACGGGCGGCCCGCCCTGCTGCCAGGCGGAAAGGCCGGCCGCCGTGGATTGCCCGTTGGGCAACACGATGAAGGCGCGGGAGGCGTCGGCGAAGCGTTGCGTGCCGCCGGAGGCACGCACGTAATCCGAGGCGCGCCAGCCGGAACGGAACTGCAGCGAGCCCGGGTTGAGGACGGAGCCGACGACGGTCACCTCGTTGGGCCGCTTCGGCATGGCGATGACGTCGCCGGGTTCGAGCAATGCGTCGAGCTCGGGGCGGGCGGCGAGGATGACCGGGTTGGCCTCCACCACCATGCGGCCGGCGGCGCGCGCTTCGCGCAACGAATTGGCGAGCTCGCGCCCGGCGGTGATGGCGGAACCGAGGTCCACCGTGGCGCCGCGCGTGCCGGCGACGGCCTGGCCGGCGGCGACCTGGATCAGGCTGGTCTCGAGTTCGCGGGCGGTGCGCTGGAAGCCCTCCTGCTGGCGCTGGCGGACGGAGTCGCGGGTGAAGACGGCGCCATAGGGATAGGCCTGGGGTGTCAGCCCGCCGGCGCGGGCGATGACTTCGGACAGGCGCTCGCCGCGGCGGATGTCGTAGGTGCCGGGGCGGAGGAACTCGCCGACCAGGATGACCGGGCCGGTGTCGCGGTCGCCGAAGCCGCGCGGGATGCGGATGGTGTCGCGTGGCGAGAGGCGCACGGCCGCGAAGTTGCGGCTGGTGAGGTCGAGCCGCGTGCGGGCGAGCGGAATGGCGCCGGACTGGTCCGAGGGCTCGCGCGCGAATTCCACCACGCGCAGGTCGGCGGCGTCGGACAGCCCGCCGGCGGCGGCAATGACGGCGTCGAGCCCGGTGTCGTCCGTGATGGGGAACAGGCCGGGGGAGCGCGCCTCCCCGGTCAGCACCACGGCCTGGTCGAGCAGGAAGGCGGGCAGGTCGGGGTAGTCGAGCATCACCTGCGGGCAGGGTGCGTTGCCGATTTCGGGGAAGCCGGCGCCCTTGGCGTGGGCGAAGCGCTGCGCCGACCCACGGGAGGCCAGCGCGAGCGCCGTCAGCGCGGGGCAGTCGGCGGGCGGCGGTGCGGCAGCACCGACCGCGGCCGGCTGGAGCGGCGCGGCGGCGGGCGGCTCGCCGCGCAGGGCGCGCTGGACAGGGGCGGAGGTCAGCCAGGCGATGTCGGCGCGGGAGAAGACGACGACCTCGTCGCCTTCGCGCAGCGGCAGATTGGCGCGGCCTTCCAGCACGCGGCCGAGGTCGAAGGCGACGAAGTTGCGCTGCCCGGTGCGCGCATCCGCCCGCCAGACGACGCCGAGGCGGACATAGGGGTCGTTGCGCAGCAGCCTCCGGTCGGAGATCAGGCCGCGCAGCGTCTGGCTCTGCCGGCCGCCGGCGGCGGCGCGGGTGACGGGGACGGCGACGTGGCCGGCCAGGCGCACGGTGTTGGCGACGACGTCCGCGCCGGGCTGCACCAGCACCGCGTCGCCGCGGCGGACGGTGGAATTCGGCGCGAGCTCGGCGAAGGACCGCCGCCCGGCCCCGTCGTTCTGCTGCACCAGCAGGCGATTGCCGCCCGGGCGCATGGTGCCGCCCGCGAGCGTCAGCATGTCGCCCAGCGGCGCGCCCGCGGTGCGCGCCGGAAGTTCGTAGATGCCTGGGCGCGCGACGTCGCCGGCCACCGCCACCGTGCCGCCGACGGGGGGGATGATGATGCGGTCGCCCTCGCGCAGGGAGAGGTCGGCATCGCCAGGCGCGTCGGCGATGACGGCGTAGAGGTCCACCACGCGCCGCCCGCGCGGCCCCTCGACACGGATGGCGCGCAGCGAGCCGGTCTTGCGCACGCCCCCGGCGGCGGAAAGCGCGTCGAGCACGGTGGATAGCGCGTTCAGCCCCTGGAAGCCGGGCCGCAGCACCTCGCCGGCGACGAAGACGTTCATCTGCCGGACCTGGCCGATGGAGACGAAGACTTCCGACCCGCCGAGATCCCGCGTCGCCAGCCCTTCGAGATGCGCGCGCAGGTCCTTGAGGCTGCGCCCGGCGGCCGGGATCGGCGCGAGATCGGGCAGCAGCAGGTTGCCGTCGCGGCCGATGCGCAGCGTCAGCGTCTGCCGCGCGCGGCCACGGAAGGCGACGATCAGCTCGTCATCAGGGCCGAGGACATAATCCTCGGGCAGGGCGCCGAAGGTCGGGGTCGTGGCGGGGCCACCGCGGAATGTTTCGTAGCCGAACTGGCGCAGCGGCGGGCCTTCCAGCCGCGCGGCGAAGAAGGATTCGGCGGCCGATAGCGGATCCTCCGGCGCGATGGCGGGGGTGGGCGGGGGCTGGGCGGCGATCGTCGGGACCGGCGCCCCGCGCGGCAAGCCGGTGGGCGGGCCGCGCGTCGCTCCGGCGTCGAGCAGCCGCTGCAGCGCATCCTGCGCCGTCCCGGGCGGCAGCCCCGGCAGGGGCGTGCCATTCGGGAGCACCCCCGGCAGGGTGGGCGGCGCGAGGAAGGGCGAGCCGCCGGGCCCCGTCTGCGCAGACGCGCCGAAGCCCGCCAGCAGCGTACCGATCCCGCCGAGCAGGAGGAGCAAGGGACGGCAGCGGCGAGGTGGGCCGGACATCGGTGAGGTAGGGGCCTCCATGAAACGCAGGACGGCAAATTCAAGCGATATTTACAACCTATTGGTGATTCTGCCTATTGTCCTTTGTTCATCCGCGGAGGCCTGTCGTGACGAGAAGCGCCATCCTTGCCGGAAGCCTGCCGTCCCACCTCATGGCGGGCAGGCGCGCCGGCCGGGCTTGGCTGCTGGCGGATGCGGCCTGGCGGCTCGGCCCACGGGCCTGCGCACTCTATGCGTGGCACCGGCTGCGCTTGCGGGCCGGGCTCGCGCGGCAGGCGCTGGAAGGCGCGGCCTGGCCGGACGGACGGGCGCTGCCCGAGGCGGTGCCGATGGGCAGCGCCGGCCCCGCCCGGGCGGTGGCGCTGGCCCGGCAGGCGGAGGGCCTGGTCGCCGAGGGCTGGCACGGACCCTTCGACGCATACGTGCATGCGCTCGACCTCGACCTCTTCGCGCCGGGCGACATCCGTCCGGTGTGGGAGCGCAACCGGCTGCTCGCCCTGCCGCTGCTGGCGCTGGCGGCGCGGTGCGACCCGGCAGGCGGACACCTGGCGCGCGCCGAGGCGCTGTTCGCCGACTGGCGCGCCGCCAACCGGCCCTTCCTTGGCCCTGCCTGGGCCTGCGGCCAGGAAGCGGCGCTGCGCGCGCTGCATCTCTGCCTGGCGCTGGCGCTGCTCGAGGCCGACCGCGCGCCGTCCAAGGCGATGCGCGCCGTGCTCGCGGCGCATGCGCAGCGCATCGCCGCCACGCGCGCCTATGCCGCCGCGCAGGACAACAACCACGCGGTCAGCGAGCCGGCGGCGCTCTTCGTGCTCGGGCTGGTGCTGGGCGATGCGGCACTGGTGCGCAGAGGCGCGCGCGGGCTGGCGCGCGCAGTGGCGCGGCTGGTGGCGGCGGACGGCGCCTTCGCGCAGGCCTCGCCTGGCTATCACCGGCTGCTGCTCGACACGCTCGCGATCGCCGAGTGGTTCCGCCGCCGCCATGCCGCGCCGGAGTTTCCCGCGCCGTTCGCCGCGCGCGCCCGGGCCGCGACGCTGTGGCTGCATCGCGTCGCGGCGCCGGGGGGGGCGCTGCCGCGGGCCGGGGCAGGGGACGATTCCGCGCTGGGCGATCTCTCGCTGGGCGGTCCGCTCGATGCGCGCGGCAGCCTGGAGCGCGCGGCCCGGCTGTTCTGCGAGGCCAGCGCCGGCAGGCGTGACGATCCCGGCTGCGCGGCGCTTGGCCTCGCCTGCCCCGAGGCCCTGCTCCGCGGCACCGACGCCTGGCGCAGCGAGGGCTGGATGGGCGAATCCCGCGGCGCCCTCCGCGTCCTGCTGCGCAGCGGTGCGCCGCTGCGCTTCCGCCCGGCGCAGGCGGACCTGCTGCATATCGACCTCTGGCATGGCGATGACGCCGTGCTGCGGGATGGCGGTACCGGCGCCTACAACCCGCCGCCCGGATGCGCCTGGTGGACCGAAGCGCTCGCCGCGACCGCCGCGCACAACACCATCGAGTTCGACGGCGCATCGCAGATGCCGCGCCTGTCCCGCTTCCTCTACGCCCGCTGGCCGCGCTGCCGGGCCGTGCCGGGCGGCGCCGCGCTGCGCGACGCCTCCGGGCGCCGGCATGAACGGCGCTTCCGCCTGGAGGAAGCGCGCCTGACGGTGGAGGATCGCATCGCCGGCCCCTTCGCGCGCGCGGTGCTGCGTTGGCGCCTCGCACCGGGGGCGTGGCGTGTCGCGCAGGACGGCGCCGAGAGCGCCGGCCTGCGCGTTGCCGTGTCGGCCGATGCGCCCTGCCGCATCCGCCTGGCGCAGGGCTGGGAAAGCCCCGCCTATGGCGTGGTGGCGCCGGCGCCGGTGCTGGAATGCGTGGTGGCGGCGCCGGCCTCCCGCCTGGTCACGGTGGTGGAACTGCGCTGATGCCGCTGCCGCTCCTGCTGCGCGTGCTGTGGGGCTGGCGGCGGCGGATCGCCGTGACGGTGGCGGCGATCTGGGCGGGTGGCGCGGCGCTGGTCCTGCTGGCGCCGAGGGCGCATGTCGCGCAGGCGGTGGTGGCGCCGGCGGAGACCACCTCCTTCGCCGTCTCCTCGCTGCTCTCGCCCTCTCCCTTCGCGCCGGGCGGGCTGCTGGACACCCGGCCGACCGGCAACTTCGCGATCTATCTCGGCGCGCTGCGCTCGCCGGAGGCCGCGGCCATGCTGGCGCGCGAGACGACGCTGGCGGCGTCGCTGACCGAAACCCGCGCGGCGGGAGCGGGCGGCGCGCTGCGCGGTATCCTCGGCGCCGACCGCGCGGCGGACGCCGACGACGTGCTCGATTGGCTGGAGCGCAACCTCGCGGTGACGCAGAGCCTTGCCTCCGTCACCTGGACGCTCGAACTCGCCCATGCCGATCCGGCGCTGGCGCTCGGCATGCTCCGTCGCCTGCATGCCTTCGCCGAGGCCAAGGTGCGCGCCGACCTCGCCGAACAGGCGGCGCGCCGCGTCGCCGCGCTGGAGCGGCGGCTGGCACGCGAGAGCGACCTGTTCCTGCGCAACAGCCTCTACGAGCTGCTGGCGCAGCAGCAGCGCGCCGGGCTGGTGGTGGCGGCGGATGAGGCGGTGGCCGCGCGCCTCGTCTCGGCGCCGAGGGTCGAGGCGCGGCCCTCCCTGCCCAATCGACCGCTGCTGCTGGCGCTGCTTGCCCTGGCCGGGCCGATGGCCGTGCTGCTGGCGGCCGTCGCGCTGGCCCTGCTGCGGCACGATCCGATCGCCGCGGTGGCCGCCGCCGGCACGGCGGCGCCGCCCCTGCCGGCGCGGCGGCTGCCGCGTGAGCCGGTG
>NZ_JAAEDL010000057.1 GCF_018129005.1 Neoroseomonas eburnea
CATCCATGCTTCCAGCATAATCAAAAAGACTGTGCGCCGGGTGAATATTACGTGACGGCCGTAACCAGGCCTCGGACGGTGCCCGGCCCAGGAGCCCCGAACCTACGCCGGCAACGGCTGCATTGCCGAGGCTTCAGAGACCGTTTGGAAAGTCCGGCGCCGGCCCGAAAACGCGCCGCAAGGCGCGCTTTCCAAGCGGGCTCTCACGCCGGCGCGGTGGCGGCGAACCAGCGGCGGCCCAGCCGGAGTGCCACGCCGACCAGCAGGATCAGCACCGGCACCTCGACCAGCGGCCCGATCACCGTCGCGAAGGCAACGGGCGAGGCGAGGCCGAACGCGGCGATGGCGACGGCGATCGCCAGTTCGAAATTGTTCGAGGCCGCGGTGAAGGCGATGGCGGTGGTGCGCGGATAATCGGCCTCGATGAGCCGCCCCATCCAGAACGAGACGATGAACATCACCACGAAGTAGATCGCCAGCGGCAGCGCGATGCGCAGCGCATCGAGCGGCAGGCGCAGTACCTCGCCGCCCTTCAGCGCGAACATGGCGACGATGGTGAAGAGCAGCGCCGCGAGCGTGATGGGCGCGATGCGCGGCAGGAAGGCGCGCCCGTACCAGTCCTCGCCCCGCCGCGCGACGAGGATGCGCCGGGTGAGGAAGCCGGCGGCGAAGGGCACGCCGAGGTAGAGCAGCACGGCGGCCGCGATGGTGCCGAAGGCGACCTCCACGACGCGGCCTTCCAGCCCCAGCAGCGGCGGCAGGACGGACAGGAAGAACCATGCATAAAGGCCGAAGAAGGCCAGCTGGAAAAGGCTGTTGAAGGCGACCAGCCCGGCCACGTACTGGCCGTCGCCGCGCGCGAGCTGGTTCCAGACCAGCACCATGGCGATGCAGCGGGCGAGGCCGATCAGGATCAGGCCGGTCATGTATTCGGGCCGGTCGTGCAGGAAGATCACGGCGAGCGCGAACATCAGAACCGGCCCGATCAGCCAGTTCTGCACCAGCGAGAGCAGCAGCACGCGGCGGTCCGCGAAGACCTGCGGCAGGGCTTCGTAGCGCACCCGCGCCAGCGGCGGGTACATCATGAGGACGAGGCCGATTGCGATCGGGATGTTCGTGCCGCCGACCGACAGGGCGTCGAGCGCGGCGGGCAATCCCGGGATCAGCGAGCCGAGCGCCACGCCCGCCGCCATCGCGACGAAGATCCAGAGGGTGAGGAACCGATCCAGGAAGGAAAGGCGGTCGCGCGCTGCTGCCTGCTGGCTCATGCCGGGTCTCGTGCTTGCTGTTGGCGTATGCTGGTCATTCAGATCAGGCGCTTGCCGGCGTCGTCCACCACACGTTCACCATCCTCCTTCGCGAAGGCGCCCTGCTGAGGATCGGGCAGGATGTCGAGCACGGTCTGCGAAGGACGACACAGGCGGACGCCGAGCGGCGTGACCACCAAGGGGCGGTTGATCAGGATCGGGTGGGCCATCATGGCATCCAGCAGCGCCTCGTCGCCCAGGCCGGCGTCGGCAAGCCCGAGCTCGTCAAAAGGCGTACCCTTCTGCCGCAGCACGGCGCGCACCGGCAAGCCGGCGCGCCGGATCAGGCCGATGAGCTCCTCGCGGCTGGGCGGCGTCTTCAGATACTCGATGATGTCCGGTTCCACGCCGCTGTTGCGGATCAGCGCGAGGACGTTGCGCGAGGTGGCGCAGGCCGGGTTGTGGTAGATCGTGATCGCGCCCATCGGCCTCCCCCGTCGCGGTGTCGTCGTATTCCCGGTGTGGCTGGCCGAAGTCACGTGACCGTTCGGGATCACCGCCAAATCCGTCAGGCCTTCGGCGTGGCGATGGCGGGTCCGGCGGGAGCGACGGCCGGGCGCAGCGCCAGCAGGCTCACCGTGGCGAGGCCGGCGAGGATCGTCGTCAGCACCAGGACCGCCGAAGGGCCGCCCGCCTCCAGGCCGAGGCCGATGACGAGCGGGGCCGCGGCGACCGCGGCGTTGGCCGGCGCGACGATCAGCCCCTGTCGGCGGCCATATCCGGCAGGCCCGAACAGCGCGAGGGGCAGCGCGCCCCGGCTGATGGACAGCAGCCCGGAGCCGCCGCCATGCAGCGCCGCGAAGAGCGGTGCCGCGGCGGGTCCGCCGACCAGCAATGCCGCCACCCCCGCCGGATGGGCCATGGTGGCGACGCGCGCGGAGACGAGCGGATGCATGCGCCGCATCAGGCCGAACTCGGCGAGGCGGGCAGCGACCTGCGCCGGCCCAAGCAGGGCCGCCGCCGCAATGGCCGCCGCCGGGGTCGCACCGGCCGCCATCAGCAGGCCAGGCAGATGCGTACCGATGCCGGAATTCACCACCCCTTGCGCGGCGAAGACGAAGGCCAGCATGGCCATGGCGCGACGCGGGCCGCCGCCATCGGTCGGGCTGCTCGCGTCCGGCGCGGCGGCATTGGCTCGCCCGGGCAGGCCGGCATACAGCGCGAAACCGACCAGCAGATGCAGCGCCGCCCAGGCCTGGCAGGCCTCCCGCCAGCCGAAGGCTTCCGCGATCCAGGCCGTGAACGGCCAGCCGATCGTGCTGGCGAAGCCGGCGATCAGCGTGATGCCGGTGATCGGCCCGCGCGCGCCGCGCCCGAACAGCCCGGCCAGGGTGGAGAAGGCGACGTCATAGAGGCCGCAGGCCATGCCGATGCCGATCACCGTCCAGCCCGCGGCCAGGCCGCCGACGCCATCGGCCCGCGACAGCAGCATCAGCCCCGCGGCGAACAGCAGGGAGGAGGCGAGCAGCACCCGCCGACCGCCATGTGCGTCCACGATGCGCCCGACGATCGGCGCCAGGATACTGGCGATCACCAGCGCGCCCGAGAGCCCCGCGAAGATGGCCCAGAGCGGCAGGCCCATATCCTGCGCCATCGGTCCTGCGAGGATCGCCGGCAGGTAGTAGGTCGAGGCATAGCCGAGCGTCTGGCCGATGCCGAGCGCGACGATGATCCGGCGTGCCGGCAGATTCGCGGCTGCGGGTTGCGGGGCGCTCATGCGATCAGGCCGGCGTGCCGGCAACAGCCGTACCGCAGCAGGGCGCCGCCACCGGCAAGGCCGGCTTGGGCGGGCAGCACGCGCCCTGCGGCGTCGCCGGCGTGCAGCACGCGGCAGCGCCGGCCGCAGGACGGTCCGTCGAGCACACGCCGGTTTCCGGCAGCACCAGTTCGACCCGGCGGGCGGCCTCCATGTCGCCGGCGAGGAAGGCGGCGATGGAGCGCGCCTGCTCATGGCCGGTGGCGAGCAGGAAGGTCGGCGCGCGGCCATAGCTCTTCATGCCGGCGATCCAGAAGCCGGCCTCGGGGTGGCGCAGCTCCGCCTCGCCATGCGGCCGCACCGTGCCGCAGGAATGCTTGTTGGGATCGATCAACGGCGCCAGCGCCGGCGTTGCCTCCACCGCCGGATCCAGGCCGAGCCGGACCTCGCGCAGGAAGGAAAGATCGGGCCGGAAGCCGGTGGCGACGATCAGGCGGTCGGCCTGCACGGTGATGCTGCACGAATCCTGCCGGCCGGTGATGGCCAGGGCGCTACCGGCCTCACTGATGCGGTCGATCAGGAAGGGCGCGAGGGCGGTGATGGCGCCGGCCTCGACCAGCGCCTGGGCGCGGGCACCGAGGTCGCCGCGCGCCGCCAGCGCATCGCGCTCGCCGCCACCGAAATTCACCGCGCCGAGCGGCCGGCGGAAGGCCCAGAGGATCCGCGTGCCTGGCGCCTCCCTGGCGAGGCTGACGAGGTCCAGCACGGCGTTCATGGCAGAGTGGCCGGCACCGACGACCAGCGTCGTCCGGCCGGCGTAAGCCGCGCGCTGCGCGCCGAGGACATCGGGGATGCCGTAGGCAATGCGGTCTGCGCAGGCAGCCTCCCCCGGCGCCGGCATCCCGTGGCTGCCGGCAGGATTCGGCGCATGCCAGGTGCCGGAGCAGTCGATCACCGCGGCAGCCTCGATCGCCTCGGTGCCGGACGTGGTCTCGACATGGACGATGAGGGGCGTCGCATCGCGCGCGGCGCCATCATGCAGGCGGCCAAGGTCGCGGCGGGCGATACCCGTCACCCGCGCGCTGGTCCGCAACCGGCTGCGCAACGCGGGCGTCGCGGCGAGCGGTTCGAGGTAGCGCTCCACCAGCTCCGCGCCCGTCGGGTATTCGTCCGGATCGGGGGCGATCCACCCCTGGCCGGCGAGCAGGCTGCGTGCCGCCGCATCCGTGTTGAACGCCCAGGGCGAGAACATGCGGACGTGGCCCCATTGGCGCACCGCGTGGCCGACGCCCGGCCCTGCTTCGAGGATCAGGGGGTCGAGGCCACGCGCGACGAGCTGCGCGGCGGCGGCAAGGCCGACCGGGCCGCCGCCCACGATGACGATCGGGAGAGTGTCAGCGGGCATTGCTATGCTCCTTGATGCATCGATCATCGATGTATGCACGCCTGAATCAGCGGCTTGCGGGCTCATTCGCAGCACTCCTCGCGAGCGGCGCGAGCGCGGGCGCGATCGGCGGCGGCGAAGGCACGGCCGGTGTCCTGCAGCGCTGCCGTCGCCTCCATCCAGGCCTCGAGGGCAACCCGGAAGGCGGCGCGGCCGGCATCGGTCAGCGCATAGACGCGGCGCTGGCGCCCCTGCACCACCTCCTCGGCGGCCGTCACGAAACCGCCGGCCTCGAATTCGCGCAGCACGGGGTAGATCGTCCCCTCGGTCGGCGAACAGCATCCGCCCGTCGTGCGCTCCACCGCGCGCGCCACGTCGTAGCCATGCATCGGCCCGTCATGGAGGACGCGCAGGATGAAGAACTTGGACAGACCCATCTTGATCGTACCCGCCCAATAGTCGCGGGCAGCGTAGTCAACGCGCGGCGAGGGCAAGGGGCGGGCTGCGACCATGCCTGCTTCTTATACCTTGCCCATCGATGCATCAAGCCTAAAAGTGCATCGCGTCATCGCCGGCCGATCAGGAGTCGCGGACGTCCGGTCCGATGCTACTCCCCCGGGCGGCGCAGCATGATCGCGCCGTCCGCGACGGCCTGGCGCAGGCGCGCGCGGCTCGCATCGTCGAGCCCCACCAGGCCGCGTCGGATCAGATATCCCTCGGGGCCCATGGCCGCCTCCGAGACATATTCCTGCACGAAGGCGCGCAGGCCGGGAACGAGGTCGAGATTCGGCCGTTTCACGTAGATGTAGAGCGGCCGCGCGATCGGATAGCGGCCGGACGCGATGTTCTCGCGCGTGTCGTCGATGCCGTCGATGGTCGCGCCGTCAATCCGGGCCAGGTTGCGCTCCAGGAAGCTGAAGCCGAAAATGCCGAGCGTGCCGATCGCGCCGTCGACCACCTGGCCGACGATCACCTCGTCATCCTCCCCGCCATCCACCCATCCGCCATCTTCGCGAACCGTCGTGCAGACGCGGCGCCGCTGGGCCGTGTCGCGGATCGCCCGGACCTCGGGCAGCGCCTGGCAGCCGGCCAGCATCACCAGATCGGTGAAGCTGTCCCGCGTGCCGGAGGTGGGAGGCGGGCCGATCACGCGGATCGGCCAGTCCGGCAGTTGCTGCGACACGTCCCGCCAGCTGCGATGCGGGTTGGGCACCAGTCGCCCGTCGCGCGGAATCTCCTTCGCGCTGCCGAGCCAGAGCTGGGCGCGCGTGAAGTTCGGCGAGGGCAGGCCATGCCGGTGCGCGACCACGATGCCGTCGAAGCCGATCATCAGTTCCATGATCTCATGCACGCCGCGGCTGGCGCAGAGCCCGAATTCGGTGAAGTTCATCCGCCGCGACGCATCCTGGATATCGGCAAAGCGCAGGCTGGTGCCCTGGCAGAACTCGTTGAAGCCATGAACCGTCCCGACGCTTCGTACCTCCGCGCGGCGAGCGCCGCCTTCTGCCAGCCGATCGGCGACCGCATTCGTGAACGGCGCCACCGTGGAACTCCCGGTCGCAAGGACCGCGTCGCGCCGCTGCGCAGCGGCCGGTTCCGGCCGCACCGTCAGCGCGGTTGCGAGCAACAGAAGAAGCGCCGTGAGAAACCGCGATTCCGAGATAACCATCGTCATTCCCTCCCTGCGGGATTCATGCTGCGGCCGCACCGAGATCGTCGCCGCGCTCTCCGGGCTCATTGGCATCGAGCGCGTAGCCTGCCGAACGGACGGTGCGGATCATGTCCGGCTCGCGTGGACCGTTGATGGCCTTGCGCAGCCGGCGGATGTGCACGTCGACCGTCCGCGGTTCGACATGGATGTCGCGGCCCCAGACAGCGTCGAGGATTCGCTCGCGCGCGAACACCCGCCCTGGATGCGACAGGAGGAATGCGAGCAGCCGGTATTCCGTCGGGCCGAGATGAATCGTGCGGCCGCCACGGGTCACGCGATGTGCGTCCTGGTCGAGCGTCAGATCGAGATAGCTCAGAACGCCCTTGGCAGGCCCCGCACCCGTGCGGCGCAGCAGGGCACGTACGCGCGCCAGCAGCGTCTCCATGCTGCACGGCTTCGCGATGTAGTCGTCGGCGCCCTGATCCAGGGCGCGAACGGCGTCGTGATCCTCGGTCCTCGCCGTCAGCATGATCACCGGCAGGTTGCGCGTCGCGGGCTTCCGTCGAAGCTGCCGGCAAACCTCGACGCCGGAGAGCGCCGGCAGCATCCAATCAAGCACCACGAGATCGGGCTGTGCCTCGGCGATAAGGTCGAGCGCCTCCTGTCCGTCGGTCGCCTCGTCGACCCGGAACCCCGCTTTCTCGAGGTTGTAGCGTAGCAACGTCAGCAGCGGCGCCTCGTCCTCGACGACAAGGATTGTCGGGCGCTCATACGCGACACAGGCCGTTGCCATGCTTGCCTCCTCTCACTCGTCTCCGGGTTCGACGACCGTGGTGGCCGAGCTGTCCGCCTTCGGGCGGTCGGATGGCAGCTGGTCGCCCCGCACGGCGAAGTGGACCGTCTCCGCGATGTTGGTGGCGTGGTCGCCGACGCGCTCCAGGTTCTTCGCGATGAACAGCAGGTGCGTGGCCGCGGTGATGTTGCGCGGATCCTCGATCATGTGCGTCAGCAGTTCACGGAAGATGCCGGTATAGACGTCGTCCACCGGAGCGTCGGCCGCCCAGACCCTGTCCGCCGTCGCGATGTCATCGCCGGCGAAGGCGCCGACCGCCGAGCGCAGATTGTCCGTGACCATCTGCGCCAGGCGCTCGAAGCCGTTGAGGCTGCCGACCATGGGCAGGCCGGACAGCACGATCGCGCGCTTCGCCGCATTGGCGGCATAGTCGCCGACGCGTTCCAGGTTGTGGCTGATCTTGAGGCCGGCGATCGCAAGCCGGAGGTCGGCAGCCATCGGATGGCGCAGCGCGAGCAGGCGTATCACCTGTGCCTCGATCTGCCGCTCGAGCGCGTCGAGCTCCGGCTCGCGCGCGAGAACCCGATTCGCGAGCGCGGCATCGCGCCCGAACAGGGCGCGCGTCGCATCGCTGACCTGTTCTTCCGCGATCACCCCCATGCGACGGACAAGCGCGCGCAGGGCATCCAACTCGTCGTCGAAGCGGTGAACGGTGTGGGGAACGCGATCTGTCACCCTCGCCTCCTGCGATCTATCCGAAGCGGCCGGTCACGTATTCCTGCGTCCGCTGGACGCGGGGCTGCGTGAAGACGGTCGAGGTTTCGCCGTATTCGATGATCCGGCCGAGATACATGAAGGCAGTGTTGTCGGAGACGCGGCCGGCCTGGCTCATGCTGTGCGTGACGATGATGATGGTGTACTGGCCGCGCAGGTTGTCGATCAGCTCCTCGATCTTGGCGGTCGCGATGGGATCGAGCGCGGAGCACGGTTCGTCCATCAGAAGGACTTCCGGGTCACCGGCGATCGCGCGGGCGATGCACAGACGCTGCTGCTGGCCGCCGGAGAGGCCGAGCGCGGATTCGTTCAGCCGATCCTTCGCTTCCTCCCACAGCGCCGCGCCGCGAAGGCTCCGTTCGACCGTCTCCTGCACGATGCGCCTGTCACGCACGCCATCCACGCGCAGCGGATAGGCGACGTTCTCGAAGATGGACATCGGAAAGGGGTTCGGCTTCTGGAACACCATGCCCATGCGCTTGCGCAGCGCGATGACATCCGCCGCCGGCGCGTAGATGTCGTCTCCCATGAGGGAGATCGACCCGGTCATGCGGATGCCGTCGATCAGGTCGTTCATCCTGTTCAGGCTGCGCAGCAGCGTGGACTTGCCGCAGCCTGAGGGCCCGATCAGCGCCGTCACCATCCCGGACTGGATGTCGATGGTGTTGTCGAACAGCGCCTGCTTGGCGCCATACCAGAGGCTGAAGCCCCGGACGGAAACCGCGGGCGCGGCCTCGGAGGTCTTCGGGTGATAGACCGTGGCCCCTTCGGCGGGGCGCTCGATGATCGTCGTCGCGGACATGGGAACGGCTCCTTCCGGCGGTCAGAACTGGCTGCCCTGGAACCGCCGCTTCAGGCGGTTGCGGACCAGGATGGCGCCGATGTTCATCAGGAAGATCAGGGCGAGCAGCAGCAACGTCGTCACGAACACCATCGGCTTGCCGGCTTCGGAATTCCGCGACTGGAACCCGACGTCGTAGATGTGGAAGCCGAGATGCATGAAGCTTCGCTCGAGGTGCACGAAGGGGAAGAAGCCGTCGATCGGCAGTTCCGGCGCGAGCTTCACGACGCCCACCAGCATCAGCGGCGCCACCTCGCCGGCGCCGCGCGCCATGGCGAGGATCAGGCCGGTCATGATGCCGGGCATGGCCCGCGGCAGGACGATGTTGCGGATCGTCTGCCATTTGGAAGCGCCGCAGGCCAGGCTGCCCTCGCGCATGCTGCGCGGCACCGCGGCCAGCGCCTCCTCGGTGGCGACGATCACCACCGGCACGGTGAGCAGCGCGAGCGTCAGCGAAGCCCAGAGCAGGCCGCCGGTGCCGAAGGTCGGGCTCGGCAGCTTCTCCGGGAAGAAGAGCCGGTCGATCGAGGCGCCGACGATGTAGGCGAAGAAGCCCAGCCCGAAGACGCCATAGACGATGGAGGGGACGCCGGCGAGGTTGTTCACGCTGATCCGCACGAAGGCGGTGATGCGCCCCTGCCGCGCATATTCGCGCAGGTAGAGCGCCGTCACCACGCCGAAGGGGGCGACGGCGATGACGAGCAGCAGCGTCATCGCGGCGGTGCCGAAGATGGCCGGCAGGATGCCGCCCTCGGTATTGGCCTCGCGCGGCTCCTCGCTCAGGAACTCCCACCAGCGCGAGAGGTAGACCCCGATCTTCTCGGTGAGCGTCATGTCGTTGGCGCGCACCAGGCGCACCACGGCCGAGAGCGGCAGCGTGACCTCGCGGCCGCCGATCTCCTGCAGGATGATGGTGTCGCGCGCATTCTCCGCGCGCAGGCGCTGCGCCGCGGCCGCGAGACGCTGGTATGCGGCCGTCAGGCGCGGCTCCTCGGCGGCGAAGCGGCGCTCGGCCGCCTCGCGCTCCGCCGGCGGGTGATCGCCCAGCAGGACCCGGCGCAGCCGCAGCCGCTCGGCTTCCAGGTGGTGGTTCACCGTGCCGATCTCGCCGCGCTCGATGCGGCGGATCTCGGCCCAGCGCGCCCGGGCGGCCCGGTACGCCGCCTCCAGGGCCGGGTTGCGGGGGTCGCCGGTCGTCGTGCGCTCGCCATCATGGGTGAAGCCGACGATGCGGCCGACGAAGACGCCCCATTCGAGCCGCTCGATCAGCACCATGTCGCCCGGCCGCTCCGCGGCGCTGCGCTGGAAATCCGGCACCCAGCGGAAATCGTCGCCGTAGAGGTCGTAGTTGCCGGTGCGGTACAGGGTGCGGTCGGCGATGCCGCCATCCGCGGCGATGCGCGCGCGGATCCCGGGCGGCAGCTCCGCGATGATCTGCGGCCCGGGCCGGAAGGCCTGGCTGCGGACCGGCTCGCCGGCGATGCGCGATCCATCGGTCAGCGTCACCACCTCGATCGGCCGCGGCCAGAAGGTGGTGGCGCCGTTCCAGGCGACGAGCAGGAGCAGGCCGAGCACCATGACGATGCCGAGCGCGAGCGCGCCGCCGAGCAGCCAGGTCCAGGGCTCGCCCTCGGCGCGGAGATCGTCCGGCCGGATGGCGTCCGGACGGCGCTGCCGCGCGCCCTGCGCCGGGATCCCGGCCTCGGTCTGCGCGCGGGTCGGTGCGTCCACGTCGTTCATCCTCCTGCCCCGGGTCAGAGCGCGGCCGCGCGGCGGCGGAAGCGCAGCCGGATCACCTCGGCGAGCGTGTTGACGACGAAGGTCATGGCGAAGAGCGTGAGCGCCGCCAGGAACAGCATCCGGAACAGCGTGCCGTCGCGCACCGCCTCCGGCAGCTCCACGGCGATGTTCGCCGACAGCGCGCGCAGCCCGTTGAAGATGTTCCAGTCGATGATCGGCGTGTTGCCGGCCGCCATCACCACGATCATCGTCTCGCCGACGGCGCGGCCCATGCCGATCATGACGGCGGCGAAGACGCCCGAGGCCGCCGTCGGCAGGATGATGCGCGTGGCGGTCTGCCAGGCGGTGGCGCCGCAGGCGAGGCTCGCGCTGCGCAGATGCTCCGGCACGGAATTCAGCGCATCCTCGGAGATCGTGTAGATGATGGGGATGACCGCGAAGCCCATGGCGAAGCCGACGATCAGCGTGTTGCGCTGGACATAGGTGCCGACCAGCCCGCCGCGCGGATCGAAGCCGATCGCGGTGAGCAGCGAGGCGAGCGCGACCGCCAGCGCCAGCGCGGCGCCGGACAGCAGCAGCCAGCGCGCCAGCGCGCCGATCGCGACGCGCAGGCGGCTGCCCGTGCCCGTCAGCCGATCCAGCGCGTCGCCGGCCGGTCCCGCGGCGGTCACGACGATGAGGAGGGCCGAGACCGGCAACAGCAGGAAGGCGGTGAAGCCGACGGCGCCCGGGATGTCGCCGTTGAGCCAGGCCTTCACGTCGCCGCCGAACACCAGCGCCTCGAAGGGCCGGCCGAGCAGCCCCGCCGCCCAGGTCGCGGCGGCGAGGCAGACGAAGATCAGGCCGAGCTTCGAGAGCCCGGCATGGCGCAGCATCACCGCGCGCGGCAGCAGCTGCCAGAGATGGGCCGCGGCGATGAAGGCGAGCGGCAGGAAGATCAGGGCGAAGAGCACCGCCGGCACGATCTCCTCGACCAGCGGCGCCAGGATCAGCGCGGCGACGAAGCCGAGGACGACGGAGGGCAGGCTCGCCATCATCTCCATCGCCGGCTTGACCACGGCGCGGACGCGGCGGTGCAGGAACTCGCTGGTGTAGATGGCGGCGAGCAGCGCCACCGGCACCGCGAAGAGCAGCGCGTAGACGGTCGCCTTGACGGTGCCGAAGATCAGCGGGACGAGGGAGAGCTTCGGCTCGAACTGGTCGGTTCCGGCCGAGGATTGCCAGGTCCAGCTCGGCGCGTCGTAGCCCTCGTACCAGACCCGCCCGAAGATGGTCGCGAAGGTGGTCTCGGGATGCGGGACGGCGATGTTCCACATCGCCACGCGGCCATCGGCGGCGATCGCGAGGATGGCATCGTCGCGCGGCGTCAGCGCGACCGCGGCGTAGCGCTCCGCGCCGCCGGGCTTGTCGAGCCGCAGCAGCACCTGGCCGCTGGTGGAATGGCGGAGCCAGACGGCGCCGCCGGTGTCGGCGGTGATGAACATCTTGCCGCGCTGGCTCGCCGCGAGGGCCTCCGTCGCCGCCGGCTGGCGCGGAAGGACGTGGGCGCGGACCAGTCGCAGCCCGTCGGGCGCCGTGCCGCCGCCAAGGCGGAAGAGCACATCCACGCTGCCGCGATCCCCTGCGGCGACGAGGGATTGCTCGCCGATCAGGAAGTACAGGCCGGTCAGGCGCTCGCCCTCCGGCAGCACGCGAACATGTTCGGCCAGTCGCGGCGCGTTGAAGTCGCGCGCGTCGTAGCGGAAGACCTCGCCATCGGCGGTGCCGACGATCACCATGTCGGCCTGGTCCGTCAGCAGCAGGGTCTTGATCTCGATGCCGCTCGGCAGGGGCGGCAACTCGGCCGAGGCGAGGGTGGTCCGCATCTGGCGCGTCATGATGTTCATGCGGCTCTCGGCGCGCGACAGGCGGAGCACGCCCGCGGCATCGGCGGTCACGAAGGAGATGGTGGGGCGCTCCGCGGTGCCGCCGCGGCGATAATCCATGGCGATGATCGCAGTGCCAGGCGGTGCGACGCGCTGAGGCGGGTCGAGCCGCGTCACGGCAGAAATGCGGCGAAGCTGGCCGCCGGGGATGGCACTGAAGACTTCCCGGCCGTCGGTGGCGTCGCGATCATTCAACTGCCGAAGCCCGGCGGGGCGTGCATCGCCGGCGATCACCTGCGCCGGCAGGGTGATCGCGCCGAAGCGGACCGTGCCGTCCGCGAAGCCGAAGGCCAGGTTGCTGCGGTCGATGGTGCGGGCGAAGGCGGTCGCGCGCACGCCGCCGAAATCGAAATCCGGCGCGTCGAGGGCGGTGCCGGTCTGCAGGTGCCAGGTCGAGATGCTGCCGTCGCGTCCCAGTGCCAGGCCGATGGTGCGATACTCGTCCGCGTTCGCCATCGCGACGTCGGCGGGCAGGCCCTCGACGCGGTACTCGCGAAGGGACTCGACGCGGCCGCCGGTGAACAGCGGAACCACCACCTGAAGCAGGAACAGCATGATCGCCGCGACGGCGAAGATGACCAGCACGCCGCCGACCGTGATGGTCCAGTTGGCGAGCCGGTCCGCGACCAGCACGGAACGCCGGGTGACGCGATTCTGGCGCTGCCGCTGCGGCGGTGCGACGGTCGGGGACATACTTGGCGTTCCCTCGCTGCGATGCTGGGCATCGGCCGGGCGGGCTCGGTGCCCACCCGGCCGGGTCGCCGTCAGATGATCCGCTTGCTGCGGAGGTCTTCGGTCGCGATCGCGTTCGGCACCGGGAAATACCCGTCGCGGATCGTCGCTTCCTGGCCCTGGCGGGAATAGACGTAGCGGATGAACTCGCGGCGCAGCGGGTCGAGCGGCTGCGTCGGATTCACGTTGACGTAAATGTAGAGGAAGCGGCTGATCGGATAGTCGCCGGCATACGCGTTCTCCGCCGTCGCATCGAAGGCTTCGGCGCCCGGACGCGCGGCGAGGGGTACGCTGCGGACATCGGCGGTCTTGTAGCCGATGCCGGAATAGCCGATGCCGGCGATGTCGGAAGCGACGCCCTGCACGACGGTCGAGGATCCGGGCTGTTCCTTCACCTCGTCCCGGTAGTCGCCGTTGAAGAGCGCGACTTCCTTGAAGTAGCCATAGGTGCCCGAGGCGGAGTTGCGGCCGTAGAGGCTGATCGGCCGGTTCGCCCATTCGCCGGTCAGGCCGAGCTGGCCCCAGGTGTTGATGGCCGTCGGATGGCCGCCGCGCCGGGTCTTGGAGAAGACCGCGTCGACCTGCTGCATCGTCATGGAACGGATGGGGTTGTCCTTGTGGACATAGACCGCCAGCGCATCGACCGCGCCGCGGATCGCCGAGGGCGGATAGCCGAAGCGCTGCTGGAAGGCATCGATCTCGCGCTGGTTCATCGGGCGGCTCATCGGCCCGAACTGCGCCGTGCCGGCGATCAGCGCCGGCGGGGCGGTGGAGCTGCCCTTGCCCTCGATCTCGATGCGGACGTTGGGGTAGGCGGCCTGGAAGCCTTCTGCCCACAGCGTCATGAGGTTGTTGAGCGTGTCGGAGCCGATGGACTTCAGCGTGCCGGAAATGCCGGCGACCGGCGCATAGACCGGAAGCTCAGGGTCCACCTGCACGGCCTGGGCCAGCGCACGCGAGCGGAAGCCGGCGAGGGCCACGCCGAGCGCAGCGCCACCACCGATCAGGAGGGTCCGTTTCTTCACCGTGTGTTTCTCCGCGGAAGGTTGGGACCGGAAGCGTCCGGCGCCGTTCTTCTAGAATCACAGAAGGAATCAGGGATAACGATTTGATGACAGTCGCATGACAGTCGCTCAAGCGCCGGCCAGCCGGCGTCGCAGCACAGCAGACCCGGCATCGATCAGGGCCACGGTGACGAGGATCATCAGGATGATGAAGCTCGACTCATCCCATCGCAGGGCGCGAATGCGATCCGAAAGCTGGAAGCCGATCCCGCCGGCACCCACGATGCCCCGGATGGTCGAGGAGCGCACATTGCTCTCAAAGACATACGGCGCGTTGGCGAGCATCAGCGGCAGGGCCTGCGGCAGCAAGCCAAAGCGTGCGGCGTGCAGCGTGCCGCCCCCCCCCCGCGGCGCGAACGCCTTCGACCGGGCGCCGATCGGCGTTCTCCAGGGCCTCGCTATAGAGCTTCGCCAGGGTGCCGGTATCCGTCACGATGATGGAGAGCACGCCCGCAAGGGGACCGAGCCCGACGGCACGGACGAAGATCAGTGCCCAGACCAGTTGGTCAACGCCGCGCAGCACGTCGAAGAACCGCCGCAGCCCGAAGCGGAAAGGCGCGAGCGGGATGAGGTTGCGCGCCGCAAGGAACCCGAGGGGCAGCGCCAGCAGCGCGGACACCATGGTTCCGGCGATGGCCATGGCAAGGGTTCCCCCGAGCGCCCAGAGCAATTCCCCCGGAGCGTCCCCCGGATTCGGCGGCAGCACCAACGCGGCAACGCGGGACAGCTCCGCCAGGCCGTGAAAGAAGCGTGCCGGCGTCATCTCGAACCAGACGAAGGCCGCAGCGGTGCCGGCGATCGCCGCGCCCTACAGCACGATCCGCAAGACCCGTCCCAACAGCGAGGGTCCGAAGGCCGCCGGCACGGGCGGCAGGTGCGCCTCGGGAGTGGGGATCGCGTCGGATGATCAGATGATGGCGTGACGCACCCGTGCCGACAGCCATTCGCTGACCAGCACGGTGCCCAGGATCAGCACGAAGATTGTCGTCACCTGCGGCCAGGCGAGAACGTTGATGCTCGCCTGCATCTGCATGCCGATCCCGCCCGCGCCGACCAGGCCGAGCACCGTCGCTTCCCTGATGTTGATGTCCCAGCGGAACACCGTGATGCCGGCGAAGGCGGGCATCACCTGCGGCACGATCGCCCAGGCCAGCACCTGGGCACGGCTTGCACCGGTGGCCTCGATCGCCTCGATCTGGGTCGGGTCGGATTCCTCGATCGCCTCGTACAGCAGCTTTGCGATGAAGCCCACGCTGCGCAGCGCGATCGCCAGGATGCCGGCGAGCATCCCGGGGCCCAGGATGATCACCAGGATCAGGGCCCAGATCAGGCTGTTGATCGAGCGGCTGGCCACGATCGCGAACAGCGCGACCGGTCGCACGACAAGGCGGGAAGGCGTCGTGTTGTGCGCGGCGAGGAAGGCGAGCGGCACGCCGAAGACCACCGCCAGCGCGGTGCCGAGCGTGGCCATGCTGATCGTGTCCCACAGCGGCTTCCACAGCACGGAGGCATAGGACCAGGCCGGCGGGAACATCCGGCCGACCAGGTCGGCGCCCTGCGTCGGCGCATCCCAGACGAAAGCCCAGATCGTGCGGTCCGAGATGAACTGGAAGCAGGCGATCGTCAGCGCCACGGCGGCGAACCAGCCGCTCCATACGATGAACTCGGCGGCGGGCGTGCGCCGGCGCCATGCGGGCGTTCCGTCGGCGTGCAGGGTCACCGGCATCTATTGCACCTTCCGGCGGATCCAGCCGCTCGCGTATTCGCAGCCCAGGACGATCAGGATGATGACGATCAGCACCGCCGCCGCGGTGTCGAACTCATAGCGGTCGAAGGCGGTGTTCAGCGTGTCGCCGATGCCGCCGGCGCCGACCAGGCCGAGCACCGCGCTCTCGCGGAAATTGATGTCGAGCCGATAGGCCGAGAGGCCGATCAGCCGCGGCCTGACCTGCGGCAGGACGCCCCAGGCCAGCAGCTGGAACCACGAGGCGCCGGACGCGCGGATGGCTTCCGCCTGATTCGCCTCGATATCCTCGATGTCCTCGGCAAGCAGCTTCGCCATGAACCCGATCGTGGCGAAGGCGAGGGTCAGCGTTCCGGCCAGCGGCCCGAAACCGACCATCGCGACGAAGACGATGGCGATGATGATTTCCTGGAAGGTGCGGCTGACGGCGATGATGCCGCGGCAGACCAGGTAGACCGGCAGGGCAGCGAGGTTTCGGGATGCACCGAGCGCGACCGGGATGGAAAGCGCGACGCCGAGCGCGGTGGAGACCGCGGTCATCGTCACGCTCTCGAGCAGGCCCTCGACGATGTCGTCACGCTTGCTGAGGAAGTTGGGCGGAAAGAAGCCGGCGAGGAAGCGGCCGGCGCGCTCGATCCCCTCCGCTGCGCGCGCCCAGTTCACCTCGACGCTGCCGAGCGCGAGGACGGCGTAGAGCAGCGCGCCGAGGTAGATCGCATAGCGCAGCAGCGGGGCAGTGATCAGCGGCGGCGGGCGCCAGGCGCGCGCCGCCGCGACGGCGTCGAAGGTCGTCCCGCTCACGCCACGGCCTCGGCGGGGGCCTCTTCCTCATTGGGCTCGGCGCGGCGGATGGTCTGGGACCAATCCTCCTCGCCGTAGATGGCGGTGAGCTGTGGCGCGGCGAGCGCCTCGGCCGGGCCATCGAAGACGATGCGGCCGCCGCGCAAGCCGACGATCCGGCGGGCGAACTGCTGCGCGAGGGCGACATCGTGGATGTTGATGATGGCGGCGAGGCCGCGCTCCTCGCAGAGTTCGACGATCAGGCGCATGATCTGCCGGCTGGTCTTCGGATCGAGGCTGGCCGTCGGCTCGTCCACCAGCAGGAGCTGCGGATCCTGCATCAGCGCGCGGATGATGCCGACGCGCTGGCGCTGGCCGCCCGAGAGCGCATCGGCGCGTTTGTCGGCCATCGCGGCGAGGCCGACACGGTCGAGAAGGCGGAAGGCCTGCTCGACATCGCGACGGGGGAAGCGGCGGAACCAGCTGGCCCAGAAGCCGGTGTAGCCGAGCCGGCCGGACAGCACGTTCTCCATCACCGTCAAGCGTTCGACCAGGGCGTATTCCTGGAAGATCATGCCCATCCGGCGACGAGCCCGGCGCAGCGCCCCACTGCCGAGCGCGGTGAGGTCAACGCCGTCCAGCGCCACCCGCCCCGCCGTCGGTTCCACCAGGCGGTTGACGCAGCGGATCAAGGTGGATTTGCCGGCGCCCGACGGGCCGATCAGCGCCATCACCTGCCCGGCCGGCACCTGGAGATCCACGGCGTCGAGCGCCAGGTCGCCGGTCGGGTAGCGCTTGGTGAGCGCGTCGATCGTCAGCAGCACGCGGGTCCCTGCCTCAACGGCATGCGTAGGAAACATTCAGCGCGCTGTCGATCTGGCGCACCACTTCCCAATGCTGCCGGTAGGTGATCGGGATGAATTGCTGCTGCGGCGGCTCGCTCTTTCCGAACTCCGCGAGCAGCTCCGAGCCTTCCCAGTTGAAGGAGAAGAAGGCGGCGCGGATGCGCTCGGCGAGTTCCGGGCGGAGATTGTGCGCAAGGCCGTAGCCCGTCGTCGGGAAGGTCTGGCTCCGGTAGATGGAGCGGACCTGATCGGCGCGAATGACATTGCGCGCGATCATGCGCACCATGACCGAATTGGCGATCGCCGCACCGTCGTAGTCGCGATTGGCGACGCCGAGGATGCTGTTGTCGTGCCGGCCGGAGAAGGCGGGGCGGAAGTCGCGCCCGGCAACCATGTTGAACTGCTGCTGCAGCAGCGCGGAGGGCGCCTTGAAGCCGGAATTGGATGTCTCGGCAGTGAAGGCGATGGTCCTGCCACGAAGGTCCTCGATCCGCTGCGCGTCGGAGGAGGCGGGAACGATGATCTCCATCTCGTAGCCGAAGGCGCCTTCGCGGCTGGCCATCATCGCGAAGGGCACGAAGCCGGCGCAGTTCACGGCGAGCGGGTTGGAGCCGGTGTTGAAGCCGGCAACATGCAGGCGTCCGGCGCGCATCGCCTCGATCTGGGCGGCGTTGGACTGCACGGCGAAGAACTGGACGCGCTTGCCGGTCTCCCGCGCCAAGTGATCCATGAAGCCCTGCCAGACCCGACGATAGACCGCCGGATCCTCGACGGGCGTGTAGGCGAAGACCAGGACGGGCGGGTCGACGAGGTCGCGCGGATTGGCCGGGGCATCGGCCACCATGTCGCCGTCGCGGTCGCAGTAGCGGGCGTCCAGCGCGCCGCGCGGGCAATCGGCGGTCTGCGCGACCGCGGGAAGGCCGATGGCGCTGAGCAGCGCAGCGCAGCCGAGGGTCAGAAAGCGACGCAACATCCTGGGGGCCCTACCTCCATCATTCCAGGAAGGTGGTAGCCAAGAGGTCGGACGCTGTCTGTTTCAGCCGTGTGAAACTTGGGGGATGGCCCGTCGCGGCGGCCTGTGCGGCGGCCATGACGGCGGTCGTCACAGGCCGGATCTCGACGCGCACGCCGCGCGGCAGGTCGAGCCAGCACGGCTCGGCCGGAAGGTCGAGGGTGAGCATGATGGTTGGGCTCCGGGGGTTAAAACAGGCCAGGAGCATGACAAAGTCTGACATGACGATGGCAGGATGACGGAATGCCGAATGTCAGCCTAACGCCGGAACTTGAAGGCTTCGCGGAACGCTGCGTGGCCTCCGGTCGCTATGGCAACGTGAGCGAGGTGATGCGGGCGGCGCTGCGGCTCCTTGTACAGCACGAGGCGCGTCGCACGGCGTTCACCGAAATGCTGGACCGTACCGAGCGCGAAGCAGACGAGAAGGGCTGGCTCACAGCGGATGAGGTAGACGCCGAACTCGGCGAGGTCATCGCCAACGCCCGGGCGGCGAGGAAGTCGCGCTGAGTCGCCGAGCCAATATCGGCGCGGCAATACTCTCGCCGGGAGCGCGCGCCGACATCCGCGAGGCCGTCGCCTGGATCGCCCAGGACAACCCACGCGCAGCTGAGGATCTTCGGACAGCGGTACGTCGCGCAGCGAGGAGCATCGCCGAGCACCGCGAGATCGGACGCCACCGTCCTGAACTGGCAGCAGCATCTTGTTGGCCGCGGCGGAGAGCAGAGCGTGGAAGTCGGAGCTGGTGTGGAAGGCGCGTTCGGCCAGCAGGGTCGGGTTGCGGTCGCCGCGGCGCGCGAGGAGCTCGCGCATTATGTCGGAGGGGCGCCTGCGCGCGCGCGCCGTCAGCGATGTCCGGCATGGATGTTCCCCGGCTCGTCCGCGCGCAGCGAGGCCGAGCATGGCAGTGGCCGGACCCATTGGTCACGAGGCGGGACGCCAGGCTGGGCGCGTGCCTTGCCGCGCCCCGCCGCAGCGTATCTCAGCCCGCCTTCACCTCGATCCGCTTGACCTTGGCCTGCGCCTCGGGCGTCTGCGGCAGGCGGATGGTCAGCACGCCGTTCTTGAAGCTCGCCTCGGCCTTGCTGCCAT
>NZ_JAAEDL010000058.1 GCF_018129005.1 Neoroseomonas eburnea
CGGCAGGCCGTGGCCGGGCGGCGGCGCGCCGGCGCCCTCCGCCAGGGCCTGGGCCGGCGCGGCGGCGCGCGGCGCCGTGCGGTCGGGCGGCGCGTCTTCCAGCGCCTCCTCCGCCCCCCAGTCGAGCTGCAGCGCCAGGGCCGCGAGCAGGGACGCCCGTTCATGCTCCATCCCCGCCATATCGGCCCCGGGCGGGGTTCCGCGCAACCCGCCCTGCCGCTACATGGACCCCGTGAAGCAGGAGAAAGCGGGGACATGTCCGTAGAGCGCGAGGCCATGGAATTCGACGTGCTGATCGTGGGGGGCGGCCCGGCCGGCCTCGCCGCCGCGATCCGCCTCAAGCAGCTCTCGCCGGACACGTCGGTATGCCTGGTCGAGAAGGGCAGCGAGATCGGCGCGCACATCCTGTCCGGCGCCGTGCTCGAACCCCGCGCGCTGGACGAGCTGATCCCCGACTGGCGCGACGACCCGCCGGCCCTGGCGACCCCCGCCAAGGACGACCGCTTCATGCTGCTGACGGCGACCAAGGCGTACAAGCTGCCGACGCCGCCGCAGATGAACAACCACGGCAACTACATCGTCAGCCTGGGCAATGTGTGCCGCTGGCTCGGCGCCAGGGCCGAGGCGCTGGGCGTCGAGATCTATCCGGGCTTCGCCGCCTCCGAGACCATCATCGAGGACGGTCAGGTGAAGGGCGTCGTCGCCGGCGTCATGGGCATCACGAAGGACGGCGAGGAAGGCCCCAACTACCAGCCGGGCATGGAGCTGCGCGCCACCTACACGCTGTTCGCCGAAGGCTGCCGCGGCTCGCTGACCAAGAAGCTGTTCGAGACCTACAACCTCCGCGAGGGCGTGCAGCCGCAGACCTTCGGCCTCGGCATCAAGGAGCTGTGGGAGATCCCGAAGGAGAAGCACACGCCGGGCCTGATCTGGCATTCCACCGGCTGGCCGCTGCCGAAGGACACCTATGGCGGGTCCTGGCTCTACATGCTGGGCGAGAACCTGGTGAGCGTCGGCTTCGTGGTCGGGCTCGACTACAGCAACCCCTGGCTCTCCCCCTTCGAGGAATTCCAGCGCTTCAAGCACCACCCGGCGGTCAAGGCGATGCTGGAAGGCGGCAAGCGCATCGCCTACGGTGCGCGCGCGCTGAACGAGGGCGGCTTCCAGTCCATCCCGAAGCTGGTCTTCCCGGGCGGTGCCATCATCGGCGACGCGGCGGGCTTCCTGAACGTGCCGAAGATCAAGGGCACGCACACCTCGATGAAGTCCGGCATGGTCGCGGCCGAGGCGATCGCCGAGGCGCTGAAGGCCGAGGACCGCGCGCCGGTGCTGGAAGCCTATCCGGCGATGCTGAAGGCGTCCTGGGTGTGGAGCGAGCTCCAGGCGGTGCGCAACATCCGCCCCGGCTTCGCCAAGTTCGGCTTCTGGGGCGGCATGATCAACGCCGCGGTCGAGACGTACATCACCCGCGGCAAGTCGCCCTGGACGCTGGCGCATCACGACGACCACGCGGTGCTGAAGAAGGCGTCTGACGCGCCGAAGATCGACTACCCGAAGCCGGATGGCGTGCTGTCCTTCGACCGGCTCTCCTCGGTGTTCCTGTCGAACACCAACCATGAGGAGGACCAGCCGGCGCACCTGAAGCTGAAGGATCCGTCGCGCTGGAAGGGCGTGAACCTCGACACCTTCGGCAGCCCCGAGAGCCGCTACTGCCCCGCCGGTGTCTACGAGGCGGTGGGCGTCGAGGAAGGCCAGCCGCGCCTCGTGATCAACGCCCAGAACTGCGTGCACTGCAAGACCTGCGACATCAAGGACCCGACGCAGAACATCGACTGGTGCACGCCGGAAGGCGGCGGCGGGCCGAACTACATCGGCGGCATGTGAGCGGGCCCGAGGCTCCGCGCGGGGCGCATCCCGTCCTCGGCGTGCTGCGCGCGGGCGTGCTGCTCGGCCTCGGCTGGGTGGCCGCCGCGGGGCTGGCCTGGGCGGCCTTCGGCGTGCCGTGGGCCGCGCTGCTGCTGGTGATCTGGGTGCTGCTGCTGCGCCGCTTCCACGGTGCGGTGGAAACGCTCGGGCGCAGCCTCGCGCGGGATGCGCCGCCAGGCGGGTGACGCCACGCGGCCCGGCCCCTGGGCCGCCCGCCCGCGCCGCGCTACAGCGGTGACCCCGACACCGCAAGGATTCTCCAAGACATGCTGCGCATCCACGGCATCCCCCGCTCCCGCGCCTTCCGCTGCATCTGGGCCGCCGAGGAGGCAGGGCTGCCCTACGAGGTGGTCCCGATCGGCTTCGCGTCCGGCTTCAAGCTGGAACGCCCGCTCGCCATCAACCCGAACAACAAGATCCCGGCGCTCGAGGACGGCGACCTGGTGCTGTTCGAGAGCCTGGCGATCAACCTGCACATCGCGAAGAAGGCCGGCGCGCCGCTGATGCCCTCGGGCGACGACGAATCGCGCGTGCTGCAATGGACGCTCTGGACCGCGACCGAGGTCGAGGCCCATGTCCTGCGCTGGGGCTACAATACCTACCTCAAGCCGCCGGCCGAGCGCGTCCCCGCCGAGGCGTCGGCCGGCAAGGAGGCGCTCGACCTCCGCCTCGCGGTGCTCGAGGGCGAACTCGCGAAGCGGCCCTTCCTGCTGGGCGAGGCCTTCACCATCGCCGACCTCAACCTCGCCTGCGTGCTCTATGCCGCACGGGCGAACGGGTACGACCTCGCACGATTCCCCAAGGTGGTGGCGTGGATCGATGCCTGCCTCGACCGGCCGGCCGCCAGGCGCGCGCGGGCGCTGCGCGAGGGCTGAACGGCGGCCGCGGGGGAAGCGAGGCTCCGCCTCGCGCTCCGGTCGGGGGCGCCGCCCCCGACACCCCCGCCAGGTGGCCGGGCCACCTGGACCGCCAGCCGTTTCGTCCCGGACGATCAACAGGCCCTTGTGCGGGGAGTGGGGCTACCGCCAAGCGAAGCTGCGGATGGAGCAGGTCTCGATGTTCCGTTGCTCCATCACCCGGCCGTCCATGTAGACGATGCGGATGTCGGCGGTGCAGACGCCGGTGCGCGGCAGCGTGATCGGCATGGAAGCCCCAGGCGGCAGGATCTGGCGCGGCCCCAGGCGATCCGCCCCCCAGTTCCGCTGGCTGGTGAGGGAGACGTAGATCTCGCGGATCGGTTCGCCGCTCAGGTTGACGAAGGTGAAGGACGGGTTGGGGTGCTCGACGGGCCGCGGCGGCGGCGGCGCGGCCTGCGGCACGTCGCTGCCGAAGGCGATGCGCGTCAGCGTGCAGGCATGGACGCCGAGATGCCCATCCTCCGTCCCGTCGGCGAAGCGGACGCGGATGTCGAGGTAGCAGTCGGAGAAGCCCGGCTCGACCCAGACCTGCATGCCGGGCAGCAGCGGCCCGCGCGTCAGGATGTTCGGCCCCCATTCGGTGATGCGGGAAGGCGAGACATTCGCCGCAACGATGGTCTGCCCGGTGTTGTTCTGCAGCCAGAAGCGGTTCTGCGCCGCCGCCGGCGCGGCGCCCGCGAGCATTGCCATCAGCGCGGCAAGGGCGGCAAGCAAACGCATCTCGTCTCTCCCGTCAGGGCTGCGGAGCCAGTGTAGCGGCTCCGCCGCGGCAAGGTGATGGCGGAAGCACGCCCGTGTAGTCTGCCCCGGGCAGCCAACGAGAGGGATGATGGAGCCGGAACACCCCGCGATCCTGGTGCTGGGGGCGGGCGGGCATGGCAAGGCTGTGGTCGACCTGTTGCGCGCGCATGGCGGCTGGCGCCTGGCGGGGGTGGTGGATGCGGCGCCGCGCGTCGCCGCGGTGCTCGGCGTGCCGGTGCTGGGCGACGAATCGCACCTGCCGGAACTGCTGCGGGCAGGCATCGCCGCCGCCCATCCGGCCATCGGCCACAACGGGCTGCGCCTCGCCGCCGCTGCGCGGCTCCGGGCAGCAGGCTTCGCCCTGCCCGTGCTGCTTCATCCCGCCGCCCTGCTCGGCCATGGCGTGGCGCTGGCCGAAGGCGCGGTGGTGATGGCGCGCGCAACCATCGGGCCAGAGGCGCGGATCGGCCGGCTGGTGCTGGTCAACACCGGCGCCCTCGTCGAACATGACTGCGAGCTGGAGGAAGGCGCCCACATCGCCCCCGGGGCGGTGCTGACCGGCGGCGTGCGCATCGGCGCGGGGGCCATGATCGGTGCCGGCGCGGTGGTCCGCCCTGGTGTCACCGTCGGTGCCGGCGCCATCATCGGCGCGGGCGCCGCTGTCCTGTCCGACGTTCCCGCCGGCGCGACCGTCGCCGGCGTTCCCGCCACCCTGCTCCGATCGGAGAGCCCGCCGCCATGACCCTCCCGCGCCGCCTGCTGCTCGCCGCTCCTGCCCTCGCCGCCCTGCCCGCCCGCGCCCAGGCGGCGGGCTGGACGGTCGCGACCGAATACCCCGCCACCTCCATCCCCGGCGAAGGGGTGACGCATTTCGCCGCCATCGCCACCGCGCGCGGCGTGCCGGTCACGGCGGCGACCGACGGGCCCGGCGGCTACCGCTCCGCCGCCGCGCTGACGGCGCTGGCGGAAGGCCGCTTCGCCGCGGTGGATGCCTTCGCCGGCGCGTTGAACGCGGTCGATCCGCTGTTCCTGCTCTCCTCCCTGCCCTTCCTCACCGCCTCGCACGCCGATGCGGCGCGGCTGCGCGACCTGGCGCGGCCGCACTACGTCGCGGCGCTGGGCAAGCATGGCGCGACGCTGCTGTGGACGACGCCCTGGCCGCCCTCGGGCCTGTGGACGCGCCAGCCGGTGCGCACGCCCGCCGATCTGCGCGGCCTGCGCGTGCGCACCTACGACGCCACGGGCACCGAGGTGCTGCGCGCCGCCGGCGCGATCGCCGAGGTGCTCTCCTTCGGCGAGGTCGATGCGCGGCTCGAAGCCGGTACGCTCGATGCCGTGCTGTCCTCGGGCGATGGCGGCGCGGGGCGGCGGCTGTGGCGCTGGCTGCCGAACTTCACCGAGCTGAACTACGCCTGGCCGGTCTCGCTCGCCTTCGCCTCCGGCGCGCGCCTCGCCGCGCTCGCGCCGGCGCAGCGGGAGGCAGTACTGCAGGCCGGTGCGGAAACCGAGGCCCGGCAATGGCAGGCGATCATCGGCCGGCTCGAAGCCAATCACCGCGTGATGCGCGAGAACCAGGTCGGCATCCATCGACCCGATGCGGCGCTGCAGGTGGCGCTGCGCGATGCGTCCAAGGCGTCGACCGAGGCATGGAAGGCACGGGCGGGTGAAGCGGGGCGATCGATCCTGGCGGCCTTCGCGGCCGCCTAGAGCGGTTTCCGTTCGCCTCGGCCCACGGCAACCACTCTAGGCTCCTGCTCTCGCGAGCATCTTCACCCGATCCGGCAATTCCACCTGATCGGGATCGGCTCCAGGATCGGCCCTGCGCCAGCGACCGACGGCGCGCCTGCCAGGACAGCGACATCAGATCGGCCCCCAAGGCGGGCTGGCTTCATGCCAGCGGCACGAGTTCTTGCCTCGCGCCGAGGCCGCGACGGGCACCCGGTCACGTAGCCTTGCAACGTGACCGGCGGTCCGGAATGCGGCCCGCCGCCGGTCCGGCGCAGCCAAGCAAGGCGGAGGTTCGTGTCCGACGCCTGAGGGCACGAAACGGCCGATACCGGCGGTCGTGAATAGCGGCCGCCGGCATCAGACGTGCAGATCGATGAGACGCCCATCCTCGCCCACGGACGCCGCGGATGGGTCCGCCGGAAAGCCCAGGATCCTCACACGCACGCCATCCTCGGAGTCCGTCAACGGCCCGGCGATGGCGGTGGCGGGCGGCTGCCGATCCTGCTCGGCCCGGACGCCGGCCTCGTCGGGATCGGTATCGGCGTCGGCATCGTCCCCCGCCGTCGCCGCCAGCATCTGCGCGATGGCGGCGGCGATACGGTCCTTGTTCGAGACCGTCGCGATACCGATGCCGCCCGACTTCGCCGTGGCGTCCACCTCATCCCCCGCCCCAGCCAGGCCGAGGGTCCTGCGGACCAGGTCGCGGAAATGGACGGTGACGCCGTCGTTGGTCGTCACGGTGCCGGGCGAACCGGGATCGTCCGAGGCCAGGGCGGCGGCGAGGTCCGCCCGGCTCATGGCCAACATCCCACCCGAGCCATCGCCGCTGTCGAAGACGAGAAGTACGCCATCCTGGCCGCCGGCACGCGTCGAGGCGATGTCCTGCATCAGTGCGCCGGCCATGCCCGCACAGGCTCCGGCGTATTCCCCGCCAGCGCCGGCCGATTGGGCGCGCGGCGCCATGACAGCCATCAGGCGCTCCAGCTCCTGCGCCGAGAAGGCGCTGCCCTGCCTCCCGACCGCAGCCTCCAGGGCCTCGACGGCCGCGGCTTCGGGCGTCGCGGCCCTCGCCGCCTCCGCGAGGGGTGCGAGCGGGGTGGACATTGGCGTCATGCCGGAAGTGATCGCGACCATGCCGCGAGCCTCGCGCCGCCCCGTTGAGAAGGCGTGACTTCAGGCCGTCGAGGAAGCGGCAACATGGCGCGCGAAATCCGCCCCCGCCACGCCGCGGCGCAGCGGCACGCAGATCTCCGGCGGCGCGGCGCCGAACCGCACGCCGGCCTGCTCCGCCGCGCCCAGGAAGCGGTCGAGATGCCGCATCGCCCCGTTCGGCAGGTCGTGCAGCACCAGCACGGCGGTCTCGCGCGCGCCGTCCAGCATGGCCTGCGCGGTGGCGACCCAGCCATCGGGGTCGCGGAAGTCGCCGGGCACGGCGTTCCACAGCAGCACCGTGTGGCGCTGCGCGACCAGGTGGTCCGCCGCGGCGCGGTTCAGCAGGTGCGGCCCGAGCGCCCCGCCGCCGCCATTCGGGCGGAACAGCCGGTCCGGCCCGTGCAGCGCGCCCATCAGCCGGTCGGTCTCGGCGATCTCGGCGACCGCCTCCGTCGCGCCGCGGCGGCCGAGCGGTTCGCCGTGCGTCAGCGTGTGGTTGCCGATGGCATGGCCCTCGGCCTGCGCGCGCTCGGCGCAGGCGCGCGCGGCGGGATCGCGCAGCTTGGAGCCGATGACGAAAAAGATCGCCGGAATGCGGCGGCGCGCGAGCACCGCCAGCACGCCGGGCGTGACCTCCGGCTCAGGGCCGTTGTCGAAGGTGAGGCAGACCTCGACCACCGCAGTCAGTCGCCGATCGCGTTGGTCAGCGTGCCGATGCCTTCGATCGTCAGCTCCATCACGTCGCCGGTCTTGAGAGTCTGCGGCGGCTGCATGGCGTAGCCGACGCCTTCCGGCGTGCCGGTCATGATCACGTCGCCGGGCAGCAGGGTGAAGCCGGCGGAGAGCTGGTGGATGATCTCCCTCACGTCGAAGATCATCTTGCTGGTGCGGGACGACTGGCGCTGCTGGCCGTTGATCTTCAGCCCGATCGCGAGGTCGGCGGCGTCGAGGTCCGCCGCCGGCACGATCACCGGCCCCATCGGGCAGGACCGGTCGAGCGACTTGCCCTTGAACCACTGCCCGTGCCGACGCTGCAGGTCGCGCCCGGTGACGTCGTTGCCGATGGTCCAGCCGAAGACGTGGTCGAGCGCCTTCTCCTTCGGGATATCGGCGCCGGCCTTGCCGATGACGGCGACGAGCTCGACCTCGTAGTCGAGCCACTGCGTCACCTCCGCATGGCTCGGCACCGGCGTGCCCGGCGCGATCACGGTGTCGGCGGCCTTGGTGAAGAACTGCGGGTATTTCGGCACCTCGGACTGGGTGACGCCGCGCGTGCGGTCGCCTTCCGCCACATGATCCATGTAGTTGCGCCCGACGCAGAAGACGTTGCGGCGCGGGCGGGGAATCGGCGCCTGCAACGCGACGGAGGCGAGCGGCAGCACGGCCGCGGCTGGCGGGTTCGCCGCCAGGCTGCGAACCTGCGTCAGCAGCGTGGGCCCGGCCTCGATCAGCGCGACCATGTCGCGCGCGGGCGGCATGGCGGCGCCGAGGTCGAGCACGCGCCCGCCTTCCAGCAGCACGCCGGCGCGGCTGCCCGCGGCATCGGCGAAGGTGATCAGTCGCAAGAAGGCCATGGACGTTCCCCTGGATTCAGTGGCGCCACGCAAGCGCGCCGGGCCGGCAGGCGCAAGCCCCCGTCATGCCTGGCCGCCTGGGGCTGAGAGCCCGCTTGGGAAGTCCGGCGCCCGCCTGCCCACCCATCGCCGCCTGCTGCGAAGGACGCCTTGGCGGAGCCGCCGCCCACGGGACAGGGCCGGCCTCAGTCCAGGAAGCGCGCCAGCCGCACCGCCGTATGCCCGCGCGGCACCATCGGCGTCGGCATCACCAGCAGGCAGTCGTCATGCGGGGTGCGGATCTCCTCCTCCCCATCCATCGCGATCAGCGTGTTGCGGCGGCGGATCACCTCGCCGCCGCGAAAATCGCGCACGAAGGTGAAGCTGCGCGTCGCCGCCGTGACGGTATGCGTCACGCGCGCACGGCGCGGCGGCGGGACGGGCTCGATCATGGCCAGCGGCGCATCCTCGGCGACGGCACCGAGCCCGCGCAACGCCCGGGCGCAGGTCTGCTCCATCCGCGCCACCGTCTCCGGTTCCCAATGGTCGCCCGCCTCCACCAGCACCGCCGTCGGCTCGGTGTCGGGTGCGGCGAAGCGCGCGTAGTCGATCAGCCGCCGACCGCCCACATGCCCGCTGTCGGCGACCACCATGCGCGGCACGCCGATCGACAGCGCGAAACGTGCGGCCTTTTCCGGTTCCCCGGTCAGGATCAGCGACTCGGACGCCCAGAGCATCGAATGCAGATCGACCAGAACGTCGACCGAATCGATCAGCGGCCGCAATTCCCGCGCGCGCCGCAACTCGGCCGAGCGCTGCGGGCCTTCGAGCAATTCGCGGTCCCAGACGCGATTGAGATCCTCGTCGACGAAGCGTGTCGCGGTGGGATCGGCCGGGTCGAAGCGTTGGAAGGCGTCGAGGTTGCCGAACACCAGCGAAAGCCGCCCGCGCGCCGGCCGCAGCCCCGCGCGCAGCAGACGATCGAGCACGACCGCGCCGGCGATCTCGTTGCCATGCACGATCGCGGTGATCGCCACATGTGGCCCGGCCGCCTTGGCGACGAACGACCAGGCGCCGGAAATGCCGCAATTGCCGGCGATCCAGCGCCGGATGTCGGGCACGGCGATGTTGACCGGGAAGACCGGCAGCGTCGATGGCCGCCGCGGCGCGTCGCGCTGCTCACGCATGGGACACCCGCGCGGGCCGCCGCCTCCCGGCGAGCCAACCCACCGCAGCTTGCCCCACAGGTACATCGCCCGCCAGCGCTCGCCTCATGGTTACAGTGTATACGTGCGCCACGCCTCGTCCATCGGGCGGCGCACGAGGCATGAACCCGCGATGCGTGCCGCGCCGACAGCGCGGATCGCTCGCAGTTGCAAGTGGGCACCGGATTTCTGCTGCGATGTCGGGGACGCGCGTGCTTCGCTCGCGCCGCGCGGCATCGCGGCGGGCATGCCACGGCGTGACAAGGATCACAGACCGGAAGACCTCCGGCGTGCGTGCGGGAAACGTCACGGGAAGCACCGGGACAGCCCGGTTGTCGACGGAGGTTCCGCCCCCTCATCCCTCGCCAGGGGCCGAAATGCCGTTGGCACCCGGCGACCGGCCAGTTGCCCAGCACCTGGGGGTGATCCGCCCTCGCGGCCGTCCAGGGCGGCTCCTCACCGCGCGCACCGCTCCACCTGCCGCGCCACGAAGCGTCGCGCCAGCGCGGCATTCACGGTGCGAGCGGCTCCGGTCCCGCCAGGGCGCGGATGTAGCGCGCGACGCTGTCCCGCGCCGCCGCCTTGCCGCCGCTCGCCATCACGCGATCCCACCAGCCGCCGTAGATCGCGTCGAACTCCAGCGCCTCGAGCGCCGCGCCGATGCGCGCCACCTCGGCCGCCGGCAACGGGACCCAATTCGGGAAGGACCACATGAAGGAAATGTGCCTGCGGTCGGGCGTGACGCTCGCGATGTCGCCGGTCAGGATCGCGCCCGGCCCTTCCGCCCGGTGCAGGATCGTCCCGCCGGCGAAGTGCCCGCCAAGCCGGTGCAGCGTGAGGCCGGGCAGCACTTCCTGCGCCTCGCCGGACCAGAAGCGGATCGCCGGATCGGGGCGCATCACCCAGGCGCGATCGGCCTCGTGCAGCAGGACCGGACAGTCGAAGGCCCGCGCCCATTCGACCATGGATGTGTAGAAATGCGGATGGCTGACGGCGATCGCCTTCAGCCCGCCGAGCGCCTTCACGAGCGCCACGGTCGCCGGATCGAGCAGCGCGACGCAGTCCCACAGAACATTGCCCTGCGGCGTGCGCACCAGCAGCGCGCGTTGGCCGATGGCGAAGTCGGGGAAGACGCCGAGGCCGAGCAGCCCCGGCGCCACCTCCCGCCAGCCGATGGCGTGGCGGCGCGACAGCGCCTCCATCGTCGTCCAGGCCTGCCCGCCCGCCGGCACCCATTGCCGCGGATCCTCGCAGATCGCGCAGCGCGCCGGAGGGGTGGCGGAGGGCGCGTGCTGCGTGCCGCAGGTCGCGCAGATGAAGGCGGTCATGCTCATCGTCTTCGCTGCCTCTCCCCGGCCACCAGGGTCTCGAGCTGCGCCATCGGCACCGCGCCGGGGATCAGGTTGTCGCCGATCACCAGCGCCGGCGTGCCCTCGATCTGCAGCGACCGCGCAAGGCGCAGGTTGGCGTCGAGCCGCTGCTGGATCGCCGCATCCCCCATGTCGCGGAACAGCCGCGCGACGTCGATGCCGGCGCGCTGCGCCTCGCTGCGGATCACCGCCTCGGTCGGTTCCCCGCGCAGGCGCATCAGCGCGTCGTGCAGCTCGACATACTTGCCCTGCCGCTGCGCGGCGAGCAGCGCGCGGGACGCGACCACGCTCTGCGGCCCCAGGATCGGGATGTCCTTCATCACCACGCGGATGTTGCGGTCGCGCCGCAGCAGGTCCGCCATCTCCGCATGCAGCCGCTTGCAGTAGGGGCAGCGCACGTCGAAGAACTCGACGATGGTCACGTCGCCGCGCGGGTTGCCGCGCACCGGGTCGGCGGCGTCGTTGAACAGCGCGTCGCGGCTGGCGGCGATGGCGGTGCGCTGGGCGCCCTCGCGCTCCCGCTCCTCGGAGGCCTGCATGGCGCCGATGGCGTCGCGCAGGATGGAAGGATCGCGGCGCAGCGCCTCGCGCAGGATGGAGACGATCTCCTCCCGCTGCGCATCGGTGAAGGCCTGCGCCATGGCGCGCCCGCCCGTCACGATGCCGGCCGCGGCCAGCAGGAAGGCTCGTCTCATCATCGCTCCCGGCGCCGGCGCGCCTCTCGTTCGGCCGCCCGCATCTCGGGCGACAGGTTTTCCCGTCGGGATGCCTCAACTATGTCGCGCGCCCGCTGGAGGGAAGGGCCTGGCGGCAGACGCGGCTCGGCGCGCAGGGCGAGCATGCGGGCGGCGGCGAAGTCGCTCGACAGCATCGCCTCCTCCGCGAGGGCGAGGTCGGCCGCCGCCCTGTCCCCTGCCCGCCCCCGCGCGGTGGCGAGCAGTCGCCAGGCGGCGGCGTCCTCGCGGTCCCGCGCCAGGGCCGAATCGAGCTCCTGCGCCGCGCGGCGCAGCGATGCGGGGTCGCCGAGCTCGACCAGCGCACGGGCATGGGCAATGCGGATCAGCGGCTCCTGCGGCGCGAGCCGCGCCGCCGTGGCGTAGGGGCCGAGCGAATCCCGCACCCGCCCGCCCTCGAACAGCACCTGGCCCTTGAGCTCATGCAGGTAGGGGTCGGAAGGGTGCTCTCGGATCAGCCCGTCGAGCAGGGTCACGGCCTCCGCCCGCCGCCCGCTGCGGTGCAGTGCGATCGCCCGCGCGTAGCGCGCCGGGGCGGAGGCATCGGTCGCCGGATATCGCCGGAACGTGATCTCCGGGCGGTCGAGGAAGCCGTCCAGCTTGGCGCGGACCATGGCGTAGCGCGCCTCGATGGCGGGCGGCGGTGCGCGTTCCGCCCCGCCCATCCGCGCCGCCTCCTCCCGCACGAAATCGAGCCGGTCGCGCGACAGCGGATGGGTCCGCAGGTAGGGATCCTGGCGCGAAACCTGAAGGCTTTCCTGGTCCTGCAGCCGTTCGAGCAGCCGCGCCAGGCCGAGCGGCGACCAGCCCTCGCGCGCCAGCATGCCGATCGCCGCCTGGTCGGCCGCCTGCTCCTGCGCCCGGGTATGGGCGAGGAGCTCCCGCATGGCGGCATTCTGCCCGGCCATGGCGATGCCGATGCCGGCCTCCCCCGCGCCGCGGCCGCCGCCCGCGACGGCGGCAATTCCACCGAGCAGCATCGCCGCGGCCTGGCGGAGCATCGCCGCGCGCAGCTCCTCCGGCAGGCGGCTGACATGGCCGCCCGCGATGTGACCGGCCTCGTGAGCGATCACCCCGGCGAATTCGGCGACGCTCTCCGTCTGCTGGATCAGCCCGGTGTGGATGAAGAGCCGGTTGCCGGTCGTGACGAAGGCGTTTATGGCCCAGGCCTGCAGGAGCGTGATGCGGATGGCGGCCGGGTCCAGGCCGGCGGCCCGGAACAGGGGATGCGCCACGGCCCTCACCAGGGCTTCGGTCTCCGCATCGCGAATGGTCACGACACGCTGCGGCACCTGCTGCGCGGAAGGGAAGGCGAGCACGATCGGCATGAGGACCAGGACGACGAGGACGACCAGCGCCTTCCGCATGCCGGCCACCCTACCGCCTTCCGCCCCGGCCCCGAAGCGCCGCCGCGCGCCCTGGCTGCTGGCGCTGGCCGCGCTGCTGCCGGGGTGTTCGTTTGTCAGTTCGATCACGCCGAGCTTCATCAGCCGGCCCCAGGTCCCGCTCGGCACGCCCGGCCACGTCACCGGCTTCGTCGGCGGCGCGGCGGCGGAGGAGCCGCGCGCGGCGATCGTTGCGCGGGAGATCCTCTCCTCCGGCGGCTCGGCGGTGGATGCGGCGGTGGCCGGGGCCTTCGCCATGTCCGTGACGCTGCCCTCCCGCGCCGGACTCGGCGGCGGCGGCGCCTGCCTGGTCTACAGCGCCTCCCGCCGGGAGGTGCAGGCGGTGGTCTTCCCGGCAGGCAGCCGCGCCGGCCTGCCCCAGGGGGTCGATCGCCCGGCGGCGGTGCCGCTGATGGCGCGCGGCCTGTTCCTTCTGCACACCCGCGGCGGGCGGCTGCGCTTCGAGCAGCTTGTCCGCCCGGCCGAGGATCTCGCGCGCTTCGGCACCGAGGTGAGCCGCGTCTTCGCCGACGACCTCGCCGTCGTCGCCGCGCCGCTGCTCAACGACCCGCAGGCGCGGCGCGTCTTCGGCGCGCCGGGCGGCGGGCCGCTGCGTGCCGGGGAGCGGATGACCCAGCTCGACCTCGGCGCGACGCTCGCGCAACTGCGCACCGGCGGCGTCGGTGAGATGTACCAGGGCGGCCTCGCCACCCGGCTCGAGGAAGGCTCGCTCGCCGCCGGCGGCGGGCTGACCGCGGGCGAGCTGCGTGCCTCCCGCGCCGAGGTGATGGACGCGGTGCGCGTCGCTTCCGGCATCGACAACGCCTTCTTCCTGCCGGCCTCGGCCGATGGCGGCGCCGGGACCGCGCAGGCCTTCCAGGCGGCGATGGCCGGGCAGGCGCCACCCTACGGCTCCGGCATGGTGGGGGCCTCCGCCGGCCTGGTCACGCTGGACCCGGAGGGCAACGCGGTGACCTGCGCCTTCTCGATGAACAACCTCTTCGGCACCGGCCGCGTGGTGGCCGACACCGGCATCCTGCTGGGCGCGGCGCCGGGGTTGGGCTCGGTGCCGCCGGCGCCGCTCGCCGTCGCGCTGGCGACGGGGCGGGACATGCGCGGCTTCCGTGCCGCCACGGCGGGGTCCGGGCAGCAGGCCGCCGGGGCCGCGGCGGGGGCGAGCCTTGCCGCCGCGCTGCGCCGCGCGGCGCCCGCCGAGACCTTCGCCGCCGTGCCCGAGCCGGGGCGGGGAATGGTGATCTCCTGCCCGGGCTACGCGCCATCCTCGACCGCCACCTGCACGGGCATGGCGGACCCGCGCGGCGGCGGCGTCGCGATCGGGAGCTTCGCGCGGTGACGCGCGAGGGGCCCCGGCAGGCGCCGGCGCGCGGGCCGGTGCGCCCCGCCGTATCGTTCCGGATGCGCGCCAGATGAAGGTCGGCCGGGCGGCGGACGCCCCGCCCTTCCTGGTGATGGACGTGATCGCGGCGGCCAATGCGCGTGCCGCGAGCCTGCCGCCCGGCGCGCCCGGCATCATCCGCATGGAGGTCGGCCAGCCCGGCACCGGCGCCCCGCGCGGCGCTGCGGAGGCGGCGATCCGCGCCCTGCAGGCCGGCGCGCCGATGGGCTACACGGAGGCCTTCGGCCTTGCCTCGCTGCGCGCGCGCATCGCGCGGCACTATCGCGAGCACTACGGCACCGAGGTGCCGGAAGCGCGCATCGCCGTCACGGTCGGCGCCTCGGGGGCCTTTCCGCTGGCCTTCCTCGCCGCCTTCGACCCGGGCGACCGCGTGGCGATGGCCGCGCCCTTCTACCCGCCCTATGCGAACATCCTGACCGCGCTCGGCATGGTGCCGGTGCTGCTGCCCTGCGATGCCTCGACGCGGTTCCAGCCGACGCTCGCCATGTTGGAACGGCTGGATCCGCGCCCCGAGGGGCTGATCGTCGCCAGCCCCTGCAACCCCGCAGGCACCATGCTGGCGCCGGAGGAACTTGCCGCCATCGCCCGCTGGTGCCACGCGAACGGCGTGCGGCTGATCAGCGACGAGATCTACCACGGCCTCACCTGGGGCACGGTGGCCGAGAGCACCGCGGCGGCCTTCAGCGACAGCGCCGTGGTGGTGAATTCCTTCTCGAAATACTGGTCCATGACCGGCTGGCGCATCGGCTGGCTGGTGCTGCCGGAGGACCTGGTGCGGCCGGTGGAATGCCTAGCGCAGAACATGTTCATCAGCGCGCCGCATGTCGCGCAGGTGGCGGCGGAAGCCGCGATGGACTGCACCGGGGAACTGGAGGCCAACAAGGCCGCCTATGCCCGCAGCCGGGCCGCCCTGCTGGACGGGCTGCCGAAGGCGGGCTTCACCAATATCGCGGCGGCCGACGGCGCCTTCTACCTGTGGTGCGACGTCGGCCACCTGACCAACGACAGCGCGGCCTTCTGCGCCGAGATGCTGGACAAGGCAGGCATCGCGGCGACCACGGGGCTCGACTTCGACCGTGGCCGCGGGGCGCGGTTCCTGCGCTTCTCCTATTGCGGCACCGAGGCCGACATGGCGGTCGCGCCCCGCCGGCTGAAGGATTGGCTCGCGCGCTGACCCGCGCACACGGAGGGAAGGATCCGCGCCCGCGGGCATCGGCGCGGCGGGCGAGCCTTCACAATCCCTCGTGCGACCTGATCTCGCGCGGGAAGTCGTCCTTGCGGCGGAGGATCTCGAGCCTCTTCACCGGCAATCGCTGCCAGGCGAGGCCGGCGACCACCGGCGCCACGGTCGGCGCAAGGACGAGGTATTCCGGCGCATAGGCGGCCGGCGCGGCGTAGAGTCCGCGGGTGTCCGCGGGAAAGAAGCCGATGGCGAAGGCAACGCCTGCGACCTCGGCAAGCGCGTAGTCCCGCAGGCGCAGCTCGGGGAAATAGGGGCTGGTCTCGGCGAAGGGCAGCGGCACGCGCAATTCGCGCTCGATGGATTGGCCGGGTTCCAGCCGCACGCAGAGCGGCAGGTCGGGCGCGAGCAGCACGCGATCCTGCGGCAGCGGCGCGATGAACTTCCCCAGCATGACGACCCCGTCCGGGCGCAGGATGACCACGGCGGCGTTCGGGTCGGCGCTCACGGCATGGGTCCCGGGATCGACGCTCGGCATCGCGTCCATGACGAAGAGCGCGACGGAGGACTGGTTCGCGGCCCGGTAGGCGAAGACGAAGGCGTCGCCGACCTTGTTCGGGTGGCAATCGAGGTGGAGCGTGCCGCGCGTCGCAGCGGTGTCCATCGCCTGTCAGCCCCTCCGTTGCCCGGTCATGGTCCGGCCGGCGGGTCGGGCGGCTTGCCGCCGGCGCCCGCACCGGCACCCGCGCCCGCGGCCCCTCCGCCCGATGCCGGAGCCGCCCCCGCGCCGGACGCCGGAGCCGCCCCCGCGCCGGACGCCGGAGCC
>NZ_JAAEDL010000059.1 GCF_018129005.1 Neoroseomonas eburnea
GGCCGAGGCGGCGGCGGTGCCCTGGCCGGCGCCGACACGCGCCCTTGTCGGTGCCGAGCGGGTGGCAACGGCCCGGCGATCGACCGTGCCGCGGCCGCGCACCGTGGCGGCCCGCGCCGCGCCGACCGCGCCGCCGCCGGCCATGAGGGAGGAGGGCGGCCGCGCCGCCACGCCGAGCTGCGCGAAGCCCTGGTCCATGAGCGCGCCCATGTGCCGGTCGCGCTCCACCCAGGAGGAGCCGCCCATGGTCACGCCGACCAGGCGCACGCCATCCCGCATCGCCGAGGTGACGATGTTGAAGCCGGAATCGCGGATGAAGCCGGTCTTGATGCCGTCCGCGCCCTCATAATCGCCGAGCATGCGGTTGTGGTTGCGGATCATCTGCCGTCCCCAGGCGAAGTGGACGGTGCTGAAATAGTGGTAGCGGTTCGGGAAGTCCCGCAGCAGCCGCAGGCCGAGCGTCGCCATGTCGCGCGCCGTGGTGACATTGTCCGGGTCCGGCAGGCCGGAGGCGTTGCGGAAGGTGGTGCGCGTCATGCCGATGGCCCGCGCGCGCAGGGTCATGAGCTGGGCGAAACGGTCCTCGCTGCCGCCGAGATGTTCGCCGACCGCGGAAGCGACGTCGTTGGCGCTCTTCGTCACCAGGGCAAGGATCGCCTGCTCGACGGTCAGGGTCATGCCAGGCGGCAGGCCGAGCTTGGAGGGCGGGCGGGAGGCCGCCTCCTCGCTCATGCGGATGGCGGTGTTGAGTTGCACGCGGCCCTCGCGCAGGGCCTCGAACAGCATGTAGAGCGTCATCATCTTGGTGAGGGAGGCGGGGTAGCGCTGCTCGTCCGCATTGGCGGCGATCAGGACATTGCCGTTGCGGGCATCCAGCACCATGGCCGAATAGCGGTCGCTGCCGATCTGCGCCGCGGCCGGGGCCGGCATGAGCCAAGCGGCGATGGCCAGGAGAAACGCCATGGTCGCCTTGCCGACCGCGAGGTCGAGGCGTGGCGCACGCGCCGCGGCGCGGGTAGGCGTCATTGCGGAATCCCCCTTCTGCCCGGTTCGCCCGGGGGGCGCGCCGTAGCACAGCCGGCGGCAAGATAGCCAAGGGGAGCCGGCAGCGTCCAGACCAAAGCGCGGTGAGTTCCTTGCTGGGCAAGGGTTTAGAAACCCTTGTTCCATCTGCCGCTGATGAAGCGCTTCGCAACCTAACCGACACGCCCCCGTCATGTGATGGTGCAGTGCAAAAAAAGCTTGCGATCCGAATCCGAGTCCGTCTACGAAACGGGCATGTTGCAGCGCAGCAAAGCGCCTCGGACCCCCGGGGCGGCGAAGAGGAACGGGGCCACCGCGGCACCCGTCGTCGAGACGGAGAAGGACGAGACCATGGCTGAGACCAAGACGCCTGACGTGAAGAAGATTGCCGCCGAGGGCGCGGCCCAGGCGCAGAAGATCGTGACGGAAGGCGCGGCGCAGGCCCGCGCCGCGATGGAGAAGGGTATGGAGCAGATGTCGAAGGGTGCCGAGGGCCTGATGAAGGCCGCCGAGGAAGCCGCCGAGTTCGGCCGCGGCAACGTCGAGGCCTTCACCAAGGCCGCGCAGACCTGGGCGGTCGGCACGCAGGACCTGGCGCGCCAGGCGATGGCGCTGGCCCAGGGCCTGACCGACCACACGCTCGAGAGCGCCAAGGCGCTGGCGGCCGTGAAGAGCCTGAACGAGGCCGCCGAGGTCCAGGCGAAGTTCGCCAAGGCCGCGCTGGAGAAGGCCGTCGCCGAGTCCGCGAAGCTGCAGGAAGCCGTCTTCAAGCTGACCGAGCAGTCGGTGGCGCCGATCAGCGCCCGCATGACGGTCGCGATGGAGAAGATGTCCAAGCCGCTCGCGGCCTGAGGCATCGAGGACCGGGCCGCCCCCGCCACACTACCCCCTCCCCTCCCGGCGGGGTCGGTCCCTGAAGGGCCCGGTTCCCGGACCTGCCCCGCGAAAGCGGCGGCAGGCCGGGGGCCGGGCCTTTCTTCGTTTCGGTGAACCAATTCGGAGCATCCGGCACATTTTATTGCCGGAACGCGGTCGGGCCTTCACCTCCGGCCGCGCCGTCCGATATCCTGCCATGCGGCGCCGCCCCGTTGCCGGCCGCGCCAAGGGAAACCACTTCTGCGCCATGAGCGATCAGGACAAGCGCCCGGGCGGCGGGCAAGGCGGCGGCGAAGGCCCCCAGACAGGGGTCGTCGTCAAGACGCGCCCGCGTACCAAGAAGCCCGCCATGTACAAGGTGCTGATGCTCAACGACGACTACACGCCCATGGAGTTCGTCGTGCACGTGCTGGAACGCTTCTTCCAGAAGAACCGGGAGGAGGCGACGCGCATCATGCTGCATGTGCACCGGCGCGGCGTCGGCGTCTGCGGCGTCTTCACCTACGAGGTCGCCGAGACGAAGGTCACGCAGGTGATGGATCTGGCGCGCCAGAACCAGCACCCGCTGCAGTGCACCATCGAGAAGGAATAGGGGTCAGGGGTCGCAGAACCCCACGGGGAGGCCCACATCACGTCTGGATACCCGGTGACGCGCACGCCCAACGAGGCCGGCGCGTCACCTAAACGGGAGCGTCACTGATATGCTGTCCCGCAACCTCGAGCAGACGCTCCACCGGGCCCTGGCCCTGGCCAGCGAACGGCGTCACGAATACGCGACACTCGAACACCTGCTGCTCGCCCTGGGCGACGACCAGGACGCCGCCACCGTGCTGCGCGCCTGCGGCGTCGACCTCGACCGGCTGAAGCGGGACCTGGCCGAGTTCCTCGACAAGGACCTCGCCGGGCTGGTGACCGAGCGTGGCGGCGACCCGAAGCCGACCGCCGGCTTCCAGCGCGTCGTGCAGCGCGCCGCGATCCATGTGCAGTCCTCCGGCCGCGACGAGGTGACCGGCGCCAATGTGCTGGTCGCGCTGTTCTCCGAACGCGAGAGCCACGCCGTCTACTTCCTGCAGTTGCAGGACATGACGCGGCTCGACGCGGTGAACTTCATCAGCCACGGCATCGCCAAGGCGCCGGGTCGGTCGCAGCCGAGGCCGGTGCAGGGCTCCCCTTCCGCCGCCGAGGAAAGCGGCGAGAAGGAGGAGAAGCCGCGCGCCGGGCGCGGCCAGGACGCGCTGTCGAACTACTGCGTCAACCTCAACAAGAAGGCGCAGCAGGGCAAGATCGACCCGCTGATCGGGCGCGACCCGGAAATCGAGCGCACCATCCAGATCCTCTGCCGGCGGACCAAGAACAACCCGCTCTATGTGGGCGATCCGGGCGTGGGCAAGACCGCGATCGCCGAGGGCCTCGCCAAGCGCATCGTCGAGGGCGACGTGCCCGAGGTGCTGGCCAAGTCCACCATCTTCGCGCTCGACATGGGCAGCCTGCTTGCCGGCACGCGCTACCGCGGCGATTTCGAGGAACGGCTGAAGGCCGTGGTGCAGGAACTCGAGAACCAGGCGGGTTCGATCCTGTTCATCGACGAGATCCATACGGTGATCGGCGCCGGCGCGACCTCCGGCGGCGCGATGGATGCCTCGAACCTGCTGAAGCCGGCGCTCGCCCAGGGCACGCTGCGCTGCATCGGCTCCACCACCTACAAGGAATACCGCAACTACTTCGAGAAGGACCGCGCGCTGGTCCGCCGCTTCCAGAAGATCGACGTCAACGAGCCGACGGTCGAGGATGCGGTGAAGATCCTCCAGGGCCTCAAGACCAACTACGAGAAGCACCACAAGGTGCGCTACACGCCGGAGGCGATCCGCGCCGCCGTCGAGCTGTCCGCGAAGTACATCCACGACCGCAAGCTGCCGGACAAGGCGATCGACGTGATCGACGAGGTCGGCGCATCCCGCATGCTGCTGCCCGAGGGCAAGCGGCGGAAGACCGTGACGCTGAAGGACGTGGAGGACATCGTCGCCAAGATCGCGCGCATCCCGCCGAAGTCGGTTTCGACCGACGACCGGGAGCAGTTGCGCAACCTGGAGCGCGATCTGAAGGCCATGGTCTTCGGGCAGGACAAGGCGATCGAGGCACTGTCGGCCGCGATCAAGCTGTCCCGGGCCGGGCTGCGCGACCCGGAGAAGCCGATCGGCAACTACCTGTTCTCCGGCCCGACCGGCGTCGGCAAGACCGAGGTGGCGAAGCAGCTTGCCAAGACCCTGGGGATCGAGCTGATACGCTTCGACATGTCGGAATACATGGAACGGCACAGCGTCAGCCGGCTGATCGGCGCGCCGCCGGGCTATGTCGGCTTCGACCAGGGCGGCCTGCTGACCGATGCGATCGACCAGCACCCGCATGCCGTGCTGCTGCTCGATGAGATCGAGAAGGCGCATCAGGATCTATTCAACATCCTGCTGCAGGTGATGGACCACGGGAAGCTGACCGACCACAACGGCAAGACCGTGGATTTCCGCAACGTCATCCTGATCATGACGACCAATGCGGGTGCCTCCGACATGGCGAAGCCGACCATCGGCTTCGAACGCGAGACGCGGGTCGGCGAGGACGAGGAGGCGATCAAGCGCCTCTTCACGCCGGAGTTCCGCAACCGGCTCGACGCCGTCGTGGGCTTCGCGGCGCTGACGCCCGAAATCGTCGGCCGCGTGGTCGAGAAGTTCGTCATGCAGCTCGAGGCGCAGCTCGCCGACCGCAACGTGACGATCGAGCTCTCCTCGGCCGCGAAGGAATGGCTGGCGGAACGCGGCTACGACCCGCTCTACGGCGCGCGGCCGCTGGCCCGCATCATCCAGGAGCATGTGAAGAAGCCGCTGGCGGAGGAGCTGCTGTTCGGCAAGCTCGCCAAGGGCGGCGCGGTGAAGGTGGGCCTCAAGGACGGGGTGCTGACCTTCGACATCATGGAAGCGGCCCCGCCCGCGCTGCCCAAGCCCGAGGAAGGCGAAGGCGACGCGGAGCGCGAGCCCGAGCAGGTGGAATGACGCATCCCGCCACGACGGCGCTGCTCGTCGTGGATGTCCAGAACGACTTCTGCACCGGCGGCGCGCTCGGCGTGCCGCATGGCGAGGATGTGGTGCCGCTGATCAACGCGATCGTCCCGCATTACGGGACGGTCGTGGTGACGCAGGACTGGCACCCGGCGGATCACACTTCCTTCGCGTCGCAGCATCCGGGCCGGCAGCCCTTCGAGACCATCGATATGCCCTACGGGCCGCAGGTGCTGTGGCCGGATCATTGCATCATGGGCAGCCTCGGTGCGGCGCTGCATGACGACCTCGATACCACGCGGGCGCAGCTCATCCTGCGCAAGGGCTGCCATCGCGCGATGGATTCCTATTCGGCGTTGCTCGAGGCCGACCGCGTGACGCGCACCGGCCTGGACGGGTGGCTGAACGCGCGCGGCGTCACCGAGGTGCATGTCTGCGGCCTTGCGACGGATTTCTGCGTCGCCTGGACGGCGCTGGACGCGCGGCGCTTCGGCTTCGGCGTGACCGTCATCGCGGAGGCGTGTCGCGCCATCGACCTCGACGGCAGCCTGGCGCGCGCCTGGGCCGAGATGGAGGCGGCGGGGGTGCGACGCGCCGCGGCGGCGGGTATCCTGGCCGCCTGACGGCGCGATCCCGCGCCGCACGGCAGGGGACGCCGCATATGAGCGCCATCAAGGACTGGTCCGCCTACTCCGCTGCGCTGCGCGAGCGCGGCAAGGAGCTCGGGCAACTGCACCCGGAGATCGTGAAGGGCTTCGTGGCGCTGAACAACGGCGCGGCGAAGACGCAGCACCTCGATGCCAAGACGCGGGAGTTCATCGCGCTCGCCGTCGCCATCACGACGAAATGCGAAGGCTGCATGGACGCGCATGTGCGCAAGGCGCTGGCGGCGGGGGCCACGAAGCAGGAGATCGCGGAGGCGCTGGGGGTGGCGATCGCGCTGAATGCGGGGGCGGCCTTCACCTATGCGCTGCATGCGCTGGATCGGGCGGGGGAAGACTGAGAGCGTCATGCTTCCGCGCACGCTGGCCATAGAGATTCAGGAAGCGCTGGGCGAGTACGTCTATGCGCTCGAAGATCCGCGGGACGGAAAGGTCTTCTATGTCGGCCGCGGCGTTCGTGATCGCGTCCTGCATCACGCGCGGGACGCGCTCGCCGGCGACGAGCCGAGCGCCAAGCTCGACCGTATCCGCGCCATCATCAGCGAGGGAAACGAGCCGCGCGCCTGGATACTCCGTCACCGCCTGGGCCGTCGGACCTCCGCCGCCGAGATGGAGGCGGTCGTCATCGATGTCATGTCGAGATGGCATAGCGAACTGCTGAACGAGGTCCGCGGGGCCGGCACGGAGGACGGCATCCGATCGCTCGAAGGGCTCATTGCCGACCACGGCGCGGAGCCACTGCAGACCGACCGTGCGGCCATCGTGGTGAACATCGGCCGCACCTGGGTCGAGGGCATCACTTACGACAACCTCTGGGACGCAGCACGGAAATGGTGGACGTGCCGGCCCGACGAACGCCGTCCGCCGTCGCGGCTACTCCTCGCCGAGGCCGGCAACATCATCCGCGGAGCGTGGACGATCAGCCTCCCGGCCCGCCGACAGCAGGTGAGGTGGGCCGATCTGGACGACCGGCGCCGGGCCTTCCTTGGCACGGAAGCGTCTTTCGATCCCTTCGTTGCCTGTTGCTTCGACGGACAGCGCGACGCCGAATGGGATGACCTCGTCGGCCGGCACACGCGTCCGCCGGTGTTGCCCCGCTCCTATGGCTCGGCGTTCCGCTACCTGAACTGTTGAACGCCGCCCCATACATCGGCCGCCATACCCGACTGCTGGCATCCGCCTTTTCGTGCCCTCGGGCGCCGGGCGCGGACTTCCGGCTTGCTTGGCTTTGGCGGATCGCCGGCAGGCCGCATTCGCGGCCTCCGCACGAGTCAGTGACTCGTGCCGCCGGCATTACACCAACGCCTTCCGCGCCACCTCCAGCGCCGCCTTCTCCTCCTTCGTCACCCGCGGGTAGTGCAGGTCGAGCCCTTCCAGCGCCTCGACGATCGCCGCCACCACCGCCAGCCGCGTGAACCATTTCTGGTCCGCCGGCACCACGTACCACGGCGCGTGCGGTGCCGCCGTGGCGCGGATCGCCGCGTCGTATGCCTCCATGTAGGCATCCCAGTGCGCCCGCTCCGCCACGTCGTTGGCGGAGAACTTCCAGTTCTTCTCCGGCTCCTCGATGCGCGCGAGGAAGCGGCGCTTCTGCTCCGCCCGGCTGACATTGAGGAAGAACTTCAGCACCACCGTGCCCTGCCGCGCGAGGTAGCGTTCGTAGGCGGCGATATCCTCGAGCCGCTCCTCCCAGATGCGCTTGCCGACCAGGCGCGGCGGCAGCTTCTCGCCGGCCAGCAGATCCGGGTGCACGCGCACCACCAGCACTTCCTCGTACCAGGACCGGTTGTGGATGCCGATGCGCCCGCGCTCGGGCAGCGCGGTGGAATGGCGCCAGAGGAAATCGTGGTCGAGGTCGACCGGGGTCGGCGCCTTGAAGGAATGCACCTGGCAGCCCTGCGGGTTCACGCCGGAGAAGACGTGCTTGATCGCGCCGTCCTTCCCGGCCGCGTCCATCGCCTGGAAGATGCACAGCACCGACCAGCGGTCCTGGGCGTAGAGCATGTCTTGCAGTTCGGACAGGCGATCGACGCCCTTCTGCAGCAACTCGGCCGCATGGTCCTTCTCGAGTTCCAGACCCGCGGTGTCCGCGGGGTCGCGGTCCTTCAGGCGGAAGCCCTTGCCAGCGGTCACCCGGCAGCGGTTCAGAAGCTTCACGGTGCGCCTGTCGATCATCCCGCCCTCCCGCGTGGCGCGACCACGATCCACAGCGCGGTGCCGGCCTGCAACAGGAACGTCATCGACAGCGCGACGCGGTAGCCCGTCGGATCCCACCCGCCCGAAGCCGTGCGCGGCCAGAGATCGATGATCGCCCCGATCCCCGTCTGCAGCGCGAAGACGAGGATCAGCATCGCGAAATTGATGGCGGTGGCCACGCGCCCCTGCAGCTCCGGCGGGAAGCCCTGCCCCATCGCTGCATAGCCGGCGACACCGACCGAACCGCAGAAGGAAAACAGGAACCACACCACCGCGATCCCCCAGAAGCCGGACGGCCCGGCCACCAGCGCCGCCTGCGCCGCCAGGACGCCGCCGATGCCGAGATAGGGGACGAACATCGCCGAGAACCCGCGCGCCTGCGCGAGCGACGCCGCCTGCCCCGTCACCAGGCTGCCCGTCACCAGCCCTGCCGCGTAGATCAGCAGTGCCAGCGCGCGCGGCCCGTCCGCCATGCCGCCGACATCGCGCAGCCAGGGCCCCGCCCAGAGCCCCTGGAAGGTGAAGTTGAGCGCGGAGAGCACCATCACCGCCGGAAGGAAGCGGAGGAAGCCACGATCGCGGAAGATGCGGCCGAATTCGCCGATCTCCCGGACCAGGCTGCGGCGCTCGCTCGCCACCACGTCCGGCGGACGATCCGGCACCACCAGGCGGATCCACAGCGAGACCGCCACGGCGAGCACGGCGAGTACGGCGAAGATGCCCCGCCAGCCCAGCAGCGGCAGCACCCATTGCACCGGCACGGTCGCCGCGACGCCGCCGAGGCCCGCGAAGAACAGCCCCGCCCCCGTCACCGCGGCGACGCGGTGCTTCGGATACCATTGCGTATTGGCCTTGAGCATCGCCATCAGCCCTGCGGCGACGCCAACCCCGGTGATGAGCCGCCCACAGCCGAGCACCAGCACATCCGGCGCCAGGGCGCTGACGACGAAGCCCGCCGCGGCGACGAGCGCGAGCGTGCTCTGCACCCGCCGCGGCCCATGGAGGTCGAGCGCCACGCCGATCGGCAGCTGCGCCGCCGCATAGGCGGCGAAGAAGGTCGCCGCGAGCAGCCCGAGCTCGGAGGCGGACAGCCCGAACTCGATCGCCAGCAGCGGCCCGATCGTCGCCACCAGCGCGCGGTTGCCCTGGTTGAGGAAGTTGATCGCCGCGAGAGGCAGGGTGATGCGGGCGAAGCCCGGGGAGGTCGCCATCAGCGCGGGTCGAGCCGCACGCTGATCGGGCAATGGTCGGAGATGCGGTCGCGCATCGCCGGGTCGCGCTCGGCGTAGAGCAGGACGCGAAAGCTGTCGCGCACCAGCCAGTCGCGTGCCGCACCGCCCAGCAGGATATGGTCGATGAAGCGCCGGGCCCGCCCTTCCTGCGCGAAGCAGGGGTTGCTGAACCCCTCGGTCGGGCTCGCCAGCGGCGCCGCCTCGTTCAGCACGGCGAGGAATTCGTCGCCACGCCCGATCTGCCGGTTGAAGTCGCCGAGGATCGCGAAGGCGATCCCTTCGCGCCGGCGTTCCGCGATCCAGTCGCGCAGGATCTCCGCCTGGCGGCCGAGGTTCTGGCAGTCGCGCGAATTGGGCTCGCGCACCGAGCCCCAGGCGCAGCCGCCGTCGAGATGGACCGAGAGCAGGCGGATCGGCGGGCCATCCCCGGCCCGCACCGTGATGTCCGCGCCGCGGCGCAGCGACCGCCGCGAACGGGGCGCGAGGTCCAACGCCGAGACATCCGGGTTGCGCGTGACGCTGAGGCCGCGCCGCCAGGCGAAGCCGGCGCGCTGGGTATCGGTCTCGGCGGGGAAGTGGAAGTCGTAGCGCGTGGCATCGAAGACACGCGCGGCGGCGAGCGGGCCGTCCACCTCCTGCAGGGCGACGACGTCGGCGGCGAGGCGGTCGGCATAGGCGCGCAGCCTGGCGAAATCCGTCGCCGAGCGCGGCCGCACGGACTCCGGCAGGTCCGGGTGGCCGGCCGGCTTGGTGGTCAGCCACTCGATGTTCCAGGTGGCGATCTTCAGCTCGGCGGCGTCGGCCGGCAGGTCGAGGAGCAGGAGCAGGGCGAGAAGGATGCGGCGCATGGCAAGCTTCATAGCAGCGTCGCGGCATCGGCGCGCGGCGTGCCGGGCGGCGCCTGCCCGAGCGCACGGGCGCCGCATGCATCCAGGTAGCGGGCGATGGCGTCCATCCCGGCGGCGTCGCGGGTGGCGTCGTGGAAGGGATGACCGGCAGCGCTGCCATGCGGCACCCAGATCACCGTCTCGCCCCGCGCGCGGGTCAGCAGCACGCGGTAGGTGTTGAGGACGTAGTGCGCCTCGCGGCGCTCCGCCTGCCAGCGCGTGCCGGCAAAGCGCCGCGCCGCCCAGCCGGCGTTGTCGCGGACCAGGTCGCCGCCCCAGGCCAGACCGGCGACGTCGAGTTCGAGCCCCTGGCAGGCATATTCCGTCGCCGCCGACTCGAGCGCGTCCGAGGCTCGCACATCGGGCCAGCGGTTGAGAAACCAGTCGGGCACATCCTCGGCCGGCACCTCCGCGGCCAGCCCCTCGGCGCGCAGGCGCTTCGCGCCGGAGGAACGCAGCAGCCCCGCGCGGCGTTGCCCGCGCGCGAAGCCGCGCATCGCGTCACGCATGGCATCGAGGCTGCGCGTGACGAAGACCGGAAAATCCGCCGACGCCGCCGCGATCGCCGCCGCACCGGCGGGGTCGTTCGCAAGCACCGCCTCGACCCAGGCGGCGACCGCGGAATCACGCAGCGCGCGCAGCGGCACGGTGAGGTCGAGCGCCGGGTCGATGGTCAGCCATGCCGGGCAAGCCGAGGCCAGCCGCTGCAGCGGATCGGCCCCCGACAGCACGCGCTCGGTCGCCACCGCCCCCCAGCGAGGATCGGCCGCGATAACGCGGCCCCATTCGGCGAGACCCGCCTCCCCCGTGTTGATCTCCTGCCCGTTGCCGATCAGCGCGACGATCACCGCCCAGCCCGGGTGGCGGCTCATGATCTCGAGCGTATGGGCCGGCTCGCCCATGGTCAGGCGGCCGGGGCGGTTCTGCGTGCCGCGGCGCGCCTTGGCCTCGTCCCAGGCGCGCTGGGCCTCGTCGAAGACGATCAGCCGCTCGGGCGGGATGCGCGCGGGATCGAGCGCGCAATCCTCGAGGAAGCGGTGCACGTTCTGGATCGCCGCCTTCACCTCCCGCATCGCCTGGGCCTTGGCGGTGCCGCGGCGCAGGGCGGCATCGCGTGCCAGGGCCTCCCGCAGCACGGCCACCAGGGGCGCGTTGCCGGTCAGGAAGGCGGCGCCTTCCTGCCTCGCCGCGCCGAAGACCGTGTTCAGCCCGCACAGGGTCTTGCCCGCACCGGGTATGCCGGTGACGAAGACCACGCGCTTGGCATGGTCCCGCCGCGCTTGCGCGACGGCACGGGCGATCGCTTCGGAGGTTTCGCGCAGATTGGCGGCATCGGCGCGCGCCTCGGCGATCTCGGCGACGCCGTGGCGGGCGAAGAGCATCGTCGCCGCCTCGACGATGCCCGGCACGGGGCGATAGGGCGCGGCGAGCCACGCCGCGCCGTCGAGCGGCGCGCCGACCGGGACCACGGCCTGCATCCAATCGAACAGGCTTGCCAGCCCATCCGGGCCGCAGGCGACCGGCGGCACCACGCCGTGCCACAGCAGCGGCAGTTGCGGCAGCGGCGTGAATCCGGATGCGCCGCCCGTCACCAGCACCGGCAGGATGGGATGCGCCCGGCTGCCGGCATGGAAGTCGCGCAGGTCGAGCGCGTAGTCCTCGGCCTCCGCCAGCGCGGCCGGCGACCTGTCCTGCTGCTTGAACTCCAGTACCAGGATGGCGCGGTCGGTCAGCACCACGGCGTCGGCGCGCTTTTCCAGCCGCAGCAGATCGTATTCGAGCGCGACGGTCCAACCGGCGCCGCCTGCCATGCGCAGCGCCTCGCGCAGCGCCGTGATGGCATCCTGCCAGGCCGCCTGCTGTTCGGGCGTGCCGGCATAGCCCCGCGCCGCCTGCGCCCCCGCGAGCAGCCCCGCCGTCACCGCGGGGTCCTCCGCCAGCAGCGCGGCGCCGCTGCGCGCCAGCCAGGCCCTCATCTCCCCTCCCCGCGCCTCGGCCAGGTCGCCACCGCGACGCTGCCCATCATCAGCGCGAAGCCGGCCGCATGCGTCGCGGTGAAGGCCTCCCCCAGCAGGGTCACCGCGACCAGCGCCGCGGTACCTGGCAGGAAGGCCGTGAACACGCCCGCCATGCCGGCCGGCACGCGCCGTAGCCCGGCGTACCAGAGCAGCAGGCACAGCACGCTCGCCGTCAGCGAATGGAACAGCAGCAGCCCCGCGAGCGAGGGCGCCGCCAGAGTTGCCGCCGCGCCGATATCCGGCAGCGCGAAGGGGGCGAGCACCGCAGCCGAGAAGGCCTGCATCCAAAGGCTCGCGGTGATCACCGGCACGCGGCCGGCGATGCGCTTGGCCAGCAGCGCATAGGTCGCCTCCCCCAGCACCCCGCCGAAGACCAGCAGGTTGCCGAGCGCCGAGCCGGCCACCCCGCCCGCCGTCCGCGCCAGGGTGATCGCCGCCATGCCGGTCGCTGCCAGCGCGACCGCCGCCCATTGCCGCGTGGGCAGCTTCTCACGCAGGAACAGCGCCCCGCCGATCGCCACCACCGCCGGCAGCGTCGCCAGGACCAGGCCCCCTTCCAGCGCCGTCGTCAGCCGCAGCCCGGCGAGCAGCCCGGCATTGTAGATCGCGGTGCCGAAGAGGGCCTGCAGGGCGAGGTTGCGCAGCACGTCCGGCGCAACGCGAACCGGCCCGTCCAGCCAGCGCGCCAACGGCCACAGCACCAGCATCGCCAGCGCGCAGCGCAGGAAGGCGACCATGGCGATCGGCAATGCCTCCGCCAGCAGCTTCGCCACCGCGACGTTGGCGCCGACCAGCGCCATGGAGAGGGCGAGTTGCAGATAGGCGAGACGCACGGCGCGGAGCCTATCGCGGAAGCGCGCCGCTTCCTACCGCCGCCCGGTCAGGCGATCCGCTTCTCGAAGAAGACGCTGAGCGGGTCAGGCGCGTACCCCTCGAAGGGTCCGATCTCGACGAAGCCGGCGCGGCGGTAAAGCGCCAGCGCGGCATCGCTGCGCGCCCCGGTCTCGAGCCGCAGCACGCGCACGCCACGCGCCCGCGCCACCGCTTCCAGCGCCGCCAGCACCGCGCCGGCGACACCGCCGCCGCGCGCGGCCGGATCCGTCCACATGCGCTTCACCTCGGCCCAGTCGCCCTTGAGCACCACCGCGCCGGTGCCGAGCGCGCGGCCCGCCGCGTCGCGCGCCACGTGGAACAGCACGCCGGGCGCGCGCAGCGCGTCGAGCGGCAGATGGTGGTTGCTCTCGGCCGGGTAGAGGGCGGCGCTGTTGGCCTCGCCGGCTGCCAGCATGGCGCGGATCTCGGGCTGGTCCGGATCCTCGATCGCGATGCGCATCAGTCCTCGCACCCTTTGCGGAAGGGTGAGAGGGTGGCGAGCATCTCGATCTCCCGCAACATGGCCGGTCGTTCCCGTGCGAGGAATTCCTCCACCGCGCGCGACAGGCCCGGATGCGCGATCCAGTGCGCCGAATAGGTCGGCACCGGCAGGTAGCCGCGCTGGATCTTGTGCTCGCCCTGCGCGCCGGCCTCGACGCGACCGATGCCGTGCGCGATCGCGAAGTCCATGGCCATGTAGTAGCAGAGCTCGAAATGCAGGAACGGGACGTCGACCACGGCGCCCCAGTTGCGGCCGTAGATCGCGTCGCGCCCCACCAGGTTCAGCGCGCCGGCCACCGGCTCCCCGTCGCGCTCGGCAACCATCAGCACGACGGCGTCGCCGAGCCTCTCGCCCAGCATCGGCCAGAAGCGCCTGGTCAGATAGGCGCTGCGGCCCCACTTCCTGTCGGTGGTGCTGCGGTAGAAGCGATGGAAGGCGGCCCAGTGGCGGTCGGTGATCTCCGCCCCGCGCAGGCATCGCAGCGTGAGCCCCGCCGCCTGCACCTCGCGGCGCTCGCGCCTCAGCGCCTTGCGCTTGCGCGACGCCAGCGCGCCGAGGAAATCGTCGAAGCGACCGTAGCCCGGGTTGGACCAGTGGAACTGGGTGCCGAGGCGCTGCAGCCAGCCGGCCTCGCCCAGGGCGTCCCACTCCGCCGCCGTGCAGAAGGTGGCATGGACGGAGGAAGCCTCGACCGCCCGGCAGGCCTGCACCAGTCCCTGCGCCAGCGCCGCGGTCGGCACGCCGGCATCCGGCCGCAGCAGCAGCCGCGGCCCGGGCACCGGGCTGAAGGGCACGCAGACCTGCAGCTTCGGGTAGTACCGCCCGCCGGCGCGCTCCAGCGCATCGGCCCAGCCGTGGTCGAAGACGTATTCGCCCTGGGAATGGAACTTCGCATAGCAGGGCGCGCAGGCCACCAGCCGGCCGGCCGCGTCGCGCAGCGCCGCGTGCTGGGGCAGCCAGCCGCGTTCCGGCACGGCGCTGCCGCTGTCCTCGAGGGCGGAGAGGAAGGCATGGCTGACGAAGGGATTGCCGCCCGCGCAGGCATCCCACTCGGCGATCGGGATCTCGGCGATGCGTGGGTGCAGGCTGAGCGAAAGGGGCGGCGATCCGTCGGGCATGCCGACCAATGTCGGTCATGCCGCGGCAGGTGCAAGCGAGACACGCATGCGTCGCATGCGTCCCGCCCGGCGGCGCGCGGCTACACGTAGTCGTTCGCGCGGTGGATGCTGATCGCCCCGAGCAGCATGGCAATTGCGCCGCACACGAACATGAGGACGGCGACGGTCTCCGGTTCCATCGCAGGCAGGCCGGCCGGCAGCGATACCGTCATGCCCTGGGAGCCGAACCCGATATAGGCCCCAAAGCCGGCGGCGCCGAGACCGATCAAGACCGCCAGAACTCCAAGCACCATTGCCGGCAGCCCCCTGGCACACCCGAAACCCAATGGGGGCGATCAGCCACCCCCGGCCCCCCTGGCACGCCGTCAAACACCCAGCCGGTGCCGACTGCCAATATATAGCAGCCGTCCGAAAACCATCTTCACAAGACGTTAACCATGCTATCGACGGCGAGTGTGTCCCGCGCGACACATGCCACCATAGGTAGTCCACGCGCGTCCCGGCACATGGACTTTGTGCTGCGGCCCGCCGGCTATCAGGCGAGTTCGAACATGCCCTCGACCTCCACCGCCGCATCCGCCGGCAACGAGGGCACGCCGATCGTCGAGCGGGCATGACGCCCGGCATCCCCGAAAACCTCCACCGCGAGGTCCGAGGCGCCGTTCATCACCGCCGCGTGCTGCGTGAAGGTCGCCGGCGCGGCGATGAATCCGCCGAGTCGCACCACGCTTCTCACCCGGTCGAGATCCCCCGTCGCCGCCTTGAGCTGCGCCAGCAGGTTGATGAAGCAGAGCCGTGCCGCCTCCCTTCCCTGCTCGGGCGTGACGTCCACGCCGACCTTGCCGGCGTAGGCGACGGCCCCGTCGCGCAGCGGGATCTGCCCCGAGATCACCACCAGCTTACCGGTGACGGCGAAGGGCACGTAGTTGGCGATCGGCGCCGCCGGCGTCGGCAGGGCAATGCCGAGTTCCGTCAGCCGCTGCTCGATGCGTCCCGCCATGGTCTCTCTCCTTGTATGGAAACCGCGCGGCGATCCCGCCGCGCCGGAAGTTCAGGCGGCGTGGCGCCAGGACCGCCCGCGCCGCGGCGCCGGCTGCGCCGGCAGGTCGAGCGGCAGCAGCGGCGGCTGGGTGAGGGCGGGGGCAGCGATGGCCGTCTCCTCCTCGGCCGGGTCGGGCAGGTCGCCGCGACCGAGATAATCCAGCGCAAGCCGGCGGAACGCCCAGTCGAGCACCGAGGTGGCACGGCGGATCGCCGCATCGCCTTCGACCACCCCGCCGGCGCCGGGACTGTAGGCATAGGCCTCGACGAAGGCCGTCAGCGGCAGGCCATGGGTGAGGCCGAGCGAAACCGCCTGGGCCAGCGCCTCCAGCAGCGCGCGGGCCGCGGCACCTTCGCGCGGGGCGGAGAAGGAGATCCCCCGCAGATGGCCACGGTCGTCCTCGGTCGCGCGCAGGGCCACGCGGGCACCGCCGACGGTCACGCGCCAGGTGCGCGCCGCGGCATGGGCGACCGGGCGCGGCGCCGCGCGGCGCGGCGCCTGCGGCGGGGCCGCGAGCGCGAGCGGT
>NZ_JAAEDL010000060.1 GCF_018129005.1 Neoroseomonas eburnea
GAGTTTGGTTCTAGGCCCCCTCTCTCGGGTCGCGGAGCGGCCATCTGTTGGAAGACCTCTTGAGGCCGCCATGACTCCGGCTGGGTCCGACGACCTCGACATCGGGAAACGCTTCATGCAGCCATAGGCACCATTCTCCTGAGGGACATAATCAGCGGTAGCATTCCAGAATGGGTTGTATAAAGTCTCCCGCAAGAGAACTAGGCAAGGAATGATGAGAATAATAGAGCCGCCCGTTTCGGAGCACGAGCGTCTTCGGCAGCCATTGACTGTCGGCGAGCGGGCGGTTTTGGAGTTCTTCGATAGCTTGTTGCCCCTGAAGTGGGAACTTTATCTTCAACCCCATTTGAACGGGCTGCGCCCGGACTTCGTGCTCCTGAACCCTGAGGTGGGGATCGGTGTATATGAGGTGAAGGATTGGAATCTTGACGCTATGCAGTATAGCGTCAAGGAGTATCCCACCCGCTACAAAGAACTGATCGCAAAGCCACGCGACGGGCGACCCTTTTCAGTCGAAAATCCCTTTGAAAAAATCCGAAGATACAAGGAAGCAATTTTCAACATCTACTGTCCTCGCTTGCAACAGAAGTTCGGCTTCGGCGCAATCAACGCCGGGCTGATTTTTCCCAACGCCGATGCGGATCGTGTACGGGAACTCCAGTTCCCTTTCTTGAAGGACAATGAGAGAGCACGCCGGGAAGAGTTCTGGCCAATCATTGGCCGCGAAGAGTTGGCACGTGAGCAAGTAGATGTTGCTGTCCCTTTATTGCGGCGAGAAGGCAGGCCACACATGCGCCCCGAACTTGCCGACGACCTTCGCAGTTGGTTGGTCGAGCCTGATTTCTCGAAGGAACAACGTCGGCCACTGGAACTAGACCGAGCACAGCGCAATCTCGCGGAGAGCCGAACGAGAAGCGGCTATCGCCGTATTCGTGGCCCAGCGGGATCGGGGAAGTCCCTCGTTCTTGCGGCTCGTGCCGCCAGCTTGATTGACGAAGGCAAGGATGTGCTGATCGTCACCTACAACATGACCCTGTGGCACTATCTTCGCGATCTTGTCGTCCGCGCGCGAAGGGGCGGATCGAAGCCTGGGCACCTGACCTTTACCCATTTTCACGAATGGTGTGGGGCGGTTTGCTGGGATCATGACTTCGCCGACCGGTACGCAGAAATCATGTCGCCAGTGACAAAAATCAAGGAACTCAAGCTGCAACCCCGGGAGGAAGCGCGTCGCCTACGCCCAATTCTGCCGCGAATTTTGGACGAAGAAGTGCCTGAACTTGCGCGGACGGCCGCTGTGTCCGCGCCTGATGAAGCGAAGTACGACGCGATCCTCGTCGATGAGGGTCAAGACTACCTGCCCCTCTGGTGGAACGCTCTCAGGGGCGCGCTTCGCGAGCACGGGGAGATGCTTCTCGTGGCGGATACGTCCCAGGACGTATACGCGAAAGCGAGCAATTGGACTGAAGAGGCGATGACAGGCGCGGGCTTCTCGGGGGGCTGGGCCAAGCTTGATGTTAGCTACCGCTTGCCGCCGAAGCTCCTTTCGCTCTGCCAGGATTTTGCAGAGAGATTCTTGCCGAGCGCGACACGTATAATCCCGCAGCCAGACCAGGGCGAGTTGGGGATATTTCCCTGTGATCTGGAGTGGATACAGTGCGATGACCAGGATGTCGTGAGTCGATGCGTAAATGCGATTCTGGATATGATGAAAGAATCAGGCACTCAACGCGGAACTTCGAACGCCGACATCACATTCCTGTCTGACTCTCATGAAATCGGCCTCCAAGTCGTGGAAGAACTTGATCGCGAGCCGCTGGGGATCTTCAGTGCTCACACCTTCGCCGAGCGTAAGGCGGAGCAAGATCGCCGGAAGATGGCCTTCTTTCTCGGGCAGCCCCGGGTGAAAGCTACGACGCTTCACAGCTTCAAAGGATGGGAGACCCGAACGCTCGTACTGCATGTCGGGCACACGATGACCCCAGAAAACATGGCTGCAATCTACGCAGCAATTACGCGACTGAAACGCGATCCCGGAGGTAGCTCCCTGACCGTGATATGCTCAGCGCCAAAGCTGTCCGACTATGGTCGGACTTGGCCCATATTCAAGGATGCAGCCACGTCCGGCCTCTGACGCAAGGTCAGGATGCGTCCCTACCCGAGACACCGGCTCGAACTCCGTGGCCGAAGGCGGGAGGCAACACAACGAGGCGCACCAACAGGGCGACGCAACCATCCGAATTTCATCCCGTCGCCAAGCGAGCGACGCGCATGATCTCGTGAGCAAACCTGTGGCAGGTCGGGCAAAGCAACTCGAAGTCCAGGACGGTCGTGTACCTCACGCCTTCGTCCAGCGGCTTCTTATGATGGACATCCAAAAGCGAGCGAGGCCGAACACCGGTGCCGGATGCACGTGCAACGGCGTCATAGCCACAATGATCACATACCAGAGTGCCTGCATCTCGCCGCTGCTTGGCGAACTTGTTCGCGAGCCACGCCGCCCTGAGCTTGGCCTTGACCCGCTGTTCCGCAGTGAGTCCTTCCATCGCTGACGCCGCGAGGTCCTTCTCGATGAGGGTCCGGATGCGTGGGTCGATCCCACCCATCTCCGCCATCGCGACCTCGTCCTCGATCCCGAGCCAGGCGTTCGATGTGCTCCGAGGCTCCAACACGAGATCCGCGATGGCCGCACGCTCTTCGTCGTTCAGTGGCCGCAGCGTCGCTGACGGGTGGCCGAAAACGCGGCGCATGGCTGTCGTCGAGAAGATCTCCGTGGCGTAGGGTCTGCTGACGACTGAGTAGCTCTCAATGATGGGGAAGGCGACCGACCAACGGTACCGCTCTCCACTCTTCGCCCACTTATCTTGGAGGTCCGCGAAGTCTTCTTCGCCAATGATCTCGCGGAGCGACCGGGCGGTTGGCCGGAGCCGGTGCACCGCGACCAAACGGCCCGCGACAAGGCTGTGTGCCGCGCGTTCATCGAGGTACTTGGGGTCAGTCTCGAAGCCAGGGTTCGGCTCGCCAAATGTCTGCGTGATGTACTCGACGACGTATCCGACGCCCGCCTGCGAGTGAATGGTACTCTGGCATCGAGCACGAGCGTTCAGAGTGTCGTCCGACGGCGTGAAGCCGATCCAGTGATCGGCCACCAACCAGTCAGCCTTCGCAGCGACCACGGGCTGCGGGAGGTCTCCCAACCTCAAAGTTGTCATCCCTGTTCCCCGACAAGCCGACTGGCTGCCGCACCGTCAGCTAAGTTACCATTCCGGATGGCGTACCGCGCCGCGATGCCGGGAAGGCATCCGTGTCGGTTCCGTCGAAGACTCTTGCTGCCCCAACTCGTGCTGAATGAGTGCCCGGCATCGGTCGTCATGTCACCTGGGCTTCCCGTCGCCGGTCCGCCCAATGCGCCTGAAACTGCGGCCCCTTGGAATCTGGCGGTGACCTCGGCCGAAGCATCCTCAAAGGCAACGGTGTCGGCAGGTCTGGACCTATGACGATTGCCTCACCAGGAGCCAACATCGGGATGAACTGCGTCGCCGACCGGTCGAGATCACCACACGCGTGTTCAACGGTGCTTCGGTCTTGTTCGTTGGTTAGTCGGTGAACAATCAAAGTGCCGAGTTGGCTCAGTACGTCCTGCGGAATGTCGCGTGGGCGTTGCGTCGCCAGGACGCAGGTCAGCCCATACTTCCGACCTTCCTTCGCGACCAGGCCGAATGAATCGAGACGTACGCTTCCATACTCATCACCTACGGCTCGGCCCAGGAACTGGTGTGCCTCGTCGAGAAACACGACGAGCGGGGCATCCCGGAAGCGCCCAGCGCGAGCGAGGCCCAACAGGTATCGCCCGATGATATTCAGTAGAATCTCGCGCGTACTGTGCTCGAATCGAACTTCCCTGAACGAGATCACCGCAACGTCGCGCTTCGGATCATCAAGGAAGGTGGCAATCTCGTCCACGAGCGATACACCATGCGTCTGGAACAGACATTCCAATTCACGGGAATGGATCAGGGTCGAGATGCGAGAGCATAGCGTCTCGCAGTACCCATACGACTGATCGTGAAAGTTCCCGAAGTTGCCTGGCTGGCCGTTGGCCCAAACACATTCGTTCTTGATCTGCTCCGCAAGCTTAGTGATATCGAAATCGCAGCCAGGAGCATGAATGGCGGCGGCATATGCGCGCATGGCGTTGAAGTACACTCCACGCGGACGTTGTGCCTTCTCTACCACTCCGTCCACGACTCGCAGACCCGGCGGCGTGGTGCCCTCCAAGGCGCGAACGAGTTTCAGGCTCTTGATGGCGTCACGCAGCTTTGGTCCCTGACTCTGCCCCGACGGGCGGAGCAGCGAGAACAGGTCATCTTCGGTGATTTCGGTGTAGGGAAAATGCACATGGAGTGCGTTCGGCGTACCGCCGTCAAAGGCGAAGATCGTATCGATCCCCGCTACGCTGCAAAACTCGCCAGTCGGGTCGAGGACGATAGCCTTCCCGTGTTGCGCCTTGATCTTCTCGATGAGGCTCGCAACCGTCCAACTCTTCCCGCCACCGGTCGCACCGAAGATGCCGCAGTGACGACCGAACAGCTTCTCGGGCGGCAACTCGACGATGACGCTTCGGCTTCCGGCTTCGATCAAACCAATGGGAATACTGATCTCACCTGTCATGGTGGCGCTACGCCCGATCATTTGCGCTAGTACCTCGGCGCTGGCTTGGAACACACCGTCACCGATCTTCGGGTAGCTGTTCACTCCGCGTGCAAGTTTCGAATCGCCATCAACCACGGTGGCGAGTAGCTGGATACGGCCGATAGGGTGCGGCGTGCTCGAAGCCCCAAGATGAGGTTCGACCGAAAGGCGTTCCGAATCAGGTATCCTGACTTCAGTGATCCGGCCTAGGAGCTTGGTCCGTTCACAATCAATGAAGACAAAATCACCCACTGCGCCGCGCGAGAGAGCCCGCCGCTCTGGATGGGCGCTGGCCATGGGTAGGTTGGCCTGCACCTGGCTGGCACTAACAAGGGTCACCGTGCCTATGTACTTGTCGGGATCAACGGGGCTAATCGCGGACATCGACGCGGCCCTGGTCGCGGATCGCCTTCACGCGCTGCATGTGACGTTCACGGTCGGTTTCGCCGATCAGGTCAGGCAGCGCATCGGCCAAATCTTCGAAGCGGCCGTTCATCAGGTGAATGCGAGGATCGCCCCGGTCTGCCAGCCGCATGATCTTCGTCAGAAAATCATTGGCGTGTGATCCCGCGACCTGGACGGCATGGGCAGGTGGCTCGGCATCGACACCACGAAGTTCGGCCGCTGAGAGGATGAAGCTCGGATCGCAGATGATGAGCCGAAGCGAGAGATTGGATTCCAGCGCGGAAATGATTGGGCGACTGATGTGGTCGTCATTGAAGCCAAAACCAGCGACGACAAGAGACGTATCGGGCTCCCTCAATGCGGCCTGAAATGCGCCCATCATATCAAGGTACGGAGGATCAAACGCCTCCTGGTACTTGCTCGAACGTGGGTAAATGAGAACAGGTCGACCCTTCCCGTTGTCACGGGAGCGCACGACCTCCTCACCTACGCGCCGCCAGTCGGCGGAGCCGTGCAGCTTGTACAACTGAAAGACATTGGGGATGTAGTCGGGTGCATCCTTGCCCGCGTCCCGCCGTACGATATCCAACTCGAAGTGCTGGCGGTCGTAAATCTGATCGAGCGAGTGGGAGAAACCATCGATGATCGTAAAGCGTGCGCGACGCGCGGCTTCCTCAATGGCTAGGTCGTAGTTGGTCGTGAAGAGTTTGGCCCTCGCCTTGCGAAAGCCACGGCGACCAATCTTCCTGACATACGCCTCATGCGCAGGCAGAAGCGTGTCTCTGCCAACGAAGTCCACCTTTGCCAGAATGCAGGCTTCGGCGCGGGCGACAAACTCCCTTACTCCGGCCACGTCTACATCTGCATCCAGGGCGGCCTCATTGAGTTCAAGATACACCTTGCAGAGGCTCAGGAGCTTCTCAATGTTCTTGCCGACATTCGCCTTCGGAAACCTGGCGCAGATCGAAGCGAAAGTGGCGGCACCAACATCGGTCTCTACCGCAGACCAGAGATCGGACATCGATGGAGCAACCGCATCCTCCCATTCGTCGCGAGCGCACAGCGACGCCCCGGCTCCAAGAAGGCTCAGAAAGTTTGAAGCAGACAGTGCATTGATGAGAGCACTCTCGATGTCGTCCTTGATACCGCGCGCAGTGACATGGCCTCCGTCGTCCAGACGATCCGCGTATGCGACCCACCCTTGGCCCGGGACCAGGAGCCGAAGATTCGCTCTGCTTGCCTTGGTCTTGTTCCAATGATCCCAGACTGTCACGACAGGTCCCCCAGGGGCGGCAGGGCCTTCACGATTTTCATCGTCTCCAGGCTGACGGTGATGACGCGCTGGAAGAGCGTGAGCGGATACCGGGGATCACCGACAGTCTCGATGGCATAGCGGTTGGCGTCGTTGACGATTCCGCTCGCCTTGTCCGTCTTCACGCACTGACGCTCCATCACCCATTCGAGCGCGGGCTTGCCGTTCACGACGTACTCATAAGCGGCAAGCGGGATACCGGTGATCGTGATGTTGGAATTGTAGACGACTGTCGTCTTGTCGAGGTTCGGGCGCTTCCCTGCGAACTTCATCTGCCCCACGCGGAAGAAGCTGGTCGGATCGGAAGGCGGCACCAGGGAGGTATCGCCGCGCGCGAACACGACCGGATGCGGTTCGACGGCTTCGTAGTCGCAGTGCAGATCGCCCAGCTTCCGGCCCGCTTCCACGAAAGCCCAGAAGTCGGCCGCCTGCTTCACCGCCGGGATGCGTGGCAACTGCTTCGAGAGATTGTCCGCATAGCGGGTTCGGTATTCGTCCGAATGCAGCAGGCCATAGACATAGTAGAAGATATCGTCCTTGGTGATCGCCTCGCCGGGATATGCGGCCTGGAAGTGCGCGAGGCCCGAATCCCCAATGGCATCGCGGCGTCGACGGTCACCGACCGCGCCCCCGTCTTCCAGCAGATCAGCGTGCTGGTCATCGTCCTGCGCCGCCGCTTCGTCGTCGTAAAAATACCGGGGGAAGTATTGCGCACCACCATCGGGCTGGTCGCTTGGGGTAGCCCCGACCATGAGAGCGATCTGCCCCTCTCCCGACCAGCGCCCTTTGATCGAGATTGCGCGATTTTCCTTTTCGGAGTGCGGAAAAATACGTGGTATTTGCAGCACCATTTCATTGAAGGAGCGGTTAAAATATAGCCACTGGCGCGAAAATGGGCGGTACAGACTCGTAACCACGCAGCTTTCGTCGAAGTGGAAATGCTTTTTCTTCGCCAAGCTGTCTTTCAGACCGCGCGTCCAACTGATCTTTCTTGGATCAGTGTCGATAAAGCCGTCCACGGCCGCCTCACGCGCCTTGCGGTCAATGTGCCGATGCGCAGCCTCGAATCGATCAACCTCGCTGTTATAAAATCCAATCATAGCACTCATGTTTTTGAGTGAAGCTTCCCGACTTGAGTTAAAGACCCACGCGTCTCGGCTCGTCGCTATGCCTCTTGAGTAATTTAAGAAAATCCTATCGGTACTCTCTCCGTTCTTTTCGCCCATGGGAATGAAGGCGTCGAAGCCCTTGTCGCGCTGCTTCAACCAATCACCATGCTCATCTGGTGTGAGCATGCGCCAGCCCATTCCTCGGGCGATCCCGCCTATGTCACCAAAACGGGCGATGGTGGCCAGCTTATCCTCTCGGGTAAGATAGTCCCCGATGTCATGGAAGCGGATGCGACCTTGCTCGGCGGCATTCGGGTTCTTTACCAGGATAGTAATGGCGATTGGTGCGCGGCTTCCACTACCGAATATCTTACCGCCTTCTCGCCTCGAACGGTCGCCTGATGTGCGCTGATTCCCGCGCAAGTGGAAGATGTGGATGTTGGCAAACTCTTCAGCCAAGGATTTACGAAGCCCGTCCGTCGAACTACCGTCAATCCAACCGCCATTGGTGACATAGGCCACCACACCCGCATCACCGATACGGTCGCTTGCCCAGCGGATGGCTCGGATATAGCTGTTGTAAAGGGAATTCTTCAGCGTGGCGTTGGAGCGTTCCGCATAGGTTTCTCGGATGCGAGCATCCAATTTTGGGTACTTCAAGTTTTGAGCGTTATCGTTGCTGCTTTCTTGTCCTTCAACGTAAGGCGGGTTGCTAACAATGACCCGGATGTCCAGCGATTTCTGGCGGGTACGGCGGTTTCTATTGTCCGCCATCAGGTCGCTGAACAGGTCACGGTCTTGCTCGTAGAGTTGAAACGTGTCGGTGAGGCAGATGCCCTCGAACGGCACGTACTCACCACGTGCCACACCATGGTAGGCGGCCTCGATGTTGATGGCGGCGATATAGTAGGCGAGGAGCACGATCTCGTTGGCGTGAATCTCGTGCCGGTACTTGTGCTCAAGCTCCTCGGATCTGATGAGGCCCGATTGCAGCAGGCGTGTGATGAACGTGCCTGTCCCTGTGAAAGGATCCAGGATGTGAACCCCCTGGCTACCGAGGGTCTGACCAAACTCGGCTTGCAGTACCTCGTTCACCGAATGGATGATGAAGTCGACGACCTCGACGGGCGTGTAGACGATGCCCAGCCGCTCGGTCATCTTCGGGAAGGCGTTGCGGAAGAACTTGTCGTATAGCTCGACGATGATCTTCTGCTTGGCCTCGGCCATATCGATGCCAGCAGCACGGCGCTTCACGCTCTCATAGAATCTCTGAAGGCTGTCGGTCTCCTTCTCCAAGTGATGCTCGTGCAAGGCATCTAAGACGGTCTGCATAGACTTGGAGACAGGGTTTGCCTCCGCGAAGCTGTACCCCTCGAAGAGTGCTTCAAAGACCGGCCGGGTGATGAGATGCTGCGCCAGCATCTCAATGGCCTCAGCCTCGCTGATGCTATCGTTGAGGTCGTCCCGGATCTCGGTGAGGAAGGTTTCGAAGGCCGCCCGCTCAAGGGTGTCGGGCTTCGCAACCAGCGCAGTGATCCGTGTGATGTGGACCTCTGCGATCCTGGCGATGTCGGTCGCCCAATCTTCCCAGTAGTCCCGGCGGCCACACTTCTTGACGATCTTGGCCATGATGGCCTTGGAGAACTCGTCGAAGACGAAGTCCATCTGCGCAGGGTCCGCGATCTTGTCGTCACTCGGCTCCTGTTCGCGCTCATCGTCATGATCGGGCGCGCTGCCCTGACCAATGTTGGGCTTCTGCTCCTTGGCATCCTTCTTGTTTGGTAGCTTGTTCGATACGGCGATGACCTCGATGTGGTCGGATACATCTACACCCAGGTCAACCTTGTTGATCATCGCGTCGAAGCGTTCGTCGTGCGAACGGAGAGCGTTCAAGATCTGCCAAACGACGCGATAGCGCTCGTTGTCGTTGAGCGCTTCCTCCGGCGTGAGGCCCGAAGGCACGCCGATGGGCAGAATGACGTATCCCAGGTGCTTGTTCGGCACCCGCCGCATGACACGACCGACGGACTGGACCACATCGATCTGTGACTTGCGCGGGTGCATAAAGAGGATGGCGTCGAGCGCGGGCACGTCCACGCCTTCTGAGAGGCAGCGCGCGTTGGTTAGAACGCGGCAGGCATGGTCGCCGTGTTCCTCCTTCAGCCAGTCGAGCAGGCGCGTACGCTGCTTGGCGTTGAAGGTGCCGTCCACATGCTCGATCTGGCAGTCCAAGGGCTGCGCGTCGCCCTCCGTCTCCCTGCCCTCGTCGGAGGCCAGGTACTCCTGGACTACAGCGCCAAACTCGCTCTGAACCAGCTTCGACGTTGCAATGTCCTTGCAGAACGCGAGTGCGCGCTTCATCGGCAGCGGATCGACCAGAAGTTCCGCCTTGAGGTCCTGCTTGGTCAGGGCCTTGTAACAACCGATGATCTTCGTGGCGTCGTCGAGCTTCAGTTCGCTGGTGCCGTCCGCCAAGCGGCGCTGGACCCCGCCGCTGACCATCTGCTCGTCCACCGCGAGCACGAGCACCTTGTAGTCGGTGAGGAGGCCGTTCTCGACCGCCCAGCCGAAGCCACGCGTGAAAAGCGTCTGGCCGTACAGGGCCTCGTCATCCATGGAGCACAGGACGGCGGATGCTTCGTTCGCCTTGGCCTTCACCGCGTCGCCGAACACGCGTGGCGTTGCCGTCATGTACAGGCGCTTCTTGCCCGCGATGAAGGCTTGGTTGTGTATCTTGACGAAGTTGCTTTCGTCCTCGCCTTCCAAGGTCGCGCCCGTCGTGCGGTGTGCCTCGTCGCAGACGATGAGGTCGAACTCCGGCAAGCCATGGCGCTGTTGAGCGTCGGCGATGACTTGAATGGACTGATAGGTCGAGAACACCACCGTCATGCGGTCGACGGCAGGACGCTTTGCCTTCGCCGTGAGCTTTGCGGGGTCCGTGGTGGCGGGATAGTCGAGGTCGTGGGTCTCGATTTCGGCCACATCGCTGTCGGACCTGCGGCGCTTGCCGACCTGGACGTCCGAACAGACCGCGAAGGCCCGCAGGGGTGTATCGGTGTCTATCGTCCACTCGCGGATGGTCTGGCTCATGAGGGCCAGGGAGGGGACAAGGAAGAGTGCCGTCTTTCCCTTGCCTACCAGGTCCTCGGCAATCTTGAGGCTCGTGAAAGTCTTCCCCGTGCCGCAGGCCATGATCAGCTTGCCACGGTCGGCTCCCGCCAGGCCCGTACGCACGGCCGCCAGGGCATCCTGCTGATGGGGTCGGATCGTTTTGCGTGGCCCGATCCGTACCTCGTCACGGAGGAGGTATGCGGACCAGTCGATGGGGCTTTCTTCGAGGCGGTCGAGGCCGATGCGCGTTACCGGCTTCTCCTGATCGACCAAAGCCGCTTCGGCGTTCTGGCTCCAAGGTGCGTCGGTGGTGTCGATGATCAAGCGTCGACCGAACTGCCGCCTGCCGGAGGCGGTGAAGAAGCTGTCGATGTCCGCCTTCTGGATGCGGTGGCCTTCCTGGTAGAACTTGCACTGGATCGCGCAGAACGAGTCTTCCCCGCGAACCTTGGCAACAGCGTCAATGCCAGTGTCTCGGCCGTCGAGGCCGTTGGCCGTGGCCCATTCAGAGAACAGCCAAGCATCCTCGTATTCCTGCGCCATGCCGTGGTCGTTCTTGATGAAGACGACCGCCAGGCGCTCGAAGTAGGTGCCCTTCTCGCGTTCACTTCGGGCGGAATCACGGAACTGACGCAGTAGTTCACGCAGGCTGCTCATCGCGCGGTCGTCTCCCCATGCTTCCGAATACGGCCTTGAAGCGCAGGCCGACTGACCGCACGTCCGACCGGAACTCGGCGCCCGTGCCCAAAATCGCCGATTCGCGCGATAGTAGAATGGCAGACTGGTCAGGTGCCATAGCTGCCGATGACAAAAGGCGCCCAAGCGTCCGAGCTAGGAAGGAAGCTCTCGGCACGGTGTGCTGATGGCTCGATTTCGGCGGCGTTCCTTTGCCTGGCGAGAGCTACCGCTCAGGGTAGAGCGGTAACCCGTCAGATGACCCCTCCTTTACTTCGCCATCGAGCGCAGCGCCCCGACCGCCCGGGCCACGTCCCCAGCGAGGGGGCCGTCTCCATTCACGACGCGCTCCATCGCGACCAAGTCGTGATCGCTCAACTTCGCCAGTAGATCGTTCAAGACCTCGATCACCTCGATCCGATCTTGGAGGCCCCGATTGGATTCCGCGAAGCGATGAAATGCAAAGTCGTCCTCTTTGGTGCCTGCATTCCAACGGAAACCGAGGGATCTGGCGACGAGTAGATCAAGGAGGATGTCGCTCGGATCGCTGTGTCTCGCTTGGATTCGGTTTATCAGCTTGAAAGCCCGTCGGCGGGCCTCTCCCCCGTCATCTACTGGCTTCAGGCGGTCGTCGTAGCTGACAGGTCGCCCCACTGGGACGGCGAACCAAAGGTCAATGTTGAAGAAGTCCGTTCCCGGCACTTCCCAGTCCTCGCGAGGTTCGCGCCAGATTTGGCACGCCCAGTCCCCCGGCGAGGCCGCTCCGTCGAAGCCCCCAACGATGTGCGAAGCGGGTTGAACGCCGTGTGCCAGTAGCTCGGCATTCAACAATCCCTCGTTCGGAGAGGCATCGATGCGATCACATATGTAGTCCCACATCCATCCCGATGTGAGGATCTGCGTCCGAAGTGCCTGTCGTTGCCTCAAACGCTGACGCTGTTCTTCCAGATCATGGAATCCCGTGCTTGTAGTAAGTGCGTGGAGCATTTCGCTCGAAGTGCTGACCATGGTGTTCCTGGTGGCTGCCTGGCCACCAACAAAGTGTCATACGGAGCCTTGCGGCCCCGGCGTCTACGGCCTCCGATCAACGACGTTCGCCGATACGGGTGAGTAGCCTGCCCGCCGTCACACCGGTGATGGCTTTGTCCTCCAACCGAGGAGGACTCACGGCAACCGCGTGGGCCACCGGGGATCAGGTACATAGCAGTCGCGGGCGACCCCACCTAAATCATTCGACGATGCAAAGCGCCGCCGACACGCCAGCCGTTCCAGGCGGTCCGGGGCGCGTCGTGATGGCGGTTAGCCCATCGACGACGTAGGGCTCTGCTGGCGAGACGCTACCTGGGCGATGCGATCATCGGGTGCTTCGGCACGCCCATCGGGCAATACGAGATGCAGAGGCGGCGGAGACGCCAGCCCTTCGCCCGGCAGCGCGAACCCCGGCCCCTTCGTTCAACGCGGCGATCACTCGCTCGGCCTTCTCCGACGAGATCGGTGGCCGTCCAATGTGCCTTCCAGCGGAGGTCGCCTGGGCCTGGGAGACCAGCGTCCTCTGCCTCCGCTCCGCTTTGCCAAGAGCTTCGAAATGCGGAGCAGCAGCGATCAGGGCACGGCCAGATGCGACCGCGTCATCAGGATCTTCAGCATGGACGAGAAGCTCGATCCTGGCATCCCGGAGGCTCATCAGGAAGGCCGACACTGCGCCAGGAGACCCGCCGACCGCAGGCAGCGTCCAGATCGCGACCAGGTCGATCACGCCACTCCGCAGCACGAGAAGGAGCTTTCTCAATGCGTTGTTCGACTCCCGGCTGCCGACCGTGCTTGGTGCGGTATCCTGAAAAACGCGGACGACTCGCAGGCCGAGGTCGTCGGCCAATGCCCGGAGGCTCATCTCCTGTTTGGTGGCCGAGACATCGAGACGGGCCGTGCCACGAGCGTAGATCGCGGCTCGTCTACCAGGGAGCCAGGTCGGTCGGGGCAAGCGGACCATCGCCGTGCTTGCCTCGTCGCGAAGAATGCCGTGACTTTTGGAACGCCCCGAGGACGCACTCCGGGGGTCCGGCAGTTCATGAGCCCCGGGCGGCCTGCACCGGCCTATATCTGGTTGGTCGTCCAACGGCCCGTGGTGGCCCTCAAACCCGGCCACGCTAGGCGGCCATGTCCGCATGACCCTCGTCATCAGTATCATCGAAGAAGGGGTCCCGCGCGCGGTCCTGGCGCAGGACCTCGTTCAGGGCCTCGTCGGCCGAGGACGGGACAAGGAGAAGGCCACCAGCAGTAAGCGCCTCGTCCAGGGCCAGACGAACCGCAGCAGGTGCATCTCGGTTCCGCACGCCCGCAATCTGCGCGACGGTCCAGACGTTGCCGACGATGAACTGCACCTGTGCAAGAAGGTCATGCTGCCGATTGTGCAGGAATACGTGTTGACCGAAGATCAGCCCCAGCGCGTAGCCCGCTGACCCCCAATGGCCGGGACTGGTGCAGATCTTCAGTCGTTCTCCAATCTCCCAGAGGTCGCCGACGGTTTCGACCTTGGCCCAACCGGGGACTGCGGGAAAGGCTCGGTCAGATGCCCGCGCGCGGGCAAGGTCAGTGCGGACCCGCCGGTAGACCGATTTGCGTCCAGCGCCGTCTGGCAGTTCCCCAAGCTCATTGAGCAGATGCAGGGAACGCAGCAACTCGACAACGGTCGCGAGGCGCTTGCGCTCATGGTCGTAGCGATATGCCTTCCGCGCGCGCCACACCACGGGATCAACTTCAAGGAGCGCGGCTGCGCTCTCGATGCGGCTAGGAGTTAGCTCCCCAGCCTCCAGGAGGGTGGAGGCTACGCGCGTGCGAAGAATACGGTCGAACGCGACGTAGGTCTCGAACGTCCATGCCGGAACCGTGGCTCGGTCGAACAGCGCATAGAGTTGCGGTACGGCGTGCGGCATGGCCTCGCGGAGAAGATTACGAGGATGCGTATGGGTGATGCGCGACGCGATGCTCACCACGGGCTCGTGCGCCGCTTTCGCCACGTGAAGGGCGACGGCAATTGCGTGAAGTCCGCGCCTGGGAAGCAACATGAAACGCGGCGCGATGTCGGGCGCGATCTTCACCAAATCTGCGACGGTATCGGCGAGATCGCCCCAAGGTTTCAGCAGTGGGGTGGGGGAGTTGGTGCGAGGTGCCACAATCACTTCTCGATATATTATATCGACGGATCTTCCCGTCAATGAAAACCT
>NZ_JAAEDL010000061.1 GCF_018129005.1 Neoroseomonas eburnea
GGCGGCGTCGGCTGGCGCGGCTGTGCACCCGCGGGCGGCCGGGCGGGCCGGGCCGGGGCGCCCGCCGGTGGCACGGCGGGCGCCGGCGCCGTCGTCTCCTCCGTGGAGGGCTGCAGCGGTTCGGGCGCCTCCACGGGCACCGTCTGTGCCGCGAGGTGCCCCGCCGCGGCCAGGGCGAGGAGACACAGGAACGTGAGCAGGAGGCGTCGGAAGCCGGTCATACCGGCAGGGACCCTATCCGGCGGGGTCGGGTCAAGCCGCGCCGGGCCCGGTTGCCGATCGGCGCCAGCCGGTCCAGCATTGCACCGCAGCATGAAAAGCTCTCCCTCCGTCTGGATCGTGATGCTGGCCCTGCTCGGCACGCATCTCGCCGGGATGGGGGTCTTCCTTGCCGTCCCGGTGCTGGCGCCGGCGATAGCGGCAGAAGCTGGCATTCCTGCGGCACTGGCCGGGATCCATACCGCTCTGGTCTATGCCGGGGCACTGATATCCGGGCCGCTGACCGGTGCCTTCATCCACCGCTACGGGGGGATCCGGGTGCTACAGGCCGGGCTGACGCTCTGCGGGGCGGCGGTGGCGCTGGCGACGCTCGGGCATCCGGTCGCGCTGGCGCTCTCGGCCCTGCTGGGAGGCGTCGGGCATGGGCCGGTGACGCCGGCGGGCAGCCATCTGCTGGCAAGCCGCGCTCCGCCGAACCGCCGCGCCCTGATCTTCAGCCTGAAGCAGTGCGGCGTACCGGCCGGGGCGATGCTGATCGCGGCCATCACCCCGCTGATCGCCGCCCTCTGGGGTTGGCGGGCGGGGGTGATGGCGGTGGCGGCTGTGCTGGTGACGATGGCGCTCGCCCTGCAACCGTTGCGCGCACCCCTCGATGCCGAACGCGACCATGGCGTGCGGCTCGGCAGCCTCGGGGCGGCCTGGGGGGCGGCGCTCGGCAGCCTGCTCATCCTGCGGGAACTGCCGGTGCTGCGGCGGCTGACCGTCATGTCCGCGCTCTACGGCGTGTCGCAGTTCTGCTTTTCCTCCTTCTTCGTCGTCTTCCAGGTCGAAGCGCTGGGCGTGCCGTTGACCGAAGCCGGGTTCCGCCTGGCCCTCGCCCAGGCGGCCGGGGTGGCCGGGCGGGTCCTGTGGGGCGTGGTGGCGGACCGCATGGGCGCGCGGCCGGTGCTGATGGGCCTCGGCCTGGCGGCGGCGGCCTCGGGCACCGTGCTGCTGCTCGCCGGACCGTCCTGGCCAGGCGCGGTGGTCACGCTCGCCGGCATGGGCATGGGGGCGACGGCGATCGGCTGGAACGGCGTCTTCCTCGCCGAGACGGCCCGGCTCGCCCCCACCGGCCGGGTCGGGGCGGCGACGGCGGCGGGCGGCTTCGTCTTCGGCGCCTGCATGCTGGTGGGGCCGCCGCTGTTCTCGGTCCTGGTCCAGGCCTCGGGCGGCTATGCGCTCGGCTTCGGGCTCTGTGCCGCGACCGCCCTGCTGGGTGCGGCCCTGGTGCGCGGCGCCGGGACTGGCGCCAGGGGCTGAAACCGGTCTAGGAGGCCCGGATGATCACGGTTCTCACGGTCCTGGTCGGCCTCGCCATGCTCGCGACCCTCGGCGTGCTGCTGGCCGGCGTTCTTGGCATGGCGGGCGGCAGCGGCGATTCGACGCGGTCGAACCGGCTCATGCGCTGGCGCATCGGGCTCCAGTTCCTGGCGCTCGTGCTCTTCGCGATCCTGTTGCTGCTGGTGAAGCGATAGGGCGCGGAACCTTGCCCTGCCAGGGCGCCCCCCGTAACTTGCGGCGCGCGCGAGACCCCGGGGCGCGCCCCCAATCCAGAAGGCACACGGTCGAACGATGAAGGTCCTCGTCCCCGTCAAGCGGGTGGTCGACTACAACGTCAAGGTTCGCGTGAAGGCGGACGGCACGGGCGTCGAGACGGCGAACGTCAAGATGTCCATGAACCCGTTCGACGAGATCGCGGTGGAAGAGGCCGTGCGCCTGAAGGAAAAGGGCGTCGCGACCGAAATCGTCGCCGTCTCCGCCGGCCCTTCCGCGGCGCAGGAGCAGATCCGCACCGCCCTCGCCATGGGCGCCGACCGCGGCATCCTGGTCGAGCATGACGGGGTGCTGGAACCCCTTGCCGTCGCCAAGATCCTCAAGGCCATCGTCGCCAAGGAAGGCCCGGCGCTGGTCATCCTCGGCAAGCAGGCGATCGACGACGACATGAACGCCACCGGCCAGATGCTGGCCGCGCTGCTCGGCTGGGGCCAGGGCACCTTCGCCTCCAAGGTCGAGAAGGACGGCGAGAGCCTGAAGGTGACGCGCGAGATCGATGGCGGCCTCGAGACCGTTTCGCTGAAGCTTCCCGCGATCGTCACCACCGACCTGCGCCTCAACGAGCCACGCTACGCCTCGCTGCCGAACATCATGAAGGCGCGCAAGAAGCCGATCGAGACGGTGAAGCCGGCCGACCTCGGTGTGGACGTGACGCCGCGCCTGACGGTGCTGAAGGTCGAGGAACCGCCGAAGCGCCAGGCAGGCAAGAAGGTGGGCTCGGTGCAGGAGCTCGTCGAGAAGCTGCGCAACGAAGCGAAGGTGATCTGACCATGGCCGTGCTCGTTCTCGCCGACCACAAGGATGGCGCGCTGACGCAGCCGACCCGCAGCACCGTGGCCGCCGCCCAGAAGCTGGGCGAGGTGCATGTGCTGCTCGCCGGCGAAGGCGCCGGCGCGGCCTCCGCCGCCGCGGCGAAGCTGCCGGGCGTGGCCAAGGTGCTGACCGCCGAGGGCGGCGCCGTGGCGCATGGCCTGGCGGAGCCCGTGGCGGCGCTGCTGGTCTCCCTCGCCGGTTCCTACTCCCACCTGCTCGCCCCGGCTTCCGCCGCGGGCAAGAACGTGATGCCGCGCGTCGCCGCGCTGCTCGACGTGCAGGTGCTGTCCGACATCTGCGGCGTGGTGGACGCCGACACCTTCGTCCGCCCGATCTACGCCGGCAACGCGCTGGCGACGGTGAAGTCGGCCGATGCGAAGAAGGTGATCACGGTGCGTGCCGCCTCCTTCGACCCGGTGCCGGCCGAGGGCGGATCCGCCCCGGTCGAGGCCGCGCCGGCGGCCGAGGATCCGAGCCTGTCCACCTTCCTCGGCGCCGAGATCGTGAAGAGCGAGAGGCCGGAGCTGACCGCCGCGCGCATCGTCATCTCCGGCGGCCGCGCGATGGCCTCGGCGGAGAACTTCGCCATCATCGAGAAGGTGGCGGACATCCTCGGCGCCGCGGTCGGTGCGTCCCGCGCCGCGGTCGATGCGGGCTACGCGCCGAACGACATGCAGGTCGGGCAGACCGGCAAGATCGTCGCTCCGGAGCTCTACATTGCCGTCGGCATCTCGGGCGCGATCCAGCACCTGGCCGGCATGAAGGACAGCAAGGTCATCGTCGCCATCAACAAGGACGAGGAGGCGCCGATCTTCCAGGTCGCCGACTACGGCCTGGTGGCGGACCTGTTCAAGGCGGTGCCGGAGCTCGAGGCAGAGCTGTCGAAGTAAGGTCGGGGGAGTGTGAACCTCCCCCGAACCCCCTCCCTATCTTTGGCTTTTTGACGCCGGCCCCGTCGGGTTGCGGAAAAACAAGGAAGGTTGGGGGGCGCGGGGGGAAGTTCTCTTCCCCCCGTTTTCTTTTTCCAACAGGAGGTCCCATGGCTGAGATCACCAAGGTGGGCATCATCGGCGCCGGCCTGATGGGCAACGGCATCGCCCATGTGTCCGCGCTCGCGGGCCTGTCCGTGGTGCTGATGGACGTGCAGCAGGCCGCGCTCGACAAGGCGCTCGCCACCATCACCGGCAACATGGACCGCCAGGTGAAGAAGGCGATCATCACGGCGGACGACAAGACGGCCGCGCTCGCCCGCATCACCGCCACCACGACCAACGACGCCTTCGCGGATTGCGACCTCGTCATCGAGGCGGCGACCGAGAACGAGGACCTCAAGCGCAAGATCTACGCCGCGCTGACGCCGAAGCTGAAGCCGGATGCGATCCTCGCCTCCAACACCTCCTCCATCCCCATCACGCGGCTGGCCGCGGCTACCGACCGGCCGGGCCGCTTCATCGGCATGCACTTCTTCAACCCCGTGCCGATGATGAAGCTGGTGGAGATCATCCGCGGCCTCGCCACCGACGACGCGACCTATGCCGCGGTGGAAACCCTGGCGAAGCGCATGGGCAAGACCCCGGTGCTGGCGCAGGACTGGCCGGGCTTCGTGGTGAACCGCGTGCTCTGCCCGATGCTGAACGAGGCGATCCAGGCGCTGATGGAAGGTGTGGGCGACGTCCGCGCCATCGACGAGGGCATGAAACTCGGCGCCAACCATCCGATGGGGCCGCTGGAGCTCGCGGATTTCGTGGGGCTCGACACGCTGCTGAGCGTGATGAAGGTGCTGCACGAAGGGATCGGCGACCCGAAGTACCGGCCCTCGCCGCTGCTCGCGAAGTATGTCGAGGCCGGGTGGCTCGGGCGGAAGTCGGGGCGCGGGTTCTACGACTACTCGACGACGCCGCCGACGCCGACGCGGTGAGAGGAAGGGGGCCCTGCCCCCTTCACCCCCGCCAAAGGCCGAAGGGCCTTTGGAAACCATCACCTGGTGTCGGGCGGGGCGGGCATTCGGCGGCGCCCTGGGAAGCGCCGCGCCCGGAGCCCGGGTGCCGTGCCCGCAGCGCGCTCGTTCGTACTTGGTGACAATCTCCGCCCGGCACCACGTCGCGGCCTGTCCAGGGTGCCCTGCACCCTGGCGGGGTGAGGCTCGGAGAGGGGCAGAGCCCCTCTCCGATCAACAGCGCCGCAAGTTCGCGCGCATGGGCAAAGCCCCCCCCCAAGCCCGTCTCACTGCGCCGCGGTCAGCGTCAGCTCGCCCACCCCGAGCGCAATGTTCAGTCCCCGATTGCCCTCGACGCTCAGCGGCTGCAGCGTGATGCCGCGATTGCTGCCGCCCACCAGCACGTTCGCGCCGGCGCCGATGCCCGCCGTCACGCCGGCCGACACGCCGCCATAGGTCCCTGCCAGCGCGCCAGGCGCCACGTCGCCCGTCGAGGCCAGCACGCCCCACAGCATCACCGCCGAGCTGGTGAAGCCGACATCGACGCCATAGCGCCTGATCTCGCCGCGGTAGCGCTCGGCCGCCCCGCGCGCAGGCGTGAAGACGCAGGTCACGTCGCGTGTGGACCCGAAGATGAAACTGGTGCCGGCCGCGACGTCGCAGCGCAGCGTACCGGCCTGCACATGGCCCGTTTGCTGCGGCTGCGGCGTGCCGCCCTGTGCGAAGGCCGGGGCGGCGGCGAACAGTCCGAGGCCGAGCACGGCAGCAATGCCGGAGCGGATGTGACGCATGGCGGATTCCTTCCTCGATGTTCCTGTCGGACGCGGCGGAAGCCGTGTCCCTGCCTTGGCTCAATGGCTGCGGCGGGCCATGGTTACCCTGCGGACTGGCGCGGGAGGGGCACCCACCATGAATTTGATCGTACCACCGGCGCGCGTCGCTTTCATAGGAATGGGAGTCATGGGCGCGGCGATGGCCGCGAACATCATGAAGGCCGGCTTCGCCCTGACGGTGAGCACGCGCAGCAAGGCCAAGGCCGATGCGCTGCTCGCCGCCGGCGCGGAATGGGCGCCCACGGCGCAGGACGCCGCGGACGGTGCCGCCTGCGTCTGCCTGTGCGTGCCCGACACGCCCGACGTGGAGGCGGTGCTGTTCGGAGACGAGGGCGTCGTGCACGGCGCGGCGCCCGGCACCGTGGTGATCGACTTCTCGACCATCGCCGCCGCGGCCTCGGCGGATTTCGCGAAGCGCATGGCGGAGCGCGGCATCATCCTGCTCGACAGCCCGGTCTCCGGCGGGCCGCAGGGGGCGATCGACGGCACGCTGACCTGCATGGTCGGTGGCGCCGATGCCGGCTTCTCGGCTGCGCGCCAGGTCTTCGACGCGGTCGGCAGGACCATCACCCTGCTCGGTCCCGCGGGCTCGGGCCAGGTCTGCAAATCCGCCAACCAGCTCATGATCGTCAGCGCCATGCAGGCGGTGGCGGAGGCGCTCGCCATGGGCCGCAAGGCGGGGCTCGACCCGGCTCTGATGCGCCAGGCGCTGCTCGGCGGCTCGGCGCGGTCCTTTGTGCTGGAGAACCACGCCAAGCGGATGCTGGAACGCAACTTCAAGCCCGGCTTTCGCGCCGAGCTGATGCGCAAGGACATGCGCCTGGCCCTCGGCGCGGTGCGGGAGAACGGCGTCTTCGCGCCCGCCACGGCGCTGGCGGCGCAGATGATGGAGGCGGTGGTGAATTCCGGCCGCGGCGGGGATGACTGCGCCTCGCTCGGCGCACTGGTGGCGGAACTCTCGGGAATCAGGGACTGAATGCCGCCACTGGCCCCATCGCTCCGGACGCGGCTGCACCACCTCTACAACGGCAAGACCGAGGATTGCCGGCGATTCCGCTATGCCGTACTGGCCTTCGACCTGGCGACGGTGCTGTTCGTCATCGGCACCTCCTTCGTCGCTCGCGCACCGTGGATCGGCGTGCTGGACGTGATGATCGGCCTGGTGCTGGCGGTGGAATTCGCCAGCCGGCTCGCCGCCAGTCGGCGGCCCTGGCGGGAGGCGCTGCACATCGCCTCGATCGCCGATGTGATGGCGATCGCCTCCTTCCTCGCGCCGCTGACCGGGGAGGGGCTCGGCTTCCTGCGCGTCGTGCGGACGCTGCGGCTGCTGCATTCCTACCGCATGCTCGGCATGCTGCGGGAGGACTTCGCCTTCTTCCGGCGCAACGAGGAATCGATCCTGGCAGCAACGCATCTCTGCGTCTTCGTCTTCATCATGACGGCGGTGGTCTACGAGACACAGCACCACACCAACCCGCATATCCTGCACTACGCCGACGCGCTCTATTTCACCATCACGGCGCTGACGACCACGGGCTTCGGCGACATCACCCTGCCGGGCACCGCCGGGCGGCTGATCTCGGTGGTCATCATGATCGCGGGCGTGACCCTGTTCCTGCGGCTGGCGCAGACGCTCTTCCGGCCCGCGAAGGTGCGCTTCCCCTGCCCGACCTGCGGTCTGCAGCGGCACGAACCGGACGCCGTGCACTGCAAGGCCTGCGGCACGCTGCTGAACATCCCCGATGAGGGGCGGGACTGATGCCGGCCAGCCTTACGGCCGACCCGATATCGGCGCCTTTGGTCCGCGGTCCGTCGCCTCGCCAGCCCCGCACGCCGAAGCCGGCGATCCTTGCCGGGCGGGCCCGATCAGGCCGCTGCGCCCATCGCGCGCAACCGCGCCGCGCTCTCCCTATCCGCCGGAAAGAAGGTTTCGAGCGTGAGCTCGGCGAGCGCCACCTCCGTCGCAGTGCCGAAGACGGTCGTCGCGCTGAGCAGCGACACTTCCCCTTCCGGCAGCCGCAGGCGCAGCGGCGTCGCGATCATGCCACGCTCGCGCTCCGCCTGGTTCGGCGGCGGGTCGCGGCCGGCCGGGTAGCCGGCGAGTTCCTCCGCAAGCGCTAGCAGGGTGGCATCGGCAGAGGCCTCCGCATCGCGACGCAGCCGGTCGAGCATATGCGTCTTCCAGGCGCGCAGGTTCACGATGCGCGGCGCCAGGCCACCGGGATGCAGGCTGAGGCGCAGAACATTCACCGGGGGCGCCAGCAGCGCTGGCGCCACCCCGTCCATCAGCCGCATCGCAAGGCTGTTGGCGGCGACCAGCCGCCAGTGGCGATCCGCCGCCAGTGCCGGCCAGGGCTCGTGGGCAGCGAGGATCTGCCACACCGCCTCCATCGCCGGACCGAGCGCGGCATCCTCCAGCGCGCGCTCGCCATAGGCCGGCGCATGTCCGGCGGCGAGCAACAACAGGTTGCGGTCCCGCAGCGGCACCGACAGGTGCTCCGCGAGGCGCAGCACCATCTCCCGGCTCGGCCGCGCGCGGCCGGATTCGACGAAGGAGAGATGGCGCTGCGACACCTCCGCCTCCAGCGCCAGGTCGAGCTGGCTCAGCCGTCGCCGCTGCCGCCATTGCCGCAGCAGCGTGCCGAAGGGATGCGGTGTGTTCGACATGCACGGCATCCTAGCGCGCGGAGGCGGCACGACGATAACCCCGGAGGTAATCGCTTCGCACCCGACGTCGCGTCACCTCTCCCATCGTCCGCAGCGACGCGGACGTGAAGGAGATCAAGATGGGCACGCTTCTGAACTCCCCCTTCCTGCGCACGGCCCTCGCGGCGGACGCCATGGCGAGCGGCGCGATGGGCGTGGCGCTCGCCCTCGCCCCAGGCGCGATCGGCATGATCACCAACCTGCCGGCCAAGCTGCTGCTGGGGGCCGGACTTTTCCTGCTGCCCTATGCGGTGGCGGTCGCCTGGATGGCGACACGGGCCGTCCTGCCGCGCGCGATGCTGTGGGTGCTGGTCGCGGGGAACCTGCTCTGGGCGTTGGAAAGCGCAGCCTTGCCGCTGCTGGGCTTCGTCGCGCCGAACGGGCTCGGCATCGCCTTCCTCGCCGTGCAGGCGGCGGCGGTCGCGGTGTTCGCGGAACTCTACATCGTGGCGCTGCGGCGCGCGGGGCGGGTCGCTTGAACATCGAAGGGGGGAAGGCGGGGGGCGAGAACTCCCCCGGCCGCCCTCCTTCTTCTGTCTATCGGCAAGCTGCGCGGGCGCGACGGGCACGGCCCATTCAGAAGCGGGGCATCAGCATGCCGCCGTCGATGGGGAAGGCGTGGCCGGTGGAATACGGCATGGCGCCGGCGGCAAGCGTGGCGACGGCACGGCCGATGTCCTCCGCCTCGCCCCAGCGGCGGACAGGGGCGAGGCCCTGCTCCAGCAGGGCGCCGTAGCTGTCCCACACGCCGCGCGTCATGTCGGTGCGGATCACGCCGGGCTGGATATCGTAGGTGTTGATGCCATGCTCCGCCAGGCGCAGCGCGAACAGCTTGGCCACCATCGAGACGCCGGCCTTGGACACGCAATATTCGGCGCGGTTGATGGAGGCCATCAGCGCATTCACGGATGAGATGAACACCAGGCTGCGATGTCCGCGCTTCGGCGCGGCTTCCGCGATCATGCGCTTCGACATCGCCTGGCTGAGGAAGAACACCGCACGCGTGTTGGTATCGAGCAGACGGTCCCAGGAATCGGGCGTCGTCTCCAGCATGTCCTGGCGCTTCGCCACCTGGACGCCGGCAACATTCGCCAAACATTCGAGGCCGCCGAAGGCGCCCCAGGCCGCCTCCAGCAGCGCGCCATGCCCGTCCACCTCGGCGACATCGGCCTGCAGGAACACGAAACGGCCACCCGCCGCCTCCACCGCACGACGCGTCTCCTCCGCACCATCCTCGTCGATATCGGTGCCGACCAGGTCGAAACCCTTCTCCGCGAGGGCGACGCAGGTGGCACGGCCGATCCCGCGCCGCGCGCCGGTGACAAAGGCGGCAGGCTTCATCGCAGCAACTCCCTTGCTGTGGTCATCCCATGGCTCCTGGGGGCGGGGTCGCGCCGCAGCGGCAAGGGGCGGTCATCCGCTGCTTTGCCGATCACGTGGGCCCCTCATGAACGAGGCCCGCTCCGCCGGTGTGGCGAAGCGGGCCTCTGGCCGTTGACCGGCGCCGTCTTCCTGGACGTTGCCCCGAACTGAGCGATTAGGATTGGACCTGACTGTCGATGCCGCGGTCAACAGGGTAGGTGTGCGCCGCAACATGTAAGGATGGCGAAACGATGAGGGTCCTGGTCGTCAATTCCAACACCACCGCTTCGGTCACCGAGCGCATCGGCGCGGCGGCGCGCGCCGCTGCCTCGCCGGGCACGGAGATCATGGCGGTCTCCGTCCCCTTCGGCCTGCCGCTGATCGTCACGAGAGCGGATTGGCTCGCTGCCGGGCCGGCGACGCTGGCGGCCCTCGCCGCGCATCGCGGCGGCTACGATGCCGCGGTGATCGCCTGCTTCGGCGACCCGGGCCTCGACGCGGCGAAGGAGTTGATCGACGTCCCGGTGCTCGGGATCAGCGAGGCCGCCTTCCACGCCGCCTGCATGCTCGGCCGGCGCTTCGGCGTCGTCTCCTTCACCGCCGCGCTGCGACCGATGTTCGAGGAATGCCTCGCGCATCACGGCCTCGCCGCCCGCTGCGCCGGCTTCCGCATGGGGCCGGCCTTCTCCGGCGATCCCGGCACGGTGGCGGAGGATCGGCTCGACCTGCTGGCCGCGCTGTGCGCCGAAAGCGCGGATCGGGACGGGGCGGAGGCGATCATCCTCGCCGGCGGCCCGCTCGCCGGCATCGCGCCGGCGCTGCAGCCCCGCGTTGCGGTGCCGCTGGTGGACGGCACCCAGGCCGCGGTGCGGCTCGCCGAGGCGATGGCCGGGCTGGTGCCGCGCTCCCCTCGCCCGCGCCATGCGCGCTTGCTGACGGGCTTCGCGCCGGAGGTCGCCGGTCTCTACGCGGCGGGCTGACCCTTGCCCATCGTCACGCCGCCGCCGATCGCGCGCGGCGCCGGCGCAAGCCCCGCTGCAGCAGCCACAACGCGATGGTGAGATTGAGCAGGTTCCAGGCGATGCCGTTCCACATCGCCGCGCGATAGGACCCGGTGGCGTCGAAGATGGCCCCGGCCATCCAGCCGCCCAGCGCCATGCCCACCAGCGTCGCGGACAGCGCGATGCCGACGCGCGTGCCGGCCTGCTCGGGCGGGAAGTTCTCCCGCACGATCATCGCGTAGGACGGCACGATGCCGCCCTGGAACAGGCCGAACACCGCGCTGACGACATAGAGCGCGACCATCCCGTCCGCCGGCAGGAAGAGGAACAGCGCGACGCCCTGCAGCGCCGAACCCAGCGCCAAGGTCCCGAGCCCGCCGATGCGGTCCATCACCGCGCCGAACACCAGGCGCGAGATGATGCCGAAGGCGAGCATGACCGAGAGCATCTCCGCCCCCCGCTGCGCGCCGTAGCCGAGATCCACGCAATAGGCGACGATGTGCACCTGCGGCATGGCCATGGCGACGCAGCAGCCGATGCCCGCCACGCCGAGCACCGCCTGCAGCAGGTTCGGCGGCATGCCGAGCGGTGCGGCTGCCGGCGTGCCCTTCGCAGCGGCCGGGCGCCGCGGTGGCAGCGGCGCGCGGCGGCGAAGGGTCAGGACCAGCGGCAGCATCGTGATCAGCACCGTCGCCGCGATGGCGAGATGCGCCTGCCGCCAGCCGATCGTGGTGACGGCCCATTGCAGCAGCGGCGGCCAGATCGTGCCCGAGATGTAGTTGCCCGAGGCCGCGAGCGCGAGCGCGATGCCGCGCCGCCGGTTGAACCAGAGGGAGGTGTCGGCGATCAGCGGCCCGAACACCGCCGCGGCGCCGAAGCAGCCCATCAGCAGGCCATAGGCGAGGCCGAAGGCGATCAGGCTCGGCGCCACCGCCGCTGCCACCGCGCCGAGCGCGAGCGAGACGGTGCCGATCAGCACCGGCACCATGACGCCGAAGCGGTCGGCGAGCCGCCCCATCACGATGCCGCCGACAACGAAACCGACCATGGTCATGGTGTAGGGCAGGGAAGCGCCGGCGCGCGCCGTGCCGAATTCCGCCTGCACCGCGGGCAGCATGACGACGACAGACCACATCGGCACGCTGCCGACGGTCGCCAGCACGACCGCGGCGACGAGGCGCCGCCAGGCGATCGGCGAATCGATGACGGCGTCAGCCACGTCGCGCGTGCCGCATGGTCGTCCCTCCCGAGTCCGATACCGTGGCAGGGACGGCGCTGCGACGCCACCGCGTCCGACGCCGCGGCGCCATGCGGGTGGATCGGGTCAGGCCGAGGCCCCGTGCGCCTCCGGCGGGGCGGGCGTGAAGGCGCGGCAGGCGAGCGGCATCGCCGCGGCGATGCCCGTGGCGGTCGGCGCGAGCGACAGCATGGCCGAGTGGGTGCGGCGCCGATTCCTGTGCGGCGCATCGACGACGACACCGATGTTGGTCGGGTCGTGAATGGTGTCGATCTGGCCGTGGCGGGTCCCGCTCGCCTCGCGCGCCATCTGCACCACCGGCGCAAGGCATTTTGGTGGCGCAAGGACGCCGCGGTGACGATCGGAGGCCGCGCCGGATCGCAGGGCTTGGCGGTGCACGCCGATGACAACGTTCCGCACGCTGTCGAACTTCAGCGGCACGGCGGCAACCACCCGCTTCGCGCCACGATTCGACAACCACCGGATCGATGGCGCCGTGACGTGGCCCTTCCGTGACGGCGGGCGTCGCGCAGGTTCAGCCCAGCCCGCGCACCAGCATCATCACCGCGATCACCGCAAGCATCGCGGCGAAGAGGCGCGTCAGCACTGCCGGCCGGCCGCCGAGGCGCCTGGCCACCACCCCGCCACCGAGGCTGCCGCCGATACCGCCGGCGACGAAGAGCGCCGCGACGGTCCAGTCCACCAGGCCCGAGAACGCATAGGAGAGCGCTGTCGTGGCTCCGAAGGCGGTCACGGCGACCAGGGAGGAACCGATCGCCTGAAGCGTGCCCATCCCGGTCGCCGCCACCAGCCCGGGCATGACGAGGAAGCCGCCGCCGATCCCGAAGAAGCCGGAGGCGAGGCCGGTTGCCCCGCCGATCCCCGCCAGCGCCGGTGCATTGGCACGGGAGAGGCGCACGGCGGGTGCCGTCACGGCTTCCTTCCGCCGCAGCATCAGCATCGCCACCACCAGCATCAGCACCGCAAAGGCAGCGAGCAGCATCTGCCCGTCCACGCGCTTGCCGATGGCTGCCCCCATCGCCGCGCCGGCAATGCCCGCGGCGGCGAAGACGCTGGCGCAAGGCCAGCGTACATTGCCGGCGCGCGCATGGCCCAGCAGCCCGACCGCGGCGTTGAGCGCCACCGCCACCGCGCTGGTGCCGATGGCCAAGTGCGGCTGAGGCACACCGACGACATGCACCAGCAGCGGCACGGCAAGGATCGAACCGCCGCCGCCGATCAGCGCGAGGACGAAGCCCACCGCCCCCCCTGCACCGCCCGCGAGCAGGGCCTGCAGCCCGGAGATATCCATGGGATCAGGCCGTGCGCCTGTTCCAGGGCATGACCGCGAGAATGTTCGCCATGCCGCAGAAGCCAGTGACGCCGGCAACGACCAGCCCGGCGCCGACGAAGGCCGACAGCCCGTGGAAGCCTGGCGCCACGAAGGCGCCGAGCAGCACGCCGAGCAGCACGAGGGAACCGGCGGCGATCTGGACCTGCCGCATCAGCGGCAGCGGCGCGCTGCGATCTTCCGCGATCGGCAGCCCGGCGCCACGCCAGGCGGCGATACCGCCCTCCACGATGTAGGCGTCGCAACCCTCCGTCCTCGCGCTGAGCCGCGCCGCGTTCTCCGCCGTGCGGCGGCCGGAGGCGCAGTGGAAGAGCACGGGCTTTCCCTGCTGCACCGCCAGCTCGGCCTCCTCGAGCCGGGACAGCGGCAGGTGGGCGGAACCGGGAATATGGGTGCGGGCGCGCTCGTCGGCCTCGCGCACGTCGACGAGGATCGCCTCGCCCGCGCGCAGCATTTCCGCGGCACGGGCGGGGGTGATGGTGGGAAGGGTCATGGCTGGTCTTGCGGGTCCTGAACGGTCGATGGGATGGGTCCGGATGAGCAGAACACGTCGCGAAGGGCGCCGAGCAGCCTGACGAGCCGCGGGTCGGCGATCCGGTAGTGGACCGTCGTGCCCGTACGCCGTGTGGCGACCAGCCCATCGTCCCGCAGCCGCTGCAGGTGCTGCGACATCGCGGGCTGGGACAGGCCGAGCCGCGCGGCGAGCGTGCCGACGGTCACCTCCCCCTCCTGGAGCAGGTGGCAGAGCAGCAGCAGGCGCCGGTCATGGGCCAGGAGGCGCAGCAGACCCGCTGCCTCCCGGGCATGGGCTTCGATGTCGGCGACGATGCTCATGGGCGTATTATGCACTTGTGCTTAATTATAGGCGACGCATATAACGATCAAGACATTTATGGAGCGCACCACCATGGCGCCTGCCATCCGCGCCTTCTTCGACGAGCCGACGAACACGGTGAGCTACCTGGTGTGGGATCCTGCGACGAAGCGCGGCGCGGTGATCGATCCGG
>NZ_JAAEDL010000062.1 GCF_018129005.1 Neoroseomonas eburnea
CGCGCCGCGCCGCCACGCCCGGCGGTCGTCGCCACGCCCGCCATGCTGGCCCCGCCGGCCGCCACGCGCGCCGCGGAAGCCGCCGCCGCCGCCCATGACCTGCCGGCCCTGCGCGAGGCCATCGCCGCCTTCGACGGCTCCGCCCTGCGGGAGACGGCGACCAACCTGGTCTTCGCCGACGGCGCGCCGGAGAGCGGCCTGATGCTGATCGGCGAGGCGCCGGGGGCGGAGGAGGACCGGCTCGGCCGCCCCTTCGTCGGCCAGTCGGGGCAGTTGCTCGACCGCATGCTGGCCTCCATCGGGCTGAGCCGGGAGGCGGGCGGCTTCTACATCACCAACATCCTGCCCTGGCGGCCGCCGGGAAACCGCACGCCGACGGATGCGGAGATCGGCCTCTTCCTGCCCTTCGTGCTGCGCCACATCGCCCTGGTGCGGCCGCGGCGGCTGGTGCTGCTCGGCGGGGTCTCCGCCAAGGCGCTGCTGCGCGCCAAGGACGGCATCACCCGCCTGCGCGGCCGCTGGCACAGCGTCGCGGTGGACGGGCTGGGAGAGGTGCCGGCGCTCGCCACCCTGCACCCGGCCTATCTGCTGCGCACCCCGGCGGCGAAGCGCGATGCATGGGCCGACCTGTTGCTGCTGCGCCGCACCCTCGATGCGGAATCGACCGTATCCTGAGGAAGCACCGTCTTCACAGCGACGCCCAAGCCCCTGATCCGTCGAGGAACGATCTCAATTCGCGGGATTCGTCCAGACCTTCGACATTGCGCCATGCGCTGGCCCACCGTTACTGCCGAGTCGCCATGCGAGCGATCTGCCCCATGGCCCGTCGCGCGCCGGCCGCGGTCCTGGCCGTGGTCGGCACGCCGCTGTGGTTCGGAGCCCCCCTTCCGGCCGCCGCGCAACGGGCCGACCAGACCGCCTCCGGCGCCCCTCGTCCGGCCGCGGTCGCTGCGGGGACGGCGGGGCTGCCCAGACCGCTGAACGCCGCGGATGCGGCGCGGCTTGTCCGCATCTTCAAGGCCCAGGCCGAAGGTGACCTCGCCGCGGCGAGGGGCGAGCACGAGGCGCTGCGCGACCGTCGCCTCGACGGCCATGTGCTGGCCGACCGCTGGCTGCGCCCGGGCGCGCCGCCCCCCGCAGCCGAGGATCTGCGTGCCTGGATCGCCCGCTACGCCGACCACCCGGACGCGCCGGCGCTTCATGCCCTGCTTGTGCGCGTCTCCCCGGGCGGAGCGGCGCTGCCGGCCGCGCCCGCCGAGACCGCCCTGCCGGAGGATGGCGAGGCCGTGCCGGAGGAACGCGAGGCCCCGGCCAGCGGCTTCGCGCGCAATCCGGCGCTCGACCGCACCGTGCGGGAACGCGCCTTTTCCGGCGACACGCGCGGCGCGCTCGACCTCATCCGCCGCACGCGCGGCATGACGCCCGCCTATGCCGCCGCGCTGCGGGCCGACATCGCCCTCGCCCAGTTCCGGCGGGGCGAGGACACGGCCGCCTTCCGCATGGCCTCCGAGGTCGCGCGCAGCGGGCGGGACCGCACCGGCCGCGCCGCCTTCGCCGCCGGCCTCGCCGCCTGGGGCCTCGGCCGCTACGAGGTGGCGCTGCCCTATTTCGAGACCGCCGCGCGCGCCGAGGGCGGGTCGGCCGCCGCCCGCGCCTCGGCCGCCTTCTGGACCGCGCGCGCCGCGGTGCGCGCCCGCAGGCCGCAGCACTACGTCCCCTGGATGCTGCGGGCCTCGCAGGAGCCGCGCACCTTCCACGGGCTGCTGGCGCGGCGCGCGCTCGGCCTCGCCCCGGGCTTCGCCTGGCATGGCGAGGCAGGGGCGGAGCACGGCGTCACGGCGCTGGTCGAAACCGCCGGCGGCTGGCGCGCGCTTGCGCTGCTGCAGATCGGCCAGCAGGGGCGGGCGGAGGCGGAACTGCGCGCCCTGTGGCCCGCCGCGCGCGGCAACGCGGCGCTGCTCGGCGCCATGCTGGCGGTGGCCTCGCGCGCCGGGATGACCAATCTCGGCGCCCAGCTCGCCGGCTTGGCGCAGGGGGCGGATGGGCGGCCGCGCGACCTCGCGCGCTTCCCGCTGCCGCGGCTCGAACCGGCGCAGGGCTTCCGGGTGGATCCCTCGCTGCTCTACGCGCTGGCACGCCAGGAATCGAATTTCGATCCGGCGGCGGTTTCCCGCGCCGGGGCGCGCGGGCTGCTGCAGGTGATGCCGGCCACCGCCGCCTATGTCGCCAACGATCCGTCCTTCCGCGGCGAAGGGGCGGCGCGGCTGCACGACCCGGGCCTCTCGCTCGAGATCGGGCAACGCTACCTGCTCTATCTCGCGACACACGACGCCGTGCGGGGGGACCTGATCCGGCTGCTCGCGGCGTACAACGCTGGCCCCGGCAACCTGGTGCGCTGGCTGCCGGTGGCGGCGCACCGCGACGACCCCTTCCTGTTCATCGAATCGATCCCGGTCGAGGAGACGCGCCAGCACGTGCAGCGGGTGCTGGCCTATTCCTGGATCTACGCCTCGCGGCTCGGACTGCCGTCGCCGAGCCTGGAGGCGCTGGTGCGCGGCGCCTTCCCGCGCTTCCTGGGCGCCGAGGAAGTGCTGGCGCAGGGGGCGCGACGGTCGGTCGCGCTGCAATAGCGCACGGGGCTCCGCCCCGCGCCCCGCTTGGGGGCGCTGCCCCCGAGGCCCCCCCTGCCAGCTGGCCGGCCACCTGGACCGCCCCATGCCGCCGAGCCTGGCGGATGACCCTGTCGGCTGGGCTCCGCGGCACGGTGCGCGGGGCCGGTGGGGAGGCCGCGCGAAACCGGGACTCCGATACCGAGGCGGTCGAAAGGCTGGCCGGGATTGGACCTCGTGTCCGGCGGGGTGGAGGCGGTGTTCGCCGTTCGCGGGCGGGTCCGCTGGCGCCTGCTACCGGGGGATGACCGGGAGGGCGGGCTCCGGGCCGGCGACCTGCGCCGCGACGCCGAAGCGGAAGCGCTCCTGCGGGTGCGGGATGTGGAGCGTGCCGAAGATCCAGTCCCACACCGCGAAGGCGGTCGCATAGTTGCGGTCGTGGTGGCGTTCCTCGACCGAATGATGGACCTGGTGCATGTGCGGGCTGACCAGCACGTAGGACAGCCAGCGCGGGAAGGGCAGCGCGACATGGCTGTGCCGCAGGTGGGAAAAGCCCAGGTTCCACGCCAGCGCGAAGGCATTGACGCCGAGCAGCGACATCGGCTGCACCGAGCCGCCCAGCGCCGTCGCCACCAGCCCCAGCCCGAGGCCGTTCATGAAGGTCGCGCCGGCGATGTGCACGATCTGCTCCTGCGGCCAGAAGCGGAAGGCGGTGATCGGCGTCAGCACCTCCGGCGTGTGGTGCAGGCGGTGGGAGCGCCACAGCAGCGGGCAGCGGTGGAAGAGGCGGTGCGTCCAGTAGAGCGCGAAGTCGCCGAAGGCGAAGGCGACGAAGGCCGCGAGCGCCATCGCCGCCGGATGATCGAGCCGCGCGCCGTGCTCAGGCGCGCCGAAGACGGGCAGCATGGCGGTGACGCCGAGCGTCGCGCCCAAGGCGGTCAGCAGGAAGAACAGCGGCGCGGCGAGGAACGGGAGCGCCGAATTGACCAGCATGAAGCCGAGATCCACCGGCAATTGCCGCCAGAATTCGGCCCTGTCCCGAGGGAGCGCTTCCCGCCGCATCTCCCGCAGGCTGCGCCCGCCGGCGAAGGCCGCGACGCCGATGCCGAGCACTGCCGCGGCCAGGCTCGGCCACCAGAAGGGCGAGGCCGGATCGGTCAGGATGCCCGCCAGGGAGATCAGCCAGCTCCAGGCGGCGATCAGCGGGTCATAGGCGGGCCAGGTCATGCGTCGGGGGCGTTCATGGAACCGTGGTGGCAGGAATCCCACGGGCGAGGGGCGCTTGGGAAGCGTCACCCGGCGAGGCCCCATGCCAACGGCCGCCATTCGCGACCGTTGGTATGCGACTTCTTGCTGCCCTCGGACGCCGGGCGCAAACCTCCAGTGTGCTTGGCTGCGCCGGACCACCGGCGGGCCGCGCACCGGATCCCCCGTCACGTTGCAAGGCAAGATGACCGGGTGCCCGTCGCGGCCTCGGCACGAGGCAAGAACTCGTGCCATTGGTATCGGCCGGCGGGACCGGGGTGTTGCGGCACGCGGTTGCCGGCGGTCCTCGGCGCGGCGGCGAGCATTGCCGTTGGCAGCCGGAGCGATCGCGCCGGGCGGGCAGGTGCCGGTGCGGCGCGTGGTTGCGGCGACCCGTCGGCATGCCCATGGTGAGGCGAAGCCGAGGACGCCACCATGCCGATCAACGAAAGCCTGCCCTTCCTGCCCGTGAACATCGCCGTGCTCACCGTCAGCGACACGCGCGACATGGCGACCGACACCTCCGGCCGGGCGCTGCAGGAGCGCATCGAGGCCGGCGGCCATGCCTGCGTCGCGCGCGAGATCGTCAGGGACGAGGCCGACGCCATCGAGGCCATCCTGCGCCGCTGGATCGCCGATCCGACCGTCGATTGCGTCATCACCACGGGCGGCACCGGCATCACCGGCCGCGATGTGACGCCCGAAGCGTTCAAGCGCGTGCTGGAGAAGGAGATCGAAGGTTTCGGCGAGCTCTTCCGCATGTTGAGCTACCAGAAGATCGGCACCTCCACGATGCAGTCGCGCGCGCTGGGCGGCGTGGCGGACGGGACCTATCTGTTCGCGCTGCCGGGATCGACGGGGGCCTGCAAGGATGCCTGGGACGATATCCTGCGCTTCCAGCTCGACAGCCGGCACCGGCCCTGCAACCTGGTCGAGCTGATGCCGCGGCTGAAGGAACACCTGAAGGCGGCGTAGGCGCCGCTCCAGCCGCTACGCGTCTCGGCCCACAGGCGGTCGCGCGGGGGCTTTGCCCCCTCGCACTCCCCCGGCAAGGGATACGGTCCCCTGCACCCGCGGGGACTCAAAGTACCGGTTTCCAAAGGCCTCAAGACTTTGGCGGGGAGAGTTCGAGAGGGGCGGAGCCCCTCTCGATCAAGGTCCTCAGAACAGCGCAAGCTGCGCCGGCTGCGCCACGGCCTGCGCCGCCTCCGGCACCCGGAACTGCGAGCAGTCCAGCGCCTCCACCCCGCCGCCGCGCCGTTCCAGCCCCAGCCGCCGCGCCGCCACCGCGAAGCGCTGCGCCAGCAGGTCGGCATAGGCGCCGGTGCCCTTCTGCCGCACGCCGAAGCGGCTGTCGTACAGCGCGCCGCCGCGCGTCTGGCGGATCAGCGAGATCACCCGCGCCGCGCGGTCCGGCATGTGCCGCTCCAGCCATTCCTCGAAGAGCTGCTTGATCTCGAGCGGCAGGCGCAGCAGCACGTAGCCGGCGCTGGTCGCCCCCGCCGCCGCGGCGCGTTCGAGGATGGTCTCGAGCTCCGCATCGTTCACGCCCGGGATCATCGGCGCGGCGAGCACCGCCGCCGGCACCCCCGCCGCCGTCAGATCCCGCACCGCGGCGAGCCGCCGCTCCGGCGAGGCCGCGCGCGGCTCCATGATCCGCGCCAGGCGGTTGTCGAGCGTGGTGACCGACAGGCACACCCGCACCAGCTTCCGCCTGGCCATGCCGGACAGGATATCCAGGTCGCGCAGCACACCCGCCGACTTGGTGACGATGGTGACCGGGTGGTTGAAGCGGTCGAGCACCTCCAGCACCGACCGTGTCAGCTTCAGCGTACGCTCGACGGGCTGGTAGGGATCGGTGTTCGATCCGAGCGCGATCGGCTTCGGGTCGTAGCTTGGCTTGCGGAGCTCCTTTTCGAGCAGCGCCGCGACCTCGGGCTTGAACAGCAGTCGGGTCTCGAAATCGAGGCCCGGGGAAAGGCCGAGATAGGCATGGGACGGACGGGCGTAGCAGTAGACGCAGCCATGCTCGCAGCCGCGATAGGGGTTGATGGCGCGGTCGAAGCCGATGTCGGGGCTGTCGTTCCAGGCGAGGGCGGATTTCGCCTTGTCCGGCGTGAGCGTGGTGGGCAGGGGCGGGAGGTCGGCAAAGGCCTGTTCCAGCGTGCCCCAGCCGTCGTCGAAGGCCTCGCGCGCGCTGCGTTCGAAGCGCACGGCGGGGTTCAGCCCGGCGCCGCGGCCCTTGCGCGCAAGCGGCGGGAGAGAATGGGGCGGGATGTGCGGAGTGCCGTCAGGCATGGCCTTGTTCCCGTTTTGTTCAAGCGCATCCTGCGGAGGCCCAGGCGGGCCGTCAAGAACATAATGGGAACGATTGGTTAATCAGCAATTGACCGGATCCGGCCGAAAATGAGAACGCGACGGGAACTTTCCGTCCTGGTGCCGAGCCTGAACGCCGCGGCGGGCCTGGGCCGGACGCTTGCCGCCCTTGCCGGGCAGGTGGCGGAGACCATCGTCGCCGATGGTGGCAGCACCGACGGCACCCGCGACCTCGCCAGCGCCGCGGGCGCGCGCGTCATCGCCGCGCCGCGCGGGCGGGGCTCGCAACTCGCGGCCGGCGCCGCCGCGATCAACGTCCCCTGGCTGCTCGTGCTGCACGCCGACACTGTTCCGGGGCCCGGCTGGCGCGACGCCGCCGAGGCCTTCATCGCCGACCCCGCCAATACGCGCCGCGCGGCGTATTTCCGCTTCGCGCTGGACGACGCCTCGCCGCAGGCGCGCCGTCTCGAACGCGCCGTCGCCTGGCGCTGCCGCGTGCTCGGCCTGCCCTATGGCGACCAGGGGCTGCTGATCTCCCGCGACTTCTACGAAAGCCTCGGCGGCTACAGCTCCATCCCGATCATGGAGGATGTCGACCTGGCCCGCCGCATCGGGCGACACCGGCTGGTCGGTCTCGACGTGCCCTTCGTCACCTCGGCCGAGCGCTGGCGACGCGAGGGATGGCGGCGACGCTCCGCGCGCAACCTCGCCTGCCTGGCGCTGTGGTTCGCCGGCGTGCCGCCGGAGCGGATCGCGCGGTTCTACGCCCGCCGGCGCTGAGCGGCCCTTGCACGGCAGCGCCGATGCGCTTTGCTGGCGGCAGATGGTTCGCCGGGTTTTCATCCTCTTCGCCCGCGCGCCGCGGCTCGGCGCCGTGAAGCGTCGGCTTGCGGCCGGCATCGGCGCGCGCGGCGCGCTGCGCTTCCACCGGGCAACGCTGGCCGCGGCCGCGCGTGCGATGGGGCGGGACCGGCGCTGGCGGACACTGGTCTCGGTCACGCCGCCGGGCGCGCGGGCGGATTGGGAGCGGCTGCTGCCGCGCGGTATCGCGCGCGTCGCGCAGCCGCGCGGCGACCTCGGCCAGAGGATGGACCGCGCCATGCGCCCCTTTCCCTGCGTGCTGCTGGCCGGCAGCGACATTCCGGGGCTGCGCGCGGCCGACATCGCGGCGGGCTTCGCCGCGCTCGGCCGTGCCGACGCGGTGTTCGGCCCGGCCGAGGATGGCGGCTACTGGCTGGTCGGCATGGCGCCGCGCCGGCCGGCGCGGCCCTTCGCCGGCGTGCGCTGGTCCACGGAACACGCGCTGTCCGACACGCTACGCAATTTCCGCGGCCGGCGCGTGGCCCTGCTGCGCAGGTTGCGGGACGTGGACACCGCCGAGGATCTCATGGCGCTGCGCGCGTCCGGTCTCGCGTGAAGCCGCCGCCGCCACGACGCATGCTGCTGCGGATCGGCGTCAGCGCGGCCGCACTGCCTACCGCCAACGGCGCGCCTTCCTTCACCGAGAACCCCTGGCTGCGCTTCGCCCCGCGTGCCAGCCTGCCTCTCCGCAAGGGAGGATCCGCGTCATGACCTCGCCGCTCCGCTTCGGCCTGCTGCTGTTTCCGCGCCTGACCCAGCTCGACATGACCGGGCCGTTCGAGGTGTTTTCGCGCGTGCCTGGCGGCCAGGTGCATCTGGTGTGGAAGACGCGCGAGCCGGTGCGCGCCGATACCGGGCTGACCATGCTGCCCGACACCGCCTTCGCCGACTGCCCGCAGCTCGACGTGATCTGCGTCCCAGGCGGCCCCGGCGTCGCGGCGCTGATGGAGGACGGGGAGGTGCTCGCCTTCCTGCGCGCGCAGGCGGCGGGGGCGCGCTTCGTCACCTCGGTCTGCACCGGGGCGCTGGTGCTCGGCGCGGCGGGGCTGCTCAAGGGCGTGCGGGCGACGACGCACTGGGCGAGCCATGATTTCCTCGGCGCGCTCGGCGCCATGCCGGAACACGCGCGCGTCGTGCGCGACGGCCGCGTGGTGACCGGCGGCGGCGTCACCGCCGGGATCGACTTCGCGCTGTCGCTGGTGGCGGAACTGGTCTCGCCGGAGGTCGCGCAGGCCATCCAGCTGCAGATTGAATACGCCCCCGCGCCGCCCTTCGCCGCCGGATCGCCGGAGACTGCGCCCGCCGCCGTGCTCGCCGCGGCCCGGGCGCGCGGCGCCGGCATGCGGGCGGAGCGGGAGGCGCTGGTCGCCCGCGTCGCGGCGCGCCTTGCATGATCCTCGCCACCGCGCGGCTGCTGCTGCGCCCCTTCGTCGCGGCGGACATTCCCGCCTATGCCGCGATCCGAGCGGATGCCGAGGTGATGCGCCATATGCCCGGCGGGACGGCACGCGCCGCCACGGCCGAGGCGGATGCGGCGCGCCTGGTGCCCGACTTCGCCGCCCAGTGGCAGACGATCGGCTACGGCCCCTGGGCGGTGACCGACGGCACGACCGGCGCGCTGCTCGGCCATGGCGGGCTCAGGCTGCTGCCCGATCTCGGGGGCGAGACTGAGGTGCTGTACCTGCTCGCGCGCTGCGCCTGGGGCCAGGGCATCGCGACCGAGGTCGCGCTGGCGGCGCGGGAGGTCGGGTTCGGGGCGCTCGGCCTGCCGCGGCTGGTCGGCTACGCGGCGCCGGACAACACGGCGTCGTGCCGCGTGCTGGAGAAGGCTGGCCTCGCTTTCGAGGGCGAGGTCGAGGTCTTCGGCCTCACCGCGCGGCGCTATGTGGCGGAGCGGCCCTGACGGGAGCCGAATTGGCCCCGTCGGCCGTTCTGAAGGCGACGTGCCGCCACGCGCGCGAACTCGTGGCGCTGGTGATCGGAGAGGGGCGCCGCCCCTCTCCGAGCCTCACCCCGCCAGGGTGCAGTGCACCCTGGACCGCCGGAACCCGGTGGCGGGCATGCCTGCTGCGTCGACATGGCGAAGCGTGCCGAGGGCACGACACCCGGAAGGAATCCCGGGCTCCGGGCACGGCGCACCCTTCGTATGCGCGGCATTCCCGCCCCGCCCGGCATCAGGTCATGGTTCCCAAAGGCCTTTCGGCCTTTGGTGGGGTGGCGTGGGGTGGCAACGCCCCTCCACATCCGCGCCCCATCCTTGCGCGATCAGGGCAGAGTCCCCTCCCTGCGTGCACCCCTCGTCAGTCCGCCGCAGCCTGTCCGACCCGCGTCGAACCACCGGTTTCGCCGAAGGGTTCCGGGCAGCGCCCGGGCGTACCTCACCACATCGTCTTCGCGGCGCGCGCCGGCCATTCGCGGTCATAGGCCTCGCCGCCCGTCTCGCCCTGGCTCATCACCGCGAGGATCTGCCCCGGTGTCGGCAGGCTGCCCGGGGCGGCATGGCGCGCCGCATCCCACAGCCCGGCGCGCACCACGGCGCGGGCGCACTGGAAGTAGATCTCCTCCACCGTGATCACGATGACCGAGCGCGGCGCCGCGCCCTCCACCGCGAAGGAGGCGAGCAGCTCCGGCTCGATCGAGAGATGCGCCCGCCCGTTCACCCGCAGCGTCGTGCCCGAGCCCGGGATCAGGCAGAGCAGCGCGACGCGCCCGTCGCGCACGATGTTGCGCAGGCTGTCCACGCGGTTGTTGCCGCGCCGGTCCGGCAGCAGGAGCGTGCGGTCGTCGGCGATGCGCACCAGGCCATGCGCGTCCCCGCGCGGCGAGGCGTCGAGCCCTTCCGGCCCTGCCGTCGCCAGCACGCAGAAGGGGGAGGCCTCGATCAGCGCGCGATACTGCGGCGTGACGCGGTCCGCGACCTTGGCGGTGGAGGCCAGGTTGGGGGTGCCGTAGAGCGCCTCCAGCGCCTCGATGGTGTCGATCCGCATCGCTCGCGTCCTCCTTGGCTGCCGATCGGATAGGCCGGGGCGGCGCCGCCCGCCAGCCGGAGGACCGTGGACCCCGTCCGCATTCACCCAGGCTTCATTCCCGCGCGGCATCCTGGCTGACGGAGGCCGTCCATGGACCAGACCAGCCACTTGACCGGCGAGGCGGAACGCGAGGCGCGCCAAAGGGTCGCGCGGCACCTGCAGGACCTGCGCCGCCTGCATCTGGCGCTCGCGGAGGAGAGCCGCGCCTTCAAGCGCTTCACCACCGAGGGCCAGGCGCGCGCCGAGATCGACCTCGCCGCCGAAATGCTGGAGCAATACCTTTCCGCCTCCAGCGCCTTCCTCGAGAACATGCGCGGGCGCTTCGAGGCGCGGCTGCCGCTGCTCCGCCGCGGCGAGCCCGCCTTCGGCGGCAGGCCGGACCAGGCGCCGGAGCACGGCGCCTTCTGGCTCGCCTTCTCGCGCCTCTGCGCGGTGCTGCGCCGGGCGGCGCGGCAGGCGGAGGGTTAGAGCGGCCTCCGTTCGCCTCCGCTCACGGCAACCGCTCTGGACTCTTGTTTTCGCAAGCATCTTCACCCGATCAGGTGATTCCACCTGATCGGGATCTGCTCCGGAGTGCCGCCGCCTCCGCGCGGCACGGTCGGAGGGCGCGCGGGGCAGCGCATGCACGGAGGCGTGCCGCGGATCGCCGGCGGAGCAACCTCCGCTCGCGATGTCGCCGCGTCCGTCTGCCTGCTCGGCCTACGGCACGTCGCTCGTCGGCGCTCCCGGCTGCGCTGCCCCGGGGAAGCCCGCCAGCGCCGCGCGGGCGCAGCGGTATCCGACATCGATGATCTCCTCGGCGCGGTCGAAGTCGAGGAAGCGGATGTGCCCGAGCGGCGGCCGGATCAGGATGTCGGGCCGGTCCAAGGCCAGGCGGCTCTCCGTGATCCGGCTCTCCATGATGTTGATGGAGGAGAGCAGCACCTCGAAGATGTTGGGCATCGGCTCGGCCTTCGCCGACCAGCTCGCGACCTGTGCGGCCGCCGGCACGTCCTTCGCCAGCAGGCGCGCCGTCAGGTCCTGCACCGTCTGGCGGAAGCCTTGCGCCCAGGGCGGCAACCGCGGCGTCGCGGCTGCCGGATCCCGCGCCAGCAGCGGCTTCATGTTCTTGCCGGCGACGATCTCGTGGTTGAGGTCCACCGCGATCACCAACTCCGCGCCGAGGGCGCGGGCGGCGGTGATCGGCACCGGGTTCACCAGCCCGCCATCGACCAGGATGCGGCCGTTCCGGCGGACGGGGGTGAAGATGCCGGGCACCGAGATGCTGGCACGAACGGCCTCGATCGTGTCGCCGCTGCGGATCACCACCTCCTCGCCCGTCGCGATGTCCGTCGCCACGGCGGCGAAGGGCATGGCCAGCTCCGCGATGGCCTCGGGCGGCACGTGCTCGCGCACCAGGGCGCTGATCCGGGCGCCGTCGAGCAGGCCCGACTTGGGCAGCACGACATCGAAAAAGGATGCCATGCGCCGCCAGTCGAGGGACTGGAAGGTCACTGCCAGCATGTCGAGCTTGCCGGCGGCATGCACCGCGCCGATCAGCGCGCCGATGCTGGTTCCCGCGACGACATCGACGGCGATGCCGGCCTCCTCCAGCGCGCGCAGCACGCCGATATGCGCAAGGCCCCGCGCCGAACCGCTGCCAAGCGCAAGGCCGAGCTTCCTGTCCGCAACCGGCATTCCCGTCTCTCCAGCCCACATCCGCGGAATCGCCGGTCGCGTCGGCGCGCCGCCCCGGAGAGTCCTGGCGTCGCAAGCCTCGCCCCCGTCGGGGCCTGCATCAAGCCTGGCGAGCCGAACCGGAGGAGGTTCCTGGTGCAGGGAGCCATCCTCGCGCGGATCAGCTGCCGCTGGCTGGGCCGCGGGGCATCCGCGTCGGAGCGGGCCATCGGCCGAAGGGCCTGTGGGAACCTCCCTCGGCGCCGGGCATCGCAGGCATTCGGCATCGTCACGGCGCGTGCCGCGCGCGGGTTCCGACACCATTCCTGACATTGGCGCGCGGCGCCAATTCATGGTTCCAAAAGGCCTTTCGGCCTTTGGCGGGGCGGCTTGGAGGGGCAGCGCCCCTCCAACTCCTGCGCCCGGTTCCCGCGCCGGGATGTGCTGAGTCCTTCTCAGTCACGCCCTTCAATGCCTGCTATGGCCGCGCGCTCCGCATCGTTCCCTGCCAGACGCAGACGAGATGCGTCTCCGGCCCGCGATCCACCAGGACCGGCCGGTCGAAACGGCAGTGCCGCGCCGCGACCGCGGCGGCGAGGCCGTCCCCGGCGAAGATGAAGTGCAGAAGGTCGCCCGCCGTGCAGCCATCCCCGGCGAGGAATCCGACCAGCCGGTGTTCCAGCGGCAGCGGGTCGCCGGCGGCGAAGCGCGCGGTGCAGAGCCGTCCCGTCGCCTCCTGCGCCCGCGCGGCCGGAGCAAGGAGAAGCGCGAGGATCGGAAGGGGCAGCAGGCGGCGCATGGATGCGCCATGATGGGGCGGGTGGAATGAACGCCGCGTTGACCGGGCGCGCGATGGCGGAGATGTTCGGCATGGCCCGAGATGGCGTCCCGCGCCGGCCGCTGCGGGGGGTATTCGCCGCAGGGCTGTTCGCCCTGGCTCCGGTCATGGCGGCGGCGCAGGGCCGTGCGCCCGAGGGGCCGCGGCCGCACCCCGCCGAGCGCGCCTGGATCGCGGCCTGCGTCCTCACCGCCCAGGCGCATCCGCCGCGCGCCGCCTTCGGCCGCTGCGCCTGGCGCATCGCCGCCGTCTGCCAGGGGGAACCGGGGGAGGGGCTGCTGATCGCCCGCCTGCCACAGCTCCCGGGCCGGCCCTTGCCGGCAGGACCCTGCGCCCTGGTGGAGACCGCGATCTGGCAGCAGCAGATGGATCGCTGGCTGCGCGAGCTCAGTCTGCTCGCCACGGCGCGGGGGCAGGATGCGCTGCGGCGGGCGCAGCGTGCCTTCCTTGCCTATCGCGATGCCGCCTGCGCGGCCGAGGGCCTGCTCTCCGCGCCGGAGGAGGCCGAGGCGCACCGGCTGTCCTGCCGACTCGAACAGACGGCGCTGCGGGCGCTGGAACTCAAGCGCCTGCGGGATGAGATCCTGCTCGACATCGCCGCCGCCTCGGTGGAGGCACGGTAGGCGCGGCGGCTCTCCCGACCGCGCAGGCCCGGCAACGGCATCCACCCCGGCGGAGTGTGCTGCGCTCCGCCGGGGTGGGCGTTGAATGAGTCGGGCAACCGCCGGGAAGGACGTCCGTTCGGGGGATGCGCCCCGAACGGTGCGTATCCTATCGCCGCCACCATCCCTGGCGCTTGGGCAGCGACGTCTCGATGTCGGTGCCGAGGATCTTCGGCTGCACCGGCGGGCCGGCCACCGGCTCCGCCGGGACAGCCGGCTCCGGGGCAGCGGGGGCGGGTTCCGGGGCCGCAGATGCGGGCTTCGCGGCGGGGGCCGGTTCCGGCTCCGCCTGCGCCGCCGGGACGGGCGCGGGTTCAGCGGAGGGCTCCGGCGCGGCTTCGGCAACCGGGGCGGCGGGCGCCGGCTCCGGCACGGGTTCGGCGGCGGGGGCAGGCGTGGGCGCCGCCTCCATCACCGGAGCGCGCGCCATCTCCACCAGGTCCCCCGTTGCCGTCCCCGCCACTTCGGCGGCCGCCATCGCCGGCTCCGCCTCGGCGGCGGGTGCGGCCGGGGCG
>NZ_JAAEDL010000063.1 GCF_018129005.1 Neoroseomonas eburnea
CGGCCGGAGGAGCCGCTGCCGCCGCCACCGCCGGAGCCGCCGCCGCCGCCGCCCGAGCCGCCGCAGCCGCCGCCCGGTCCGCCGCCCGGCACCCAGCCCTGCAACGTGGACACCCAGTCCGGCGGGGCCGGGGAAACGCGGACGCGCCACTACCTCGGACCGACCCCCGGGCCGGTGACGCTCGACTACGACGCCCAGACCGTGCCGGACCGGATCGAGGTACGCTATCGCGGGCGCGTCATCGCCGCGACACCGGGCATGGTCAGCGGCCGCGGGCGGATCGGCTTCGACTGGCGGCCGCAGGGCGGCGACAATGTGGTCGAGGTCGTCGTCATCGGCCCCTTCGCCAATACCCGCTGGCGCTACCGCCTCAACTGTCCGGTGAACTGATGCCCGTAAGCTTCACGACAGCCACGTTGGCGCGGCGAACCGCGCTGCGGCACACTGCGCGGCGCAAGACGGGATGCCCATGAGCAGCACGACCACCGCCGGACTGATCAGCCTGGTGCCCTCCTCCGGCATCCAGTTCCTCGACATCGACTTCGATGTCGACCGGCTGCCGCGCGGCTCGCGTTCCTTCTGGGAGGAGACGCTGCGCGAGCAGGTGGACCATGAGGGCAAGTCCCCGGTCATCCTGCGCGTGCTGGAACAGGATGCCGACGGCAACCTCGCGGACCCGGTCACGCGCCAGGTGCCGGCGGCGGAGGAGACCTACGCCATCTCCCGCGCCCAGGCGCTGGAGGCCTTCCTGAACAAGTGGGTGCCGCTGCCCTATTTCCGCGTCCATGCGCGCGGGGCGGACGGCAAGGAGGTCTACGACCGCGGCCCGTCCAACTGGGCCCGCGCCTACATCGCCGAACTGCCGCAGCGCGACGCCGAGGGGCGGTCGCACCGGCTGGTGCTGGCCTTCGACACGGCGCTGATGCCGCGCGCGCCGGAGCGGCCCTATGTCGCGCCGGCGCCGGAGGACAGCGCGCGCCAGCAGGAATTCGCGCCGGTGTGCGGGCATGCGGAGAATGCCTGGTTCCTCAACGAATCCTGGGTCGGGCAATGGCTCGAGGAAGGCTTCCGCGAGCTGCGCCAGGCGCAGCGCGGCGGGCGGGCGCTGCGGCCGGAGGATTTCCCGCATGCCTGCGAGCATTGGGCGCGCTACCTCGGCTTCCTCGGCCTGCTGGAGGGCATCGGCATCCTGCCGCGCATCCGGCTGGTCGATGTCGTCTCCGACAATCGCGGTTATGCGCCGATCAATGTCGACCTGGTGCTCGATGTCGGCAATTCGCGCACCTGCGGGCTGCTGGTCGAGGAGAGCCAGGATGCGCCGTCGCTGAACAATTCCTCCGTGCTGGCGCTGCGCGACCTGTCGCGGCCGGAGCACGTCTATGCGCGGCCCTTCGAAAGCCGGGTGGAATTCGCCGTCGGCTCGTTCGGGCGGGATGCGATCTCGCGACGTTCCGGGCGGGCGAATGCCTTCCGCTGGCCGTCCCCCGTGCGCGTCGGGCCGGAGGCGATGCGGCTGGCGGCGGCGACGCAGGGCAATGAGGGCGCGACCGGGATCTCTTCCCCCAAGCGGTATCTGTGGGACCGGCGGCCGAACGTGCAGGGCTGGCGCTTCAATGGTCGCGCGTCCGACGGCGTGACCACGGAACCTCCGGTCTCCGGCCCCTTCATGGCGCATGTCACCGAGACCGGCGAGGCGCTGCGCATGCTGCGCGGCCGCGGCCAGCCGGCGGTGCGGGCGCGCTTCTCGCGCTCGGCCATGTTCACCTTCCTGCTGGCCGAGCTGCTCATGCAGGCGGTCAGCCAGATCAACGCGCCGGCGACGCGCGCCGCACGCCGCTTCGCCGACGTTCCGCGCCGGCTGCGCCGCGTCATCCTGACCCTGCCGCCGGCGATGCCGCTCGCCGAGCAGAAGATCCTGCGCGAACGCGCCGAGGGCGCGATCAAGCTCGCCTGGGACATGCTCGGCTGGACCGAGGCCGGGCCGACGGCGCCGCCCGAACCGCGCGTGCTGCTCAACCTCGACGAGGCGACGGCGACGCAGGTGGTCTGGCTCTACACCGAGATCACCCAGCGCCTGCAGGGCGATGCGGCGGGGTTCTTCGAACTCGCCGGGCGGGTGCGGCCGGAACGTGGGCCCAATCCCTGCCTGCGGGTGGCCTCCATCGACATCGGCGGCGGCACCACGGACCTGATGGTGGTGACCTGGAGCGTGGAGAACCGCGACACCATCGTGCCGCGCCAGGAATTTCGGGAAGGCTTCAAGATTGCCGGCGACGAGGTGCTGGAAGGGCTGATCACCCACCTGGTGCTGCCGCAACTCGGCGATGCGCTGCGCGCTGCCGGCATGTCCGACCCGCAGGCCTTCCTGCGGCAGACGCTCGGCGGCGATCGCGGCGGGCAGAGCGAGGTGGAACGCCATCTGCGCCGGCAATTCGTCGCCCAGGTGCTGGAACCGGTCGGCCTCGGCGTGCTGCACGCCTATGAGCGCATCGAGGGCCGCGTCATGGGCGAGCTGTTCCGCGCCACCATCGGCGCGGTGCTGGCGGGGGAGGCGCAGCCCGCCAATCCCCGCGCCATCGCCTTCTTCGAGACCGCGGCGCGCCAGGGGGGCGCGCGCGGCTTCGCCATCGCCGATGTCGAGGTCGCCGCCGATGCCCGCCGCGTCGAGGCCGTGATCCAGGCGACGCTCGGGCCGGTGCTGGCCGATCTGTGCGAGGTGGTCTGGCACTACGATTGCGACGTGCTGCTGCTGTCGGGCCGGCCGTCGCGCCTGCGCGCGGTGACGGATATCGTGCTGGCGAAATCCCCGGTGCCGCCGCATCGCATGATCGGCATGCACCGCTACGCCGTCGGCGGCTGGTATCCCTTCCGCGATGCCAATGCACGCATCGAGGACCCCAAGACCAGCGCGGCGGTGGGAGCGATGCTCTGCGCGCTCGCCGAAGGGCGGCTGGAGTCCTTCCTCATGCGCACCAGCCAGCTCGGCATGAAATCCACCGCGCGCTACATCGGACGGATGGAGATCTCCGGCCAGATCCGCGAGCAGGGGGTGCTGCTGTCGGAGGTCGATCTCGAAAAGCGCCCCAATCCGGGCGACGAGGTGACCTTCACCATGACCTTCGCGGCGCCGACCTTCCTCGGCTTCCGGCAATTGCCGATCGAGCGCTGGCCGGCCACGCCGCTCTATGCGCTGGAATTCGCCAACCCTGAAAGCGTTCCGCGCATGGCGCTGCCGCTGCGGGTGAAGATCCGGCGCGCGGACATGGACCCGGACGCGCCGGGTCAGGAAGAGAAGCGCGAGGATTTCCGCGTCGAGGAGATCGAGGATTCGGAAGGCACCGCGCTGCGGCGGACCGATGTGGAGATTCGGCTTCAGACCATGAAGAGCGAGGCCGGGTACTGGCGCGACACCGGCGTGGTAGGGATGGCATGAGGCTCGACGTGACCAGCGACGCCACGCTCGCCGCCGCCGCCCGCGGCACGGCGGAGGCCGCCACCGACGCGATCGGCTGGCTCGCCGACAACCGCGCCAAGGTGCGGGAGGAGGCGCAGGCCGTCGCGCGCGACTTCAGGAAATTCGCCCGCCGCGCGCGCAGGCTGGAAGCCGCCGCGGAGCGGCCGATGTGCGTCGCGGTGTTCGGCCCGTCGCAATCGGGCAAGTCCTACCTGATCTCCGCACTGGCGCGGCGCGGGCAGGATCCGGTGACGGCGATGTTCGACGGCGCGGCGCTCGACTTCGTGCGCGACATCAACCCCGAGGGCGGGCAGGAGGCGACCGGCCTCGTCACCCGCTTCACCCTGCGCCCGCCTTCGGCGATCCCGGGCCATCCGGTGGCGCTGCGGCTGCTGTCGCAGACGGATGTCATAAAGATCCTCGGCAATACCTTCCTCGAGGATTTCGACCCGGCGGAGGTGGACATCCCCTCGCCGGAGCTCGTGCAGTCCCACTGCGGGAGATACGCCGCGCGGGCGGGCGGTGAGGCGGTCGATCGGCTCACCGAGGACGACATCGATGACCTGCGCGAGTATTTCGAGGGCCTGTTCCGCGGCCATCCGCTGGTGCCGGGGCTGGGTTCGGCCTTCTGGGCGCAGGCCGCGTCGATCGCCCCGCGCCTGCCGGTGGCGGAGCGGGCGGGCTTCTTCTCCATCCTGTGGAACGGGCACGAGGCCTTCACCGCTGCCGCGCGGGAATTGCTGCAGGCGCTCGCCGCGCTCGATTTCCCGGACGAGGCCTTCGTTCCGCTCGATGCGCTGTCGCCGCGCGAGACGTCGATCATCGACGTGCGCACGCTCGGCATGCTGGGCGATCCGGCGGACGGGAAGCTCGCGGTGCGGACGCGCGCCGGGCGCCAGGCGGTGCTGCCGCGCGCCGCTGTCGCCGCGCTGGTGGCGGAACTGACCATCGCGCTGCGCGACAAGCCGTGGGATTTCTTCGAGGTCACCGACCTGCTCGACTTCCCCGGCGCGCGGTCGCGCGAGAAGCTGACCCAGCCCGGCCGCTTCCTGGCGGAGAAGGGCAAGTTCCCCGGCCTCTTCCTGCGCGGCAAGGTCGCCTACCTGTACCAGCGCTACTGCGCGGAGCAGGAGATCACCTCCATGCTCCTCTGCATCGGCCCGTCGAACCAGGAAGTCCGCACCCTGCCGCGGATGATCAAGGACTGGGTGGACGGCACGCTCGGCGTGACGCCGGAGGAGCGCGCCCGCCACCGCAACGCGCTGTTCCTGGTGCTGACAAAGTTCGACACCGAGTTCGAGGAGAAGAAGGGCGCGACGGAAGGCACCGGCAGCCGCTGGACCATCCGGCTGAACGCCTCGCTGCTCGACTTCTTCGGCAAGGAGCATGACTGGCCGCGCAACTGGGCCGCCGGCCAGCCCTTCGCCAATACCTACTGGCTGCGCAATCCGAATGTCGCGGCCAAGCACATCCTCGACTACGACGAGCATGGCCGCGAGGCCGCGCCGCGGGCATCGGAAGCGCCACGCCTCGCCCGGCTGCGGGAGGAGTTCCTCGCCAACGAGGATTGCCGGCGCCACTTCTCCGACCCGGTCCGCGCCTGGGACGCGGCGATGACGCTGAATGACGGCGGCATATCCTACCTGGCGGAAAGCCTGCGCCCGGTCTGCGACCCGGCGATCAAGCGGGGCCAGATCGCCGCGCGGCTGGAAGCCCTGCGCCGCGACATGGCGGGGCGGCTCTCGCCCTACTGGCATTCCGGCGACCTGACCCAGGAACTCGCCAAGCGGCGGGAGGAAGCGCGCATCGTCGGCCGCGCGCTGGTCGCCTGTGCCGCGGCGCAGGGCTTCGGCCGCCTGATCCGCAGCCTGCAGGTGACGCCGGAGGAACTGACCTCCGCCTGGTGGCGCATGCAGACCGAGCCGGACGAGGAAGCCCCGGTCGGCGCGCGGGCAGGGGAGGAGGACTACCTGGCCGAGCTCGGCGATCTCGTCGCCCCGGCGGCGCAGGGCGAGCACCGCGCGCGCGACGCCTTCGAACGCTACGCCGACATGGCCGTGGCGGAGTGGATGGACAAGATGCACCGTGCCGCAGCCGAGCCGGAGATGGTCGAGCAGCTCAAGCTGCCGCGCGACGCCGCCGCCGCGCTGGTCGCGCAGATCGGCGCCGGGGCGCGGCGCACGGGGCTTTCCGCGCGCATCGCGCAGCGCCTGCGCGAGGCCGCCTCCTACCGCCAGAAGCTGAGCGAGAGCGCGAGCAAGCCGGTGATGGTCGCCGAGGGCGTGGTCAACCGCTACGTCCACATGCTCGGCTATGGCGACATCGCGCCGGAGGCGCGTCCGCGCGCGGGGCGCACCGATCGCCCGGTCTTCGCGCCGCGCCCGCCGGTGAACGGCATGCCGAATCTCGGCGTGCAGCCGGAGCCCTACGACAAGCAGTACCATGTCGACTGGATCAGTGCCTTCTCGCGCCTCGCGGAGGAGAACGTTACGGCGCCCGGCGGGCTCGAGATCGACGTCGCGCAGAATGCGCGCCTCGGAAAGATCCTGGGCGTGCTCGGCAGCACGGCATGACGACGGTACGCGCCGCGGCGGACCCGGCCCATCCCGAGGGCGGGCACGCCATCATCCTGCTGCAGGGCGTGATGCAGCCGCCCGCCGACCCGCGCTTCCGCATCCTGCGGGAGGGCTGGGCCAAGGGCACGCTGGGTCCCGAGGGCTGGCAGGTGAGCGACGCGCTGATCGCACCGGACCGGGTGGAAACCTCGCCGCAGGGCGTGCGGCTGTATCTCGGGCCGCAGGTGGTGGATTGGCTGGAGGCCGGGCCGGTGCTGTTCCGCCTGCCGGCCGCGAGGCTGGAGGCGCCGCTTTTCTGGCCTGACGTGCCGCCGCTGCATGGCGGCAGCGGAAACACCATCGCCGTGCCGCCTCCGGTCGCGCGCTCCGCGCCGGCCGCGCCGCCGCCTTTGCCGATCGAGGACCCGGACGCGACCATCGCTCTCGCCCCGCCGCGCCCGGCCGCGCCGCCGCCGCTCTCGGTGCCGCAGCAGCCGGCGCCCGTGGCGCGGTCCTCCTCTGCCTTGCCGTGGATCCTGCTGGTCCTGCTGCTGCTGGCCGGCGCCGGCGGCGGCGCCTGGTGGTGGTTCTACGGGCGCGGGGAGCCGGGCCCGGCCCCGGAGCCGCAGCAGGAAGACCCGGTCATCATTGCCCCCGAGCCGCTGCCGCGCCCCGAACCACCGCAACTGCCGCCGGTTCGCCCGCAGGCGGAATCCCAGGCGCCGGCGAGCCTCGACGGCCTGCCGGTGCCCGAGGTGATCGCCCGCGCCGCCTCCCCCGCCGCCATTGCCGAGGAGGCCGCCCGCCGCTTCGAGTCCGGCCGCTACGATGATGCGCTGCTGCTCTGGGAAGCCTCGGCTCGCGCAGGGCATGCGGCTGCCCTGACGCGGCTCGCCGGCCTCTATGATCCGGTCGGCTTCCAGCCGGGCCGGCCCTTCCGCGACCCCGATCCGCGCCAGGCGGCGCGGCACTACCGGGAGGCCGTGGCCGCCGGCGATCCCGGCGCGGCGGAGCCCCGCGCCCGCCTGCGCCGCTGGCTGGACGACCGCGCGCGGGAGGGCGACATCAACGCGCCGCTGACCATCAGGGATTTCTGGCAATGACGCCGCGCCGACTCCTCCTGCTGGCCTCCGCCGCCCTGCTGCCGCTCGCCGCGCAGGCGCAGACGGTGTCGCGCCAGCCGCTGCTGATCCCGGGCAAGACCACGCTGTTCCAGCGCGTCATCCTGCGCCCGGGCGCCACCCTGCATGCCCGGCCCGATGCGCGGCAGGGCCAGCCGCTGCCGGGCTTCTCCGTGGCGCATGTCTATGCCCGCCGCGACGGCTGGATCGAGATCGGGCGCGAGGCCGATGGCCGCACCCAGGGCTGGGTGAAGGAGGACCGCGCGATCGACTGGCGCCACGCCATGGTCGGCGCCTTCACCAACCCGGCGGGCCGCGAGCGCACCATGTTCCTGCGCGATGCGGACACGCTGCGCGGGCTGCTCGGCTCCCCGTCGATGACGCAGGACGCGGTGGCGCTGCGCGCCGCCGCCGGCCAGCCGGGCAGTCCGGTGCTGGCGCTGGAACCCGAAACCTTCGTCGACATCCAGCGCAACTTCTACCTGTTGCCGATCCTGGAGGCGGAGACCATCCAGCGGCGCGACGGCACGCAGATGCGCCTGCTGGAGGTGATCTCCGCGCCGGCGGAACTGCGCCCGGCGCCGCAGCAGGCGGATCCGGCGCGGCTGCGCGACTTCCGCGGCGCGGTGGTCTTCGTCATCGACAGCACCATCTCCATGCAGCCCTACATCGAGCGCACGCGGGCGGCGATCCGCCACATCATCGGGCGCATCGGCGACACCGCGGTGCGCGACAATTTCCGCTTCGGCATGGTGGCCTACCGCGCAGACATCTCGGCGCGGCCGCAGCTCGAATACGTGACGCGGCTGGTGGCGGCGCCGGACCTCTCGCGCCCGCCGGGCGCCATCCTGCCGGCGCTCGAGCAGGTGCGCGCGGCGACCGCCTCCACGGAGCAGTTCGACGAGGACGCGATCGCCGGCCTGCGCGTCGCGATCGACCAGGTGGACTGGTCCGCCTTCGGCGGCCGCTACGTGGTGCTGATCACCGATGCCGGGGCGCTCGATGCCACCGATCCGAAGTCGCAGACGCGGCTCGGCATCCCGGAGATCAAGGCGCTGGCGGAGGCGCGCGGCGTCGCGCTGTTCGCCATCCATCTGCAGACCCCCGAAGGCCGGTCCAACCACGCCCATGCGCGCGCCCAGTACACCGAGCTGACGCGCTACGGTGCCGCCGGCTCGCTCTACTTCCCGGTCGAGGGCGGCAGCCCGCAGGCCTTCGAGCGGGTGGTGAACGGGCTGACCAATGCGCTGTTCCGCCAGGTGGCGGACACGGTCGGCCGCCCGATCGGCGGCGTGGAACCGGCCCGCACGCCGGAAGCCGAGCGCATCGCGCAGCAGGTCGAGATCGTCGGCACGGCGATGCGGCTCGCCTATCTCGGGCGGGAAGGGGGAACGACGGCGCCGGATGTGGTGCGGTCCTTCACCACCGACCGCGACCTGCGCGACCCGACGCTCGCCGCGCTGGATGTACGCGTTCTGCTGACGAGGAACCAGCTTTCCGACCTGTCGCAGGCGCTGACGCGCATCCTCGATGCGGGGCTCGCCGGGCGGACCGATCCGCGGTCCTTCTTCGGGCAGTTGCGCGCGGCCTTCGCGGCGACGGCGCGCGACCCGCAGCGGCTGGGCAACCTCGCGCGCGTCGGGCAGGCGCTTGGCGAGTACCTGGATGGGCTGCCCTACCAGAGCCAGGTGATGGAGCTGAACGAGCAGGAATGGCTCGCCATGGGCGCCGCCGCGCAGCGCGAACTGATCAACGGCATCGAGGCGAAGCTGCGCCTCTACCAGGAATTCGCCGCGCGTCCGGACCTCTGGGTGACGCTCGACGGGCGCCCGGGCGGGGAGGCCTTCTTCCCCGTGCCGCTCGACGCGCTGCCGTGACGCGGGTTTGCACGCCGCATGCGCCGGCGCCCGCGTCCGTGGGCTTGGCTTGCGCACCCCGCACTCGCGCGCCGATGGCGACGGCCGGTCCGGGCGCGGCCGCGCCTTGCGCTCCCGGCTCGCGGCAGGACCGCGGGCCGTTGGGTGTCGCCCGATGACAGTGCTGCTGTCCCTGCGCGGACTGCACAAGGCCTATCGCGGGGATGCGGCACCCTTCGCGCTGGACGTGCCGGCGTTCGACCTCGCGGAAGGCGAGGCGCTGGCGCTGGCGGGCCCCTCCGGCAGCGGCAAGTCCACCTTGCTGATGATGCTGGCGCTCGCCACGCCGCCGGATGCGGCGGAGGAATTCACCTTTGCCGGTCAGGATATCACGCGCCACTGGCGCGCCGGCCGGCGGGACGCGCTGGCGGAGCTGCGCGCACGATGCATCGGCGTCGTGCCGCAGACCGGCGGGCTGCTGCCCTTCCTGACGGTCGAGGGCAACATCGCCCTGACGCAGCGCATTGCCGACCGGCCCGATGCCGCGCGGGTGCGCGCGCTGGCGGATGAGCTCGGCATCCGCGCGCAGCTCGGCAAGCGGCCGGCGGCGCTTTCGGTGGGGCAGCGGCAACGTGTTTCGATCGCGCGGGCGCTCGCGCACCGGCCATCGCTGGTGCTGGCGGATGAGCCGACGGCCTCGGTGCATCCCGAACTCGCCGATGCGGTGCTGGCCCTGCTCAAGCGCGAATGTGCCGCCGCCGGCGCGGCGCTGCTGGTCGCGACCCACGACCCGGACCGCGCCGCGCGTGCCGGCTATCCCGTGCTGGTGTGCGAGACGCACGCGCCCGGCGCCGATGGCATTGCGCGTTCCGTCTTCGCGCGGGCGCCGCTCGCCGAGGCGGCCTGACCATGCTGCGCCTGGCGCTGGCGGATCTGTGGCATGAGAGAGTGCTGTTCCTGTGCTCGGCGCTCGGCTGCGCGGCGGTGCTGGCGCCGCTGATCGTGCTGTTCGGCTTGCGCCAGGGCGTCGTCGCCGGGCTGCGCGCGGAATTGCTGGAGGATCCGCGCGCACGGGAGATCGTCTCGGTGGTCAACCGCACGCTGGAGCCGGCGCTGTTCGAGCGCCTCGCCGCCGATCCGCGCATCGCCTTCGTCGTGCCGCGCACGCGCGCGCTCTCGGCGACGATCGTCCTCGAGAATCCCGAGCGGCAGGGCAACGGCATCCGGGTGGAACTGCTGCCGACCGCACAGGATGATCCGGTCCTGCCCGGTCTGAGCGTGCTGGATCAGGACGAGCTGGTGCTGTCCGCCACCGCGCTGCAGCGGCTGGGCCTGAGCGTGGGGGACCGGGTCATGGCCTCCGTCGCCCGCAGTCGCGGCAGGGAGCGCGAGGTGCTGACCCTGCCGATGCGCGTGGGCGGTGTCGCACCGCTTGCCGCGGCGGCGCGCGACGCGGCCTTCGCCACCGTGCCCGTGCTGCTGCTGGCGGAGGATTTCCTCGACGGCACCGCGCCCGCCGATGCGCGGCCGGCGAGCGAGGCCGAGGCGCGCCGGCGCCCCTTTGCGGGCTTCCGCCTGCACGCCGCGCGGCTCGAGGACGTGCCCGCGCTGGACCGCGAGTTCCGCCTCGCCGGCATCGAGGTCGCCTCGCGCGCGGAGGCCGTGGCCGGGCTGCTGCGGCTCGACCGCAACCTGGCGCTGCTGTTCGTGGCCATCGCCGGGGCAGGGGGCGCGGGCTACCTGGTCAGCCTCGGCGTCGGGCTGTGGGCGCAGGTGGAACGCAAGCGGCGTGACCTGGCGCTGCTCTCGCTGCTCGGGCTGAAGCGGCGCGCGCTGCTCGCCATGCCGCTGATCCAGGCGGCGGCGGTTGCGCTGGCAGGGGCGGCGCTCGCCTTCGGCATCGCGGCGGCGGTCGCGACGGTGCTGAACCGCGCCTTCGCCGGGACCGTCACCGGGGACCGGCCCGTTTGCCTGCTGAACGCCTTCATGGCCGCCGGCGCGGCGGGGGTGACACTGGCCGGGGCGCTGGTGGCGTCGCTGCTGGCGGGGCTGCGGGCCGCGGCGGTGGCGCCGGCGGAAGGGCTGGCGGAGGGGTGATGACAGGCGTAGGGCGCAATTGGAGGGGCGCCGCCCCTCCAAGCCTCCCCGCCAAAGGCCGAAAGGCCTTTGGAAACCGTGACCTGGTGCCGGGGAGAGAGGAGAGCCCCGCAACCTTGGCATCCGGCGCTCGCCACGCGGCGGGGTCCGTTCCCAGGCGTCCTTCGCCCGGTCACGGCTTCCAAAGGCCTTTCGGCCTTTGGCGGGGTGGTCCGGAGGGGCGGCGCCCCTCCGGCCTCCTTCTCGCCCTGGCGCTTCTTGCCGCCACCCCCGCCGTCGCCCAGACCCCCTGGCCCGCCGACTTCACCAACCCGCGCGCCGCCGATGGCGACCTCGTTCTCCCCATGCCCTGCGGCGGCGCCATGGCCTTCCGACCTGTCGAAACGCCCGCCGGCCCCGGCGCGCTGGACGACCGCCCGGTGACGCTCGGCACCACCGACCCGGCCGGCGGCGTCGCCGAATTCGCGCGCCGGGAGGCCGTGGCCGGCCCCTTCACCGCGCAGGGCCGCGACGTCGCGGTGTTCTGGATCGGCAAGTACGAGGTCACGCGGGACCAGTTCGCGGCGGTGATGGAGGAACGCTGCCCGACGCCCTCGGCCAATGGCCGGCTGCCGGCGGCGACATTGTCCTGGTTCGACGCCGTCGCCTTCGGCCAGCGCTACACCACCTGGCTGTTGCGCAACGCCCAGGCGCGCCTTCCGCAGGCGGACGGCACGCCCGCCTTCGTCCGGCTGCCGACGGAAGAGGAATGGGAATTCGCCGCGCGCGGCGGCGCGGCGGTGAGCGAGCTCGACTTCCTCGCGCGCAGCTTCCCGATGCCGGAGGGCACAGCGCGCTACGCCTGGTTCCAGGGGCCGCGCTCCGCGGCTGGGCGGGCGCAGCCGGTGGGCATGCTGGAGCCGAACCCGCTCGGCCTGCATGACGTTCTCGGCAATGTCGGCGAGATGGTGCTCGAACCCTTCCGGGCCGTGCGCGTCGGCCGGCTGCATGGCCAGGCGGGCGGCGTGGTGGTCAAGGGCGGGGATTTCCGCACGCCGGAGACGGCGTTGCGCTCCTCGCTGCGCATCGAGATTCCGCCCTATGACGCGACCGACGGGCAGCCGACGCGGCTTGCCTCGGTGGGTTTCCGGGTGGTGCTGGCGTCCCACGTGACCACCAGCCTGCGCCGCGCCGAGGCGCTGAACCGCGCCTTCGAGGCCGAGAGCCGCGCCAGCGGCACCGAGGCGGAGAACGCCCGCCGACAGATCGCCTCGATGCGGGAGGGCGCCGATGCCCGTCTGCGCCAGAGCCTCGATCGGCTGGAAGCCGGGCTGATGGCCGCCGAGCGCGCGCGGCTGGAACAGGAACGCGCCGGCATCCGCGCGCAGCTTGAAGGCGCGGCCGTGCTGGCGCGCGCAGCGGGCCAGTCGCAGCGGCGCATGGATGGCATCCAGCCGCTGCTCGCCGGCGCCGACGTGGTGCAGGCGAGCGCCGAGATGCGGCGGGACTGGGCGCGGGCGCTGGAGCAGCTTCGCGTCGAGCGCGAGCTGGCCCTGGACGGCTATGCGCGCATCGTCGCCGACCTCGGGCGCTCCGCCGACCGGGCGGTGCTGGAAACCGAGGCCGGCGTGGTGGCGCGCGAGGCGGAAGCGCGCGGCCTGCCGGAACTTCGCCCCTATCTCGATGTCGCGGCGCGACATGCGGCTGATTCGCGCGACGGCGGCCTGCCGCCGCGGGACCGGATGCGGGAGGAGGTGCTCGCCGCCGCCCGTGCGGCCGGCCCGCCGGCCCAGGCGGCGGCACCGGCAGCGCCGGCGCCTGCCTCGCCG
>NZ_JAAEDL010000064.1 GCF_018129005.1 Neoroseomonas eburnea
CGCGAAACAAGCGCGCCCGGTCGCCGGAGGGCGCAGGCGGAGCCGAGCACCGCAGGCGTGAATCGGTCGCGCGAAACAAGCGCGCCCGATCAGGTGCCGCACGCGTGACCCACCCGCAGGAGGCACCCCCGCCCGCCGCGGTGCGGGAGATCGCGCGGCTGTCGGCGCCGACCATCCTCGTCACCTTCGTCCAGGCCGCGGCGCAGACCGCCGAGGCGGCGATGATCGGCCGGCTGAGCACCGAGGCCCTGGCCGGCTACGCGCTGGTGCTGCCGCTGATCATGCTGATGCAGATGACCTCGGGGGGCGCGATGGGCGGCGGCGTCGCCTCGGCGGTCGCGCGGGCGCTCGGCGGCGGGCGGCGGGAGGAAGCGGCGGCGCTGGTCAAGCACGCGGCGCTGATCGCGCTCGGCATGGGTCTGGCGACGACCGTGCTGGTGCTCGGCTTCGGGCCCATGCTGTTCCGCGCGGTGGGCGGCTCGGGTGCGACGCTCGGGCATGCGATGTCCTATGCCTCGATACTTTTCGGCGGGGCGGTGCTGGTGTGGCTGTCGAACATCCTCGGCGCGGTGCTGCGCGGCGCGGGCAAGATGCGCCTGCCGGCGATCATCATGACGGCGGTCTGGGTGCTGGAGGCGCCGCTGTCCGGCGTCCTGATGCTGGGGCTCGGCTGGGGGCTGGAGGGGGCGGCGATCGCCTACCTCATCGCCTTCGGCGTGGCGACGGCGTCGATGCTGGTGGTGATCGCGCGCGGCGGGGCGGGCTTCGTGCCGAGCATCGCCGCGCCGCTGCGGCGCAAGCTGTTCATGCGCATCCTCTCGGTCGGCGTGGTGGCGACGGTGATGGCGACCATCGCCAACATCGCCGTCGTGCTGATGACGGCGCTGGTCGCGCGGCATGGCACCGCGGCGATCGCGGCCTATGGCGTCGGCGTGCGGCTGGAGTTCCTGATCATCCCGCTCGGCTTCGGCATCGGCGTCGCGCTGCTGACCCTGGTGGGCCGGCGCGTCGGCGCCGGCGCCTGGGCGGAGGCGCGGGCGACCGCCTGGCGCGGCGGGCTGGTCGCCGGTGCGGCGGCCGGGGCGATCGGGCTGGCGGCGGCGGTCTTCCCGCATCCGCTGGCGCAAATCTTCGCCTCGGATCCGGCGGTGCAGGAGGCGATCGTGCTCTACCTGCGCTGGGTCGGGCCGTCCTTCGGTCCCTTCGGGCTGGGGATGGCGCTGTATTTCGCCTGCCAGGGGGCGGGGCGGATGCGCGGGCCCTTCGCCGCCGCGGTGGCGCGGCTCGGCGTGGCGGTCGGCGGTGGGTGGCTGCTGGCGGAATTCACCGGGGCGGGGCTCGCCGGTGCCTTCGCGGCGATCGCGGCGGGGCTCGTCGCCTATGGCGCGCTGGTCGCAGTGTCCGTCCGGCCGGGGGTGTGGCGCTGACCGCGCACGGCTATAAGCGCGCCATGCCGCACGATCTGATCCGCACGACCCGCGAGGGCGTCATCGCCACCGTCCTCATCGACCGCGAGGGCAAGCGCAACTGCCTCGACCTGCCGATGTGGGTCGCGCTGGGGGAAGCCTTCGCCGCGCTGTCGGCCGATGAGTCGCTGCGCGCCGTCGTCGTGCGCGGCGCCGGGGAGGACGCCTTCAGCGCCGGCGCCGACATCGCCGCCTTCGCGCTGGAACGCGGCACGCCGGAGCGCGAGGAGATCTACGGCCGCGAGCTGCACGGCGCCTTCCACGCCATCCGCACCTGCCTGCACCCGACCATCGCCGCCTGTTCGGGCTGGACCATGGGCGGCGGCTGCGGCATCGCCACCATGTGCGATTTCCGCATCGGCTCGCCGGCGACGCGGATGGGCATCCCGGCGCGCAACCTCGGCATCTTCTACGCCTATGAGGAGATCGACCCGATCCTGCAGATCTGCGGCTACGCCGCGACGGCGGAGATCCTGATCGAAGGCCGCGTGCTGACCGGCGAGGAAGCCTACCAGAAGGGGCTGCTGTCGCGCCTGGTGGCGGACGGGACGGTGCATGCGGAAGCGCAGGCGCTGGCGGAGCGGATCTCCCAGGGCTCGCCGCTCTCGGCGCGCTTCCACAAGCGGGCGATGCAGCAATTGCGGGGGGAGTTGCCGATCACCGCGGAGGACCGGGTGCGCGAGGGCTCCTTCGCCTACACCGAGGATTTCCGCAACGCGGCGCGCGCCTTCCTCGACAAGCGCAAGCCGGTGTTCGAGGGGCGCTGACGCGCAGCGCCCCCCGGCAGCGCATCAGATCGGGCAGACGCCGTTCGCGCAGGCGAGGTGCGCGAGATCCAGCGCCTCATGCAGCGCGGGGTCGCGGATGGCAGCGACGATCGCCTGGAAGGTGTCTTCCGCGACCTCCTCCTCCGGCAGGTATTCGTAGCCGAGCGCGGCATCCGGCGCGGAGGGCAGCACCGCGCAGCAGCGCACCTGCGGCTGGTGCGTCAGCAGGATGTCGCGGAAGGCCTCGAGGTCGTGCCGGTCGGTATAGACCTTGAGCGTGTAGGAGATCTGGTTGCCGCGCTCGGCGCCGATCCAGTGGCGCTCCATCAGGGAGAGCCAGCGGTACTGGTCCTCCGGGCTGGCTTCCGGCGCGGTCTTCAGCCGGTCGCCCAGGCCGAGGCGCTGGATCAGCGGCAGGGTCGGGAAGCCCACCACGCTCATGCCGGGGAAGGAGCGCAGTTCGCGCACCGGGTAGCCGCGCGCCTCGTAATCCGCCAGCAGCGGGTCGGCATCGGCGTGCCAGGCGCCGGCCTCGTTCCGCGTGCCCTTGAACTGCACCCAGCGGAGGTACTGACGGCGGGCGGGAAGATGCGCGCCCTCGGTCAGGCCGAACAGCTTGGAGGTGGTGCCGGCCGGCTTCACCGTGGTGACGGTGAAGGGGCGCACGCGGCCGAGTTCCTCGGCATAGGCGTCGGCTTCGTCCTTCGCTGCCTCGGAGAAGCGGGCGAGCGCCTCCCAGAAGGGCGCCGAACGCTCCTCGTCGAGCAGGTCGTCGAAGCCCAGGCCGAAGCGTGCCCAGGCCCATTCGTGCAGGCCGGTCGGGCCGATGCCCATGCGGTTGGTGCGGCGCACCTCCTCGGCATAGAGCGCGTCCATCGAGTTCGCGCGCATCAGGAAGCGCACGCCGAGGCGGACGGAATCCTCCACCCGCGCGTCCCATTCCGCCGCCGTCGCGTCGTCGAGCACGCCGGGGATCACCGAGGCCGGATCCATCGGGCAGGCGAGCAGCGGGGCGAAATCGGCGATGACGCAATAGCCGCCGGTCACGTGCAGCACGATCTCGCCGCAGGGGTTGGTCGTGCAGGGGAAATGAGCCTCCGCCGCGCGGGCGGACAGGTCGGCGAGCAGCCCCGCCGCGTGCTCCACCCGGTAGCGCGCGGAACGCACGTCGCGACCGTCATGGTGCACGGGCTTCTCCCGCGCGCGGCCGGTGCGGTGGTCCTCCAGCATGTCGCCGTTGATGAAGCCGGGCTCGCCGTTGACGAAGGCGCAGCGGGTGGCTTCCTCGAACACCGCCAGGGCGTGGCGGTCCTCGGCGCGGGCCGAGCCGGCGCGCGCCGCCTGCACGCCACGCCAGAAGGCACGGTCCACCATGACGGAGTTGTTCGCCGTCCAGAGCCCGCCTTCCGACTTGGCGCGGATGAAGCGGAGGATGCCGGGGTCGCGCCAGTTCTTGGTCGCCATGCGCGCGGCGCGGCGGGCGCCGCCGACCTGCACCTCGACCGAGAGGTGATGGTCCACCAGCATCGCCTGCTCCCAGGGCTCGGCCAGGCGGCCGTCGCGCGCGGGGGCGATGACCTCGCGCCGGATCGCCATGAAGGCGCGCATCAGCGACAGCGGGCCCGAGGCCGGGCGCCCCTGCATGCCGCCGATCGGCGCGCCGCGCGGGCGGATGGCGGAGAAGTCCAGCACCAGCCTGCGGTCGCTCGCGCCGGCGAAGGCGAGGCTCTCCAGCCGCTCGATCGCCTTGGCCCAGCCTTCGCGGCTGTCCTCGACCGCGTGATGGATGGCGCCTTCGGGCACGGAAGCGGGGTCGAGGATCAGTTCGCGCGCGAGGAAGCCGCGCACCGCCGCCTCGTCGAACGCCGCGACGCTGCTGTCCCAGGGCAGCAGGCCGAACTCGACGCCGAAGCGGTGCAGCGCGGCACGGTCCTGCGGGTAGTCGGGATGCTCGGGCGACAGGTGCAGCAGCACGTCCGGCGCCCCCGCCCAGTCCACCGCCACCAGCGCGTCGTCATAGGCGCGGCCGACGCCCGACCCGTTCAGCAGCAGGTAGAACTTGGCGAAGGAGGCGATCGCCGTCGCGCAGTTGGTGAAGACCTCCATGTTGCGCGTGGCCTGCTGCGCGTCGCCGTGCTGCAGATGGCGGCCGGAGGTGATCAGCGCGCCGGTCGCGATGGCGTTGCGCAGGCGGGCGCGCTCCGCGACCTCCCGCGCGCCGAGCGGACGGCCGAGCAGCGACATGTTCCCTTCCGCCACGCGGTCTGCGACGCGGCCGAAGCATTCCCGATCCTCGGGGCGGAAGACGGTGCGGCGGGCGACGGCGAGACCCATGCCGGCATCGAGCGCGCGCGGCGGCAGCTTCGCCTCGCCGAAGGCACCACCCGGCAGCGGCCGCACGACACCCTTCGATGCCCGCAGGGCACCGGCATGCATCCCATCCATCTGGCTCTGTCCCCTTCCGAGCCGCCGCCCCCTCGCGGCACCTCGGTGAGGCCAATTGGTATCAGCGATGCCAATTGGACGCTACCAGATGTTGTGGGCATGAGGCGCGTCCACCGCTAGCGGTGGTTGGCTTCTGCCGAATCGGCGCGGCGGGCCGGGTTCGCGCCCGCCGCGGCCGGAACTCAGCCCCGCACCAGGGGGCAGCCGCCCTCGCTGATCGGGCGGAAGGCGTCCTCGGCCGGCACCGTCGCCCGCAGCTTGTAGAAATCCCACAGGCCGCGGCTCTCGGAGGGCTTCTTCACCTCGAACAGGTAGGCCGGGTGGATCTTGCGCCCGTCCTCCCGCACGCGGCCGGGGCCGAAGGCGTCGTCGTCCGTCGGCATGCGCTTCATCACGTCGATGACCGCGATGCCGCTCGCCTTGGCGCGCTCGACGCCGACCTCCATCACCGCCTTGAGGTAGTGGATGCAGCAGGAATAGGTGCCGGCATGCTCCTGGCCCGGCATGTTGTCGGGCGTGCGGCGCAGGATGCGCTGCGCCAGGCCACGCGTGCGGTCGTTGAGGTCATGGTAGTAGACCTCGCTCAGCAGCATGCCCTGCGCGGCCTCGAGGCCGATGCCGCGGATGTCCTGCACGAACATGATCATGCCGGCGAGCTGCGCGCCGCGCCGCGTCAGGCCGAATTCGTGCGCCTGCTTGACGCAGTTCACCATGTCGCCGGCCGCCATCGCCAGCCCGACCACCTTGGCGCGGGATGCCTGCGCCTGCAGCAGGAAGGAGGAGAAGTCGGTCGTCCCCGGGAAGGGATAGCGCGCGGATCCCAGCACCCGCCCGCCGGCGCGCTGCACGAAGCCGCCGGCATCGCGTTCGAGCTGATGCCCGAAGGCGTAGTCCGCGGTGATGAAGTACCAGCTGTCGCCGCCCGCGCGCACCGAGGCGCCGCCGACCACGTTCGAGAACATCCAGGTGTCGTAGGTCCACTGGATGGTGTGGGTGCTGCACTGGGCGCCGGTCAGCGCCGAGGTCGCCGCGCCCGAGGCAAGCTGGACCTTGTCCTTCTCCTTCACCAGGTTGGCGACGGCGAGCGCGATGGCGGAGTTGTTCACCTCGCAGATCATGTCCACGCCGTCCTGGTCGATCCAGCGGCGGGCGAGCGCCAGCGCGGCATCGGGGCGGTTCTGGTGGTCGCCCTGCAGCACCTCCACGCGGATGCCGCGGTTCGCCATGCCGAGATCCTCCACCGCCTGCTGCGCCGCGGCGAGGCTGGTCGGGCCGGAGGTGGACCGGTAGGGGCCGGAGAAGTCGGCCAGCACGCCGATGCGAATCACCTGGTCGCGCGCCTGCGCCCAGGGGCGGCCGGCGGGGGCGATGATGGCGGCACCAGCGGCGGCGCCCCCCGCCAGGATCTGGCGGCGGTTGAGTTCGGTCATGCCTGGAACGTTCCCTCTTGATCGTGACGGGGGCGTTCACCCCCGGTTCGTTGCGGCACCATGCTGGCCGGACGGAAGGGATGTCGGCAAGGGGCGGGGTTTCGCCCGGGGCGCGGCCGGGCCATCATCGGCCCGTCATCCCATCCCCTGCAGGACGCCTTCGCCATGGCCCTTCGCTGTGACCTCATCATCCGTGACGCGACGATCTTCGACGGCACCGGCGCGCCGCGCCGGCGCGGCGACGTCGGCGTGACGGGGGACCGCATCGTCGCGGTGGGGGATCTCGGCGGCGCTTCCGCGGACCGCGAGGTGATCGCCGGCGGCAAGGCGCTTGCCCCCGGCTTCATCGACGCCCACACGCATGACGACCGCGCGGTGATGTGCGGGCCGGACTGCATGACCTGCAAGATCAGCCAGGGTGTCACCACCGTCGTCGTCGGCAATTGCGGCGTGTCGCTCTCCCCTGCCCGCTTCAGGCGCACGCCCCCGCCGCCGCTCGACCTGATCGGCGAGGATGGCTGGTGGCGCTTCGACAGCTTCGGCGACTACGCGCATGAGCTGAAGAAGCGCGGCTCGGAGGTGAACACCTACGCCCTCGTCGGCCACCAGACGATGCGCGTCGAGGCCATGGATGGCGACGTCATGCGCCCGGCGAAGGATTCCGAGATCGAGCACATGCGCCTGCGCGTGAAGCAATCCCTGGCCGAAGGCGCCTCGGGCTTCTCCACCGGCCTCTACTACCCGCCCAACATGCATGCGACGACCGAGGAGGTGATCGCGGTGGCCGAGCCGCTGCGCGCCTTCGGCGGCATCTACGTCACCCACATGCGCGACGAGGCCGACCGCGTCTGCGCCTCGATCGAGGAGACGGCGAAGATCGGCAAGCGCGTCGGCGTGCCGGTCTGGATCAGCCATCACAAGTGCTCGATGCCGGAGAACTACGGGCGGTCCACCCAGACGCTGCCGCTGATCGACGCCTACAACCAGTCGCAGGACGTCTTCTTCGACATGTACCCCTACCCGGCCGGCTCCACCGTGCTGATGCCGGACCGGCTGCGCGACGACGTGAAGGTGATGATCACCTGGTCGGTGCCGCATCCGGAGATGGCGGGGAAGTACCTCTCCGACATCGCGCGCGGCTGGAACACCGACATCCGCATGGCCGCCGAGCGCCTGCTGCCGGCCGGCCAGGTGACCTGGCAGATGGATGAGGAGGACGTCCGCCGGATCATGGCGCACCCGTCCTCCGTCATCGGCTCGGACGGCATCCCGCATGACGCGCACCCGCATCCGCGGCTGTGGGGGACCTTCCCGCGCGTGCTCGGGCTCTACGCGCGCGAACTGCGCCTGTTCAGCCTGGAGACCGCCATTCACAAGATGACGGGACGCACGGCGAACCTGTTCGGCATGGTGGATCGCGGCGTGATCCGCGAGGGCGCCTATGCCGACCTGGTGCTGTTCGACGCCGACACCATCATCGACAAGGCGACCTTCGAGAAGCCGAAGCAGGAATCGGCCGGCATCGAGGAAGTCTGGGCGAATGGCGTGCCGACCTACGTCGCCGGCAAGGGGGCGACGGGGGAGAAGCCCGGCCGCCTTGTCACGCGCAACCGCGTCTGACGGAAGGCGGGGGCGCCGCACCCGCACCGGGTATCCATCGCAGATGCAGGACATCTGCGATGGCCGCCGGGCGCCGCGCCGGCCACCGGCCCCCGTCGTCAGCCGAGAATCCGGAAGATCGCCTCGATCTCCACCGGGATGCGGTTCGGAAGACTGCCCATGCCCACCGCGGAGCGGGAATGCCGCCCGTTCTCGCCCAGCACCGCGACGAACAGGTCCGAACAGCCGTTGATGACCTTCGGGTGCTCCTCGAAGTCGAGATCGGCATTCACCATGCCGAGCACCTTCACCGCCTTCAGCCTCGACAGCCCGCCCGCGCCCTCGGCCGCCGCGGCGAGCAGGCCGAGGCCCACCATCCGCGCATAGCCATAGGCCTCCTCGATGCCCATCTCGCTCGGCACCTTGCCGCGCACCGGCACGCCGTCCGGCCGCCGCGGCCCCTGGCCGGAGGTGTAGAGGAAGCCGCCCTCCACCCGGTACGGCACATAGGTGCCGATCGGCTTCGGCACCGGCGGCAGGCTCAGGCCGAGCGCCGCCAGGCGCTGTTCCGGGGTTTCGTCGGACATGGCAGTCTCCTGGTTCCAGACCGCGCCATGCGACACGCGCATGGGCGTTCCGGCAAGAGCACAGAAGAAGGTCAGCAAATCTGACGTACCATCCCGCCATGGAAACACTCCTTCCCCTGCTCGGCTTCGCCGTGGCGACCTCGGTGACGCCCGGGCCGAACGTGCTGATGGTCGCGGCGGCGGCGGCCAACCACGGGGTGCGCGCGACCCTGCCCCACATGCTCGGCATCACCTTCGGCTTCGCCGCCATGCTGCTGATCGTGGGGGTCGGGCTGGCCGCACCCTTCGCCGCCTGGCCGATGGTCCACACCGTGCTGAAATGGGGCGGCGCGGCCTGGCTGCTGGTGCTGGCCTGGAAGATCGCCCGCGCCGGCGCGCCCGGCGAAGGGCCGTCCCGCCCGCCGCTCGGCTTCCTCGGCGCGGCGCTGTTCCAATGGGTGAATCCCAAGGCGTGGATGATCGCGCTTGCCGCCATCCCGGCCTTCACCACCCCGGCCGGGGACACGCTGGCCGAGACGCTGCGCATCGCCGCCGTCTTCGCCGTGGTCTGCCTTCCCTGCACCGCGGTCTGGGCCGGACTTGGCGCGGGGGCGGGGCGGGTGCTGCGCACGCCGGCCTCGCTGCGGGCCTTCAACTGCGCGATGGCGGCGCTGATGGTGGCCTCCCTGCTGCCCGCCTTCGTCTGATACCGGCCGGCCTTTCGGCCGGTTCGGCATCGGGGTCCTGCTTTCGCGCGCGGCCGCCCCGCCAGGTTCGGCGGCATGGCGTTGCGCTTCGCAACACCCGGCAAGGCGGAATCGGCGCATACATGGCGCGCCGGATGAGGAGCCCCGCCATGACCACCACCATCCCGCGCCACGCCCTGCGCCGCCGGGGCCTGATCGCCGCGGGCAGTTCCCTGCTGCTGCCCCTGCCCGCCCTGGCGCAGTCGCGCATGGCGACCCCGGCACAGACCCGCGGCCCCTTCTATCCCGTCGCCTTCCCGGCCGACACCGATGCCGACCTGGTGCGCGTGCGCGGCGCCGCGGCCGAGGCCATGGGCACCGTCACGCATCTGCGCGGCCGCGTCACCGACATTGCGGGCGAGGCCGTCCCCGGCGCGCTGGTCGAGATCTGGCAATGCGACGCCAATGGCCGCTATGCCCATCCGCGCGCCCCGCAGACGCACCTCTTCGACGCCAACTTCCAGGGCTATGGCCGGGTGATGACGGATGCGCGCGGCGCCTACGCCTTCCGCACGCTGCGTCCGACGCCCTATCCGGGGCGCACGCCGCACATCCACGTGCAGGTCACGCGCCCGGGCGGTGGCGCGGTGCTGGTGACGCAGTTCTACGTCGCCGGCGAGCCGCTCAATGCCCGCGACGGCGTCCTCAACGCCATCCGCGATCCGCGGGCACGCGAGTCGGTGATCATCCCCTTCATCCCCGCCGACCGCATCGAGGCGCGCGCCCTGCTGGCCGAGGCCGACATCGTCCTGGCGCGCTGATGCCACCCTGAAGCGCTTCAGGCGGACCGCCGGGCGTCACCGTCCCGCGCTGGACCGGCAGCGCCCGGCTTCCTACCCTCCGCGCCCCTGCGGAGAGGAGACCGCCCATGCGCCGCCTGACCCTCGCCTTCCTGCTGACGGCCTCGACCGCGCTCGCCACCGAATTGCCGGTGCGCAGCGTCACGCTCTCCTCCGCGGGACTGGCGCAGGTGGAACGCGCGGGCGAGGTCGCGGCCGATGGCAGCGTCACCTTCCGCGCGCCCACGGACGACGTGGACGACCTGCTGCGCAGCCTGATCGTGGTCGACACCGCCGGCACGGTGGAAGGCCTGCGCCTGCCCGCCCGCGACCTGGCCGGCGAGGCCTTCCGCGGCCTGCCCCTGCGCCCCGAGGATTTCGAGAGCCGCGTCCGCCTGCTCGCCGCCCTGCGCGGGCAGGAGGCCGAGGCCGGCGGCGCCCGCGGCCGCATCGCCGATGCCGCCGAGACCGAGCGCGGGCTGCGCCTTTCCCTCGTCACGCCGACCGGCATCGCGACGGTGCTGCTGCGCGAAGGCGACGAGGTGAAGCTGACCGACACCGCGCTCGCCGGCCGCGTCGCCCGCGCGGCGGAGGCGCTGGCCGCCGCGCGCTCCGCCGACGAACGGCGCATCGAGATCAGCCTGCGTGCCGACCGCGCCCGCCAGGTGGCGGTGCTCTACGTCGCCGGTGCGCCGCTGTGGAAGCCCTCCTACCGGCTGCTGGTGCCGCCGATGGGGGCACCCGCCGGCACGGCACCGCAGGGCGCACCCGCCGGCACGGCCCAGGCGCGGCTGCAGGGCTGGGCGGTGGTGGAGAACGCCTCCGGCAGCGACTGGGACGCGGTACGGCTCGCCCTCGTCTCCGGCGAGGCGGCGGCCTTCCGCCAGCGGATCTACCAGCCGATCACGGTGGCGCGGCCGGAGATGCCGGTGCGCGTCGCCGGGTCGGTGATGGTGCAGCCCGACACCGGCGGCCGCCCGCTGCCGCCGCCGGCGCCGGCACCTGCCGTGGCGCCGGTCGGGCGCGTCGCGGAGATGAGCGCCGCACCGCAAATGGCGCGCCGCGCCGGCGCGCCCGACGCCCCGGC
>NZ_JAAEDL010000065.1 GCF_018129005.1 Neoroseomonas eburnea
GCTGACCCATCGATGCCTCGCCTCAGCCTTCACGAGGCTCAGCGAATCACCCCATCATCCACTCACCAAGGCGTTTCGCAGAGGTCTCCGAAGGGCACCGCGCATCGGGTGCCGGCTGACGGATCAGCCAAGGGTCGCGACGATCTGCCGGTAGGCTTGTTCAGGGAAGGCCTTCAGCGTCTTGGTGCGGACATTGCCCATGCGCCCGAGCATCAGCGCGAAGCGCGCGGCGACGGCGTCGTCCGGCGCCTCGATCTGCAAGATGAAGTCGACCTCCCCCATCGTCATGTGAAAGGAGGAGAAGCGGCCGCCCATTTCCTCGATCATCGTCTTGGCGGCATCGAGCCGGCGGGGCGAATCCGCGATCGCCCGTACGCCCTGGTCAGTCCAGTTGCCCAGCATGATGTAGGTGGTCATGGCCCGGGTCCTTTCCGCTTGGGGAGCACAACACCGGAAGCAGCCTTCGTTACGACCATAGAGCATCTTCACCGGATCAGGTGGAATCACTGATCGGGTGAAGATGCTTGCGAAGGCATGAGGCCCCGGGGATTGCCGCGAGCCGGGGCGAATGGCAGCCGCCCTGACATGCGGATGGCGATGTCGGGCGGAATTCCCCGGACGACCGCGCGGGCGGAGCGGAGTGCCGACCATGTGCGCCCGCAAGGCTGATGAGGCGGATGCGCGCGATGCGGAGGGACAGGCACCGCCGCACGCCTTCCTGGAGCGGGCTGCCGCCACCGGCGCCAGCGACCCGTGGCTCCGTCCGCCCGCTGCGGGTGCCCGGTCCTGGAGGTCCAGGGGACCCGGTCCCCTGGCGGGGGTCTCGGGGGCGGCGCCCCCGAGCGGCGCGCGAGGCGGCGCCTCGCGCCCTCCGTCCTTCAGATCATCCGGGCCTCGAAGGGCGGCAGCAGGTCCGGCGCCTCGAATTCCAGCACCCAGAGGTCGGGATCGCGCTTCACCTGGCGGTCGACATAGGCGCTGGCGAGGTCCTCCTCGACCGGCGCGGGGCCGGTGCCGCGCATCCACGCCGGGCGGCCTTCCGCGTCGCGCACCTGGGAGAGCACGACGACCCCTTCCCTTCCGCGCAGCACGGCGAGGATGCCGCCCGAATCCGGATCCCCCTTGCGGAGCACTGCGGCGGGCCGGCCTGACATGTCGGACAGCCGGATCGCCATCGACACCCAAATGCCTGCCTTGACCTTCGGTTCCATTTCGTTTGCCTCAGACGCCGGCGCCCGCATCCGCGGGCTTGGCGTTCGCGCGGAGATGGCGCGCCGGCGACAGCGACCGGTCGCGCGCGGTCGCGCCGTGCGCTCCCGGCCCGAGGCCGGTGCCTCGGGCGGCCTCAGAGGCGTGCCGGGGGGAGGGGCCGTTTGCGGGGTGGATGGGGTGCATTACCCAAGACTCGCACGCGCGGCCCCTTGCCGGAAGGCGCGGCGCGCGCCATTCACCCGGCGGACGGTCAGGGTATCGCGGCATGAGCGAGCGGAAAATGACGGACGCGCAGCGCGCCTACGAGGCGAAGCGCGCGGCCAAGGCGGGGATGAGTCTGGAGAAATGGCTCGCCGACAAGGAAAGGCGCGCGGCCGCCGAGGCCCTGGAAGCCGCCGCCGCGCCCAGCGTGGCCGCGGCTCCGAAGAAGCCCGGCTTCTTCGGCCGGCTGCTGGAAAAGGCCCAGAAGCCGCTCTGACGCCCGGCGGCGGGGCGGGCCCGCCGAGGTTTCCATGACCACACTGCCGCCGGCGGTGTATCGTTGCGACCATGCGCGGCTTGCTGGCCGGAATGCTCGGGCTGCTCGCGCTGGCGGCGGCGCCGGCGCGCGCGCAGGGCTTCCCGCCCGATGGCGCCGTGATCCTCTTCGCGCCGGGCAGCGCCGAGATCGGCCAGGCGGGGCGCGATGTCGTGCTCGCCTTCCTGCGCCCGCCGCGCCCGCCCGGCTTCCGCGGCCATTGCCTGCGCGGCCATGCCGACCGCGGGGCGGGCGCGCAGGCGCTGAGCCTTGAACGTGCACGGGCGGTGGCGGCGATGATGGCGCGGCAGGGCGTCGATCCCGCCGATGTCGTGGTCGAGGCGGCAGGCGACCTCGCGCCGGCGCGGCTGGCCCCGCCCGGCCGCACGGAGCCGATGAACGACCGGGTGGAGCTGGTCCCCTGCCCCGGTCCGCGGCTCGCAGGGATGGCGGAGGCGGAGGCGCGGGCACTCGATGCCGCGGTGGTGCCGGCCTTCGTCACCGCCCTGGCGCCGCGCATCGCGCGCGCGATGGGCTGCGCCGTGCCCCAGATGCCGCGCTGGGCCCTGGTGGCGCCACCCTTCGCCTGCCCGGCGGAGGTGCCGCCGCAGGCCGTGCCGGCGCTCACCGTGCGACGGGTGGACGGCAGCCGGCGGGTGGCCGTGACGCTGGAATGGCCGGCCGGGATCCCGGCCGGGGAGGCGCGCCAGGTCGCCGCCGCTGCGGCGGGGGCGGTGCTGGATCTCTTCGGCCATGCGCCGGCCGCGCCGGTGCTGGCGGCATTGGCGGCGGAAGCCGGCGCCGCGCGGCACCTGGCCTTCCTGGCGGGCGCCAGCCGGGCGGAGGTCGAGGCCGGGCCCGGGGAGGTCCGGCGGCTGCGGGTCGTGGCCGGTGGCGGGGACGGGCCTTAGAGCCGATCCCGGTCAGGTGGAATCGCCCATTCGGGTGAAGATGCTCGCGAAAACAAGAGGCCGGAGCGGTTGCCGTGAGCCGAGGCGAACGGCAACCGCTCCAAGCCGGCCTCCGCGATGCCGCCGGAGGGGGCGGGGCCCGGTCCGAGCGGCTGCCGGGGCGCATCGAAGAGGGACGCCGCCCCGTGGGCGCGATAGCGGGGAGCCGGAGAGGGGCCTTGCCCCTCTCCGGACCTCACCCCACCAAAGGCCGAAAGGCCTTTGGAAACCAATACATCGGGTTGGGGGTTCCAAGGGCCTCAAGTCCTTGGCGGGGGCGCGCGAGGGGGCGAAGCCTCCCCGTCACCAGCCTGCTGCCCCTCGCCGGGCGGGTCGTTCAGCAGCTTGAAGTCGTCGGTCTGGATGTCGCGCCCGAACTGGCCCTTGAACTCCGGCAGCCCGGCCGAGGCGTCATGCACCGCCGCGACGAAGCTGGTGTCGTCCACCGGCGGCGGCAGGGCCGGGGCGGCGCCCTCGGGCAGCGGCAGGGCGCGCTCGGCCGGGCAGGAGCAGACGCAGCTCCCGTCGGCGAGCAGGTTGGGCATGGTCGGCTCGCCGCAGGCGGGGCATTCGACGACCTCGTGCCGGAGGTCGTCCTCGGAGGTGAAACGCTCCCGGGACGCGGTCATCAGGTCCACCGCATGTCATCCCCGCGGCATATGGGGCGTCGCGGCGCCCTCTACAGCATGCGCATCAGCGTGCCGTCCTTGCGGATGGCGTGGTGGAAGATCGCGCCGCCGACATGGGCGACGAGCAGCACCAGGAAGAGATATCCGCCGATAGTGTGGATCCAGGACAGCACCTGCGCGAGGCCCTCCGAGGTTTCCATGAACTTCGGCAGTTCGATGAAGCCGAGATAGGCGGTCCTGCCCTGCAGCGGGAATCCCCAGGCGTTGGTGGCGAGGAAGCCCATCACCGGCTGGATGATCAGCAGCGCGTAGAGCCCGTGATGCGTCGCCGTGCCGGCGATGCGCAGGATGGCGGGCAGGCTCTCGGGATGCGGCGGCGGCCGGTGCGTCGCCTTCCACAGCAGCCGGGCCAGCGCCACCAGCAGCACGGTCAGCCCGGCGCTTTCATGGATGGCGTAGAAGCCCATCTTGTAGGCCCCGTCCGCCTCTCCGGTGATGAACTTGATGACGAAGCCCGTCGGCAGCGCGATGGCGATCAGCCCGACCGTGATCCAGTGGAACCATTTGGCGACGCTGCCGTACTGGCCGTCCGGATGGGCGGCGTCCTGGCCGGGGAGCGTGGCGGCGTGCATGGATCGTCTCCGCTGGGTCGTCGCGCCAGCCTATCGCATGGCCGGGCAGGTCCGCACATGGGGATGATCGCCGCGCATGCGGATTGGAGCACGGATCCGCGCAAGCGGTGGGTGAGCATCGCGCGGCGCGGCGCGCGCGGCTGGCGGGCGGAAGCGCCGGTCCCGGCCGGCGACCCGGCGGCGCTGGCGGCGGCGCTGATCGCCGAAGGCGTGCCGGTGGCGCTCGGCCTCGACCTGCCGCTCGGCGTGCCGCGCGGCTTCGCGGCAGGCCGGCCGGAGGCGGGCTTCCCCGGCTTCCTGCGCGGGCTCGCGACGCGGCCCGGCTTCTTCGCGGTGGCGGCGACGCTCGACGAGGTCTCGCGCGACCGGCCCTTCTATCCGGCGCGCGGCGTGAGGGGGATGACGCGGGCAGCGCACGCGGCGGCCCTCGGGCTCGGCGAGGCGCGCGGCCTGTCGCGGCTGTGCGACCGCGCCACCGCCGAACGCCCCGCCGGCGCGCCGGTGTTCTGGACGCTGGGGGCGAACCAGTCCGGCAAGGCGGCGATCGCGGCCTGGCGGGACTGGCTGGCGCCGGGTCTGGCCGCCGGGGCGCCCTATTCGCTGTGGCCCTTCGAGGGCGGCGTGCACGCGCTGCTGGCGCGGGGCCGCGCGGTGCTGGCGGAGGTCTATCCGGCCGAGGCGCTGCGCCATGCCGGACTCGTCATGGGCGGGTCGAAGCGCGTGCAGCGCGACCGCGCGGCGCTGGCCACGCCGCTGCTGGAGGCGATGGCGGCGCGGCGCGTCGCGCCCTCCGGCGCTCTGCGCGCCATGGCGAAGGAGGGCTTCGGCCCCGACGCCGCCGGCGAGGACCGCTTCGATTCCGTCATCGGCCTGCTCGGGCTTGTCGGCGTGCTCGACGGCGCGCGGCCGGACTTCGTGCCGCGGGACCCGGCGGTGCGCGCCTGGGAAGGCTGGGTGCTGGGGCAGACGGCATTGCCGCGCGATGGTTAGATCGGGCACCGACCAAGGGAGATTCGTCGCATGCGGCTCGCGGTGATCGCGGACATCCACGGCAACGTCGCGGCGCTCCAGGCGGCGCTCGCCGACATCGCGGCGCGCGGGGCGGATGCGACGATCTGCCTCGGCGACATCGCCTCCGGCCAATGCTGGCCGCGCGAGACGGTGGAGATGCTGCAGGATTCCGGCATCCCCAGCATCCGCGGCAATCATGACCGCTGGATCTCCGAACATGATCCCGCGACCATGGGCAAGCAGGACCGCCTCGCCTACGATGAGCTGACCGCATCGCAGCGCGACTGGCTGATGGGCCTGCCGGAACTGCTGACGCCCGCGCCGGGCGTGCTCGCCTGCCACGGCACGCCGTCCTCCGACATGCAGAACCTGATCGAGGAAGTGATCGCCGAACGCCTGCGCCCGGCGCCGATGGCGGTGCTGCGCGAACGCCTCGGCGACGAGGGCATGGCGGCGCGCGTCGTGCTCTGCGGCCACAGCCACCGGACCGGCATGGTGCAGGTGCCGGGCGGGCCGCTGGTGGTGAACCCGGGCAGCCTCGGCCTGCCGGGCTTCCGCATCAGCCGCGAGCCGGCACACCGGCAGGAGGCGGGCACGCCGCATGCGCGCTACGCGGTGCTGGATCTCGATGCGGCGCGGGTCGGGGTGGAATTGGTGGCGATCGGGTACGACTGGGACGCTGCGGCGCGGCGGGCGGAGGAGGTCGGGGCGAACGCCGCCTGGCCGCATGTGATCCGGACCGGGTTGTTGCCGGAGAGCGCGTGATGGGCGGGGGGAAGGGAACTTCCCCCCGCGCCCCCCAACCTTCCTTGGCTTCCTGGGGACTGATGCCAGCGGCACGAGTTCTTGCCTCGTGCCGAGGCCGCGACGGGCACCCGATCATCTTGCCTTGCAACGTGACCGGGGATCCGGAACGCGGGCCGCCGGTGGTCCGGCTCAGCCAAGCGAACCGGAGGTTTGCGCCCGGCGTCCGAGGGCAGGAAAGGCCGGATACCAGCGGTCGCGAATGGCGACCGTTGGTATGACTTCGGGGGGGCGCCTCCAGGGCGAGGACCGGCCAGCGTCGTCAGGCCGTCGGCCGCCCCCGCTCGGCTGGCGGCTCCGGCGGGTCGAGGCGGAACAGCGCATCGCCGATGCCGGCGACCCGCGCGGCATCGTGCTCGCCGTCCCCTGTCGGCAGCAGGATGCCGATCTCCGTCACGCCGAGATCGCGGAGCTGGTGCGGCGTGCCGTGGCCGTAGTCGACATGGCCACGGCCCATGATGCCGACGACCAGCGGCGCCGGCAGGCCCTCGGCCTCGGCCTCGCGCCGCGCCTGCACGATGTTGCAGGCGAAGGCGCGGTCCCAGACCTGCTGGGCGCGGATGAAGCGGTCGGTGATGTCCTCAGGCCGGCGGCCGGTGAGCATGGCGATGTAGGCGCGGTGCCCCGCGGTGGGGGCAGCGGAGGGGGTCAGGCCGTCCCGCTCCTCCTCCGGCACCGCATCCCAGCCTTCCTTGCCGACGCGGGTGACCAGCGGGCGATGGCAGTTCAGCGCCAGCATCCGTACCCCCTGCTGCCGGCAGAAGTGGAACAGCGGCAGGTAGATCTCGGGGGGGAAGCCCCAGACCTTCTCCCATTCCGCCTGCTCCAGGAACTCCGCAGTCCCCATCCCGCCGGCCACCCAGCGGTCGAGCACCGGCTGCAGCCGGCGCGGAAACATCTCGAAGCCCATCTGCATGTCGGGCCGCAGCAGGTGCAGGCAGGTCGCGACCTGGAGCTGCCAGCGATGGATCTCGGCGACGTCATGCGTCTCGCCGAGCAGCACCACCTGCCGCCGCGCCATCCGCGCCATCAGCGCGGCGGGTTCGAGGCGCGCGCCCGTCCCCGGGTCGAGCCAGGCGGCGCGCGGGTGCGGAAAGCTCGGGGAGATGCGAGGCTGATCTGCGGACATGAGGCGAGACGTATTGCGAATGCGAGTAATTCGCAATATATCCCCTCACCCCGAGCCGCCGAGACCATGTCGCTGCCACCTGCCCTTTCCGCCCTGCTCGATCGCGCTTCCGTCTCGCCGAGCCTGCTGCAGGCACCAGGCCCGGACCAGGGCGCGCTGCACCTGGCCGTCGCCGCCGCCCTGCGCGCCCCGGACCATGGCGGACTGAAGCCCACCCGCTTCGTCTTCATCGACGGCGAGGCAAGGCGGGCCTTCGGCGAGATCCTCGCCGACTCGCTCGCCCGGCGGGAACCGGCGACGCCACCCGAACGACTGGAGATCGAGCGCGGCAAGCCCTTGCGCGCGCCCCTCGTGGTCGCCGCCGGCGCCGCGCTCCGGCCCGGCCATCGCATCCCGGTCTGGGAACAGGAAGCGACCGCGGCGGCGGGCGTGATGAATTTCCTCAATGCCCTGGACGCCCAGGGCTTCGGCTCCATCTGGCTGTCGTCGGGCGCGCTGCGCGACACCACGGTCAAGGCTGCCCTCGGCTTCGCCGAGACCGATGCGCTGCTCGGCTGGATCTACGCCGGCACGCCGGCCGTGAACCGCCCGCGGCCGGTCCGCCCGGAACCCGATGCCTTCTGCCGGAGCTGGACCCCCTAGACGCCACCGCCACGCCTTCCCGCACGGCCACCAGGAACCGAGGAGAAACCACCATGTTCGTCGCCGCCAACCGCTTCCGCGTCATCCCCGCCCACGCCGCGGAATTCGAGGCACGCTGGCTGAACCGCGAGAGCCGCCTGCACGAGCTCGACGGCTTCATCACCTTCCACCTGCTGAAGGGTCCGCAGGCCGAGGACCACATCCTCTATTCGTCCTTCACGCTCTGGGCGTCGAAGGAGGCCTTCGAGGCCTGGACCCGCTCCGAGCAATTCCGCACCGCCCATGCCGCCGCGGGGTCGAACAAGCCGCTGACGCTCGGGCCGCCGCAGTTCGAAGGGCTCGAGGTGCTGCAGACGGTGGGCTCGCCGACGCACCAGCCGGCGGCGGCGTAGGGCGGCGTCCGACCGGGAGGATTCACCTGGCCGGGTGGAGATGCCCCATGACGATGTCGTGCTGAAGGGGTTGCCGTAAGCCGGGGCGAACGGTGGCAGCCGCTGCAGCCGGGGGGGGGGGGGGGGGGGGGGGGGGGGGGGGGGGGGGGGGGGGGGGGGGGGGGGGGGGGGGGGGGGGGGGGGGGGGGGGGGGGGGGG
>NZ_JAAEDL010000066.1 GCF_018129005.1 Neoroseomonas eburnea
CCGCCGCCGACGCCGCATGAGGCCGCGCCGCGTCCGGCCGCCGCGGGCGGGGGCGGCGCCGATGCCGGCCTCGCCGCCTTCCTGGCCGGCGCCGGCTTGTCGCCGCACCTCGCCGCGTACACCGATCCGGACGCTGCGCTGCGTGCGCTCGGCGCCGCCTTCCACGCGGCGATCTCCGGCCTGCGGCAATTGCTGATCGCGCGCGCCGACGTGAAGCGCGAGTTCCGCATCGAACAGACGATGCTGCGCTCGGCCGGCAACAATCCGGTGAAGTTCGCCGCCTCCGACGAGCAGGCGCTCACCGCGCTGCTCACCGCCGGGCCGCAGACCGGCCCGCGCGCGGTGCGCGAGACGGTGGAGGACCTGACCGCGCACCAGGTGGCGACGCTCGCCGCCACTCAGGCCGCGGCGCGCGCCTTGCTCGCGCGCCTCGCCCCCGAGGGGCTCGAGGGCCAGGAAGGCGGCGGTGGCGGCCTCTTCGCCAGCAAGGACAAGCGCCTGTGGGATGCGTACAAGCGCCTTCACCAGCAGGTGACCGAACAGTTCGACGACGATTTCGACAGCGCCTTCGGCAAGGAATTCGCGCGCGCCTATGAACAGGCGTCGCGGAAGGACAGCTAGGGCCGGGGGCAGGGGAGCAGGGTCGCGGATGCTGTGGCACGACAAGGTGGTCTGGCAGGAGGGCATGTTCCTCCGCGCGCAGCATTTCCAGCAGCAGGATCGGCATTTCGAATGGATGCTGCAGTCACGCGCCGCGCCGCTGAGGTCGCATCCCTGGGGCATCACGGAGCTCTCGCTCGACCGTGACCTGCTCGCTGCCGGCAAGTTCGCCATCGCCTCGGCGACCGGCGTGATGGAGGACGGCACGCCCTTCTCCGTGCCCGGCCATGCGGACCAGCCGCCGCCGCTCGACCTGCCCGAGGGGACGCGCAACTGCGTCGTCTACCTGGCGCTGCCGGTGCGCCAGCCCGGCAGCCCGGAGATCGCCTTTTCCGAAGGGCCGGAGATGGCCGCCGCGCGCTACGGCATGCGGGGCTTCGAGGCCTTCGACACCCATTCGGACGCCACCGTCCCGGCGGAACTCCAGGTCGGGCGTCCGCGCCTGCGCTTCATGCTGGAGACGGAGGAACGCGCCGGCTTCTCGACCATCGGCCTGACCCGCGTGGTGGAGGTGCAGGCCGATCGCCGCGTGGTGGTCGACGACCGCTTCATCCCTCCCTGCCTGCGGGTCTCGGCGACGCCGCCGCTCGCCAATCTGGTGGGCGAGCTGGTGGGCATGCTCGGGCAGCGGGCCGAGGCGCTCGGTGCGCGGCTGTCCCAGCCAGGCGCGCGCGGTGTCGCGGAAGTGGCGGACTTCCTGCTGCTGCAGGCGGTGAACCGCTGGCAGCCGCTGCTCGCGCATTGGGCGGATGCCGGCAACGTGCACCCGGAGGCGCTCTACGCCGCGCTGGTGCAACTCGCCGGAGAGCTTGCGACCTTCACCGACCCGAAGCGCATGGCCGCGACCTACCCGGCCTATCGGCATGAGGACCTGCAGCGTTCCTTCGCCCCGGTCGTCGCCGACCTGCGCCGCAGCCTGTCGATGGTGCTCGAGACCAACGCGGTCTCGATCCCGCTGCAGGAACGCCAGTTCGGCGTGCGCGTCGGCCCGATCACCGACCGCAACCTGCTGCGCGCCAGCCAGTTCGTCCTCACGGTGCAGGCCGATCTGCCGTCGGAGCAGCTCCGCCGCGTCTTCCCCAACCAGGTGAAGATCGGCGCCGTCGAGCACATCCGCGAACTGGTCAATGTCGCGCTGCCCGGCATCCAGGTGCGGCCGCTGCCGGTGGCGCCGCGGCAGATCCCGTTCCACTCGGCCGCGGTCTATTTCGAACTCGACCGCGGCAGCCCACACTGGGCGCAGATGCAGAATTCCGGGGCCTTCGCCATCCATGTCTCCGGCGATTTCCCGAACCTCAAGATGGAACTCTGGGCGATTCGCGGATGATGCCCTCAGACGCCGGGCGCCGCGCATCCGCGCGGCTTGGCTTCGCCGGACTTCCGGCGGGCCCCGTTCGGGGCCTCGGCACGCCTGCGGCGCGCCGCTGCTCCCGCGTGCCGGGCGATGCCGCGCATCGAACCATGCAGCAGACTGAACCGAAGGACCGCGCGCGATGAGCGACAATCCCTTCGCCGAACCGGACGACAGCGACCGCACGGTGGTGCGCGGACCCGGCGGCGGCGCGCCATCGCGACCGCAACCGGCCGCGCCCGCCGGTCCGCGCCCGGCGTCCCCCCCGGTCGGCGGCTACGCCCCGCTGCCCACCGGCGCGGCACCCGGTGCCCGCGCCGAATCTTCGCCGCGCCTCGCCGGCGAGGCCGAGGCCCTGCCCAAAATCGGGATCGGTCCGCTCGCCGCCGCGGCGCAGCCGCTGATCGACCTGCTCGGGCGCCTCGCGAATGCCGCCATGACCGCACCGCCCCAGGGCGAGGAGCTGCGCGAGCGTGCCCTGCGTGCCCTGCGCCAGTTCGAGGTCGATGCGCGCGATGCCGGCGTCAGCGCCGAGCAGGTGCGCGCCGCGCACTACATCCTGTGCGCCAGCCTCGACGACGTGGTGCTGTCCTACAATTGGGGGCAGGGCAGCGTCTGGTCGGTGCAGTCCCTGGTCGCGACCTTCCATCAGGAAGTGAAGTCGGGCGACCGCTTCTTCGATGTCCTCGCCGGCATGCAGAAGGACCCGGGGCGCTGGAAGGACGCGCTCGAGGTCTGCTACCTCTGCCTCGCGCTGGGCTTCCAGGGGCGCTACCGGCTGTCGCCGCGCGGCGCCTCGGAACTGGAGCGCATCCGCGAGGGCCTCTACCAGCTTCTCGTGCAGGTGCGGCAGCCCTGGGAACGCGAGCTCTCGCCGCATTGGAAGGGCGTGGATGCGCCGCATCGCGGCCCGCGCCGCGGCATTCCCGCCTGGGTCGCGGCCTGCGTCGCGATCTTTGCCCTCGGCATGGGTTACGCCTGGCTCGCCAATGCGATGAACGAAGGCTCGGACGGGCTCTATGAGCGCCTGACCGCCCTGCCGCCCGGCCAGGTCCCGGAGATCCAGCGCGTCGCGCCGCCGCGCCCGCCGGCGCCGCCGCCGCCGCCGCCCGCCTTCGTGGCGCCGCCGCGGCCGGACTTCCTCGTGACCCTGCGGGAATTCCTCAAGCCGGAGATCGACCAAGGCCTGCTGACGGTGTTCGGCGATGCGCGCTCGGTGACCGTCCGGCTGAAGAGCCGCGGCATGTTCGCCTCCGGCTCCGCGACGGTGGAGCCGCGCTTCGTCCGTACCCTCCAGCGGGTGGGGGAGGGGCTGCGCACCGAGCCCGGCCGCGTCATGGTGGTCGGCCATTCGGACAACCAGCCGATCCGCACCGTCCGCTTCCCGTCCAACTTCCACCTCTCGACGGCGCGCGCCGAGGCGGCCGCCGCGATCATCTCCGCGGCCACCGGCGATGCCGCCCGCTTCACCATCGAGGGCCGCGCCGATGCCGAGCCGATCGCCGACAACCGCACCGCGGAGGGGCGTGAGGAGAACCGGCGCATCGAAGTCGTGCTGCTGAGGGGGACCAACTGACCATGCAGCTGCTCGACGTCCTGCGTCCCTTCTTCACGGGCCGCGCGCTCGCGGCCATCGTCGCCGTCTCGCTGCTGATGCCGATCATCTGGCTGTTCGGCCCGCTGCTGAGCTACCAGGGCTTCGCGCCGCTGGAATCCGAAGTGAACCGGATGATCCTGTGCGCGGTGCTGTTCGTGCTGTGCCTGGTGGTCATCTGGGTGATGGACCGCCGCAAGCGGCGGCGCGACGCGCTGCTGGTGCAGGGCATCTCCGAACCCGACCCCGGCGCCGACCGCGCGGCGGAGGAGGAGGCCGAGCTGCGCGAGCGCCTGACCGGCGCGCTCGACAAGCTGAAGGCGACCTCCGGCAAGAAGGGCGGCTTCCTCTACGAACAGCCATGGTACGTCATCATCGGCCCGCCGGGTTCGGGCAAGACGACGGCGCTGGCCAATTCCGGCCTCGACTTCCCGTTGACCGACGGCGGCAAGCTGCAGGGCGTGGGCGGCACGCGGCTGTGCGAATGGTGGCTGTCCGACAATGCCGTGCTGATCGACACGGCGGGCCGCTACACCAGCCAGGATTCGGACGCGGCCGCCGACAAGGCGGGATGGGAACGCTTCCTGGCGCTGCTCAAGAAGTCGCGCCCGCGGCTGCCGCTGAACGGCGTGCTGGTGACCTTCGGCGTCGACATGATCTCCCGCCTCGGCCCCGCCGAGCGCGAGCAGCACGCCCGCAGCGTCCGCCGCCGCATCAAGGAGCTGGAGGAGAAGCTCGGCCAGCGCCTGCCGGTCTACTTCATGGTCAGCAAGTCGGACCTGCTCGCCGGCTTCATGGAGTTCTTCGACGACCTCGACAAGGCGGCGCGGGAACAGGTCTGGGGCTTCACCTTCCCGGTGGCGGTCGCCGGAGAGGCCGGCGCCTCGGCGAAATTCGGGGAGGAATTCCAGGCGCTGCTCGGCCGCCTGCAGGACCGCGTGATCGAGCGCCTGCAGCAGGAGCGCGGGCCGCAGCAGCGCGCCGCGCTGGCCGGCTTCCCGGCGCAGTTCGCCTCGCTCGAGCAGCCGCTCGCCGCCTTCATCTCGGTCGCCTTCGGCGGCACGAGGCTCGACCCCGCGCCGATGCTGCGCGGCGTCTACTTCACCTCCGGCACGCAGGAAGGCAGCCCGCTGGATCGCCTGGCGGGCGCGCTGTCGCGCTCCTTCGGCCTCGATCCACGCCGCCCGGCGGCGGTGATGCAGCAGAAGGGCCGCGCCTACTTCATCACCAGGCTGCTGCGCGACGTGGTGTTCAACGAGGCGCGCCTCGCCTCCAACGACCGCAAGGCGGACAAGCGGCGGCGCGTCGTCGCCATCGCCGCCTGGTCGATCGCGGGGCTCTGCATCCTCGGCGGCGGCCTCTACGGCTATAGCGCCTGGTCGTCGGAGCAGGCGCGCGCGCAGCGCCTCGCGGAGCAGATCGCCAAGGCCGAGCAGGCGTCCCAGGGCATTCCCTTCGACCTCATCACCGAGGCCGAGTTCCGCCGCATCCTGCCCTACATGGACGCGGCGCGGGACCTGCCGCCGGCGACGCGCGGGAGTGGCGGTGCGCTGGGGTTGAGCCAGGAGGAAAAGCTGCTCGCCGGCGCAAATTCCGCCTATCGCCGCGCTCTCGACCGCTCCTTCCTGCCACGCCTGCTCGCGCGGCTGGAGGCTGCGATGCGCACCTCCTTCCAGCGACCGGACGAGCTCTACGACGCCACCCGCGCCTACCTGATGCTCGGCCAGGAAGGGCCGCTCGATGCGGAGCTGGTGAAGGCCTGGTTCGCGCGCGACTGGTTCCGCAGCTTCCCCGGCGCGGTGAACCAGCCGGTCCGGGACGCGCTCATGGGCCATCTGGAGGCGACGATCGCGCGCAACTTCCACCGCTACCCGGTGGATGGGGCACTGGTCGATGCCTCGCGGCGCATCTTCTCCCGCCTGCCGCTGGCGGACCGCGTCTTCTCCCGCCTGCAGACGGCGGCATCCGGCAATATCCAGCCCTGGCGGCCGGCGGATGCGCTCGGCCAGGCGGGGCAAAGGTATTTCGTGCGCGCCTCCGGCCAGCCGCTGACCGAGGGCGTGCCCGGGCTCTACACCATCGACGGGCTGTATCGCGGCCTGCTGCCGGTGCTCGGCCAGACGGTGCGGCAGGGCGTCGCCGAATACTGGGTGCTGGGGCCCGAGGGCGCGAACCAGACCGGCGGCGACGACCCGGTGCGGCTGGAGCAGGCGGTGCTGCGGCTCTACGCCGAGGAATACGTGAGGCAGTGGCAGCGCATGCTGGATGACCTCAATCTGCTGCCGCTGCCGCCGCAACTCGCGCAGCAGGCCGAGGCGTTGAACCTGCTCGGCGCGCCGAACTCGCCGATGAAGGATCTGCTGCGCGCGATCGCCCGCCAGCTCGCGGTCGGCACGCCGCCGCAGGGCTGGGCGCCGCCCGGCCAGCAGCCGCGCCCGGCACCGCAGGCCGGCCAGCCGGCCCAGCCGGCCGAGCCCACCGGCGCCGAGCCGGTCGCCGAATTCGTCGAGCCGCGCTTCGAGGCGCTGCGCACCGCCGCCGGCGAACCGCTCGACGGCGTGCTGCGCATCATCAACGACCTGTTCGTGCAGGTGCAGCGGCTGGCGACCGCTCCGCCGGGCACGCTGCCGCCGCCTGCCGCGGGGCTCGACCCCGGCCAGCGACTGCAGGCGGAGGCAGCGCGCCAGCCGCAGCCGCTCGCGCGCTGGATGAACGCCATGGTGACGGCGACGGCCGCGGCGCGCGGCGGCGGGGCCAAGGCGGCGCTCGCCGCGGCGGGGGCGCAGCAGCTCGCGCCCTTCTGCCGCGGGCTGGAGCAGCGCTTCCCCTTCAACATCAACGGGGAGGACCTGCCGGTCGACGACTTCATGCGGCTGTTCGGGCCGGGTGGCGTCTTCGACCAGTTCTTCACCCAGAACGTGCGGCAATACGCGGACATCACCAGCCTGCCCTGGCGGCCGGTGGCGACCGATGGGCTGCCGCCGCCGATCTCCGCCGCGGACCTGATGCAGTTCCAGCGGGCGCGGGCGATCCGCGACGCCTTCTTCCCCTCCGTCGCCTCGATCGGCCTGCGCTTCGAACTGGTCCCGCGGCAGATGGATCCGGGCGCACTGTCCGCCACGCTGGAGTTCGAGGGCACGCGGACGGAGATCGCGCAGGGGGGCTCGGCCCGGCCGATCGCGCTCTCCTGGCCGGCGCGGGGCAACCTGACGCTGGCCTTCGACCCACCCTCCTCCGCCGGGCCGCTCGCCTATGACGGAGCGTGGTCGGCGCTGCGGCTGGTGATGCGGCGCGGCAGCACGCTTGCCGCCGGGCCGTCGCGGGAACGGATGCGGCTGCGCGTCGTTCAGGGCGAACGCAACATGGACTTCGAGCTGCGCGCGGGCAGTTCCCAGCACCCCTTCGGCCTTGCCGAGCTGGCGCAGTTCCGATGCCCGACGCTCTCCCCCTGACCGGCCTCTACGGCAAGGTGCCGGCGCACGGCGATTTCGTGCGCCGGGGCCTGCCCACGAGCTTCGTCGGCCCGTGGGATGCCTGGCTGCAGGCCGGCATCGCACGGGCCCGAGAGGGCATGGGCGAGCACTGGCCGGCCGCCTGGGACGCCGCGCCCGCCTGGCGCTTCGCCCTGCCGGCCGGCGCCTGCGGCCCCGATGCGGTGGCCGGCGTGATGCTGCCGAGCGAGGACCAGGTCGGCCGCCGCTTCCCCATCACCCTCGCGGTGCTGTTGCCGCCGGGGGAGGCCCCTCCGGCCTCCGCCTGGTTCGACGTCGTCGAGGCGGCAGCCTGGGCAGGGCGCTCCGGGCATGCCGATGCCGATGCGTTGGCCGCCGCGCTCCCCTTGCCGGGGGCACCGCTGCCGGATGTCAGCCTGCCCATCGCTGCGCCCGTCGGGCCGCCGGCCTCCGTCGCCGCCGCGCCGGACCCTTCGGCCTTCCTGCCGGCGGTGACGTTGGGCGAGCTGTCGCCTGAGCCGCCGCTCGATTCGCCCGGAGCGTCGGACGACGTGCTGGCGCTGCTCGCCGGCGGCGGGGCGCAGGCGGCGCCGGAGCCGGAGGACCGGCCCTCCGACGTGCTGGCGCTGCTCGGCGGGGGCGCACCCGACATGCCTTTCGCGACCGAGACTCCGCCGGCGGAAGCGCCGACTCTTCCGGGTGGCGTCACGGCGCCGGACACGGACGGCACGCTGGCCATGCTGATCGGCGCGGCCGATGGTGACGCGCCGCCCGCAGCCGACCCGCCAGGCGAAGGCGACCCGCTGGCGGCGCTGATCGGTGCCGGCGCGGACGCCGACGCCGCGCCGGCCGAGGACATGCTGCCCGCGGCCGCCGCCGCGCTGCCATGGCCCGACGCGGCCGGGGCGGCCCCGGGGGAGGATGCCGGGG
>NZ_JAAEDL010000067.1 GCF_018129005.1 Neoroseomonas eburnea
CGGCTCGGCCTACGCGCTGGGCGCCAGCCGCACCGCCTACTGCAGCGGGGGTGCCTCCGGCGTAGCGATGGCCGCGGCCTCCGCCGCCATCAGCCCGCTGCGCAGCGCGGCGGGCAGCCTCCGCGCGAGCCACGCCGCGGGCAGCGCCGCCGTCGCTGGCGGCGCATCGCCGCCCACGGACCCGCCGCCAGCCTCCGGCGCCCCCGCCTGGGCCCGACGCATGCGGCGCGGCCAGGCGCTGAGCCACGGCGTCACCACCCTCGGACACGCCATCCGCTCCGGTGATGGCGGCGGCGCGGGCTCCTCCATCCGCCTCTCGGAGGATCGTTGATGTTTCGCCGTCCTTCTGTCCGCTACGGCCGCACGCCCGAGCCCGAGACGCCCTATCAGCGCGCAGCCCAGGCCTGGGACGAGCGCATCGGCTCCGCTCGCGTCCAGGCGCGCAACTGGCGGCTCATGGCGCTCGGCGAACTCGCCCTGATCGCCGGGCTCGCCGCGGCGCTGGTCTGGCAGTCCGCCCGCGGCACCGTCGTGCCCTGGGTCGTGCAGGTGGACCGGCTCGGTGAGGCGCAGGCCGTCGCCCCGGCCATCGCCAATTTCCGTCCGACCGACCCGCAGATCGCCTGGCACCTCGCGCGCTTCATCGAGCAGGTGCGCGGCATCGCCGCCGACCCGATCATCGTCCGGCAGAACTGGCTGCGCGCCTATGACTTCGCGACCGATCGCGGCGCGCTGGCGCTGAACGACTTCGCGCGCGCAAGCGATCCCTTCGGCCGCGTCGGCCGCCAGCAGGTCGCCGTCGAGGTCTCCAGCGTCATCCGCGCGTCGGACGACAGCTTCCGCGTCGCCTGGATCGAACGGACCTACGAGAACGGCCAGCTTGCGCGGACCGAACGCTGGACCGCGATCCTGACCATCGTCGTCCAGCCGGCGCGCGATGCCGAGCGGCTGCGAAAGAACCCCCTCGGCATCTTCGTCCACGCCATCAACTGGTCGCGGGAGCTCGGGCAATGAGGCACGCAACCCCCACCCTGGCGCTCGTCCTGCTCGGCCTCGGCGCCTGCGCCTTCCGCCCGCCCGAGATCAGCTACGACGACGAGCCGATCCAGGCGACGCAGATCCCGGAGCCGCCGCGGCCTGTCGAGATCGTCGAGGTGCCGACGCCGCTGCCCCTGCTGGGCCAGCTTCAGCGCATCCCGCCCTCGCGCCGCACGCCCGAGCCGCCCGATCCCACGGTGCGCGTCAACCAGGCCAACGCCGCCGCGCGCGTGCAGCCGGTCCGCGCGGGCTTCATCAACGCGGTGCAGGTCTACCCCTTCACACCAGGCGCGCTCTATCAGGTCTACACGGCGCCCGGGCAGGTCACCGCCATCATGCTGCAGGAGGGCGAGACGCTGGTCGGCAACGGCCCCGTCGCCGCCGGCGATACGGTGCGCTGGATCATCGGCGACACCGAGAGCGGCACCGGCCCCACGCGCCGGGTGCACATCATCGTCAAGCCGACGCGGCCCGACCTCACCACCAACCTCATCATCAACACAGACCGGCGCACCTACCTGCTGGAGCTGCGCTCGACCGAGTACACCTACATGGCCTCGGTCTCCTGGCAGTACCCGCAGGACGCGCTGATCGCGCTGCGTCGGCAGAACGCGGCGGCACCCATCGAGCAGGGGCTCGACCTCGCGCGCCTGCGCTTCCGCTACGAGATCGAGGGCGACAGTCCCGCCTGGCGACCGCTGCGCGCCTTCGACGACGGGCGGCAGGTCTTCATCGAGTTCCCGCGCGGCATCGGCCAGGGCGAGATGCCGCCGCTCTTCGTCATCGGGCCGGAGGGCGAGGGGCAGCTCGTCAACTACCGCGTCCGGCAGAATTTTGTGATCGTCGACCGGCTCTTCGCCGCGGCTGAGCTGCGTCTCGGCGACCGGCAGCAGCGCGTGCGCATCGTGCGCACCGATGGCCGGGCGCGATGAGCGGGGCGACGCCGGAACGGGGCGGGAGCGAGCGCGACATCGCCGCGGCGCTGCGGCTGCGCCCCGATCCGCCGCGCGTGGTGCGGCTCTCCCGCCGGGTGCTGATCGGCCTCGGCGTCGCGGCCGGGCTCGGCATCGGGGCGGCGCTGATCGTGGCCCTCCAGGGCCGCAGCGGCGGCGAGGGGCCGCGCGAGCTCTACAGCACCGACCGGAACCCGCAGGCCGACGGCCTGGCCGGCCTGCCGCGCGACTATGCTGGCATCCCGCAGCTGGGGCCGCCGCTGCCGGGCGATCTCGGGCGTCCAATCCTGCGCGCGCAGGAGCGTGGACAGCCGGTCGTGCCGCCGGCGGCGCCCACGGCCGCCGATCCGGCCGAACAGCGGCGGCTGCAGGAGAACGAGGCGGCGCGCACCAGCCGGCTCTTCGTGCAGGTCGAAGCACGCGGCGAGCCACGCGGTGCTGCGCCCGCCGGACCGCTGGCAGCGGATCCCGGCGCCGTGGCGATCGGTCCCGACGCCACCGACCGGCGGCTCGCCTTCCTGGGTGGGCCTGCCGATCGCCGCACGACCTCGCCGGATCGGCTCCAGGCGCCGGCCAGCCCCTTCGTCATCCAGGCCGGCAGCGTCATCCCCGCAGCGCTGCTCACCGGCCTCCGCTCCGACCTGCCAGGGCAGATCACCGCCCAGGTCACAGCGAACGTCTTCGACAGCCCGACGGGGCGGCATCTGCTTATCCCCCAGGGCGCGCGTCTGATCGGCGCCTACGACAGCCGCATCAGCTTCGGGCAGCGCCGCATCCTGCTGGCCTGGAACCGGCTGATCCTGCCCAACGGCCGCTCCATCGTGCTGGAGCGCATGCCGGGCGCCGACGAGGCGGGCTATGCCGGGCTCGAGGACGGCGTGGACTACCACTGGGGGCGGCTCTTCCTGGCCGCTGGGTTGGCGACGCTGCTGAACCTCGGCCTCGAACTCGGCCGTGACGACGAGAGCGACATCGCCCGCGCCATCCGCGAAAGCGGCCAGGACACCGTCGGCCGCGCCGGCGAGGAAATCGTCCGCCGGCAGCTCTCCGTCCCGCCGACGCTGACGGTGCGCCCCGGCTTTCCGGTGCGCGTGATCGTCCACCGAGACCTCGTGCTCGAGCCCTACGGAGGCTGACCCATGCCGAAGCTGAAGCTCGGCCCGATCCTCGACGACCGTCCGGTGAAGCTCACCGTGGAACTGCCGGCGGATCTCCACCGCGACTTGGTCGCCTACGCGGACGCGCTCTCGCGCGAGACGGGGCAGCAGGTCGAGCCCACGAAGCTGGTCGCGCCGATGCTGGCGCGGTTCCTCGCGAGCGACCGGGGGTTCCGGTCGGCACGCCGGCCCACGCCTCGATCGCGCGGGCCGCAGCCTCAGCCGCCGCGCGATCCCTGAGTGGCACGCAACTGCGCGAGGAACCGTCGTAGGGCGGGGTTGTCACGCTTGGGGTCCCAGTACGCGGCAGCCTCAACCATCGTCGGCCCCGTCTCGTCGCCGACGGGCCGGAACACGACGCCGGGATAGGACGCGCCTGACGCGGATTCAGCGAGCACGGCGACGCCAAACCCCGCGCCGACCAAATTGAACATGCCCTCCCGACTGACATCATGCGCTGCGAAGCGAGCTGTCGTCCCAGGCGGCAGCAATCCTTGGACCGTGATGCGGGCCTCTGGTCCGGAACCACGTGACGTGACTATGAATGTCTCGTCCACCAAGTCCCGCCATCGAATGAAGTCGGCGTCGGCAAGGGGATGGCGTTCGGGCAAGGCCACCATGCCGGCCTCTTGCCAAAGCGCCAGGCGGTCCAACGCCGCCTCATCCATCGGCCCCAGCAGCAATGCGAGATCCACCTCGCCGCGGCGCAGGGTCAACAGGAGCTCATCGCGGCTCCCCTCGCGAAGCCAGATCTCGACGCCTTGGTTCTGCTCGACGAACCGCATCAGCGCCTCTCGGAACCGTCCGATCGAGGCCGAGAAATATGTGCCTATCACCAATCGGCCCGTCGCTGCCGATCCAGCCTCCCGCGCCCGCAATACGGCAGATTGCAGGCCGCCGAGCACGCGTGTTGCCTCAACAAGAAACTCGTCGCCGGCGGCTGTCAGCTTCACGCCCGACGGACGCCGCTCGAAGAGTGATACCCCGAGCCCGTCCTCAAGCGCCCGAATACTGCGGCTGACGGCCGAAACAGTTCTACGCGCCTCGCGAGCCGCCAAACGGATGCTCCCGGTGCGTGCTACCAGGATTGCCAATGACATTCCACGCAGGTCGATTTCGCCCCGAAGTGGTTCGCCTCGTTTCGGCCGCTGTAGCCGTCGCGGCACTTAGCCCAGCCTCCAATGCCGGCCGACCCCGATCCCGGTCGTGCGCGGGCCTTGGAGCGCGCTCCAGGCGCGCAGGACCGGCCCTCTCTTCTACGATAACGGGATCATGCCGAACTCAGTTGTCCGTGTGCAATCACAAATGAGATGAAATAACCGTGCCCGAGGTCATCGGTTCTCGGCCCGCTGCTTGCGATCCTCGGCTGCAGCGCGGGAACCCAGCCCACGATTGCAAAACCGTAAAGAGCATCGCCAGCACATTCAACCGCGCGGTACGGCGCTGATCCCGCTGTGTCGCAGTCCTCCTCGGGACCGTGAGGCGCGCGTCGCCGAGGGCGCTGCTGCCGACTCCCGTTCGGAAAGACCCTGCAGGATTGGGCACTCGGGCCGGCCATCTCCGTGGCAGGCTTTCGCGAGGTGCCGCAGAGTCTCACAGATTGCCTGCAACGCCCTGACTTTCTGTTCGATCGTCGCGAGATGGCCAAGGGCCAGACGTTTCACATCCGCACTGCTTCGCTCCCTGTCTCGCCACAAGCCAAGCAGCTCCTCGATCTCCGCCAGCGGGAAGCCAAGGTCGCGAGCATTTCGGACGAACCTCAGCGCGTGCACATCCTCGGGCAGGTAGACGCGGTAGCCGCTTTCCGTCCGGGTCGCGGCGGGCATCAGTCCTATCGCCTCGTAGTGGCGGATCATCTTCACCGAGACGCCAGAGGCCTTCGCCGCTTCGCCGATGTTCATCACACACCCTCCCGCGCGGAGGCCGCGGCGGGCTGGAACCGCCGCAGCCGGAGTGCATTCGCCAGCACGAAGACGCTGCTTAGCCCCATCGCCCCCGCCGCCAGCATGGGCGAGAGCAGCGTGCCGCCGAAGGGCCAGAATATGCCCGCGGCGACCGGGATCAGCGCAACGTTGTAGGCGAAGGCCCAGAACAGGTTCTGCCGGATGTTCGCCATGGTGGCCCGGCTGATCCCGAAGGCCGTCGCCACCGCGCCGAGATCGCCCGACATCAGCACCACGTCGGCACTCTCGATGGCGATGTCCGTGCCGGTGCCAACCGCGAGGCCGACATCCGCGGCTGCGAGCGCCGGCGCATCGTTGATGCCGTCCCCGACGAAGGCGACCTTCCGCCCGCCCTCACGCAGGCCCTGCACGGCGGCAACCTTGCCGTCCGGCAGCACCTCGGCGACCACCTCATCGATGCCGAGGCCGCGGGCGATCGCTTCCGCCGTGCGCCGGTTGTCGCCGGTCACCATGGCGATGTGCAGCCCCTGTGCCCGCAGCGCGGCGAGGGCCGCCGGCGTGCCCGGCTTGACCGGATCGGCCACCGCGAGCGCCGCGACGAGGCGCCCATCCACTGCGGCGTAGAGCGGCGTGCGGCCCTGGTCCGCGAGCGCGGCCGCCGTGGCGGCGAAGGGCGCGACGTCGAGGCTGAGCCGCGCCATGTAGCGGTCTGCGCCGACCGCGACGCGCCGCCCGTCCACCAGCGCGGTCGCGCCGTAGCCGGGCACGGCCTGGAAGGCCGTCGCCTCCGGCAGGACCAGCCCGCGCGTCCGCGCCGCGGCGACGATGGCCTGGGCGACAGGGTGCTCGGACTGGGCCTCGACCGCGGCGACCAGCGTCAGGATCGCGGCCTCATCCTCGGCCGGCACGACCGCGAGGTCGGTCAGGGTCGGGCGGCCTTCCGTGAGCGTGCCGGTCTTGTCGAGAGCGACGACCTCAACGTCCCGCAGGGACTGAAGCGCCTCGCCCTTGCGGAACAGCACGCCGAGCTCCGCCGCGCGACCGGTGCCGACCATGATCGAGGTCGGCGTCGCCAGGCCCATCGCACAGGGGCAGGCGATGATCAGCACCGCGACCGCGTTCACCAATGCGAAAGCCAGCGCCGGATCGGGGCCGAACACCAGCCACACGCCGAAGGTCAGCGCCGCGATGGCGAGCACCGCGGGGACGAACCACATCGTCACCTGGTCCACCAGCGCCTGGATCGGCAGCTTCGATCCCTGCGCCTGCTCGACCATGCGGACGATCTGCGAGAGCACCGTCTCTCCGCCCACCGCGGTGGCGCGGAAGCGGAAGGCGCCGGTGCCGTTCACCGTGCCGCCGGTCACGCGCGCGCCGGGGGTCTTCTCCACCGGCACCGGCTCGCCGGTGATCATCGCCTCGTCGACGAAGGAGGCGCCCTCGGTCACCTCGCCATCGGCGGGGATGCGCTCGCCCGGCCGCACCAGGACGATGTCGCCGGCGAGGAGTTGCGCGGCCGGGACCTCCTGCTCCTGCCCGTCGCGCAGCACGCGCGCGGTGGGCGGCTGCAGGCCCATCAGCCGCCGGATGGCCTCGGAGGTGCGGCCCTTGCTCTGTGCCTCGAGCCAGCGGCCGAGCAGGATGAGGGTGACGATCACCGCCGCCGCCTCGAAGAAGACGTGCCGCGCGCCTTCCGGCAGCAGGGCGGGGGCAAAGGTCGCGACGGTCGAGTAGGCGAAGGCCGCGCCGGTGCCGATGGCGACCAGCGAGTTCATGTCCGGTGCGCCGCGCAGCAGCGCCCGCCAGCCTGACCTGACCCCCTAGAAGGGGTCCGCCGGTAATGTAGTCCGGCGGGTGCTTTGGGAGGGTCATCGATGGCGAAGAGGAAGGCGCATACG
>NZ_JAAEDL010000068.1:2500-6088 GCF_018129005.1 Neoroseomonas eburnea
CCGAAACCCGCCCTGCGGCGCTGTTCGGGATCCTCGAGAGGGAACCGGGTGGCGCGGTGGGCGAGCATGTTCTTTCACATGGTGAAGATGATCAGTTGTGTGTGCGAGTGACGCACATCGTCCGGCCGAGTTTGACCGCGAGGCTGGGGATGTTGCGGGCGCTGCCGCCCGAGAGTGGTAGCGGCATGGGGCGTGGTTTGGCCCTGTGCGCGGGCGGTGGTGTGGATATGGAGTGAGAGAAGGGCATTCGGTGGATGCCTTGGCGCCAAGAGGCGATGAAGGACGTGGCACGCTGCGAAAAGCCGCGGGGAGATGCGAGCGATCGTTGATCCGCGGATGTCCGAATGGGGAAACCCACCCCTTTGGGGTATCCCGGCCTGAATTCATAGGGTCGGGAGGCAAACCCAGGGAACTGAAACATCTCAGTACCTGGAGGAAAAGACATCAACAGAGATTCCGCTAGTAGTGGCGAGCGAACGCGGAGCAGGCCAGTGGTCTTTGCGAAAGAAGCCGAACAGCCTGGAAAGGTTGGCCGCAGTGGGTGATAGCCCCGTAGGCGTAGTGTTCGCGAGGATCCTTGAGTAGGGCGGGGCACGTGAAACCCTGTCTGAACATGGGGGGACCACCCTCCAAGCCTAAATACTCCTTGGCGACCGATAGTGCACAAGTACCGTGAGGGAAAGGTGAAAAGCACCCCGACGAGGGGAGTGAAAGAGACCTGAAACCGGATGCCTACAAGCAGTCGGAGCCCGCAAGGGTGACGGCGTACCTTTTGTATAATGGGTCCGCGAGTTCGTGTTGGCAGCAAGCTTAAGCCGAGAGGTGTAGGCGCAGCGAAAGCGAGTCTGAATAGGGCGCATAGTTGCCGGCATGAGACCCGAAACCTGGTGATCTAGCCATGGACAGGCTGAAGGTGGGGTAACACCCACTGGAGGGCCGAACCCACGCCTGTTGAAAAAGTCGGGGATGATCTGTGGCTAGGGGTGAAAGGCCAATCAAACCAGGAAATAGCTGGTTCTCCGCGAAATCTATTGAGGTAGATCGTCCGTCGATCACCGTCGGAGGTAGAGCACCGGAAGGGCTAGGGGGGCCCAAAGCCCTACCAAACCCTACCGAACTCCGAATGCCGATGAGTGCAGGCGGGCAGACAGACAGTGGGTGCTAAGGTCCATTGTCGAGAGGGAAACAACCCAGACCACCAGCTAAGGCCCCCAAATGATGGCTAAGTGGGAAAGCATGTGAGACGGCCAAAACAACCAGGAGGTTGGCTTAGAAGCAGCCATCCTTTAAAGAAAGCGTAATAGCTCACTGGTCTAAACAAGCTGTCTTGCGGCGAAAATGTACCGGGGCTCAAGCCATCTGCCGAAGCTGTGGGTGCGTAGCAATACGCGCGGTAGCGGAGCGTTCCGTAGGCCTGTGAAGCGGTATCCGTGAGGGGCCGTGGAGGTATCGGAAGTGCGAATGCGGACATGAGTAGCGACAAACAGAGTGAGAAACTCTGTCGCCGAAAGTCCAAGGGTTCCTGCGCAAGGTTAATCCGCGCAGGGTGAGCCGGCCCCTAAGGCGAGGGCGAAAGCCGTAGCCGATGGGAACCAGGTGAATATTCCTGGGCCCGCCAGAAGTGACGGCCGTGAAGTTCTGTCATCCCTTATCGGATTGGGGTGGCAGTTGGATCGGTCCGGGAAATAGCTCTGGCATATGGACCGTACCCGAAACCGACACAGGTGGACTGGATGAGTATTCCAAGGCGCTTGAGAGAACCATACCGAAGGAACTAGGCAAATTGCCCGCGTAAGTTAGCGATAAGCGGGACCCGTCTGTGGGCAACCATGGGCGGGTGGCACAGACCAGGGGGTGGCGACTGTTTAGTAAAAACACAGGGCTCTGCGAAATCGAGAGATGACGTATAGGGTCTGACGCCTGCCCGGTGCCGGAAGGTTAAAGGGAGGAGTGCAAGCTCCGAACTGAAGCCCCGGTAAACGGCGGCCGTAACTATAACGGTCCTAAGGTAGCGAAATTCCTTGTCGGGTAAGTTCCGACCTGCACGAATGGCGTAACGACCTCCCCACTGTCTCCGGTATGGGCTCAGCGAAATTGAATTCCCCGTGAAGATGCGGGGTACCCGCGGTCAGACGGAAAGACCCTATGAACCTTTACTGCAGCTTGGCAGTGGCGCCAGGAAGGGGCTGTGTAGGATAGGTGGGAGCCATTGAAGCCGGGGCGCCAGCTCTGGTGGAGGCAACCTTGAAATACCACCCTGCGCCTTTCTGGCGTCTAACCGAACCCCGTCACCCGGGGTCGGGACCCTGCCTGGTGGGCAGTTTGACTGGGGCGGTCGCCTCCCAAAAGGTAACGGAGGCGCGCGATGGTGGGCTCAAGCCGGTCGGACATCGGCTGTTGAGTGCAAAGGCACAAGCCCGCCTGACTGCGAGCGCGACAGCGCGAGCAGGGACGAAAGTCGGCCTTAGTGATCCGGTGGTCCCGCGTGGAAGGGCCATCGCTCAACGGATAAAAGGTACTCTAGGGATAACAGGCTGATCTCCCCCAAGAGTCCACATCGACGGGGAGGTTTGGCACCTCGATGTCGGCTCATCGCATCCCGGGGCTGGAGCAGGTCCCAAGGGTTCGGCTGTTCGCCGATTAAAGCGGTACGTGAGCTGGGTTTAGAACGTCGTGAGACAGTTCGGTCCCTATCTGCCGTGGGTGTTGGAGACTTGAGAGGATCTTTCCCTAGTACGAGAGGACCGGGAAGGACGCACCTCTGGTGCACCGGTTGTCGCGCCAGCGGCACCGCCGGGTAGCCAAGTGCGGAATGGATAACCGCTGAAGGCATCTAAGCGGGAAACCAGCCTCAAGACGAGGTCTCCCCAAGGGCCGTGCAAGACCAGCACGTCGATAGGCCGCAGGTGGAAGCTCCGTAAGGAGTGCAGCCGAGCGGTCCTAATCACCCGATAGAACTCCTTATCCCAAACACCACCGCATGGTCACGAAAGTGGCCACCGCGCACAGCGCCAAGCCACGCTCACACACACAACACGATCATCCCATCACCACATCCGAGGATCCGGCCCGGTGGCCCGGTGGTTATCGCGGGGTTGCCACACCCGTTCCCATCCCGAACACGGCCGTGAAACACCCCAGCGCCCATGGTACTGCGTCTCAAGACGCGGGAGAGTCGGTCGCCGCCGGGCCACCAGGCCGGATCCTCTCAAACCTTCGTCCCACGGGATCTCTCTCCCCGCACGGACATCTCCCACCACCGCGGGGTGGAGCAGCCCGGTAGCTCGTCAGGCTCATAACCTGAAGGTCACAGGTTCAAATCCTGTCCCCGCATCCATCAACAGCTACAACCCGCCATACTCATCCGCGGCGGGTTTCGGCCTTCCAGCCATCCGCAGCACAACCTCGGCGAGACGCGCCAGCGCCAGTACTCCCGCCGAGCTTCTCAACTCACGCCGGGCACTGCGCCTCATCAAGCTGAACCCGCCTCCAATCGATCTTGTTGCTCGCGGTGCGCGGCAGGCTGTCCACGAAGGCAAACTCCCGCGGGACCTTGTAGGCTGCCATCTCCCCACGCGCCCAGGATGA
>NZ_JAAEDL010000069.1 GCF_018129005.1 Neoroseomonas eburnea
GCTGGATCGGCGCCGGGGCCGGCACCGGGCGCGGCGCGCGCGGCACGGGCGCCGGGCGCGGCGCGGCATCGCGCCGGATCGGGCTCGGCCTCGCGGAAAGATTCAGCCGGTGCGCCTTGCCCACCACGGCATTCTTCGAGATACCCATGCGCCGACCGATCTCGGCCGTCGAATGGCCTTCGGCCCAGAGCGCCTTGAGACGCTCGATCGCCTCCGTCGTCCAGTCCATGTCGATCGGTCCCCCGATGTCCCCCAACACAAGATACGGTAGCCACACCGGCCGCCGCACACAAGTTCTGCCATGCGCAGGGGCGCAGATTTCTGTGGACAAGCTGCCGGCCCGAACTTGCTTGCAAATTGAAAGCAAATGCCCTCCGATGGCCGCGACGACCGGAGGAGAACCCCGCTGCGCCGCATCGACTTCGCCCGCATGCGCTGTCCCGTGGCCCGCGCCATGTCGATCCTCGGGGAACGCTGGACGATCCTGATCCTGCGGGAGGCCTTCGCCGGCACCACCCGCTTCGACGCCTTCGAGCGCAACCTCGGCATCGCGCCGAACATCCTCTCGGCCCGGCTGGGCGCGCTGGTCCGCCACGGGGTGCTCGAGCGCGTGCCCGATGGCGGCCGCCATGCCTATCGCCTGACGGAACGCGGCCGCGATGCCTTCCCGCTCTACCTGGCGATCCGCGACTGGGGCGCGCGCCACCTCTCCGGCCCCGACGGCCCGCCCACCGTCATGCTGGACACCCTCACCGGTGAACCCGTGCAGGCGCCGACGCCGCGCCGCGCCGACGGCACGCCGATCACACCGGAGGAGGTCCGCATCCTGCCCGGCCCCGGCGCCAACGAGGCGGTCCGCCGCCGTTTCGGAACGGAGGCCGACCATGGCTGACACCCTTGCCATGCCCGCCCGCGCCGTCACGCCGGGCCGGGTGCGCCGCATCCTGGCGCTGGCCGCGCCGACCACGATGCTCGCGGCCACCCAGGTCGCGGCGCTGCTGATCGAGCCATGGCTCGCCGCCCGCCAGGGCACGCCGGCCCTGGCCGGCTGGGCGGTCGTACTCCCCTTCGCCCTGCTGCTCGGGCAGATGTCCGCCGGGGCGATGGGGGGTGGCGTGGTCTCGGCCATCGCCCGCGCGCTCGGTGCCAACAGGCTGGAGGAAGCCTCGGCGCTCGCCACCCATGCGCTGGTCATCGCGGTGGCGGGTGCGGCGCTCTTCGCCATCCCGCTCGCGGTCTTCCCGCACACGGTGCTCGGGCTGATCGGCGGGCCGGAGGCAGCCACGGCCGCCGCGGGGTATTCCGCCTGGCTGTTCGGCGGCGGGGCGCTGCCGACCTGGCTCGCCAATACGCTGGCCTCGATCCTGCGCGGCGGCGGACGGCATGCGCTGGCGGCGCGAGGCGTGATCGGCGCCTGGATCGCCTACCCGCCGCTCGCCTGGCTGCTGATGGAACCGCTGGGGATGGGCCTCGCCGGGGCGGGGCTCGCCTTCACCATCGCCATGACCGGGGCGGCGGCGCTGATGGCCGCGGTCTTCATGGCCGGCGGCGCCGGCTTCCGACCGCATCTGGGCACGCGGCTGCGCGGGGATCTGTTCAGCCGCATCCTCTCGGTCGGGCTGATCGCCTGCGTCATGGCGACCATCGCCAACCTGGCGACCATCCTGGTCACCGCCCGCATCGCCCATCACGGGGCGGCGGCGGTGGCGGGCTACGGCATTTCGGCGCGGATCGAGTTCCTGATGATCCCGCTCGCCTTCGGGGTCGGCTCGGCGCTGACGGCGCTGGTCGGCCGGGCGGTGGGCGCGGGGGACTGGGTGGAGGCGAGGCGCATCGCCTGGGCCGGCGGCGGGCTTGCGCTCGGCGTGACCGGAGCGATCGCGGTGCCGGTGGCGATCTTTCCCGCCGCCACCGCCGCGGCCTTCACCTCCGACCCCGAGGTGCGGGCGATCGCCGCGCAGGCCCTGGCCATCATCGGCTGGGCCATGCCGGGCTTCGGGATCGGCATGGCGCTGTATTTCGCCGCCATGGGGGCGGGACGGATGGCCTGGCCGGTGGCCGCGGGGCTGTCGCGCATCGGGCTGGCGGTGGGCGGCGGGTGGGTGCTGTCGGACCTGCTCGGCTTCGGGCTGACCGGGCAGTTCGTGGCGGTGGCGCTGGGGATCACGGCCTATGGGGCAGTCTGCGCAGCGGCGGTGCGGCCGGGGGTGTGGCCGGGAAGCAGGGGGGCGCCGCCCCCCTGAACCCCCCGCCAAAGGCCGAAAAACCTTTGCGAACCATGACGCGCGGGGCTGGCGCCCCGCCGTCGGCGGCGCACCGGAATACTTCGGCGCGAGGCTTGCCGCGGGCCGGGAGCGCAAAGCGCGACCGCGCCAAGATCAACCGCCGCCGCCAACGCGCCAGCGCACGGCGCGCAAGCCAAGCCGGCGGATGCCGGCGCCGGCGTCTGAGGCAATAGAACCTAGACCTGAGGCAAAGCCTCGGGTCTAGGCCAGCGTCGTCAGGTCCTGGAACCAGTGCTGTGCCTGCGTGTACCCGCGCACGTTGCGTCCGAGGGCGTGCGGATTGGTGTCGTGCACCACGAAGACCAGCAGCGCCTCATTCACCACCTTCTCGTGCACGCGGCGCATGATCGCGTCCTGCTCCGCGACGTCGAAGGAGGACGTCGCCGCGTCCAGCATCCGGTCCATCTCGGCGTCCCGGTAGTGGCCGTAATTCACGCCGGTCGGCGCGATCTGGTTGGAGTGGAAGAAGCGGATGAAGGCGTAGAGCGGGTCCGAGGTCAGGTAGGCGATGTTGTTCGAGGTGACGTTGCCCGCGCGGCTGAGTTCCCCCGCCGCGCCCTGGCGCCAGGCGGTGTAGAGCACTTCCAGCTCCACCACCTGGAATTCGACCTGGATGCCGACCTCGCGCCAGGCGGACTGGATGTACTCGTTCATCGGCATCGAGACCATCTGCCCCGAACCGCCGGTCGGCACGATGAAGCGCGTGCGCAGCGGGTTCTGCGGGCTGAAGCCGGCCTCCCGCACCAGGCGACGGGCAGCGTCCACATCGGTCCTCACCTGGAATTCCGGCCGCCCGAACCAGGGGGAGGACGGGTCCACCACGCCGGAGGCCGGCTTGCCCAGGCCGTTGAGCAGGGCGATGACCTCGTCACGGTTGATGGCAAGGTTCGCGGCGCGGCGCAGCCGCACATCGCGCCAGGGCGAACCCTCCAGCAGGCTCAGGTGGTAGTTCCAGAGATGGGGCGTGACGTTCTCGACGATGCGCACGCCGGACTGGCGCAGGCGCGGCAGCAGGTCGGGCGCCGGGCTCTCGATCATGTCGAGCTGGCCGGAGATCAGCGCATTGCTCCGCGTGGTGGTCTCCGGTGCGACCACCAGGATGATGCGGTCCACCTTGGGGATGCGCGCCGGGTTCCAGTAGTCGGGGTTCTTCACCAGCTCGGCGCGTTCGCGCGGCACCAGACGGGCCAGGCGGAAGGGACCGGTGCCCGAGGGCTCGTTGGCGAAGCGGTCCCAGGAATTGCCGAGCTTCGCGTACTGCGCCGGGGAAGAAATGAGGAACCAGAGCATCTGGTACGGGAAGAAACTGTCCACCGCGCGGGTGGTCACCTCCACCGTCATGGCGTCGACCTTGCGGTAGGAGGCGACGGAGGGCAGGCGCGGACGGACCTGCGCGGCCTGGCGCTGGTCGTAGTGCGGTGCCTGGTTGTTCAGCACCTTCTCGAAGTTCCAGATCACCGCATCGGCGTCGAAATCGCTGCCATCGTGGAACTTCACGCCCTGGCGCAGGCGGAAGACCCATTTGCGCCGGTCGGACGGGTCCGCCTCCCAGGAGGTGGCGAGGCCGGGGGTGAGTTTCCCGGGACGGTCGGCCACGTCCATCTCCCAGGCCACCAGCGGATCGTAGAGGGTGTGGCCGGTGAACTGATAGGCGCCGGCGCCGCGGTCGGGCTGACCGGTGGTCTGCGGGATATCGGCCATGGAGATGCCGTAGCGGAGGACGCGTTCCTGCTGCGCCTGGGCAGGCAGCAGGGGCAGGCCGGCGACGCCGGTGGCCGCGGCGCCAAGCATGGCGCGCCGCGTGAAGGCGGAGGTGGTCATGGGTGAAGCCCCCTGTTGGTCGGGTTGAGCCAGTCAAGGGATGCAACGGGCGTGCCGGGGGGCGCTGCGCCCCGCCCCCCCCCTTGCCCAAGGCCGACAGGGCTTGGGAACCATGAGTTCCCAGGTGGTTGCGCGTGACGGGCCATACCATCGGCCGCCATACGCGACCGCTGGCATCCGGCTTTGCGTGCCCTCAGGCGCCGGACTGCCGGCGGGCCGCACTCGCAGCCTCGGCACGAGTCAATGATACCAATGGCCCGTTTGCCGGATCTGTGGAACCGAGAGGGGCTTTGCCCCTCTCGGGCTCTCCCCACCAAAGGCCCAGGGCCTTTGGAAACCGATACCTGGCGCCGTGCGCCCTTGTCAGGATCAGTGCCGAAGCCCGCCCGAAGCGATTGGGCTGTCTGGACCGCGCGGCACCACATGATGGTTTCCAAAGGCCTCGGGCCTTTGGCGGGGTGGCTTGGAGGGG
>NZ_JAAEDL010000070.1 GCF_018129005.1 Neoroseomonas eburnea
TATGCTATCGGCTCAACATCGCTGGCCCCATCTCTCAATGTGGACTTATGGACGACGATCTAGACAGCATTGTCTCGGTGATGTGGCCCATACCCGATACGACCTGGTTCTTGGTCCTAGCGGCCAAAGGTGACGAAGTCCGGGTAAACTTCGTTGACTGGATGCCGAAGGCCGAAGACTTTCGGCCTAAGCGGGTGACAGGGCCGGACGGCGCAGAGCCCGCTGACTTGTTTGCAGGCATGCCTCTGCATGTTGCAGCGCATAGCCGATGCAGTCCTTCGATGTTCGGGTTGCTGTCGAAGGTGGGCGACAGGTCGTTGGACAGCGTCGAGTTGCGCGCCCTTGTGCGGCCAGTCCTAGATGCAGTCCGTCGCGGCGACCTCGTTATGGCCGGGAAGCCATCTCAGCGCGGACCAGACGCGACCTATGTGCGGTTCGAGCCTGGGGACATCAGCGAGTTGGAGTTCGACGTCCTCCGGGGTCTCGCCAGGATGACGGCGGGGACCGTGGAGCATTCCTTCCGTTCGGTGAGGACCTTCACGCCAGATGAGTGGCGCGTCGTCGCGGCGGCGCGAGGCCGCCTGTCGCCGAAGGTTCGACGCTCAGCGGTGGAAACCCCGCAGGCAAAGACACCGGCGTCGGTCGCGTCGGTCGAAACGTGGATGACCGAGGAGGCCGAGAACACACTCCGCCGGACGGGTCAGCCACCCAAGCGCGAAGCCCTTATTGCCGACGCGCGGCGCATTTTCGACGTGCCAGTCCGCCGCGCCAAGGAGGCTTTCGAGAAGCTCCCTGCGTACCTACGAAGACGGCGAGGCCACAAATCGAGGCCGTGAAATCGGACGGTGAAATCGAACGCCGATTTGCGGCTGTTCGATGTCTCATTTGGACGACGACCCGCCGCATGCGGTGAATGGAGGGCATCCAGAGAACGAGGATGCCCATGTCTGAAACACCCTACCTCCCCTCGGAGGTCCCACAACCCGAACCCGACATCGCGACCGCCAACGTCGACTGGGCGTTGGCATACCACCGTCTTGGCTGGACGCCGCTGCCCGCCCACTACCCTGTTCCAGACCATCACGGAACCGTCTCCTGCTCGTGCGGCAGCCCGACCTGTGGGAAATCAGCGGGGAAGCATCCGATACGTGCGTGGCGCGCACATCAGGCCCATCGCCCCAATGAGGTGGACCTTCAACGGGAATTCTCGGGTAACGAGAAATACAACGTTGCGCTCGTTCAAGGCGCGATTTCGAACACCATCGTGCTCGATTTCGACGGCCCTCGCGGTTTGGGCACTCTTGAGCGTCTGGAACGGGAATTCGGTCCGCTCCCCGCTGGCCCGAGCGTCGAAACACCAGGCGGTGGTGTTCACCTGTTCTTCGCTCACCCTGGGATTCACGTCCCTACCCGTAAAGATCTCGACGACGGCTTCGACGTCCGGGGCGACGGCGGAATCAACATCGCGCCTCCATCGGTCCACCTGAGCGGAGGGTTGTATCGCTGGGGCGATGGCCTCAGTCCCGGCGATATTGACGCTCCGCCCCTGCCCCACAGGTGGGTGGATTTCATCGTCGCCCCCAAGGTGCCACAAGCCGCGAAATCCACGCAGCGATCCAGTTCCAGCATTCCGTCGGGGGATGGCGCGACGCTCATCCAGGACGGTCGCGAAGAGTACATGCGCAACACGATCTGGGCGGTTCTGAACGACCTTCAGAACCAAACTGGTCGCGTTCCGAGCGAAAGCGAACTCTTCGAGGCCGCCTGGCCGCAATACGAGAGGCATGTGGACCTGAGTCGGCCCGGGCGCGGCGTCGATGAGTTTCTCCGGAAGTGCAGCTACGCTGTCGGGCGAGCACGTGGAGGGACCGACGGGTCGGCGCCCGAAACGCGTCCCGCCACAAACAAGCAGGACGCCCGAGCCAACGCTCGCCTGCCGGTGTTGACGACCCAGGAGGCTGTTTCGCTCCCGCCGCCAGAGTGGTTGATCGAAGGTCTGATCGTCCGCGACACGCTGTCCGTCGTCTATGGTCCTCCGCGTTCCCTGAAGTCCTTTCTTGCGCTCCACATCGGACTGTCCATCGCGCATGGCGTTCCTTGGGGAGCGACAACGCCTGCCCCGGTAGGGGTTGCCTACGTCGCGGCCGAAGGCGCTGCTGGCCTTGGAAGGCGCATTCAGGCTTGGGAGCAGTATCATCACGTCGCCGGGGCTTCGAACCGCTTCCGGTTGATTCCCGCGACGATCAACCTACGACATCCTGAGACGGTCAGCCTTCTCATTGAGGCTTTGCGCGCCGAGGAATCGAAAGGCTCCTTTCCTATCGGGCTGATCGTCTTCGATACGCTCGCGCGGAGCATGGTGGGCGGCGACGAGAACAGCGCGCTCGAAATGGGGCAGGTGATCGACGCCGCAGACCGACTTCGGCGGGAGTTCAAGAGTTCGGTCATGCTGATCCATCACACGGGCAAAGACCGGGCTCGCGGAATGCGAGGATCAAACCGACTGCTCGGCGACGTGGATACGTCCTTGGAGGTCGAACGATCCGAGAGCACCGGCAACCTGACGGTTCACGTGCGTAAGCAGAAGGACGCGGAAGACGGGCAAAGCTATGGCTTCCTCACCCAGTCGGTCGAACTGCCTCTGCGCCCCGGTCGAGGACAGGAGCATGGACTGGTCGTGGTGCCAAACCCAGTCTTGCCGCAGTGCCTCCAAGCGGAACAGTATGACGCCATACGCATCGACATCGCCAAGGCGATGCACCCGGGCGAGTGCCTGACGGTCAGTGGCCTCATCACGCGACTTCGCCTTGGACGAGGGGCGACGTCGTACAGCCGAATCACCGACGCCTTGCCGGAGGGGCTGGCAGTTGTCGCGGGAACGGCGCGCGATAGCCGCATCCTCCGGAGAGAGCCTGACCCGAAGGGCACATCGAAATGGGGCGTGGTGACGTGTACGCGTCCGGGCGAGGGCGCCTGACATGGCTCGCATGGACTACGAACGAGCGCGCCGCTTGGAGCGGGCTCAGCGCGCCTATTTCGAGACCCGGCACGAGATGTCGAATGCGAAGCCCGCCCAGGCGAAGAAGGCCCGGAGCGGTGTTCGGAAGAAGGTCCGACCGTCACGAAAGCAGGAAGCTTGGCGCGCGAGCGACCTCAACTACTGCATCGTGTGGCTGATGAAGCTGCACGGCGTCGGGTACCGCAAAGCTCAACGGTTGTTCGACGCCACTGAGCGCGCGGTGCGAAATGCCATGATGGCGAAGGCGAGTATCCTCAGGCGCCAG
>NZ_JAAEDL010000071.1 GCF_018129005.1 Neoroseomonas eburnea
CCGCCAGGGCCAGCCCGCCGCCCGGGCCCAGTCGCAGCAACGCGCCGCCGCCCGCCCGGCCGGCGGGGGCGGCTTCCAGGGTGGTCGTGGCGGCGGCGGCCGTGGCGGCGGCGGACGCGGCGGGAGGCGCTGAAGATGCATGCCATGATCAGGACCATGCTGGCGGGCGGCCTCGCCGCCCTGCTCTGCACCGCCGGCGCGCTGGCCCAGGTGCCCGCGCCGATGCCCGAGCCCGCCGCCGTGGCCCCGCGGCAGGCGCCGCGGCCGGTTCCCCCTCAGGCCTTCCGCAGCCCGGAGGATGGCTTCGCCGCGCTCGTCGCCGCCATCCGCGCGCGCAACGAGCCACAGGCGCTGCGCGTTCTCGGCAGCGCCGGGCACCGTCTGATCCGATCCGGCGACCCGGTGGCGGACCGCAATGCGCGGGACCGCTTCCTCGCCGCCTATGACGTGAAGAACGAGATCCTGCGCCCGGCGCCCGATCGCGCCGTGCTGCAGATCGGCGAGGATGGCTGGCCGCTGCCGCTGCCGATGGTGCAGCGCGGCGGCGCCTGGCGCTTCGACTCCGTGGCTGCGGGACAGGAGATCGTCGACCGCCGCATCGGCCGCAACGAGCTCGATACCATCGAGACATTGCGCGCCGTGGTCGATGCGCAGCGGGACTTTGCCCGCACCGCCGGCCGGCAGGGAGCCTTCCAGGCCTATGCTCGGCGCTTCTTCTCGACCCCCGGCCGGCGGGACGGCCTCTACTGGCCGACGCGGGACGACGAGCCCGAGAGCCCGCTCGGCCCCTTCATGGCCGCGGCGAGCGCCGGCGGCTATGCGCGCACCCGCGGCGACACGCCGCAGCCCTATCATGGCTACCTGTTCCGCATGCTGGAATCGCAGGGGCCGGCGGCGCCCGGTGGGGCCATGGACTACGTCGTGAACGGGCGGATGATCGGCGGCTTCGCCGTCATCGCCACGCCGGCGCGCTACGGCGTCTCCGGCATCAAGACCTTCCTGGTCAGCCATGACGGCGTGGTCTACGAGCAGGATCTCGGCCCCGACACGGCGCGGGAGGCCGCGGAGATCACCACCTTCGACCCGGGCGAGGGCTGGACGCGGGTGGCCGAGTAGCGGCTACAGCGCCATCCCCGCCTCCTCCGCGCCGGGGCGGTCGCGCTTCGGCTCGGGGAGGTCGGTCATCGTCGCCTCGGTGAGCAGCAGCACGCTCGCCACCGAGACGGCGTTTTCCAGCGCGACGCGCACCACCTTGGTCGGGTCGATGATGCCGGCTTCGACCAGGTCGACATACTGCTTGCGGGCGGCATCGAAGCCGAGCGTGCCGGAGGCGTCCTGCATGCGCGCCACCACCACGCCGCCATCGGCGGCGGAGTTCTCGGCGATCTGGCGCGCCGGCGCCTCCAGCGCGCGCTTGAGGATCTGCACGCCGGTGCGCTCGTCGCCCTCGCAGGCGGCTTCCTCCGCCGCCACCGCCGCGGCGCAGCGCAGCAGAGCGAGGCCGCCGCCGGGGACGATGCCTTCGGCGACCGCCGCCTTGGTGGCGCTGATCGCGTCGTCGAGCGCTTCCTTCTTTGCCTTCATCTCGGCTTCCGCCGGCGCGCCGACGCGCACCACGGCGACGCCGCCGGCCAGCCGCGCGACGCGTTCCTGCAGCTTCTCCTTGTCGTAGTCGCTGGTGGTGGCCTCGATCTCGCGGCGGATGGCGGCGATGCGGCGCTCGATCTCCGCGCGGTCGCCGCCGCCGCCGATGATGGTGCAGGCCTCCTTGTCCACCACCACGCGGCGCGCGCGGCCGAGCTGGTCGAGCTGCGCCGCCTCCAGCTTCAGGCCGAGCTCCTCGGCGATCAGCGTGCCGCCGGTCAGCACCGCGACGTCCTGCAGCATCGCCTTGCGCCGGTCGCCGAAACCCGGCGCCTTCACCGCGCAGGACCGCAGCGTGCCGCGCACCTGGTTGACGATCAGCGTCGCCAGCGCCTCGGCCTCCACGTCCTCGGCCACCACCAGCAGCGGGCGGTGGGACTTCACCACCTGGTCGAGCAGCGGCAGCAGTTCCGCGAGGCTGCGCAGCTTCTGGTCGGTGAGGAGGATCAGCGCATCCTCCATCTCCACCTCCATGCGCTCGGCGTTGGTGACGAAATAGGGGGAGAGATAGCCGCGGTCGAACTGCATGCCCTCGACGACTTCGAGCACCGTCTCGGTGGTCTTGCTTTCCTCGACCGTGATGACGCCCTCGTTGCCGACACGCTCCATCGCGTCGGCCACCAGTTCGCCGATGGATTCGTCGTTGTGCGCGGAGATGGTGGCGACCTGGGCCTTCTCCTTGCGCGATGCCACCGGGCGCGAAAGCGCCTTCAACGCGCCGACCGCCGCACGCGTGCCCCGGTCGAGGCCGCGCTTCAGCTCCACCGCCGAGGCGCCTGCGACGACGTTGCGGATACCCTCGGCGAGGATAGCGTGCGCGAGCACGGTGGAGGTGCTGGTGCCATCGCCGACCACGTCGCCGGTGCGTTCGGCGGCCTGGCGCAACATGCGCGCGCCGAGATTCTCGTCGGCGTCCTTCAGCTCGAATTCCTTGGCGATGGTAACGCCGTCGTTGCAGACGAGCGGCGCGCCCCAGCTTCGCTGGATCAGCACGGATTTGGACCGCGGGCCGAGGGTGACGCGCACCGCATCGGCGAGCTGGGTGGCGCCGCGCAGGATCTTCTCCCGCGCGGCGGAGCGGAACAGGACCTGCTTGGCGGGCATGGCGGCCTCTCCCGTGGGGGATGAATGAAGTTTGCCCGGCGCAACGGCCGGCGCATTGATGCCGGTCAAATGTCGCGGGCGTTGCCCTGTCGGCGAGGCGGTAATACCCGGCGCACAAAGGGCGGACTCTTTGGGTTGATCCGACGCGGCCGGACATGATTCATCGGCGGGCATGGCTTCGAGGAGCGGACCAT
>NZ_JAAEDL010000072.1 GCF_018129005.1 Neoroseomonas eburnea
CTTAAAATCCGCAATCCGCAAGGATGTGCCGGTTCGAGTCCGGCGGCGGGCACCAGCTTCTCGACGGCCTGCATGGCCGAAGGATGCTGGGGGAATTCAGGGGCTTGGCGGTTCCCCGGGGTCGTCGCCGACCTGACCGGCCAGGGAGTCGACGAAGGTCCCAGGATCGATCTTCGTGGTGTTCGTGCCCGCGTTTGTGCTCGGGCCGCCAGCAGCATGCTTTTTCATCGCCCGGTGAAGGTGCTCGGTGACGAGATGCGAGTACCGCATGGTCATCGCGATGGCCTTGTGGCCGAGGATGGCTTGTAGCGCGGCGATGTCGCCGGTCCGCTGGGCGAACTCGGACGCGAAATGGTGCCGGAGGTCGTGGCACCGAAATGGGACCCCGGCTCGGGCTGCGATCTTGCGAAATGTCCCCGAGAACGTCGTGTAGCGGTCCCCGTCGCCGCGCCAGAACACGAATGACGACGTGACGTGCCGGGGTGTGCCCAGGAGCGTGCCGAGGGCCTCGTCGCTCAAGGGGACCACCCGAGGGGATGACGTCTTGGTCTTCGTCAGCCTGATTTCGCGCCGAGGGATCGAAACCTGCGACCATTCCATCGAGCAGACCTCATCTAGCCGCATCCCCGTCTGGGACAGGAGACGGATGATGCGGCCTGCCATGGGCGGGGCACGGGCCACCAACTGCTCGACCTGGTCGACCGTCGGGTATGTGGTCCTGGGCGGAGCTTCCTTGATGTGACGCTTGCCGAACTGGCGGACCGGGTTGACGTCGATGTAGTCCCAGGTGATCGCGCTGGAGCAGAGGCAACTGAGGGCGGCGAGGTCACGTCGAACCGTCGGGCCTTTGACGCCGCCCTTGAGCCGGGCCGTGGCGTAGTCGGCCAGGCGCCCACGGGTGATTTCGTCGAGGTAGAGCGTCCCGAAGTCCTTGGCGAGTTGCCGGAAACTGGCGCGGTACCGTCTCTGGCTCGCCGGTTTGAGGGTCGGCATGTACTCGGTCCAGAAGCGTTCGAGGGCCTCGCGATAGGTTCGACGCGGACGACCATCACGGTCGAGACGACGATGTTCCTCCAACAGCCGCGCGAGCATTCTCTGGGCGACGACCTTGGATGATGTGCGGGCCGAACGGCGGATTGAGGTCCCGCGCCACTGGAACCGAACCCACCACGTCGTGCCCCGGCGGTAGACCGTTGCCATCGATCAGGCCGTGGTGGACGCCTGGGCGACGACCAGGACGGGGATGCGTGAGAATGCGTCGGGGATCACCAGGACGACTTCTCACAGCGTTCCCTCGAAAACCGCTTGGCAAAACTCTGACGACCTTCAGCCCCAGCCGTCCTCCATCCGGGAACGCACCGCATCCGACGCGCAGCCGACCGTGATGATCCAGATGTCATCGGTGCTGGTGTCCTTGCTGATCAGGCGGAACTCGTCACCTTCCTCGATGATGCGTCCGAGGCGCTGCCAGTGGACGGGATCGATATGCAGCGTGGCGATGTGGCGATGTGTGGTCTTGGCCATGATGGGTCCTCCGACCAGGTGAAGTCCTGGCTCTCGTTCTGGACGTATTTAACCCTCGTCGACGTCGTTCATCTCGGACAGCCAGGCGATGACGATCCACTCGATCTCGGTGATCCGGGCCATGTCCTCGGCCGAGAACGTCATCTGCGCGGTCGAGGACAGTCGGGCCAGCATGGCGACCATCTCGGATGTCGACGGAGGGGTTGTGCTGATCAGCCCTGTACCGTGGCACACTGCACAGGCCCGACGTTCACCGTCCGACCAGGTACAACCGGCGCCATCGCAGAACCAACATGGATGCCGCCGGAGTTCGTCGAAGACGTCCACCCTCAGGCCGTGATGACGCCGCTGCGGCCACCAGGGAGATGCCGGTACAACGTCGAAGGGCTGACCCCGACCTGGCGCGCGACTTCGCCTGCCGACATCTCGCCGCTCGCCAGCATCGCGCGGGCGGCACGGACCTTGGCCTCGGTCAGGACGACCGGACGACCGCCTCGACGACCGCGAGCCGCAGCAGCAGCCAGGCCCGCCCTGGTACGCTCGACGATAATCTCGCGCTCCATCGACGCCAGGGCGCCCAGGATCGCGAACAGGAACCGTCCGGCGGGCGTCGAAGTATCGATGCTCTCCGTGATGGATCGCAGCCCGATCCCACGGCGTTGGAGTTTCTCCGCGAGGTCGAGAAGGTGTTTCAGGCTGCGCCCAAGACGATCCAGCCGCCAGCACACCACGACGTCGCCCTCCCGCGCCTGTTCCATCAGGCGGGCAAGTTCGGGTCGATCCGTCCGGGCTCCGCTCGCCGTCTCGGTGAACACCCGCTCGCACCCCGCCGCGCGGAGGGCATCAAGTTGCAGGGCATGGTTCTGATCCAGGACAGACACGCGAGCATACCCAAGCAGCATCCAGTTCTCCCGAATCTCGTGGTCGACGCCAGATACGGACCAAGTAGTTTTGGGACAAGTTTTGGGAGATGCCAGAACGTTTCAGGATGCCGTTTGTGACTTTCTTGCCTCGATCTCCCAACAACGACCGATTTTGG
>NZ_JAAEDL010000073.1 GCF_018129005.1 Neoroseomonas eburnea
ACCCGGCCCCGCGCAGCCCGCCGGACCGGCTCCGGCGCCTGCCGCCCCCGCTCCGGCCCCCGCGGCGCCACAACCGGCGCCGGCGCCGGCGACGCCGCGCTGACCGGGCGCAGCGGAGCATCCCCGTGGACGACAGCCTGATCGCCACCACGCTGAACCGGGACCTGCTGGCGCAGGGCGTCGGCGGGCAGCTTGCGGTGCAGCATTGGGAGCAGCTGACGCAGTACCTGCGCCGTGCGCTCTCCCCGCGCCACGCCGCGCTGTTCGCCGAGCCCAATCCCGATCCGGAGAAGGGCAGCATCGACTGGTACGCGCCGGGCAGCGGCCCGGCCGTGCCCTTGCCGCAGCTCGACCCCGCGGCGCAGGAGGCGGTGCGCGCCGACCTCCTGCGCATGGTCGGCGAGATCCAGGCCGCGGCGGAGAAGCTGCACGGCTCTGCCAGTGAGGGTGAACGCTTCCTCGGCGAATTGCTGCGCCTGGCGCTCGAGATCCCGGATCAGGGCGCGATCCGCGTGCGCGACGGCGTGCCGGTGCTCGCCCCCTGGGGCCACACCGCCGCCGGCGCGGGCGCGGTGCGCGAGCTGCTGGTGAAGATGATGCCGCAGCCGGTCGCGCCGATGGCGATCGTCGGGCCGCCGGCGGCGCTGGCGGCGGCGCGGACGCGCATCTGGCCCTGGCTGCTCGCCTTCCTGCTCCTGCTGCTCATGCTGCTGCTGGCGCTGTGGCTGCTCTGGCGCGATCCCTTCGAGTGGTTCGCGACGCCGCAGGCGCAATGCGTTGCGCCGGAAGGCCAGGTTTCCGCCCTCGACGTGCTGCGGGAGGAGGAGGCGCGGGAAGGCGCGCTGCGTGCCGAACTCGCCCGCATCGTCGCGGAGGCCGGCGAACGCCGCCTGCTGTGCCGCCCGCCGCCCCCGCCGCCCCGCCCGCCGGAGCCTCCGCGCCCGCCGGAACCGCCGGCGCGCGCGCCCGAACCGCCGCCGCAGCAACCGCAGCCGCAGCCGCCGCCTGAGCCGCCGCGCAACACGGACCTCGACCGCGCCGACCGGCAGGGGGCGCGGCGCGGACGGACGCAGATCGTGCTGGCCTGGGACGACCGCAACGATCTCGACCTGGCGGTCATCTGCCCGAACGGGCAGCGCATCGACTTCCGCAGCCGCAACGCCTGCGGCGGCTCGCTCGACATCGACCGCAACGCCGCGGGCGGCCCGACCACGCGCACGCCGGTCGAGAACATCGTCTTCGACCGCGACCCCGCGCCGGGCACCTACCGCATCGTCGTCGACTATTTCGACCGTGTGGACAGGCCGAGCACGCCCTATCGCGTGACGGTGCGCCAGGAGGGCCAGCCCGACCGGGTCATCACCGGCACCGCGCGCGAGGGCCAGCGCGACCAGGTGGTCGGGGAGTTCACCGTGCCATGATGCGCCCCGGACACAGCGCGGCGCGGCGCGCCGGCACGGCAGGCCTGACGTGGAGCGGCCGGCCATGATGCGCCTGATCGCGACCCGCGCGCAGGACCTGCGTCCGCTGCTGCCGATGCCGCCGGCCGAGGCCTTCGCCGCGCTGCAGGCGGCGGCGGGGCGGATCTCGCCCGCCCATGCCGCGCTCTTTGCGATGCCCGTCCAGGAGGATGGTGCCGTCACCTGGGGCGCCCCGGGGTCGCGGATGGCGCGCTACGCCGACCTCGACGCCGGCTCCCGCGCCGCGCTGACGACGGAGGCGGGGCGCATCCTGTCCGACCTGCGGCGGGAGGCGGAGCGCGAGGCGGCCTCCGGCGGCGGACCGCTCGCCACGCTGTGGCCGGCGATCGCCGAAATCCCCTCCTTCGACCTCGTCTTCGCCGTGGACGGCAGGCCCGTTCTCGCGGGCTGGGGCCATGTCGGCGCCGCGGCGCCGGGGCCGCTCGGGCTACTGGCGCGGTTCGACGACGGCATCCACTGGCAGAAACCGCCGCGCAGGCCCTGGGGTGTTTGGATCGCAACCCTCGTGGCGCTGGCGCTGCTCGCGCTGCTGGCGGGGCTCATCGGACCGCTCGTGGCCTGGCGCTTCTTCACCACGCCGCAGGCCGCTTGCGTCGCGGCGCAGGGGGACCTCGAGGCGCTCGCCCGGCTGGTCGAGGCCGAGCGCGGCGAGCGCGACCTGCGCACCGAACTGGCGCGGCTGGAGGAGGAACTCGGCCGCCGGCGCCTGGCCTGCCCCTTGCCGCGTGCCCCCGAACCGCCGCCGCCGCCGCGCCCGCCCGAACCCGCCCCGGAGCCGCCGCCGCGGCCGGAGGAGCCGCT
>NZ_JAAEDL010000074.1 GCF_018129005.1 Neoroseomonas eburnea
CATCGAGATCCTATGAGGGCGGACCGGCGACCTGCTCAGGTGCGGCGGGTGTCATTGACCGTGAAGGAAAGGAGCGGGAAGTCGATGTCGCTGAACCATGCACGCAGGACCGGAGACGGTGAGCTCGGCGCGATCGTCGTCTCGGTCGAACTCAGCCGAAAGACATGGCTGATCACGTCGCTGTCGCCCGGTGCCGGCGAGAAGCTGTCGCGGCACGCGGTGCCCGGCGGCGACATCGCAGCGCTCCTCGAGCGTCTCGGCCGGCTACGGCAGAAGGCGCATGCGCGGACCGGTCAGGATTTCCCGACCGTCGTCATCCAGGAGGCCGGGCTCGACGGCTTCTGGGTGCACCGGGTCCTGCAGGCGGAAGGACACGAAAGCCACGTCGTTGACGCCGCCTCGATCGCCACGTCGCGCCGTCGCCGCCGGATCAAGACGGACCGGCTGGATGGCGAGAGCCTGATCCGCGCGCTGCTGGCGTTCAAGCGCGGCGAGCCGAGGGTCTGCTCGATGCTCCGCGTGCCGTCTCCCGGCGAGGAGGACCGCCGCCGCATCGCGCGCGAGCGCAAGGTGCTCATGCAGGAGCGCATCCAGCACAGCAACCGGATCAAGGGCCTGCTCTTCTCGCAGGGCATCACCGGCTACGATCCCCTGAAGCGCGATCGCCGCGAGCGTCTCGAGACGCTGCAAACCGGCGATGGCCGGGAAACGCCCCACCATCTGAAACGCCAGGTCGAGCGCGAGCTCGATCGCCTGGAGCTGTTGCTCGACCAGATCAAGGCCGTCGAGGGCGAGCGCGACACCATGCTCGCCGAGGAACGGCAGTCGTCGCGCGAGGTCGCCGTGCTGTCGAACGTCGTCGGCGTTGGCCCGGAATTCGCCGCCGTCCTCTGGAGCGAGGGCCTCTACCGCCACTTCGACAACCGTCGCCAGGTCGCAGCCTATGCGGGCCTCGCGCCGACACCCTGGCAGAGCGGATCCATTGACCGGGAGCAGGGCATCGGGAAGTCGGGCAATCCCCGGCTGCGCGCCACGCTGCTGGAGATGTCCTGGCTCTGGTTGCGCCATCAGCCCGCATCCGCGCTCAGTCGCTGGTTCAACACGCGCGTCGCCCAGAACGGCGGCCGCTTCAAGAAGGTCATGATCACGGCACTGGCGCGCAAGCTGGTCGTGGCGCTCTGGAAGTACGTCACCGCCGGCGTCGTGATCGAGGGCGCGGTGATGCGCGCATGACAGCCTGACTTGCCGTTCGGCCTGGGCCTGATCAGCCCGCCGGAACCAGGTGGACGACCGCATCGCGGCATGGCCGACACGCCGTCATCGAGAATGGTCTCGTCCTCCTGAGCCCTTGCCGCCGCAGGCGGGATGTTGGTGCAGCCGCACGCGCGGCGACCGGATGTGAGGTTGATACGTGCATGGGCGCGGATCAGCAGATGGGCTCAGACCTTGGGTTCAGGACGGGATGCAGGCCGGCGCCGGCCGCGGCCACGGGTTCGGGCTGCACTGGATGCCATGGTCTCCTCGGCAGACATGCCGGGCCGCCGCCGTGCGGCCTCTCTGTCGGCTGGTCTGGCGTCGTCCGGCCTCTGGCCAGCAACGGCTTCGCCGACCTTCTTCCCCTGCGCCACCACCCCACGCGGCAAGCCGCGTGGGGGCCCCGGTGTGCCGCGCATTCCTCGCGAGGCAAGAAGCTCGGCTGCCGCCGTCCTCCGCTGCGCTGCGGCCCTGCGGGTGCAAGCCGGCCGGGCCGACGCCGTTCGACCGCCGTCGAGGCCGCATCGGGCGGCTTCGCACAGCAGTCAGGAGATACGACGATGGCTCAGATCGGCACCTTCACCCGCGGCGAGGACGGCAGCTTCAACGGCTCGATCCGCACGCTGAACATCAACGTCAAGGCGACCATCCGTCCCGTCGCCAAGGACGGTGAGCGCAGCCCCGACTACCGGGTCACCGCCGGCGGCGTCGAACTCGGCGCCGGCTGGAGCAAGGCGGCGAAGGACACAGGGGCCGAATACGTGTCGGTCAAGCTCGACGACCCGTCCTTCAACGCCCCGGTCTACGCGACCCTGGTCCAGGGCGAGAACGGCGAGCACCGCCTGATCTGGTCGCGCTGACCGCGGCCACGGACGCCCCGCCAGCGGCGGGGCGTCCGATCTGCACGCCACAACCCTCCGCAGATCATCAGCACCTTGACCTGAACCCCTCATGTGAGGCCGCGATG
>NZ_JAAEDL010000075.1 GCF_018129005.1 Neoroseomonas eburnea
CGCCGAGGCCGGCACCCACGTACACGCCCTGGACCCGCGGGTCCCAGCTCTGCGCCTGCGCGGCCATCGGCAGCGACAGCAGCGTCGCGGCAAGAAGCGCCTTCTTCAGGCTCATCGTTATTCTCCTGCTCGAGGCCCCTAGGAGGGCCGGAAAACTGGCCGGAGCTCCCCTCAACCGCTGGGCTGCTCCGGAACGCGACCCTTCTACCACTCCATTGAGGCCGCGCCATACCTTGGCTGCCGGTTCGCGGCGGACTGTGTCATTTGCGCCACGATATCCGGTGGCAATTCGGTCACAAGCCGCCGAGTGCCTCCGAATCCGCCAGCAGGGCGAGGCTTCCGGCCGGCAACAGCCGCGTCGCGTGGCCCATCTTGCGGCCGGCGCGGGCCTCCGCCTTGCCGTAGAGATGCGGCACCACCCGTGGCGTGGCGACCAGGCGCGGCCAGGCGGCCATGCCCTCCGGCCCGATCAGGTTGCGCATCACCGCGTCGTGGTGACGTTCAGGCGAGGCGAGCGGCAGGCCTGCAACCGCGCGGATGTGCTGCTCGAACTGCGATGCGGCGCAGGCATCCATCGTCCAGTGGCCGGAGTTGTGCGGCCGCGGCGCGATCTCGTTGCCGAGCAGCCGGCCATCCGCCAGCAGGAACATCTCGAGCGCGACGAGACCGATCAGCTCGAGTCCCTCGGCCACCGCGGCGACGTGCGACCGCGCTGCCGCGGCGACGGCCTCCGGCACCCGCGCCGGGGCGAAGGAGAGGTCGAGGATGTGGTGGCTGTGCCGGTTCTCCGCCGGGTCGAAGACGGCGACGCTGCCATCCTCCGCCCGCGCCGCGATGGCCGAGATCTCGGCGGCGAAGGGGACGAAGGCTTCCAGCACCAGTGGCCTGGGCGCGAGTCGCGCATAGGCGGGCGCGAGATCCTCGGGTCGGCGCAACACAGCCTGCCCGCGCCCGTCATAGCCGAGGCGGGTGGTCTTCAGCACCGCGGGCAGGCCGAGCTCGGCGACCGCGGCGTCCAGATCCGATTCGCTGCCGATGGCGCGCCAGGGGGCGACGGGCACGCCGATCCGCCCGAGGAAGGCCTTCTCCGCCACCCGGTCCTGGCAGGTGGAGAGCGCGGCGAGGCCGGGGCGGCAAGGCACCAGCCCGGCCAGCGCCTCGAGCGCGGCGGCGGGGACGTTCTCGAACTCGAAGGTGACGACGGCGACCGAGGCGGCGAAGCGCGCCAGCGCCTCGCGGTCCTCATAGGCGGCCACGGTGCGGTGCGCGGCCACCTGCATGCCGGGGGAATCCTCCTCCGGCGCGTAGACGTGGCAGGCATAGCCGAGCCGCGCCGCGGCGAGCGCCGACATGCGGCCGAGCTGCCCGCCGCCGAGGATGCCGATGACCGAGCCCGGGCGCAGGGGGAAGGCGGTCATGCCGGCAGGTCCGGCACGCTGTCGGTCTGCGCCGCGCGCCAAGCATCCAGCCGTCCCGCCAGCGCGGTGTCCGAGGTCGCCAGGATGGCGGCGGCGAGCAGGCCGGCATTCACCGCGCCCGCGCGGCCGATGGCCAGCGTGCCGACCGGGATGCCGGCCGGCATCTGGACGATGGACAGCAGGCTGTCCATGCCCTTCAGCGCATGGCTTTCCACCGGCACGCCGAGCACCGGCAGCGCCGTCATGGAGGCCGCCATGCCCGGCAGGTGCGCAGCCCCGCCGGCGCCGGCGATGATCACCTTGAGACCCCGCGCGGCGGCACCCTTCGCGTAGGCGACGAGGCGATCCGGCGTGCGGTGGGCGGAGACCACCCGCGTCTCGTGCGGGACGCCGAGCTTTTCCAGCGTTTCGGCGGCGTGGCGCATGGTCTCCCAGTCGGATCGGCTGCCCATGATGATGCCGACCAGGGGCGCCGCCGCGCCCGACTCACCTGTCATCCGTGACGTATCCCGTTCTCATGCACGACAATCCGATCCCGCGACGGCGCCACGGCTCGCCGAAAAGCAGCCACCCCGGTCCTTTCGGCCCGAGGCCCTGCCTCGGGCCGGGAGCGCGAAGCGCGACCGCGCCCGGACTGCCCGTGGCCGCCGGGGCAACAGCGCACGGCGC
>NZ_JAAEDL010000076.1 GCF_018129005.1 Neoroseomonas eburnea
CACGACTGCGCACGGCGGCGGAAGGGCTGGCGGCAGCGGCCACGGCGCGTGCCACCGCGGCGGAGGCCGAGGCCCAGGCCGCCGCGCGCCGCGCCACCACGGCCGAGGCCGCGGCGCAGGATGCCGCCCGCCGCACCGGCTTCGCCGAGGAGGCGCGCCGCCTTGCGGAGGCCCAGGCGGCCGAGCAGGTGCGCCTCGCCGACAGCGCCCGCGCGCAGGTCGCGCTGCTGACCCGCCAGATCGAATCGCTGCGCGCCGAGATCGCCCGGCTGGTCGCCGCCCTCGACCTCGAGGAAGCGCAGGGGCGCGACCGGGAAGCGCAGATCACCCTGCTCGGGCAGCGGCTGAACGCCGCGCTCGCCGCGCGGGTCGAGGAGCTGCAGCGCTATCGCTCCGACTTCTTCGGCCGGCTGCGCCAGGTGCTCGGCGAGCGGCCGGAGGTGCGCATCGTCGGCGACCGCTTCGTCTTCCAGGGGGAGGTGCTGTTCGGGCCGGCCTCGGCGGAACTGTCGGACGAAGGTCGGCGGCAGGTGCGCGACCTCGCCCGCGTGCTGCTGGAGATCGCGCCGCAGATCCCGCAGGACGTGGCCTGGGTGCTGCGCGTGGACGGGCATGCCGACCGCACGCCGATCCGCAGCCAGCGCTTCGCGAGCAACTGGGAACTCGCCGCCGCGCGCGCCATCGCGGTGGCGCAGCTGCTGATCGCGGAAGGGCTGCCGGCGAACCGCGTCGCCGCGGCCTCCTTCGGCGACACGCAGCCGATCGACGCCGGCGACGGTCCGGCGGCCTTCGCCCGCAACAGGCGGATCGAGTTGCGGCTGACCGACAGGTGAGCGGACGGCCCCGATGACCTTCGCTGATCAGGCCTTCCTCGCGGCGCGGCTCGGCATCGGCATGCTCTGCGTCTGGGCGATGGTCGTCGCTGTCGCGCGCTACCGCGCTGCGGGGCCGGGGACGGGCAAGCTGGTGCTGCGGCAACTGCTTGCCGTGCTGGTCCTCGGCATCGTGCTGATCGCCTTCGACGCCTGGGACAATACCATCGTCCGCCAGGGCGATCCGATCAACATCGGCACCTGGCTGTGGCTGACCTTCGACGCGGCGGTGCCGCTGCTGGTCCTGGCTGCGCTCGAAATGATGGCGGAACGCGACGCGATCATGGCCCAGCTCGCGCGCGCCGCGGTGACGGACCCGCTGACCGGTCTCGCCAACCGGCGCGGCTTCTCCGCCGCCGCGGAGACCGCGGTGTCGCTCTGCCGACGACAGGACATGCCCGCGGCGATGATCGTCTTCGATCTCGATCGCTTCAAGGCGATCAACGACGGCCACGGGCATGCGGCCGGCGATGCCGTCCTGGCCGGCATGGCCGGTGTTCTCCGGCGGCACCTGCGCGCAGGCGACATCGTCGGGCGGCTCGGCGGGGAGGAATTCGCCGTGCTGTGCCCAGGGCTGGATGCCGCCGGGGCCGCGGCGGTCGCCGAACGGCTGCGCGCCGCGCAACGGTTGGAAGTGCCTCATCCGGCCGGCCCCGGCGAGGCGGTGACGGCTTCGGCGGGGGTCGCCGAGCTGGCGCCGACAGGCGACGTCGCGACGTCGCTGGAGGCCGCGTTGGCGGCGGCGGACCGGGCGCTCTACGCGGCGAAGGCGGCCGGGCGGGACCGGGTGGTGTTGGCCCCGGCCTGAGCGGGATGGGACGCGCGGCGGCGATCGAAGGAGATCTCTGCGAAACGCGCCTGATCGTTTGTTGGAGGTGTGGGAGCGGGCTGGAACGGGCGTTGGCGATGGGTTTTGCGCCGCGGCA
>NZ_JAAEDL010000077.1 GCF_018129005.1 Neoroseomonas eburnea
TGGCCGAGCGCGCACGCCGCAGATCCTTGTGCGGCGCATCGACGACGACGTTGGTGTTGGTCGGGTCATGGATGGTGGTGATCTGGCCATGGCGGATGCCGATCGCCTCGTGCACCACCTTCACCACCGGCGCCAGGCAGTTGGTGGTGCAGGACGCCGCGGTGACGATCGGGTGCCGCGCCGGATCGTAGAGCGCCTGGTTCACGCCGACGACGACGTTCAGCACGCTGTCGAACTTCACGGGTGCGGCGACGATCACCCGCTTCGCGCCACGGTCGAGATGGCCCTGCAGCGTCTCTGGCGACAGGAACTTCCCCGTGCATTCCAGCACGAGATCGACGCCGAGATCGCCCCAGGGGATCTCGGCGGGCTTGGCGTGCTCGCTGTAGGTCAGGCGGCGGTTGCCGATGGCGATGGCGGTATTGTCCTCCGCCTCGATCGGCGCGCGCCAGCGGCCCTGCACGCTGTCGAACTGCAGCAGATGCGCGATGGCCGGTGCCCCGCCCTTGATCTCGTTCAGATGCACGACGTCGAGGCGATTCGCCCGGCGCGGGTCGTCCTCCGCCCGCTCGGCAGCGCCCATCGCGGCGCGCAGGGCAAGCCGCCCGATGCGCCCCATGCCGTTGATGCCGACCCTCATTCTTGCGTCCTCTCCTGCCGGCATCAGCGTGCGAGCGCGTGCGGCTGCGCGAGGTCGTCCAGCCTTGCCTTCAGGGCCATCCTGTCGAGCGTCGCGAAGGGCAGGCTGACGAAGATCTCGAGCCGGCGCCGCAGCGCGGCGTAGAGCTCGTTGAGCAGTGTCGCCCGCTCGGCGGCGTTGCCGGTGAACTTCGCCGGGTCCGGCAGCGGCCAGGCCGCCGTGACCGTCGTCTCGCCGAAGTCGGGGCACACCTGCCCGGCCAGCGTCTCGCAGAGCGCGATGACGAAATCCATCCGCGGCGCGTCCGGCCCGGTGAACTCGTCCCAGGATTTCGAGCGGAGGCCGGAGACGTCGTGGCCCAGCGCCTTGAGTTGGGAGATGACCTCCGGCAGCGGCCCGTTCTCGAACGGGCTGGAACCGGCGGAGAAGGCACGGAAGTGGTCGCGTCCGATCTTCGACAGGATGGCCTCGCCCATGATCGACCGGGCCGAATTGTGGGTGCAGAGGAACAGCACGTTGAACACCGTGGGCGGCGCGGTCATCGCGGATCTCTCCAGGGGGGTATCGAGCAATCGGTGCAGGTCGCCGCAGCGCTCGGGTTCGCCGCCGCAGCAGGCGTCCGCGAGGAATGCGATGAGGCTGCGCAGGACGGCGAGCTGTGCCGCGTAGATGAGGTTGCGCCCCTGCCGTGTTGCGGCGACCAGGCCGGCACCTTCCAGGGCGCGGAGATGGAATGACAGGGTCGAGGGCGGGACGCGCAAACGCTCGGCGAGGTCGCCGGCCGGAATGCCCGATGGGCCCGCGAGCAGCAGGGCTCGCATCACGTCAAGGCGGGTGGCTTGGCCCAGGGCAGTGAACGCGGCGGCGGCATGGTTTTCATCCATGCTTCCAGCATAATCAAAAAGACTGTGCGCCGGGTGAATATTACGTGACGGCCGTAACCAGGCCTCGGACGGTGCCCGGCCCAG
>NZ_JAAEDL010000078.1 GCF_018129005.1 Neoroseomonas eburnea
CGCGGCAACCAAGGAAGCGCCACGCTCGAAGGCCGGATTTCCTTCCGGGCGTCGTGGCCGCAGCGTACTTCCCCGCGCCGGCGCGGCAATCTGCCCGGCACCAGGTAGCGGCCGGTCCGGGGTGCACCGCACCCTGGCGGGGTGAGGTTCCGAGAGGGGCGCCGCCCCATAGGCGCGAAGATACGGTGCTATGGGCGGAGTGATTGCGCCTGGGAAGGTCGCGGTCGATGGGCCTCGGCCATGATGCGGCGCCATCGGCGGGAGGTGCGCTGCGACAGGGTTGGCGGTGGGCGGATGGCGTGCTGAATGCAGAGCCATGCGTGCCGCCATGCGGCCCAGAGTAGGCGAGCGGCGGTTGCTGGCTCAGGCGCTGATGAGTTGCGCCGGCGCCTGTTCGATGCTGCGGCGCTGGGGGGAAAAGCCGGCCAGGCGGCTGGCCAGTTCTTCCGTCAGCACGGCGGCGATCGAGTGCGCCAACAGCCATGTTCGCGCCAGGGCCGGATTGGCGGCGCGCAGGCTGTCCAGCGCGCCCAAACTCTTGAGCCGCTTGAAGCCGAGTTCCACCTGCCAGCGCGCGCGATAGAGGTCCACCACCTGCGCCGCATCGGCCCGCTCGGCCGGCAGCGAGGTCAGCAGCATCAGGTAGCCTGCCGCACGTTCGGTCCGCGCATCCGGCCGCTGGCAGTTCTTGCTGGCGCGCCGGCGTGTGCGCCTCGCCTGGCTCGCCGCCTGCGCCGGCGGCAGGCGCTGCACCACCAGGCGCAGCGGGGCCGCCACGCCTGCGATGTGCACCTGCCGCTCGCATGGCGCATCGCCGCTGGGCAGCAGCGCCATCACGTCAAGGCGCTGTGCCGCCTGGTCGAACAGCTTCATCGAGCGCCAGCCGATGCGGGTGACCATGTCGGAGCCGGCCCCGAGCACGGCGGCGATGTCGCGCACGCGGGCGAAGCCGCGGTCGAACAGCATGGTGCGCGCGGGTGCCAGGCGAGTGTTCGTCGCCGCCTCGCGCACGCGATCGGTGGTCACGCGGAAATCGGTGAAGCGCCCGAGTGCTGGTTCATACAGGGCGTGGACGCGAAAGCCGGGCCGGCCGGGGCCGCAGGAATAGACCAGCGTGCCATCGACCAGCGCGAGTTCGCCCCCCAGCGCGACACCGATGTCATCGAGCAGCGCGCGCAGGATGTGATCCAGCCAGTCGCCCATCCGCCGCAGCCGCCCGAGCACCGCCTTGCCGCTCAGCGTCTCGGCCATGCCGAGCGCACAGGCCGCCTCGGCGCTGCCGCGCAGCGACAGACCACCGGGGCCGTAGAGCAGCGCAAGCCGCAGCAGATCCTCCGCCCGACCCAGCCTGCGCACGCGCTGCACAGCGCCGAAGCGCCGCGCCGTCCCATCCAGATCAACCAGCCCGGAGACATGACGCAGCAGCGAAGACCAGCGGGCATCACATAGGTGGCGGCGTGTCATCCACACCCAGAATCACACCGCCCCGAGCCGATGCAAGCGGATCAGATTCGCGCCTATGGGGCAGAGCCCCTC
>NZ_JAAEDL010000079.1 GCF_018129005.1 Neoroseomonas eburnea
GCGCGGAATTGTTGGGGTGGATGGCCCCCTACCGGCATCTTGGTGCCAAGCTGGCGGCTGTCAGCAGTCAGCGAACGGGAGCCATCCGCCATGGAGGTTAAGACGATCGGCCTGGATCTGGCCAAGCACATCTTCCAGGTGCACGGGGTGGACGCCTCCGGCGCGGTGAGCGTCACAAAGCGGCTGCGTCGGAGCCAGATGCTCGAGTTCTTCGCCGGGCTGAAGCCCTGCCTGGTTGGCATCGAGGCGTGCCCGACGGCCCACTACTGGGGTCGGGAGATAAGGTCCCTCGGGCACGACGTACGGCTGATCCCGCCGCAATACGTCAAGCCCTATGTGCGCCGGAGCAAGAATGACGCTGCAGATGCGGCGGCGATCTGCGAGGCGGTTGCCCGCCCGTCCATGCGCTTCGTCCCGCTCAAGGACGAGATGCAGCAGGCGGCTCTGATGTTGCATCGGGTGCGCGACCTGTTGGTGCGACAGAGGGTCCAGTTGATCAGCGCGATCCGAGCGCATGCCGCGGAGTTCGGCGTGATCGAGGCAAAGGGTCCGCAGAACATCGTGCGGCTGCTCGCCTCGCTCGAGGCCGGCGGGGTGCCCGACCTCGCGCGCCAGCTCATCGGCGTGCTCACAGAGCAGCTCGATGCCGTTGATGAGCAGATTGCCGAGGTCGATCGGCGCATCGTCAGCTGGCACAAGAACAATGAGACCAGCCGGCGGCTGGCCAGCATCCCCGGCGTTGGGACCATGACCGCGACGGCTATCGCTGCGACGGTCCCGGATCCTTCGGTGTTCCGAGGCGGGCGCGAGTTTGCGGCGTGGCTTGGCTTGGTCCCGCGGCAGAACTCGTCCGGGGGCAAAGCCCGCCTCGGGAAGATCAGCAAGCAAGGCAACGAACATGTGCGACGCCTGCTGATCATCGGTGCGCAGGCGGCGCTCCTGTGCTCGAAGGAGGTCAAGGCCAACCCCTGGGTCCAGGGCATGATGGCGCGACGCCCGCGCATGGTCGTGGTGGTCGCGTTGGCGAACAAGATGGCGCGTATCGCCTGGGCGCTCATGGCCCGGCGGACGCAATACGGAGTCGCAGTCGCCGCTTAGGCGGCGACTGCCGGCCGGGGGCCAGCGAAGGCAGAGGAGCATGATGGCGTAGTCGGTTGCACCGACGGGTTGGGCAAACCTGGATCATAGCGGGGGCTTCGAGCCCGCGAGATTGTTAAGGACCGAACCCGCGGAACCCATCAGGGCCAGCGGTCATGCCGACCGCACAACAGGCCGGACACATGACCGCAGGCAACCCGCTGCATCAGATTGCCATCCACCGCCCTTGAAGCCCGGGGGCCATCCACACATGCTATG
>NZ_JAAEDL010000080.1 GCF_018129005.1 Neoroseomonas eburnea
TGGAGTGGGCCCCTGGAGGCGGACAGGTTCAGGCGGCTGATTTGACCGGCGGCCGGGCGTGTTGCTCCTCGAACTGCACGGGGCTGAGATAGCCGAGGGCCGAGTGCAGGCGCTTTTGGTTGTAGACCTCCTCGATGAACCGCGGCAGCTCCGTCACGACGTCCTCGAAGGTCTCGTAGGCCATCGGGTAGACGCCCTCGACCTTCAGCGTCTTCATGAAGCTCTCGGCGCGGGCGTTGTCGTAAGGGTTGCCGCGGCGACCCATCGAGCCGACGAGGCCAGCCTCGGTGAGCAGCTCGCGGTATTTCCCTGCAGCGTACTGCGAGCCACGATCGCCATGGTGAATGCATCCGGGTGGTGGACGTCGGCATTCGAGGGCGGCGCGCAGGGCGCCAAGGGTGAGGCGGACATCGATGGAGCGCCCGATCGCGTAGCCGATGACGCGCCGGGACCAGGCGTCGAGGACGATGGCCACGTAGGCGAAGCCGCTCCGGACCGCGACGTAGGTGATGTCGACGAGCCAGAGCTGGTCCGGTCCCCCTGGTTCGAAGTCGCGTGCGAGGTTCGGAAAGATCGGGCCGTCGTGCGCGCTGTCGGTCGTAACGACGTGGCGGCGGCGCATCCGGGGCTGCAGGTCGTGCTCCCGCATGAGGCGCCGGATCTTCTTGTGATTTGCGACGATCCCCTGCTGCCGCAGCGCGGCCCGCACGCGACGCCAGCCATACGCCTCGAACTCGCCGGTGATGGCCGAGATAGCCTCGACGAGGGCCGTGTCATCGGTCTCGACCGGCGGCGGGCCGTAGACCGTGGAGCGGGCGATCCCCATCAGCCGGCAGCCTTGGGCGACGGAGAGACCGCGGGGCCGGTGATGGCGGACGTAGGCCTGTTTCTCGGCGTGGCTCCGGAGCGCAGCGCCCCCTTTAGAAACTCGAGCTCCAGCGCCTGCTTGCCCACCAGGCGCTCGAGCGCGGCGATCCGCGCCTCGTAGGCCTGGAGCAGGTCCGCCGCGTTCGCGTCCTCGTCGAAGGCACCAGCCTCGTATTTCTCGACCCAGACGCGGACGAGGTTGCGGGAGATGTCGTGACGGCGGGCGAGCCCGTGGAGGGTCTCGCCGCCCAGGTATTCCTGCGCAACCTGGCGCTTGAACTCGACGCTGTGGGACCGGTGTCTCGCCATGGGCTTCCATCCTTCGAAAGCCCGGCACCCCGGTCAAACCATTCCTCGTCCCCTGT
>NZ_JAAEDL010000081.1 GCF_018129005.1 Neoroseomonas eburnea
GGGTGTCGCCGGCGACGGGGCTCCGCCCGGCAAGGCCGGGGGGGCGGCCGGGGCCGCCGGCGCCCCGGGCGTCGCCGGAGCCGCCACCGGCGCCGGCTGGCAGGCGCCGGTCAGCTCGGCCACCGTCACGCCATTGGCCGCCAGGAAGGCCAGCACCGCCTCCACCTTCTGCGCGTAGGAGACGCGTTCCCCCTGCTCCGCGTTGAAGAAGCCGAAGGTGTTCACGCCGACGACGCGGCCGCAGCGGTCCACCAGCGGACCGCCGGAATTGCCGCGGCTGATCGCCGCCGTATGCGGCATCACCGTCAGGCCAGAGGGCAGGTTCTGCACCGCGCTGACCAGCCCGTCCGTCACCGCGAGTTCCGGAATGGCCTGCGCATTGCCGTCGAGCAGCGCGCGGAAATTCGCATCCGTCTGCATGATCGCCTGCGGGAAGCCGGCAGCGATCACGGGGTCGAGCCGGCTCGCCACCCGTGTCAGGCCGAGCGGGTTGAGCGCCGGAGCGTCCGCCGGCAGGCGCAGCAGCGCGAAATCCGGCCGGCCCGGTTGCGGGTCCGGCGTCTGCGCCGCGACCTGCACCGTCACCGGCCGCCCGAGGCGGCGATTGACCACGTAGACGCGCGCGGGATCGATGCTCGCGACGACATGCGCATTGGTGACGATGACGCCCGGCGCGACGACGAAGCCCGTGCCGGTACCCACCCCCTGCCCGTTCGCCAGCGGCCCGAGCACCAGCACCGTCGCCTGGTCGAGCAACTCGATCAGCGTGCCCTGGAAGGCCTGCTGCCCCTGCGGCGTCGGCGGCAGGGAGGAGGGCTGCATCGGCGTGATCTGCGGCGGCGTCAGCGGCGAGAGGCCGAAATCGCCCGGCCGGCAGACATCGCCGGCGAGCGCGGCACGCGCCTGGTCGATCTCCCGCCGCAGCGCGTCGTTGGTCTCGCGCTGGCGGGTGACCTGTTCGGCGATGCGGCCTTCGTCGGCGACATGCGCGACCAGCCGCTGCTGCGAAATGCGCTCCGAGATCAACTGCCAGCCGAGCCAGAAGCCGAGCCCGAGGAAGGCGAGCGCCACCAGCACGCCGACCGGCAGCAGCCACCAGTTCCAGGCGGAGCCGGTGGCGCGCGCCGCCGGCACGGCGGCGGCGCCGATCGGCGCGGCGGGCGGCGGCAGCGGGGCAGCGACGGGACGGGGCG
>NZ_JAAEDL010000082.1 GCF_018129005.1 Neoroseomonas eburnea
ACAGGTCAGGCAAACGGGCCATTGGTATCAGACGCCGGGCGCAAACCTCCGGTTTGCTCGGCTTCGCCGGACCCCGGCGGGCCGCATTCGCAGCCTCGGCACGAGTCAGGAACTCGTGCCGCTCGTATGAGGCGCCCCGCCTTGCGCAGCATCCGAAGCCGCGGCCTGCGCGGCATTCTGCCGGCGGATCAGCGCCGCGCGACCGTCTCCACCACCACCGGCCGCACCACGACGCGCGTGCCGCTGGCCCGCGCACTCCGCAGCGCCGCCGCCAGGGCGGAGACATAGGCGTCCTGCGCTTCCACCACTGGTCGCGACGTGCCGAAGAGCGGCCGGTCGGATGCGATGACGACGGCAAGGTCGGTGCCGAAGGGTTCATCCACCTCCCAGCCGGTGAAGGATCCCTGCGGCTCGCCGAGCCGTACCCTCGCCCCTGCGGCCTGCAGGGCGGAGGGCACGAGGTTCGCCACCTGCCCGGACTGCATGAAATAGGCGACGTAGAGATGCGCCGGCCAATCGGGCATCTGCACGTCGAGGCGCATCAGCTCGCCCTTCTGCAGCGGCAGGCGGCCGACGACATCGACCGAGGGTGCCGCCCCGGCCGGTCCCAGCATGGGCCGCAGGAGGTCGAGTGCCGGGCAATAGGCGCCATCGAAGGAGGTCAGCATCAGCCGCGTGGCGTCCTCGGGCACGCCGCGCTCGGCGAGACCTTGGCGCACGAGCGCGTCGTCGCCACGCCGCACGACGCCGGAGAGCGTCATGGTCCGGTCGCTCGCTGCCCAGGCGATGAGTGAGCAGGGCGTGCCGACGGCAAGCGCCTGTGCGGAGGCGCGCAGATCGAGCCGGCCGGGTGGGGGCTGCTGGTCGCGCGCCGCCTGGTCGCGCGCCGCTTGATCGCGCGCCGCCTGGTCGCGTGCGGCCTGGTCGCGCGCCGCTTGATCGCGCGCCGCTTGTTCGCGCGCCGCCTGGTCGCGTGCGGCCTGGTCGCGCGCCGCTTGATCGCGCGCAGCCTGTTCGCGTGCGGCCTGTTCGCGCGCGGCGGCGTCGCGCGCAGCCTGTTCGCGGGCCGCCTGCTCGCGCGCTGCGGCTTCGCGTGCGGCGGCTTCGCGTGCAGCGGCTTCGCGCGCTGCGGCCTCGCGCGCGGCGGCCTCGCGTGCAGCCTGTTCGGCGGCGGCGCGTTCGC
>NZ_JAAEDL010000083.1 GCF_018129005.1 Neoroseomonas eburnea
GGAGATCTCTGCGAAACGCGCCTGATCGTTTGTTGGAGGTGTGGGAGCGGGCTGGAACGGGCGTTGGCGATGGGTTTTGCGCCGCGGCAGTCGTGGGTCGGACGCACCTCTCCTGTCAGGCGAGGAGGCGTTCGGCACGACGGAGGTTCATGGCCGTGCAGAGCAGGTGCAGATGGGCGCCGTTGCGCAGCAGGCCGCGATAGCGGACCCGGCGCCAGCCGTAGCTGCGCTTGAGCGTGCCGAAGGTGCGTTCGACCTGGCCGCGGATCGGCGCCAGCGCCGTGTTCATCCAGCGCTGCCAGGCGGTGAGCGGGCGGCGCGCATGGCCGCGATGCATGATGCCGTCGGCGATGCCGGCCTCGGCCAGCGCCTCGCGCCGGGGCGCGCTGTCATAGGCCTTGTCCATGAACACCGCCGCCTCGTCGCCCTGGATGAGCCCGTCGGCGGCGAGGCTGTCGCCCACATCGGCGCCGGTCAGCACGGCGTCGCGGATCAGGTCCGAGCCGAGATCGACCGCGACATGCGCCTTGAAGCCGAAGAAGCTGCGCTGGCCGCGCCGCGTGAAGCCGGCCTGCGGGTCCTTGGTGGAGACTTCGCCCTCGCTGAGCGGCGGGCGGGCGACGGCGGCCTCGACCAGTGTGGCGTCGATCAGCGTGCCCGCCTTCAGAACCAGGCCGCGGGCGTCGAGCTGGCGGTTCAGCTCGGCGAACAGCGCCCCGGCCAGGCCGCGCTCGGCGAGCGCGCCACGGAACCGGCACAGCGTGGTCTCGTCCGGCGTGCCGTCATCCAGGCCGAAGCCGCAGAAGCGGCGGAACGACAGCCGGTCGGCCAGCGCCTCCTCGAGGCCAGGATCGGAAAGCTGGTACCACTGCGCCAGCAGCAGCGCACGGAACAGCGCCAGCGGCGGGTAGCCGGGCCGCCCCGTCGGCGCGCGCAGCGGGGCGAGCAGGCGCTCCATCGGCGCCCAGTCGATCAGGCCGGCGATGCGCTCCAGCCGGCGGTTCGACCCGGCACCCGCCCGCAGCAGCGCCTCCGCCAGGCTCCCCTGTCCGATCCGTCGCTGACCCATCGATGCCTCGCCTCAGCCTTCACGAGGCTCAGCGAATCACCCCATCATCCACTCACCAAGGCGTTTCGCAGAGGTCTC
>NZ_JAAEDL010000084.1 GCF_018129005.1 Neoroseomonas eburnea
GCCGCGACGCTGCTGTCGCTGCCGATGGCCGCGCAGGCGCAGAGCTGGGACCCGCGGGTCCAGGGCGTGTACGTGGGTGCCGGCCTCGGCGGCAACTACCTCATGGGCACGGACAGCGACGGCGTCGACGTCGGGTTCGAGTGGGGCTGGGTCGGTGTGCTGAGCGTCGGCTACGGCTTCGGCAACGGCCTGCGCCTTGAACTCGAGGGCAGCTACCGCAGCAACGACGTCGACAACATCAAGGTCAACGGCGTCGGCCGCCTGCCGGGCACCAGCGGCTCCTCGACGACCTACGGGCTGATGTTCAACGCCCTGTACGACTTCCGCCTCGGCCCGGTGATGCCGTATGTCGGCGCCGGTATCGGTTACGCGTGGCAGGACATCGACGATGTCGGCTTCCGTGTGCGCGCGGCCAACGGCGACACCGCCTCGGCGACGCTCGGCGGCACCGAGGGCGCCTTCGCCTACCAGGGCATCGTCGGCATCGGCTTCCCGATCGAGTCCGTGCCGGGCCTGGCGCTGACCGCCGAATACCGCTTCTTCGGCACCACCGGCGCGACCATCGACGGCCGCGTGAACGGCAATGCCACGGTGGGCGGCGTGACCTACCGCGACCGGCAGACGGTCGAGTTCGACGTCGACAACCTGAACCACTCGCTGCTGTTCGGCGTGCGCTACAACTTCGGCCGCACCGCGGCCCCGGCGGCCCCGGTCGCCGCGGCGCCGGCGCCGGCACGCACCTTCCTGGTGTTCTTCGACTGGAACCGCGCCGACCTGACGCAGCGCGCGCGCCAGATCATCGGTGAGGCCGCCCAGGCCCGCACCCGCCAGGCGGTGACCCGCATCGAAGTCAACGGCCACACCGACACCTCCGGTTCGGCCCAGTACAACCAGGGCCTGTCGGTCCGCCGCGCCAACGCGGTCGCCGCCGAGCTGGTCCGCCTGGGCGTGCCGCGCAACGAGATCGTCGCCCGCGGCTTCGGCCAGACCCAGCTGCTGGTGCCGACCCCGGACAACGTCCGCGAGCCGCAGAACCGGCGCGTGGAAATCGTCCTCCGCTGATCCTGCGCTTCCGCGCAAGGTCCACACGGGAAGGGGCGCCGAAAGGCGCCCCTTTCTGC
>NZ_JAAEDL010000085.1 GCF_018129005.1 Neoroseomonas eburnea
ATACCCGGCGCACAAAGGGCGGACTCTTTGGGTTGATCCGACGCGGCCGGACATGATTCATCGGCGGGCATGGCTTCGAGGAGCGGACCATGCGGGCGCTGATGATCCGGGAGGATGTGCCGCCGAGTGAGCTTCGGCGGCTTGCCAAGACCGAGGACGACCCGCGCGTGGCGCGACGGCTATTGGCGATCGCCGCGGCGCTGGAGGGCATGAGCCGGGAGGCGGCGGCGCGGATCGCGGGGATGGATCGTCAGACGCTGCGGGACTGGGTGATCCGCTACAACCGTGGCGGTGCTGCCGGACTGTCGGACCATTGGGGCGACGGCCGGCCCTGCCGGCTGACCGAGGGCCAGCAGGCGACGCTGAAGGCGATCGTGCTGCAGGGGCCGGACCCGGAAGTGGATGGTGTCTCGACCTGGCGGCTGGTCGACCTGTGCCGGATCGTGCGGGAGCGCTTCGGCGTGACCTATGGCGAGACCGGGATGGGCCGGCTGATGCACGACCTCGACCTGTCCTGGCAGACACCACGGCCGCGGCACGCCGAGACGGACCGGGCCGCCCAGGAGGCATTCAAAAAAAGGGCTTCGCCGCAGCCCTCGCGCAGATTGCGGCCGACCACCCCGAAGCCGAGCGCATCGAGGTCTGGTTCCAGGACGAGGCCCGCGTAGGCCAGAAGGGCCGGATGGTCCGCCGCTGGTTCCAGCGAGGCATGCGGCCGAGGATGGTGAAGGACCAGCGCTACCGCTCGGCCTACATCTTCGGCGCCGTTTGCCCGGCGCGCGACACCGGCGCCGCGCTGGTGCTGACGCACGTCTCGGTCACGGCGATGAACCTGCTGATCGAGGAGGTCGCCTCGCAACTGCCGGCTGGCACGCACGCGGCGATGCTGATCGACAACGCCGGCTGGCACACCGCGAACGACCTGCGCGTGCCGCCGAACATCACCCTCGTCCACCTGCCGCCCTACTCGCCCGAGCTGAACGCCATCGAGAAGGTCTGGCAGTATCTGCGCGACCGCTACCTGTCGGGGCGGCTG
>NZ_JAAEDL010000086.1 GCF_018129005.1 Neoroseomonas eburnea
ATCCGCTTGACCTTGGCCTGCGCCTCGGGCGTCTGCGGCAGGCGGATGGTCAGCACGCCGTTCTTGAAGCTCGCCTCGGCCTTGCTGCCATCCACCCCGGGCGGCAGCGGCACGGCGCGGTAGATCGAGCCGTAGCTGCGCTCGGAGAGGTAGTAGCCCTTCTTCTCCTCCTGCCGCTCGATGCGCTTCTCGCCCTTGACCGTCAGCATGTCGTCGGCGACCGCCACCTCGATGTCCTTCATCTCCATCCCCGGCAGTTCGATGGAGATCTCCACCGCATTGTCGGTCTGCACCACGTCCGACTTCGCCTCGCTCTGGCCCCAGGGCCAGTCGAGCTTGCCGAAGCGGTTCCAGAAGTTCTCGAACACCTGGTTCATCTCCCTCTGCAGTGAGGCGATGGCGTTCGGTTCGGCGGCCTTGGCCTCGGGCGCATCGCCCTTGCGAGCCCAGGGGATAAGGTCCTTGATCTGCATGTCGGTTCCTCCTTCTTGGTTCAGGCGGCCTTGACGCGGATCGTGCGCGGCTGGGCCTCAGCCGCACGCGGCAGGCTGAGCGTCAGCACGCCGTTTCGCATCACGGCCTCGATCCGCTCAGCGTCGAAATCCTCGGACAGAGCGAAGGCGCGCTCGTAATCGCCCGGCTCGTATTCGAGGTGCGCGGGGCGCAGGTTCTCGGGCTGCGGGTTGCGGCCGCGACCGCGCACGGTCAGCACCCGCTTCTCGAGCGTGACTTCCACATCCTCGGGCGCGACGCCCGGCATTTCCAGCACCAGCATCGGGCCGTCGCGCGTCTCGACCACGTCGGTCAGGGGGCGCCAGACTGGAACGCCGCGGGTCGTCTCGGGCGCGGCCGGGGTCTGGGCAGGGGTGGCGGTCAGTTCGGTGCTCATGGGGCGATCCTCCTTTCAGCCAGCCTTGATCTCGATGCGCCGCGGGCGATCGGCCTCGGGGCGACGGACGGCGATGCGCAGCACGCCGTCGGCGAAGCGCGCCTCGACCAGGTCGGAATCGACGCGAAAGGGCAGGCGGAT
>NZ_JAAEDL010000087.1 GCF_018129005.1 Neoroseomonas eburnea
GAACGCCGTCTTTGCTCCCACGCCATGGATCCAGCCCTTCACCGCGGTCGCCGCGAACTCCGGCCCGTTGTCCGACCGAATGTGTGTCGGCGCTCCGCGCGCTATGAACAGGTCGGCCAGGACGTCTATCACGTCCGACGAGGAGAGCCTGCGCGCCACCCTGATCGCCAGCGCCTCGCGCGTGAACTCGTCCACCACGCACAGCATCCGGACCTTCCGCCCGTCCCGCGTACGGTCCTCAACGAAGTCGTAGGCCCAGACGTGGTTAGGCCGCTCCGGCCGCAGACGAACGCAGGACCCGCCATTGAGCCACAGCCTGCCGCGTTTCGGCTGCCGCTGCGGCACCTTCAGGCCCTCCCGACGCCAGATCCGCTCCACCCTCTTCCGGTTCACTGCCCAGCCCGCATCCCTCAGCAGCGCTGTGATCCGCCGGTAGCCATACCGCCCATAGCGCTTCGCCAGCTCGATGATATCGGCCGTCAGAGCTGCTTCATCGTCCGCAGTCCGCGCCACCTTCCGCTGCGTCGATCGGTGCTACCCCAGCACCGCGCACGCCCTGCGCTCCGAGACGCCAACCTGGCGCACCACATGCTCGACACAGGAGCGCCGCCGCGCGGGGCTCAGTATTTTCCCGAAGCGGCTTCCTTCAAGATGATGTTGTCGAGCGTCAGGTCCGACACCGCCTTGCGAAGCCGCGCATTCTCGCGTTCCAGCTCTTTCAGACGCTTCACCTGGTCAAGCTTCAGACCGCCGAACTCCGTGCGCCAACGGTAATACGTCGGCTCCGTCACACCGATCGACCGCACCCCCTCGGCCACCGACTTACCCTGACCCACCAGGACTTCCACCTGGCGCAGCTTCGCCACGATCTCCTCCGGCGTATGCGCCTTCCTCTTCGCCATCGATGACCCTCCCAAAGCACCCGCCGGACTACATTACCGGCGGACCCCTTCTAGGGGGTCAGGTCAG
>NZ_JAAEDL010000088.1 GCF_018129005.1 Neoroseomonas eburnea
GCCATCCGCGCCTTCTTCGACGAGCCGACGAACACGGTGAGCTACCTGGTGTGGGATCCTGCGACGAAGCGCGGCGCGGTGATCGATCCGGTGCTCGACTGGGACAACCGCTCCGGCACCGCCGACGTCGCCTTCGCCGAGCGCATCCTCGCCGCCGCGGCGGAGGAAGGCGTCGCCATCGACTGGGTGCTCGAGACCCACGCCCATGCCGACCATCTCACCGCCGCGCCCTACATCAAGGCGAAGACCGGCGCGCCGATCGGCATCGGCGAGCACATCCGCGACGTCCAGGCGATCTTCCGCCCTGTCTTCCACGCCGACGACGTCAAGCCCGGCGGCGGCGACTTCGACCGCCTGTTCCGCGATGGCGAGCGCTTCCCGCTCGGCTCGCTGGAGGTCGAGGTGATCCACACCCCCGGCCATACCCCGGCCTGCATCGCCTACAAGGTGGGCGACGACGTCTTCGTCGGCGACACGCTGTTCATGCACGACTACGGCACCGCGCGCGCCGACTTCCCCGGCGGCGATGCGCGCGTGCTCTACCGCTCGATGAAGAAGCTGCTGGCGCTGCCGCCGCAGACCCGGCTGTGGATGTGCCACGACTACAAGGCGCCGGGCCGCGACAGCTTCGCCTGGCAATCCTCCGTCGCCGAGCAGCGCGCCCACAACCCCCATGTCAAGGACGGCGTCACCGAGGACCAGTTCGTCGCCTTCCGCACCCAGCGCGACGCGCAGCTCGCCGCGCCGCTCCTGCTGCTCCCCTCCATCCAGGTCAACATCCGCGCCGGGCGATTCCCGCCAGCCGAGAGCAACGGGGTGCGCTACCT
>NZ_JAAEDL010000089.1 GCF_018129005.1 Neoroseomonas eburnea
GGTCGCGCCCCCTGTTGATGGACCTGTGCGGGTGTGCGGACGAGGCGTGCGCGGACTGCACACACAGCCTGAGACGCCCGTTTTCTGTGCCCTTCCTGCTGTGCGGTGCGACGGTGTGCGAGCAGGTATCGTCACTGCCACCACACAGTTGGCTTTGGACAAGGGTTTTTCGGGCTGTGCAGGTGTGCCCTTAAAGGGCTGCCCCGGCACGGGCCGGACAGCATCCCTACGATGGCGATGAAGGTGGCGCGGACCGCACGCCACGACCATGCGGCCGTACTGGACATCAACGGAGGGTCGGCGACCGAGGCTCCGCCAGGGGAACCGGGCAGCCGCCGAAGGGATGGGATTGGGGAGCGCCCATCGTACGAGAACCAACCCGAGATCCGGCCCACCATCCTGGGGGTCCCCGGGTCATTGCGACGTATCGTGGGCGAAGCCGTCGTAGTGCCGTACGGCGCGGGCGCGTGTGCTCCAATGGATCGGCAAACTACGCCGGATGCGCCGTGCCGACTCAGCCAGGCACTGCCCCTCACGAGCACAACGAAGCGCGGGTTATCAGCGCCCTGGAATCCTGAGGGAAGCGGACCAGCAGCGGTGCTTGTCTCGTGCCGAGCCGTCCTTAAAATCCGCA